>NZ_JTAM01000106.1 GCF_000812565.1 Flammeovirga sp. OC4 | reverse complement strand
TCAATTATGAGACAGCCTCTTTTTTTATGGCTCTTAAACCGATTATTCAATCAATAAATTATCAATTAATCTGACTTTCCCTAAATGAGCTGCAATTACAATTGCATAGGCATTAGGTGTTTGATAAGGTTCAACAGGTTTTAGGTCTGAGGTATTGACAATTTCGAGGTATTCCAAATGAAAAGAAGTGTTTTTCTGGAATTTCTGTATTCCCCAATCAAGAACTTCTTTTGGTGCTTGTGAATGGTTGATTTTATTCTTCATTTCGCTAATAACTTCATAAATGAAAGGCGCTTTTGCTCGTTCATCGGAAGTCAATCTCAAGTTTCTTGAAGACATTGCAAGTCCATCCTCTTCTCTTACCGTTGGAACACCAATAACCTCTATGCCAAAAGAAAGTTCTTTTGTCATTTTTCTAATAATTAAAAATTGTTGTAAGTCTTTTAGCCCGAAGTAAGCTTTATCAGGATTAACCATGTGAAAAAGCTTGCTTACAACAATTCCTACACCGTTAAAGTGACCTGGTCTAAAGGCTCCTTCTAATTGTTTTTCAATGTCTCCGAATAAAAAACCAACAAGATTTTTATTTTCAATTCCTGATGGATACATCTCTTCTACTGAAGGTAAAAACAAAATGTCGCACTCTACGCCTTCTAGAAGTGCCTTATCTTCAGTATGTTTGATAGGGTAATGTTTAAGGTCAATGGCATTGTTAAATTGTGTAGGATTGACAAAAATACTACAAATTGTAATGTCATTTTCTTTCTTTGATTGACGAATTAATGTTAGATGCCCTTCATGTAATGCTCCCATTGTAGGGACAAAACCGATCGTTTTTTTTGAAAATTTGCAATTATTGACAAATTCTTTTAAGGTACTAACTTTGTTAAAAACGTTCATTTTAGGGGTTGATTTTTTGGAAATAAATTACTAAGTAACTGTAACTATTTACCTTAGTTTAATATATTTATGTTGAATTTAAGTAAGTTCTTCCGTACTTTTGCGTAGAAAAGGTGTAAATACGGTAGAATATGTCGAAATTAAAAATTCTTTATGTCTCAAGTGAGATAAATCCATTTTTAAAAACATCAGAGGTTGCAGATTACGTGAGAAAGCTTCCTCAATCGATGCAAGAAAGAGGAATGGAAATCAGAATTATGGTTCCAAGATTTGGATTGATCAATGAGCGTAAGAACAGATTGCATGAGGTAGTGAGACTTTCGGGAATGAACATTGCCGTAGGTGAGGACGAAAAGCCGCTAACAATTAAAGTAGCTTCAATACAAAGTGCGAAATTACAGGTATACTTCATAGATAATGAAGATTATTTCCATAGAAAGTCAGTCTTCAGAGATAAAAAGAGTGATGAATTCTTCTCTGATAATGATGATAGAGCTGTATTCTTCTGTAAAGGAGTAATTGAAACTGTAAAGAAATTAGGATGGGCACCAGATGTAGTGCACTGTAATGATTGGTTTACAAGCTTTATTCCTTTATACTTGAAAACGTCTTACAAGAACGATCCAATGTTCAAAAATGCTAAAACTGTTTTTACAGTTTACAATACGCAGTTTGATCATAAATTTGATCACGAACAATTGGCGAATAAAGTGAAAATGCTAGATATTGATGATTCAATGTTATCAGATTTATCTTCGGCAGATTACAATAGCTTTATTAAAATAGGTTCTGAGTATGCAGACAAAGTAACCAAAGGTAGTGCAACTATCGATGATTCGGTAGTAGAGGTACTTTCTTCTTATGGAGAGAAATTAACCGAGACTGAACCAGAGGGTGAAGAATATGCAGAGTCTTATTATGATATTTATACTGGATTAGCAGAGTAATGTAAGCTTTTTAAGTATTTTTATATAAAAAAGGTAGTCGTTTTTACATCGACTACCTTTTTTGTTTGTGTGCTATAAGAATATTTGCAATTTTTGTCCTCACGTATTTTTTATTAGGTTTTCAACCATTTTAAACAATCCATTGTCATGGAAAAAGAGGGGTTTTAGATTCCCACTTTTTAACTGATAATTTTCCAGATGAATATAAGAAACTTATACATTAGAGCAATTTCATTTTTAGTAGTTATTTTTTCCATTGCTTGTGAGCGTACGGATCAACAAACAATTATAATTGGAGGAGACCTAATTGATGATGCAACAGTAATGTGTTATGCCGATACATTCGAAATTGAAATAGAGACACATTATAAAGATTCACTTTATACTAAAAATGGTGCGTATTTCTTAGTAGGTTATGTGGATGAGGGTACCGAAATTGGTAACACTAAGGCCACTACTTTTACCCAATTAAGTATTGGTTCTGAGGAATCAGTTAGTTTTGATGATAGAACACTAGATTCTATTTCTTTATCATTGGCACTTGAAAAAACAACACTTTATGGTGATACCACACAAGAGTTGACTTTAGAAGTATATGAGTTATTGGATGATATTGAAGGTGATTCAATAGATTATTTTTCTAACGATGAAGTTGAATATGCTGCAACACCTATTGGTACCAGAACATTTAAAGCTTCTGATATTACGACTGATACTGTGAAAATTCAGTTAGATAGTTTATTTGGGGCTAAAATCATATCCAATGGTGAATATGCAGATCAGGACGAGTTCGCTGAAACAATTAAAGGTTTAGCAATTAAGGTTAAAGATTCTCAATCGCCAGCGTGGGTAGGAAAATATAGTTTGGAAAACTTTGGGACGGTTGTGACAATGAATATGCATTATTTTGGAGATACTGAAGAAGATACTCTTAGAGACGTATATTATTTTGGCTTTAATCAAAGATTCAATAATATTAAATATACACCAGGTACTTTAACACAGAACATCAATATTGGAGATGTAGTAAAGTCTGAGGATTCTAATAATTTAGGCTTCGTTTTTGAAGGTACCGGAATGGTAGCACGTATTAAATTCCCTTCTTTAGCTAACTTAATGAAGAAAGAGGATGGTACATTAAGAGAAGTGCACATTAACCAAGCTGATTTAGCAATTACTGCGGTTGGTCCTGAGGATGATGGATATAAAGTTTACCCTGCATCAAATCTGCCGCCACCATCAGGATTGTATTTTGGTTTTATGGATGAAGATGGTACAATACAAACTGTAGATAGTGAATCTAGGCAATATAGATTATTACAAGCCCAATTTCCATCTTCTGGTAACCATCAAATTGGTTATAATTCTAATACACAAACATATACTTGGGCTAAATTAGCTCAATACTTACAAGAAAGAACATTTAGGGAGGTCGAAGGTTTACCTCTTGATGATGATGGTCTCGTTATATTACCAAGTCAACAATCTTCTTCTATTCAAAAGCTGGTTTTCGCAGGAGATAAAAATGATCTCATGCACCCATTAAATGGACAGCCTATGAAGATGAGATTAGTTGTATACTATGCTGTATTCAATGACCCTAACTATAACTGTAAATAGGGAGTTGATAATTATTCACTAAATTTATAAACATCATGTGCGGAATTGTCGGTTATGTAGGACATAGAAATGCACTAGACATTCTTATTAAAGGCTTAGAGCGACTTGAGTATCGTGGATATGATAGCGCTGGTGTGTCCCTTGTTGAAAACTCTGATGTAAAAGTTTTTAAATGTAAAGGGAAAGTTGCAGACTTAAAAAACGAATTAAAAGGACAAGACACTAAAGGTTCAACAGGTATAGGCCATACACGTTGGGCAACACATGGTGCTCCGAATGATGTAAATGCTCACCCTCATTATTCATCTGATTCAAAACTAGCAATGGTACATAATGGTATCATCGAAAATTATGAGGCATTAAAAGCTCAATTAATAGAGAAAGGGCATGTATTTCATTCAGAGACTGATACTGAGGTATTTATTCACTTTATCGAGCAAGTTCAAAAAGATAACGACTGTGATTTAGATCAAGCTGTCCGTATTGCTTTGAATGAAGTAGTAGGAGCTTATGCAATTGTAATCACAAGTAAAGATAATCCAGGGCAGTTAGTAGCAGCTCGAAAGGGTAGTCCATTAGTAATTGGTGTAGGAGAGAATGAGTTCTTCCTCGCTTCTGATGCTACCCCAATTGTTGAATATACAAAAGAGGTTGTATATATTAAGGACGAGGAGGTAGTACTTCTTAAAGACGGTGAAATGAAAATTACCGACATTAAGAATGTAGTTCAAACACCTTACCTACAAACCTTAGAATTAGAACTAGAAGCTATCGAAAAAGGTGGATATGATCACTTCATGATGAAGGAAATCATGGAACAGCCTAAGTCTGTAGCAGACTGTTTAAGAGGGCGTGTTATTGCACGTAAAAACCACGTAAAGCTAGGTGGTATTTTAAATCACTTTGATGACCTTCTTAATGCTAACCGTATTATAATTGTTGCATGTGGTACGTCATGGCATGCAGGTTTGGTAGCAGAATACATTATTGAAGAATTAGTGCGTATCCCAGTTGAGGTAGAATATGCATCTGAATTTAGATATAGAAACCCAATTATCGGTAAAGGTGATGTGATGATTGCAATTTCTCAATCAGGGGAAACTGCGGACACATTAGCAGCGATGTCTTTAGCAGAGTCTAAAGGAGCTACTGTAATTGGAGTTTGTAATGTAGTAGGATCATCTATAGCTAGAAACTCTCATGAGGGAGCTTATACTCATGCAGGACCAGAAATTGGTGTAGCTAGTACAAAAGCATTCACAGCTCAATTAACAGTGCTTACTACAATGGCATTGATGCTGGCAAAAGAAAAAGGATCTTTAACGGAAGCTCAATTGCATGATTTATTAGTTGAGTTTGAAAGTATTCCCTCTAAGATTGAGAAAGTCTTACAAGTTGATGCAGCTGTTAAAGAGATGTCAGCATTGTATAAAGATGCTAGAAACTTCTTATATTTAGGTAGAGGGTTTAATTTCCCTGTAGCTTTAGAAGGAGCTCTTAAGCTAAAAGAGATTTCATATATTCATGCAGAAGGTTATCCTGCGGCGGAAATGAAACACGGTCCGATTGCTTTGATTGATGAAGAGATGCCTGTAGTGGTTATTGCTACTAGAGATAGCTCTTATGATAAAGTTGTGTCTAACTTACAAGAAGTTAAGGCTAGAAGCGGACGAGTAATTGCTGTTGTAACTGAAGGTGATGCATTAATTCCAAGTATGGTAGATCACGTGATTGAGGTACCTGATACGCATGAAGTATTAATGCCTATGATTTCTTGTATTCCTTTACAGTTGCTTTCTTATCATATCGCTGTTATGAGAGGATGTAATGTGGATCAACCAAGAAACTTGGCGAAGTCAGTAACAGTAGAATAAATTATAACATACTGAGTGATTATTAATAAATCACTCAGTTTAATTAAGAATATGCGCGACGAACATAGTTATAATACCAGTAGATCAGATATTATTCTGAAAGAGTATGGAAGAAATATTGAGGGTTTAGTTCAATTTATTTCTTCATTGGAAGATAAGTCTTTAAGGACGCAATATGCATATACTTTGATTGCTTTGATGAAACAGCTTCATCCAATACAAAAGCAATTAAACGATAGCCAACAGAGAATCTGGGATCATTTACAGGTGATGTCTGATTTTAAATTGGATATAGACTCTCCATACCCTGCTCCAAAGGAAAATATGATGTTCAGTAAACCAAGGAGAGTTGAATATACGCAAAGTAATATCCGATTCAGACACTTTGGTAAAAATCTGGAGGCTATGGTTCAAAGTGCTTTGGAATTAGAGGCTAAAGAAGATGTAGAGTTGGCTTTTTCTAAGATTGTAAAGTTGATGAAATCCTTCTATTCTGCTCAAGTAAATAATCAGATAGAAGATGATGTAATCATGAATACATTGAGTATTTTATCTAAGGGAAAAGTAAACATGAAAGAAGTAAAGGCCAAATATCCTGATGCTTTTAAAAATGTGAAACTTCCTTCGAATACGGCTGTAACGACTTCTTCTAGTAATAACTCTTCTTCAAAAAGTAAAAAGCGTCGTAAGAAAAGAAGAAAATAGTGAATGCTATCCTCTTAGGTAAGTGGTCACATAAAATAGTATCCCAAGTAATAGTAGAATTATTGAAGTAACTTTGTTCAAAACGTAATTTTTACTTGATAGTGCTAATGTAATACAAAGGGTACAGATTAATATCGAAAATATTAAATCATAATTAAGGGTGTAGTCATAAAAGGCTTCACCCTTAATTGTTAATAAACAAGGGGTCAGTAAAAAGTTGATGATATAAGACCCCATGATATTACCAAGTGCAATATCTTGACGCTTTCTTTTTATTGCAGCTAAAGTAGTTGTGATTTCGGGTAATGAGGTACAAATAGACATTATACTTACACCAATAAACCTTGAGCTTAGTGGTGTTGTAGAGTTTAATAATAAGGCTTCAATAACCACAATATAAGCTCCTACACAAATAATTAGTATACCAACAATAATATTTCTTACAATTGTTTGTTTGTTGAAATGATGAAAAGAAGAGTGTTTTTGTGCATTAAGAAGTGAAATTTCTCTTCTAGATTTTTTGTTGGTGAAAATTACAATATAATAAAAAACGAAGGTGCCAAATAGTATTAAAGCATCTGTTCTAGTAAGATAGTTGGCTCCAACATTAAAGATGAGTTGTTTATTCAATAAAACGAACAACAGAATACCTCCTAATATTGCTACAAGTAAATCTCTCCAGATACTTTTAGCAAATACCCTAATACTGGTGAAAAAAGTAGTCAGGCCTAACCCAAAAACAATATTAAAAGTATTACTGCCTATCAAAGTTCCGAAAGCAAGCGTTTCTTCATTCTTAAAGGTTGAAATCAATGATACAGCAACCTCTGGTATAGAGGTACCCAATGCAACGATTGTAAGCCCAACTCTTAGTCCCGAAAAGTGCGATTTTGTTGATAAAGCAGTGGCACCTTTTGAAAGCATCAAAGCACCATTTCTCATCAGAATAACACCAACGGAACTAATAATTAAATGAAGAAGAATATATTCCATTCAGAAAGTCTATAAATGTAAATTAAAATGGTCAGCGTCAAGATGAGTTGGAAATTTCTCTCTTAGAGACTGAACTTGTTGGTAATTTAATGTGACAATTTGTATGTCATCTTCCTCGCTTATTTCATTTGTAATTTCACCTTTTGGATTGTAAACAGCTGAGTTGCCATTATAAACTACCTCATTTGGATCAACTCCTGTTCTATTCACACCAACAGTATAGCTTAGGTTTTCGATGGCTCTAGCTGCCAATAATGTATGCCATGCCGCAATTCTAGGTTTAGGCCAATTGGCAATGCATAACAAAATATCATAGTCATTATTTGTATTTCTGCACCATAGAGGGAATCTTAAGTCATAACAAATAATAGGGTTTATTCTCCAACCTTTCCATTCTTCTACTACTTGGAAGTTGCCAGGTGAAAAAGACATGTGTTCAGAGGCCATTCTGAATAAGTGCCTTTTATCATAATGTGAAAAAGTACCATCAGGTTTTACAAAAAGCAGCCTGTTGAATACTTTACGATCTTGTCGAACAGGGTAGCTCCCAATCATGGCAGCGTTCATTCTTTTTGATTGTTGTAGGAGCCATTTTGTAGTAGTTAAGCCAATAGGTTCTGCAAGTTCTGCTGCTGATTGATGGAATCCAGTTGTGAATAATTCTGGAAAAATAACTAGGTCGATATCTTTATCATCAATTTGCCATAATTTTTCTTCTAAAGTAGCAAAGTTAGAAGTAGGGTTCATCCAGTCTATAGAATGTTGAACCATGGCAATTTTAAAGTTCTCTTGATGTTTCATTTTTTATAATCTACCAATAAAAGTTACGTAAAAATAATCACCAGTATTGGAATTTTGAAATACAGCAGCACCAATTGTGTTCGCATTCCTACTTTCGATTGTATTTCTACACGATGTTCTCAACATGTACTCAACAACTCCTGATGTAGGGTCTAAATTCATGCCTGAACTGAAACCCGTGCAACCACGCACGCTTGTGGCTTTAGTTTGTGCAATGATCGCGTTTTTATAATACCCATTTCTCTCTTCTTCTTGGGTTAATTGCTCTCTCATATGTGGATTATCAGCAATGCGAGCAGCAAAACGTTTAGCTTGTTCAAAAAAGATAGGGTTGAATGTTAATTCAGGTAAATCAACCTCCTGCCGATGTTTGTTGATTTGATTCATAAAATCGTCATCTAGACTGTTTGGTGTTGACCAATTGATTTCATCAGAATTACAGCCGAGAAGGGTTAAAATTAGGAGTATATTTATTAGAAGTTTCATGTCAAAAAATAATTCAATAAAAAAGCCACTCAATAAAGAGTGGCTGAAAGTTAGTTATTTTTTCGGAAATCTCATTCTATAGCTATGCTGAGCTTTTCCTTTTGATATGTTATTCAGTTTGTTTTTGATTAACCTCTTTTTAATAGGAGTAAGGTAATCAGTGAATAGGATACCTTCAATATGATCATACTCATGTTGGATGACCCTTGCTGTCATTCCTGAGAATTCTTCTTCTCTTTCATTAAGTTCTTCATCAAGGTATTTGATTTTAAGGCTAGAAGGTCTAGTAACATCACCATTGATACCAGGAATACTTAAACAACCTTCTTCCATAGTAAATTCATCTCCCCATTCCTCAATGATTTCAGCATTGATAAAAGCTCCTCTGTAACCTTTTTCTTCTGACTCTTCGTCAATCATTAAGTTAGAGTCGATTACAAAAATTCTTTTTGCTTTGCCGATTTGTGGACCAGCAAGTCCAACACCATGAGCACCTTCCATTGTGTCAAACATATCAGAAGCTAACGTACCAACTTCTTTTAATTCTTCTTCACTAAAGTCTTTTGCAACTTTTCTTAATACAGGGTCGCCAAAAGCGACAACAGGATAAATCATATACTTATCTAAATTTTCTAAATGCTATTTTGTTCCAAATAAGATTGTAAAATAATAGCTGCACTTATTTTGTCTACATTTCCTTTTACTCTTCGGTCTTTCTTTTTCATGCCGCCGGCAATCATAGATGCCTCTGCCATTTTAGAAGTGAACCTTTCGTCGACAAAATGTACTATTTTATCAGGAAAGTTTTTTTTCAATTTGTTGGCAAATGATTGTGCCGGTTTTGTATTGTCAGTTTCTTTGCCGTCTAGTCCGACAGGTAGCCCCATTACAAAACACTCAACATCTTCCTTTTCTAAATATTCTTTGATGTACTGCATTGCAACATTGGTTTGAACAGTCTCCAATGAAGATGCGATGATCTTAAGAGGATCGGTGACTGCGAAACCAGTTCTTTTTGTACCGTAATCAATTGCCAAAATTCTTCCCATTATCCTAAAGCTTCTTTTGCTTTTTCTACTTCTTTTTTACTATTACCTACAAAGATCTTATTATTTGCAATAATAACAGGTCTTTTTAAAAAAGAATACTCTTGAAGTATTAACGATTTATAATCATTCTCAGATAAATCCTTTTCATGAAGCCCCATAGGTCTAAATTGTCTTGACCTTCTACTGAAAAGTGCTTCATAAGACCCAACTAGAGATTGCATCTCGTCAATTTGTTCTTCTGTGATCTTTTCAGTCTTAATATCTTGAAAAAGATCAAACTTATCTTTTCCAATTTCTTCAATAATTCTCTTACAAGTAGAGCAAGTGGATAAGTGATATATTTTTACCATTATGGATTGTATGTTGAATATTCAGTTGATTTAAACTGTATCTCCTGAATATTATTATAAATATTTTGAGCAATCTTGTCAGTTGGTAAATCGTTAGGGTCTGTCCCGAACGGTTCTTCTATTTCCTCTGAAATGGTCACAATACTCATGGCTACATAGTAAACCATTACTACCGCGAGAATGGTCCACCACCCCAATGTGTTTATTAGACCAAATGGAATGATAATAGCATAAACCCAAATGTAAAGTCTTAATAGAAATGTATGAGATTCAGGCATTGGTGTATTTTTAATCCTTTCGCATTTACCCATAATATCGATCAGTTCATCACTATTTTCAATCAGTTTTAAAAATTGAAAATCAGTAATATCACCTCTATTAAGTGCTATCTTTAATTTCTCTTGAATGTATGAGTTGATAGCATTAGGAATATGATCCCATTTTTTAACTTCCACTAATAATTTTTCCCCAATAAACTCAATCTCGCTAAAAACGACTCCATCTCTGAGATGTTCCTTTAATACAAAAGGGAAAGATGCAATCAATTTCATCAAATCTTTTTTTTCCTCACTGTCACTTAGCATCGAATGAACTTGCAAAGCATAATTTCTTGAAGTGTTTACAAGTCCTCCAAGTACTTTTCGAGCCTCCCACCAGCGGTCATATGCCGTGTTATTTCTAAAAACTAACAAAATACCTAAAATAGCTCCCATCAAACCTGGAAGTGAAAAGTTCATTCCAATATCGAAATGTTTGAATTCATGAACTGCACATAATATTGTAGTAGGAATCGTAATCCATACCAAATCGAGTGCTAGTTTTTTTATGAGATAACTTTTGTAGTTGAACATCCCATAAAAAGTAGTATTTCTGAACTTGTTAATTTTAGGCATAGTTTGAAAAGATTATAATGATATTTTATTTAACGAGTAATATTAATTCAAAAAGTATAGTTAGAGGAAAACAACAAGATTATTTAGTAAGGTTAAGCGATAAGTTCTTTATGCATAATTTTCGCTTCACCTTTTACCATTACCTTTTTATTTGCTACTGATGTGATGATGGTTTTAATGATAGCTGTTTTTCTTCTTGAATCTATTTCTGTGATTTCAAAGTTAGCTTCATACTCTTCGTTGACAAACATTGGTCTTAAAAAATCCATTTGTTGTGAAAGATATACAGATCCATTACCAGGGAATTCAGTTCCTAAAACTCTTGAAAAGATACTCGCAGAAAGAAATCCGTGCATAATTGGTTTTTTGAAAGGAGTTTTAGAAGCAAACTCATCATCAATATGGATAGGATTAGTGTCGCCCGTCAATTCAGCAAATGCATTTACTTGGTTTTGAGTAAAACTGAAGTTCGTTGCGTAGTTATCTCCAATTGAAAGCATAATTTTTTGATTAAATGTCTAAATATATTTGTAAATAAACTTAAAATGATGATAAAAATCTTCAAATTCGACGAAAAATATTAACTTTGTATCGATGGTGCGAATTTTATGATAGTAATCATTGCAAAATACTGCACCACATTTGATTTGATTTAAATTTTTTTCATTTTCATATTTACAGGACTAAAGGTAATGTCTGTGACATTACCTTTTTTCATGAAAAATTTATGCAAAAGTAGCATGATAATTCGTAAATATGTTCCTATTTAAAAAAAATCTAAATAAATTTGCAAGCCGAATTAAGCTACTACTTTTAGAAGTAAAAACAATAGTACACTATCGGTAGTTATAGTAAACAAATTTTCGATTAATAAAATCATATAGAAATATGTTGAAGATCAATGATCTGAAAGCTTCGATTGAAGACAAAGAAATTCTTAAAGGGATTAATTTAGAGATTAAACCAGGAGAAGTGCATGCGATCATGGGACCAAATGGTTCTGGAAAAAGTACTTTAGCTTCTGTTTTAGCCGGTAGAGAAGATTACGAAGTTGACGGTGGTGATGTTGATTTTGACGGTGAGGATTTGTTAGAAATGGCACCTGAAGTAAGAGCTCAGAAGGGACTTTTCTTAGCATTTCAATACCCAGTGGAAATCCCTGGTGTTAGTAATACTAACTTCTTGAGAACAGCCGTAAATGAAGTAAGAAAAGCAAGAGGTGAGGAGCCTTATAATGCTGCCAACTTCATGAAAGAAATGAAAGAGAAGATGCAAATCGTTTCTATCGATAAATCATTAATGGGTAGATCTTTAAATGAAGGTTTCTCTGGTGGTGAAAAGAAAAGAAATGAGATTTTCCATATGGCAATGCTTGATCCTAAATTAGCAATTCTTGACGAAACAGATTCTGGTTTAGATATTGACGCATTAAGAATCGTAGCCAATGGTGTGAATACATTGCGTGATGGTAATCGTTCGTTTGTAGTAGTGACTCACTACCAAAGATTACTAGATTATATTGTTCCTGATTTTGTTCACGTATTATACAAAGGTAAAATCGTTAAGTCAGGTACTAAAGAATTAGCACTTGAATTAGAAGAAAAAGGTTACGATTGGATCATCCAAGAAGTGGAAGGTCAAAACTAATTCCCTTTATAACGATGAGTATAGTAATTGAAAATGCTGCATTAAAAAACAATGCACTGTCATATATTGAAGATACGATTGAAAAAGTACCTGCTTTAGTTCAACTAAGAACAGAAGCGGCTGAGACTTTCGCGTCTTCAGATTTTCCTTCTATTCAACACGAGGAATGGAAATACACTAACATCAAAAAGTTAGTAAGTAATACTTATTCTTTCTCAAATGATGTGAATGTAACCGCAGCTGATATCCAAGATTATCTAATTGAGGGTACAGATGTAATGGTTTTTGTGAATGGTGTTTATAATGCATCATTATCTTCATTTACTTCAACTGAGAAAGTAATTGTAGCTCCTTTGAGTGAAGCAATTGAGAAGCATCAAGATTTAGTTTTAGCACATCTAGGAAAATACGCCGATAACTCATTACCGTTTGTAGGTGTGAATACAGCATCAGTTGTAGAAGGTGGTTTTGTATATGCGAAAAGAAATGCATTGTCAGAAACTCCTTTGATGTTCCTAAATGTTGTTTCTGGGGACAATATTGTCGTTCAACCAAGAGTATTGGCTGTACTTGAAGAAGGTGCTCAAGCTAGTATTATTGAAAGAAATGCAGTAATCAAAGGTGAAGCTGTGTTAGTGAACAGTGTAGCTGAGGTTAATGTTGCAGAAAGAGCAAACTTGAGCCATTTGAAGTTGCAAGATGAAGTAGAGAATACTTCTTTAGTGACACTTTCTGAAGCTCAACAAGCTGACAATAGTGTTTATCACAATATTACAATCACTACAGGTGGTCACATTGTGAGAAACAACTTAAATATTGCTTTAGGTGAGCACTGTGAAGGTTTGATGACGGGTCTTTATCTTGTAAAAGGAAAGACTTTAGTAGATAATCATACAATGGTGGATCATAAAATGCCTAATTCATACAGTAATGAATTATATAAAGGTATTTTGTCTGATAAATCAAAAGGTGTTTTCAATGGTAAAATCTTCGTAAGAGAGGATGCTCAAAAAACGAATGCATTCCAATCGAACAAAAATATCTTATTATCTCAAGACGCTGTTGTGGATACAAAACCACAGCTAGAAATTTGGGCTGATGATGTGTCTTGTTCACATGGATGTACAGTAGGTGCCCTTGATGAAGAACCAATGTTCTACTTAAGAGCTAGAGGTATTCCTGAAGATAAAGCAAGAGGTTTGTTAATCTATGCTTTTGCTGGAGATGTCATCGAAAAAATCTCTAATGAGAATGTGAGAGCTTTAGTAGAGAAAATCGTAGCTAGAGAAATGGGTTATGATTTGATCTAAATATCAGAGCTTATTTAATATAAAAAGCGGAACATTGTCACAATGTCCCGCTTTTTTTTATTTTCAATCGATGTGGTTATCTCAAGAATAACAATTCCCTATATTTTGGAAGAGGCCACATTTCGTCATCAATCATTGTTTCCAATTTATCGACATGCCATCTTAATTCTTCAAAATACTTTTCTTTGATTTCATCACAGTAGGCGATGGCTTTTTCTTCGGGACTCTCAATTGCGTTGATACGCTTTCTTTCTCGAGTCATTTCATTACTAAGTTTCTTCACTTGATTAAGGTGCTTAGAAACTTTTCGAATGAGATTCATTACTTCTTCAGTTTCTTCCTCAAGCCCTATATCTTTCATGCCTTTCACATTCTCAATCAACATATTTTGATATCGAATAGCTGTTGGACAAATATGATTCAACGCAAGATCTGCCATTACTCTAGATTCAATTTGCATTTTTCTAGTGTAATTTTCTAGACGGATTTCATGACGAGCAAAAAGTTCGGCTTGTGTCATGATTTTCATTCTTTTGAAAAGACGAGAAGTTGCTGCCTTTTTCAAAACTTGTAAAGCTCTCGGTGTATCTCTAAAGTTAGAAAGGCCTCTTCTTTTTGCTTCTTGCACCCATTCTTCACCGTATCCATTTCCTTCAAAAACAACTTTCTTAACAGAGGGGATATAAGAACGTAAAATGTCAATAATAGCAACCTCTTTTTTCTCATCCTGTTCAATCAACTTATCAACCTCTCTTTTGAAAAGTTCTAACTGATTTGCTACAGCAACATTCAATACCGTCATCGCTCTAGCATTGTTTGCATGAGAACCTACAGCCCTGAATTCAAATTTGTTACCCGTAAATGCGAAAGGAGATGTTCTGTTTCGATCTGTATTGTCTAATAGAATTGGAGGGATTTTATTGATGCCCAATTTCATGTAGATGTTATCACCTTTCTTTACTTTAATGTCGCCATTATTTTCTAGTTCTGTAAGCACATTGAATAGTTGAGTGCCAATAAAAGCCGAAATGATTGGAGGAGGGGCCTCATTAGCACCTAATCGGTAATCATTACTTGCTGAAGCAATAGAAGCTCTCAAAAGGTCTGCATTATCATAAACAGCCTTTAAAATATTGATAAAGAATGTAATGAAAATGAGGTTTTCTTTAGCTTTTGTACTAGGTTGTAAAAGATTTTTACCTTTATCTGTAAGCAAAGACCAGTTGTTGTGTTTCCCACTGCCATTTAAGCCCTCGAAGGGTTTTTCGTGGAATAAAACTCTGAAATTATGACGAGAAGCTACTTTTCTCATCAAATCCATCAATAACTGGTTGTGGTCATTAGCAACATTGACTTCCTCAAAAATCGGTGCAATCTCAAATTGACTCGGTGCCACTTCATTGTGGCGCGTCTTAATTGGAATACCTAATTTATAGGCTTCAATCTCCAAACCTTGAAGGAAACGAGAAACTCTTGAAGGAATTGCACCAAAATAATGATCATCGAGTTGTTGACCTTTTGGGGGAGTTCTACCAAAAAGTGTTTTTCCCGTTAATAATATATCAGGCCTTGCATCTGCTAGTGCTTTATCGATGAGAAAGAACTCTTGCTCCGTACCCAAAGTAGCTTGTACTTTTTCAATACTTCTGTCGAAAATTTGACAAACCGCAGTGGCTGTTTTATCAATCTGCTCTAACGCCTTTAGTAAAGGAGCCTTGTTATCCAACGATTCTCCTGTATAAGAAACAAAAACAGTAGGAATACAAAGCGTTTTTCCTTTTCCACTTTCTATAATAAAAGCTGGAGAAGTAGGGTCCCAAGCAGTGTACCCTCTAGCTTCAAAAGTTTGTCTTAAACCACCGCTCGGAAAAGAGGATGCATCAGGTTCTTGCCTTACTAGAGCACTTCCTTTGAAACGTTCAATAGCATTTCCATCATTAGTCATTTCAAAAAATGCATCATGTTTTTCTGCAGTGGATCCTGTAAGCGGTTGGAACCAGTGTGTATAGTGTGTTACACCTTTGGAAATTGCCCAAGCTTTTAAAGAAGTCGCTACAGCGTCAGCAACATTTTCATCAATTTGTTCTCCTTTATGGATAGCATTCTGTAATCTGGTATAAATGTCCGGTGAAAGTTGTTCTTTCATGACATGAAGACCAAACGTATTTTTACCGAAATAGTCTGAAACTTTTTCACTTGGTGGGGTTACATTTATAGGTTGTCTTAGTTCAACAACTTTTAAAGCATCAAAACGCTGTTTTGCCATACTTTGATATTTATTTTTTTTATTTCACTTCTAAAAGTAAAAATACGTTTTTTTTGTTATATTCTTTTTTTTATAACACATAAAATATATGTTAGGTTTTATCACTTTTAAAAACAGTTTGTGCTAAAGCTGATTATCATACTTGGTATGTTCTTTGATTAATCATTACCTATTAACGAAATATATTATAATAATACTCGTTGATAAGGTATAAAGAGAGATTTTTGATAGGTGTCGTAGCACTTCATCCCCATAATAGAGCTTCTATGAAGAGTTTTTTACTAAGTTGTTTATTTTTATTTATTACTCATTTTTCTTGGTCTCAATCTGTCACTGGATCTATTGCAGTTGATGGAGGAAGAGATGTAACCAACGATCCCGAAGGAAGAGTTCACTTAAGGATAAAATCACAGAATGCGACACACATGAAAATAAGTCGCGACGAAAGTTTTAGAGGTGTAGTTTGGGAAAGGGTGAATTGGGAGAAGTCTGATTTTCCGATTATCGGAAGAGGAGAAGAGGATGGAGTAAAAACAATTTATGCCGTTTTTAAAGACGAAGATTCAGGAAATGTATCTGAGGTAGCCACTTTAATTGTTGAATTGGATAGAACACCTCCACAGAACCCTGAAATAATGATTAATGGTGGGTTGTTATTTACCAATAATAAAAAACGTACGGTATCACTATTTTTATCTGCTGAAGATGCATATCAGATGAGGATATCTAATAGACCCGATTTTATTGGTAAGCAGTGGAGAACTTTTACCTCAAGAATTGATAATTATAAACTTCTTGGTCTAGATGGAGAGAAAGAAGTTTTTGTTCAATATAGAGATGCAGCTGGTAATGAAACAAAAGTAATCAGTGCTAAAATAACGATTGATACAACTCCTCCAACTGAAGCTAAAATGAAGATTAACGACGGCGAAAAGTTTTTGAAAGATTCTGTTGTTACCTTACATTTTTTCGCTCAGGGAGCTTCACATATTCAAATCCGTGGTGGAGAAGGATGGATTGATTATGCAGAGGAAGTACAATGGACATTATCTCCTGGAGATGGAGAAAAGGTAGTTTATGCACGTTTTAGAGATGAAGTTGGTAACTATTCTAAGATTGTTTCAGCAAGAGCTATAGTGGATAGAGTTCCACCTAGGTTTGGTAGAGTAATTATTGATGACGGTCGAAAGTATATTGATAATCATGCAAGACATAAATTACAGTTGATAATTCAAGGTGCATCTGAAATGAAGGTTTCTAACAAATCAGATTTTAGTGATGCAGAATGGATGCCTTACACTTCAATTGTTCCAGTGTGGAACTTTCCAATTGGAGATGGTGAGAAAACTGTATATGTGAAATTTAGAGATCGAGCTAAAAATGAATCAGAAATTTACACTTCGTCTGTGATATTAGATTCTACACCTCCTCAGAACCCTAAATTGGATATATATGCCGAAGGTGTAGTTCAAGATACAGCAAATAATGTCAAATTATTAAAGGATGAAAAACATATCGTTGATTTGAAAATTAAGGCTGATGACGCCAAGTTCATGATGATTTCAAATCAACAAACTTTCTTTGGTTCACGCTGGATGATTTACAAGGAAGAACATAAGAATTGGAAACTATTGAGCGGTGAAGATGGTATAAGAACGGTTTATATCAAGTTCATGGATCGTGCAAAAAATGTTTCTGAAGTAGCTTTTGATCGTATTTTAATAGATACAGAACCTCCTCTTGGTGGTAAAATATCGATTGATAACAATAAAGAATATAGTATCGATAAAGAACATATGGTCAACTTAAAGCTATTTGCCAGAAAGGCGAATTACATGCAAATAAGTAATGACCCAACGTTTATGGACTCTGAATGGGAGGCCTACAATGTGATCAGAAAATGGAAGCTTGATGGTGATGATGGTGTGAAAACAGTATTTGCTCGTTACAAAGATTTAGCGGGAAATGTATCTGAACCAGTATCTGATAATATTGTATTGGATACAAAACCTCCATTTAATTGCTCTATTGTAGTCAAAAATCATAAAGAAGGAGTTGTTAATCATCCTGATGCTATTGCTTTGGTAAGAGTAAATGCTGAAGATGCTATTAAAATGCAGATTAGTAACCACCCTAATTTTGAAAAAATTAGATGGATTGGTTATTCAGAATACAATATACCTTGGAGGCTTCCTGGTGAAGATGGTGTAAAAGAGATCTATACAAGATTCATGGATGAAGCAGGTAATGTTTCTGACACATATTCCGTTAATGTAACATTAGATAGAACTCCTCCAGTAGAAGGTAGTGTGGAGATTGTTGAAGCTCAGGATAAGTTAATTAACCTTGAAGAAGTAACATTGAATATCACAGCGAAAGGTGCTAAGACAATGCGTTTATCTTCTAGATCTGATTTCAAAGGTGCTGAATGGGAAAATTATGCTACATCTAAGAAATGGAAATTCCCTCCAGGTGATGGTTTGAAGTTTGTTTATGTACTTTTCAAAGATGCAGTAGGTAACATTTCAAAACCATCATATGTATCAGTGGGTGTTGATACAGATGCTCCACGTGAAGGTTCGATATTAATTGGCCAAGGCGAGAAATATTGTACTGATTATGATGCAAGAGTAAGACTGAAGCTGAATGCAAGAGGTGCTACTAAAATGATGATTTCGAATAATAAAGATTTCGATGGGGCAACTTGGGAGAGATTTAGGTATTATATCTATGATCATTATTTAGAAGCAGCAGAAGATGGCGAGAAAACGGTGTTTGCTAAGTTTAAAGATGATGCTGAAAATGTAACTTCGCCTGTCTCATCAAGTATACTGTTAGACCGTCAAGAACCGGTGAATGAGAAGTTAATCATCAATAATGGTGAAGAATATACTAATGATAAAACTGGTAGTGTTCAGTTAGAAATATTTGCTGAAGGAGCAACTGAGATGAAAGTGACAAATGACAGATATTTCAAGTCACGTATTGATTGGGAGCCTTATGATACTAGTAAGGATTGGATTATCCGACATAGTACTGACGGCGAAAAGTACGTTTATGTGAAGTTTAGAGATGAAGCGGGGAATGAATCTATGGTAACTGAAGCAAAAATTATCTTAGACACAACGCCTCCAATTCCAATGTATGTGAAGATTGAGAATGGAAAAACAGCAGTTGATAACCCGACAGTTAATATTACAACAAAGGCAAGAGAAGCTGTTTATATGATGGTTTCGAATAACCGAGAATTTAAAGGTGGAATTTGGAGGCCTTATTCAGAGAAGTTCTCATGGAATCTAGAACCTGGTGCAGGTATTAAGAGAGTATTTATCAAGTTTAAAGATAACTCTCAGAATGTTTCAGATTTTAAATATGCAGAGACAACTCTATATGAAGGAAATTAATAATATAATTCTTATTTGATAGGAAGAAAGCTTGCAGTAATGCAAGCTTTTTTTCGTTATAATCCAATGTGGATCTAATACTTTCGATATTAGGATTAGGCTAGGGAAATGGATAATAATTAGTGAGTTTTCTACTAATTACATTGTGTACAAAATTCCATTTCTTTCGCCTAAATAATTTTAAACTCGCGGCACTCAAACAAGAAAATCATTTTTAACGGCTCCATACATGAAATTCTTCACGCTTTTCTCTTCAAGGCCGAGAAGGAAGTTACTACTCAATGAATGATTGATTGTTAATAGATCAAAGACCAAAGTTTTGTACTCATCTTCTAAAAAGCAGTTCTTTATGGGCGTTGCATTGCAACGCCCTCGCGAACCACAATGCACTACTACTTATCCTCCATAAAATGAAAACTTAGTTTACAATGTGCCTATTTGTATAGTAATTAAGGTAAAGGTTGAAGAAGCTATCAATTAGTTCATCTTTATCGTGGGTAATAAAAAAAGAGGCTGTCTCATAATTGA
>NZ_JTAM01000105.1 GCF_000812565.1 Flammeovirga sp. OC4 | reverse complement strand
AATGAAGAAGAAAGAAGTTTGAAAGTAGACCCAATAAAATCTAGTAGAATTATAGATTAAAAGTTACTTTTATACAAGCATCAATAGGATCTACTTTCCTCTTCGTTTCTTCACGCTTTTCCCTTCAAGACCAATCCTGATTACAAATCAAAAGTCAAGAGTTTTCTCTTCATTTTTCGATCAATATGAGACTTCATCACATATAGAAAAAGACCATCAACAATGATGGCCTTTCCATTACAACTAATATGAAACTTGAAATCTAATCTTCTACTTCTTCTAGGTCTAAATACATCTTATCAGTATTTCTATTCCCTTCATCATCGGTATACCAATTTCTGAAGGATAGACCATTGGAGGTGACAAACCTTACAAAGTTATTGTAAGCTCTTGTGATGTCGATGTTCTCTTTTGGAGGATGAAACTTGTGTGTAATACTTAAGCCCCAAGGGTGTCCTGAACCAGTTCTATAGTCACCAGCATCAACACCGGCTGTTCTGTAAGCAGTATTAAACTTAATGGTTGGTTCGTGGCCAGGTAAATGGATTTCTCTTGCTCTTTCTTGAGCAAAAATAAATGGATTGAAATCTGCAAAACCTAATGTTTCTACTGAAATAGGTGAAGTAAAGACCATCTCCATATCAATAGGGTCACTAAATTTAATGTTTCCTGTATTTTTGACAATGGCATTTTGATTATCAAATACAATAATTACAGGATGATCATCACTAACGCCTGTTTCAGTTCCTTTCCCATTCAATGATACAAGGTTGGTATTTATTACAGATCCAGTTACTGAGGCTAGAGAATCGATGTGGAATGGCATGGCAATTCCAAAACCAGAATTGAAAGCTGCTTTCACACTTTTAGCCACATATTTTGTTTTTACCTTCACTACTTCATTTCTAGCATTTGTAATATAATTATGTCTGTAGTGAACTATTACATCATTAAAATCATAATCTCCTTCATTGGGATATAAATCTTCAAAGGCATAAGTACCAAACCCATTTCTTCCTGGGTAGTAGTTATTAAATGCCATCGTAGGATCATTTGGATATTCATCAAAACCATCACTTATACCATCTCCATCGGCATCGTCATTCACAAAATCATCTTCGGAACAGATAAACGCGGCCAAGTCATTGATGTTTCTATTGTATCGTTTTACAATGGCATATGAACCATCATTTTTGTCCATTCGTATAATTTTCGAATTTTTTCCATTTGTGGATACATAGATGTTATCAAAACGATCAATGGCTACACCTGTTAAATAGTATGGAAAATTATCAGCACTAATTCTTGTCGCCGTATATACCGTTGTATCTGAATTCATATCTAATCTGTATAAACCTCCGCTACAAGCTTGGTATAAGTCTCCTTTTGAATCAAATACTAAATCACCGCCTTTATTTTTTGAATCAGGTAGGTTTTGTACAGAGATATTTTTTAAAACAGATCCGTCAGAAGGGTCTAATATTGCATAGGCTCCTTTTGTACCGATGTACAGTTTACCATCCTTAAGAGTCATTCGGGGGTAACCATTATTTAAATTGTTATCTATAGTTCTCATAGTATCAATTAATACTGAGACACCTGTAGATAAAGTATGACTATATAAATTACCCTTTACATCATAGTACATGACATCATTTTCTTGATCGTAAGCCATTGCATAGCTATTTTCATATATATCAGGGTATTCGGTGATAGTGTAATCATTTTCCTGATGAATCGTAAATGCTTTGCCTTTACCGTTTATCGCTACCAAATAATCTTCACATGAACTCCTTGTTCTTTTGTTTGAGGAAAATTGATCGTAAGCAAAACTATCAATCATATTAGAGTTTTCATCAAATGAGAAAGTTAAAAAATTGGAGACTACATTTACTTCTTCCTCCCATATCAGACCTACTGCATTTTTCGTCATGTATAGCTTTTCTACATAGGAAGGTACAGTAATGACAGTTTCAAAAGCTCCCATTTCAGTTGAAACGGCATTTTGAATTTCAACCTTTTCCTCATTATTATCAATGTAGTATAGTTGAAGCATACTTTGTCTTGGGTAATTAGGAGATATTACTTTTATGTGTAACTCTTTTGAGGTTGAATAGTTGAACCCTTCGGGTACTGTTACATCTGCAAAAGAACTCGTTGTAGTTTGAGATGTGTTATCCGTGATAGGTGTCGTATCATCAGTGATAGTTGTCGCACATGACCAAAGTAATGACAGAATCGCAATTTGTAATAGGTAGTGAACTTTCATAAGGTTTAACATTATTGAATATTTTCAAATCTAAACTTAAAACCAAGAATCAAGAATAATAATTCATTGGCAATCTATTACTTGTGTAATGTGATTATCAGAATGAGCACTAAAATTGAGGATTTATGGAGTGATTTAAAGGCATAAATTGAAATAGTACCATAAAAAAGCATAATAGTTCATGTACTAAACATTGGCATATGCATAATTTTTTATTCAAAAAAATACATTTTTTCATCTATCACCATTGACTTACTTCATTATCATTAGAATTGTAAGAGAAGTATAGATAAGATTAAACTATTGATTAAGGTTTGATAATTAATTGATTACCAATAAATTAAAAACACTAACTATTTAATCTTGTCGAAATCATAATATGAAAACAAAAGGATTACCTGGTAATAAAGGAATTGAACATTTTGGTTTTACTGTTCCAAACTTGAAAGAAGCTGTTGACTTCTTTGAAAATATAATTGGAGCTAAAGTGGTGTATAAAATTGGCCCCTTTGGAGCGGATGATGATTGGATGGAAAAACATTTAGGTGTACATCCTAGAACCAAGATTCCTGAGGTTGCTATTGTAGAATGTGGAAATGGTTCAAATATGGAGATATTTGAATTTGAAACCCCTGAAGGTGAACAAAATCAAAAAATGCCAAAGAATTGTGACTGGGGTGGACGACATTTAGCATTCTATGTGGAAGATATAGATGTAGCAGTGCGGTATCTGAAGGATCAAGGTTTGGAAGTACAAGGAGAACCTACCATCATGACAGAGGGACCTAGTGCAGGTGAAAGCTGGGTTTACTTTTTATCACCATGGGGCATGCAATTGGAACTAGTCTCTTATCCAAATGGTAACGCCTATAATAATTATAAGATGGATTAATTCTAAAATGCAAGACTTTCAGACAATTAAGTAGTTTGAAAGTCTTTTTCATTCAATAATAACATCCTCTAAGCAGTGCCATATTTATCAAAAATGATAAATAATTACCTATTTAAAATGTACATTTTTTACCTTTTCTCTTTTGACATACCGCTTTTAAAATAAAATTTACCCATTCCTCTTACCCGGCTCGAATAGATTTGTAAACAATACAATTCTAACTCTTTATTTTAATAAGTATGTCGATGAATAAATACTACCAACTACAACTGATTGCAGGTATATTAAGTATGAGCTTAATTTTTTTAACCTCTTGTCACAAAGTAAATCAAAATCAAAAAATGAACAAACAGACCATTTCCCTATTAGATCATTGGGAATTTAAACAAGTCGAAAAGTCAGAGTGGATGAAAGCAGAGGTGCCGGGAACTGTACACACCGACCTTATGAATAATGGTAAAATTGAAGATCCTTATTACCGCATGAATGAAAGAGAAGTACAATGGATTGACAAAGTAGACTGGGAATATAAAACGGCATTCAACATTGAACAATCTTCTCTTAATAATCAACATATCAACCTTCATTTTGATGGAATTGATACGTATGGCATTGTCTACATCAATGATCAAAAAGTGGGAGAAACAGACAATATGTTTAGAGAATGGGATTTTGATATCAAGCCATTTATTAAAGAAGGTCAAAATACTTTAAGAGTGGTATTGGAGTCTCCTATTCAAAAAGGATTAGTGGAATTAGAAAAGCATGGTTATGGACTTCCTGCTGTCAATGATCAGTCTGAAATTGGTGAATTAGGTGATAAGCAAGTTTCCATTTTCACGCGTAAAGCAGGTTATCATTATGGTTGGGATTGGGGTCCGAGATTAGTGACTTCCGGAATTTGGAGAGATGTAACGGTTCAGTTATGGGATAATAATAAGATTGACAATGTATTAGTACATCAAAATACAAATCAAGAAAAAGCGGATTTAACCATTACAACTGCATTAGATCAACCTTCAAAGAAGGCTTTGAAAGTGGTGGCTAAAATTGATGGTAAAGTGGTGAACGAAACTACATCTGAAGCTAATGCTACTTCTATTTCTCAGCAATTTACCATTGAAAACCCTGAGCTATGGTGGCCTGCAAATTTGGGAGATCCACATTTATATCAATTGGAAATTGAGCTTTATGAGGATGCTGAATTATTGGATATTCATAAAGAGAGAATTGGATTAAGAACCATCAAAGTAGTGCAAAAACCGGATGAAGACGGTAATGGAAAAAGTTTCTATTTTGAAGTAAATGGTCGCCCTGTATTTGCCAAAGGAGCCAACTATATTCCTAATGATTTATTCCTCCCAAGAGTATCTGATTCTACTTACCATCATATGATTCAGTCTACTTTAGATGCCAATATGAACATGTTAAGAGTTTGGGGTGGTGGTATTTATGAAAATGACATCTTCTATGATTTATGTGATGAAAAAGGAATTTTAGTTTGGCAGGACTTTATGTTTGCTTGTTCGATGTACCCTGGAGATAAAGCCTTTTTAGAAAGTGTGAAACAGGAAGCGATTGATAATGTAAAACGATTGAGAAATCATGCAAGTATTGCACTTTGGTGTGGTAATAATGAAATGGAAATGGCTTGGGCTCCAGGTCGTGAAGACATGGGTTGGGGTTGGAAACAACAATACACTCCTGTCCAACGAAAAGACATTTGGAGAGATTATGAAAAAGTGTTCCATGAGTTATTGCCTGAAGTAGTGACTGAATATACAGATGATCAATTCTACTGGCGTTCTTCTCCTACAGGTGGTGATGGTGAAATAGCACATTATGAGCACCGTTCTGGAGATATGCACTATTGGGGTGTTTGGCACGGAGAACATCCTTTCTCAGATTTCAGAAAGTACATTGGACGTTTTATGAGTGAATACGGTTTCCAATCTTTCCCCGAGTTCAAATCGGTGAAGAAATATACAATTCCAGAGGATTATGATATTGAGTCGGAAGTGATGGCCTCTCACCAAAGAAGTGGCATTGGTAATTTGAGAATCAAAAAATACATGGAAGATCATTATCAAGTGCCTACTGACTTTGAAGATTTCCTTTATGTTGGACAACTTTTACAAGCGGAAAGTATTTACTCCGCAATACAGGCACATAGAGAAAAAATGCCTTATTGTATGGGTTCTTTATATTGGCAACTCAATGATTGTTGGCCTGTAGCTTCATGGTCTTCTATGGATTTTTATGGTGAATGGAAAGCCTTACAGTATTTTGCAAAAGACGTGAATAAGAATACTTCTTTGATTGTAAATCATGATGATAAAAAGCTTTCGGTGAGAATTGCTTCTGATATTGATATTAAAGATGAATCAGAGTTGAATATCAAACTGATGAATTTTGAAGGCAAAGTATTATTTGATATTTCTAAGGAAATCCAACCTATCGAAGCCAATATGACAGCAGAAGTATTCTCAAATAAAATTGGAGAGATCATAAAACAAAGTAAATCAGATGAGATCTTATTGGTAACTACTCTAAAAAATAAAGAGGAGGTTGTAGATACAGATTATCATTATTTTGTTCTACAGAAAGAATTGAGTTTACCTCAACCTGAATTGGAGTATACGTTTACGGAGAAAGGTAATGACTTGTTAGTGACAGTCTCTTCTGATCAGCTGGTTAAAAATTTATTTATTGAAGTAAATCAAGAACAAGCGGAATTAACAGACAACTACTTTGATGTTTTACCACACCAAAAAGTAGAAGTATTAATTTCTAGTCGTAAAAACGAGAAAATTTCTAAAAATAACTTGAGATTTAAGCATCTTCAACAAACTATGGTTGAGGTTGTGAAATAATTTTATCCATCATTTAACCCATCAATACACATGATATAAAATTATCGGTTATTGGTGGGTTTTGTGATTCAAAGAACTCCTCTTAACTTTGGCTCTCAATAAATAAAAAATGAAATATGAAAATTAAATACTTAACTATCTTACTTACTTCCCTCCTGTTTTTTAGATGTTCTAAACCAAGTGAAAAAGAAAAAGTAACGGATCTGTATGAACAACAAGCCAAGCAACTCATTGGCTTTTTTGATGATCATGCATGGTCTGAAGAACTAGGAACCTATTATTCTGAAATTGATAATGAAGGAAAGGTAGTTTCCAATAAAGTGTATACAGTAGCCACAAGTAGATTGATCTACGGCCTTTCATTTGCATCAAAATATGATCCTGCCTACTTGGAAAAAGCCCAAAAAGTCGCTGAATTCCAAAAGCAAAATCTTATTGGGAAATCAGATAAGGGATCTTTCTCACATTCATATGTTGAAAAAGCAAAAGCAGGAAACCAAACCTCTTTGGATGTTTGGCAACAGGCGTACGGATTATGTGGATTGTCTGAGTTATACCGACAAACGAAAAATCCTGAATTATTGCCTATTCTTCATGAGCTTCATCATGGATTTATTGCTCGATTTAGAGATACAGAAAAAGGTGGTCTATGGGGAAATTATGATGTTGAAAAAGGACAAGTTACTGGATCAAAATCATTACAATCTTTGATGTATCCATTGACGGCTTATATGATCAACCTTTGGGAAGCTGATCAAGAACATAAGGAGCTTTATGAAAGTCAGATAAAAGAAAACTTATCTCTGTTGTATCAATATGGGTGGAATCAAAATACAGAATGGGTAAATGTGCAATTCAATGATGATTGGTCTCCAAAAATAAAGGAAGATGGAACAATGGATTTTACCGTTACAGTAGGTCATAATTTCCAGCTATCCGCTTTATTACTCAGAGCTTCAAAATTCCAATTTCTAGATCATGAAACAAAAGAGAGATATAAGAAGCTAGGACAACAGATTATTGATATCACTTTGAAGAAGGATATTTTTCACCAGCAAAAAATACAAAGGGGATTTTATTCAGAATTTGACCCAAACACTTCTAAAGTTTTGGACAACAGAAAGACTTGGTGGCAACATGCTGAAGCAATCATAGCATTGTCATTGTATGAAGGAAAATATGGTGACGAAGAACATTTGTTTGAACAATATTTCTTTAATACCTTTGTTGACCGTAAATATGGAGGGGAGTATTTTTATGCTACAAAAGAGGATCAACCGATCACTTCTGAACTGAAAGGAAGCATAGGAAAGTCTACCTATCATACAATAGAAATGATACGATTCTTAAATAAGAAATAATATAAATTCATTGTATACAAAGCTTTTGTTGAGACTTTGAAGAATTTAGAAATAGCACTTCATTTTAAAATATGAATTAGTGGAATTACTATTATTTTAGTAGTGCCTCTTGTGGCATTGAAGGGAAAAGCGTTAAGAATTACATTGAACAAGCCGTTAATAATGATTTTAGTGTTTGAGCAAAGCGAGTTTAAAATCATTTAGGTGAGTGAAATGGAATTTAGCTTTTGACTTCTAAGCCTTGAATTTTTTGCTTCGTTTTTGTTTCAAGACAAAAATGAAGAAGAAAGATGATTGAAAGTCTTACCTCTTAATGTTTCACAAAACTTCAATTGCAATGCAATAAACCTATAAATAAAATGATGAATCTAAATGATGGGAATCAAATCCCTAGCCTTGGTTTTGGTACCTATTTATCAAAAGACGAAGAAGTAAAACAAGCTGTATTGGCGGCCTTGAAAGCAGGTTACCGTCACATTGATACCGCTATGATTTATGAGAATGAAGAAGGTGTGGGTCAAGCAATTAAAGAATCTGGTGTTCCTAGAGAAGAATTGTTTATCACAACAAAGCTTTGGAATGAGGATATTAGAAATGAAAATGCTGAGGAAGCATTAAAATTAAGTTTGAAGAAACTTCAGTTAGACTACATTGATTTATACTTGATTCACTGGCCTGCAAAAGGTTATGTGAAAGCTTGGGATCAATTAATTGAGTTACAAAAATCAGGTTTGATCAAATCTATTGGCGTTTCTAACTTCAATCCTCATCATTTAAAAGATTTAGAGGAATCAGGTGTTGTTCCAGCTATCAACCAAGTGGAGATTCATCCTAAATTACAACAAGCGGACTTGATTGCTTACTGTAAGGAAAGAGGAATTCAAGTTCAAGCATGGGGACCATTAATGCAGGCAGCTTTATTCCAAGATGAAACGCTTACAGCAATTGGTGAAAAGTATGGAAAATCTACTGCTCAAGTGATGTTAAGATGGCACTTACAAAGAGGTGTGAATGCATTGCCTAAGTCAGTTACCCCATCAAGAATTGAAGCCAATTATCAAATCTTTGATTTTGAATTATCGAAAGAAGATATGGATAAAATTGCAGAGATGAATGAAGGAAAACGTGTTGGTCCAGATCCTGAAACATTTGATTTCTAAATGAAATTGAAAAGTCTTATATAAAGAAAAATCCACTTTAAACATTGAAGTGGATTTTTTTATAACTTAAACTACTAAACTTATATTTACGTGTTCTATACAACTTTGAGTTTGCTCTTACTACATTACAAAAATACTCAACAAAGAGTACGATTTATTGACACAAAAGCTTTAAGATTTTACACAAAAGCTCTAAATTGAATAGAATATTTAATTAAATATGGATGCAGGAAAAGAAATACGATTTACAGTAAATGAAGGCGATATCAATAACTATATCGATTCATTTCTTGATAATCTTGGGGGAAATTTTAAGGATAACGAGTATACTTTAAATAATAGATTAGGGAGAATTGATTGGATGTTATTGGAGCTCATTCCGGGATTTCAATTGGTTGTCGGTGGAGCCGATATGAAGTATCCTGTTTTTGTTGAAAGAATTGAAAATCAAAAAGGTTATGATCTGCATATCAGTGTACTTCGGAAAGGGGTTATGCATCATCAATTTGAAGACGAAAAAGAGGTCATTAAGCAAGAAGATTCAAATGACATGTTTATTTCTAATGGTTCATTTCCGCTTGAGACTATTCTCCCGACGAAGCCTTATCAAGCCATTGGTTTTAAAATAAAAAAGGAGACTTTTTACCAATTATTTCCAAATTCAAACTCATTTTATGAAGAGCTATTTCCTAATAATTCACCTTTAAGATATCACTTAAAAAAGACTAACGAATTAGAGCTTTTACAGGATGAATTATTTCATCTTCTGACTTTGGATGATTTAAAAAAACCACTTATCATGTCCAAAGGGCTAGAATTATTTGCTTATACCATCAAATCGATTCAAAATCTTATTGGTAAAGATGAGTTGTATGGTTTGCATATTGAAGATTATAATCGACTACTTGAGATAAAAGAACGATTACAATCTGATTTCGAGGATAAAATTGTACTAGAGGAAATCGCATCAGAATTTGGTATTAGTGTTTCTAAATTGAAAAGGGACTTTAAAACGGTTTTCAACACATCTGTTTATCAATACCATATGAATTATAAAATGGATGAAGCTTATAAACTTCTCCAAAGTGGTAAATATACCGTGAGCCAAGTTGGATATGATTTGGGCTATAAAAATTTAGCGACGTTTTCTAGAATGTTCAAAAAGGTGAAAGGAATGAAGCCTACAGATGTGACTGTGATAAAATAAAAAAGCAACAACCGAAATAATTCAGTTGCTGCTTTACTACTCATCTAAACAATAACGTATGAAAGATTATTTTGCATTGTACCAAATTGGTGATGCATAAGCTCTTTCTTGTGTTTCTAACTTAACACCCTCTCCTACTTTAGAACCGAAGAATACTTGGTCATAAAGTGTCCAACGTGGAGTTGGGATTTCTAAAACTCTTACGTAGTAGAATGCATTTTGTGAAGCGTCAAACTCAGGATCTTCCCAGTAAGTTACTAATTCTTCAGCACCGATATCGTTTGTATAAGTTGCCTTATCATAGTCGATAGTCGAACCTACATTTGTTTCACAAACACCTGCTTTGTTGATCTTACGGTTATCTGAAACAGCTGCATCAAATACTTTTTCGAACGTATTACCGTCAGCATCGATCCAACCTTTAATTACTTGTACACGATCTAAGTTTGCACCGTCAGGGTCTTTTTGAGCTCTGATCATGAAACCTGGAGTTTTACCGTTGTTAGCGTCAATATCGCCACCCATTGGTACACCTTTAGCGTAACCGTTATCTACTAAGTTATCTAAATCGTTGCTTGAGAAATCAAATCCACCGAATACACGAACTGACATACGAGTACCTGAAGTAGCATACACTTCTTTACGCTCCATTGCGTCAAAGATTGACTCACGAGTGTTCTCTTTTGCCCAAACTGCACAAAGACCACCAGCACCATTTTCACCTCTCATAATTGAAAGTTCTTCTTTGATACCTTTTACCATGATACCATCTCCACGTCCTGGACTTGGCTCCATAAATGCACCTTTACCAAAGTAGTTTTCATTTCTTTGAGATGAGATACCACCGTGTGCATCTGTTGAACCAATCATACCGAATTTGTAAGGGTTGATACCAATCTTACGTTCGATTTTAAGACCTTCTAAGTAAGCGTAACGAGCATACTCTTTGTAAAGCATATCGTCTGTTTTCTCTACAGAACCCATCATGTTACCACGTGACATTGTCACGAAATCAGCAAATTGATCATCTGGAGAAATATTAGGATGCGCCTCAGAATCACCTTTCATTTGTGAAACCTCAACCATTGTTTCAAAACGGCTTCTTGTTTCAGCCCACTCTTTTGTTAACTCATTACCCTCATACGTTTTATCATCAAACATTAATCCGTTTGAGAAGTTCGGGTTGTGAGGGATAGCCAATACTCGACCACCAGTAGTTTCTTCATACTCCGCTAAGAATTTCCACATATCTTCTGGGTTTCCAGAATCGAAAGCAGAATATGGGAAGTACTGAAGTGTTTCCTCTGCACCATCTCTGAAGATTAAGTTTCTATGTAAGTTATTAGAGTTAGGAGCTGAAGTAAATTCATAACCAATGAACGTCGTAAATTTACCTGGCTCGTTATATTTTTCAGCATTATCAACCACACGTCCCCAAATCGTTTCTACCATTTCAGGTACATTAATTTGGTCTGTATTGATATTACGAGCCCATTCTAAATATGCATTATAACCTTCTCCGTTTTTAAACATCTCCAACCAACGTTTACCCGCTTCACTTTTCTGCAAAAGTGGATCTTCGTTACGAATAAAATCTGAAAGACCTAAGTTCTCAGCGTGATCAGAAAGTAATACGAAGTCTAAAGGACGAATTAATTTAAATTTAAATCCAGACTGTGCAGTTACTTCTTCACCTCTTGCAGCGCGGTAAGCAATATCTGGACCTGGCTCGATACCCAAGAATCCTGCATCTGTTGACCAGAATGTATGGAAGTGTGTATCACCAAATAGTGGTTTATCATAATTTTCAGGAAGTGGGCCCGGATCAAAATCTCCGATATAGGGAGAATATTCTCTTACTTCCTCTTGCTTTGTGTCTTGTGCTGTACAAGACAAGAAAGTACCGGCAGCTAAAGCTAGTGCTAATAATTTTTTCATAATCTATTTGTATTTTTGATAATTGTAAATCAATAGTTTAATAAGAAGCATTTTCGTCTTGAGTTTTCTTTATTAATTATTGATAGTACAAATCTAGGGCAGTTCAGGGCCAAATTCTCTTCCAAAAAGACCAGCGTCACACCCAAAAAGACCATGTTGCTTTATGCTTAATCTCCTCTCAAATAGTTTAACTTTTGTTCTAAAATTAAACTCCTTTTTTATGAAACTATCTATTGTAATTACCTAAATTAGATGTTGCAAAAAATTAGAAATATGGATACGTTTAATCTCAATTTTAAAGAAGGCATGACCGTCAACCTTGTAGAAAATCTACTTCAAGAGTTTGGTGGTGAGTTCCTCGATGATCATCAGTACAGATATAAAAAAGGGAAATCAAAAATTGAGTTTGATATTTATTTATACTGGGAAAAGTTTGAGATTCTATTAATTGATTTTTTATCAGATCTAAACTTTACAACTTCAAGAACTACAGACGAAGACCCTGAATTGTTACATATCAACTTGATTAAAAATGGAGAGATTAACCATTTCTTTGATGACAAAGAAGAGTATCTAAAAGCAGATAGTCAAAAAAGAGTGCTTATGCATAATGGCCTTTTTGAGATCAATAACTCTGCACCTGCAAATACTAGAATACAGACTGTTGGCTTTCGTATTTCCAAAAAAATAATTAAAGAGATAATGCCTGAATATTTGGAGGAAATCAATACAATTTTCCCAGAGGATACAGGTATTGCCTATCATACAGCTCTTCCTGCAGAATTAATCATCTTATTGGATGACATGTTTAAAATCAAAGAGTCCGCAACTAAACCCACTCCTTTGATCTTAGCCAAGGGTATTGAAATATTAAGTAAGCTTTTTGATTCCATCATCTCATTAAGAAAAGAAGATGATTTTAATGGATTGCACATTCAAGATTATCAACGACTTTTAGAAATAAGAAAAAAACTAGTGAATAGTCTGGACCAAAAAATTGTTTTAAACGATTTGGCGATGGACTTTGGGGTAAGTGTCTCAAAACTTAAAAGGGATTTTAAAACGCTTTTCAATACCTCCGTTTACCAATATCACCTGCAAGTAAAAATGGATGAGGCCATGAGGAGATTAAAAAGTGGAGAGTATTCAATTTTAGAGATCAGCTTGGATTTGGGGTATGAAACTCCTTCTAAATTTTCGCAGATGTTTAAGAAAATCAAAGGAGTGAATCCTAAAGAAATTTTACCTTCTAAATAAGAAGTCCTCATCAATCCATGAATTAATTCATGGGTTGATGAGGAATAAGGATTTAAGGACAATCTTTACGTGCACCATAGTTAAAACTATGGGCAGGTAATATGATAAAACTATCAAGACTGAAGTCTTGAAGTTTTAATACCGTAGACATCACTTTAGTGTTCTCGGAGGATATACTACTTGCCCATCACTTTAGTGATGGTGCTCGTTGGTTTAGAATATATTACTTCATCGCAATCAAACCAAACCTCTGTTTTTTATAACTTTTTGAGGTCTTCTTGATTTTCGACCAATTTTCATTTTTGGTTGTTTCATTTTGATAGAAGCAAACCTCTGCTTCAATTTCCTCCTGCTCCAAGTCAGCTATTTTCACTCTTTCTCTTTGACTGAAATCAACATTCCATAACCCTATCATGGTTAGAATGGCAGTGATCAATAAATAGTTTTTTCGTTTGTAGCTCATGATAATAGTATTTTTATGTTGAAGGATTTAAAGTTTTCTAACCCAAATCAATATTCCTGTGATTGGTAAAGCACACCCGACCAAAGTCACAATGAAATAGAAAATAACACCTGGAAGACCTAAAATCTTACCTGTATGCAGTGGAAGTGAAACAGCTTTAAACTGATCAGCTAGTGTGAAATCTTCAAACAGAATCGCTTTTTTAAACTCCCCTTTTTGATTATAAATCACCTTATCGGGTGCTATAATATTAATCCAACCTTCTTGATTAATTTTAGTTACTTCAATTTCTGTTTTATCATTAACCGCTAATGATATCGTTGTACTTCCTTTATAAGGTAAACGCTGATTTACATCTTTAAGAAGATTATCAAGAGAAACATCAAAGTTTACTTTTTCTACCTTATTCATTTCTAGTGATTCTTCTAAAAAAGAAGCAAACTTTTCCGAAAGTTCACCTTGGACTTCCTCTTTGTTGGATTCATTTAGAACAGGCTGACCTCCCAAAGAAACCAAAACAGCACTTTTTACCCAAGGGTATGCCACATACAAACCTGTAATAGAAACAAAGACCAAAGGGAAAAGGAAATAAAAACCAATCACTTTATGGAGATCATAAATGATTCTTGGCAATTTTGCAGACCACTTTACATTCAAACTTGCCTTCAATTGTTTCTTGTTTTTTGGAAACCAAAGCACAATTCCAGACAACAAAAGGAAAACAAAAATGATTACTGATACGCCCACGATCTGTTTTCCCACTTCACCCAATAAAAGGTTTTTATGTAAGGCTTTTATTGTTTGGAAGAAGTGAGCTGTGGATACATATTGCTTACCAATTACTTCCCCATTGGAAGGGTGAATATAAACGCTTCCTTTTTGATCGAGTGTTGAGTTTTGATAGGAAACTAAAACATTTCGATTGAATTCAGCCGGATAGTCTATTGCTCTAACTTCAAGTCCTTTCCTTGTAAATTCAATGTTGATATCATCTGGTGTTACCCATTCATTGGCACTTTTATCTTTGTTGAAAACAACATCATAATTTAGTAATTCAGTGATTTGATTTTTGAAAGCAAACACTGCACCTGTTAAGCAGACTACGATCAAAACGACACTGGAAAGCAGTCCAAGCCACAAATGTGACAAGGACACAAAGTACTTCAACAGTGATTCGTTTTTTCTCTTTTTTCGAAGTAAAGATCTAGAGAGTTTCATTATTTTGATGTGAATTGACCTCTATAACTTTCTTTCATTGTTAATTCAATATACTGAGCATATTGCTCCTCAGAAAACACCTTCTTCAAGGCATACTTTCTCGATTCATTAAATTGATTCCAATACATTGAAGCAGTTTGTCTGTTACCATGGAATTTATCATGAGCATCATGGAAGGATTTAACAAATGCATTATTTATCGCTAAATATTGATCTACTTGAGCTGAATCCAACGATAATGTTTCGATCACTTCTGCTTTCAATTCATCAGAATAATCTACCACACCTGGCATATATCTTTTAATAAATTCATGAGTGATTACTTTCTGTTCCTCATTTAGAATATTCTCTAAAACATGCTCTTGATATTGATATGATACACGTAGAAGTTTATTTCTTTCTTTTTTAGAATCATTGCCTGAAGCTTCTAAATCCGCTAATAAGGACGCTCTATCTTCATCAAAAAACTTGATAATTTCATCATATTTTAATGTTTGTTCGACTGAAAGATTTAATTCTAATTTTAGTTTTTCGAAATCCATTCCTGATTTCTTCACTTTCTCTTCTGAACAAGAAAATAGAACTGTGATAGTAGCAAGTATAATAAGTATCTTTTTCATTTTGATTGAAAATTTAAGACAAAAGCATTTGGAGGCTTTATTTAAAATTGGGGTAGATAAGTAGTATTTAGAAATCGGTGATTTCTGATGATCAATGGGACACGAATGACGCTGTCGCTTAACATTCGCGCCAGTGGTTTTACTTCTTTTCCCTAGCGCAAGAGTTAAGCGATAGCGTCTCTTGTGCTTTTAAGATATTTAGAAGTCTCTGACTTCTAGCATAAAAACATCCAATTTATTCTTCTGCCTAGACTTAATTGGTTCTAAACTTTTTGTGTTGTACCCATGAGTGATGTCATGGGCTTTAGATTCAAACATCTACAACTCTATTGGGTTGCATGAGTCTTTATCGTCTTATTTATAAATTCCTTGGACGTAAATGTTACCGCCATCTAGTTTTGCTCCTTTTTGAGCTGTATTTCCATCAAATTCCCAGATGTAGGCATCCGATCCAACCGGACTAACAGCCATATAGAATTTACCTTCATGAACAGCCCCTGATTGGTAGAACCACATTCCAGATTTTGGTACGTCATAAAGTATTTCTACTTCTTGTTGATCTACATCGATATAAGCCATATTATAAGAATTATTATGGTCAATACTTAGGTCATCAATTGCGATATATCCTTTACCATTTCCTACATGATGCCAGTTAACTGTTCCTACTGATTTTCCAAATTGATTTGCTATATTAAAGACATAATCTTTGTCGTATTCACCTTCTCTATTCAACCTCACAATAACTGCATCAGAACCTTCAGTGGTCATATTGACTTGATAAACAAAATTATTATGTACGTACATTGACTTTCCTCTGAAACCATACGTATCTCCTTTCGATGCATCTGTAGTAACGATTTTAAAACCATCTAAACTAGGATAATCAACTACTATAGTCGCCATTTCTTCAGGACGTTCTGTACTAGGTTCCCCGTTGTTGGGTTGACCTAATAAACGGTACTGTGCACCATAGAAAAGCTTATTTCCCATGATTACTGGAGCATCAACTCTGTTTACGTATGCCTCACCAATCTTATAAGTACCCAAGTTGTGTTCTACAAAATCTGTAGAGGCGTTGAAGTGTAAACCAGGAATAGAAATTTTTACAATTTGTAGTGTTACTGTAACTTCTGTATTTTCATCATTAAATGTTTCAACAACATTATGTGCCAAAAGCATATTGTCACTCACTTCAGCATATCTTGGATGTGTACCAACTAAATGACTGATATCGATCTCACTTACTTTATTATAACTTGATGCTCCATTATGCTCCAACTCATAGATTTGACCTGTTCCATAATTCAAATTATAGATTCTACCACCTGCGGTTAAGACTCTGGCAGAACGCTCTCCATCCATTTCATAACCATTATTTATAAACGTCAAAGTAGTATCTGTAACATTTGTAGTGGGTTGCATAAAGACAGAAACATTTTCGTCTGGATCTGTAACATCTGCAGCTACATGAAATACATCTTTATCTATTGGTCTATCGCCTTCATAAGAATGATCGTCTTTTGAGCATGACGCAAGCGTACTCAATACTGCCATTGCTCCAAAAGCTAATTTCTTTGTTGTATTAATTTTTAACATGGTTTGATTATTTATAATTTTCGTATCTATTTTTCTATTCTCTAATCCATGACTGATGTCATAGGCTGTTGATGTTGTTTTTTAAAATATCGTGTAGTTTACCTATCATATCGCAAGTGTTAAGCCGTAAGGCGTCACTTGTGATGACACTTTGGCGAAGTCTCCCGACTTCGAATTTTAAAAGCCACATTTTACTCATTTCGAAGTCAGGAGACTTCGCCAACAAACAGTTCCAAGTGACGCTAACGCTTAACACTTGAAACATGGTCATCGTATCTATTCTTCTATTCCCATGATTGAAATGATAGGCTGTTGATTTAGTGTTTAAAATATCGTGTAGTTTACTTTGAAATAAACTCCCCTTCCTGGCTGTTGAATGGCGAAGTTGTCGAACACCTGAGTGTTAAACATATTCTTCAAGTCAAGGCTCAATGCCAGTTTATTGTTAGGTAATCTGTAGGAAACGCCGAAGTCGTTGATCAACTGACTTGGAATAATATCTTTGTTATCGCTTCCTATATTTTCCCAATGTCTGTAGTAATCATAGACATATCGCATATTCCAAAACATGGATAGTTCTCCTTTTTTGATCCATTGTTTACTAAATCTATATCTGACACTGGAATTAAACTGAAGGAATGGTTCGTTTTTCAAACGTGATCCATAATACATGTTTTCTCTCCCATAAATGTCATAAAGTGACATATACCTAGTATCATTATAAGCCCCTGACAAGATGATTTCAAACTGACGTTTATAGTCATAGTCGATTTGAAAATCTATGCCTTTCGAAGTAATTTCACCGAAGTTTTCATTGACAAAAATGTCTACTCCATCTACCACCTGCGTACTCTGCTGAATCATATTCGAGACGGAACGATGGAATAATGTTGTCGAAAATGTCATTGAATGTTCATTCCAATGATATTCACCAAATCGTAAACCTAGGTTGACATTTTTACTCACTTCCGGTTTTAGATCAATGGCTGCGTGAATATTTTCGGAGAAGTTACCAAACAACTCATCAGGTTCTGGTAATCTTACCGCTTGTTCAGAAGAAAGCTGGATAGTGATGTTATTTGTAACATCATAACCGATGGCTATACCATACCCATAATTATTGTCTGAATTGAAATGATATACAGGATAGTACTCACCATTTCTATATTCATGATCCAGCATATTGACACTGTAATTATAGACTTTACCAAAAACGTTGGTTCTTAATCGATCGTTAAAAGACGAGTTGGAATAAGATAAACCCATCAGATTCTTAGACATCTTTGTGTAATTATTACTAGTATCTTGGCCAATTGGAGCCTTTCTGTTGAATGCCGTTCTTTTATATTCTGTATGAATGACATTAAAATTAAATCTATTCTGATCATTGATACTGTAGCTCGCATTAAAACGATTAATCAATGTGCCTTCATCCGTAGTAGAATGCAATGGTGTTCCTGCTTCACCTCCACTAGGATTTTGTGCCCAAATATCTCCATGCCAGTTGTATTTGTTGGTCGTCGAATCTACCAGCGTTCTTGAGTTGATAGCATAAGAAGTAAATAAGTCTACCTCTAATCCTTCTGTCAAGAAATCACTTTTCTTGTAATGAACACTTGGAACAATATTCCCTTGTGTGTAGAATCTTTCACCAAATGGGACATTCATAGTAGCTCCATGTTGTACTTCTTTATACATATCAGAGTACAGAAAGCTAACCATCAATTGATCTGCCCATTTTACATCTGTAAAACCGAAATCTACTTTTGTACCCATCGATTCAAACCCGTCATTAAAACGTTCTGCAACGATAGACCGGTCTATTCTACCAGTGTTTGGATCTACAACGTAAACGTCATCTCCCCAAACCTTATAATTATTGTCGGAGTAATTGTAAAATACAGAACCTCTGAATGTTAGACCATTATTTTTATTTCTGTAATTACCATTCAATGCTACTTGATGCGTATTAAATGACCCAGCTGAATAAGAAAAGCCTAATGTATTTTGACTTTGATTTTTTGTTTTAATATTCACAGCTCCGCCTAATGCATCTGCTCCCAAATTAACAGGAACAACCCCCTTGTAAACTTGCATTTCTCCAATTAATGAAACAGGAATGGAGTTTAAAGAATAAGAAGCACCGTAATATTCCATTGGAATTCCATCAATAAAGAACCTCACAGAATTACCACTCAAACCATTGATACTGTATCGTGTTCTAGAGCCCAGACCACCTTCATTCCTCACATTAATTCCTGAAGTTTGATCCAAAATAGCATTCAATTCTACGGATTGGATTTCAAACTTCTCTGTTGAAATCGATGTAGAAGAATACCCCTCTTTTTCCATTTTAGTAGCCTCTGATTCTCCGTATACAACAACTTCATCCAATTTCACATCCTCATTTTCTAATTGAATAATGATATCTGAATGATGCTTTTTAGATAACTGAATACTTACCGTGGCAGTCTTATGCCCTATATGATTGACGATTAATTCGACTTCTTTTTGATGTATATTTTTGATTTCAAAACTCCCATCCTCTTTTGTATATCCACCTTTATCCAATCCCTTCACCACAACAGTACAAAATGGAATAGGCATATCATCTTGATCTACTACAACACCTTGTAGAGATAGACCTTGCCTACGTTGTCCGTATGCCAAGGGAGATATCATAAATATCAATACTAGAGGGAGCAAATATCGATGTAACATAAGGTTGATAGTTTTGTGTTTTAATTCAATCGACGTATTTTTTATTAGCAATACATTATTAACATTCATAAATTAATGCTTGAGTAATGCGCTTTAAAAACACAGTAGTTTTTAATAACAATACAAATGTAGGTGGTTGCATCACCCTTTTCTCTCCCTAAAAGATCAGCCACACTCCCAATCAGGTCACTTTTCTTTTTCATAAAAAAACGAAGAAGAAATACGTTGTTTCTTCTCCGTTAAAAGCAAATATATAGATGTGTGTAGTAAATTAATTTGACATAATTACGGGTTTCTTTATCAGCAGAAATTAGAATGTATACCCAACTCCTAACTGAAGATTCAGATTTCTCATCCAGTTCTCTTCAATAGGAGAAGCATTGATATTATTCAAACCAACAATTGTTCTACCTCCTACATGAAAATTGGAGTTAGGTACTTTGTATTGCAATCCCATTGTAAAACTCACTTCTACTGGTTTGAACTCTGTTTCGCTGATTAATGCATTAATGTCATCTGTAATATCCACTTCAGTAGTCACTGATCCATCTAAATACTCTCTATAGGTCGCAGTTCCATCATAGCTAAGATTAGAACGAGTAAGGAAACCAACAATAAAACCTCCTTCTAATGTCCAGTTTCTTTTCTTACCCATAGAATATTGAGCAACTAATGGAATGGATAAATATTCTGTTCTTATATTTAAACGACCGTCCATCTCAATAGAGAATTTATCGTCCCCTAAATCAGGATCAAGGTCTGAAGCATACATGGATTCATACATATCCAATAATCCAAATACACCATGCTGACCATATTGGATTTCTGCTTGTAAAGCCCATCGGTCATTGATTTTGTAGTTGGTATAAACGCCACCAAATCCACCGAAAAGGAACCCTCCGTCATCCGGATCAGCTACTACAATAGCAGAGGTGTTCAATCCACCTTTCACACCAAAAGTAAAAGGTGATTTTGTTTCTTGTGCCATCAAACTTTGGCTAAATAGCAAGCACAACAATGAAAATAATAAAGTTCTCATAAAAAGGGTTTTAGTTTTTATAAAAATGAAGAGGCTGTCTCATAACTAGTTTATGAA
>NZ_JTAM01000104.1 GCF_000812565.1 Flammeovirga sp. OC4 | reverse complement strand
GCAGTCCGTTTTGATGGGGTAACTATAATTTACTGGGATAGTTTTTTTAGGGTAACAAGAAAATTTATCAGTGATTATAGCTCAACATATCATAAAAACCGAAGAAGGTACTCAAATCAAACTTGAAGTACTTGCTAAAGAGGCGGGCTATAATTTAAGAGCTAAGTAGTTAAACATTTAAAATTGGGAGAAATTAGATTATTATTTTTTTGACTAATTAAGGCCGAATTGAAGAGCATAGCATAACTATGTGATGAAATTCTAACACTGAGTAGTCAAAAAAATAAGATATAAAACTTCCGATTTTGACTGTATAACTGCTTATATCAACTAAAAAAGAAATTTGAATTGGGATTAGTTAAAATAATTCAATTGGTTAGAAAAAGTAAATCCCACCCTCGATGAAGGTGGGATTTTAATATTCAAATAATGTTTTTAACTCCAAAAAAAGATCGATTAATATCCCTCAATTTCTTCTAAATAAGGAACCCTTGCTTGAACACCTTTCATTGAATTCATCCAATTCATGATTTTATCAGTTTCAGAAGAGTATTCTCCTAAAAGGCTCTTTTTCAAACGAGCTTGAGTCTCTATTTCCAAGTTTTTCAACATTTCCTGGAAGAAGTCAATCTCACCCGGTAAATGCTTTACTTTATAAGCATCTTCTTCCAAACCCGCTAAATCAGCAGCGATTTTGATAGCAGTATCATAACCACCTAATTCATCTACTAGACCTACTTGCTTGGCTTGAACACCAGTCCAAACTCTACCTTGTGCCACTTTCAATAAATCATCGATATTCATATGACGACCTTCAGCAGCTTTTTCAGTAAAAGTTTTATAACCTTCCTCTACGCTTTGTTGTATGATTGCAAAATCCTCTTTAGTAAAATCATCTAAAGGAGATTGGAAATTAGAAAACTCACCCGTACTTACAGCATAAGTTTTAATACCCAATTTCTTGTTCAACAACTCTGACGGGTTGAACATTAAACCGAAAATACCAATTGAACCTGTAATCGTATTAGGGTAAGCAACAATCTTATCGCAACCCATAGAAATATAATATCCGCCTGAAGCAGCATAAGTAGACATTGAAGCTACTACCGGTTTTTTCTTTTTCAAGTTTTGAACTGCTCTCCAAATCAAATCAGATGAAAGGGCACTTCCACCAGGAGAGTTTACTCTTAAAACAACGGCATCTACAGACTCATCATCTGCTAACTTGTTGATTTCTTTTACAAGGTCAACGTTAGTAATAGCTTTATTTCCTCCTTCTGATTTACCATAAATGATATCACCCTCTGCAGCTAATACTACTACCTTTCCTTCTTTGTCAAGGTCTCTTCCTCTAGCATCAAAAGCTTTTTTGTATTTGTTATATTTAATAAAGGAAACATCACTCGACTTTTCTACTTCTAACATTTCTGCGATGTGAGCTTCTGCCTCGTCCTCATAAACCAACTCATCGACGAACTTATATTGTTGAGCATCATGAGCATTTCTAATAAGCATTTTATCAGAAATATTTTTCAATTCTTCCAACTTGATTCCTCTTGATTCACTGATACCTTCTAAGTATTCATCATATAAAGAGTTAAGATAAGAAGAGATTTGTTCTTTGTTTGCAGCACTCATTTTATCAGTCATAAATGGCTCAACTGCACTTTTGTATTTACCTACTCTGAAAATTTCAGGCTTCACACCAATTTTCTCAAAAAATCTTTTCAAGTAAACAATCTCAGAAGAAAGACCATTAAACTCTAACCCACCAATTGGATTTAAGTAAATCTTATTAGCCTCTGCTAACACATAATAGCCAGCCTCGGTAATGTAATCGGCGTAAGCATAAATAAATTTACCTTCTTTTTTAAAGGCTTTCAAAGCATCTCTTACTTCTAGAGCCATTGGCATACTACCACCAAAAGTACCACCTTTGATATAGATACCTGCAATTTTGTCATCTTTAGTAGCCTTATCAATCACATCTAAATAATCTTGTAAGCTTACAGATCCATTAGATGGAAAATAACTTGAATTTAGAGCTTCGAATGGGTCAGTCTCTCCTATTTCAGCTAGTGGTTGGGATAATTTTAATACTAATACAGATTGATCGTCGATCATAGTTGGTTCAGAGCTATCGCTGGATGCTGCCGCTATAATTCCCATTAATGTGACACTTCCTCCCACAAATAAGACCATCGTAAAAATAAAAAGTCCAATGATGACGGCGAATGTGGTTTTTAAAAATCCTTTCATATAATTTATTTTGAAGTTATGTTTATAATTCTTTCCGATAATGTAAATTCAATAAACAATAATTAAAGTTAAGACTTTATTACCGTCTTACAATATGTTTTAGTGTATAAAACTTATACAAAATCAAAAAAAAATGAAGTAGAAGTATATTTTCGTTGAAATATTTGGCATTTAATGTTCAATATCTTAAATTGACAAAAATTTTAGTATTCCTACGTGTAAAAAATCATCAAATGTCGAAAATACCATCAAAATTTGGAAAAAACCTAAGGTTTTTAAGACAACAACAGAAACCCAAATTAAGTCAAACGGAATTAGGAGATCAATTAAGTACAGAAGAAGATGTGGTCTCAAGAAGTGCTGTATCCTCTTATGAAGATGGACGAGCAGAACCCAATTATTTCCGTTTAGAGCGCATATCTCATTATTTTAATGTCGCAATTGATGATATTTTGACTAAGGATCTTACGCTAATGGATCCTATAAGCGTTCAAAAAAGAGAAAATACAGAAGAGCATATTTCTGGTAAAGGAATGCGCATCTTAGCAATACCAACTGATAAGGAAACGGATGAAGAAAATATAGTTTTAGTTCCAGAAAAAGCTAGAGCAGGATATGCTGCGGGATATTCAGATACTTCATTCTTTAAAAACCTCCCAAAATATACGCTTCCATTCTTACCGAAAGGTAAAACTTACAGAGCATTTGAAATAACAGGTGACTCTATGCCTCCTCTTGAAGAAGGTACAATAATAATTGGAGAATATATTGAAGATTGGAAAAGTATCCGAGAAGGATCTGTTTGTATAGTTACAACAAAATCAGAAGGTTTTGTCTTGAAAAAGGTGTACAATAACATCAATAATAATAACAGCTTCATTCTCAAGTCTACTAACCTTAAGTACTCTCCATACGAGGTTAGTGCACTAGAAATCAGTGAAATGTGGCGTCTCGTTGCTCATATCTCAAGAGACTTCCCTGAGAAAGAAACAAATGATTCATTTTCTGAAATGCAAGAAGCAATTTGGAGATTAGATCAGGAGGTGCTTAACATCAAAAGCAAAAAATAATTCTAAATAAAATATTATTATTAGAGGAAATATTTGTTTTATCATCTATTTCCTTTTTTTTTGCCTTTTAAATAAAAAAACAGCCACTATTTGAAGATTGTTTAAATCTTGTCAAGAGATTTTTTTATGTAATAATATAAATTTGATGTTCGCTTTTTAATCTACTTATACAACAACATCTTATAACATAAAGAAAGCTAAAATTGTATTTAAATAGTTGCTCATTGGTATTGCAATAATGATAGCTATTCAAGAATTTATACCAAATAGCTATTTACGTGTTTAGAACTTGCATTAATGATAATAGCAGATAAAAAAAAGAAAGAAAATATATGTGAGTATATCATATATATTTATCAATCCGAGGAGTTATTGAGAGCCTTTAATTTTAATTTTGAAGATATAAAAGAGTATGTGCTTAAGCATATTACAAAATTAACTGAGGAGGAAAAAGAGGAAGTGCTGAACTGGCACAAAGAACTCATGAACCTTATGGAAAGTGAGGAGGTGATGAAGGAAGGACATTGTTCATGGGCTCAAAACGAAATTGATACAATTACTTCAATTCATGATAATCTTCTAAAAGAAGATGAGGATTACTTGAAAATTTATCAAAATGCGTCTCCACATATTGAGAATAACTTAAAAATTGCTGACGGTTTAATTACTAATCCAATACAAATTTGTATAAATGGGATATTTGGGTTATTATTACTTCGAACTAGAGGGAAAAAAGTTGATGATCAGACGAAAGAGATTCTTAATACCTTCGGAGATGTTTTATCGTATCTTGCATTTAAATATAAACAACAGTTCTATTAACGTATAGCATTCATTAATTGATTTTCCTTACGATTTACGTTTACAAATAGTACACAAAATTATAACCTCTTTCTTTTTTAAATAAATACAAGTATCGAAGTTATAATCTATCACTACAAATTTAACTATCTTAATTGAAACAGTCGAATTATGAAAACTACTTCGCCCGAAAAAACAACTACAGAAGAAATCTGGGTTGAACTACCCTTTACTGATAAGAAGTATGAAATTAGTAATAACGGTAAAGTAAAGTCTTATGCTCGTTCTCAAAAAGGTGAACTTATTAAAGGAAGAGACATAGGAGGTGGTTATCTATCCATTGATTGCAAAGTAAATGGGAAAAAGAAATCATTTTACGTACACCGTTTGGTAGCTGAGATGTTTCTTGACAAACCAAAAGAGGAAGGACAGATTGTAATCCACAAGGATGGTGATAAGTCCAATAATCAAGTTGATAATTTAGAGTGGTGTACCTTGAAAACAAGGTTTGCTACCAAAAGAAAATATATTCCAGATTATTCTGAAAAGTTTGTAAAAAGCTGTAAACCTTCTAAGAAAACAGCAGAGAAACCGATTGATGGTCACGATTATTATCATTACAAAGATAAATATCATCGTATCTCAGATAATGGTTCATGCTTGTTTATCAGGGTTAATGAAGACGGAAAATGGAAGTCTTTAGCCATTGCTGAAATCATTTTGAGAGATTTAGGTAAACTGAAGCCCTCAAAAAGTCACAAATTGGCCTACAGAGATTGGGATTATAAAAACTTGGCTCCTATCAACTTATTTTGGGAAACGCAAGCGGACAAGTCCACACGTCTTCTGGAGCAACGTCCTTTACAATTAGACCGTATCCGTAAAATGGGTCAGTCTCACCGTAAGGAAATTGCACAACGCAAGAAAGACTTAATAAAAAAATACCTTGATGAAGGCAAAAGCATAGCTAAAATCAGTAGACTTTTGGATATCGGATACACTAGATTATATAATTATATCAATGAAAATGATCTAGCAGCAATCACGCAGTATTCAAAAAAAGAAATTGAATTAGATTAATCATCAATAAGGCCATTATAAAAAAGATTATAATGGCCTCGTTGTTTTTTATAAAATTATATTACAAAATTCTATAACCAACTAAAAGGATATTCTTTATCGATAAATGATTCCGCTGCTTCGGTTATATATAATGGAGCAAACGTATCTACCATTACGGCATACTCTTCTGTTCCTTTCTTTCCTATACTTTTTTCCATAGTACCTGGATGGGGACCATGGGGAATACCTCCTGGATGCAATGTGAATGCACCTTGTGCAATTCCTTTTCTACTCATAAAATTACCCTCAGTATAAAACAATACTTCATCAGAATCGATGTTAGAGTGATTGTATGGTGCTGGTATGCTCAATGGATGGTAATCAAAAAGCCTCGGTACAAAGGAGCACACAACAAAGGCTCCTCTTGCTTGGAAGGTTTGATGCACAGGAGGCGGCTGATGCAACCTTCCGGTGATTGGCTCAAAATCGTAAATTGAAAATGTATAAGGATATAGAAAACCATCCCAACCTATAATATCAAATGGGGAATTTTCGTAGATATAATCATGTAATTCATTTCCTTTTTTAATTTTCATTGAATACTCCCCTAACGACATATCAAGATCTGATAACCTTACAGGTGGATGAAGGTCTCTTTCACAATAGGGAGAATGCTCTAAGAGTTGTCCAAGTTCGTTTCTGTATCTTCCAACCGTTTCTATAGGCATTTTCGATTCTACAATCAGAAATTTCTGAGGTTGTTCTTTGTCAAATTCCATTTTATAAATGGTTGTTCTAGGAATTACAATGTAATCTCCTTTCTGAAAAGGAACTACCCCAAACTGCGTATGCATCTCACCTTTTCCTTCATAAACATAGATCATTTCATCTCCATCAGCATTTTTGAAATAATCATTCATTTCTAATTGCTTAGGATAACACAATGAAATCACGCATTGATTATTGGCCATCAATGGCAACCTCGCTGAAAGAAAATCGCTTCCTGTTTCACTTATTTCAGCAGTCTTTAGGTGTGTCATTTTCAACCCATACCCCTCTAAAATTTTATACCCATAGGGAGTTGAAGCTTTAATTTCCTTTACTTTAGTTGGAGGAACTTTATGGTATAAATTGGAGTAAATCCCAGAAAAACCTAACGAGCTCACCAGTTCTTCATGATAAAGAGAACCATCTGGCTGTCTAAATTGAGTATGTCGCTTAGGTGGTATTTCACCTAATCTGTAATAGTAAGTCATGATAGTTAAATGTGTTTAAAGTATGTGTTATAACAAAGCAAACAACATTTGATTGCTTTGTAAGTATTGGTTCGTATTCTAAATTAGCCTTAAGTCAAAACTATTAAGGTATTCAATAATTTTGACTTAGGACTTATGAAGGCTATTACTAAGAAATATCCTTCCCTTGAGCAGTGTGTATGAATAATACATCTCCTATATCATCATATCCATAGAAAACCTGCTCATTGACCTTCTTCAATGCTTCTAATCTTAACCCAACAATTGTAAGATCTGCATCTTGAGAAGTGGTATTAATTACTGTTTTAATATCTACATTATCAGCTCTTGAAATCAAGCGGACATTATTTTTCGAAATTGGTAAACGGCCTGTTTTGATAAGCTTTAAAATTTGCTCTCTTCTCATCTCCAATTCTGCATCAGGGAAACAAGCCAATAACGTAATTTTAGCATTACTCCACTCTGGGTGACCTATAATAATAAACGCCAAAAGAATCATCAAGTTTGCGTTTTCAAGGTCCTTAGGGGTTAACCAAATATGTATTTCTGTTTTGTATCCAAAGTTTCTCTCATCTGAAGCTAATACACAAATATCGTTTCCTGTCACTGACATCAGTTTAAAGTTGTCAATTACCTGTTTCAAGCCGTCATCATTGTTTTTCTTCGAAAACTCAAACATCAACATGTTATTCTCTTTACCTGCTACAGAAGGTAACTGAATCACTTGTGCAATTACTGAAGTCATAGAAGGACTAATCATTGTATCCAAATACACCTTCGAATTACTTGCCTCTGAAATTTTAATCAATCTATCGAGGTCTTTTTGTGCTTCCTTATTGGTTTCTTTTGATAGATAACCATCAATCAAATGAATATAAGTAGCAAAGCCATATTTATGTGCAATCCATTTGACTAGATTAAATGCTGAAAAACGTTTGAAGGTATTTCTACTCACACAAACAACAGCAGGTCTCCAGTGATCTTCCTCATTATCAATTTCTGTCTTCTGAAGAAAGATTTGAAACTGTCTACTTAACTGGAAAATAACACCTTGAAAAATTGCTTTCAACCCTTCTTTATTTGGCGTAAATCGACGAACCATTTGATACAGAATGACCATAAATACTAATGCGATCATGGTATAAGTCACCGAGATTTTGAACATCAAATAAAGACACATTACTGCACCCACTAATGAGATAATAGGCTTTGATTTGAATACGGGTCTGTAAGCAGGATCTGATGCGAAGTGCTCTAAAAATGAAATCAAGCAGATGGCTCCATAAGTTACCATAAAGAACATCGTAATGATCTGGGCTACAATATCAATATCGCCAATCAGAACAAATACTACCGTCACAAAAGAAGTCACTAATGAAGAATTCAATGGTTCACCTGAGTCCTTTGTGATATACCCCAACCATTTGTTTACGGATTGATTAGGTAATACTTTATCTTCTGCAATAGCTTGAAGCGTTCTTGGTGCAACTAAAATTGAACCAATTGCAGAAGAAAGCGCTGCCGCTGCTAACCCAATAGGTACCATTGGCCCCCAAAGTGAGATATCCGTCATGATTAGAGGATCACTATCTAAATCAGTAAGAGAAGCCGACACTGATAATTTGTAAGCGACAAACATATAAACAATCATTCCAAAAACACCTGCTAACATGGTTCCGATAGGAATTGATTGTTCTGGAGATTTCAAGTCACCCGAAAGCCCCACTCCTGCTGCAATCCCTGTAAAAGCAGGGAAACAAATTGCAAGTACTTTAAAGAAACTATCCCCATTATCAATATGACCATTCCAATCAATCTTCGTCAATTCTTGAGCGAACTCTGTTGTTCCCGCAAAAAACGACAATAATGAAAGAAATAATATCCCAACTACTATATATAAGGTTCTCATTCCAAGATCAGCACCCTTATAAATCACCAATGCAATCAAACCAATGGTAATAGGAATTGTAATCCACCTCAAATTTAGATCTACAATTCCATAAGTTTCTAGTAATGGAAATAATGGTCGAAAGGCTTCTGCGAATGCAATAATATAGAAGGCAGTACTAATGGCCTGTGATAGATAAAGTGAAATACCAATTGCACCTCCAATAGTAATACCGAATGATCTTGAAATGATATAATAAACACCTCCACCTTGTACTTTTTGGTTCGTTGCTATTTCGGAAATAGCCATTGCAGTAGGAATCGTTACTAAATGCCCAACAAGTACCATTACCAAACATGATAATAATCCTAAGTTGGCTACTGCATAACCAAATCTCAAGAAGAGAATTGCCCCTAAAATTGTACTAATTGAAGTAAAAAATACGGGAGCTGTCCCGAACCCTTGATGTTGTGTTTTGTCTAATCTATTAGCCATAATATGGTTTTTCTATTCCAGGTAGTAGAACAAATGGTATTGGGCTATTTAAAAGAGTGAAGAAATTATGTGCTATAAAACAGCAAATAGTATATATGTTTGCCTCTACTCTAAATTCATCCCATTTTTTTATTCTATTACTTAATTGCTAAACTAAGCGGTCTTGACAATCTATCTTTCCAATTGTTACTCATAAAAACTGTTTAAATTTTTATTTGTTTTGAGCATTACAAAAACTATGTGACGATAATTATTTATGACAAATGACCTTAGGTAGCTTAATCAAATATAGTGTTTTTGTTTTTACTCTTGCAAGTTGTACGAAGTGATTTTAAAGCGAGTTACGCTTAAATTATTCGTTATTTCAACCTTTAAGGAATAATAAAAGAAGTAGTTGTAAACTGAAATATTCTTAATAACAATAGAGAGAAGACTCTTAAAAAGTTTGATTTTCATATCAATTGCTAAATCATTAAAAGAAAAAATGACTACTAACCACACCACTCTACCAAATAAACTTCAATAACATCCTAAAGAAGGATCTCACTTACGTTTTATTAAATAAGCTTAGTTGCAAATAAAATTCAAATTTTCACTTGTGTGCCCTTTACTTGACGAGAATTCCAAAACTCTCCTTATTTTTGTTTGATTTTTTATTTTTAGGAAGTTCAAAGCGTAAAAAGAATTATATGATTACGTTTTGAAACTCAGTAGAAATCTTAACCATATTGTACAGCAAGTTCAACTTATTGAAATCAAAAATCGCTAAACGAAACATATCTATAAGAGCTTGCTAAAAAATACTATATAAACTATTAATACATGAACGACATTCAAAAAAAGTCAAGTTTTATTGATCGTTTTCTATCTTTTATCGAAAAAGTAGGAAATGCTTTACCACACCCAGCAACGCTATTTGCTGGCTTTGCATTTGGTGTAGTGATTCTTTCTTGGGTCTTTGCTCAAACCGATTTAAGTGTAATTCATCCTGGTACTGGAGAAACAATCTCAGTCGTCAATCTTATTTCACAAAAAGGGATTTATTTGATGTTGACGAAATTAGTAAAGAATTTTACGGATTTCGCTCCATTAGGTGTAGTACTTGTCGCGATGCTAGGTATTGGCATTGCAGAAGGTAGTGGGCTTATTGGCACTCTTATTCGCATTTTAGTTTTAAAATCGCCAAAAAGTATCATCACATTTGTGGTTGTTTTTGCCGGAGTATTATCCAATACGGCTAGTGAAGTGGGCTATGTATTATTAGTTCCTCTTTCAGCAGTAATATTCCTGGCCTTTGGTAAACATCCTATCGCTGGTCTTGCAGCTGCTTTTGCTGGTGTATCTGGTGGGTACTCTGCCAATCTTTTATTAGGTACGATTGATCCCTTATTACAAGGTATTTCTCAAGAAGCAGCCCAAATTATAGATCCGGATTACTCTATCAATGCGGCCTGTAATTACTACTTCATGTTTGTATCTACTTTCTTTATAGGTATAGCAGGTACCATTGTTACTGAAAAAATTGTGATTCCTCGTCTGGGAGAATACAATGGAGATATAGAACCTGAAGAAATGCACAGTGTAACTCCAGAAGAAAGAAGAGGATTAATGTATGCAGGTATTACTGCTGCTATACTTACAATTATCATTCTGATTGGCATACTACCTGAGGAAGGTTTCTTAAGAAGTGTAGATCAGCCTGAGAATATTTTTAAGTCGGCTTTGATGAAAGGTATTGTTTCTTGGATCTTTATTATTGCTGCAGTTTGTGGTATAGCTTATGGTAAGGGTGCTGGTACTTTTAAAAATGATGCTGATATCATGAAAGGAATGGGAAAATCAATGGAAACAATGAGTAGTTATATTGTATTGGTTTTCTTCGCTGCTCAATTTGTTGCCTATTTCAAATGGACTAACCTAGGTTTGATTTGTGCCGTAAAAGGTGCACAGTTCTTAGAAACTATCGGCTTGGATAAAATCCCATTGTTGATTTGCTTTATCTTTTTAGCTGCATTAATCAATCTAGTAATGGGTAGTGCCTCTGCAAAGTGGACTTTGATGGCTCCCGTTTTTATACCAATGTTTATGTTGGTTGGTATTTCTCCTGAATTAACACAAGTCGCTTACAGAATTGGCGATAGTGTCACAAATATAATATCACCTATGATGTCCTATTTTGCATTAATTGTAGCGTTTATTCAACGTTATGATAAAAATGCTGGAATAGGAACTGTCATTGCCACAATGCTACCTTATTCTATTGCATTCTTGATTGTTTGGGTTGTTTTAATGGCAGTTTGGCTTGGGTTGGATTTGCCAATTGGGCCCGATTCCCCGCTTCATTACTTCCCAAAGTAATATTTTTTGTAAAATTATTACAATTTTCATTGTATTTATAAAATATCTTCGTATGTTTGTAATGCAATCAAACACGATTGCAATGAGAAATAGTTAGTTTTTGGGTTAGCAAAAAGGTTCGGGTTTCCTGAACCTTTTTGTCGTTTATAAGGTTTTGCTTTTTATCTCTTACTACTACATCATTTCAACTGACCTCTCCCTTATGATAAAATAAAACCTGAAGTTATTTCACTCATATCGACAATACTTTGTTAGTGTGGTAAATCCCCTCTTTTTTAGATATTTTCACATCAGTTAAAAGTAATTTAATATTCCGATTAAATTCAATAATATATTTGAATTATTAAATTCTATTTGGTTAATTGACCCGACTTTTGAGTCACTTACTCTCAAATTTTTAAATTAAATACTTATAAACATGTTTAAAAGATCGCTACTAGCTTTATTAACGATTGCATTATTTGCGGTGCAGAGCGTTACTGCTCAAGAACTTCCAGCACCAAGTCCAAGTGCATCAGTAACTCAAAAAGTTGGCGTTACTTCCATTACAATCGATTACTCTTCTCCTGCGGTAAAAGGCCGTAAAGTTTTTGGTGAATTAGAGCCTTTTGGTAAAGCTTGGAGAGCGGGTGCCAATGCTCCTACTGCTATCACTTTTAGCTCAGACGTTCAAATCGGTGGATCTGATGTAAAAGCTGGTACTTATAATATCTTTATGACTCCTCAAGAATCTGCGGATTGGGATGTTCATTTTAATGGCAAAGGAAAAAGTATCTTTGCTTACAACACAAAAGATGGCCAAGATATGGCTGCTATAAAAGCTGATAATGCTGCATCTGTAAGCGTAAAAGCAACTGAAGGTCCTTTCAGAGAGCGTTTAACTTACATCATTGAAGCTGTTTCAGATACTGAAGGTAAAGTCACTTTATGGTGGGACAAAACAATGGTTTCTTTCACTGTAACAGTACCAACAGCTGAATTAACTAAAGCTAATATCGAAGCTTCTTTAAAAGATGCTGGTAAAGTGTGGAGAACGTATCAAAACTCTGCTAAATACTATGCTGAGTCTGATCCAGCTAAAGCAATGGAGTTAATTGATATGTCAATTGCTACTCGTCCAAATTATTTCTGGAACCAGTGGACTAAGGCGCAATTCTTAGCAAAAGAGGGTAAATATGACGAAGCTTTAGACTTTGCTCTTGCTGCTAGAACTGCAGGCGATGCAAAACCTGACGGTGCTTATAACTTCTTCAAAGGTATGATCACTAAAGATATTGAAGCTTGGTTACCAAATGCTTCAAAAAAATGGAAAAAAGCAAATAAAGATATTTAATCATACGCTTTTGAAACAATAAAGGCATTCTAAGAGAAAGGTTATCATTACGGTCTTTTAGAATGCCTTTTGCATATATTTCCCAACATCTCTAATTGAAATGAAGAGCAGAATTCTAATTTTATCTATCAGCCTATTTTTATCTCATCTATTACATGCCCAAACGCCAGTAGATGGACAACCTAATGTATCTAAAATCATTCAAGAAATTAATCATCTCAATACGCTAGGTAGTGTGATGTATTTTGCCGCTCACCCAGACGATGAAAACCAAAGAGTAATTGGTTACTTCGCTAGAGCAAAAGGCTATGAAACAGCTTACACTGCATTAACCCGTGGTGATGGTGGACAAAACCTTATAGGAAAAGAAATCAGAGAAGAGTTAGGTATTTTAAGAACTCAAGAATTGATAGAAGCCAGAAAAGTAGACGGGGGGCAACAATTTTTCTCTAGGGCCAACGATTTTGGCTACTCAAAAAACCCAGAAGAAACACTTTCAGTTTGGGATAAAGATCAAGTGCTTGCTGATGCCGTATGGAATATTCGAAAATTCAGACCTGATATTATTGTCACTCGTTTTTCACCCGATAGAGGTGGACGTACTCACGGTCATCATACCACTTCAGCTATCATTGCTGTTGAAGCATTTGAATTAGCCGCAGATCCAACGGTATTCCCTGAACAATTAAAATACGTTGATGTTTGGCAACCTAAAAGAATCTACTGGAATACTAATTCTTGGTTTTTTAGAGGGAAAGGTGAAAAATTTGAAAAGGATAAATACCTTGGTATTGACACTGGTGAATACATCCCAGTATTAGGTCAATCTGTAGGTGAAATTGCTATGGCTGCTCGTTCCAAACATAAATGTCAAGGTTTTGGAGCTGCTTTACATAGAGGTGAAAATATCGAATATTTCAAATTATTGAAAGGTGACAAAGCCGATAAAGATCCAATGGAAGGTGTGGAAACTTCATGGTCAAGAGTTGAAGGTAGCGAAGCTTTACAAGCCGCCATTGAGACTTTACAAACTAACTTTCATCCAACACAACCTTCAAGTGCTTTACCTTATTTGATAGAAGTGAAAAAAGAATTAGGAAAGCTCGATCAAAGTAATCATTGGGTAATTGTAAAGACTAAAAAAGTAGATCAACTATTATTAGAGTGTGCAGGTATTTGGCTTGAGGCATTAACACCTGAAAGTTTAGTGGCACAAGGTGATTCATTAATTATCAATGTATCTTCATTGGTAAGAACAGCAAGTAAAGTAACTATTGAAAAAATTAAAGTTGGTGATCTAGAAGAAAAAAGTCTATCCTCTACGCTCACTGAGAATAAAGTTCTAAAAGAAGAAATTAAAATACAGATTCCTGAAGATTTTGAAGTGTCTCAACCTTATTGGTTAAAAGAAAAAGCGACTAAAGGTATGTATGTGGTAAGCGATCAACAAATGATTGGTTTGCCAGAGCAATTCTCTGAAATCCCTGTTGAAATCCAATTGAATATAGATGGAATCACAATCCATAAATCACTAAACATTTGGCAAAAAAGAGTTTACCCTGCAAAAGGTGAAAGATATATTCCTTTAAAAATTGTTCCTCCGGTTTCACTGACACTTGATCAGAGCGTATGGATTTTTGGAGACAACAATTCTAAAGAAGTTACCGTTTCAGTGCTTTCTAATACAGATAATTTTGAAGGAACTCTAAAATTGGCAACTCCTAAAGGATGGAAAATTGAACCTCAACAAAAAACAGTGGCGTTGTCCAACAAAGGGCAAAAAGAGGAAGTAAAATTCACAATTACACCTCCTAAAAGAGATAGTGAGGGAGAATTGAAGGCTGTTATTGAAGGAAATAACAAAACCTACAATCAAGGTCTTATTAAAATTGATTATGACCACATTTACAGACAAGTCTATTTAAAGCCTGCTTCAGCCAAAATTATCAAATTAAATATCGACAAAGGGAATGCGAAGAAAATTGCCTATTTAATGGGCGCTGGAGATGCTGTTCCTGAGTCGTTAGAAGCAGCCGGATATCATGTAGATGTTCTTTCACATGAGCAAATTAAAGCTTCTATTTTGAAAGAGTATGATGCTTTAATTATTGGCATTAGAGCTTATAATGTATTGGAAAACATGAGATACCTTCAACCTGAATTCTTGAAATATGCAGAGGAAGGTGGAACTGTAATCGTACAATATAATACTTCTTTCAGAGTAAAAGTGGATCAAGTTGGCCCCTATCCTTTAAAACTATCAAGAGATAGAATTACAGTAGAGGAAAGTCCAGTTTCATTTATTGCATCAAAGCATAGAACCCTGAATGCTCCCAATAAGATTTCTGAAAAAGACTTTGATCATTGGGTTCAAGAAAGAGGTTTATACTACCCGAATGAATGGGGTGAAGAATATACTGCAGTGCTGAAAATGCAAGATCCAAATGAAAATCCAGTAAATGGAGCACTATTAGTTGCTGACTACGGAAAAGGTGCATTCATCTACAGTGGAATTTCTTGGTTCAGAGAACTTCCTGCAGGTGTTTCAGGCGCTTATCGACTTTTGGCCAACTTACTTGATTACAAACCTTCTAATTCAAAAGATATAAAATAATGGATCAAAAGGAACAAAAGCCACCAGTAGGCAAATCTTGGAAACAACTTTATGCAATTGTGTTAGGAGAACTTGTTGTCCTTATCACTCTATTTTCAATCTTTTCAAAAGCATTTAACTAAAGATGAGTATTTTAGATTGGGCAGTACTTAGTAGTACATTGGCCTTTATTGTGATCTATGGTATTTGGAAAACAAGGCAACAACAAGATATCAATAGTTACCTTTTAGGGAATAAAGAAGCAAAATGGTTCACGGTGGCACTATCAATTATGGCCACTCAAGCCAGTGCCATCACCTTCCTATCAGCACCAGGTCAAGCTTTTGTAGATGGGATGCGTTTTGTGCAATTTTACTTTGGCCTTCCAATAGCCATGGTGGTTCTTTCAAGTGTAGTAGTACCAATTTATCACAAGATGAATGTTTATACTGCTTATGAATACTTAGAGAAAAGATTTGATCTTAAAACAAGAACATTCACTGCCATTCTTTTCCTCACACAAAGAGGTTTAGCGGCAGGGTTTACTATTTTTGCACCTTCCTTAATTTTATCCTCACTACTCGGTTGGAATATCAATATCACCAATATTGTGATTGGTGTAATTGTCACCGCTTACACTGTGATTGGAGGAACAAAGGCTGTAAACCAAACTCAAAAATTACAAATGGCCGTAATTTTTGTAGGAATGCTTATCGCAGGAATATTGGTGGTTCAAATGTTACCAGATGAAGTAAGCTTCTCTAATGCATTACATATCGCTGGGGTTGCAGGAAAATTAAATGCTGTTGATTTTGAATTTGACCCCTCTAGTAAATACAATGTATGGTCGGGTATTATTGGAGGATTTTTCCTGGCGATGTCTTATTTCGGTACAGATCAATCACAAGTTCAACGTTACCTTTCAGGTGCTTCAATTGCACAAAGTAGATTAGCATTACTTTTTAATGGTATGATTAAAATACCAATGCAGTTCTTGATCTTATTTATTGGAGCAATGGTTTTCGTATTCTATTACTTCAATCCCTCACCTATTATTTTCAACAAAGTGGCCCTAATTGAAGCCACTGAAAAAGTAGAGGGTTTTGACCAACTTCAAAAAGAATATTCTCACCAAATGAAAAAACGAGAATCTTCGGCTTTAGATTACGCTGCTGCATTGAATTTTGGTAACGAAGAGAGTATTTCAACATCAAAAGCACATTTAATGGTAGAAAATGCCAAAACGGTAGCGTTAAAGAGTGAAATCATTGAAAAAGTTGAAAAGCAAGCACCAGAAGTAGATGTGAATGATACGAATTACATCTTTTTGAATTTTGTTATCGAATATTTACCACAAGGTTTGATTGGATTATTGATTGCAGTGATATTATCTGCAAGTATGTCATCCACTTCCTCTGAAATTAATGCTCTAGCTTCAACGACCATTATTGATATTTATAAAAGGATTCTTAAAAAAGATGCTTCCGATCAGCATTACCTTACAGCATCAAAAATGGTAAGCATCGGTTGGGGACTTTATGCCATTTTGTTTGCCACCTTTGCCAACAAACTAGGGTCTTTAATAGAAGCAGTTAATATCTTAGGATCTTTAGTATATGGTGTCATATTGGGGGTTTTCTCCATTGCTTTCTTCTTTAAGAAAATTGGCTCTAAACCTACTTTCTATGCGGCTATCATTTCTGAAGGAATTATTATTTACTTATTCTTCTTTACAGAAGTACCCTTTTTGTGGTACAATGTTATTGGATGTTTATCGGTCATTTTCTTTAGTTTAATCTTCAACGCTTTTATGAAAAAAGAGCCTATTACTAATGAAGAGTAATTCAATAAAAAGAAATTAGGTTAACAATTCTAAGATTATAGCATTTTTATAATTAAAGAATCTATAAAATAAGCATCAAGTTATTAGAAGATATAAAATTTAATAACTTTGTAGGCAGTAAAACATTAATCATTATATAAGAAATGGCTACAGCATTAAAAAGTCTTAGTGAGTATTCGAAAAAGAAAGAAATCGATATTTCAACCAAAAAATTTGCTATTGTAATATCCGAATATAATCCTAAGATTACTGAATCGTTATACGACGCAGTTGTTGAAACGCTACTTAAAGAAGGCGGAAAAGAAGAGAATATTTACAGAGAGGACGTACCCGGTGCATTTGAACTAACTTTTGGTGCTCAATTAATGGCACAAGAAGAAGAAATTGACGCAGTAATTACTTTAGGATGTGTGATCCAAGGTGAAACTCGTCACTTCGATTTTATCTGTGAAGCAGTCGCTCATGGTGTTACGAATGTATCTTTAAAATATAACAAGCCTGTCATTTTTGGTCTGTTGACACCAAATACGGAGCAACAAGCTTTTGACAGAGCTGGTGGAAAACATGGTAATAAAGGTGTTGAAGCAGCAGTTGCAGCTATCAAAATGTTAGGAATGAAGCAATAATCCTTACACTCCTTTACTACAAAATTTCTTTTTTCAATAAGCCTATTACTTCAAAAGTGATAGGCTTATTACAAATTCAAACACATCATGTGGAAAAAAATAGCAGAATTTATTCTTGGTAACAGAATTCCTATTTTAGTGTGCATTGCAATCTCAACAATCTTCATGGGATATCATGCAAGGGACGTTAAATGGTCTTATCAATACATCAGAATTATTCCTGATGATGATCCAGACATGATCAACTTTAACCGTTTCCAAGAATTATTCGGAGAGGATGCTTCTTCGTTTGTGCTAGGTTTAAAAGATGAAAAACTTTTTGAGTTGGATAACTTTAAAAAGTTTATGGAACTGGGAGATGAAATCAAAGAATTAGAGGGTATTACAAGTGTTTTATCACTTGCAGACGCTCCCAATCTTACAGCAAATAGACAATCTCAAAAATTTGAAGTCAAGCAATTTTTCAACACTCCTCCTTCTACTCAAGCCGAGTTAGATAGTATATTGGGTACTGTTGAAAACTTGAAAGTGTATAAAGATCGCCTTATCAGTAAAGGTGGTGCCACTGCTATGGTCATTAAGATGGACCCCGAGGTCCTTAACTCCAAGGACCGTACTGCAGTAATGAAAAAATTGGAGGCTAAGGCCGTACAGTTTGAGAAAGAATCTGGAATTCACCTCTACTATGCAGGTATGCCTTATGTCCGATCAATTATGGCGGACAAAGTGAAGAAGGAAACTATGATTTTCCTAGGAATATCTATTGCTGTTGTAGCAATAGTATTATTCCTGTTCTTTAGATCTTTCTCACCTGTTTTTTATCCATTATTAGTGATTGGTGTTGTGATTGTTTGGATTATGGGTACCCTATCCTTACTCAATTATCAGATCACTATTCTAACTGGCTTACTACCCCCGGTACTTGTCGTGATTGGTATACCCAACTGTATATACCTGCTCAATAAATACCATCAAGAATTCTCCAATGGAACTCCAAAGAGAGATGCACTGGCATTTATCATTAAGAAAATCGGTGTGGTTACTTTAATTACCAATACAACTACTGCAATTGGTTTTATGGTATTGATCAGTACAGGAATTACTGCAATGCAGGAGTTTGGTATTGTCGCTGGTATAAACATCTTTGTGACGTTTTTTATCAGTATCACTTTTATTCCAATCGTGTTTTCTTACCTACCAGCCCCTGATGTAAGACACCTTAAGCACTTGGATTTCAAACCTACCAATTGGCTAATACATCAATTGGAAATGCTAGTGCTTCACCATAGAACAATGGTTTATATTTTCACTTCAGTGATGGTTGCTCTTTCTATTTATGGTAGTTATAAGGTAACAGCCAACTCATTTATGGTGGATGATTTACCTGAAGATTATCACGTAAAACAAGATTTACGTTTCTTTGAGGAGGAATTTAGTGGTGTTATGCCATTTGAATTAATCATTGATACCGGACGTAAAAAAGGATACTTAAAGAAGGGTACTCTAACTAAAGTGGAAGAGGTAGAAAACTTTATTTCATCATTGGATGAAGTTTCTCAACCTATCTCTATTAATACTTTCCTTAAAGCGGGTAATCAAGCCTTTCATGCTAGTGATTCTAATTACTTCAAACTTCCATCAAGAAGTGAGATGTCATATATCATGAAGTATTTAAGAAACAGTAGTGATGAAGCTTCCTCTTCATTGAGTGAATCCATGATTGATTCTACTGGAAGATATATCCGTGTTTCTTCAAGCATGGCTGATATTGGTTCAGTTAAAATGGATTACCTAGTTGACAGTGTCATCAGGCCTCAATTAGCCAAAATTGTGGATGGGACAAAACTTGAAACAATGGTAACTGGATCTACGCTAATCTTTATTAAAGGAAATGATTTCTTAATCAAAAACTTGAAGCAAAGTATGTTAATTGCTTTCGTTTTGATTGCTATTATCATGGGTACTTTATTTGGTAACTTAAGAATCATCATCATTTCTCTAATTCCGAATATCATTCCATTACTATTTACTTTGGGTTTGATGGGCTTCTTAGGCATCCCTCTGAAACCAAGTACCGCCATTGTATTTAGTATTGCTTTCGGTATTTCAGTAGATGACAGTATTCACTTCTTAGCGAAATACCGTCAAGAGATTGTTCTTCATAATTATAATATGAAGAAAGCAGTGATCATGGCACTCAGAGAGACGGGATCAAGTATGCTTTATACCTCTATTGTATTGTTCTTTGGTTTCGCCATTTTTATGGGATCAACTTTTGGAGCTACTCAAGCTTTAGGTTTGTTGACTTCGGTAACACTTATTGTTGCCATGACAACTAACCTCACTTTACTACCTTGCCTTCTTTATACTTTTGATGCAAACAAGAAAAGTATGCACCCCATCATTGATGGTATGGATACTTTCTATTTTGAAGATGAAGATGAGGAGATTGATTTAGGAAGAATTGATGTAAACAAATAAGATTTAAGTACCTGTTCAAAATTATCTATAGCTTAAATGCATTTGAATTAATCTCAGGTTTCGTTAAAATTTTTCGTCTTAGCTATGGCTAGGACTGTAAATTTTGCCTTACCTGAGATCAATTCATTCTACATTTATAAACTATATTTAATCATGATCAGCTACTTAGTTTTCTATATTTCAAAATATACAAAAACACCTGATCAAGTTTAAAGATCAGGTGTTTTTTATTTCCTATGTTTTCGTCATCATTAAGTCAATCTTTTATCCATCACCCAAAACCACAACCAAGGTACTAATGAACATAAAATGGCTGTTGGGTATCCAAAAGGAAGTTCTGGAGCAGATGTTTGATGCTCTAAAGTGTGGTACTTTTTAGAAGCCTTATAATGATGATCAGAATGTCTGGTTAATTCAAAAAGAATAATTCTGCCAAAAGTATAATTCGCATTCCATGAATGATGAAGTTGTACTCTTTCATATTTCCCATTCGGTAATAACTTTCTCTGTAAACCATAATGCTCTACATAGTTGATCGTTTCCAACAATAAAAAACCTACTATTCCGGCGATTACACAATACATTAAAACTTGTGTATTAAACATAAAAAGAATTGAGAAAATGTAGACAGCATAGATGATATGATACCAAAGCATATTGTTTTTAAAAGAAAAGAATTTTCCTTTCAACATTTTTAATTGAATTTTCCATGCACTCACATAAGAGAAAATAACCGTCTTAAACCAAAAACTATATATGTATTCACCTCTTTGAGCAGTTGCAGGGTCCAAAGGTGTAGCCACATTGGCATGATGTCCCCTATTATGTTCTATAAAAAAATGCATGTAAAATGTAGGTAATAGAAGAGCTTGTGCCATTAGTTGCTCTTTCTTTTCTACCCGGTGTCCCAACTCATGAGCTACATTGATTCCTGAAGTTCCTAATACCAACCCCAAACTGATAATTAAACCAATATTTTCTATTCTTGTATAAGAATGACTTTCCCATTGGAATGCTCCATAAATAACTAATCCAAATACCCAAATCAAGTTTAGGTATAAAAACCAGTCATAAAGTTTAGAATATTCTTTATTATTGGATTCACTTACAGCTTCAGTAGTTGGTAAAAAAGCATCCAAAATTGGGGTGAAAATAAAGCTAAATACAATAGTTAACCAAGTGTAAACTCCTCCGAAATAAAACCCTATAAAGCAGCATAGTGGAATTAAATACGCAGAAGTATATTTCATTTCTTTTAATAGATTGGACATTGTTCTGAGTAATTGTTATTGATTTTAAGTACCAAGACAAAATTATTTAATACATTATAAACTAAATTGCCGTCAACTTTCAATAGACCTTTCTATAAGCATTTATAGGGTCTACTT
>NZ_JTAM01000103.1 GCF_000812565.1 Flammeovirga sp. OC4 | reverse complement strand
ATCGCCCGATTATACCGTATGATGGACCTACAGGCACTTATTCCAGGTCCTCATACTTCAAAAGGTGTAAAAGAGCATAAAAAGTATCCCTATCTCCTTCGTAATATGGTCATTAATAAAGTAAATCAAGTATGGGCAACCGATATCACCTACATTCCAATGGAAAAGGGTTTTATGTATTTAATGGCTGTAATTGATATACACAGCCGTTACATTGTAGGCTGGTCTCTTTCCAATACAATGGAAGCGGAATGGTGCAAAGAGACGATACAGGAGTGTATAGAAGAGCATGGAGCACCGGAGATTGTCAATACAGATCAAGGGGCACAATTTACAAGTGACGTATTTACAGAGTACTTGACTAGTCAAGGTGTAACCATCAGTATGGATGGTAAAGGAAGAGCAACTGATAATATATTTATAGAGCGTTTTTGGCGAAGTTTGAAATATGAGAAAATATATAAACATTCTTATAGCAATGGTCACCAGTTAGCTTTAGGGATAATAGAATATATGTCTTACTATAATCACGAAAGACGACATAGTTCAATTGATAATCAAAAACCTTTCTATATCTTTGAGAAGGGTCGCCGAGACACAAGTTCAAAACCAAAAAAAAAACCACATTCTATGAGTTGTAAAGGCCAAGATGAATGGTCTGCCGCAGGCGCAACACAGACCAGCCTTGACAAATCATAAAATGGGTTTAAAAAAAGGTTTGAAGCTGAATCTCTCAAAAAAAGATAATTATCTTTTCCACTTAGACAGTCCAAACTAATGGGGTAACTATATATTACAGTATGGACACAGTTGAATTGATTAATCCCTATAAAGTGTTCATTCATAAAAGAGGTGAAGCAAACTTAGTCTGTATTGTAGTCTGAACTACCGGATAACTATAGTTTTTGTTAAAAATAGAATACTTCGATAATCACACTTTTCACACATTTTTTTATGAAGAATAGTAAATCTCAAGAGATATTAAGATTAATAATTTTGATTCCTTTTTCAATAATTTTCATAATTAGCATGATAAATAAATATTTATCGAGAGATGATCAATTAGTGTATGACACGTCATTATACTTGACAAAATATAAAGGTGTTATTACAGAAAAGGATAATTCACCGCGACATTTTTATGTTGAGATACAAGGAGAAATTTATGATTGGGATGAAAATGGCTATAAGTATGATTCTGTAACTTCCTGGAAGTTGCAGAATTTGAATGATACGACTATGATTGATGAAGGAGATTCTGTATTCAAACTAGATAGTGCGAATTACTTTTTCGTTAAGAAAGGATTGAAGTGGTTTAAAATACAATATTCTAATTTTGAGTTAAAAGACTAGAAGTGAATTTAAAATACCAAAAAAAGAATAAAATGGATTTGCAAAAATTTAGCTGACAATGTACTTACAGTAGCCTTATTAAGCTGAACTACTTTAATACAAGCTTTGTTTTAGAGTTGATAATGTATTTATCTATCTACCCAAAACTGAGCATATGCGAAACCGTTCTCTGCAAGCAAAAAAAAGGATAAAAAAATTACCAAAGGTAAACTTCGACAACCAAGAGAACCCCCATTCTTATTTTGATATTCTCAAAATTGAAGATCTTTTAGAGAGGGATTTAGACCATGATGTTTGTAAGAACCACCTTGTAAAATTCTTTGTCATCATTTTTGTCTATGAAGGAGAAGGCTATCATACCATTGATTTTACTGATTATAATTATAAGGAAGGGACAGTGATTTTGGTGAGAAAAGACCAAATCCAAAAATTTTTTAGAAGCACTAATGTTAAGGGGTATTTACTGATTTTCACCGAAGAATTTATCATTGGTCATTTGAACAAAATGGAAGCCTTAAAAGCATTTCAACTGTTCAATGAATCACTTAGTTTTCCTAAAATAGAATTTAATAATAAGGATGAATTTTCCGATTTTATGGTTTTGGTAAAGCAATTGGAATTGGAATATCACGCTAAGGATGTTTTTTCGATTGGTATAACAAGGAGTGTTTTACACGTTCTGATTATAAAATTATTTCGCATTAAAGATAAAGCAGGGTATTTCGTTGAAAGGAAAAAATACATGTCTCAATTCCTCGCTTTTCAAAAATTGGTAGAAGAAGATTGTTTCAAAAGTAAAAAAGTTCAGTATTATTCTGAAAAGCTAGGCGTTTCCACTAAAACACTTAATAACATTGTAAATGATGTTGTTAATGTCTCTGCCAAATCTTTTATAGATGAAAGAAGCATCATGCAAATAAAAAGATTGCTTATCTGCACCAATCATTCCATCAAAGAAATCGCTTACACAGCAGGGTTTAGCGAAGTCACTAATTTCTTTAAGTACTTTAAGAAATTTACGGATTGCTCACCAAAGGTTTTTCGTCAAGCGCATTAGTATTTATTGACAATTTTCCCATTTTGACAGTTTTTAGGATTATTATTATCATCATTGGAATTTTTCTTTCCCGTAAATTTGTTTCATGATTTTTACCAAAAACTCAATTTCAATTTTTACGAAAACTCTATTTCAATGAAACTTTTAAAACTAAATTTCTTGTTTTGGGGTGCCATTTTCTCATTGGCTACCTTAACTTCTTGTGATGACGATGATGATGTGACTGTATTACCAATCACACTGGGTTCAAAAGTAAATGTAAACAACACGTTTCAGTCTCCTGCATTCGGATATGATGACGAGATGGATTTTGCAGTAATTTCAGGCATGAATGCTGGAGATTTTGCAACCGATGCTACTCTTTCTTCCTCTGTTGAATTCCCAGCTTATATCGGTTTGTACGATATTAATATCAGTGAGACCACGATCACCTTCGATGTCATTGCTCCAGAAGATGACCCCACTTTTTCTGGATTCTGGAGAATTATTGAAGCGGGTACGTTTGACCGGTATTACCTTACTTTTGAAAATGCTCAAAATGTAAAAGGCTTTACCTCAAGCAACCCTAATGTAAGGCTCAGAATAGATTCTGAAAAAGTATTGGTAGTGGAGATCAGCCAAGGCTATGACTTTAATCCTGACCAGAAATTTACAATCACTTTAAATTAAATGGTATGCAAATCACTTTAAAATCATTCTTTCTGCTTGTAATGACACTGTATATTTCCAGTTGTGCAACTGCTACAAATTCAAATTCTATGAAAGGTAAAACGATAATGGAAGTCACTACTTTCAACATTAAGTCTGATGCTAGTCCCACTACTTTTGCGGCACTTGATGCAAAGGTGGAAAGCGACTTTACAAGTAAGCAAAAGGGATTTATTACCCGTCAGAGTGGTGTAGATGACAAAGGAGATTATGTGGTAGTGGTGTATTGGAAAAGTGTAGCTGATGCCGATGCTTCCATGAGTAAATTCATGGGGAATACCTCCGTTGCCGATTATGCCCAAATGATCGATGCACCGACAATGAAAATGTCAAGATATGCAATCGATAAACCTTTCAATGCGAAAAATAGCCGATTTGTTGAAATCATGTCCTTTGATGTAAAAGAAGGGACAGATGTTGCACAATTTCAGTCTATTAATCAAAAAGTGGAAACTGATTTCACTAGAAAACAGAAAGGTTTCTTACAACGATTGATAGGTGTGAATGAATCAGGAGAACATGTAGTAGTTGTTTATTGGGAAAATAAAGCGTTATCAGATGCTTCGTTACAACCGTTTATGGAAGCACCAATTTCAAAAGATTTTATGTCAAGAATGGACCAAGCCACAATGGAAATGGGACGTTATAAATTTTTAAATATGGATTTATCAAACAAAGAAAAAGTTGTAGCTCTGCTTAATAGTTTTAATACAGGCGACCAAACGCCAATTTCGTACATCAACCCTAAAAAATACATTCAGCACAACTTAGATGTTGGTGATGGATTGGCAGGTTTTGGGGCAGTAATGAAAAATGCTCCAGAAGGAGGTTTTAAGGCAAATGTTGTGCGTGCTTTTCAGGATGGCGATTATGTATTTACGCATACCGAGTATGATTTTTTCGGACCCAAAGCTGCTTTTGATGTTTTTCGATTTGAAAATGGACAAATTGTTGAACATTGGGATAATCTGTCAGCAGTAACTCCACCAAATCCAAGTGGCAGAACTCAATTTGACGGAACAACTGACATTACAGACAGGGAAAAAACAAATGCGAACAAAAAAGTAGTTTGGCAATTTGTTGATGAAGTTTTACTGAATGGAAAAATGGACAACTTGACTATACTTGTCAATCCCACAAAGTACCTACAACACAACTCAGCCGTTGCTGATGGATTAGATGGTTTAGGTGCAGCTTTAAAATACTTTGCTGAAAATAATATGGTGATGGTTTATGATAAAGTCCATAAAGTATTAGCAGAAGGCAACTTCGTATTGACCATGAGCGAAGGTAAATTCGGCAAAGCACCTGGTGCTGATGTAGCCTATTATGATTTATTCCGCTTAGAAAATGGACAAATCGTTGAACATTGGGACGTAATACAAACTATCCCACCAAAATCAGAATGGAAAAATGACAATGGGAAGTTTTAATTCCATTGAAAATTAAAATGTACTTTCTCTTCATTTGAAGAATGAGTTGTACAATCTAGCTATAGATAATTAATGGAAAGGTTGACTATACAAATGGTCAACCTTTCTCTTTTTGATACTTTATTAGAGTAAAGGAGAACGTTAATAACGTTTACCTTGCAGACGACATTCGCCACCATAGTTTTAGTGATCGAGTTGGTGTACCATGATGCTGTGGCTTTTTCAAGAAAACAAATTATACAGGGAAAGAGTGGGTAAATGAGGAAAATGTAAAGCTAGAATCCTATACCCAACCAATTTTGTATAAATCATGCATAGATTAATTTTCTTTTTAAGATTTAAATCTTGATCGTTGATAGTGTTATTTTCTTATTTAATTTACTTGTGTAGTTGTAAATTCTAATTATAATACTATACGCAATTAAAAATATCTTTTATATCCATATTTGCAAGAAGAAAAAACTATTGAACAAGACCATTGGATCCTGTTCAAACTCTTAAAAATAAGCGAAAGAAAAAATATGGAAAACACTCAGAACACTCTTAATAATGATTTTGAATACAGGCTGAAAAGTATCTATTTCAATGAAAATTATGTCCCGTCTAACGGTACTCGTACAACCACCAACTTTGCCAACTTGGCAAGAGGGAAAAGTCGCCAAGAAAACTTGCGTAATACGATGAATATGATCAACAATCGTTTTAATATTTTGGCGAGCTGGGATAACCCTAATAATGACCGCTATTCGGTGGAATTGGAAATTGTATCTGTGGATATAGATGTTGATAAAACGGGTGCTTCATTCCCAGCGATCGAGATTTTAAAAACACATATTATCGATCATAAAACGGGTAAACGTACCGAGGGGATTGTAGGGAATAATTTATCATCATACGTTCGTGATTATGATTTTAGCGTATTGCTATCAGAGTATAACAAAGGGAAAGACAAAATGAGTATTCCAGATGATTTTGGTGAATTGCATGGCAATATTTTTAAGGATTTTGTCAACTCTGAAACCTACAAAAAGCACTTTATCAAACCACCTGTGATCTGTCTGAGCGTTTCCAATAATAAGATCTACCATCGTACAGGAAATCATCACCCTATTTTAGGTCACGAATATCTTGTCAACGAATCTTCTTTAACGGAGCAGTACTTTAGAAAAATGGGATTGCAGGTGCGTTACTTTATGCCTCTCAATAGCGTTGCACCATTGGCGTTTTATTTCTTCGGGGATTTATTATCAGATTATTCAAACCTAGAACTGATCAGTACTGTCAGTACAATGGAGACCTTCCAGAAGATTTACAGACCCGAAATCTATAATGCCAATTCTTTAGCAGGAACTTGCTATAAGCCGAGTCTGAAAAATCAAGACTATTCACTTACAAAAATTGTTTACGACCGAGAAGAACGTACTCAGTTGGGAATTGAACAAGGTAAATATGCGGAAAAGCATTTTATAAAACCTTACAAAAATGTCTTAGAACAGTGGTCCACTAATTTCTCTCTTTAATTTATTCAACATTTAGATATTATTTCATGAAACAGTTATTACCAACTTCAATAGTAGGAAGTTTACCTAAACCTGCCTGGCTCGCAACACCCGAAAAACTTTGGTCTCCTTGGAAATTAGAGGGAGTTCAGCTATTAGAAGGAAAAAGAGATGCACTGCGAGTGTCTTTGCAGGAACAGCAATTGGCAGGGGTAGATATAATTTGTGATGGTGAGCAAACACGCCAACATTTTGTCACGACTTTTATAGAAAATTTAAGCGGTGTAGATTTTGAAAATCGTAAAGTGGTGAAAATTCGAGACCGTTATGACGCCAGTGTTCCCGTGGTTGTGGGTGAAGTGGCTCGTCAAAAATCAGTTTTTGTGGAGGATGCTAAATTTTTGAGAAAACAAACCGATAAACCTATAAAATGGGCATTGCCAGGGCCAATGACTATGGTAGATACATTGTATGATGATCATTACAAAAGTAGAGAAAAACTAGCTTGGGAATTTGCAAAAGCACTTAATGAAGAGGCAAGAGAACTCCAAGACGCAGGGGTGGATATTATACAGTTTGATGAACCTGCTTTTAATGTTTTCTTTGAAGAGGTCAACGATTGGGGTATTGCAACTTTAGAAAGAGCGATTGAAGGGTTGAAGTGCGAAACAGCAGTGCATATCTGTTATGGCTACGGAATAAAAGCCAATAATGATTGGAAAAAGTCATTGGGTTCTGAATGGCGTCAATACGAAGAAATCCTTCCAAAAATTCAGCAATCGAATATCGATGCGGTTTCCTTAGAATGCCATGGATCAAGAGTTCCATTCAATTTAATTGAATTGGTTCGTGGTAAAAAAGTGATGGTGGGGGCGATTGATGTAGCGACCAACACCATCGAAACTCCTGAAGAAGTAGCGGACACTTTACGTCAAGCACTTGAGTTTGTAGATGCCGAAAATCTTTACCCTTGTACCAACTGTGGTATGGCTCCATTGTCTCGAGATGTGGCGATTGGGAAGATGGAAGCTTTAAGTGCAGGAGCTGAAATTATACGTAAAGAGTTGGCGGTTTAGCACGTTGTAAACTAAGTTTTCGTTATTTATTATATTTAGAAATCAGGAGATTTCTGATGATCTGTAGGACACGAATGTCGCTAACGCTAAACATTCGCGCCAGTGGGCTTTCTACGATTTATAGTTTGGTAGTACTTCTCCGGCCTTGAAGGGAAAAGCGTGAAGAATTTCATGAATTGAGCCGTTAAAAATGATTTTCTTGTTTGAGCGCAGCGAGTTTAAAATCATTTAGGCGAGAGGAATGGAATTTAGCTTTTGACTTCTAAGCCTAGATTTTTTTGCTTCGTTTTTTCATCAATGGAAAAAATGAAGAGGAAGGAAGATTGGAAGTAGGACCTTAAAAGCTTGCAGAAATATTGATTGAAAATTCAAGATAATTTAGTTTACAGTGTATTTACTATGTTTAGAAATCAGGAGATTTCTGATGATCTGTAAGACACGAATGTCGCTAACGCTAAACATTCGCGCCAGTGGGCTTTCTACGATTTATAGTTTGGTAGTACTTCTCCGGCCTTGAAGGGAAAAGCGTGAAGAATTTCATGAATTGAGCCGTTAAAAATGATTTTCTTGTTTGAGCGCAGCGAGTTTAAAATCATTTAGGCGAGAGGAATGGAATTTAGCTTTTGACTTCTAAGCCTAGATTTTTTTGCTTCGTTTTTTCATCAATGGAAAAAATGAAGAGGAAGGAAGATTGGAAGTAGGACCTTAAAAGCTTGCAGAAATATTGATTGAAAATTCAAGATAATTTAGTTTACAGTGTATTTACTATGTTTAGAAATCAGGAGATTTCTGATGATCTGTAAGACACGAATGTCGCTAACGCTAAACATTCGCGCCAGTGGGCTTTCTACGATTTATAGTTTGGTAGTACTTCTCCGGCCTTGAAGGGAAAAGCGTGAAGAATTTCATGAATTGAGCCGTTAAAAATGATTTTCTTGTTTGAGTGCAGCGAGTTTAAAATCATTTAGGCGAGAGAAATGGAATTTAGCTTTTGACTTCTAAGCCTAGATTTTTTGCTTCTTTTTTTCATCAATGGAAAAAATGAAGAGGAAGGAAGATTGGAAGTAGGACCTTAAAAGTTTGCAGAAATATTGACTGAAAGTTGACGATAATTTAGTTTACAATGTATTTAGCGCCTTACTAAGTTTCAAAAATTGTTACTTTGTTTTTTAAAGCTCATTTTAAGAGCTTTATTACTTCAAACGAAGTTTTATAAACTAACAAACAAAATTTCATTTTACTTATGGATATATATTATCTCTACTATCTCATTGCTGGTGCTTTCTCTGGCTTATTGGCAGGCCTATTTGGCATTGGTGGCGGAATAGTCATTGTGCCCATCTTAATCTACATTTTTACAGCACAAGGTATACCTGAAGTTGCCCTTACACATATTTGTATTGGTACTTCTCTCGCCACTATTATTGTTACTTCTATTAGTTCGCTTCGAGCACACCATAGTAAAAATGCGGTAAATTGGAATGTATGGAAACGCATGGCTCCAGGATTGATCATTGGTTCATTGACAGGTGCAGGTATTGCATCTATGATTCATGGTAAACCGCTGCAAGCAATTATTGGAATATGGGTGTTTTTAGTAGGCTTGAAAATGTTATTTATGAAAAACAAGATGGTAGAAGAAAATGACTTCAGCAAGTTACCATCGCCTGTAGGACAAACGATCATCGGAGGACTGATTGGAATGATCTCGGCTATTTTCGGTGTAGGAGGAGGTACCTTAACCGTTCCATTTTTAAGTAATTATGGATTGAAAATTCAGAATGCAGTGGGAACTTCGGCAGCCTGTGGTTTACCTATTGCAGTAGCAGGTGTTATTGGATTTCTTGTCTTCGGACAATTTATTGATGCTAATGTTAAAGAGGCATTACCCAGTGGGATATTAGGCTTTGTACATATTTATGCATTTATCAGCTTAAGCGTAGCGAGTTTTTTTACGGCCCGTATCGGAGCCAAACTTGCACATAAATTACCCGCGGCCACTTTGAAAAAAGCATTTGCAGTATTGCTGCTTGTGGGAGGGATTAAGCTTGTACTGAATTCCGATGTATTTTTTGTTTAAATAGCGTGCATCACAACAGAAGTTATGGGCAGGTGATATTGACTCCACCAACATTAAAGTGTTGCTTACGTTGCGAACTTTCAAGACTATAGTCTTGGTGAGGTTGGTTTATCACTTGCCCATAGTTTAACGATGGTGCAGGAAACATCTGTTTTCTTTTTTCCAATCACTTCAATTATGATGCTAACCTACTTCAAATCATTTAGTTGAAATAAAGGAGTAATTGTTTTATGTTATTCAAAAATCAATTAATTTTAAATATCTATTACGGCAAACTATAAGACGAACGGATTTCATAAGTTTTGACAAAAACTTATTTTTTATTGTAAGTCCTTATAATAAAAAATGTAATGAATGATACTCCACACATTACACTGATTCAATTTTCATCGTAAATAAACTAAATAATGAGACAACTATTCGTATTACTATTTCTACTAAATGGATTTCAAATTTTTGCTCAAGAAAGCAATGACCATATTAAACTGTTTGTAAGTTCCAGAGTTGATACCACCTCCAAAGATGTTAGAGCAATTATACAGCTCTATGAAAACTATTATAAGTCAAAGCCTGACTCTATTTATAACAACCCTTATTGGAATAAAAAAGAAAAAGAACTTTATCATGATTTCGACTTTTCAAGAGTGAGCATTTTTCAAGGAGGAATGGATGCTACTTATTTGTTTCGAGCTTTTTCACCTTTCGTCATGTCAGTAGAACCTTTGGGAGAAAAATACCAAATAAGAGTCTTATTCGCTTCAAATACCACTAATCCTAAATATATTGGTTCCAAGGTATGGTGTATTCAAAAACTAAACGCAATTAAGGAAAATGATCAATGGGTTTTGGAAAACTTAATCGTTGAAATATCAAAAAAATGGTCATCTAAGAAAAGTGGGGTTGTTGAATACGTCTATCCTCCCAATTATTCTTTTGATAAGAAGGCAGCTGATAATGCAAAAGGATTTTGTGCTGATATAATAAAGCGGTTCAATCCAGACTACAATAGCACATTTAAATATTATGTGACCAACAGTATTGATGATATGGGGTTACTTGAAAATTTTGACTTTTATTTTGTTGGCATAACAACGGGAAAGGCTCGTGAAGGTATGATTTTGACTGCTAAAGGAAATGAATACTACCCTCATGAATTTGTGCATAAATTACTGCCTGAGAACCCAAACCGTGGTTATATTATAGAAGAAGGTTTGGCCGTATACTTAGGGACAAGGGAAAATAAAACTGAATACGTGGACCTGATGAATAAATTAGCGACTAATCTCAAAACTAGTCCAAAGAAAATTAATTTTAAATCTATAATCTCTCAGGAGGTAAAATACAATGGATACCCAACTGCCTATCCTGCTGGTGCTGGTATTTGTGAACTTATATATAATTTAAAGGGTGATGATGGATTAATACAATTAATGAAATCGGATACAAAAGATTTCGAAGGTATTATTAAATCTGTTTGTTCGATTACAAAATTAATGGAATCTGAAGTTGAAGTGGAGTGGAATAAAACACTAGAGAAATATTTTAGTAAGTCAGGTAAGATCGAAGAAATGCAAAACTAAATTTTCAATTGGGTTAAATGCAGTGGAATTTTTCAATAATTATGCTAGTAATGACAAAATGGCAGTTTTTCTTTCGTGGAATACTATTTGACTGCCAATCTGAATATGAAAGAATATATAATAATCATTGTTAGCATATCATTGCTTTTTTTTATTGTTCAAAAAGGAATAAAAGCTAAAAGAAAACCGAAGTCTAAGCTTTCAATTTATGATCACCCAAGTAATTTCAAGAAACCTCCAATTGAGATGGTGACGAAATCTAACTTTGAAAGCGAAAATGACTTTGAATCCATTGAATATAATAAAGCACAAGATGGTAAGTAAGTAATTTGGAGCAGACCATTCAATCATTTAGAAAGCGCAAAAAAAGAAAGGTCAAAATGGTATAATCGACACTGTTTAATCATAATATAGCAACTGACAATAGTTTTTATTTTTAACTACAATCTATAATTTAGAGTATCATTGAATAATAAAACATTTGTTGAGTAACATTTAAAGCAAGCTAAAGAAATGATATCGAATCTACCTTCCTTGATTAATCTGACTTTTATTGGTATTTGTATTTTAACAGTTGGTTTATTCTATTTTTCCAATGGAAGACCCAAAAAAATTACAATTCTGATTATTGTTTGGTCTGTTTTTCAATCAATAGTGGCCTATACCGGTTTTTATCAAACTACAGATTCAATTCCACCAAGATTTGGATTAGTACTTATACCTGCTACGCTGTTGATGATTTACGGATTATTTCCAAAACAACAGCTATGGTTTATTGAGAATAGAAATACTAAAACCAGCACCTTCTTACATTCAGTGAGGTTTCCTATTGAAATAGTTCTATTTGCTTTATATACGCATAAAATGATACCTGAGTTAATGACATTTGAAGGTAGAAACTATGACATTTTAATTGGTATTACATCGCCAATTGTAGGACTATTGTATTTGAATCAGAAGATAAGTCGACAAGCATTAATTGGTTGGAATATTGTAGGATTAGCACTTGTACTCTTTATTCTTTTCAATGGAATTTTATCTTCTGAATTACCATTTCAACAATTTGGATTTGAGCAGCCCAACCGTGCAATAAATTATTTCCCATTTGTTCTTTTACCAGCAACGATAGTTCCTATTGTAATCTGGACTCATATATCGGATATCATTAAACTAAGAAAAGAATCACATGAAGAGGTGAATTAATTATGCTGTAAACTAAGTTTTCGTTATTTATAGTGTTTAGAAATCAGGAGATTTCTGATGATTTAAAGGACACGAATGACACTGACGTTTAACATTCGCGCCATTGAGCTTTCTACCATTTTAGTTTGGTAGTACTTCCCCTGGCATTGAAGGGAAAAGCGTTAAGAATTTCATGAATTGAGCCGTTAAAAATGATTTTCTTGTTCGAGCATAGCGAGTTTAAAATCATTTAGGCGAGAGGAATGAAATTTAGCTTTTGACTTCTAAGCCTAGATTTTTTGCTTCGTTTTTCATCAATGGAAAAATAAAGAAGAAGGAATCTTGAAAGTAGAGCCTATAAATATTTGTAGAAAGGTTGATTGAAATTTAACGAAAACTTAGTTTACAATGTATTAATTCTTTTTTTTAATATAAAATGCTAAAAGAAACTTTAAATAGTATTGTACCTTTTGATGCTGCAACGATCGAACAGCTTATCAAATTATTTACACCGGTACAATTGAAAAAAGGAGACAAGTTTGCTGTAAAAGGAGAGTATTCAAAAAATATCGCTTTTATAGAATCAGGAGTTTTAAGAGCCTATTATAGCAATGAAAAAGCAGAGGAATACAACAAAACATTTTTTACTGAAAACAACTTCGTTGGGGCTTATTCTTCATTAATTACTCAGAAAAAGAACCTCATTGATATAGATTGTTTAACGGATTGTAAACTACTGGTGGCAACTTACCAAGAGGTCACAAATCTTTACGACCAATATCCTAAAGTTGAAAGAATGGCTCGCATATTAGCAGAACATTTCTTTGTCAGAAAGGAAAAAAGAGAGATAGAACTTGTTACACTTGAAGCGAAAGACCGCTATAAAATCTTCCAAGAGGAACACCCTCACCTTGAACAAGTGATTCCGCAATATCATATTGCTTCTTATCTTGGGGTGAGTGCCACTCAACTAAGTAGAATTCGAGCACAAAAGTAAACCCAAATCTTATTATTCATCTTTACCTAGATTGAAACTTCAAATACTGTCAAATTGTCTGCATTTAAATTCCTTTACATATGTAAATGGAATCCTTCCTTAAAGTATGGACCTTTGTTAAAGGAAAAAACATCGATTATTTCCTTCACGTGGAGCATAGATAATTTAGAAAAAGAAGACGTAAAAATAACATCGTTTTCTCTCATTCCTTGATCTATTAAATTCAACTAAAAAACTCCTTTAAAATGATACATATCACAAAGGTCATCATATTATTTATATCTCTTATTATTTCAATTCCTACAATGGCACAAAATGGAAAAGTACTTTTTGTAATGAGTGAAGCAGACACACTTTTATTGAAAAAAGGAAAGAAGAAGCGCCAAACGGGGATATTTCTTAATGAATTTTATCAGGCTTATAAAGCTATTGTAAATAAGGGTTATTCAGTAGATTTTGCCACACCTACAGGTAAAAAAGCAACAATTGATCAAGAAAGTTTAGCGGATGATTATTGGAAAGAAGACATTAAGATGAGACAAGAAGCGATTGACTTTTGGAATAATAATCAAGAATTTTCGAATCCCATGACGCTTGAAAAAGCGATTGAAAAGGAAAAAGAATACATTGGCTTAGTCATACCAGGCGGTCAAGGACTTATGGTAGATTTAATTTATGATAAAAATACACCTTTACTTTTAAAATCTTTCGCTAAGAATCAAAAGGTCATTGGTTTGATTTGCCACGCACCAAGTTTAATCACTACTATTCGAAAAGAAGAAAATCCGTTTATTGGCTATAAAGTAAATTCAGTGACGGGTTTTGAAGAATTTTACATTGAAAAATTCATTATGAAAGGTAAACCTCAGAAACGAAAAATTGCGAAGCAACTCCATAAACTAGGACTGGAATATAAAAAAGGAGGACCAGGGAAAAGTTATGCGGTCAGGGATCGAAACTTAATCACAAGTCAAAATCCATATTCAGGAATTCAGTTTAATGAACTTTATTTGAAAGCATTGGAGGAGGCGAATTAATAACATAAAATAATCCAACTTACAGTACTCAGACCAATAGAACTCGTTCATCGAATAAGCTAGTGTCATTACCTTTGGAAGACAGAATTATATTAAAATTAATGTAGTTCTGATCTTTCATTTATCCCTCATCAAACATAAATGATAATACAACTAAAGAGTTGTTACGACTGTCTTATTAGAAACTACTCTTTAACCAAATCCCATTCATACTTAAATACAACAATTATGAAATCCAAAAAGAAATACTTTCTACTACTTCATTTATGCTTTACGTTTTCTCTAGCACAAGCACAATACGAAATCAAACCTGTAAAAGGCTATTCGACTCAAATAGGGATCATGGTCAATATGCTGGAAGATTTAAAAGGGAGAATCACCGAAATGACATCTGATTTAGATCAAGCTGAAACGGATTATATGTTTGATGAAAAAGCGAACTCTATTGGTGCTTTGATAATGCATTTGGCTGCCACTGAAGCTTATTATCAAGTTGAGACACTAGAAGGGCGTGCTTGGAGTGAAAAAGATGAAAAGTTTTGGGCTGTAGCGAGTAGTTTAGGTGATCATAGTAGAAAAGAACTACAAGGTAAACCCATCAAATATTACCTTGATCTATGGGATCAGGTGAGACAAAAAACGCTTGAAGGACTTAAAAAGAAAGATGATGCATGGTTTGCAGAAAATGTAGATGAAGGTATCAATAATCATTGGGTATGGTTTCATGTAATGGAACATTCCGCGAATCATATGGGGCAAATTGCGTTGGTGAAGAATAGGCTTCCTAAGAAGTAAATTTTATATATTTCGTAGTGTAGATCAAGAGTCTGCACTACGTTTTTTTAGCTAAAAATAATATTGAAAGACAATATTTCTATCATTCTATTTTTTGTTAATCCTAAATCAATTAATTTAAGGTCTATCTTACAGCAAACTATAACAACAAGGCAGACTACATAAATATTTTAATGTTGAACTTGATGTATTAGGTAAGAGTTTTTTATTAATGAATAAATGTGATGGTGTAGTTTACATTCTTGTTAGTCGTTAAATGCCATTTAATTTATTTGAAGTTGAAGAGTATTGAAAAAAATCAAATGATTGAAATCAAAACAAGTTGGTCTAAAGAAACTCCTCCATATGGAGCTTTTGATGATTATGTTATTATCGAATCAATTGATAGAAAAGAAAGAATTTTAATTCGTCCAGAGGAATTTGAATATTTAACCTCCAAACTATTTGAAAATTGGAAAAAACAAAAATCAAAATATATCCAAATACTTAAGGAATGGAATGAATGTTCAGGTTTTAATGACATCGATGCAAAACCTTCTATAATTATGGATAATCGTGACACTATCAATGCTCTTAAATTAATCGAAGGAGATGGCGTAATGAAATTTGCCACATTAACTAAAAAAGACTTGGAAATTCTAATTGATTTTTTGCTCAGAAATGAGAAAGATAAACTAAAAATCTGGAAAGAATAATATATGGCTATTTCAAAAAAAGGATTTAGAAGTATTACTGTAAATCGCCAGCAATTTTATTGGAAATTCAATGGAAAGGTTATTGTGAGTTCGTATGAATTTAAAAATAGTCTTTTGATAGTTGATTTCGGATGGTATGATGTATGGTTATATGTGAATGACAAGGAAAATAGACCTCCAGATTTTGAACCAAAAAGCATTACTCCTAAGTTTGTTTGTGATTCAATAATATACGCTTTGACTCAAGGGTGGGATTATGGAAAAATGGAAATTGAATTTAGAAACGGAGATTATAAAACACTCTATAACACTATGTAGAATTGAAATAAAACTCATTTTACATTAGACACTGACAAACACATACTTAAATGATACAAGACTATATCCATCTCACATTAAAATTCCTTTTTTATTTCTTTGTTATGATGCATTTGCTCAATCTGAAAATATCACTTATAAAGTATATGAGTTAATTAATACTCAAGTTAAATTAACCCAAGAAGTAGAGTAGGTAATGGGATTAGCTATTAATGTAAGTGACCAAGGGGAGTAGTACATCGTCTGTATTACTCCCCTTGATCAATAAGATTATCAATATTTAGAATTATAATTTCACTGCTTTTTCAACAAGCACGTCATAAGTATATCCGGCTCCGAAATCTTTATTAAGGATGACGTTACCTTTTATAGTGACTACCTCACCAACAGAAAAATTATCATCGGTTGTCACTGTAATATCATATTGTCCATTGCCAGTGGTTCCATCTTGGAGATGCACAAAATTCACGTTCATCACACCATTATTCACTTTCACCACTTGACCTTTGATAATCACTTCTTTATTGGAGTAATTATTCATATTGCTGAAAAGTTCACCAATTCGGATACCGTTAGGTGCTTTTTCTATATCTTTTACTTCTGGACTTCCTTGAGGAGCACTCTTTTTTACAACCTTAGCCACTTTTTGGACTTGATCACGAACTCCTTCCGCAAAAATGACACTTTCGAAAGTCCTGTTTAGTGTTTTACTTTCGAAATTTTGCATTTCCATTCCTCCATCGTAATAGTAAGTAGCACCGATTTCAATAGGTCTTCCTGGTACTGCCATCCAATATTCTTTCCCTTTTTCAGTGACTCTTATGTATATATATCCACCTGAGGCTATTTTCTCATTGACTACAATCTTATGTGTATTTGCATCCAGTACCTCATCAGCTCCCGTTGTCACTTCTGAAGAAGGTTTATTTACTGATGATTTTTCTTGACCTGAATTATCACAGCTTGCTAAGAAACAAGATGCTGATAAAAACAATGCGTGGATAATTTTCATTCTTTTATAAATTTTGATTTCAGGTAAAAATAATCAAATCATCTTATGTTCATGAATTGGCGTACATTTATTATCTTTCATTTGATATTTTATGATTCATCATCCTTAAAATCCCTGCATTATTAAGTAGATACCGTTGCTTAACTCTTTCAACTAAAAAGTAATATAAAAAGAGAAGCCCATGAATTCGAATCATGGGCTTCTGATTAGTGTTGTGAGCAGTAAAGCTTATTTCTTGATAAACTTGCCAACTGCTTTACTTCCATTCCCTTCAATTTGGTAGATGTATAAACCTTTTCTAAGTGTTGAAACATCTACGCTATCTTGCCCTTTTAACGGTTTACTCAATACAAGAGCACCAGTAGGAGTGTAGACATTAAAGGTCATATATTCACTGGTATTCCCTTTTAGGAATAAGGTGTTTTGGACAGGGTTAGGGTATGCCAAAATTCCATTATTTTCTAAATCACCAATATTTAATGGAGGTTCAGGATCAGTGGTTCCCCCGGAAACAACAAGGTAAACAAAATCAGAATAACGGTCATCTTCAGAAGTAGCCCATATTTTTACAGCACCATTTTTAAGACCTGTTACCAGACCATCTTCAGAAACTGTAGCGATAGTGTTGTTGGCTGATTTGTAAAGTACTTTACCTTCAAGTTCAGTGGTTTCAACATTCAATTGTAAAGTCTCATTGGCTTTGATGGCAGCAGTACCAGGCGTTAAGATAATTTTTCTAGCTTGTTCGCCTTCAGCAATGATCCCTTTGTAAAAGCCACTACCCATAATTGCACACCAAAGTACTGAAGGGTCATTGACGTCAAATTCAATCTGTTTGATATGTCCCGGTTGACCGATATTATGATTACTTTTAACCCATGTTTTACCTGCATCAAAACTTACATAAACGCCTGGGTTTGCTGTAACTACACCCTGAGTGATAACTAAAATATTACGATCAAAAGGAGAGACATCAAACTGCTCGATATATTGAGATTCAAATATTTTTGTCCATGTTACACCATAATCATCAGAGTAGAATACTCCGCCACTTTTTACATTTGCTTCTCTACGTCCAGCGGTCACGTACAACCTACCCGTATGATCAAATGTCACACTGTTGATACCTTCAATATTATCAGCAACCTTAATGGCTTTCCATGTATTGCCTCGATCAGAAGTATGGAATAAACCGCCGTTTTTACGAATTTCTTGGTTCCATGGTGATGCAGCGAAGATCGAGGCCCGTGTACTGTCTCTTGGATCAAATTCGATATCCTGAATCCACATTTTGGTTGGCATACCGCTGTTGCTTGGATCAAAGCTTTTTCCGGCGTTAGTTGATTTATGGAAACCGCCTTCTTTGTCCTTATCTGGTCCGTCAGTGCCACTTCCTCCACCAGAACCAGCAACTTGTGTCACGCCAAAGTACATATTATCAGGGTTGATGGGATCAATCAAAATACTGTTGGTCCACATCCATTCCTCAGCTGCAGTTGCTTTTCCCCAATCTTCAAAAGTATTTCCACCGTCTGTTGATTTATAGATTCTGTCAAGGTGTTTTTGACGCATAGAAGTGGTATATACAGTATTGACATCCCATGGGTGTGTAGAAATAGAGAATACACTTTCTTGTGTTTCGTTGATGTATTCAACGGCCTGTTTTCCATTTTCACCATCATTTGTGCTACGCCACAAGTGATGTTCACCTGATCCTAAATACAAAATACCTTCCCCCAAACGTTTATCTTGAAACAAGCATTGACCAGGAAGGTTACTATCTCCTGTACCCATAATGTTTCCATTGGCAGTATACGTTTCATTAACTTGTGTGAATGTTTCACCTTTGTCCGTACTCACAAAAGTATTATGGGCATAGATCAGCATAATGTCTCCTCGTGAGTTAACGGTACAATAACGTAAAGAACGAAGTGGGTAATTTTGCGCCCATTGTTGATTGGAAATTTGATGACCTTCTTCCATGTTATCATCGAAAGGATTGTTTCGCTCTTGCCAGTATTCTTTATCATTTTCCCACGCAGGACCGAAGTCACGGGCAATACTGATCCATGATTGACCTCCATTTATTGTTTTCCATAAACGTCCTGGAATAATTGATTTTTGAATTTGTGCATCATAAAAACCAACAAGTAAGCCATTCTCTTCACTTGGATCTACATTTAAAGAATTGAAGTATTGTAAAGCTTCAGTAGGCAATATTGGATATTTACTTCTTGCTTCTGCTTCAGTGATCTCAAACCATTTTGCCAAATATTGATAATAGTTGTTGGAAACACCACCTGTCAATCGGTTGATATCTAAACCTAAATTACCATTAATATTTACCCAAGTTTCACCATTATCTTCCGATTTAAAAATACCACCATCAGATCTTGTAGATTGACTGTTTGCATGATAACGAACCTGATCTGCAACATATAATACAAATCGACCATTTGCAGAGTTATAATAATAATCCATATCCATGACGGTATTATTATCTAATTTTCCTTCACCAATATTTGTCCATGATGCACCACCATCTGAAGATTTGAATAAGCCATACTGAGAACCTGCAAAAATCATATTGCTGTTGGTAGGGTGAACTATGATACGAGAGAATTGAGCTTTCTCATCAATACCTTGGGTTAGTTCCGTCCATGAATTCCCTGCATCCGTAGTTTTCCAGATTTTACCTTGATACTTTATATTGTCATAAATATTTTCTCTACCTCTTGGATTGGCAGCTGTTGGACTAATCACCGTGCTCCAAAGTTGCTGTTGACCTCTACAGAAGTTACCTGCTCCAACATACCAAGTATTATCATCGCTAGGATCCATGGCTACTGCTGAAACTTTTCTATACCATGATCTTCCTTCTCTTCCACCTTGGGATTGATGGGTATACCAAGGGCAATTTTTCATTTCTGTCCAGCTTCTTGCTGTATCTTGACTGAAATACAAGCGTGAAGATTCAATGGCTACAGCATATTTGGCTGTTTTAGTAGAGTATTGTAAGTCATATAAACGGAAGAAGTTTCCCTCACCATCTACATCTTTAATCGTAGTCCAGCTTTTACCATTGTCTTCTGTTTGATACGTGTTCCCCATATCAGGAGACTCTACACAGAAATCGGGTAATAAGGGGTGATAACGTAGGAAATTAGAAAAACCGGCATTACCAGGACCAAATTGAGTCCATTCTATTTCAGACCCGGATTTCACTTTTCCAGTTTGTACTTGACTCATGTATTCTTCAAAAAATGTTTTGGTCGTAAAGCTCCAAACATCACCTTGAGTCACTTGATCGGTGTCATCGATTTCATCCACTCGCCAGAAGTAGGCAGTCTCATTCTCTAGTTTCGAGGTTACAAAATTTGTCGTTGTAATTTCAGTGGCTACTTGTTCCAAATTATCAGAAGAAGTACCCAAATATACATTTCTCTTTGTACCTGTTATTCCTTTCAGCCATTGCAGATTTACATTTTCTGTTGCAACTGCAGTAGCATTATTAGAAGGAGTAGGGGTAGTCGCTTTTGTTTCAGTAGATACCTTTACCAATTTTACATCATCAATATTAATGTAGGCACCTTCTTTTAAATAAGGTATTCTGATATAAGGTAAGAAAGTGGTAAAGCTTTCATCTACTTCAAATTCAATTTGTAGAAGCACAAAGTTATCTTTTGCCTCGCTTACCAAATTCACATCATGCTGACTACTACTTTGAGAGCTCCCTTGCTTGCCACTATGCACATCAATTGAGATTTTCTCTCCAGCACGGTCAATATCAGTTTTATAATAAAAGCAGAATTCATATTTTCCGGCTTCTAGCTCAGGGTAATGTTCTGTTCTAAAGGTAGGAATACCATTTCCATAATCACGGAACACAACTTTAAAAGATCTTGCTCCGCTTCGTTTCACTTCGGTATCTAATTCAAAGCCTGTAAATGGCCAACCTCTCCAAAGTGTTTTTCCTCCAAAATTATAATAACTATCATAAGTACCTGAGGTGGAACCTCCCTCAAAGCTATCATCAGGTAACATATTTGTTTGCCCTATTGCACAAAAAGGCAATAGTGTAAAAAATAGAAATACGGTAAATTTCATACTTGTTGTGTGGTTTTATTGTTTACTGTTCATTCCATAGTGTTAAGTATTAAAACAGGGGCTAACGAAGAATTGAAAAATGGATTGTTGAGGGTTTACTCAGAACAATTTTATGACAATTTAAAAAATGTTGCCCAAGCTTAGTACTTAAATGATTCACAAACAATCAGTGAATAGTGTAAAATTATGAGGCAAATAATTATTTATTCGTTTAAACTAATTCTAAAAGCGGGGGCGAATTATATTATTAGGATAAATCTATTCAGAATTTAAATTTCATTAGTTGTACAAATTCCCGTAAGAAGCTCAATTAAATGATGATTAGAAAAAAAGTAGCGTAGTAAGGACCTACTTTTTTCCACCTTTGAAAGTAGTAGTTAATTTTTATTTGACTTAACGGGGGTATATTCATCATATGATCACCACAAGGTGAAATTTAAGTAAAATAGAAAAAACAAGGAAGATAAAAGCTTGAAAGTAGACCCTATAAATGCTTGTAGAAAGGTCGATTAAAATTTGATGATAATTTAGATTACAACGTATTTAGTACATTGTAAACTAAGTTTTCGAAT
>NZ_JTAM01000102.1 GCF_000812565.1 Flammeovirga sp. OC4 | reverse complement strand
TCTCCTGATTTCTAAACACTATAAATAACAAAAACTTAGTTTACAGTGTGATAAACAGCACAAACGTATTGTGTTGAAATAAAAAGACACTATCACTGCAATACCTTGAGTGATAGTGTCATTTGTTTTTAAAGATCTTCAGAAATCAAATGATTTCTAATTCTTATGCTATCGAAAACTTTAATAATAGAAAGTAATAGTTCGATGGGTTGGAGTAATACTATTTTGCTTTAAGTAAGGTTGATGAAGGACTACTGTTTTATAATTTTTCTACTTCTAATACCGTTTTCAGTAGTTACAGTAAGTATATAAATGCCATTGTTCAAACCAGAAATATCAATTGTTTGTTGGTCAGAACTTATCAGCACCTCTCCCGAAAGAGAGAGGATTTGATAGCTGTCTTTATTACTCAATCCCTTGATATGAAGCAAGTGGTCTGAAGGTACAGGGTATACCTTCAGTTCTTCACTATATTGACCTAAACCAAGCGGTTTATCTACATTTCCATCCTTAAACGTTGAACGCTCTACTGGAACTGAGAGATCGTAAGTCTTTAAAATCAATGTTGTGACATGTCCGCCATTATCACTGAAATTGATCGAAATATCATTATTTTCTTTGATCAATTCATAAGGAATTGGGACTTCAATCACTCCAAAGAAGCGATCTCTATTTTCTTGTCCATTACCTCGCCAGTTTTTAGGGAACGGTATGCTTGTGCCATTGACAGTTAACGTTGGATCCAACGATTTGTCTAAATCACGACCTAAACCAATACGTAGAATAGCTTCTCCATGATCAGTTGTAGTGACATTATTGATAGAGAAATGTACCGGTAGATTAGCCTTAATAGGCTGTAGGTAAGAACTGGCATAAAATAGATTTTCTGTTTTTGTTTCGCTGATATCAAAAGCACTAGCAAACGTATATTCCAAAATCATAGTCGCTTCAGCCCCTAACGTTACTTTATCAAGGTGTTCAGTATAGTTGATGGTATCAAGCTGTGTAAGTTTATTGATTTCATAGGCGTGTTTTACCATGATATTTTCTACAGGGTAGTTCGAAAGCTCACTGATATTCAACTGTACTTCTTTCTCTTCAGGATTCAAATTACTTAAAATCAAATATAATTTATCACCATCAACATAAGCATCAGAGAGTAAATCAAAATCATTGGGTTTGGTATCAATACGAGTACCTTTTACATTGGCCCAAAGTTGGAAAAATTTAATAAGGTCAGTGTATACATACCCTGAATGAGGTGCTTCGCCTTCCATTTCACCTAACTCTCTCATCAATCTTGGACCATATGCATTATACTCATCCTCGGCTTTATTATGAGCCCAAGTAGCTTTGGTTAATAAGAATGGAATAGCATTGATAATTTGATCTTGTCTTTCCAAAAGTTGTAGTAGCATAGAAGAAAATGATCTTACATTGTACCAGTCTCGTTCAGGATAATAAGGGCCATCACAACTTGGACAAAACCACCCATATTCAGAAATAGACCATTGTTTCACTTCACCCAATTGCAATACACTGTAGTGATTGATCATATCCATAATGGCTTCAATATTACTGCCCTTTCTTTGTTTTTCAAGCATAGTATCTTGATCGCCCACAAAATCATAGAGGTGGAAAGAGAAGAAATCCATATTTTCACCAGCCTCATCAATAAACATTCTCCAATTGTTATCCCAATGTTTGAAATCAGCACTTTCAAAGGCAGGGTGAGCAGCAGTATAACCACCGACCAATACATCAGGGTGATCTTTTTTAACACGTTGAGCCACCACATTGTGCATTCTTGCAATCTCAATATTTGAAGTATTGTATTGACTTGCCTTTACGAAAGGTTCGTTTAATACCTCCAACATCAAAGGCTTTTGTTTACCTGTTGTTCCACCTTCTCCAAAATAATGGGTAAGATACCCGCTATAAAATTCAGCGACAGCATCATAGTTTTCATATTCCCATGGAGAGGCATCACTACAACATGAACTTGGTTTAGTTTTTTGTCCATTAGGATACATTGGTGACATTTGACCACCTTCCATACTTGTTACAATTCGATGTTCTAGCTCATGAGCAGCTGTTCTTCTTGCGTAATTTTTTCTAGTTTCTTCTCCTTTTTGTTGAATATGTTGGGGATCAGGCCAACCTTTTCGATTGGGATCTTCTCTCACTTGGTTAAATTCCCAAACGATAGAACCATTGTTACGTCCCAAATACACATCATAGTCATTTAAAAAAGAAGCTCTTTGTTGATCACTGTCCCATTCATTTCCTGTGATGCTTTCATGGTAAACCATAAATTTAGATCGATCAAATTCAGCACTATTACCCACAATGTGCTTCATGTTTAGGTTGATGTCGAGCGTGTCTTGTGCCATTATTGCATAGCTGAAAGTCAGGCAACACAAAAGTAATAGAAGTAAGTTTTTCATCTCATTTATCAGTTATACTTTATTAAAAATTGTTCTGTTATCTTCAATATTGCGTTTTTGAAGGCTTCTATATCAGATAAAAATAAACGAATAGTAGGGGTGAAATTTTATTCAGTATGAATCTGTTTAAATCTGAAATTGTTCAGAAAAAACTCAGTTTGTAATTGTGGAATTGTTAGTTTTTATACTTTATAAGAACAGGTGGTTCGTGACTTGAAAAGGGGAGTAAAGCATTAATTTTACATCGGTATAATGATAAATGTCCTATTATCAATTCATTCGTTTCTAAGAGTTTAAGTGTAGTTCGATACTTTTAGAATATGAAATAAAATGGAATGATGAACATGAAACTATTACTTTACAGCATAACTTGGTTAGGAATATACTGCTTTTGTAGTGCTAATGCAATGGCTTTTTTGTCTGAAAATGACACACTGCCCCCAAAAGCAAAAACGACTTCTTCCTCTACTTTTTTTAAGGAACTTCAAACGACTAAACTAACATCAAATAACGAGTATGTTTGGACTCAATTTGGTCCGGGGATGTCAGGCTATTGTGAAGAATTCTGGTGTCACCCTACAGATGATGATGTGTTGTTTATGTCGCCAGATATGTACAATAGTTACGGTTCTTGGGATGGAGGAAATTCTTGGCATACTATAAAGGATGTGGATGGAAGCGGAAAAGACATGAGGCGAATTCAGTCGATTGTATTTTCTCATCAAGATCCTGATTTTGGATTAGCGATAGATGTGAGAGGGCACTTGTATAAGTCAATGGATAAAGGGCATACTTGGCAATTTCAATCTTCATTCAATGGTGGAGGAAGGCATTCAGAAATGACAGTTGACCCAACGGATGATAATAATTGGTATATAGGAGCAGGTGACTTTTGGAATATTAAAGCCAATCATAGAAGTCAAAATAATACTTTAGGCCATACTTATAACTATTCTGCTTACGGACATATTTGGAAAAGTACAGATAAAGGAAATACATGGAAGAAAATAAAGTCAGGCTTACCTTCTAATTTAGATGTAGGTAAAATTATCGTTTCTCCGATAGATAATAATATCCTATTGATGGTGGCCAATTCAGGGGTATATAAAAGTAAAGATCAAGGTAAGACTTGGGGTAAAAGTGCTGAAGGACTACCCAATAATAATCCTCGTGATATGGTGCATTATTATGATCAATCTACCCATGAGCTTATTTTCTATGTATTAGAACAGACCTATTATCATTCTGGAGCAAACCATTCAATTTCTTCAACAGGAGGAGTTTTCAAGAGTACGGATCAAGGGGAATCATGGGAAAGTATTACAGGGAATTTGGCTTTGGATATGACTCAAATTACAAATTATATCACCAAAGATAAATACTGGAGAGCGGTGTCTTATTGGCTAGAAATGTCTAAAAGTGATTTTAAAGCTAAATACACAACTTTCCCTCATCAAGTATTACCCGTTTTCAATCGAATAGCGGTTAACCCTCTCAATAAAAACGAGATTTATTTGGGGCATAATGTAAAGCATGATTTTAGTTTTGGCCCAGGAGATGTTTGGAAAACTTCTGATGGTGGTAACACTTGGAATGCTACGGCCCGAACAGGTACGTATTGGTTGCAGGAAAAAGACCAAGCGTATTGGAGTGGTCGAAATCAACCTGAAGGAATGAATACTAAGTTTGCTCATCTTCAATACCAAATGGAAAATATGGAAGAAACATTTGGGAATCGTTTTTTAGCAATCAATCAAAAGGGAGAGGCATTTATTTGCTTGGATCAACAAGTATTGAAGACTGTTGATGGAGGTATTTCATGGCAGCAGATAGATGATGTTGAAACTGAAGAGGGAAGCGGACACTGGGTTGGTACAGGAGATAGTAATCTTCCTGGCCGCTTTATGTTATTGGAAACGGGCAAAGAAGGACGTTATTTTTTCTGTAGTGGAGAACATGGACTTTGGGAGTCCGCTGATTTAGGAAATTATCCAAACAAAGAAGCCGTAGCGGTGAAACAGATAGAAGGGCAAGTACACAAGAAAGGGGCACACTCTATTGCAACAGTGGCAGTGCATCCCAATAATCCAGATATCATCTACATATTGATGTTTAGACAAAGTCATCGAGGGTATTTGAGGAAGTCAACGGATGGAGGAAAAACATGGACCAATGTGGCTAAAGCAATTCAACATGAAGGGAATGATTCAAGCGATATGCTTTTCCAATATTCATTGACCATAGACCCTGACAATCCCCAAAACCTTTACTTTTGTGTGATTGAAAATGCAGTAGCTGAGGTAAGCGCCAACAAAATTCCAAAGGATTTTCATGATTTCGGAATCTATAAAAGTACAGATGAGGGCAAAACTTGGAGCATCATGAACAATGGTTTGCCCACAACACCAAGTGTCAGGAGGATAGTCATGGACCCTAATAATTCAAAAACCTTGTATGCAGCATTAAATCAAAACCGAAGTGGAGAGAAAGGTGGCCTTTACAAAACAACGGATCAAGGTCAAAATTGGCAAGAAATGACCATCCCTTCAACGGTCCAATCTGTCAATAACTTTTTTATCGATAGAAATAACCGGTCTATGTATATTTCATGTGGTACTGAAGATGGGACAATGACAGAAGGAGGAGTTTGGAAAAGTGATGACGAAGGACTTTCCTGGACTAAAATCTTTGATTTGCCTTATATCTGGCAAACAGAAGTTTCCCCAGTGAACTCTTCAATTATTACGGTAGTGGCCGCCTTGCCTCACGAAAATAAAGGAGCGACCATCATGAATCCTGGAGCATACATTTCAGAAGATGGGGGGAGTACTTGGATAAAAGTAAATAACAATCTCGGCCAACCTGATGTGATCACTGATTTCAAACCAGACCCATATACTGAAGGAGCCTATTGGTGTGCATTGAAAGGAAGTGGTTGGGCTAAAGTTGGGACTAGAGTAAATCTTGGTCTTGGAGGAAATACAGACGATAAGGATGATGAAGTACCTACCGACTTAGGCCGTTCTACCCAAGAGGAAACAATTAGAGTATTTCCTAATCCAATGGCATCACAATGTACCATAGATATTTCGAAAATTGGAGTCCCTTCTGAGTTGAATGTTGATGTGGTAAATATGGAAGGAAGGAGCGTCTTGTCACTTCATGAAATGAATTCTTCAATAGTGAAAATGGATACTAAAACACTGCAAAGTGGAGTATACATTTTGATGGTAAATGCCGACCGAAAACAATATATCAAAAGAATTCTTATAGATTGATTGAAAAAAGGAGAAAAGAAGGAATGGAAAAGGATTAAAAAATGAATAGAATAATTTCACCCTCATGAATACGGTTTTTATTCCCTTCTCTTAAGGTATGAAACACTAATTTTAGATATGTAAAGAGATATAGAACAACTTTTTGAATGATAAGAAATGAGATTGAATAAACTAAAATATTGGATTTCCGGCACTCTTTTGTTTCTGCCTTTATTGTATTTGATAGGATGTGAGGATGAAATCAAACAACCTAATGTGATATTAATTGTTACCGATGATCAAGGTTACGGGGATATTAAAGCACATGGAAATAAGGAGGTAAATACTCCAGAAATGGATCAACTTTACAGTGAAAGTTTACGCTTGACCAATTTTCATGTAAGCCCTACTTGTGCTCCAACCCGAAGTGCATTGATGACGGGTAGAGATTGTAACAGAGTAGGTGTATGGCATACAGTAATGGGAAGGTCAATGCTGTATGAAGATGAAGTGACAATGGCTGATGTCTTTTCAGAAAATAATTATGCTACTGCTATGTTTGGAAAGTGGCACTTAGGAGACAATTACCCTTTTGCACCTCATTACAGAGGTTTTCAAGAAGCATTTTTCCATGGAGGTGGAGGTGTAGGTCAAACGCCTGATCATTGGAATAACGATTACTTTAATGACGTATACCTGAGAAATGGAAAAGAAGAAAAAGCGGATGGTTATTGTACCGATGTTTGGTTCAGTGAAGCACTAAGCTTTATTGAAAAAAATAAAGAGAAGAAGAAGCCATTTTTCTGTTATATCGCTACCAATGCCCCTCATGGTCCATTAAATGTACCGGCAGAATATGCTAAGCCATATATGGATAAAGGTATTCCAAAAAGTAGATCAAAATTCTACGGAATGATTACGAACATTGATGAGAATTTAGGAAAACTGAGAACGAAACTTAAAGAATGGGAAATCGAAGATAATACCATCTTAATTTTTATGTCTGACAATGGTACTGCTTACGGAGCATCTTTTAAAGGGGCAAAGCTAAAGAACGGTTACAATGCAAACATGAGAGGGACTAAAGGAAGTGCTTATGAAGGTGGACATAGAGTTCCGTTTTATATTCATTGGAAAAATGGTGGTTTGAATGTCGGAAAAGATATGGATTTCTTATCTGCTCATCTTGATGTATTACCAACGTTGATGAAGCTTTGTAATTTAAAATCATCAAAAGAAATCGAGTTTGATGGAATGGATATTACAGAGGTTATCAAAGGAAATAATGAGGCGAAGAAAAAGTCGAAAGAAAGAGTATTGATCGGAGATTCTCAACGTGTTCCTTATCCTGAAAAATGGCGTAATTCTTATGTGATGAATGAGCGTTGGAGGTTGATCAATGGAAAAGAGTTATATGATCTTACAAAGGATCCGTCTCAATTGAATGATGTAGCTAGTCAATATCCAGATAAGGTAAAAGCACTTCGTGAAGCATATGAAGCCAACTGGGCATCGATTTCACCTACTTTTAAGAATTTCCCTTATATCAAATTGGGAACGAAAGAAGAGCCACTTTCAATGCTAACCGCACACGATTGGCATATTAGTGAAAAGCAGCCAATTGCTTGGAATCAAATGTTGATCCGTAAAGGTGTAGGTATTGATGGAGAATGGAGAGTTGATTTTACAAAACCAGGTAAATATCAAATAGCATTGAGCAGATGGCCAAAAGAGGCTGACTTGCGGTTAAATGCTGCAGCACCGAAATTTATCTCAGATGCACCTGATTATATTTTACCTGAAGGTAAAACTTTTGATTTTATCAGTGCTAAACTTAGAATTGGTAATAAAATTTGGAAGCAAACAGTAGAGCCAAATGCAAAAAGTGTTGTTTTTGAGGTAGAAGTTCCAAAAGGTGAAACAACAATGCAAGCTACTTTTATTACTGCTGACAACAATCCAAAGGGAGCATACTATGTGTATGTGGATAATCAAAATACATTGAAATCGAAATAGTTTATTATATATTGTATGGTGGAACGCCCATAGCTTTTGGTTGTGGGCGTTTTTTATGATTTGATTTAAAGTATTACATAACTACTATATTGTAAAATACATTACCATTTTTAAGGGCTCATTTCATGAAATTCTTAACGCTTTTCCCTTCAAGGCCGGGGTAGAACTACAAAACTAAAAGAGTAGTATTTCTAATGGCACGAATGTTAATCGATAGCATCATCCGTGTCCTGTAGATTAAAAGAAATCTCCTGATTTCTAAATACCATGAAATAGTTGAAAGTTTAGTTTACAGTGTGTTTTAATATCATGTTATTCATTATCGTTAGAAACTTTCACAAAGTAATTTTAATAGAGGCGTATTTATAGCGGTATTTTAGTTTAACGATCCCTAACATTTAACACGTAAGAATGCATTGTCCTCTTTCATTAACCCTTTACAGTACGCCATTCACAATTAATTTAACATTAATACATCCATGATTCATATCTCATAAAAATGACCATTAACAACATTAGGGGGGTATTTGAGGGTATAGGAGTGGTAAATATAAAATTACTCTTATTCTGTACTATTGAAGTAGGAGTGATAAATACTTGAAATAGGTGGTATTTGATGATGAAAATAACGGAATACCCCCTGTTTTACTTCCATTTTATCACATGCTTAATATACCACCCTATTTTTGAAAAGAATGTTACTAAACCCCATTCACATATGCTTTAGTTTTGTATAACGTTAAAGCATTCTTGTTTCCGATTTATTTTTTAACCCCAAGAGTGTGGTTACGTGTTGACAATATTAGAAGACCGAAGCATTTATAATAACATGAAATTAATTAAAGCCATTTCGCTCTGTGCTTTACTGGCATACACATCCTGTGATGTCGTAAACAGAAAGAGTGAGGTAAATATTCAAAAGGAAGAAAAATTTGAAGAGGATTGGGAGTCCCTCTCAAAAGCAAACATAGCTCCCGATTGGTTTAAAGATGCAAAGTTTGGGATTTATACGCACTGGGGACCTGTATCAGGTGCTTTTGTAAATATGAGACCTAAACAGCATTTGGCAGGGTGGCATGGTATGTTGATGTATGGAAAAAATGGTGTTCCAAACTGGCGAACAGGTGAACTACCCAAAAGAAAAAATGGAACAGTAAACGATAATCCTACGGGAAATTATAAGCATCATACCGCTCAGTTTGGGGACCCAAGCGAAGTAGGTTATAAGCACTTGATAGAAAACTTTAAACCCACAGGTTTCGATGCAAAGGAATGGGCAGATTTGTTTGAGAAGTCAGGTGCAAAGTTTGCAGGGCCAGTGGCTATGCATCATGATAACTTTGCAATGTGGGATAGTAAAGCAACTCGTTGGAACTCCATGAATTATGGAGGAATGGATATTTCAAAAGAATTAAAAAAGGAAATTGAAGGCAGAGGAATGAAATATATAGCATCATTTCATCATGCTTTTACATGGAAGTATTTTGCTCCGGCACACGTTAATGGCAAAGTAGATCCAAAAGACTATGATCTTTATACTGAACCTCATGGGTATGATAGTAATATGCCTTCTGAAAAGTTTCATCAAGAATGGTGGGCAAAGTTAAAAGAATATATCGACAACTATCAACCGGATATCCTTTGGTTTGACTGGTGGTTGGAAAATATGGATGAGCAGTACCGTAAGAAATTTCTTGCGTACTATTACAACAAAGGCAAAGAATGGAATAAAGATGTTGTTGTACTTTTTAAAGAAACGACTTTTCCAGAATCCACCGCAGTGAGAGATTATGAAAGAGGACGTCCGAATAAACCTACCAATGCAACTTGGATTACAGACACTTCTCCGGGTACATGGTTTTACCGTTCAAATGCCAAGTTTGTTTCTACTAACGAATTGGTAGATATTTTAATCGATATCGTATCTAAAAATGGTAGCATGCTATTGAACGTTCCTCCAAATCCTGATGGTACTATCCCACCAGAAATGAAAAAGCTTCTAGTGGAAATGGGTGAATGGTTAAAAGTAAATGGTGAGGCGATCTATGCTACTCGACCATGGAATGTATTTGGTGAAGGTCCTACTCGTTTACCAGCAGGCGGACACAAAATAGAGCGTAAGAAGATTGTTTATACTGAAAATGATATTCGTTTTACGAAAAAATCAGATCATGCTTTTTATGCCATTGTTATGGATACTCCAGATGAAGATATATCAATTTCAACATTAGGAACACACCTAGGAGTGTTGAATAAAGATATTGAGAAGATAACGTTATTAGGTAGTGAAGAAGAGTTACAATGGGAGAGAACAGAAAAAGGTTTGATCATAAAAAAACCGAAATATTTCCCATCTCTTTTTGCACATTCCTTCAAAATAGAGTGTAAAGGTTTAAAACAAACAGGCTTAGGCGGTGAATTAGAGCAAACTTTATAGACAGGTTAAATAGTTAGAAGATTAACAGAAGAGTACTATTTCGGAATTCGTTTTTTGATTTAGTACTCCCATACAAAGTCAATTTAAAATAGTTGGTCTAAAATAGTATAGTGTGACTACTTGTTTTGACAAAGAGCATGTTTGAGAATGGTTTTTCAAACATGCTTTTCTTTTTATGGTGCGAATGTTAAGCGTAAATTTCATTTGTGTCCTACAGATCATCAGAAACCTCCTGCTTTATAAAAACCATAAATTTCCGAATTCCAGTTTATTATGTAGTAATTTGTAAACTAAATTTTCGTTAATTAATATAACGTCCCTCCAGCACTGCATTTTAGAAGATTACATAAAACCTTTGTCTTTTGACTTCAAAGCCTAGATTTTTTGCTTCGTTTTTCACCAATGGAAAAATGAAGAAGGAGGAAACTTGAAAATAGATCCTATAAATGCTTATAGAAAGGTTGATTGAAAGTTGACGATAATTTAGTTTACAATGTGATTGTTATACTCACAAAAAATAATTGTATATATTGGGGCTCTTTTTCTATTCAAACACTAACTTCCATTAAAAAAGAATGAAAATTGAACTTCGAGAACTCCAACATCATGATATACAAGATCTAATTAACTATTGGACTAAATCTGACCCAGACTATTTAAAAAGTTTGGGTGTTGACCTTCAGAAACTTCCACCCGAAGAAGGTTTTAGAGGGATGCTGGAACAACAAATTAAATTACCTTACGCAGAAAAGCAGAATTACGCATTAATCGTGATTTTTGATGGTGTTTCAATTGGACATGTCAACATCAACGAAATTCATTTTGGGGAGACAGCCAAAATGCATCTGCACCTTTGGAAAGATGAATTCAGAAGAGGTGGAATTGGGGTGCAAATGATTCAATTGGCTATACCATTATTTCTTGAGAAATTTGAACTTAAAAAACTAATTTGTGAACCTTACGCAGAAAATGAAGCACCAAATAAAACATTAAAAAAAGTAGGTTTTAAATTTATCAAAAGGTATACTACAGTGCCGGGTTCTATTAATTTTGAACAAGAAGTGAACCAATGGGAATTTTCAATAGAGGGTTAAAAACTATTGGACTTTAATAATTCGTAAATAATAATTGAAAACTGACTATGAAAACTTTTCACGTTGAATCTGAACGTTTACTTTTAAGAGAGTTGAGAGTAGAAGATGTAGAAGGTATGTTTGCCTTAGATTCAAATCCTAATGTTGTAAAATATATAGGAATTCCACCATTAACGGATAAAGCACAATCATTGGAATATATTCATAATATCCAACAACAATACGAGGAGAAGGGGATTGGTCGTTGGGCATGTATTCTCAAAGAAACCAATGAGTTTATTGGGTGGGCAGGATTAAAAATTGAAGAAAAATTAAGTGATTTTGGCCCTTATCATGACTTAGGGTATCGATTAAGAGAAGAATTTTGGGGTAAAGGTTATGCTACAGAAGCAGCAAAAATAAGTCTTGATTATGCCTTTGAAGTATTGGGTTGGAACGATGTAGAAGCATGTGCTGATTTTGATAATAAAGGCTCTAATCATGTATTGAAAAAGATAGGGATGAGGCATACAAGAGATTCAATGTATGAAGGAATACCATTACATTGGTATAAAATTACAAAGTTGGAATGGCTCCAAAAAATTAGTATTGGGTAGTGATACAATCAGTACCTAAAGCTATTTTTTAACCAAAAAAAATAATACATTTCGTGTTTTTATTGGAAATTCCGGTTAGCACATAAAAACAGAAAACACACAAGTTTTGACCTTAAATAAGCAAGACTTGTGTGTTTTTACTTGATGTTATACTCAACCCGAAGGGATATTAAACATACTCAATATAAGGTTTCGGACTTCTACTTTTCCATTTTTCTTTTTGAAGCATTGGCTCTCCACCATAATCAGTGGCAGGTTTACCCACGCACATATACCCCAAACTTTGCCATGTTTCTGGAACATCAAAAAGGGCTTCAAATTTTTCGTAGTCAAGTATTGAGACCCATCCGGCACCATAACCTTGTTCGGTTAAAGAAAGCCATAGGTTTTGCACAGCACAAGCACAACTCCACTCCAAAGTGCTACTATTGCCAATAGTACCAATAGTAAAACCTTCTAACATACCATGATCGCAAAATAAAGCAATACCCAATGGGGTTTCCTCAATTGCTTCTAACTTTAAGGCACTATAAAGTTTATGTTGTTTATCATTATTGATCCCTAACTTGGCCCTTTTATTAGAGTCATCAAACAAGGCTTTGATATCTTTTTTCTTTTCTTGTGATTTTACAACCAAGAAACGCCAAGGTTCTGTAAGCCCTACTGACGGGGCTGCATGAGCAGCGTCTAATGCTTTCAAAAGAACCTCCTCGGGTACTTCGTCTTTGGTAAAATGTCTCGTATCTCTTCTTTTATGAATACAATCGTATAAGTCCATTATGTCTAGTAATATTTAGTTTTAATAATCTGACTTCTAAAATATCGAAGAATCTAATAAAAATGAAGTTCTAGCTGCCATATATTGTAGTTTTGATGATAACTACCAACTGTTTAAATCCTTTAAAAATAGATTTACGACTTAACAGCATAACATTAGGTTCATATTTAAACGATTGTAAAGTCGCCTAATTTGAATCAATTACCTTTTGCTTTTTGAACTTTTAACTTTAACAATCCAAACTTAACGTTACAATGTATTTTGTGTTATAAGAATGGTATTTTTTATTCCTTAATATTCTCCTAAACATCATATCATGTATGCTCACTTATTTTGCAGTGTTAAAAACAAAACCAGTGATTTACTACACGATCAAGATGACGAGAACAGTTACTATTTTATTTCTACTTCTCCAATTCCCTTTTATTTCCTTTGCCACGGGTATTATAGGTGAAGTGAAAGGAAGTGATGGAGAGCTTTTAATTGGAGCCGTAATTTCCATTGAGCCTATCCGAAAACAAAGTGTTGTGGGTATGGATGGTTCTTTTAGAATCAATGATCTTCCGGAAGGAGAATATACTATAACTGTAAATTATGTTGGCTATAAAACACTTACAAAATCAGTTTTCATTCCAGCTTCTGGTTGGGTAACCGAAGACCTTGTTTTAGATGTAGATGCTATACAATTAGAAGAAGCCGTAGTGTATGGTACCCAAGAAAGAAAAACAGCAGAAAGTGCTCGTGCTACAGAAAGAGTAGCCTCAAAGGTAATGACGGTAGTGTCGGCACAAGATATAGAGTTGTCACCCGATTTAAATGTTGCCAATGTAGTGCAAAGAGTTTCGGGAGTTTCCTTAGAAAGAAATAACTCAGGTGATGGTCAGTTTGCCATTGTAAGAGGTATGGACAAAAGGTATAACTATACGTTAGTAAACGGGGTGAAAATTCCATCTCCAGATAATAAAAACCGTTATGTACCTTTAGATTTATTCCCTTCTGATCTATTGGATCGTTTGGAAGTGACTAAAGCACTTACCCCTGATATGGAAGGTGATGCAGTGGGTGGTGTGATCAATATGATCATGAAAGATGCTCCTGATGCTTACAGTGGTCAATTAAATTTATCTTTGGGTAATAACTCATTATTTGGAGGTGATAACCCATTTATGACTTGGAATACTGGGGGTAACATCAATACACCACCAAGCTGGAGAGGAATTAATAATGCAATCCCAAGTGATTTTAGCACAAATCATTTGCTGAATCAATATAAAAACTATGTACCAAATATTGTTGCAGGTTTATCTATCGGTAATCGATTTTTGGATGATAAGCTAGGTGTAATGTTAGCAGGTAGTTATCAGCAAACCGCTAGAGGTTCTGAAAGTACATGGTTTAGTACGGGTATGTTGGCTGATGGTACTACTTCATTGGATAACATGGAAGAGAGAGATTACTATCAACTGCAAAAAAGAATGGGTCTCCACGCGAAGCTTGATTATAGAATAAATCAAAATCACTCCCTACAGTGGTATAACGCATTTGTCAACTTAAGAAACGATCAAGTAAGAGACGTCACAAGGACTCGAACTTGGGGTAGTTATGACCCTATCAATGGTAATGCTGGTGAGATGAGTTATGTGACACGTTATCGATCTACAATCCAACAGATTTTTAACTCTACATTGACAGGACAGCATCAATTGAATAGTTGGTTCAAAGCAGATTGGTCAGCGGTATATTCCAAAGCAAGTAATAATATGCCTGACAATACAAAGTTCTCCCGTTCGGGAAGTATGACTAATTGGGTAGAAGAGCCTGAAAGAATTGCAGCAAGGTCTTCATTGACAAGAAGATGGGATTATAATGATGACGAAGATGTAGCATTATATACAAACTTCACCTTCACTCCAGAAATAAGTTTTATTTATGATACAGAGTTTAAAGTCGGTGGTTTAGTCAGAAATAAAAACCGTTCGAATGATTTTGAACAATACCGTTTCAATGCCGGGAATAGAGCTTTGGTCAAAGGTGAAGATTGGAATGATATCACAGATGTCGATTGGATTATTGAAAACCCTACAGGTGTGAATTATTCTCCCAATAGATATCAATCACATGAAAATATCAGAGCCGCTTATGGTCAGTTCAAATTTGACTTTAACCAAAAACTAGAAATGACAGGTGGTGTTCGTATGGAACATACAGATATTGGGTATTACTTGCCACAACCTACCAATGAGATCATTGATAATGACTTACAAGAGATGAGTCAAACGTATGTGGATTTCTTACCGAGCATTCATTTCAAATATAAAATCAATCCAAAGTCCAACCTTAGATCATCTTATTTTAAATCAGTAATCCGCCCAGGTTTCGCAGAATTTGTGCCGATTGAAAATGGAGATACTGAAGATGACTGGACTGAAATGGGTAATCCCTATGTTGAAAGAACTATTGGTCATAACTTGGATTTAAGGTATGAACTATTCCCTAGCGGAATGGACAAGTTTATGATTGGTGGTTTCTATAAAAAATTAATCAACCCAATTGAATATTCATTAAACCGTCAAGCGGGCTACATCATGCCTGACAACTATGGCGATGCTGAGAATATGGGTATTGAGATTGATATCGTAAAGTACTTCAATAAGTTTGGTATCAGTGCCAATTATACTTACACGCACTCTAAAATTGTCACGGAGAAAGCGTACTACGATAGAGAAGATCCGAATGATGACGAATCTGACATTATTATCAGATCTGCTTTAGAAGAACGCCCATTACAAGGACAGGCAGCACATATTGCCAACCTTTCATTACTGTATAAAAACCCTGAAATTGGCTTAGACATGCAATTGGCTACAGTTTATACAGGAGATAGAATTCATAGTTTATCTGCTTTCTATGGCAATGATATGTGGCAAAGAGGTTTCTTCCAGATGGACCTTTCAGTTGAAAAAAGAGTGTCTCCAAAGACATTGATTTACCTGAAGGTGTACAATCTCTTGGATAATGCATATGAAGTGGAAATCAGACAACCAATCAATGAGGCACAGTCGTATTTCCCACATCAAGGAGATGTTGGAGACAATGTACTTGTTCGTCAGGATTTTTACAGAAGACAATTCCTAGTAGGATTAAAATATAATTTCTAATAAAAGACATTCCACTAATTATAAGAGTGGATACCATTAAACTTTCAAAACTAAAACCATGAAAAAAGTTTTTATCTACAGATTACTAGCGTTTTTATTGCTAGCAACACCAGTTATTTTATCTACATCATGTTCTAAAGAAGACGTTTCGGTTGGTGATGATGACAGAGAACCTATTGATCCAGATGCAGGACGACCTGAAGGTAGTATTAGTATTGGTGGTAGAATCAGCGATGAATTAACGTTAGAAACGGGTGAGGAATACTGGTTATCAGAAAACTTAATTATTGAAGATGGAGCTACATTGAATGTAGAAGAAGGTGTTACTGTTTGGGTAAGCCCGTACATCAACCCTGAAATTGTGGTACATGGTAAAATGTATGCATGGGGTACAGAAGCACAACCAATCCTTTTCACATTATCGGAAGCACAACCCGATTATTTTGATTATGGTCGTGTAAACTGGGGTGGTATCAACGGTGGTCAAGTGCCAGAAGGTGCAACTCGACCTGATCAAGAAATTGGTATGACTTACGTAACCATCCAATATGCAGGTGGTCCAATGAACGAAAACTCAGAAGCAGTACGTGTAGGTAAATTACAGCCGGGTGAGTTAGGATACTCAGTATTCTTTAACAACAACCAAGGTCAATTATATATGGAAAATTGTACGGTTGAACACTCAGGAGGAGATGCGATTTATGTTGAAAGAGGTCAAATTGCATTATTCCACAATAAAGTGGCTTATGCGGGTACAACAGAAGATGAGGCATTTAACTTCAAGCAAGGTACTGTTGGTGATTGTGCATTTAACTTAATGTACTCAGCGGCGACAAATGGTATTAAAATCAATAACTCTAAGCCGGTAGAAGGTGACCAACAGACAAACGTAAACATGTACAACAATACAATGGCGTACTGTGGTTGGAGACGTGATGGTGAAAGAGGCGGATCGATCAACATTGAAAAAAATGCTAGAGGTCGTATTTTAAATAACTTGATTGTCAATTCAAAATATGGAACTAAAGTAGATCCATTTACAGACATCGTAGGAACAAATACATTGGTAAAAGGAAACTACTACTTTGGTCACGTAGATGGAGATCATGAAAATGGTAACGGTTACTTACCTCATCACGGTATTCAACCTTATGATGATGATCAAGATGAGACAAATGTAGGTCACGAAACTTTCTGGAGAGTTTTTGATGGTACATGTAACTTCTTCACTGCTTATGGTGAGAACACTTGGACGGAAGAGTTAGAAGATCCTGAGTTTGTAAACTTTATTGATCAAACTCCTAACCCTGATGGTGACGCAGCAAAAGAAATTGATTACAAAACGTTAGATTTCAGATTGTCCTCAACTTCTCCTGGTATTGATTATGGTACAGATAAAATGGAATTATTATCTGAGCAAGTAGTTACTGAAGTTGGAGGAATTGTCATCACAAGACCAGACTTATCTGCAACAGTTGGAGCATTTGGTTCTAACTAATCCCAAGACTACTTATTGTATATATTGTTTTGTGTAGTAGACGTTTTATTTTAACGTCCTGATCAACCACAGCATGTTCCTTAAATTGATTTTTCGATAACAGTCTAACTATTGTATCGAATTTCAATGGGCGTGCTTGTGGTTTTTCTGTGTTTAAGTACTAAGATAAAAGTAAATCATAATTAATTTTTTGTGATTACTTCCTTCAAAAAACAATAAATAGATTTTAGTATTAAATAATTTTGTTTTGGAACTTATAAATATATTGTAAACTAAGTTTACGTTATTTATATTGTTTAGAAATCAGGAGATTTCTGATGATCTGAAGGACACGAATGACGCTGACGCTTAACATTCGCGCCATTGAGTTTTCTACCATTTTAGTTTGGTAGTTTTCCCCTTGGCATTAAAGGGAAAAGCGTTAAGAATTTAGCAATTGCGTTCAAAGCCTAGATTTTTTGCTTCATTTTTCATCAATGGAAAAATGAAGAAGAAGGAAGTTTGAAAGTTGATCTTATAAATGCTTGTAGAAACGTTGATTAAAATTTAATGAAAACTTAGTTTACAATGTGATAAATGTGTTTCTCTCTCCAAAAGTATTGTTCATCACTCGAAATGACACGTTCAAATAAAAAAATTGTAGACTTCTAAAGGGTCATCTACCTTTGAAGTATGAAAAGTAAAATCATCAAATATGGAAAGTCGGTCCTTATTGGTTCAACAATAACAGGACTGTTGTCAGTGATAATGATGTCTGTTGGTATTATTATTACGCCAATTACAGAAACAGAAGAATTTACTGTAGCATTGCTATTTTGGTCTCTACTAGTGTCATTTATTACCCATCATTTCTCTTATCTCAAAAAGAAAATACCACTACTTTTGAAGTTGGCAGCTGCATTATTGTTTCTCATTTTCATCACACTTTATGATGAAGCAGCCGAAATCCCTGAAAACCCAGTCACAATAGTATTGGTTGTTATCCTTTTTAATTGGATCGTCTACACCATGACGGCAAAGTTCTACAAAAAATATTATAAATATTTTTGGGGCTTTTTTATTTCGGTTTTGCTATTCAGTTATGTATTTCATGAACATGTGGATAGTGCTGAACAATATGAAACGGTAATTTCCCTCACCGTACTCACTATCCCCGTGTTATTTTCACTTTGGGTATATGAACAGTGGAAATGGATCAAATCATTAAAAAGCGAAAAGTCTAGAGCCGAATTACAGCTTTTGAAAAGTCAGATCAACCCTCATTTCTTCTTTAATACCCTCAATAACCTCTATGGATTGACAGTTGAAAAATCAGATCAAGCCCCGGAAGTCGTTTTAAAGTTGGGTGATATGATGCGTTATACGATTTACGAAGGACGTGAGGAAAAGGTAAATATTCAGAATGAAATTAAGTATTTAGAAAATTATATTGAATTACATAAAATAAGGTATCAGAAGAATGTCCAGATCCATTTTATCAATTCTGTGATATCTGATTATAAAATTGCACCTTTACTTTATATTATTCTTTTAGAAAACGCCTTTAAGCACGGAGTTGAAACATTGGTGGAGAATGCATATATTTTTATTGAGATAGAAGAAGAAGGGACACAGGTAATTTTTTCAATCGAAAATAATTATGATAAAGCACTGATTGATCATAGAGTAGGGATTGGTATTGAAAACCTTCAAAAAAGATTGGAGTTAATTTACCCCAATTGTCATAACTTAGAAATCAGCAGTTCAATAGACACTTATAAAGCAACATTGATAATTGATTTAGTATGAGATATTTAATTATAGATGATGAACCTATTGCCCATCGAATCATAGAAGGATATTGTGATAAAATTCCTTATTTAGAAAAAGTAGGAAACGCGTATGATGCTTTTGAAGCCATGGAATTTTTTCATACCAAAGAAATAGATCTTTTATTTTTGGATATCAATATGCCTAAAATGACGGGTTTTGAGATGCTGAGGTCATTGCCTGTTCCACCCAAAGTGATTGTTACTTCGGCGTATCAAGAATTTGCCCTTGAAGGTTTTGAACTGAATGTAGTAGATTACCTTTTAAAACCCTTCAGTTTCAGTAGGTTTATGACAGCTCTTCATAAAATTGCTCCTCAAACCAATACATCTGATAAGGATCGTTTTTTTGTGAAAGTTGACAAACAACTAAAAGCAATCAATAAAAAAGAGGTGTTATTTTTAGAGGCCTATGGTAATTATGTGAAGCTTCATTTTGCCAATGAATACATCGTCTGCCATCAAAAATTATCGTATTTCGAAGAACTACTCTCGGAAAAAGATGATTTTATAAGAGTACATAAATCCTTCTTGGTGAACAATTATAGCATTGATGTTGTGGAGGGTAACAGAATTAAAATAGAGGAAAAAGAAGTGCCCATCGGCCAAAAATATAAGAGTCAAGTTTACGAGAAGTTGAACTTATAATTACGAATGCTATATTACTACTAACGATTCATTTGTGTTAATTATTGACTATTAGATCGTTATATTTAATTTTCAATACGTTGACATTTGTTTTTTCATTGAAATCATTTTATAATTGCGATTGATGATTACTAGTTTTACTGTCATTTTTGTGAATGATAGACTACTAAAGCACTTATAATTAACTTAAACTTTTTGACACAGTAACTATTACTATCGAAGCTATACTATTATTTTTTATTTCTTAAAATGCTTCCAATCAATAGAATTACTGCTAATGTTACTCTAAATTAAAATGAAAAAACTAATCATTCTTTTTGTACTGTGGGTTTTTGTAAGCCCGTTGTATGCATTGTCTATTAGTAACCTTTTTTCCAGCAACATGGTATTGCAACATAATACTACTGTAACCCTATGGGGTTGGGGTAAAAAAGGTGAAAAAGTGTCCATTCATCCTTCTTGGGGGCTTGCTCATACGGCAATTGTCGATGAGAATAACAACTGGAAGGTACAAATCCCAACACCTCAAGGGGGTTACAAGGCACATACGATCTCTATTTCCAATGAAAAAGAGGAAATAAAATTGACAAATGTTGTACTTGGTGAAGTTTGGTTAGCCGTAGGGCAATCCAATATTACAGCTACTTTTAATGAGTATGTCAATAAGCCAAAGTCGGTCTTCGAAAAGTCTTCTTATCCTAATGTAAGAATGATGACTGTACAACAAAAAAATAAAGGTTATATCCACGAAGATATTCAAGGGAAATGGGAGGCATGTACCAAAGAAAACTTGGAACACTGGAGTGAATTGGGGTATCACTTTGCCTCGGAATTGAATCAGAAATTATATGTACCTGTAGGTATAGTCGTACAAAATTGGGGAGATGAACCCATTGATAGTTGGCATGAAGAATCATTTCTAGAGCAGGAATTGGCTTCTATTGAGCATATTAACGAAGGTGTTGAGCAACAACCTTTCAGCTTTCATCATGAAGACATTGCACATCATGCATTAATGTATCAGTATAGAGATTACAAATTTGCAGGTATTCTTTGGTCACATGGTAAAGACCAACCTAATAAAAAAGGAGATTACAAAAAACAGATGACCACATTGATCAATCATATGCATCAACAATTTGGAAATATTCCTTTTTATTATGTCCAAATTGCTCCTTACAAGTACAAAAAAATGACACATGGAGCAATGATTCGTGATCATCAGAGACAACTATTGCACATAGATAAAACAGCGATGGTGGTTACCAGCGATCTAAGCGATATCTACAATTTACATTCAAAAATAAAAGATGAAATTGGGGTGAGGCTGTCTAAAGTTGCATTGAAAAAGCATTATAACGTACTGAAAGATGAATTAGTGGAGTCACCAAAATTGGAAAAGATCATTAAAGATGGGAAACGCTTGTATGTCTACTTTAAGTATAACAAAGGTTTACACTTTGAAGAAGGAGACCAAGGCGATTTTGAAGTAAGCGGAGAAGATAGGGAATACCATATTGTAAAAGCAAAAGTGCAAGACGATATCGTTGTTTTAGAACTTGGTAAGATAAAGAAACCAGAGTATGTGAGATTTGGATGGAATAGCCGTGCTGTACCTCTTTTGATTAATGAATCGGGCTTACCAGCTTCTTGTTTTTCTAAACAGAAGATTATTGACATAAAAGATAAAGCAATGTAAGCTTATTACTTTTGGTTCTCGCTTTCAATTAAAGCATTTTTTATAACCTTATTAAGATCTCCATTCTTGATAAGGTTATTATTTATCTTAGCACTTTGTAAATTCAATTTTCGAATATTTATAATGTTTAGAAATCAGGAGATTTCTGATGATCAGTAGGACACGAATGACGAAATCGCTTAACATTCGCGCCAGTGGAGTAACTACACTTTTCGTTTAGTAGTTCTAACCCCGGCCTTGA
>NZ_JTAM01000101.1 GCF_000812565.1 Flammeovirga sp. OC4 | reverse complement strand
CCTGATTATAGATCAAAGACTAAAGTTTTCTACTCATCTTCTTAAAAAGCAGTTCTGTAGGGTCGTTGCATTGCAACGTCCTCACGAACCACAATACACTACTATTTGTCCTTTACAAAAGGAATTACATAAATTAACGAAAACTTAGTTTACAGTGTATTAAACCATTTGAAAAACCTCTTCCAGTGGTAGTGATTGAGGTGATAAGTCTTCATTGGTTTCCATAATATCTGCCATGTATTCCCACCATTTTTTGACAATTTCATAATGTCCTAATTCTTGGGAATTTTTATCTCCTTCCACTTTCTGGAATGCGAATAAAATATCTGTTTCTTCATCTAGATAAATGAAATATTCTTTCACCCCGTATTGTTGAAGTAAGTCTTTTAGCTCTGGCCATATTTTATCATGACGGTCAGCGTATTCTTTCTTCATACCCGGTTTTAATTTCATCTTAAAGGCAAGTGTTTTCATATATTGTTATTGATTAAGGTAAAATTTGAATATTAGTTTAGAATGAAGATTAAAGTGCTAAGTCAAAAAAAGATCCTATTTAATGCTAATTACATCATTCTTTTTCTTAGCACATCTGTCCAATTATAAATCCGTTTTGTTGTTTATTGAATAATAAAAGGTGTATTCTCCCGACCCAATTGCAGTAAGATCATTGAGTTGAATTTCTTTTCCTTTTTTATTTTTAATGATCACCTCCTGTCCTTTAAAGTAAGGTAAAACTACAGTTGCAGAAGTGTTTGGAGGTACTACTATAGAGTACTGCACCATTTCGTCATCCATAACCCAATCCGAAGTGATTGTACCGTAAAGCGACTCCAAATTGGCTCTACTGCTTAATAAACCTCCTCCGAGGTGAGGTGAAAATACAATATGTTTGTAGCCCGGTTGTGACTCCTCTATTTGTATACCTGCCACGTGACTGTAGAGCCATTCCCCGATGGCACCATAGGCGTAGTGATTGAAACTGTTCATCCCATCGATGATCGTTCCGTCCGGCTTTTGTGTGTCCCAACGTTCCCAAATCGTTGTCGCTCCTTGTGTGACAGGGTACAACCAACTTGGATATTCTTTTCGATTGAGTAACATAAACGCTAAATCATCTCTATTGATTTTTGACAATGAAGAACACAATAACGGGGTTCCCACAAAACCTGTTGTTAAGTGCTTAAATTTCCTTACATCACCTGCTAGGTTTTTGGCTACTGCCTCTTTAAGATGATCAGGGGCTAAATCAAATGAAATCACTAAAGCATAAGCCGTTTGAGTATGTGAAACTAATCGACCATTGGGTGTGATGTATTCATTAATAAATGCCTCTTTGACTTTCTGAGCAAGTTGCTCAAATTCCTTACTGTCACTATCCTTCCCTAAAATTGAAGCGACTTTACTTAAAATTGAAGTACTGTAATGAAAATAAGCCGTAGCAATCAAGTCTTTCTCCGTCACCGCCCCCGCATAAGATGGATTTTTGGATTGATAAGCCAACCAATCTCCCCAATGATGTTTCCGTTCGTTCCATAGATAATCCTTCCCCGCTCTGTTTTTCATATACATCACCCACTTTTTCATGCTATTGTATTGCTCTGTCAAAATACGCTGATCTCCATATACTTTATAAACCGTCCAAGGAACAATAACAGCAGCATCTCCCCAAGCGGTACATCCTCCTAGTTTATTATTCCACATATCCGGAATAATATTAGGCACCTCGCCGTCTTCTTGTTGATCTAATGCCAGATCTTTCAGCCATTTTGTATAAAAAGGAGCAACATTAAAATTGAAAGCACCCGTCATACTAAATACTTGAGTATCTCCCGTCCATCCTACTCTTTCGTCTCGTTGTGGACAATCTGTTGGAATATCTAAGAAATTGTCTTTTTGCGACCATCTGATATTACTTTGTAATTGATTAATCAAAGGGTCTGAACATTCAAAAGTACCTGTTGATTGCATTTCGGAATGGATTACCACACCGGTCACATCCTCAGGTGTTAACTCACCTGAATATCCCTCAACAGAAATATAACGGAAACCATGGAAGGTAAAATGGGGTTCAAACGTTTCTTCTACTCCTCCTTTTAAAATATAAATATCAGTGGCCTCTGCTGAACGAAGGTTTTTCGTAAAAAAGTTACCGTCCTTGTCCAATGCCTCAGCGAATCTTAAAGTGACTTTTTCTCCTCTTTTCCCATTGAGTTGCACTTTTGCCCATCCTACTATGTTTTGTCCTAAATCAAAAACAAGCTCTCCTTTGGGTGTTGTAAATTTCTTTATGGGTTTTAGTTCTTGAATAGCTTTTACAGGAATACTATTTGATGCCACTAAAATGGATTTAGAATGTTCTAATACTTCTACACTTTTCCATTGTTGATCATTAAAGTCTACGGTACTCCATCCCTTCATTTCTTTTCGAGCATCGTACTTTTCACCGTTATAAATATCGGACGAACTGATTGGTCCATAAGAGGTTTTCCAATGACTATCTGTCCCAATAATTTCTTGTGTTCCGTCTGTATATTGAATTTGAATTTGTGCTAAAAGTCCCAGTTGATCACCATAATAAGCGTGTGTTCCTTCCCAACCTAAATACCCTCTGTACCAACCATCACCTACTATTGCACCCACAGCATTTTGGCTTTCTAATAGATCCGTGATATCATAAACTTGGTATTGAATTCGTTTTTTATAGCTTGTAAAGCCTGGTGTAAACAACTCATCACCCACTTTTTTCCCATTAATAAACAGTTGATATAGCCCCAATGAAGTGATATATACCCTTGCTGAAGCAATTCCTTTCTTTAGTTGAAATTCATTTCTATAATATTGACTAGGTAAAGATGTGGGCGATTTTTCTTCTGTCATAGTAATCCAATCTGCTTTCCACTCTGATGTATTCAGCAATCCCATTTCCCAATAGGCTGGAGTACTCCATTTACTGACTTTATTTTGATGGTCCCAAACACGTACCTGCCAATACAGACGTTCAGTTGAGTGCAGTTCTTTTCCTTCGTAAATCACATTGACAGACTGCTCTGAGTTTACTTTTCCGGTACTCCAATATAAGTTCTTATTGCTTTTTAGTGCTGCCAAAGAAGTAGCAACCCTTACCTCATAAGCTGTTTGCTTTACATTGTAATCCTCTGATTTAAGCTTCCACGTTAAACGAGGTTTTTGTACATCAATACCCACTGGATTAGAACGGTATTCAGTTAGCAATTCTCCTACTTCTATCGTTTTGGCATTAGCAACGAAGGCAGTACAAGAAAAGAAGAGTAGTGTTATAATAAAGTAAAAACCTTTCATCATGTTCAAATCATTTCATTGAAAAAATCAGGCCGTCGAAAAGAAAATTGTAAAGAATTAAATGCATAGTAGATCATAGCAATAATCCATTGAAACACTGTATTCGACGACCTGTATATATATTAATTAGGCGAATGTCTTTATCATTAACTATTTTGTAAACTAAATTATCGTCAACTTTCAATCGACGTTTCTGCAAGTATTTATAGGATCTACTTTCAAACTCCCTTCTTCTTCATTTTTGTCTTGAAACAAAAACGAAGCAAAAAATTCAAGGCTTTGAAGTCAAAAGCTAAATTTCATTTCTCTCGCCTAAATGATTTTAAACTCGCTGCGCTCAAACAGCAAAATCATTCTTAACGGCTCATTCAATGAAATTCTTAACGCTTTTCCCTTCAATGCCGGGGAAGAAGTACCAAACGAATTGGATGGAAGTCCCCTGGCGCAAATGTTAAGCGATAGCGTCATTCGTGTCCTTCAAATCATCAGAAATCTCCTGATTTCTAAACACTATAAATAATGAAAACTAAGTTTACAGTTCGTCAATAAAGAGAGATGAAGGAAAAGTACGGTGCGTACCAGACACGAACTATTTCTACAATCACCTCTCTTCAAGGCACTTGGACAATACATCACATCAGGTATGTATTGCCCGAATAATCACACTTCTTTATTTGTTTGGTACCTTATTCGCTTTTTGTTCCTGCAATTCAATCATCTCTTTACCTGCCAATAAAAAGGCTCCACATGCGTATACATGAGACTCATTGGCCTTAAAAGGATAAGGATCACCAGCTACCTGTTGAACATAACCTAATTGACCTTCTGCAGTTACATTATTACACAATGCGACCCAAGCACGTTCTACATCTTTTGTGTATTTCTGATCCAACATTCCATTGTTCACACCCCAAGCCAGAGCATAAGTGAAGAATGAACTACCACTTGTTTCACCTAAATCAAGGTATTCAGGATCAAAAAGGCTTACACGCCACATACCATCTTCATCTTGAAGCTGTAATAGCTTGGCGGCCATTTCTTTGTATTGCTTCTCGAACTTTGGTCTTGTAGGGTAATCTTCAGGCAGGTAAGTCAGGATTCTTGCCAAAGCTGATACAACCCATCCATTTCCTCTTGACCAGAAAATTTTCTTATCATTTTCACTTCTTTTTTCAAAGAATCGATCATCTCTAAAGAACAATGAATCTTCAGTTGAATACAGGTATTCTGAGGTTTTCCACCATTGTTCGCTCATGTAATTCAAATATTTCTCCTGCCCAGTGACTTTCCACATTTCTACGAAAGAAGGTGGTCCCATAAAAAGGGCATCACACCAAGTCCACCAATGATGTTTGTAAGGACTCTTTTTGAAACGAACGTCTGTCAGTTTTTTGTAATTCTGAGCCAAGTGAATATCTAATGCCCACCTTGATTTATCAATCATATAGGGATCTTTCTCAATGCTGTATAACCATGCCCAGTTATCTACAATAGTCAAACGGTCTGCATGAAAAATGTCATCCATCAATTGCCAGTTATAAGACTGACCAATATTGATTAATTCATCTTTGTAACGATCGTCTTCATATTGTTCATACAACGCTCTTAGTCCTACATACAAAGCACCATAATGCCAGTTCGTAGCAGTCAACATTCCCTTATTGTAGCGAGGTGTAACCATCTGCCAATCGGCCACATCGTGCATGATGTGATTGATTTGAGTAGGATCCAACGGGTTGTCAATCGTAGGCGATAAAACATCAATCTTCAATGCCGTATAAGCTCTTTTCAAATACCATTCGTTGGTATTTTTCAAACGATTTACACCAAATGAATCATTCGTATTTTGTAACCAAACCACATGTGCAGGATATTCCATTCCGGCACCATTGACCGCCAATGGTAAAAGGTTGTTTTTTGATGATTTACTTGTGATTTCTTTTACTTTCCATGACTTCCCTTGATTAGTCGTAGTCCACTTTTCAATTTCAAAGAAATCCCCTCTTTTGACCGATAAATAAATTGCATCCGTTGAGCTTTTATCAATAGCGATACCGCCCACTTGGAAAGGAGCTGACTCCGCTTTACTGTAATTGTAATTACCTTTGGAGTCAGCCATCAATTTACTATACCAATTATCACTCTTTCTTGTTACTCTGCTATAATTAAATTTCTTTTCTCCTGTATTGTTAGAATAGACTATGACAGGAGTTCCTTCTTTTGAAAGTGCTATATCCCATGCCCAAAGACCTTTGCTCTCCGTATCTTGAACAACAAGATCCATCTTATCATCATTGATCGCACCTGAGCTCAAATTAAAGCTTTCTGTCCCATCTACTTTGTAGATTTTCGAATCTTGAAGCTTTAAATAATAAAGACTTTCATTCTTTGTGATTGCCATGTGGACTGCTTCATCTGAAACCAATCTAAAGTTTGTAACTCCTGTAGTTACTAGTTTTTTATCTTTAAGACCTGAATCAGAGGTGAAAATATTTCCTTGATTATCTTGCCAGAATAATGTCAACTTATCATTGCTGATGACAGGTTGGATAGTATTGACTGCATTAAGAGCTAACTCTTTTACGTTCCAATTCTTGATATTTTCGGCCTCTTCAGTCTGTGCTACAAAGGCATTCTTATTTCCTGCAAAACCTACAAAAACAATTACCTTTCCTGATTTATTCACTAAAAGAGAAACACTTTCCACAGGTATATTTTGATCGTTATCAAAAATCTGTTTCGATGAAATCTTATTCGATTTATAATCAAAGCTTCCTACATGTACATCTCCGTAGTTATCAACCCAAGTCATATAAGTTCTGCTGTATTTTCCCTGATAGAAAACCGCATTCGAGTTTGAACTTGTATTCCAGTTGTAGGATGCATTAAATGAAATGGATTGATAGGTTTCCGAAGTCACTCCAGTCTCTTTTACTGAAGCCTTTGGATAGCGTTGAGCGTATGATGTTGTAGACATTAAGAGCAATGCTCCCAATCCTGCCATTAAAACGGACAGCAAGCCTTGTCTTCTATTTCGATTGCCTTGTAGTCTCATAATTTATAATCTTTAAAAAATTGTCTATTAGTTTCTAGTTATAATAGAATACGGTCTGAAACAGTCAATTTTGCCGTTTTCAAATCACTCTCTCTACTTGAAGAACCCACGTAAATTGTGAAATCGCCCGGTTCTACCACCTTCTCCATATCCTTATTGTACAATGACAAGTTCTTACTATTCAATGCGAAAGTAACCGTTTGTGTTTCACCTGGCTTTAATGCAATTCTTGTAAAACCTTTCAGCATTTTATTATAGCGACCTACTGATGCATAGTTGTCTCTGATGTACAACTGTACAACTTCTTCACCTGCTACTTTACCGGTATTTGTTACATCAATAGATACATACGTTTCCTCAGCAGAGTTAATTACAATATCTTCTACTTTAGGCTCTCCGTAAGAGAACGTTGTATAACTCAAACCATATCCAAAATGGTAGAGTGGAGTCTTATCTGAAAATTTATAATTTCCTTTACCTGTCCCCACAAAGTCAGGACGCTGAAGATAAGTAATTGGTAATTGCCCCACCGAACGAGGGAATGATACCGTTAGTTTTCCACCAGGGTTATAATCGCCAAAAATCACATCGGCTAAAGCGTCTCCACTTCTCATGCCCAAGTACCAACTTTCAATGATTGAAGGAACATTTTCTGCAATGTAGTTAATTGTCAAAGGTCTACCATTGATCAATACTGCCACTACAGGTTTTCCTGTTTTTTGAATGGCTTCAACTAATTCATTTTGAACACCAAATAAGTCCAAATCCGCTCTATCTTTTCCTTCTCCACAAGTCCTTGTTGACCCACCTACTGCTAAGATGACAACATCTGATTTTTTAGCGGCTGCAATTGCTTTTGCGAAGCCTGCTTTAGAATCACCTGTTAAAGTACACCCCTTAGCATAGTTGACTTTCACTTTGTCACCAACTTTCGCTCTGATTCCCTCTAATACGGAAGTATAATAAGGAGGAATACCCGCATAACCACCCAATAAAGTGTAAGGTTTTCCTTCTTTCACCTGTTCATGTGCATTAGGACCAATTACCGCAATTGATTTAATTTTATTGGCATCAAGTGGTAATAGGTTTTGATCATTTTTTAAAAGTACTACAGATTTTTTTGCTATATCCAATGCAAGTTGTTGACTCTCTGGTTTACTGACTACTTTTTTGACTTCGTCCGTATTTTCTTGGTTGAAAAGTCCAAGTTTGTATTTCAATTTTAAAATACGAGCAACACTTTGATCTACATACTTTATAAGGTCAGGATTCTGCTTTAGTGTGTCACCCAAGACTTTCATGATATAAGCTGAATTTTCGGGTGCCTTACCAATCACTAAATCCATATCTACACCTGATTCAAGACCCATTACTGCCGCTTCTGTTCTGTTTTTTGCAATGTGGTGCATCAAATGTAATCGAGAAACGTCATTGTTATCTGAAACCAAGAAACCATCAAATCCCCACTCATCTCTCAATACATCATTCAATAACCAATCATTCATGTGACATGGAACTCCATTTAGATCCTGATGACCCGGCATAATACAACCTACTCCCGCTTCACGAACAGCAGCCTCAAATGGTGGAAGATATATTTCGTATAATCTTCTTTCAGAAATATCACTGAATCCGCCGTTGATACCCGTACGGTTTTCGGGATAAGCAACAAAGTGTTTGGCAGTTGCCAATATGTGATTTTCATCAAACTGTTCATCTCCAGTACCTTGTAAACCTTCAATAAAAGCCACTCCCATTCTTGATACTAAATAAGGATCTTCTCCAAAAGATTCCTCGATTCTACCATAACGCGGATCACCTGCAATAACGTCTAAGTTAGGAGAATAACAGTGCGTTAAATTCGCTTCCCTAGCTTCTTTTGCAATCGCCGTAGTCATGGCTTTTACAGTGTTAGGATCCCATGTAGACCCTAATGCAATACTTTGAGGGTAGACCGTTGAACCTGGCAACCACAATCCGTGTAAACATTCGCTGTATTGCATCATCGGAATACCTAAACGCTCGTTAGGAGGAGCATCTTGTGTCAATTCTGCAATTTTTTCTTCTAAAGTCATTTGCTCCAATAAGCCCTTCACTTTAGCATCTATTTCATCAATATTAGCCTGCTTTACGGTTGGAATACTGCACCCGTAGAAGAGAAATACCAGTGCTACAATATAATTTTTTTTCATCATCTATAAGTTTTTTGCTGCCTACTTCATTCCATCAAAACCTTAAAAAATTGGGAATACTCACCCGTGATCTTTTGGATAAAAAGACAAGTTTATTTTTGTGTCATCTCAAACTATGAGATTCAAGTACGGCGGTTGAGCGAAAATAATGATCTCAAAAAAGGGTATTATCGTCCAAATGAGTGTTTTTAGCTATTTCTGAGACGATAAGAAACAAGAATAAGACGGTAAAAGAAAGTATAACTTAAAAGTTAAAATGATGCAGTTATCGCGAATTATAATTTCACTTTCACCTGTTTCTACCATCTTCATTTTTATGATATGATTGATTACATTTTGTCGATGTAACCGAGTAAAATATTTTTCACATCCTCTACCTTTCCTTCTTTTAAACCACCATTTGTAGCTCCAGTAATCCAATACAGGACCATACCTGCATCTGAACAGTCATATCTTCCTTTTTGGAATTTGACAACATCATCCAATTCTGCTGCTTTACCAATCAACCATACCCATTGAACACGGGCATCTGGATGATTTTTGGCCCAATCAAATTGCTGTTCAGGTACTTTCAAGTAAGTATTTTGATCTGGAATACGTACTTCCTCCACTCCAAAATCAAGAATTTGTTGCCAAGTATAAAAGTCTCCAGCATTATCGTTAGCAGGGTGATGTGTAATCACCTTAACGAATTGGTGCTTTTTAGGGTCTGATTCTGCTAATGCGAAACCAATAATATCAGGTTCACCTGCTTCTACAATCCAAAGAGGGTCTTCTTGAGTAGAAGCATTGATTGCCTTTTTTAGGTCGAAAATTGTTTCTTCCATATTCCATTTCGCATCCAAAAACTTGAGTGATTCAAAACCTCCCCATCGGCGAGCTGTAACCTCACAACTTGCCTGCATTAATGCATGACGTTCTCGTTCTGCAGCAGCCGATATTTTTTTGACTTTCACCAAATCACAACTGTGAGAATAATGTACTAATCTTCCTTCAAGACCTGAAGCTCTCAATAATGCAATTGAAACCGCTGTTCCTCCTAAATCATCAGGGTCTGGTGAGTTTCCATCTGCTACTATCGCCAGTCGACCTACAGGGGGATTTATAGTTTGTGCATTACTCCAAAAATGTACAATAAGTACAGTAAAAAATAAGAGCGATATCTTTTTCATATTATAATTATTTCATTTCAACTAACAACTATAGATAAACTTTAAAACACACTATAAACTACAGTTTACGTTAACTTCCAATCGATCTTTCTACCCACTTTTAAAGTTTCTACTTTCAAACTTCCTTCTTCTTCATTTTTCCATTGATGAAAAACGAAGCAAAAAATCTAGGCTTTGAAGGCAAAAGCTAAATTCCATTCCTTTCGCCTAAATGATTCTTTGATTACATGTCAAAAGACAAAGGTTTTATCATAATCTTCTAAAATGTAGTTCTGTAGGAACGTTTTAGTAAAACGTCCTCGCGTACCACAATACATCACCATTTATCTTTCATAAAGAATAAATTAACGAGAGCTTAGTTTACAACGTATTAAATTTCTTACTACAATAGAGTATTAAGGTGTAACTTTTGATTTTCGCTTTACAATTGCTACTTCAATACCTTCTCCTTCTGGTACATATAAAGAATCTTTCGTCATCAAAAATTTATCGAATCGGAAACCATCTTCTCTCATACTAAATTGCACTTCATGCAAGCCCGGTGTGGCAACATCAAGGTAAATCGCATGAGGTATACCACAGTGGTTTTCCTTCGTTCTTTGTTTACTTTCCCAAGTCCATTCATTTCTTCCATCGCACCATTGCATCTTTTTGCCACTCTCAGGCCATTCTCCATCAAGTCCCACATGCAAACCATTGTCTTCACTTCCAGTACTAAAAGTTCTCACCCATACGTAGTACCTTCCTGCTTCATTAAACATCACTTTATAATGTAACACTCCAATTTGACCGGGTGTATTAGTAAAGTTTTCTCCTCTCACTACCATATCATCGTGAGTGACTCTCGTATCTGGCAAAATTTGAATATAATTGTTGTTACTTGCCTCAACCAAACCTTTTTGAACTAAATCCGATTGATCTAGGTTCTCAGATTTGAACCATTTCCTGATGTTTTTCTTTTCTTGTTTATAGAAATACTCGGCTTCTACGGCCACAATCCCCTCTTTCTCCTCAAAAATTGTATTTCTATTCACCAATGATCTTTCTGGAGTTGTAATCTGAGCACTGCAAGAAGTGGCTATAAAAAAAATGAATAGTAATGATCTAAGTATCATATCTCGTTTAGTTTTCTGAATACGAAGTACTCATCAAGATATATGGGGAAAAGTAAAGAGTATGTTCTATACCTCACTATGAACTACCTCTTTACTTTAGTACCCCGTTTTTTTAGTTCTTTTGATAACTTGCTGAATACTTCTCTAAACTAATTACTCTTCATAAGACAATAGTCGAAAATAGAGGTAGAATAGTCTAAAGTACTGATAATTAGCATTTACGAAACCACTAAATCTCCTTTTTATATTCAAATATCTGTGTATAAACGCTATGTTTTTATCAATAATTAATAGTTTACCCCCTGTTCGTTCGTCACTTTACTTTTATTTTATGAATGACTCAAAACACAATATATTACTTTACCCCAAATAGAGACTTTATGACACAGTTATTATACCATTGATTGATATATTGAAGAAAAGATTTTTTATATAAATATACTCAGGAAATGAACAGATTATTACTCCTTCACTTCTTTATTCTAGGAATGATGTCGTGTCAAAAACAGAACATAACAAAGACAATTGACACCAAAAAGAAACCTAATGTTGTCTATATTTTAACCGATCAATGGAGAGCTTCTGCCACTGGCTATGCGGGAAATAAAGTGGTAAAAACACCTGTCTTAGATCAATTGGCTAAAGAATCCATCAACTTCAGCAATGCCGTTTCCGTAACTCCCGTATGTACGCCACATAGAGCGGCGCTCTTCACTGGACGTTACCCCACTTCAACAGGTATGGTGGTCAATGATGTGTATATGCCAGAAGAAGAACTTTGTATGGCTGAAATTTTTAAAGCTGAAGGTTATACTACCGCTTACTATGGAAAATGGCATTTGGACGGTCATGGCCGTCTGACCAACGTGGCACCTGAAAGAAGACAGGGTTTTGATTATTGGAAAGGACTTGAGTGTTCACACGCCTACAACAAAATGCCTTATTATGATAATGAGGATCCTAATATCAAATATTGGCCAAAGTATTCTCCTTTTGCTATTACTGAGGACGCTAATAAGTACCTAGCATCGCATGCCAATGATGATAATCCATTTTTATTGGTTTTATCCATTGCCACTCCGCATTATCCGCATGGCAGTGCACCAAAGAAATTTATGGAAATGTACCCACAAGACAGTTTACTGCTTCCCAAAAACGTCATTGAAAAATATAAGAAACGTGCTTTAAAAGAAATGCAAGGTTACTATGCTCATATTTCTGCTACTGACCAAGCGATTGGAAGTGTATTGGATCAGTTAAAGTCGTTAGGGTTGGATGAAAATACCATCATTGTGTTTTCCGCTGATCATGGTGAAATGTTAGGGGCACATGGGGTAAAACCTTTTGTAAAGCAACTTCCTTGGGATGAAGCCATTAAAGTCCCGTTCCTTATCAAATATCCTTCTATTGGTAAAAATGCGGGAACCAAAATTGAAGCACCGATTAATACACCCGATATCTTACCAAGCTTATTAGGGTTAGCCGGAATTGCTATTCCTAAAGTGATTGAAGGGGAGGATCTTTCTGATTTAATAAAATCTCCAAAGGCTGATTTTGACAGAGCGGCATTAGTTATGAATGCTTGTCCTTTTGGTGCCAATTTTAGAGATTCAGAATATAGAGCGATCCGAACAAAACAGTATTCTTATATCAAAAACTTAAAAGGCAAGAACCAATTGTTTGACAATGTAGCGGACCCCTATCAACTAAATAACCTGATCGATCAACCAAAGGTAGCTGTTCTTCAGAAAGAATTGGATAAAAAGCTTCAAGCACAAATGGATAGAATCAATGATGCGTTTCATCCAAGAGAATATTATTTAAAGAAATATAATTACAAGCTTGATCCTCGAAAACATGCTATTAATTGGTGGGGCTTTAAAGAAGGAAGAGGTGTAGTTCAAGGACCGAAAGTTTTGTAGTATAACTACACTTTACAACACATCTATCAAACTCAAATCTAATACTTTATAAAAACAAAGCACAAGTCTAAAAGAAAGACTTGTGCTTTGTTTTTATTACTTTTTGAAGCGGCCGCAAGTACTATAGATCACATTACGATCAATCTTTCAAAAGCATCTTGGTGTCTCCTTATTTGATGAAAATCGATGCTATTAGTAGGTTTTGTGGCTGCTTTCAAAAAGTATTCAATACTTTGTAAAGTAAGTTTATTACGTTAAATCTAAATCCATCTTTTTGCAGGATTTCATAGGACCTACTTTCAAACTTCTTTCTTCTTCATTTTTCAATTGATGAAAAACGAAGCAAAAAATCTAGGCTTTGAAGTCAAAAGCTAAATTTCATTCCTCTCGCCTAAATGATTTTAAACTCGATTTGCTCAAACAACAAAATCATTTTTAACGGCTCAATACATGAAATTCTTAACGCTTTTCCCTTCAATACCGGGAGTAGAACTAACAAACGAATTGAGTAGAAAGTCCACTGGTGCAAATATTATTGGAGGTTTTGAGTTCCAAAAAAAATATCCTATTGCTTTACAAACTTCCCTTTTATTAATCCTTCATTTGTGAGGATAGAAATAACATAGGTCCCTGTTTGTAAATCATTAATATCAATTTGAGTTTGACTTACAGCAAGTTCTTCTGTAAATACTACTTGACCTGAAAGGTTTATAATTTTCACTTTTGCACTCGTCCATTCCTGATTTCCAAAATCAAAGTTCAATACTTTTCCTGCTGGATTAGGATAAATGATTATCCTACCGTCTATCGCTACTTTTTCGATTGAATTTATAACTTTTGAAGTCACTGCAACAATACAACTAGCCGTGATATTACCATCTTCTGTAGTAGCCATTACGTTGGTGGTACCTTCTGCTATTGCACTTAATAAGCCGTTTTCATCAACCGAAGCGATAAAAGGGTTATCTGAAGTCCATTGTAATGCTTTGTTTTTTGCATTTGCAGGATTGACAACACCTTCTAATTGAAAAGTTTCCTCTTCCACCAAAGCCAACGTATTTTGATTCAACTCTAGACCTTTCACTTGTATTTCCTGAATTACTTCTAACTCATTTATACTGATCCAATTACTTTCATAACCTGTTGCTCCTGTTACGGTAAGTTTTAAATATCGACCTTCTGTCGCATCAAAAGTATGGGCAATAGGTTGTATTGTCGTGGTTCCTGACTGATTTACTACTTCGGTAAAACCCTCATCCGGTGCATTAGAAATACTGATACTATAATGATAAGATCTACCTTGGTAAGTATATAAATTTACACCTGTAAAACGTTTATTCTCACCATAATCAATCACAATAGATTTAGGATATTCTCTCACACTCCATCGGGCCTCATCTGTTGTATTTTCATCCAATAAATTGCTGGCAGGATATTCTGCTTGTGCCCCATCTACCCATTCAACATTTGGGAAGGCCTCCGTTCCAACGCTTATATTACAACTATTGGTAAAACCTCCATCTTCAGTTGTCACCGTTACAGAAGCAGTTCCCAAAGCGAGCGTCCTAATCAGTCCATTTTGATCTACAGTGACAATCGATTCATCCGATGAACTCCAAGTGATATTTTTATTTTTTGCATCATAAGGAAGTACAGTCGCAGACAGTTGGTAGCTTTGATCTAAAACCATTGAAAGGCTTTGCTTATTGATATCAATACTACTGACAAATACAACGGGCTTCACATAACACTTCTTTTCACTGTCTGTGGTTGGGCTTGAGCCAAAAGTAGCTGCATTACAAGCACAATCTTCAGTTTGATTGTACAAATAAACAAACTCTCCATCTGCCCCATAAGCTACGTCCATTGTTCCGGTTACCTTTACCGAATCATCTTCATTGGCCGCAAAAGTATAACCTACTGGTGCAGAAGTATCAATTCCTAAATCAATAATATGAAGATACAGGGATTGTTGTGTACCTGTTCCTCTTTCCATCATATAGTAATACAACTTGCCATCTGATATATAGGCTACGCCATGATGGAACCTTCTCCCCGACTTTGCTTCATATATTCTCTCAAAGTTATTCTTACCACCATCACATTTTTCAATAAATATTCTACCCGATGAATTTAAGCCTACAATATAGAGATTATCACCGTAGGTATAGAGTTTTGAGCCACCTGCAAAATCGGTGCTATGGATAAATTCTTCACTCCCCGCAGGTCTATAACTATGTATTTTCTTTGTTACATTGTTCTCGTTGTCTTTTACTTTTGAAATAAAATGAACGTCTCCTTTTTGAGTCACATTCCAATCGAAATCTCCTACGATATAAACCTTATCTTTTTCAGTAGTTGTCACAAAATCACCAGGCTCCGCTACTTTTATAACATCAGCATCTCTGATGGGAATCGGAACATTCTCACCTTTGTGGTTTTTCCACTCTGATTGACCGCTTTGATCATCAGAATAAGCATAATAAATACCGTTTTGGTAAATATAGCGGTCATTTCTGTTATTTAATCTTCGCTGAAAACCCACTCTAATTTTGCCGTTTACATACTTCATATAACCATACATCCCCCAATCATAAGGTTGGCCATTTTTTGAAGCATGATAATCTGCAAATTTGATAAATTCAGACCAAGTAGACGTTTTAGCATCGTATTTTGCAAAATGATACCCACCATTATAACTACTCCATTTACGCATATACATGAATAAATCTCCTTTGTCATTGGTAAAAAACTTGGGGTAAGTTAAACGTCCGAACTTCCCTTCATTGAGCGTTCCATTCAAGCTACAGTGATTGTAATCTCCATCATGAGGATCTTTTACAAAAAGGTCTAATGTGAATTCATCATCTGGAACAGATGCCGCATTTTTTACGGTATAGGAATACCTGAAATAATCAGTTTTGAATCTACCGCTAGGAATTGTCCTACTGTAAGCATGCATATCAAACAATAGGTGGATCGTTCCGTCCAAAGGACTTATTCCTACTCCAATCGTATTGTGTGATTCACCAAGATGAGTAAGACCATTATGCCCGGTATGTCGATGATCAAATTCAATGGTCTTTAAACTACCTGTCTCTGTGTTGTAACGCGACAACATCATTTGTCTGTTTTCTTCTCCTCCTTTGTACCAAGACATAAAAATATACTCTTTGTACTTCTTGATACAATCACCATGTGCGGAGATATTGGGGCCAAAAATGTAGTCGTATTTTTCATCTACATCTGCGGTCCCCGGCTTTACTTTCTTTCCATCAAAGTGCAATGCAATGTCCGTGATTTTAACTTCTTGTTCAAATTTCACTTGCGCTTGCACGTTTGAAATCCCTAACAAGAATGCTATTAGGAACGATAGTTCAATTGGTAGTTTCATTTCTTACTTGTCAATTTGTAAAAACAGTAGCTCATGATCAGCTTACTGTTAATGTTGTTTACTTTAGGGTGCTTATTGTTGTAATAAACATCTCATTTCAAGAGTAAATATCGAAGTAAGACGGAAGAGAATAATCCGAAATGAATGCAAAAAGGTATAATATAGACTATTATACCTTTTCACAAAAAAGAAGCAATTCAGTACAAATTCAAAATTATCTAATGCTAATTCTATTTATTATGTTGCGATTATTTCCTTTAAAAAACTTTCAATAGAACCACTATTAATACGTTTTTTAGCGTTGTACTCACAAAAAATGAATTAGAATTAACTATAATTTATTTTTGACTTTGTACTTAAAAAGGTTATTTATCATTCAACTTCCCCAATATCTTATCCATTACCCAACTCACATGCACCGCTTCTGAAGCTTTAGAAGGGTGTGAAAATTCATCTTCAAAAAGATCTTTTTTCATATTTTCAACATGATGTAATTGAACATGTTTAGGGTGATCGATGTCTAGTTCTAAAGTAGTATTTCCTGTTTTTATCACTACTTTTTCTTCTTTAAAAACAGAAAACTTTATCGTTCCTTTACTCCCTATTATTTCTACAATATCTTCTTCTTGTTCAACACCAAAATTCCAGTATCCACTTCCTGTAATACCTCCTTTATGCATCCAACAAGCTGTAATTGCATCTTTGGCTGTATAGTGCCCTTGTTGGTTGGTACTGAATCCGGCTACATTAGTCATTTCACCTAACAAATACACAAAAAAATCTAAACCATGACTTGCCAAATCATCAAAATAACCACCCGTAGCTACGTCACTATCTGTTCTCCAATTGTATTCACCTGTTAGATCAATTGCTTTTGGAAGTGAAGTTAATTTCCAATTGATATGTCTTACTTCTCCAATTTCATTATTCTCTAACCAAGTTTTGATTTGGGTAAAACGAGGTAATGAACGTCTATAATAGGCAACAAATAAAGGAAGGTTCTTCTTCTTAAACGATTCATAAATAATTAGACTTTCGGAATAAGAAGGAGCCAACGGTTTTTCAATGCAACAAATCTTTCCCGCTTCTGCGACTTTCAATGCATAATGTAAATGAGCATCTGGCGGTGTAGCAATATAAACGGCATCTATTTCAGGATCATTGATGAGTTCATCAGCATTTGAATAATGTTTTTCCACTTTATGCCTTTGGGCATAATCTTGTGCTTTTTCGGCATTTCTTCTCATCACGGCTTTTAATTCAAAACCTTCTGTCAGTTGATAAGCTGGGCCGCTTTTTACTTCAGTGACATCACCACAACCAATGATTCCCCAACGGATATTATTTTTGTAACTCATAGTATTAATTAGTTAGTGTTTCTATAACAATATTTCATTTATAGTGCATTTGATTCTAGGAAATGTTATGGATAGTGAATGAAACATCTATAACCTAAGTTCTTAACTTTTTCGCTTCCCTTTGTTTCTTTTCAAGAATAAGAAATCATATTGATCTTCAGGATACTCTATATACATTAATTTCTTCATTTTAGACACTATTTTAGCATGTTCAGGAGAAGCAATGAAATTGACATTTTGTTCATCATAATCTTGCTCACATTGATAGAGTTCTGAAGAATGTAACTTCTTGTTTTTAAGGTCTCTCCACTCAGTATATCGCCATTTTCCATCAGTTACTGTCAACCCCATCACTTTATTTCCTCTGGCGTAAATACTGTAAGCTGCTTCATCACCTTTCTTATTGGGTTTGTCTACCAATGGAAGAATAGACTTTCCATCAACATCTGACAGCTCCAATCCACATGCTGCTGCTACCGAGGGGAATACATCTATATTTTCCACTAATGCATCACTTGTTACATTTTTCTTACTCTTTTTATAAGATAATTCTCTACTAATAATTAATGGTACTCTTGTATCCAACTCAAAATTGGTATGCTTACACCAATCTCCATATTCTCCAAGCTTCCAACCATGATCACTCATAAAAACGATAATAGTATTTTTTCTAAGATCTAACTCTTCTAGTGTATTCATGATTTTTCCCACTTGAGCATCAATGTAACTCACACTCGCGTAGTAGCCGTGAATTAATGTCTGAGTAGTTTCATCACCCAAATGTCCGTCTTGAGGCATACCATGATACCCTCTTAACTCTCCCCATGGCGTTGTAGCAAAAGAGCTTACATCTTTAGGTTGCTTCCTCAATGGTATCTCAAAAGAAGATCTATCATATAAATCCCAATATTTTTTAGGAGCATTAAATGGTAAATGAGGTTTACTCAAACCAACCATCATCATAAAAGGGTCACCTTTGATTTCTTTCAGCGTTTTTATTGCTGAAGCTGCTGCTCTTCCATCTTTATAACCTTCATCAGGTACATCTGCCGCTTCATAAGCAGGCCCCTTTCTGCCTCCAGCACTTTTGATACTATCTATTAACGCAATATTCTCTGGTGAAACATAAGAATTCCCTTCTTTCGGTATATGAATACTCCAGTTTTGTTTATCGTCTATTGCATGATGATATACTTTGCCTATACTCACTGTTTTGTATCCATTTTCTTTGAAAAACTGCGGCATGGTAAGCATCTCTTTTTGCACTGAACGAAGAGGTGTAAAGATGGAATGAATACCAATTTTATCCACTCGTTTCGAAGTCATGATACTCAGTCTAGAAGGTCCACAAATTGCTTGTTGAGCATAAGCGTGATTAAAAGTAACGCCTTGTTTGGCTAATTTATCAATGTTAGGAGATTTGATTTTATCATTTCCATAACAACCAATATCTGGTCTTAAATCATCTACTAGAAATATCAATACATTGGTTTTCTCTTGTGCATAACTCCAATATGAGCTAAATAAAAGTAGGATGAATAGTGTTGTAATCTGTTTCATGTTTTTTTTCTTATTAAGTGTGTTTTCGTAATGAGATATTACAATTTCTTATAGATCTCAATTGCATTTAATACCGGCTCGCCAATCACTTTATCAAATTGAATAATCAAAGGTTCGTCTTTTCCGACTCTTGTTTGAGATTTGATTTTGACCTTTTTGTATTCACCATATTGATTTAAAAGATCCAATTTATTGATGACCATTTGATTGTTGATTTTCACGGAAAAAGTACGGCTTACTTTACCTGTTTTTACTGCTTCTGTATCTGTTAGATCATATGGAAGGTGGTTGGCATCAGTTCCTTCTAATTCGGCAAAATGTAATCTTACCTCATAAAGCCCCGGAGGAACATCTAGTCTGAATTCCTCTATCCCCACTAATTGGGTTTGATAGATGGGATCATTAAAAGTGCCTGCAACAGGTTGGTTCGTACCGTAAGGATGTTGCTTTCTTTTTTTAGTTTTGATAAATGGTTTACCACCAATGGAACCCCAACTCCCCTTCGTATAATTTTGATTTAATCCCCAAGCTTGATCGATTTGATCATCATAGAAAAAGCGTTCATCTCCCAAATTAATCGACAAACCATTGATAGGGAATGTCTCAAAAGATTGTGGTAAAAGATCAATACGTACTTCTGAATAATCTTCTACTTTTCCAGCTACAGCTTTCAGGCGATTTATACCATTAGTAAATGGCACTTCAAAAGTGGCAATTGCATCTTGAACTTTTTGACTTCCAATACTTTTTCCATTAATAAATAATTCCACTTCAGATTGATTGGAAAAGACCTGTACGGGCATTGTAGCGAAACCTTTATTTTCAAGATCTTCAATACAACTTCTACGTTTCCAGCTTTTTGTCGATATACCGATGAAAGGTGTTTTGAGTAAACTCGCCTGATAGAAATAGAAAACATCTTTGGGTTTACGATCGATGCCCACTAATCCTTTATTGTTAATGCTTTGCACTGCATCTACTCTTTGTTCGGAGCTGAAATCCGCATAATTCCATACATTTGCCCCCGCTACAAATGGAAGCTTTTTGATCACTTTCATATAATGCTGATGATAAGCCGTAGCATATTCTTGGGTGAAATCAAATCGAGTTGGGTTTAGAGAATGCAATCGTGGATCTGCCCCTGCTCCATATTCTGTAATGATCAATGGCTTGTCTACTCCTTCGTGGTATTTCGTTAATTTTGCCTCCAAAGCATCAAATTCTCTGCCGTACCACCCATCATAAATGTTCCAACCTACAATCATCGGCACATCTGTCAACCCTGCTTCCTTATACCTTTCTAATCCCGAGTGATTCGGTATCATTGTATAGCGATAAGGATCCTCTCTTCTCGTTAATGTCTCCAATTTTTGTGCAAGTTGAAGTACATAATCCGTATATTTTTTATAGCGTTGTGGGTCATTTTTATATTTAGGCTTAAGTAAAATCTCATTCATATAGGCCCAAATAATCAAACTAGGATGATTGTAATTTTGTCGGATCATTTCCAACTGAGCACTTAAGCAGTTCTTATCAAAAGTCTCATTTTCAGTGATCGTATTCACCACTGGCGTTTCTACAGTAGTCAAAATTCCTAAGCGGTCACACGCTTCTAATATCGCAGGGTCTTGTGGATAATGAGAGATACGTAAAAAGTTACTTCCCATTTCCTTCATCATTCTTACATCTTCGGTATGCAGATAATCAGGTAATGCATTTCCAATATTTTTGTAGTCTTGATGACGATTGGTTCCGATTAATTTCAGTGGTTCCCCGTTTAAGAAAAAGCCTTTTTCTGTATCGAATTTAAACCATCTAAAGCCAAGTGGATTGATGACTTCGTCTAGCTTTGTATTTGTTTTTACGTCCCAAATTTCACTTACTATGGAATACAGATGAGGAGTATTTGGACTCCATAAAAGAGGAGTAGTAACAGCATCAAAATCGAATTCATAATTAGTTGTTTTGTTTGGTTGAAGTGTTAGCTTAGATACTTTTTCTTGGATCAATTGATGGGTTGGCGAATAAATCTTATTGATCAGTTTTATCTTCTTTTTTGATAAATCACTGTTCTTTATGTGCGCTTTCAAGTGAACTTCTCCTTGGTCCGCTGTAACTTTTGGGGTGGTTATAAAACACCCATTTGAAGCATCTTCTTCAAAATTAAAATGCACTTTATCTTTTACAACTAAGTTGACATCTCTATAAATCCCTCCAAAGAAAGTGAAATCTGCAGCCAGTGTCGGGACGTTTTCATCAAAACGATTATCCGCTTTTACAGTCACTTTAAAAGTCGTTAATTTTTTTTCTTCATCAAATTGAATCAAATCTGAAATTGGGATAACAAAACGTGTATAACCACCGATATGTTGACCGGCTAATTTTGAATTAATATAGACTTCGGCAACGGTATTGACACCTTCAAAAAAGAGGAAGACTTCTTTGTTTTTATAGGAAGTAGGAATCCTTACTTCTTTGGCATACCACCCTGTACCTCTGTAATAACCTTTTGTCTCGTCTACCACATCTTTGTCGTTCCAAGTGTGCGGTAAGTCTACTGATTTTGCAATACCAAGCTTTGAATAAAAGTCCTTAACATCAACAATTTCATCGCTTTTAATAAATTTCCAAGATTCATTGATGGTATGCTGAATATTGTCTTGGGCATATACATTTTGAAAGCCCAAAATTAGAAGTAATACTATTCCGAATTTCATTAAATATTTCATACTTGTTTGTGCTAATTTAGTTCTATAATTTAAAGTTAAAGATGGTAATACTACCCCTCTAAAATTGTTGTTAATACATAAGAAGCTAGGCTATATACTAAATGTATATAAACCTAGCTTTGAGAATATTAGCTTTTGCAATCACTGTTGTTAATCTAACTTAGTTTATGTAAACTTATATGAATCGTCAAGTCTTAAGGAAAATTGGTGGTCCATTTTTTCTATTTATTAAACTATACAAATTTCTTTTGATTTATTTTTTTACATAAATATTTTATCCAATTTCTTATTCAGTTTATGCCAATGTA
>NZ_JTAM01000100.1 GCF_000812565.1 Flammeovirga sp. OC4 | reverse complement strand
TTACTGTTTAATGTATTACAAAACAAGTGTGATTTTTGTAGAAAGAAAAAGAGATGGGTTACGTTTTTGGAGCGTGAATCTTTCATATTAATTCATTTGGTTTAATTTCCTTAGGCGCTGAGGATAAAAGACAAATTGGATAAAGTTAAACTCAATAAACTGAAGACTTAATGATTTCTGTTGACGCTCTAATTCTAATAGCGGAAAATACCTTAAGTTAGTTCGTAGCACCCACCAATCTCCTTTTTCACTTGGGCGTATATCCCAACCGAAAACAAGGTTTGGAGTGAAAGTCGATAAATGTTGTGAAGGCTGTTCTTCACTATTATTGTTTTCATGCAGTGCAATATCTTCATAACTTACACCTAAGCCGATATAAGGTGCAAAGCCATGATAGTCAGCTATAAATTTATAAGCTTCAAAATTGATACTCTTCCTTTTAATATTTAAGTCTAGTTCATACGCACTACGCTTTTGTGACATCTGCCTAAAGGCTACCGCTGTCACCAAATCCCATTTTGTGAAATGATAACCTATAGCAATGTCCGCAAAAATGGATGGAAAAGCCTTGTCATCTAAAAAGGGATATAGATCCGTTACATAACTTGAGGATGCAGTTGGGAAAGCGGAGGAAGGTCCAAGCGCAAGAAATATTCCCCATTTATTAGAAGAACTTAGCGTTTTATTTAATTTTCGGTTAGACTCATTACTTGCACTCTTGGTCGTTTCTATACTATAATTCAACCCTACTTGAAATGTTTGACTAGGAAAGTGATCTACACTTTTTACTGATCTTGATAGATAAGTTTCAAAAGAGGTATTCATCACTCTACTGTATTCCAAGGTGAGGTAAAACTTTGGAAGTTGAACTCCTATACCTATATCAAAAACTGATTTCACTTGGGTATATGCAAATTGTTGTTCAGAAAGATCTTCCTGTTTATATCTAAATGGTGAAAATTTATAGCCCAAATAGGGACGAATACTCCTTTCTTTTGAAGCCAATGGATAAATTCTTAATCCCGTAAAAGTGCCAAATCGATAGGCATTTTTTATCTTATCTTGTCCTAATTGATCGAAGCAGTATTGATGGAAATATAGAAATCAGCATACCCCCAAAAGTGTGTAGCGCCGATATTTATGGCAGGAGATAAAAATCCACTTTTTGAAAACGTTTGAATGGAGCCATTCCCTTCAGTGGCTAAGTAATTACCATTTGATAAATTGGGGACAATATAGTTACTGATTCCAAAATAGGACTTTGCAAACTTATGTCGCTTTTCCCAATTCTGAGCGTTGACTTTAAAGGAAAAAAGAAGTAAAAAGAGAAATATACAATAGTTAAATGTTTTCAGTAGCATATGAACGTAAGTTATTACATTGTAAACTAAATTACCATAAACTTTCAATCAATTATTCCACAGACTTTTATATCCTTCTTTCAAGCTTCCTTCTTCTTCATTTTTCCATTGATGAAAAACGAAGCAAAAAATCTAGGCTTAGAAGGCAAAAGGTAAGTGCCCTTCAGATCATCAGAAATCTCTTGGTTTTTAAACACTATTAATAACGTAAACTTAGTTTACAAGTAGTTATTCATTTTTAATGGTATAAATTATAAACTAAGAACACTACAATTTGAATGAAGTTTTCGTGAATTACAATAATTTCTTTATGAAATTATTTTGATGCTTGAGTATCTCAAAACGATGAAGTTTTGATAGAGCTATCCAGTCTCAATAGGCGAGAGAAAAAATCAAAAAGAAAAAGAACCACCCGATTGGATGGTTCTTTAAATCTAACTTTAAGTTCCAATTCATAGTTCTATGAATTAAAATCTAATCTATACTACTAATTATTTAATATTCTATAGTTGTCAAATGCTTTTGTATTCCACCAAAGTGTTTTACCGTACATGGTGTTTGTGATACCTTCTGCTGCAGGAGCCCAATTAGCACCGTTTGTAGTTTGTTCTGAAATTGCATAAGGAAAACGGTACGGTAAACCTAAACCTTTATACTGTGTACCACCTCTTACAAAAGTAAGTTGAGGGTAATTGGTACGACGAACTTCTGTAAATGCTTCAGGGCCATTCGTGAAAATCGAAATGAACTTTTGTTCTGCAATCAACTGTGCTGCTTTACCAGCATTCCAAGCAACGGCTTCGGTTTCCAACGTTCTTTTATAGTGATCTTCAAGATTGGCTAACGCAATTTCAATGTCAGTTCCGTCCTCTTCAGTGACTACTCGTTCTGATAAAGTAGTTGCACCATTTTGATCTACAAAAGACGCTGTTCTGATACCATATTGATCAGCCAATTTATACTGACTTTCAAAAGAAGCATGAATTCCTTTTTCGTAAGCTGTTTTTGCATCACCGGCACTCCCTACATTTAATAATGCAGCTGCTTCAGCTCTAATAAATTCCAACTCCGAATATGACATAATATGCGATACACTGTTGGCTGTACCTCTATACAAGACACCGATTCTTGAGATGTCAGCAATTTTAAATTCTTCTCCTTTTGGCTTACCATTTTCGATACCATAATATTGAATATCTGCCGTATTCCCAGTTGAGTCAAACAACGCAATTGATGATGGTGTTGGTGTCGCAAAAATATACATACGAGCATCTTTTCTTTCTTTCATCATATCAATCATAGTATATGAAATGGCATGATCATCACGAGCATCACGCACATAGTTTTCAAAGAAGGGATGTTCATAAGGCTGAGTACCTGCATACGTCAACATCGCATCATCCTCAATCGATGTAAAAACAGGGTATTTTCCTGGGTTACCAAAAATTAACTCCAAACCACTTGCTGCAGTCGATGGATCCACTTTTGAAATATGAATGTATAATCGAGCGGCTAAAGAGTTGGCAAATTTTTGCCACTTTTGAGTATCACCTCCATAAATCATATCCGATTGTGGCTCAATTTTACCGCCATTGGATAATAATTCATTTGCTTCTGCTAGGCGATTAAATAAATCGTTGTAGATATCTTTCTGTGCATCGTACTTTGGTTGAGTAATCGTTGATTCATAACCTAAAGCAACTGTTTTTAATGCTTCAGAATAAGGAATATCTCCCCATACGTCAGTCATTACTGAGAAAAGGTAAGTACGAACCACTAACATTGCACCTTCCATTGCTTCAGCATCTGCAATGGCTTTTACATCGGGGTTTGCCTCTGCTTGTAAAGCCTCTTTTAATTCACGAATTTTCATGATAGCCAATTCTAAATCATACAAAGAAGCTGTACCGTTTGATGAAGAACCTGCATACATGTATTTCCAAAATAAATCGATCACATTGGATCTGTATTCATAATAATCCTCGTCGATATATTGGATCTTACCAAAGTGTTGTGCCCAAAGACCACTTGCTGTCATATTGAAATCTTCGGCTTGCACACCATAAACACCACCTATTCTTGAAAATGTGGCATTGGCAAATAAGTTCCCTGGATTTACATCTGTAGGGTAATTAGGGTTCATTTGCATCTCCTCAAAGTTTTTGAAACATGATGTCATGCCCAAAGTCATTAGGATGGATGCTATATATATAATTGATTTTTTCATTTTTATTCAAATTGTGGTTGAGGGAAAAATCCCCCAACTTTATTTAGATAATGCTACTCGTCAGAAATGGTATATTAGAATTTCATCTTGATATCAAAACCAAAGCTTTGTGGTGATGGTAACTGTCCAAATTCAAACCCTTGACCCGATAAGCTAGAACCGAAACCTGCTTGAGGGTCAATATTTGGAGCATTTTTATGAATCATCCAAAGGTTATTTCCTACAAATGCAACGCTCATTCCTTTGATACCATATTTCTTCGTGAATGTAGAAGGGATATTGTAAGCAATTGATAACTCCGCAAGTTTTACATAAGTTGCATCGTATAAATACTCCTCATGGATTCCGTAAAGTGATTGATAATAATCTTGTGTAGATACTACTGTCGTGTTTGGATTTCCATCCACACCAACACCTTCTGTCACTCTACCTGCTTCACGGTTCATGGCTGTTACATCTAACACACCAGCGTATTCACCAAACATATTTGTCACTGAGAAGATATCTCCACCCACTGAAATATCAATTAAAGCTGATAAAGTGAAGTTTTTGTAAGAAACAGAGTTACGGATACCACCTCTCCAATCAGGGTTGATAGAACCTAATTTTACTTTTTCTTCTGTCTTCATTGGGAAGCCATTTTCATCGACCATCACATTGCCCGCATCATCTCTTTGATAAGCATAACCGTAGAAAGTACCTAATTCTTCACCCGGTCTAGCTTCTGTTGAAAGTCCCCAGAAATCACCTAAGATGAATGAATCGACACCATCAGCTAACTCAACAACAGTGTTTTTGTTTTTTGAGAAGTTGAAAGACACATCCCAAGTCACTTCATCTGTTTGAACTGGCGTAGCAAATACCATCAATTCAAAACCCTTGTTATCAATTTGCCCTGCATTGATATAAGTATATCTATACCCTGAAGCAGCAGATACGTCAGCTGGAACAATCTGATCATACGTTGACTTTTCATAATAAGCCGCTTCAAATCCTAAACGATTATTAAAGAAGCCCATATCTAAACCAACTTCCCAAGATTGTGTTCTTTCAGATCTTAGATCTGGATTGGCTTGTGTTGTTTCATATTTAAACATTGGATAACCATTATAAGGTAATCCACTTGTATACACGTTCATGGTATTGTAAGGGTCAGTATCGTTACCTACTTCTGCCCATCCACCTCTAATTTTACCTTGTGTAATCCAAGAAGGAAGGTCAATATGCTCAGAGAATACATAAGAAAGGTTGACCGATGGATACATAAACGAGTTGTTTTGGATCGGTAAAGTAGACGACCAATCATTACGTAATGTCACATCTGCGAATAAGTAATCTCTGAACCCTACTGAAGCGGTACCATATAAAGAGTTGATAATTCTCTCTTCAAAATAAGTTTGTGATTCTACCTGTCCTGTTGCATTGGCTGGAGTATAGACACCTGGTGATGCTAGACCAAATGCTTCCATTGAATTCGATTTATACACCCTATACATGTTGTTACCACCGAAGTTAGCATTCACGTTCCAGTCTCTACCAAAATCTTTTGAGAAGGAGAATAAGAAATCGAAGTTTGTCTCATTCACAAAGTAGTTCGATTCATAAAAACCGCCATCAGGGTCATTGATTGAGTACATTGCTGACTTAGACATACGGTTTTCTGTATACAAGTCTGTACCCCCTTTAACTTTGAAATTTAAGTAATCAGTAATATTCCACTTTAATGAAGCATAACCATTCACACGGTCTCTAAGTTGAGAGTTGGTGTTCTCGTTCAAGATCCAATACGGATTATCATGGTAGTTGTAGTTCCAGTTGTAAGGCGTACCATCAGCTTTTTTATAGTCCTTCAATAGGTTTGTATCTACTTGTCGACCAAACCATACAAATTGCTGCATTACGTTGTTTTCTCCATAACCTTGTTGAGGTAAGTTGTCTGACGCTCTTCTTGAATACGTTACTTTTGTATCCAACTGCAACTTATCCGTGATTTTGTGTCCAAAATTCAATGAAGCTGAGTAATTTTCAAGACCTGTATTTGGCACCATACCGTCTTGGTCTGAATACATCAATGAGAAACGAACATTTGATTTATCAGTAGCATTTTGAATTGACAAGTTGGTAGTGGAAACATGTCCAGTTTCGAAAAAGTCTTTCACGTTGTCTGGATTAGAAACCCATGGAACTGGTTCTCCATTAGAGTAAAACTGAGGAATCATTAAACCTGCATCTAAACGCGGTCCCCAAGATTCGTCTACCCCATCATAAGTACCACCGTTTTTACCATCAGAAAATGAGAATTGACCATTTAAACCCTGACCGTACTCGTTTTGGTAATTCGGTAAAACTAAAGGCTTTTGGAAAGTGGTTGTATTGGACAATGAAACGCCCAATCCTTGAGATCCTTTACCTGATTTTGTAGTGATTACAATAGCACCATTTTGTGCTCTAGAACCATACAAAGCGGCTGCGTTAGGGCCTTTTAATACCGACATTGATTCAATGTCATCAGGGTTAATATCGTTGATTGGAGAACCAAAATCGGTACCTCCGCTTGATGTATTACCAGAGTTGTATGTGTTGTCCATTGGCACACCATCAATTACGAATAACGGTTGATTACTACCTGTCAAAGAAGAGTTACCACGGATAGTAATACGAGAAGATGCACCAGGTGCTCCTGAAGATGTGTTGACCTGTACACCTGCAACTTTACCGTTTAGGTTATTCAAAACGCCGGTATCTGCACCTTTTAAGTCATCACCTTTTACCTCTGATACAGAGTAACCTAATGACTTTTTGTCTTTTTCAATCCCTAATGCAGTAACAACTACTTCTTCTAGTTGTTCCACATCCTCTTCCATTGTAAAGTCAATTACGGACTTCGAACCAATAGTAACATTCTGTGTTTTGTAACCAATAAGGCGAACCACTAAAACTGCTTCATTTGATGTAGCAGAAACAGTATAATTACCATCAAAGTCTGATACTGAACCGTTTGTTGTCCCTTCGACCATCACTGTGGCACCAGGAAGGGTTTCCCCGTTGGCATCACGAATGACACCTTTAATTGTTCTTTCCTGAGAAAAGGCTGTGACAACCACCCCCAAGAAAAGAAAGAGAAAATAAAGTACTCTTTTTTTCATGTTAAGTTAATAATTGATTGATTGGATATATATATTGAACACAAGTATCAGGTTACCCAATGTACTGATCATGGGCAGTTTAGTCCACTTATTTTTTTGACATACGAATTAAGGGTTCATTCCAATACAGAATGAATGTATATTTTGTTATATCATAAAAGACATAGGTAGGCTTCCAAAGAAAAGGCCCAACTATCCTATATAGTGGAAAATGAAAAGTGAATTAATTACTCAATTCGACAAATCTACTGAATACAAATGTTCTTCTTGTTAAAAACATTCAAAATTGCTCTTACTACAAAGACCCTTTAATTCATCTTAGATGAATACAATGTTATTTTCTTTAGATTACTTCACTTGATAAAGTGAATCGAAAGTTTAGCATGTTATAAGATGATGTATCTCATATTAATATTGAACTAGGTTTAAATAATAAAATTAGGTTGTGCTTTATGTTATTTGCTAATACAATTCTAAGAAAGGTTTTTTGTATTTGAAAGCATTTTAACTTTTATAAAAACAAGGTATACACCATTCTATATTGTTGATTTTCTGCATTGTAACACCTGTACTTTTAATTACTTATAACATAGTTTACATCTCTTCGGTAATGCTATATAATTGATTATCTTGAGGTTATCTATTTTATTTTAGATTTACAGCATGAAGAATTTAATGAGCGAAAAATAATCTTAAAAAAAAGTTGATTTATCTTATTTTAAGAGATGTTGAAAATACAATAATTGACCTTTTTGCAACTATATTGCATAAATTTTGATCCATTGATACATAAAACCACTCAATTTATTATTTCCTTTCTATTTTTTTATTAAGTTCACGTCAGTGTCAATCAAACAAACTATAAATAAATTTTTAATCAATTCAATTTATGAAAAGACTATTCAGTTTTGCCCTAATCTGTCTTTTAGGGCTATCTACTTTTGCGCAATCTCCATTATGGATGCGCTATCCATCAATCTCTCCTGACGGTTCAAAAATCGCGTTCTCTTATCAAGGTGACTTGTATGTAGTACCTACTAATGGAGGTAAAGCACAAGCGATCACTCATCATATTGCACATGATTTTTCTCCAGTATGGAGTCCTGATAGCAAACGAATTGCCTTTGCATCGGACCGATTTGGTAATTTTGACGTATTTGTCATGAATGCAGAAGGCGGTGCTCCTCAACGATTAACCTATCATTCAAACAAAGAAATTCCATCGTCTTTCACTCCTGACGGTAAAGCTGTTTTATACACGGCTACAATTTTAGACGATCAAAAAAGTGCTCAGTTTCCTTATGCGAGGTTACCAGAGTTGTACAGCATTGCAGTAAAAGGCGGTAGACCTGAACAAATTCTAAGTACTTCGGCGGTTAACGCAACTTACAGCAAGGATCAAAAAACAATTCTTTATCAAGATGTAAAAGGGTATGAAGATAATTGGAGAAAACACCACACTTCATCAGTAACAAGAGATATTTGGGTTTACGATATAGCATCAAACAAACACCAACAAATCTCTACTTTTAAAGGTGAAGATCAATACCCTCAGTTTTATAAAGACGATCAAACCATTGTTTACCTTAGTGAAGAGGAAGGTTCATTTAACGTTTGGACTACAAAACTAGACGGTAGTAACAAAGAAAGATTGACCTCTTTTGACAAACACCCTATTCGTTTCTTAACGGTTACTGAAGATGGAAAAATGTGTTTTGGTTATGATGGTGAGATCTATACTTTCGTAAAGGATGAAAAACCACAAAAAGTAAAGATTGAAATTCTGAATGATTCAAAAGTCAATAATGTCACTTTCGAAAGAAAATCAAGTGGTGGTAATCAAATTGCCGTTTCTCCTAATGGAAAAGAAATGGCATTTATCTTAAGAGGAGATGTTTTTGTCACTTCAGTAGATTACAACACTACAGTTCAAATCACAAAAACACCTGAACAAGAACGTTCGGTAAGCTTCTCTCCTGACGGCAGAAAATTAGTATATGCTGGTGAGAGAAATGACTCATGGAATATCTATACTTCTGAAATTGAAAATGAAGAAGACCTGTATTTTGTTTCTGCTTCATCATTTGTAGAAAAAGTGGTGACTGACAAAGCAGAAGAAGAATTTCAACCCATGTGGTCTCCAAAAGGGGATGAAATCGCTTTCTTGGAAGAGAGAACTACTTTAAAAGTGATTAACCTTGATACAAAAAAGGAAAGAGTGATTCTTCCAGGTACGTATAATTATTCTTATTCTGATGGAGATCAAGCTTATGATTGGTCACCTGATGGTAAATGGTTTGTCGTTCAATATTCTCCTCACCAATGGACAAGTTCAGACATTGCCTTAGTGGATGCGAAAGGTGATCAAAATATCATCAACCTTACGGAAAGTGGCTACAACAGTGGTCAACCAAAGTTTGCGATGGATGGTAAAGCCATCATTTTTTCGAATGACCGTTACGGTTTTAGAAGTCATGGTAGCTGGGGTGCTGAAGATGATGTTTTCGCTCTTTTCTTAACAAAAGAGGCTTATGATGAATTCCAACTTTCGAAAGAAGAGTTTGAACTTCTAGAGGAAGCTCGTAAAGAAGCAAAAAAGAAAGAGAAGGAAGACAAAGAAGACGATTCTAAAAAGAAGAAAAAGAAAGAGGATGATAAAAAGGAAGACGACAAAGAAGAGGCTTTAGTCATCGATTTTGATGGTTTAAAAGACCGTATTTTACGATTGACAATCAATTCATCTTTCACTTCTGATATGTTGTTGACTAAAGATGGCAGCAAACTTTTCTACATGTCGCGTTTTGAAGGTGGATATGATCTATGGTCAAAAGATATCCGTAAAAATGAGACAAAATTAGTATTGAAATTATCAGGTTACGGAGGCAACTTACAGTTCGATAAAGACCACAAAAATATCTTCTTTGTCACGAATGGCAAATTTGCCAAAATGGACGTAAAGTCAAATAAAAGAAAGAGTATTTCATATGCAGCATCTTATTATTTAGATCATGCTGCTGAAAGAGAATACATGTTTGATCATGTTTGGAGACAAGTCAAAAAGAAGTTTTACGATTCTAATATCCATGGTTTAGATTGGGCGTACTACAAAACTTCTTACGCGAAGTTCTTACCTTATATCTCTAACAATTACGACTACTCCGAAATGTTGAGTGAAATGTTAGGTGAACTCAATGGTTCTCATACCGGATGTCGTTATTATGCTTCTAGCCGTAATGGAGATCAAACTGCCACTTTAGGTGCATTCTATAATCCTGAATACCAAAATGATGGATTAGAGATTCTTGAAGTGATCGAAGGTAGCCCGTTGACAAAAATTGATGAAGAAGTTAAGGCAGGGATGATTATCACTGAAATTGATGGTCAAAAGATCGTTGCAGGTCAAGATTATTTCCAATTATTGAATCACAAAAGAGGTACTTCTACTTACCTTACAATTTTAGATCCGACTAAAAATAAAGTGATCAAAACGGAAGTAAAACCTATCTCACAAGGTGCTTTAAGCAATTTACTTTACAAAAGATGGGTAAAACAGAGAGAGAAAGAAACAGAAGAAGCTTCAAATGGTAAAATTGGCTATGTTCACGTTAGAGGGATGAATAGTTCTTCTTTCAGAACTGTTTACTCAGAAGCATTGGGTAAAAATTACAATAAAGAAGCCTTAATTGTTGACACTCGCTTCAATGGAGGTGGATGGTTACATGATGATCTAGTTACTTTCTTAAGTGGAAAAGTCTATGCTCAATTTGCTCCAAATAATCAGAAGTTTGGCACTGAACCTATCAATAAATGGACTAAACCATCTGCTGTTTTAGCTTCAGAGGGTAACTATTCTGATGCACACGCTTTCCCTTATGCGTACAAAACTTTAGGAATTGGTAAAATAATCGGTATGCCTGTTCCTGGTACGATGACTGCTGTTTGGTGGGAAAGATTACAAGATCCATCATTAGTATTTGGTATTCCACAAGTGGGTGTGAAAGATATGAATGGAAACTTCCTTGAAAATCAACAAATTGAGCCTGATGTAAAAATCGCTCAAGATAAAGACGTTGTAGTAGAAGGAGTTGATCAACAACTTCGAAAAGCTGTTGAAGAGTTAATGAAATAGAGCGAAGAAATTCGTTAATCATTCAATATAATTTGATTGAAAGGCTGTCTTGAATATTAGGTTTCAAGGCAGCCTTTTTTATTTCAAACAATAGCACTATTGTAAACTAAATTACTGTAAGCTTTCAATCAATTATTCTGCAGGCTTTTATGTCCTACTTTCAAGCTTCCTTCTTCTTCATTTTTCCATTGATGAAAAACGAAGCAAAAAATCTAGGCTTAGAAGTCAAAAGCTAAATTCCATTTCTATCGCCAAAATGATTTTAAACTCGCTGCGCTCAAACAGCAAAATCATTCTTAACGGCTCAATACATGAAATTCTTAACGCTTTTCCCTTCAATGCCGGGGGGAATACTACCAAACTAAAATGGTAGAAAGCTCACTGGCGCGAATGTTAAGGGTTAGCGTCATTCGTGTCCTTCAGATCAACAGAAATCTCACGATTTCTGTTATTACTTTACTTCATTTTTGATGACTAATCCACAATAAATTTGAAAAGATCAATCATTCATCTATTTTTGGTTAGATTAAGTGAAATCTAAATAGTAATAAATAATTACTCTCAAATAACAAACTAAACATGACTACTAAAATGAAATTATTACGACTGACACTTTTTATCCTAATCCCTTGTTTTTTTCTCATTAGTTGGGAAGAAATCTCAAGCATTGACCAATTGATAAAAGTGATCAACACCAACAACCGATTGAAAACCAATGATGCCATTTATGTTCACACTGATAAGCCCTATTATATGGCTGGTGAGAATTTATGGTTCAAAGTATACCTCAGAAAAGCCTCCTCCCTTTCAAGTGATCAATGGAGTAAAGCTGTTCAAGTAGAATTGATCTCTCCTACTGGAGAAATTATTGACGAAAGAAAAATTTACGGTAATGGTGAATACAGTAATGGAGACTTTAAATTAAGAACTGATTTAGAGGAAGGTAGATACCGTCTTCGTGCTTATACGAACTGGATGAGGAATTTTGGTGATAGTACATTTTTCAATCAGGAAATTCAAGTTTATCAAATCAATCCAGACTCTTTAAGAGTAGAAACACCTGTATTTGAAGATGGAACTACCAATGAACAAGTTTTAAATCGAAAGCAACGCTATGATTTACAATTTTTCCCAGAGAGTGGGCAATTCATTCAAGGGCTATCAACCAAAATAGGTGTTAAACTTGTAAATCAGAACGGTTATGGAGAACAATTCAACGCCAAGGTTTACAATCAAGAAGATAAGCTAATCACGGAAGTGCATGGTAATGAATTGGGTATGAGCAACTTTTTTATTCATGCAGAAGAAGGAGATCATTATTATGCCATTCTTGATCGTGATGCAAATGAAAAGTCGCCTACAAGATATGCATTACCAAAATCGACTAAAGAAGGTACTACTTTATTTGTCGTCAAAAGAAATGATTTATATGTAAAAGTCATCTCCAGTGATAAAGCACTAGAAAATGGAGGTTACTTACTCGCCTCTACTGATAATAAAATTATTTATTCGTGGGAATGCCCTGCCGGCAAAAAGCTCATCCCAATCAAGATGCCTTTAGAAGACGTTAATAATGGCATTATAAAACTTACGTTATTAAACAAGGAATTAAAACCTATTGTTGAAAGGGTTGTTTTCCATTATGATCCTCAAGATGTTAATATCCAACTGGATCAACAGAACTACAAAAAACGTGAGAAAGTAGAATTAACTATCGACCTAAAAGACGAAAATGGTGCACCTATTAATGGTGACGCTTCATTGGCCATTGTCGATCAAAAATTGGTAGATGTATCACAGAAAAAAAATAATATCATTGCCCAATTAATCTTGTCGAACGAGTTGAAAGGTAATATTGAAAACCCAACTTGGTACTTCCAAAATTTTGATACTCAAAAAGATTATGCACTTGATGACTTAATGTTGACACAAGGCTATCGAAAAATTGATTGGATTGAAGAAGCTAAAGATAGTTTACAACTTAAATTTATCCCTGAACCTGGCATTTCATTGAGAGGTAGAACGAGTAACTTCTGGAACGAAAAGAAGTATCAGCAAGCAGAGATTACTATGACATCATTGGACAAAAAGTTAATTCATGAATCAGTACTAACAGATAACCAAGGTGGATTTACTTTTACTGGAATGGTATTTTTTGATTCCACTGACTTTATTTTTCAAGCAAAAAAATACAATGAGAAAAGAAAGAAGGTAACGAAAAATAATTCGGTCAAAATATCCATTTTTGAACTTGAACCTCCTGTTTCCTTCCCAATTGAGGAGAAAAAAGCAATTCTTCCAAAAGGAAATTCATTAGCTCAGTTTGAAAAAGAAATTCTCAACATCGAAAAAATTGACAGAGCTTTCAATACCAAAACAATCATTTTGGATGAAGTGGAGATCGTAGATGAGGCTGAACCTGAAGAATTTAGTCATGCCTCAAAACTGCACTCCAATTATAATGCAAGATTTGTCACTGACTCTTTAGGCTATGCCTCTGGTTTAACGGTTTGGGAGTTTTTAAATCAAGAAATGAAAACAGCTCAAGTGCTTCGCCGTTCTGGAATGTTGTCTACAAGTGGAGGCTCTTTTGATGACAATGGAGAAGCTATTGTATCCAATGACTCTGATATTCCAGTAGTACTCGATGGATTTCAAATTGACATCTCTCTTTTACAATCGATGTCCATGAGTGAAGTTGGTTTTATTGATGTCTTGGATATGTCAGAGGGAAGCATCTACACCAGTAATGCAATTAATGGCGTTATTGCTATTTATACAAGACAAGGTGGAGGCGGTTCTTATGTCGTAAAAGGACTTGATAATATCACATCACCGGGCTTCTATACTAGTAGAACATTCTACCAACCAAAATACGATGTTCAAAGCGATGAGCACGCCAAGCCAGATCATAGAATTACGCTCCTATGGGAACCAAACGTTGTTTTTGGTGAAAATGGAAAAGCCAACGTCACTTTCTTTACTGACGATAAATCAACAGAGTATCAAGTAGAAATTGAAGGTATTACTACCTCTGGCAAACCATTTTACAGTACTACCGCCTTCAAAAACAATTAATTTTGTATTAAAAACTCAATATGTTAATACTCTAAAATGTATTGAACTCAAGTATAGAATCACCGTTTGTTAAATTATAAGAAACAACTCTTTATCAATAAAAAAAGAATCTATACTATGAATGATATTTTAGACATTATCAAAGGAGCAACAGTAATTATCGGTACATTAGGTGTTATATTAGTAGGTGTTCATTTTGGTTTAAACCAATCTGCAAATCCATTGCAAGAAGTACCACAAACACATGTATATACAGGTAATTAATCAATATAAATTATAATAAAAGAGAGTCATGTTGATCAATTCAACATGACTCTTTTTTTGTTTAAATATTCAATCCACATTTAGATTTATTCCATGTTTTAAAGTATAAATTACCATAAAATTTAAACATCTTTACGGCCTAAATTGATCAAAATGGAAAAAGAAGAATTACTCCAAAAATACGGTGGAAGAAAGATAAAAATGGACGAGGTTAGTTCTTATGAACAATGGTCGTTGGATTTTTTCCATCAAAAAGAAATAGTAAGAGAGCCTAATCTACAAATGACCCTACAAGTAGACATTACAGAGGGATATCAATACTATCAAGAAAACCTCAAACAATATGAGGGAGCCTCTTTCACTGCTTATTTAATGTGGACTTTGGTGGAAACAATGAAAAAACATCCTTATTTCAGATATCGAAAAATCGAAGATGAATGGTATGTTTTTGATAACCTCCCCGTATTCTCTCCTATTGCGGTAGGTGGCGAAACACGATTTACGGAAATTATAGTGGAAGATCCTGCTCAATCCACTATTGAAACCTATTTCAAAAACTATAAGAAGTGTTTGGATTATGCTTTTAATAGAGATGGAGATTTCGCACCACTACCGGTGATGGTTTGGGCCACTGCACATTTTATTGGCAACTTACCCAATCTTCAATTCACAAGTTTTCAATTACATGCCTCTGCATTGGATTCTGCTAGGCCTTATTTCTATTTTGGCAAGCGTTACCAACAAGGCGATCAGTTGTTGATTCCATTATCGATCACATTTGATCATTCTAGTTTAGATCCATTTGTCCTTTCAGCATTTATGGCTGATTTTGAAGCCCAATTGAAGCAGTAATTCAATATTAAACAACAAGCCCATAAGATGAATGATAAACATTTCTTATGGGCTTGTTTCTCTATTGCTATTAACTTTTGTAATTAGCAGCAGTCAGCATCAGATGATGTACACTTGCAACCAGACTCTTCAGTTTGACTGCAGTTACAGCAGTTACAATCACAAGTACATTTTGTATTTTCTGCGCATTTGATTTCTTTTTCGTTCATCTTATTATGGGATTAAAAAGTGATTAACTCGTTTTCACCCTTATAGACGAGACTTTTTAAAAAGGACGCAAAAAAAATGAATTAATTTGAAATTTAATTACAGTTACCTGATTTACAGTTAAATGTAATATTCCCAAAACCATCATCTACTTGAGTACAGCAAGTTTCGAAAGACTGTTTTAATTGTTCTCTTCCTCTTTGCACTCTTGATTTCACCGCCGAATAAGAAAGCTGATGTTGATGAGCGTACTCTTTTTGTGAAACTCTATGGTAAGTTACCTTCATCAAGACATCTTGATATTTTTCTGGCAACTGCAAAATAAAGGGTTTTACACAAGCTTCACATGCCTGAAGATTTGAATCTGAACCGTTAAATTCTTGAGGCAAATCTACCTGATCTACATCAAAAGTCTGGTTGTTTTTTCTTTTTCTATAAAAATCAATAATTGAATTTCTTGTAATCTGATAAATCCAACTTTCTAATTGTTGTTCATCTTTCAATAAAGCTTTTTTCTCGTGAATCTTAATAAAGACATCTTGAAGAATATCCTGTACCTCATCCTTTTCATTTACTTTTGAAGTAATGAAACCCTCTAGTTCCTGATGAAAATTATTCCAAATATCTTTTGTATTCATACTCTAGCTTTTTGAATTGTAGACGTTCAAAATTGAAAAAGATGCATCATTCAATGTCCTTTTTTATTAAAATAGGCCATCAAATCACTAATATCCTCTAAACCAAACCATTATTATTAAACACTTGAACTTCTTCAGGTTTTGGATATTGCTGCAATTTTGAAAAATCCTTTTTCCAGAAGTCCATATCTAGTATCTCATTGTTTTCATTTTTTGTCAATGTAATCACAACAGGAATACTATCAATATCTCTGTAAACTACTTGAACGATATCTGCTTTATAAGGCGACTTTTCGGGAGGTGTAAAATTAATGCTTCCCATCACTGCATTTTCATAATCATCTACCATTACAGGTAATTCAAATTCCTCGGGGTTTTCACCTCCCAATTGGATAAGATGTTTTGCCAATGTAAGCTCTTCCGCTCTAACTTCTCTTCTATCTGCCATAATTTTTTTTTGGTAAAAATACATAAAAATAGCCCTATGATACGAATATCATAGGGCTATTCTTTGAGTATTGAGATTTATTTAGATTCCGAAAAATCTAATGACTCTTCCGCTTTATTTTTCTTTGAAAAGATAAATATTATCGCTCCAGAAGTAAAAAACATAATCAATGAGTAAACACCTGCTGCAATTGAAAGGTCTACTCTTCCCATGATTCCAATAGCAATTGTGATGGCCATTGTTCCATTTTGAATACCTGTTTCAATCGCAATTGAAGTCGCTTGTGGTGTTTTTAATTGTGCCAAACGAGCTACAATATAGCCTAACCCCATTGTACAAACATTTAATAGCAATGTTGCTAATCCTGCTTGTGCAAAATAAGCGACTACATTGTTTCGCTCTTTTACAACAATACCTACAATCATCACAATCAGAATCACCGCTGAAGCAATTCTTGTTGGCTTCGCCATTTTATCAGCAAAACTCGGTAAGAATTTACGGATGCTCATTCCCAAAATGATTGGGATAATACTTACAATTAAAATTTTCTTGATTGTATCAGGCACATCCAATAAAATTGTTTGGTCTTGACTCAAGAAAAATGATGATCCGAGGTTGATCACAAAAGGAATTGTAACGATAGTCGCAAAACTACTTACTGCTGTCAGCGTTACTGACAAAGCTGTATCTCCATTGGCTAAGTGCGTGATTAAATTGGAAGTCGGTCCACCTGGACATGCTGCCAAAATAATTAAGCCTAATGCAATGAAAGAAGGCAATGCTAAATAGTAAGCAATTCCAAAAGCGATGATCGGCAAACAAACAATTTGTAATACCAATCCTATCAGTACTGCCCAGGGCTTTTTAAGAATTCTTTTAAAATCATTGGGCACGAGAGATAAACCCATACCAAGCATAATGATCGCTAATGCTATACCCAACAATAAGGTACTCGTTTGATTCATAGTAATAGTAGTTTATTTTCTGAGCTTATTTACTCAGTCATACAGTTAGATTAAATACTGCACTACTCTAGTATAGAATCATGCCAAAACCGTTATTTTGCTATTGCAACCCTTATTTTCAGCCTTTTTACTTTTTCCTTATTTACAATTTCTGCTACCTTTTTTGCCTTCGGTCTACTTACAGCTACAAACGACATAAAATCTTTCACTTCTATCAATCCTATTTCTTCTTTCTGCAACTTCCCTTTCTTTGCTAGGAGTCCTACAATATCAATTTTGTTGATTTTATTCTTCTTTCCTCCACTAATATAGAGTGTTTCCCATTCTGGAAGTTCAGGCATTTGATCAATAGCCGGTAACGCTAAATGAGTTGGAGTATTTTCGATGTATTCTGGAAACTCGTCTTCTGAAGACATCACAAGGTATGTTACACCTTCTTTATCCATCCTTGCAGTTCTTCCATTTCTATGAATAAATGCATCCTCTTTCGGTGGTAATTGATAGTGAATAACATGTTTGATGGAAGGAATATCCAAACCTCTTGCAGCTAAATCAGTCGTTAAAAATACATGAACAGAACCATTTCTGAATTTTGTTAATGCTCTTTCTCGCTGTTCCTGATCCATTCCGCCATGGAAAGATTCTTGAGGAATATTATTTTCTTTTAAATGCTCTCCTATCCTGTCAACCGCAGCTCTATGATTACAGAAAATTAAAGTAGGTTCTGAAGCCACTTTACAAATCAATTTGAAAAGAATCGCCAATTTATCCACTCCATCAGCTTGCACAAATTTTAATTCTAATTTTGGAGGAAGTTGTCCACCCAAATGATTCATAATTGTAGGATTTTGCATTTTAACAAAATCAGGAATTTCATCACTCTCTGTCGCAGAGGTCAGCATTTTATAATGTATAGACCTTAATTCTTCAATGATAAATTCCATATCATTTTGAAAACCAAACTCTAATGCTTTATCAAATTCATCCAATATCAAATACTCAACACAACTGAAGTCAAAAGTCTCTTTGTCAATATGATCTGCTAACCTCCCTGGAGTTCCCACTAATACATGAGGGGGATTCGATAGATTTTTTTCTTCTATTTTGAATGAATGCCCACCATACACACTATTGATAGAAAAAGGTGTTCCCATACTTTTAAATACGCCTTCAATCTGTAATGCCAATTCCCTTGATGGAGCAATAATCACGCATTGTACTTCCTTTAAATCAAAATTTATTTTTTCAATTAGAGGTAATAAAAACGCCAATGTTTTACCTGAACCCGTAGGAGATAATAAAATTAGTTCATTGTGTGTCTTTGATTTTTCAATAGTCTCGTTTTGAATGGTATTGAAGCTTTCAAAACCAAGGTGCTTTTTGATTTGAGCTAAAGATGGGATTTGACTTTTCATAGAAGGATATGTTTTTATTTGCAATATAGGAATGTACCTAGACAAAAGCCTGCAAAGATAGTATATCCTTATCGAAGTTAGTTGGGGTAAAAGAAAATAATAGGAGTTGTTAGTAAATAAGCGCGTTGTAAACTACAATTTTCAACTATTTATAGTTTTTAGAAATCGGGACATTTCTTTTGATCTATAGGGCACTAATGACGCTATCGCTTAACATTAGCGCCAGTGGAATTACGCCTTTTTTAGCTGTGTAGTTCTGGTTCCGGCCTTGAAGGGGAAGATACTACTAAATGAGGATCTGATTACAGATCAAAAGACAAGAGGTTTATAATCAACTACTAAAATGCTTCTATTGGGGCGTTGCATTGCAACATCCTTGCGAACCACGATACGCAACCCTTTTTCTTTCATAAAAGAAATCGTTATAACTGATGAAAACTTACTTCACAACGTAATGATTTTCGTCTTAAGCATTCGCATTCCTTTAGATAAAAGCCCTTAAATGATGTAATTAGACGTTAACCTACTAAAACAAACCCAAACAAAAACATCTACTCAAAGTCTCATTCAGTATAATAAATAGGTCAGAAGTAATTATCAAAAAATATATTGGAAGTAATGTCGAAGGTATTGGACAAAGATTTACAGTTTTTAGAAGAATGTACAAATGAACAGCTGGGTATTTTATTTAATATTTTGTGTTTTGAACAAGATCAATCCATAAGAAAGAGAAGTAGGTTACTTCATTCTATTGAGGCACTTGTCTTTGAAGAAGATTACTTTAAATATTCAAACAGAATTGGACATGAGCTACAAATACTTGCCAATACAACAATAGCAGGCCTATTAAGGGAGGAAAAGGTGCCTTACAAGCAGATACTACTTCACTTGCTTGATCAATTAGAAATCCCTTACAGTTCAGATTCTAATAGCATAAAGCTAGAAAAAAGGCTAATACAAGGTTTGAATGATAAAGCATTAGGTTTAGAGAATACAGGAATGTCTTCACTTCCTTTTGAAATTTTAGTAGAAGAAGGAATGACTGACGAAATAAAAGGTAATCCAAATAATAGATGTATTTTACCTGCTGTAATTTATATCTCGTTGTTAAGAGCAACCCGCGGTAAAAAAATGATGGAAGCCAATTATTAAGTCATAAAAACGATATCTAAACTTCACTTTACCCTTAAAAAATTGAAGCTTAAATATAATTAACCTTTTATCATTAAATATTAACAATTAAAATCCAACCTTTTAATAATAAAACGGCTCATTGTATATAGAAATAAATTTGTGTAAAGATTGTATTGTGTAGAAGAACAATTCAACTAATTAGGTTGATTTATATGAAAAGAATTTTACGAGAAAAATTAATATATATATTCGCTTTTATTTTCGCTTCAAGTGTCATTTATTCATGTGCACTCCCTGAAGAGAAGGTTCAACAAAATTTAATGAATATTCATGAGTTGAATACAAGCGTAAAACCGTATGATGAAACCGCTCAGTTTCTGGAAGTAACGGCTCAGTTGAATTATGTTGATTTGGGTTACCTAAAAGTAGATATTCACCCTGTAGATGTTGGAACCGAAAATGCATGGAGATCATCTTATATTTATGACGACTTTGAAGGTGATGTTTTCCATGGTCAATTTAATATTCCATCAAAAACAGTAGGCGATTATGAAGTTGTTTTCTACTTAGTAGATCACAATAATATAGAATCAAAAATATCCACTGAAATATACATTGATAAGTATCCAATAGAAAAAATTATTCCTGAAGGAAACAGTAACGAGAAGTAAATACTTCTCGTTTTTTTTGTGCAAAAAGAGATTAAATAGCTAAATTCAAAGAAGTAAACACACGCAACTGCACATATAACACATGAACAATAACACTCAGGCTTTATGGAAACCTAGCAGGGAACATATTGCTAAAACAAATCTGTACTCTTTTCAGCAAACCTATTATCCCAATCAGGAATACGATTATTTTAAATTATTTGAAGAAAGCATCAATGATTTAGAAGGCTTTTGGTCAGCTGTTTGGGACTTTTCAAAAATAAAAGGAGATAAAGGAAAGCCTCCTTACTTTGTTTCTAATGATCATATCTCCGAAAGTCAATTTTTTCCTAATGCAACACTGAATTACGCTCAAAACCTTTTAAGGAGAAGAGATGATAAAATAGCGTTGGTTGGAAGACTAGAAAATGGTAGAAAATACAGTATTTCATATAGAGAACTTTACCAAAAAGTGGCTCAACTTTCCTATCAGCTCAAAAAAGATGGTCTGCAAATTGGTGATCGTGTCGCCGGGTATACTCCAAATGCAATCGAAGCGATTATTGGAATGCTTGCTACAACAGCTATTGGAGGAGTTTGGACGTCTTGCAGTCCCGATTTTGGATATCAAGGGGTATTGGACCGGTTTGGACAAGTGGAACCCAAATTTTTAATCTCGGCGAATGCTTACAGTTACAATGGGAAAGTCCACTCTTGCATTGAAAGATTGAAATCACTTTCAGAAAGTATTCCTTCCATCCAAAAAATCATTGTATATCATTACTATGATCATATTCATACCACCGCCGAAATTCCCATTGGGGTAACATGGGAAGAGTACATAAATAATGAACAGACAGAGATTGACTTTGTACAACTCCCTTTTCATCATCCACTATTTATAATGTATTCTTCTGGCACAACTGGGAAACCCAAGTGTATAGTACATAAAGCAGGTGGAGTGTTATTAGAGCATCAAAAAGAACACTTATTACATACTGATCTAAAGGAAAACGATGTTTTTTTCTACTACTCCACTTGTGGATGGATGATGTGGAACTGGTTAGTAAGTGGTTTAGCGTGTGGCTGTACACTAATTGTATTGGATGGAAGTCCTTTCTACCCTAACCCTAATTATTTATTGGATCTTATTGATGAAGAAAAAATTTCCATCTTTGGTGTCAGCGCCAAATATCTATCGGCTTTGCAAAAAGCAGACATTGTTCCTAATGAAACACATAAATTAGAGCTACTTCGAATGATTCTTTCTACGGGATCTCCTCTTTCAATTGAAAGTTTTCAATATGTTTACAACACATTCAAAAAGGATCTCACCCTTTCTTCTATCTCTGGAGGTACTGATTTGATTGGTGCTTTTGCTTCTGGAAACCCTACACTTCCCGTTTATGCTGGTGAATTACAATGTAAAGGTTTAGGCTTTGATTTAGATGTGGTAGATGATAACGGCAAACATCTTGTAGAAGGCAAAGGAGAGTTTGTCTGTAGAAGTCCCTTCCCCTCTATGCCAATTGGCTTTTGGAACGATCCAGGCAATGAAAGATATCATAATGCTTATTATTCAAGGTTTAAAAACATTTGGGCACAAGGTGATTTTGCGGAAATCACAGATCATGACGGCTTGATTATTTATGGTCGATCAGATGCCGTTTTAAACCCAGGAGGCGTTCGTATCGGTACAGCTGAAATTTACAGACAAGCATTAAAAGTAGATGCCATCAAAGAATGTATCGCTGTAGGTCAAGATTGGAATGATGACTGTCGAGTGGTATTATTTGTTGTCCTAAAAGAGAATAAGTCCTTTTCTGAAGCATTAATTAATGAAATAAGGACGGTAATTCGAACCAATGCCACTCCTCGTCACGTCCCTTCTAAAATTATAGAAGTCCATGATATCCCTAAAACAAGAAGTGGTAAAATGGTGGAAATTGCGGTAAGAAATGTCATCCATGGCAGAGCGGTCAAAAATACAGATGCTTTACAGAATCCTAAAGCTCTTGAGCAGTACAAAAACTTAGAAGAATTAAAAAAATAAAATCAAGGGCATTACAGAATTATAAACTATCGATTCTGATTTTTTATAGTTTTGTGAATGCCTTTTTTGATATAAAGATGTATGTTCTAAATGAAAAAAGTAGTAGTATTTTGGATGAACCTATCACAATGTAAACTAAATTTTCGAATATTTAGAAATCGGGAGATTTCTGCTAACTTGACTTCTTTTTTAGTTTGGTAGTTCTAACCTCGGCCTTGAAGGGAAA
>NZ_JTAM01000010.1 GCF_000812565.1 Flammeovirga sp. OC4 | reverse complement strand
TGATGAGTTATGAGACAGCCTCTTTTTTAATGATAAGCTCGTACAGTTTATTGCACATCAAAAATAATTTCTGTATTCGGTAAATCAGTATGTAACCTTTTAATTTCTGACTTAGCAATTGGATTCCCAGAAAGTACTAAGGTTTCCAAGTTTTCTAATTCAGAAATACTTTTAGGAAGCTTCTCAATTTTATTCAATGAAAGATCTAAAAGCTTTAAGGACTTCATCGCACCTAAATCTTTAGGTAAAGCGGTTAGTTGATTACCTCGCAGATTTAATAATGCCATAGCTTCTAATGCTGTAATTTCATTTGGCATATTCTTGATGTCATTATTACTAAGGTTTAATTCATACAGATACTTCAATTTCGATAAATCAGAAGACATATAAGAAATGTTATTGTCACCCAAATCTAAAGCGATAATGTAAGGGCATGAATTATAAAGAGTACCAAGGTCTTGTATATTATTATTGGAAGCATTAAGTGACACCAAATTGCTAAACTCACTAAACTGATTCGAAATGAGATCAATATTTTGTGAGGAAATATCTATACAAAAAGCTTTTTCAGGCATTAAAGAGGCGGATTTTAATAGGAAGCACTCTGACCTTCCTAATTCGTAAAGCTTTTCAACGGCTGGTGTATATCCGTATTTCATAGCATCTATAAAATCAAGACAGAAATCGGAATTGTGGAAGCCTTCTTTGACTCCAAATAAGTTTTTACTGACAGCTCTATGGTAATAAGCTTCTGCTAAATCATTTTGAATGCTAATGGCCATTGTAAAGTTACTAATGGCTTGTAAGTAGTCTTCTTTTGCTATACTATTAAGTCCTTTGTTAAGGAAAGTATTAGGGTCGTTGTTGAAGGTGAAAGAGAAGAGTCCTAGTAAAGCAAAAATGAGCAATGTTTTCTTTGATGTATTCATATTATATAAAAAGTAAAATAGGTTTACACTTTCTTAACGTTAATTTGAAAAAGAAAGTTTTATTTATTAAAAAATTGATTATGTGTTTGTTATGTATCAATATAAAGGTAGTAAACAATGAGTTCTCTTTTTACTTTTTTTGATCACAAAACCAATTTGATGTAGGAATAGTGTGACTATTTCCATTTTTTAGAGGTAGTAACCTTAAGACTGAAGAAGTTAATTGTAGTTAAAATACTGACCCGAAAATCATATTTATTACTTGATTTGTACAACGAAAAAAGCCTTTAATGTTGCTCTGGTTAAATATTTAAAAGGCAAAAATTAAAAATAATGACGATAAGTAATGTAAAATAATTTCGTTTAAGTACTTCAATTCATTTCGTCTTAATACTAACTTGTTTGTATAAGAGTTAAGCTGTTTTTTGAGCTTGCTCTTCTTGACCATCGTTCATATAAGTACGAATTTTGGTTCTCAATTCCATTGCGGATAAGTTGTGGTCAATTTTACCACTTTTAATAAATGACATTTGTCCAGTTTCTTCAGATACAATCAATACAATTGCATTTGTGTCTTCTGTCATTCCTATTCCTGCTCTGTGTCTTAATCCCATTGTAGCTGGTATATTGGGGTTTTCAGAAACAGGTAAAATGCATCTTGCTGCTTGAATCCTATTATTGTAAATCAGGCAAGCACCGTCATGCATAGGGGAGTTTTTGAAAAAAATAGAAAGAATAAGTCTTTTTGAAATCTTAGCGTCAACATAATCTCCTGTATCAGCATAAAATTGTAAATCACTATCTTTTGAAATAACAATTAAAGCTCCCGTATTTGTTCCTGACATATCCTTCATGGCATCTATGATAGCCAAAATGTCAAGGTTGATTTCTTCTTGTTTTCCTTTTCCTCTAAACAATTGGAAAAGTGGAAAATTTTTGAAATCAGTAGATTTACCAATGATTAAAAGGAATTTACGAATTTCTTGTTGAAAAAGTATAATAGCGGCAATTACCCCTACATCTATAAACTGACTTAGAATTTCGGAAAGCAACTCCATGTCAGTGGCTTTCACGACTAAGTAAGTGAGATAAATTGATAACCCTCCAACAAAGATTTTTAAAGCAACACTCCCTTTAATGAGTTTGTATAAATGAAAAAGCAATACCGATACTAAAAGAATATCGAGTACATCAACAAAATTAATATCTAAAAAACCTACGGTAAATAAAAACATTTAACTATTATTCGAGATGTGAATTGCTTTGAGCATTTATAGATTTAAGTATTACTTCAAGAACTGAAAATAAAATTTAGTGAAGTAAGGTAGTTCCAAAAGTAAGTCGAATTCCAAATTTCTATATTACCCTCTTCTATAATAAGAAGAAAAATTTGTATTAAGAAGTAATTCCTACTTCTCAATACAAAAATAGAGTCTTTCTTTTAAAATGAAACGGTTTGCTGCATAAGTTTTACACATTCTACAGCTGGTTTTACATCGTGTACTCTCAAAATATTAGCTTTCTTACTTAATGCAATTGTATTTATAACAGTAGTGCCATTAAGTGCTTCTTGAGCAGTGATGTTTAATACCTTGTTAATCATTGATTTTCGTGATACTCCTACAAGTATAGGAAGCTGAAGCGATTGCAATAATTCCAAGTTGTTTAATAATTCATAATTCTGTTCCAACGTCTTCGCAAAACCAAAACCTGGATCAATAATTAAATCGTTATCTCCACTACTAATAAATTCAGCTTTCTTTTCTGAAAAATATTTGACTACCTCATGTGTCACCCCATTTGGGTAGTCCGTTAATTCACTCATAGTTTGAGGATTTCCTCTCATGTGCATCATGATATAAGGAACGCCTAACTGGTTGACAATATCATACATTTTATCATCCAAGCTTCCTCCTGAGATATCGTTAATAATATCTGCCCCTTTTAAAACGGCCTCTCTAGCCACTTCACTTCTAAAGGTGTCAATAGAAATGATAGTGTCGGGGTATTTTTCTTTAATTTTTTCTATAATTGGCAAAACCCTATTGAGTTCTTCTTGTACCTTAATGTGCTCTGCTCCAGGTCTAGAAGAATAACCTCCTATATCCAATATATTGGCACCATCAGCGAGCATTTGCTCCACCTGAATGAGGGCGTCATCTACATATATTTTTCTGCTGTTATTATAAAATGAATCAGGAGTGGCATTAATGATCCCCATTACTTTTGGAGTGTCGAACGCTAAGATTTTTTGCCTAATTTTGATGGAAAGATGCTGTGATTTTATCATTTAGTTTGAGGTTGTATAGGTTTACTCTAACTTTGTGCAAAGTTAGCTGAAAAAAGTCAGTTAAGAAAGTTAGATAAATATGACACAAGCGGAAAAAACAGAACAGGAATTCAAGGCGGTAATTGAAAAGTGTAGAACTTTATTTGAGAAGAAAACAGTAGATTATGGTACTGCTTGGAGGATTTTGAGATTACCTTCTATTACAGACCAAATATATATAAAGGCGATGAGAATTCGCTCAATTCAAGAAAAAGGAGAGCAAAAAATTGATGAGGACATTTTAGGCGAGTTTATTGCTATTATAAATTACTGTCTAATGGCCTTAACACAAATAGATTTACATAATGATGACCGAATGGAATTGTCTCCAGAAGAAGTAATGTCACATTATGATAAACACGCAACCAATACAATGCATTTGATGTTCGATAAAAACCACGATTATGGTGAAGCTTGGAGAATGATGAGAGTCTCTAGCATTACAGATATCATCCTTATGAAATTATTGAGAGTGAAGCAGATCGAGGGAAATGATGGACAAACATTAGTGTCTGAAGGAGTAGACGCAAACTATCAGGATATGATTAATTATTCAATTTTCGCTTTAATATTATCCGATTTTGTAAATAAATAATTTTTTAAACAAAGAGTAACTAACAACATAACAATACACAAATAATTCTATGAAGAATTTATATAGATTTTTAGCAATAATCGTAGGGCTGGTATTTATTGCTTCGGGATTAGTAAAAGTAGATGACCCCACTGGAACAGCAATTAAGTTTGAAGAGTATTTTCATGTTTTTGCAGATGATGTTTCTGGTACTATAGGTTTTCTTGAAACCTTTTTCTTATTCCTTGCAGATTGGTCTATGCCAATGTCTATATTATTTTCCTCTTTTGAATTGGTATTGGGCGTTGCATTAGTCATTGGATTTAAAGAAAAGTTCTCCATGAGAGCAACTTTAGCTTTATTGTTATTCTTTGGTTTATTAACTTTTTATTCAGCGTGGTTCAATAAAGTAACTGATTGTGGCTGTTTTGGTGATGCAATCAAGTTTACACCATGGGGAAGTTTCACAAAAGACCTTGTGCTTTTAGTTTTACTGCTAGGGGCAATGGCCTTTAAGCCTAAAAAGACCATCACTCAATATGGAATGTATGGTAGCGCTTACACTGTAAAGAAAGCAGCTCCTACTTGGAAGCCGATTATAATGATTATCGCTTCTTCGTTTGCATTAGGAACATGTTATTATGCATTAAATCATTTGCCTCCAGTGGATTTTCGTCCTTATAAAGTAGGTGCTAATATTCAGAAAATGATGTCTCCTGAAGTTCCATGTGAAAGTGTATACTATATGGAAAAAGATGGAGAAGAGAAGATGTTTACCAATTATCCTACAGATCCTTCATGGAAATTTGTAAGAATGGAAATAACAAATGAGGAAGAGTGTAAATCTTTAATTCCTGATTATTATATTTCGAATGCAGAAGGGGAAGATTTTACCGCCTTAACTACAAATGCAAAACGTTTGTTAGTGATTGTTCAAAATGTTTCTGAAATTGAAAAAGAAGAAGTAGAGTCAGTGAGACAGATGCTTAGATCAATGGAAGGAACTGTTGAAACGATGGTAATTACTAGTGATGCGAATAACTTTGAGCAGTTTATGCATGATTCCAAATGGAATGTACCTTTTTATTATGCAGATGCTACCGTTCTATTGGCGATGGTGAGAGCCAACCCAGGTATATTGCTTGTTGATAATGGAACAATACTAGGTAAATGGCACCATAACGATATCCCAAGTGAAGACGAAATTTCTCAACTCTTAAATTAATTATACGAAGTGCTACAGTTTATTATTAATCGATTTTTATATGGCCTCTTAGTAATATGGGGAGTGATCACCGTTGTGTTCATGCTTTTTCATGCATTACCAGGAGATCCTGTCGATTTAATGTCTGGACAGCACGCTGATTTAGAGACAAGGGAATTGATTCGTCATGAATTAGGTTTGGATGATCCTTTAGTAGTACAGTATGGAAGGTATATAGGGGATTTACTTCCTATTTCTATAGAAAAGAATACTCCTGAAGCACAAAAAAAATACGATTATTTGAGGTTAATTCCTCTAGGAAGTAGTGCTTTGGTATTAAAGTATCCCTATTTACGGAAGTCATTTCAGACCAACAAAAGAGTGGATGAGATATTAATAGAAAGTATACCAGGTACTTTTTGGTTATCACTTGCCGCAATTATTATTGCCACAACATTTGGGATCCTATTAGGAGTTACTGCTGCGGTAAACTTTGGTTCAAAAATAGATCACTTTATTGTAGGAGGATCAGTTGTATTTATTTCAATGCCTTCATTTGTTTTAGCCATTGTAATGGCTATTACGTTTGGTTATTATTTGGCTGATTTTACCCATCTCAATATGACAGGTTCCTTATGGATGAATGATCCATTAAGAGGACGAGTTCTACATTTAGAAAACTTAATATTACCAGCATTCACTTTAGCTACCCGCCCCTTAGCCATCATCATTCAGCTGACAAGAAGTTCAATGCTGGATATTATGTCACAAGATTATATCAGAACAGCGAAAGCAAAAGGAGCAGGTTTTTTAAGGGTTATTTTTATGCATACATTAAGGAATGCTTTGAATCCTGTAATTACAGCTGTTTCTGGATGGTTGGCTACAATGATGGCAGGAGCCTTTTTTATTGAATATATTTTTAAATGGAAAGGACTTGGTTTTAAAACAATACAAGCAGTAGAATATCTTGATCTACCCGTTGTGATGGGGTCAACTATATTGATAGCTTTTGGTTTTGTGGTGGTGAATATTTTTGTGGATATTCTTTATGCTGTTGTCGATCCAAAAGTAAGATTACACTAACAAATAATGCGAATTTATTTAATTGGAATGCCAGGTAGTGGAAAATCTACATTGGCTAAAGAGTTATCATCTTTACTATCACTTCCTTATTTTGATATGGATACAGAGATAGAAGAAAGAGAGAAGAAATCTATTCCTGAGATTTTTACCGAAAAAGGAGAAGATTACTTTAGAGAAGTAGAAAAAGAGGTGGTGAATACATTTTTTCCCGATAATGCAATTTTAGCAACAGGTGGAGGAGCTCCGTGTTTTTATGATAATATGGAAGTGATGTTGAAAAATGGAGTAACCGTATTTGTAGATGTTCATGAAGATGAATTAGTGGAAAGGGTATGGCAGCAACAAGGAACTCGACCTTTATTAGCTCAAAATGAAAAAGAAGCAGTTTATAATGCTATAAAAGAAAAAAGGGAAAACCGACTGCCTTTTTATTCTAAAGCGGAATTTGTAATTGAAGCAGGAACTAAATCACCTGCCGAGTTAGCTTTGGAAATTAAGAAGGTCTTGAAGAAATAAAAAATAAAAAGAGCATGTTTGATTCATCAAACATGCTCTTTTTATGATAAGCAAACCGTGTTTAAGATTTGGTTTTTTTCAATTTTTGCTTGAGCCCTTTATACCTCACAAGGTCAACATTGACAGCACCCACAATCAGTTCTGCTTGTATTTTTAACGGTATTCTATTGACATCTTTTGATACCCAAAACTTAATAGGGTGAGTACCTGAGAAAAGTTGATTTTCTGGCATTATTGGAGATAAAACATACGATTCTATTCTACCAAATTTAGTGTGACATTTTTCAACACCTAAATAGATAATATCAAAGTCGTACCCTTTATTTTCCCAAAAGGTATTCATGTTAATAGTGTCTCCCTTTGCGTATTGTTCATAATCTAGTGTTCTAAGCAAGTAATAGCCAGAAATGACATCAAAGGAACCTGGGGACATTTCATATTCTTCATTATGAATTTCAGGCTTGTCCTTCTTTTTCCATTCAACCTTTGCTTTACCATTCGCTTGGTCAAAATCTATTTTTTCTTCTAGAGTATATCCACCCTCAAGAATATCGCGATTGAACTGAACGGGTAATATAGTTTCAGGATCAAAGTAACTTTGCCATAGATCGCGGATTTTCATGCCCATTCCGAACATGCCTATACTTTTTCCATGTACATCTACTTTATAACAATTTTTACCATTTACATCGTGTAGTTTTTTATCCAAATGTACAACAGCTTGGCCTGCTTCAAACACCGAATAGCCTGCGATATACGTTAGTGTTTCACCTTGTTCGAAAGAAATGGATGTGTCTTTAGGAAGATCTTGTTGTGCTTTAAAGCCAAAAGCGGCTATTCCAAAAAATATACAAGAGCAAGTTATTATTATGTTTTTTTTATTCAGTCTCATAGAATTATATGAATTACTTAATAATTAATTTCAATATTAGTCATAATTATGGAAATAAGGTCAACCTATTAAAAAAATTCGATTTGTATTTTTTATAGATTTAAACCTAAGCTGTTATGTTTGTGCGAAATACCAAATAATTAAAATTATGATAGATACTCACGCACATATATACTCAGACAAATTTAGTGCAGATATTGACAAAATTTTAGGTGACGCTTTCAACGCAGGACTCAAACACATTTTAATGCCCAATATTGATCATACTTCAATAGAGGGGATGTTGGAACTAGAAGAAAAATACCCAGGCAAATGCCTTTCAATGATGGGGCTCCACCCTTGTCATGTTGACCAAAACTTCGAAAAAGAACTATACGTTGTAGAAGATTGGCTTTCTAAAAGAAAGTTTGTGGCAGTAGGCGAAATGGGATTGGACTTATATTGGGACAAAACTTACAAAGAACAACAAATTGAAGCATTCAAAATTCAAGCAGAATTAGCAAAGAAATATCAATTGCCATTAGTGATTCATGCAAGAGATGCTATGGCAGAAACATTGAATGTTTTAGAAGAAATTGCTTCAGATGAATTGTTTGGTGTTCTTCATTGCTTCACTGGAACTGTAGAAGATGTAAAAAGACTTGAAGCTGTCAATTTTAAAATTGGGGTTGGTGGTGTAGTGACTTTTAAAAACGGAGGGTTAGATAAAGTTATTCCACACATAGATTTATCTCAAATAGTATTAGAAACAGATAGTCCTTATTTAGCACCAAAACCTTTTAGAGGAAAACGAAACCAACCTTTATACACTACTTATGTTTGTGATAGAGTAGCCGATTTGACAGGGAAAAGCGGTCAAGAAATAGAAGAAATAACAGATAAGAATGCATATGATCTATTTAAAATAGATGAATATCTAAAGAAATGAAAAGATGAGAGAATACTATAAAACTGTAAACATTAATTCCACAGGCCCAAAAACTTCAGATACATCCATACTTATATTATATACAGGAGGAACAATTGGAATGGACAGACACCCCGTAAATGGGAGTTTAACGCCATTTGACTTTGAGAAAATAATTGATGCAGTACCTGAATTAAAAGGGTTCGACTTTGAATTAACGGTAATTTCCTTGGATCCATTAATTGATTCATCGGATATAACACCAGATCATTGGATTCAATTAGGGAATCTAATGGAGTATTTCTATGAAGATTTTGATGGTTTTGTGATTTTGCATGGCACCGATACAATGGCCTACACCGCCTCAGCATTGAGTTTCATGTTGGATGGAGTACATAAGCCAATTATTCTTACAGGTTCACAATTACCTATAGGAGAAAAGAGGACAGATGCTCGCGAAAACTTGATGTCAGCATTAGAAATGTGTTCTGCTCGTGATGCTAATGGTGAAATGTTGATACAAGAAGTTTGTATTTGTTTTAATAGTAAGCTTCTGAGAGGTAATAGAGCTAAAAAATCACAGAACTTTAATTTTACAGCCTTCAGATCTTATAATTATCCATCCTTAGCCGAGGCTGGGATTTTTATAGAATATAAAAAGGAAATGTTTTGGAAAGATCCAATTTCAGATCCTGTACGTTCTATGAAGAAGATCGATGCTAATGTAATTGTGTTAAAAATCTTCCCAGGAATGCCTAAAGATTTCATAATACAAATGCTAAAAAATCGAAAATTACAGGGTGTGGTGCTAGAAACCTATGGATCAGGTAATGTACCTACATCCGACTGGTTCATTGAGTTGCTTCAAGAAACGATCAAAAGAGGGGTGGTTGTCGTCAACATTTCTCAATGTACAGGAGGCATGGTAATGCAAGGGCACTATGCTACGAGCACTAAACTCAATGAGATAGGAGTTCTTTCAGGGAAGGATATGACCACAGAGGCAAGTGTTACAAAACTAATGTGTTTGTTAACAAAGTATAAAGACGTGAACAGGGTCAAAGAGCTTGTAGGCATACCGTTAAAGGGGGAATTGACTCAGTAAATTAACGAAATGTAACATTTATTAGGCTAATTAGTGTGATTTTGCCATTTATAAATGAATAATCAATTTGTTTATAATTATAATTATATATTTCTTTGCGAGTCAGTAGTCGTTAAAAACTATCAAAAAAAGTACTAATTCGAAAGATTAGTACTAAATTGCTCGACGATTACGGATGATAGTCAAAACAAATTTATTATTACAGTATCAGTTCTGTGATTTTAGTTTTTTAATCGCAATCTGAACGTTAGAGAGTTATGAAAAAAGTATTCGCGTTATTGATGTTTTTCTGTGCACTTACTTTAGGTATCGCACAGTCGTATGCGCAAGATGAAACAACAGAAGAAGTTGCTACTGAAGAAGTAGCAGCAGTTGAAGAGACATCTGCAGCAGTCGAAGAAGAAGTTACAGTTCAAGAAGTATCTTCTGATGAATTGGCACAAGTAGAAGAATTATCTTTCACTCAAGCAGTGAAACAAAAATTCATCGAAGGTGGTTGGGAATTTATGGGAGCTGTATTGCTTACATTAATCCTTGGTTTAGCAATCGCTATTGAGCGTGTTATCACGTTATCACTTTCAACTACAAACACTAAAAAGCTTTTAACGAAAATCGACGAAGCTTTACAATCAGGTGGTGCTGATGCAGCATTAGAAGTAGCTAAAGCTACAAGAGGTCCAGTTGCTTCAATCTTCACACAAGGTTTAATGAGAGCTTCTGAAGGTATTGACATGGTTGAGAAATCAGTTGTTTCTTACGGTTCAGTAGAAATGGGTAAATTAGAAAAAGGTTTACCATGGATCTCATTATTTATCGCTATGGCACCAATGTTAGGTTTCATGGGTACGGTAATCGGTATGATCGGTGCCTTCGATGCGATCGAGGCAGCAGGTGATATCTCTCCTTCACTAGTAGCAGGTGGTATTAAAGTAGCCCTTCTTACTACAGTAGCAGGTCTTATCGTTGGTGTAATCCTTCAAGTATTCTACAACTATTGTGTTTCAACAATCGACGGTATCGTATTAGAAATGGAAGAAGCTTCTGTATCTTTAATCGATATCTTGGTTAAGAACGAATTGACTGCTAAGTAGTAGTACCTATTTACAAATTGTAAATAGTAATTGTAGAATTAAAGAAATTACACATAGTTATGAACGGTGAAGCTATATTTACAGAATACTTGCTACCTTTCACTGGACTATTAATCATTATTGCATTAGTAGCTACAGTAATCGGCTTCTTGATGTCAATCATTACTGATCCTAAATCAGCGATCACAGTATTGATTACAATCGTAGGCTTGGTAGTATTATTCTTTATCGGTTATTCGGTAGCAGATAGCTCTGTGACAGCAAGAGAGTTAAATGAGTTCGGTGTGGATGAGCCATTATCACAAAAGATCGGTGGTATCCTCAACATGACTTATTACTTATTCATTATCGCAGGTGTTGCGGTAGTATTAGATGTTGTTCAAAGAGTAGTTAAATCTATTGGATAGTTATGTTAAAGAAGAAGAAAAAAGACGCACCAGAAATTAATGGTGGAGCAATGGCGGATATCGCCTTCCTATTGCTGATCTTCTTCTTGGTGGCAACAACAATTGCATCTGATAAAGGTGTAACAGTAATGTTACCTCCAAAAGCTGAAGACGTAGATGTTAAGGTGAAAACTCGTAACGTGTTTAACATTCTTGTTAACTCAAACGATGACATGTTAGCACAAGAAGAGATGGTAGACTTACCAAAACTTCGTACGATGGTTAAAGAATTTGTACTTAACAACGGTAAGGACAAAAACCAATCAGAGTCTCCAGCTAAGGCAATTATTTCATTGAAAACGGACCGTGGTACATCATATGAAATGTACATTGGCGTAATTGACGAGTTAAAACTTGCTTATGCTGAAATGCGTTCTCAGTATTTGAAAATGCCTTTAGAAGATTATCAAAATTTGGATAAGGAAAATCCAGATCAGAAGGAAAAGCTTGATAGAGCAAGAAAAGCAATCCCTTACAAAGTATCGGATGCTGAACCTTCTGAGATAAAATAATTGGTCTAACAAACGCCATCATTCGTGGTGGCGTTTATTTAAATACATTGACCTTATGGCAACGTTTAAGAAGAAAACAAAAACGAAGCAGGATATTCCTACTTCAGCCTTGCCAGATATCATTTTCATGCTTTTGTTCTTCTTCATGATTGCTACGACTTTCCGTGAGTCAGAGTTATTAGTGAAGAACTCATTGCCTCAAGCATCTGAGTTAACAAAGCTTGAAAAGAAATCATTAGTTTCTTATATCTATATTGGGGAACCAAGTGATACAAGAAAATTTGGCACAGAAGCACGTATTCAAGTGAACGATGTATTGATCGATCCAGAACAAATTGTTCAGCACGTGATTCAGGAAAAAGACAAATTAGGTGAGGATGGTGATAAAATCACTATGTCACTTAAAATTGATAGAGAAGCTAAAATGGGTATCATCTCTGACGTTCGTCAGAAACTAAGAGAGGCTAACGCATTGAAAGTGAACTATGCTGCTAACAAGAAATTACGTAATTTCTAAGATCACATAGCTATCAATGTTGAAGAGGTCAAGTCTTATAAAGGCTTGACCTTTTTGTTTTTATACTCTTCAAGTTTTAAGTAGTTAACCATTCTTTATAATGTGTTTTTAATAAAACAATAAGAGTTTATTACCCGTTTTTATTCTAAACTGATTAATCCGTTATGAAATATATTCTTTACTTCATTATCACTCTATTAGTCAGCTTTAATACAACTACATATAGTCAAGATAAGCTTCTAACCTTCCCTCATTTTGTGATTAAAAATCCTACATTGAATTTTGATCCAACCCTTGAATTGATGGCGTTGAGGTATGCTCATTTTATTGAAGTAGAAAATGAGCATATCCTATTCATGTCAAAGGATGAGAAATATAAAGAAGGTTATGATTTGAAATTACAATCTCAATCAATCAAAGATAATTGTAATAGAATGAGGTTTAATTTTTTGAGGGGGCCATTTAGATGGTTACAAATTGAATATAAGGCGGTGGATGAACAGCGATTTGAATGTACACTTCAGTTCTTTGATCTGAGTGGAGAAATAATTTATTCTGCACACACCGATCATCTAATATTCGATTCAAGTCCAACTGTTAAAAAAGAGAAGAATAGGGTGAAATAAAAATACCTGCAATGTTTACTTTGACACTGCAGGTATTTTTTTTATACTAAAAGTAGAGTTCTATTACTCTTGAATTAAAACTAATGCAGAGGTACCATCAATTTTTACAGAACTCATTGTTTTTATACCTTTTGTTGATGCTTTATTACCATCAACTAGTACTTTCCACTGACCATTTGGTAAAAACTTACTGATATTCTTTGCCGATTTATTAGCATTGAAAACGACAGCTATTGTTTTTGCACTATCATTGTTGGCATTATTTGAAATTGTATACCCAACAACTAGTGGGTCTTTGAAATCAATGAATTTTAGGTTTTTGGCAATCATCTCTGTGGATGTCATTCTAAATGCAGGATGTGCTTTTCTAACCTCAATAAGCCCTTGGTAATATTCAAAGATGTCTTTGTTTTCGAATTTCCAATCCCAATTGATTTTATTGATTGCATCAGGCTTATTATAAGAATTATGTTCTCCGCCTTTGGTTCTTAACATTTCAACACCAGAGTGGATAAAAGGAATACCTTGGGAAGTAAGAACTACAGCACTTGTAAGTTTATGCATTTTCTTGATTTCTTCTGGAGTTGCATTGGGTTGAGAAATACTCAGTTTATCGAACAAGGTATGATTGTCATGGCAAGAAACATAAGTTACAGTTTGCGATGGTGTTGGAGCCCAAGGTGCTTTTGAATAATTGATTTTGCTATAATCAATTTGAGGATGTTTTGTTGAAGCTACAATGCCAAACTTAATTGTCTCATGAAGTTCTTTATTTCCTTGAATAAAACCTATCTCATCATCATAGAATACACTTCCTTTTAAGCCATCACGAATATCATCGGAAAAGGCTGCAACTCCCTGCATTTTTGGAGTGTTTGCTTTAATAGCCTGCTCTTCGACAGGAAGTGGAGAAGCCGCAGCATTCCATCCTTCACCGTAAATTAAGATACTAGGGTCTACTTCAGTCTTTAACCTTTTGGCTAATATATTCATTGTCTCTATGTCATGAATACCCATAAGGTCAAAACGAAATCCATCTAAATGATATTCTTTGGCCCAATACAAAACAGACTCGACAATATACTTACGAGCCATGGCTCTTTCCGAAGCAGTTTCATTACCACAAGCTGAGGCATCAGAGTAACCACCCTTTTCATTTTGTCTATAATAGTATTGAGGTACTTCCAACGAGAAATTAGAATCGTCTCCCGAAAATGTGTGATTATACACAACATCTAAAACTACTCGAATTCCTTTTTTATGGAGAGCTTGTACCATTTGCTTGAATTCCTTAATTCTTACAGTCGCATCATAAGGATCTGTTGAATAAGACCCTTCTGGAACATTATAATTTTCAGGATCATATCCCCAATTGTATTGCCCTTCCTCTAGTTTTGTTTCATCTACACTGTGATAATCGAAAGATGGAAGCAGATGTACGTGAGTTACACCAAGTTCCTCAATATGATCTAGACCTGTTTTTAAACCTTTATCGCTTACTGTACCTGTTTCCGTTAAACCCAAAAACTTTCCTTTATTCTTGGCTCCTGAATTCTCGGCAATTGTAATGTCTCTTACGTGAATTTCATATAGAATTGCGTCTGTTAATTCTTTAAGTTCTGGACGTTTGTCATTTTCCCACCCTGCAGGGTTAGTATTTGCTAAATCAACTATTTGACCTCTTTTACCATTAACACCTACAGCTGTTGCATAAATACCTGGTGTTTCAGCTAGTGTTTTATCTCCAATTTGCACTTGGTAGGTATAATACTGACCGTATAAATCTTTATCAATTTTGAGAGTCCAAGTTCCTTTTTCTGTTGCCGTCATAGGAATATTCTCAATAGAGCTTCCTCCTAAACCACTTTCATAAAGTTGAACAGTGACTTTACTAGCTGTTGGTGACCAAAGCTTGAAGGTAGTAGCACTTTTTGAATATTTTACACCTAAATCTCCTTCATAATAAGGGTAGGCTTCAAAGTTGGAAACATCAAAATCATTATGGCCTTCTGGTGAAGTGGAAGAACACGATGAAAATAGCATACTTGATAGAATTATGGTCGAAAATAGTATGAATAACCCTTTCATTTAAAATGAATTTTCTTGTATTATAAAATTGAATTGACAATGGCTCTGTATTAAAGAAATACCTCTCTGTCAGTATATATAAGTTAACTAATATCAACCTATAAACTACTTTCAATTAGAACCTATCTTCAAAATGTCTAGGTTTTATGTAATAAACAATAAGTAAAATTAAACTGAGCAGTTGTTACCGGTTTCGAACAAGAATTATTTTTAAATTTTTATATGCTTTTATAGATAAAGTTGTTGATGAATGAGAAATAATTAAAAAATACCCCATTATGGGTATACTTTTTTAAATAAAGCAATGGTACTTTTCGGCGTCATTATTTTCTAAGATCATTCCATAAAAAGACTAAACCCAAAGCATGCTATACTTTTGATGGATATGATCTCATTGCTTTCTTTTTAAACTTAATGTTCAAAATTTATATGCTAAAAAAAACTACACTACTATTGCTATACCTATATTCTTTATCTCTGGTAGGCGTGGCACAAGACTTAACTAAGAAGTGGGCAAATCTGTTCCCTTCAGAAGCAAGTATAGTTGCTCAGTCAATGGATCCAGACGACAATTTGATCCTGCTTACACACTTTAATGATGGTATTACTTTTAATGCTAGTAATACAGCAAGTGGAAAGGGGATTGGAATCGTGAAATACGATAAAGAAGGAAACTTCCTTTGGTCTAAATTTTACGGGGACAGTACCACTTCATTATATGTTTCAGATATAGCTGCTGATACTTCAGGTAATATTTATTTGCTAGGAGATTATAAAAATACCGTTGATTTAGATCCGAGTTCAGAAACGGTAGAAGTAACTGCTGAAGGTGATTATAGAGATATTGCCTTGGTCAAATTAGATAGTACTGGTACACTTGTCTCACAAGTAACTTTTGGTGGTAAAGGTGCAGAGAAGGGTGAAAAACTATTTGTAGATATTTCTGGAAAAGTGGTGCTTACTGGTAGCTTTGATGGTCATATTCAGAGTGGATTAGACTTTAATCCTGATGAATCTGTAGTAGATTCTCTTCAATCTACGAACCCTCTTGGTGATGGAAGTGACCATTTTATTTTACGACTGAATGATGATTTGACTTATGATTGGGTTTACCAATTTAACAAGGAAAACGGTGGAATGTTTTCGGTTAATGATATTGCAACTGATAATCTAGGGGATGTTTTTGTTTGTGGAGATACAGACGAATGGTTTAGAACTACCTTTGTAGATTCTGATACTGTTGGCTATGTAATGAAGTTGAGTGGTCAAGGTGAATCAAAATGGAAGAAAAGACCCTTCTTTTATCATTCACCTAAGACAGGTGCTTTTAATTATTATACTGAAAGTATACAGTCTATTGATGTGAGCAAAACAGGAGATGTCTACCTTTCAGGTTATTATGAACTTGATACAATTTATATTCGTTTGGGTGTAGATACCATAAATGTAGATCAATTTTATGATAATGCGTCAAAGGAAATTTTTGTGTCAAAATTTCAAGGTTTTAATGGTGGACAAGCGTGGTTTAAAAGAATAGAAGCGAGTGGTGATAATTATGCTAACTCAATCTCAGTTAATCAAAATGGTAACCTTTATGTTTTTGGTGAAATTCATGGAAGTGTATCTATTGATAATGTAGACCTTGAACCTGGTGCTTTCATGATAGAAGTGGCAAGTGGAAGGGGTACAATATTAAAAAAGGAACAACTTGATGTGATTAGTATTGACTTTGCAAATGAGAGCAAACTTGATAATGGGTATTATTTGGCAGGACTTTTAAATACATCTTCTTCTATTCTAGGGTTGAATGGGACGGAAGCTGCAAATTATATCAGTAGTTTTCAGTTTGATTATTCATCGGACACTACTATTTGGAATGGAGATGCATGGTCAAATGGAAAGCCAACTATTGATAAACCAGCAATTATTGATGGAATTTATTATACAAGTACAGATGGTAATTTAATAGCTTCAAGTCTTGTAGTTACATCAAAAGCTCGATTAATTGTAGGTTCTCATTATTATTATTACTACGGAAACCGTAGCCTTGTAGAGGTTGATGGTGAAATTAAGAATAATGGGGTTATACAAGTAGGAAGTAATTCAGTTCTACTGCATGATTCTTATGAAGGGAAAGGAACTTTTTATCAACAGGTGTACCCTAGCTGGGGGGCAGGTTATAAATTTATTTCATCTCCAGTTCAAAACCATGTATTACTCCCTAGTTTATCATCAAGTTCTAGAAGCCTTTTTTATGATGTAGGGAGTTCTTTGGAATTGAAAGCTGATAACTGGAAACATGTTACGGATTCCACTTTAACCATGCAACAAGGGCAAGGCTTTGCAATTTGGAAAGGAGGTAATATATATTTTAGAGGTAAACCAAATAGTGGTGAGATAGTAGTACCATTAGAATATGTGAATGAAGATGGTAATAATTTAATAGGTAATCCATACCCGTCTCCAATCAGTGGTGAACAGCTTTTATTAGATAATCCAAAAATATCAGCACTTTACTTTTGGTTAGATGACTATACAGAGGGTGAGGATTACAGTAGTAATGATTATGTGACTTGGAATTTGTCAGGGGTAAATATTCGTGGTCATGATCTTTCATCTAGATTAAGGAATATATCAGTTGGACAAGGATTTTTTGTACAGGTAGATACAATAGATCAAGAGATTACTTTTTTAAATAGTCAACGTCAATCAATAACAGAGTCTTTATTGAGAAAGAGAAGCTTAAATGGTAGACTTTGGCTGAAGTTTGAAGGAGAACAAAAACAACGAGAGATTTTGATAGCATCAATGGATTGGGCTACTGAAGGATTTGATCAGGGTTGGGATGCATTGGATTTTAGCTCGAAGTCAAATAACTTTTTATTTGCAACGCTTGATAAAGAACTTCAACCTCTATCAATTCAGGCTCTTCCAACTAAAGAAGAATACTTGATACCTCTTTATCTAAGAAATTATGTGGGAGAAGGTGAAATTAACATTTCCGATATCGAAGGGTTTGATGATTATCAGGTAAAGTTACTTGATCATAAAAAAGGGACTACATGGATATTATCTCAAAATGGGTATAAGTTCGAAGCTGAAGAAGGAGAAGAAGAGCGTTTCTCATTGAGTATTGAACCTAAAAATAGCGAAGTATTGCGCCTCAAAAATACTCTTGAAGATGAAATAGTCATTGGATCTACAGATAATGGGGTAAATGTAATAAGTACGATTGCTGCCAGCTTAACGATCTTCAACACTTCTGGTCAGGTTATCGATGTATTAGAGGTTCCTCAGGGAGAACTATTCATTCCTACTGAAAAGGGTGAAATATTATTATTTCAGTTCAATACAGATAAAGCATCTTTTACAAAAAAGGTGATAAGATAATTGCTATTCAAATTTAAATTCAGAAGAAGAACTAACATGAAAGTATTACTATTAATAACCTATTTCACAATAGGAATTTCATTGCTTACCGTTGCTCAAGATGAGACTCCAGCTTCTCCTGCTTATGAAGGAAAAATGGCAATTGGAATTTACGGAGGAACTACCGGAGCAGGTATTGACATCGCTAGAAATTATTCAAAATTCAACTTTGCTTTTGGTTTTAATTATTTAAAAGTATCGGACTTGGAACAACGCGTGACCGTTCAAGGTGAGTTGATGGATACAAAACTATCAATGGCTTCGATTAGCCTTGATTTACGTGCAGAGTATCTCCCATTTAATAAAAGTAGTTTTAAACTTTTTGCAGGTGTAGCTTATATTCCAGAAAACCAAATAGAGGTAAAAGGTAAATATGCTAAACCAATCACAATTGGAGAGATTGAATTCACAACTGATGATATTGGAGAAATCTATTTTAACGGTCAATGGGCAAAATTTGCTCCTTATTTTGGCTTAGGCTTTGGACGTGCGGTGCCGAAGAGGAAAATAGGATTTGGTTTTGATTTGGGAGCTTATTACATGGGTAGCCCTGATGTGACATTCTCAGGTACAGAGATGTTTTCTCAACTTGAATCACAGCAGGAACAGCTAAGAAAAAATCTTGAAGGATATTCTTGGCTACCGATTATGAAACTCAGACTCTCTTACAGAATTAATTAAACAAGTAAACAAATATGAAAAAGATATATTATTCTATATTGACCTTATCTATAACTTTACTTATAGTATATGCATGTCAAAACCCTCTTGAAAATATTATAATTCCTATATCTCCAAAGCTTTCTACTTATGAAGTGTCCATAAAAGTAAGTGATGTGTCGAATCCTGCTAGTTTATCAGAAGAAGGTGCTTTGGAAGTAGAATTACTTGGACCTGATGCTGATAAAATCTTGAATAATGCAGGTGAATCGACATTTTCTGCAAAAAATGGAATTATCAATTTAGCCGTGAATAAAAAGTATTCGGATATAGTAGATCCATTGAGATTTACAGTAAAAGTATCAGGAGAAAACTATTTAACGACTACTATTCCAGTTGTCATTGATGGCACTAGTGAATTGATGCAACTCTATGCAAATGTTGTGAATATTGAAACACCTCCAGTAGGAGTAAAGGTAGAAAAGGAAGTAGCAACAATTGTGGGTGATGGATCAGTTACAGAAGAAATTGTGGTTTCCACATCGTCAGATGAAAATGCTGAAGACGTTGAAGGCCCCTCAACAGAAATTAGTATTCATACAGGTACTGTTTTTAAAAATGCTGAAGGCGAAGTTTTACATGGAAACGAATTAGAAGTTCAGGTCATAAATTTTGATAGTAATGAACCGTCGAGTTTAGAATCTTTTCCAGGTGGTTTTTCTCCTAACTCAGTAATCGACCAAAGTGGTGAAGAAGTAACAACCGGTAATTTTGTTACTGCAGGTTTCGCTTCAATTGATATGTTTGTTGATGGTGAAGAGGTAACTGAGTTTTCTGAACCTATAGAGGTTGTTATGAAAATAAATGATGACACTTACAACCCAGAAACAAATGAACCTATTAAAGTTGGAGACATAGTGCCAATTTGGTCTTACAGTAATGATGATGGACAATGGGTATTTCATGGAGATGGAGTTGTTACACCTGCTGTTGATGGAAGCCTAGAAGTGAAGTATACAACTACTCACCTTTCTTCTTACAACCTAGACTTTTTTACAAATAACAGACGATGTTCTTCAGGAAATGTGGTTGTTGAGATAGAAGATGCACATCGATTACCTAGTGGTAATAGTTATGAATTAAAAGCTTATTTGGTATCACCTAATTCTAGTCAACCTTTGGGAAATGGTAGAGCAATCATCAATATTACTAAAGATACAAAGGAGATTACATTGAATAATTCTATTGATATGGATATGCAACTATTGATTGTTCGAGATAGAGTATTGACTTATTCAGGAAGAGATGATTGGCATTCGCCTGCTTTACCAGATGCAGATTCGGTAGTTTTTTATGAATATATTAATCATTGGTCACATACCTATAGATGGACACAGCATATTTATAGATCAGAGGTGTTCAATGGTTGTGACAATAATATTTCTATTTCATTATATGATCACCTTTCTAAGTTAGATGCAAGTGTTGAGGTATATGTTGAATATGCAGGATATTGTGATAATAGAAAGATTGCTCCTTCTGTAAATTTATATAGAAAGAAAGCGGATGGTGAATTTGGTTTTGTGGGGTATGTTGATAAAGGAGTAATTACAATGTCTGTCCCTAAATTAGATTCAACGTATCTATTTGGATTCTATTGGGGAGACACTTTCTACGAAGATTCATTACATATTGATTCAGATAGAATGGTCAATACTAACTTAAATCTTGATGAATTTTGTGATAAGATACTGGAAAATCTGTAGTTTTTTAGTAACAATTTAACCATTAAAAGTTCAGCATTTGATGAAATATCATTTGTTGAACTTTTTTTATTTTGTTCAAAATTTAACACCCTAAATCACTATGTTCAAAATTTAACACGGTGTCTTAAAAATATTTCATCTATGAAAATTATATTTTAAAAAAGTATTAATAATTCACTGGTTTACTTGAATATATCGTATTTAATTTCCTAATTTTGATTATCAAATAAAGAAAAATGACAGAGAAAATAGGACATATAACAGGTTTGGAAAATTCGGTAAAGCCGTCCGTTGAAGGATGCTTTTTTCGACGTTAGTTCTATTTTAGATCGACTAAAAATACAATGTGATTACTTGTGTTGGTCGGCTCGCGATTATAGTGTTTCAAACAAAGTTTTACGAGAGGAAGTATAAAAACTAACTAACAGCTTGCTCTATAAAGTTTTTAAGGAAATGACAGTTAAGAATCTAATTCAAGAGATGCAACATATATCAAGTTTTTCAATTATTGAAGCCAGTATCAGTGAGCATAAAGAGTATGCAAAAGATATCTGTCATCAAATTGAAGAATCAGCAAAAGCTAGAGGAACTGGTATTGCTAAGAGAAGCGTGGATTATATCGAAAAGAAATTCGAGGAAGGGAAAGGAGTTATTGCAATTGCCGATGACGGAACCTTTGCAGGTTTTTGCTATATTGAATCTTGGGGACATAACAAGTATGTTGCAAACTCAGGATTAATTGTAAATCCTAAATTCAGAGGGACTGGTTTGGCAAAAGCGATTAAGAAAAAAGCTTTCCAATTGTCAAGAAAGAAATACCCTGATGCAAAGTTGTTTGGTTTGACAACAAGTTTACCTGTCATGAGAATCAATAGCGAGCTGGGTTATCGTCCTGTTACATTTTCTGAATTAACAGATGATGAGCAATTCTGGAAAGGATGTCAAAGTTGTGTGAACTATGACATTTTACAAAGAACAGAAAGAAAACACTGTTTATGTACTGGAATGATCTTCGATCCGAATGATCCTAGATACAAATCTACTGTAGAGTAGAGACCGAAAAAGATTTAACAAACAAAAAAGAAATAGAGACAATGAGTAAGAAAGTGGTTTTAGCCTTTAGTGGTGGATTAGATACAACATACTGTGTAAAGTATCTTTCAGAAGAAAGAGGGTTAGAAGTGCATACCGCTATCGTTCAGACAGGAGGTTTTTCGGACGAGGAGTTGAAAGAAATTGAAGAAAAAGCATATACGTTAGGTGTTAAGTCACATATCACTTTGGATCAAACGGAAACGTTTTATGAGCAATGTGTAAAGTACTTGGTATTTGGTAATGCTTTAAGATATAATACTTATCCATTATCAGTAAGTGCAGAGCGTGTATTCCAAGCGTTGGCAATTGCTGAATATGCTAAGAAAATTGGTGCAGATAGTATTGCTCATGGTTCTACTGGTGCTGGTAACGACCAAATCCGTTTTGACATGGCGTTCAAAATTATCTGTCCTGGTGCAGAAATCATCACACCGATTAGAGATAATCAATTATCAAGACAAGATGAGATTGATTATTTAATCTCTAAAGGAGTGGAAGGTAACTGGGAAAAATCACTTTACTCTATCAACCAAGGTTTATGGGGTACTTCAGTAGGTGGTAAAGAAACTTTAGGTTCAAGAAATACTTTACCTGAAGACGCTTACCCTACACAAGTAACAGAGTCAATTCCAAAGAAAGTAGCCTTAACTTTTGAGAAAGGTGAATTAGTAGGTATTGACGGTCATATTTTTGACAAGCCAGTACAAGCTATTCAAGAATTGAACAAGATCGCTTCTCCATTTGGTATTGGAAGAGACATCCACGTAGGTGATACGATCATTGGTATCAAAGGTCGTGTAGGTTTTGAAGCTGCAGCTCCTGTAGTAACTATCAAAGCACACCACTTATTAGAGAAGCACACTTTAACGAAGTGGCAATTATACTGGAAAGAACAATTAGGTAACTACTATGGTATGTTGACGCACGAGGGACAATGGATTGATCCTGTAATGCGTAACATCGAGAAGTTCCTTGAAGATACACAAGATCACGTATCAGGTGAGGTATTCGTTACATTGTACCCTTACAGATTCGAATTAGAAGGAATTGAGTCGAAATATGACTTAATGAACAGCACATTCGGAGCTTATGGAGAAATGAACAATGCATGGACAGGTGAAGACGCTCGTGGTTTTGCTACTATTTTAGCTAATCAAAACATGATCTTCGGAAAAGTAAAAGAAGCTGCCGAAGAGACTGTTTCTGAATAAAAGTAAGTTGGAACCTTAATTTAGTGAGTGGGTGAACCTTTTTACTCGCTCACTGATATTAAGCATTCACTACTTCAAAGTTTTTTAAACCTGATAACTTGAATTGGTAAAGAAAACTAAGGGTGCGGGAAATATTCTGCATCCTTTTTTAAATCAATTTATTTTTCAGGACAGAAGAAATTAAACAAACAAAACAAACTCACTAATATTAAAAACATAAGAAGATGAAAGTTGGAATTATAGGTGGAGCCGGAATGACTGGCGGCGAATTACTAAGAGTATTAATTAATCATCCTGAAGTAGAAATTGATTATGTACATAGCCGTAGTCAAGTAGGAAAACCTTTGTATGCTCAACACAAAGATTTATTTGGGGAAACTGAATTGGTATTTACTGGTGAAGTAAAAGATTCAGAAGTGATTTTCTTATGTTTAGGACACGGTGAGTCAGTAAAGTTTTTAGAAGAAAATACTTTTGCTCCTGAAACGATCATTATCGACTTAAGCCAAGATTTTAGATTAGGAGAAGGAATCGTTGAAAATCGATCAATGAAATTGGGAGATCGTGAGTTTATTTATGGTTTACCAGAATTAAACAAAGAAGCGATACAATCGGCTAAGAATATTGCCAACCCAGGTTGTTTTGCCACTGCTATTCAAATTGCATTATTACCATTGGCTTCAGCTCAGAAACTGAATGACGAGGTGCATATCAGTGCTATTACAGGTTCAACTGGAGCTGGTGTGAAATTGATGGCAAGTACAGCATTTACTTGGAGAACAAGCAATATTTCGCATTACAAAGCCTTTAATCACCAACACTTATTAGAGATTGGTCAGTCATTAAATCAGTTACAAGACGGGTTTAATCACAAAGTTAATTTCATCCCTTATAGAGGTAACTTTACAAGAGGAATTTTAGCATCATGCTACTTGAAATCAGATCTTTCTCAAGAAGAAGCTGTGAAGTTATTCAAAGATTACTATGCTGATGCAGCTTTCACACATGTGATTGATGGTCCTTTGGATTTGAAGCAAGTAGTTAATACTAACCGTGGATTTATCAGTGTTGAAAAGCATGACGATACATTATTAGTCACTTCAGCAATTGATAACTTATTAAAAGGTGCAGTAGGACAAGCTGTTCAAAACATGAACTTAATCTTTGGATTGGACGAGAAGCTTGGTTTGAACCTTAAGCCAATGGCATTTTAATCTCACTTTTTACATTCAACGTTTCGAAAAATGGCAAATTTATTTGATGTATATCCTCTTTTTGATATTGAGCCTGTTAAAGGTGAAGATGTTTGGATCTATGATAAAGAGGGACAAAAATATTTAGATTTATACGGTGGTCATGCTGTGATTTCTATCGGTCATACCCACCCTCACTATAAAGAAAAACTAAGTAATCAATTAGAAAACTTGGTTTTTTACTCGAACAGTATTCAGAATCCATTGCAAAAAGAATTGGCATCCAAATTAGGTGAAGCTTCATGTTATCACGATTGGAACCTTTTCTTATGTAACTCTGGAGCGGAAGCGAATGAAAATGCTTTCAAATTAGCATCTTTCTACAATAAGAAAACAAAGATCATCTCCTTCTCTAAAGGTTTTCACGGAAGAACTTCATTGTCGGTAGCAACTACAGATAATAAAAACATTGTTGCTCCTGTAAATGCAGTACACGATACTTTGATATTACCTTTTAATGATGTAGACGCTTTGAAAAAAGCTTTTGCTGAAAATGAAATCTGTGCAGTAATTGTAGAAGGAATCCAAGGTATTGGTGGTATCTATGAGCCAACTGAAGAATTCATGCAAACGATCAGAACATTGTGTGACGATCAAGATGCGGTATTTATTGCAGATGAAATTCAGTCGGGTTACGGTAGAAGCGGTCGTTTCTTTGCTCATCAATGGTATGATGTAGTTCCAGATGTTGTGACAATGGCAAAAGGTATGGGTAATGGCTTCCCAATTGGCGGTGTATTTATTTCACCAAAATTTGAAGCTTCATACGGAATGTTAGGAACTACGTTTGGAGGAAACCACTTGGCTTGTGCAGCTGGTATTGCAGTGTTGGATGTATTGGCGAAAGAGAATTTGATTGAGAAATCAATTGAAGTAGGAGAATGGATTGTAGAACAGTTGAAACAAAATCCAGCGATCAAAGAGATCAGAGGTAAAGGTCTGATGTTGGGTATCGAATTGAATGAAGCGGTAGCACCTTTAAGAAAGGAAATATTGATGAAGCATAAGATATTCACTGGTGCTTCATCGAATAAAAATACAATCAGATTGTTACCTCCATTGACATTGACAAAAGAGCAAGCGCAGCTATTTGTAGATGCTTTCAATGATGTAACAAAAGAAATAGCATAAATAAAGTGAAAGTGTAAGGATCTTGTATTACAATGTCCTTACTACAACAATCAAAGACATAGAATTAGAAATGAAAAAGTTTTTATCAGTAAACGATGTTCAGGACTTAAATGAAATCGTAAAAAGTGCATTATCGATTAAAGCCAATCCGGAAGCATACGGTGATGTAGGAAAAAATAAGATGTTGGGTTTACTTTTTTTTAACCCTAGTTTAAGAACAAGATTAAGTACTCAGCGTGCCGCACGTCATTTAGGAATGGACGTGATGGTGATGAATATAGATAAAGACGGTTGGAAAATCGAAACAGAAGATGGCGTAATCATGGACGGTGACAAAGCGGAGCATTTAAAAGATGCTGCAGCTGTTATCAGTCAATATTGTGATATCATTGGTGTTCGTTCGTTTCCAAACCTACAAGATAAAGAAGAGGATTATGCAGACGGTATTATGAAAGACTTTGTAAAGTATGCTCATGTACCGATTGTTAGTTTAGAATCAGCAACAAGACACCCACTACAATCTTTAGCAGATTTGGTAACTATTCGTGAGAACTCTGACAAGCCAAAGAAGAAAGTTGTATTGACTTGGGCACCTCATCCAAGAGCATTACCTCAAGCAGTACCAAACTCTTTTGCAGAGTGGATGAATGCTGCAGATGATGTAGAATTAGTAATCACTGCACCTGAGGGCTATGAATTAGATCCTGAATTTGTAGGTGATGCTACATTTACTACAGACCAAGATGAAGCATTAAAAGATGCTGATTTTGTTTATGCTAAAAACTGGTCTTCAACTACTGAATATGGTAAAGTAGTTTGCAAAGACAACTCTTGGCAGGTAACAGAGGAAAAAATGGCTTTAACCAATAATGGTAAGTTTATGCACTGTCTTCCGATCAGAAGAAACGTTGTCGCTTCTGATGGTGTATTGGATAGTGATAACTCACTTATTATTGAAGAGGCAAATAATAGAACGTTTGCAGCAGCAGCCGTTTTAAAAGCCATTCTTGAAACAGAATAATACTTTTGAGACAAAGTATAATAAATGTCTCACATCCCACATATATAATAACAAGGGACGTAGCAATGCTATGTCCCTGTTTTGAAAATAATAACAATGAAAATATCAGTAATCAAAGTAGGAGGAAATGTGATCAATGATGAGGTAGCATTATCCTCTTTTTTAGAGCAATTTTCTCAACTGGAAGGTGCCAAAGTCTTAGTTCATGGAGGTGGTAAATTGGCTACAGCTATGGCACAACGTTTAGGAATCGAACCAAAAATGGTAGACGGAAGACGCATTACTGATGCTGATACATTAGAAGTAGTAACCATGGTGTATGGAGGTTTGGTCAACAAAAGAATTGTGGCACAACTTCAAGCCAAAGGTACTAATGCAATCGGATTGACAGGTGCCGATGCGAATATCATTGAAGCTGATAAAAGAACAGGCTGGGAAATTGATTTTGGTTTTGTGGGTGATGTTAGAAAAGCCAATGCAGGGCCAATTGCCAACCTTGCAAAAGAAGGTATTACTCCAGTAATTGCTCCTTTGACACACGACAAGCAAGGACAATTGTTGAATACAAATGCAGATACAATGGCACAAGCCGTAGCTGTCGCATTGGGTCAGGCAGGGCATGAAGTGTCTTTAAGGTATTGTTTTGAAAAAGCAGGTGTTTTATTGGATATTAATGATGATGATTCACTTGTTGAAGAATTAGACCCTCAGAAGTTTGAGCAGTTCAAAGCAGATGGTGTGGTAGCAGATGGTATGTTACCAAAACTCAAAAATGCCTTTGATGCTATCGATGCTTCTGTAAAAGAAGTATGGTTGGGTAAGGTAGAAGGTTTATTAGCCAATTCTCCAAAAGGGACTAAAATTATTGGAGGGTAATTTGAAATAAAGTACTTTAAAAACTTATTTTTATCTGGTTGTTTATAAGTAGGGCATGATGGTGTATTTACTATAAACAATCAGATTTTCTTTAAGTAGTATAGAAGTAATAATGATTCAATTTTACACTCTTTAGCTAAAGCATAAGATGAAACACCAAGAATTAGTCGAAAAAGCCATCGAGCTATTAAAGCAGATGATCGCCACTGAATCTTTAAGTAAAGAAGAGGATGATGTAGCAGAAATTGTCGCTCGTTTTTTTATAGAGAACAACATTGAGATTCATCAATATAAAAATAATCTTTGGGCAAAAAATTTACATTTTGACCCTTCAAAAGAAACCATTCTCTTAAACTCCCATATTGATACTGTAAAACCCAACAAGGATTGGACAAGAGATCCATTTGCTCCTACAGTAGAAGATGGTGTGTTGTATGGTTTGGGTAGTAATGATGCGGGAGGACCTTTAGTGAGTTTGATTGCAACATTTCTTTATTTTTATGAGAAAAAAGACCTTCCTTATAACCTTGTTATGTGTGCTTCTGCTGAAGAAGAGATATCAGGAAGAGAAGGAATAGCAGATGTATGGGATCAACTACCTAAGATTGATTTTGCTATTGTAGGTGAGCCTACGCAAATGCAATTGGCAGTAGCGGAGAAAGGATTGATGGTATTGGATTGTGTGGCTGAAGGAGAATCAGGACATGCAGCTAGAGATGAAGGAGTAAATGCCATTTACAATGCGATGCAAGACATAGAGTGGTTCAGAAATTACCATTTCCCTAAAGAATCAAAAACTTTAGGACCAATTAAGATGTCTGTAACTTGTATTGAGGCAGGAACGCAGCATAATGTAGTACCTTCTGAATGTAAATTTGTAGTGGATGTACGTACGACAGATGCCTATTCTAATATAGAAACCTTGGAGCATATCAGAGAGCATGTAAATTGTAAAGTAACACCTCGTTCTACCCGATTAAACCCGTCAGGAGCACCTATGGATCATCCAGTAGTGAAAGCAGGGTTGCAGTATCAAAAAGAGACGTATGGTTCACCAACCCTATCAGATCAAGCGTTGATGCCTATTCCTAGTTTGAAGTTGGGGCCTGGTGACTCTGCAAGATCTCATACTGCTAACGAGTATATTCTATTGGATGAAATAGCTGATGGAATAAATGATTATATTCGCATTCTAGAAGGGGCGTTTATCATGGCCCATTAGGGATCGACCTATGTGTCTACCCGTGTATAAAAATGGGATATAATTAATTAAACCAAAGAATGTTCAATTGACATCCCAAACCACGATATTAGAAATAAAAAAATAAAAATAGATATAGATGAAACTTTGGCAGAAATCCACTTATACTGTAAACGAAAAAGTAGATAAGTTTACAGTAGGGAAAGATAGAGAATTAGATATTTTATTAGCTCCTTATGATGTAAAAGGATCTATGGCTCATGCAACAATGTTAGCAGAGGTGGGGTTGTTGACAGAAGAGGATAAAGATATCTTATTGAAAGGTCTTCAGGAAATCTATGAGGAGATCGAAAAAGGTGATTTTGTAATTGAAGATGGAGTAGAGGATGTACACTCTCAGGTGGAAATGTTGTTGACACAACGTTATGGAGATGTTGGTAAAAGATTACACTCAGGTAGATCAAGAAATGACCAAGTTTTATTAGATCTTAAATTATACTTAAGAGATGCCCTTAAAGAAGTAGCGAATAATACAAAAGCATTATTTGATACATTAATCGAGAAGTCAGAAGAGTTCAAGGATTACTTAATGCCAGGTTATACGCACATGCAAGTGGCTATGCCTTCATCTTTTGGTTTATGGTTAGGGGCTTATGCTGAATCATTGGTTGATGATATGGTGATGTTGAAAGCAGCTTTCGATATTACGGATAGAAACCCGCTTGGATCAGCGGCAGGGTATGGTTCATCATTTCCATTGAATAGAACTAGAACTACTGAGTTGATGGAATTTCAGTCGATGGCAGTTAACGTAGTTTATGCTCAAATGGGTAGAGGAAAGACAGAGTACCATGTTGCTAATGCTATGGCTTCAGTAGCTGCCACAGTAGCCAAACTTTCAATGGATGGTTGTATGTATGCTGGTGGTAACTTTGGTTTTATTAAATTTCCGAATGAGTTTACAACAGGTTCGAGTATTATGCCTCATAAGAAAAACCCTGATGTATTGGAGTTGACAAGAGCGAAGTGTAATCAAATTACATCATTACCAACTCAAATCATGTCGATCTTAAGCAACCTACCTGTTGGATACCATAGAGATTTACAGCAAATCAAAGAGATCTTATTGCCTGCCATAGAAATGCTGAACGATTGCTTGGAAATGACGAAGCTGATGTTCGAAAAAATGGAGCCAACGAAAGACCTTTTAGAAGCACCTATTTATGATTATTTATTCTCGGTTGAGGAAGTAAATAAATTGGTTCTTCAAGGTATTCCTTTTAGAGAGGCTTATGTGATCGTAGGTGAAGGAATCGAAAAAGGAGAATACAATCCAGAAAGATCGGTTAACCATAGTCATGAAGGAAGTATTGGTAACTTGGGTAACGATATTATCAAGAAAAGAATGGAAGCCACTTACTTCTAATTCAATTCTCAAAAAGCCAACTTTTAATCACAAAAGTTGGCTTTTTTAATACTCATCGCTTGAGTAAAGTTCAACAGGAAATATGTGAGTAGAAGCAACTGTTTGTCCTCTTATGACCGGAGGGACCCAATTTTCTAGTTCTTGCAATGTATTAATAGCAGCATTATTGATGCTTGGAAGTTGAGGATTCAAAACTGTGATATTACTGATCGTACCATCCAAACCAATATCAAAAGCCACATATAGGGTTTCTGCAAACGTGTAACTGTTGTTGAATATGTTTTTAGTAAGATATTTAGATTGGAAACGGTTATAAAATTTTTTGTAAAACTTCTTGTACCCCATCTCTGGGTAGGCTTCTATTTTCAAATCTGTGTATTTATAACTTTTATTGTTTTTATCCCAGCTTACGCCTCTTATTAAAGAATCAGCCTCATACTCTTCCTCGTAAAATTTTTGACCATTTTCATAAGTACCAATCCAAGTACCTTCCTTTTGCCCAATTTTGAGTGTTCCTTCTTCAGAATATCTTTCTTCTTCATTGAAAAACTTAACCCAACCTGTCTGATCAGTAAGTGTTTGTTTTCCTGTTTTATCCCAGGCATTTTCAAAAATTCTTTCAATATATTGCCCTTCCATACTGTAATGTTCAATGAAAGTATATTCTAATTGCCCGTTTTCATAATATCTTTTCCATACTCCAATCTTGAGATTATTTTCAAACCCACCTTCTTCTTTAATTTTTCCACTTTCGTAATACAATTTCCATAGTCCTGTTTTTTCACCCTTAGAAAACTGTCCTTCCATCTTGATCTGACCATTTGGAAAATAAGAGGTAAAGTCACCAAATTTTTTACTCCGTATGGAGGAACCTTCAGTTAGAAAACGTTGAGATAAGTTTTCTTCAAGATCATAGAGGTTATGCTGATAAAAACCATCTTGATTTACTTCCAAAAAGTCATATTCACTGTAATATCTTTTTTCATTTGAGGTAGTAGACACTTCATTTAAATCTTCATCAAAATAGACTTTTTTCTGGGCTGTCACTAATAATGAAACCATCATTATAAGGAAGGTTAAGCTTATACATTTCATTAGCTAGGAAAATTGGAGCAATAATTATTTATGAACGAGTTGCTATATAATTTAAAATATGTTTTCTAAAAACCTATGACTTTTACTCTTGATATTCTTATCTCCTAAAAAATTGAATTTGAATACCTTAGTGTCAATAGAATCTTTACTATTTGAAGCTTTTCATCTGGGAATAGTCACTTAATTTATTTGTATAATACAATTTAATAATAGTTCATTTTACAATTAATGTAATAAAATCACTGTTTTTTTACGAAAACTGTAATTTGACAGGAAATTGCTTAAAACTCTCCTTTAAATTAGCCTTAAGAACTTTAGAACTGAAACAATATTTAAACTTTTTACTAAATATGAAGAAATTAACAATACTAATCGTCACATTACTATTAAATGTTCTATCAATTGCATCATTTGCGAATGACATCTCTTATACTATCTCTGTTAAAAAATCAGTTGTAGCTATTAACTTCTCCTCTCTTATTAATGAAAATAAAGATGTCAAAATTAAAGTCTTAGACGATGAAGGACATCAATTCTTGGAAGAAAATTTATCGGTGAATGAAAGTACTCTTGAAGAGATTGATATGTCATCTTTAGAAAAAGGAACTTATGTTTTTAAAATGACTTTTGAAGATAAAGTTGTCACAAGAGAATTTAAGTTATCAAAGTCTAAAAGAGTCTCAATGAGAGACTACACAATGCATACTAAAAACAGAGGTTTTGTTGTGAAAATGCAGGGAACGGTAATGAAAGTAGAAACAACTTCTGTTTTAACAGAAAATGTAAATCTTGTCTTTAAATCTCCAAGTGGAGATGATGAGTTATTGTATGAAACTACATTTCTGCCAGGTGAAAATGCAATAACAAGTATAGATTTAAGATCTTTAGGTGTTACTCAGTTCATCTTGAATGTAGTGGAGAATGATGTAACTTATTCTGATCGAATTACAATGTTTTAATATATAAGGTAACTGTTTGTTTGCTATAGATTTTTTTGCTTAACACTCCATTGCTCAAACTTATTATTTTAGGGCTGACTCGTTTTTTTGAGTCAGCCTTTTTTGCTTTTAGAAGATAATATGATACTAAAAGTAAAGTTTGAGGTAGAATCTGATTGAATATAAACTGTATTGACTATTTTTAATTGAATCAACGAAGGGACAAAATATATGAATACTTTAAAGAGAGGAGATAAAGTTGCCGTTGTGGCTAGTTCAGGTAAAGTAGATGTAGAAGCAACATTACAAGGTATTGAGGTATTGAGAGAGTGGGGTTTGATTGTGCTCAATGATCAAGAATGGGCTGCAGAATGGGGAAGCCTTGCAGGAGCAGATAGTAGAAGAACAGGGAAATTACAAATGGCATTAGATGACCCTGACATTAAAGCTATTTTTATGGCAAGGGGTGGATACGGTCTTACACGAATCATTGATAGAATCGACTGGTCAAAATTTATAGATCATCCAAAGTATATCATTGGATTTTCAGATGTGACAGCATTACATACTTGTGTCAATAACCTTGGTTTTTCCTCGATCCATGCTCCAATGGTCGGACAGTTTTCAAAAAAAGAATTAGAAGTCAGCCTTAGTCAATTGAAAGGTATTCTCTTTTATGATGAATACCCGTGTATTAAAGGGGAAGTAAACGAAAAGTTTAGTGATCAAGTGATAGAAGGTGAAATAGTTGGTGGTAATTTATGTCTTTTGGCCGATCAAATTGCTACTTATTCAGAGTTGAATACTGAAAATAAGATATTGTTTATAGAGGAAGTAGGAGAAAAACCCTATCAGATTGATCGTTCTTTAACACATTTAAACCGTAGTGGTGCATTTAAAAATGTGAAAGCAATTATTCTAGGACAATTTTCAGGTATACCGGACGAAGAAGAACCTTTTTTCCCACTGAGTATTAGTAGAATGGTGAAGGAAAAAGTCAATGTTCCAGTGATTACGGATGTATCAGCAGGACATGATTATCCGAATACACCCATAAAGCTAGGAGGAAAATATCAGATTAAATGTATTGGAGATAAAGCACTGATTGAAGTAACCACTTCTGTTGATTTAAATCGATAGTAGTATTTTCTTGTCAGACGTAAAAAATCATAATGTGTTTTAAATTTTATTATCGACTTGAATACCACTATATTGTAATAAATTAATGATTTATATTGCTGAGTACTAGCAAAATATAAATTCAAAAAATAAAGGTAATTGACCCATATTTTTTCATAGTTCACTTTAGTATAAGGTGAACTATTTTTTTATCCTGATAAAATGATGAATATTTGTTCAAACAATAAATAAAATGAAACTTATATATATAATGGACCCTCAATGTGGGTGGTGCTACGGCAATAGCGAAAGTATACAAAAAGTATATGAAGCTTATAAAGATGAAATTCAGTTTGAATTTTTAGTAGGAGGCATGTGGATTGGTGAACAAGCCCCTAAAGGTGGTGCACCGACGTATCAGTTCATGAAACAGCATTCACCGGTGATGGAAAAGAGAACGGGAGCATTAGTAAGTACAGAGTTTTATGAGTTAGCACAAGACGAGACGTATACTTTTTCGAGTTTTGAGCCTGCTTTGGCGATGACTTGGGTAAAAAAGAATGCTCCTTCTAAAATGCTTGCTTTTATTTCGGAGCTTCAAAAGGCTCAATTTTATTTTGGTCAGCGCTTTGATGATTTCAAAACCTATTTGTCTATTCTTCAAAAACTGGAATTGGATGTGAAATTATTCATGGATTCATGGGGTAGTGAAGAAGACCAAAAAGCCACGATCGGTGAAATCAATAGAGCAAGACAGTTGGCCAATGGCTTTCCATCATTATTATTTGATAAAGGAGATGGAGAAATGACCGAATTAGCAGCAGGGTATTTTGATGGTGATGAGATGGTAGACAAAATCTATGGTTATACCCTTTAGATATTCTGTAAACTAAGTGCTTTACCATTATGTTTAATAATTAGATAGTGTTGCTGCTTAGAAAAGTTATATTTTAATTCAAAGCCTTTAATAAAAGATTACAAAATAGATCTTTTGTTAAAGGCTTTTTTATTTTCATTAAACAGTGAAAAACAGCTCGTTTTTATAGCAACCGGTTTAGGAGAATTCCAAGATTAATCAATTTCAAAAACTTGATCTTTTTTTTCATTTATATCCAAATTTTATAATCTAAACGTTAAAAAATAAGGTTTCATTTACGTTAAAATTAACTCGAATAGAAACCGTTTGTTTATTAAATTTTAAATCAATGAAGCATTAATTTAAATAATATCAAATATTATTACCAAGTTTGTATTGTTATGAGGTTAAATTTAACACGTATATTTACAATAAATTAATCATACTGTGATACTAAAAGTGTTTATCTTGCACTTGTATTTTTTGAAGCACTAAATTGAAAATGAAATAAAAAAGAAGTCTGTTAAACTTATTATTAAATAAACAATAAAAATCAAACCTAATTTATTTTAAGCTTGTCAGAAAAGTGATATTTCTGTAGAGCTTACCTTACACTTTATGTTTAAATAATTAAGCACTAAGTCAAAAATAGTTTTGCATTAATTCTTGATGATTAATTGTGAATAAAATGCTGTAAAGAGCATATACTATAGCCTATTTAATGCCTTTTTAGGACTTATTCATAATACATTAAAAGAAGTAGTGGGAAGTTGTTTTTGCAGAGTGTTAAAAACCAGTCAATTTTAACTACAAAGTTATGAATGTAAAATTACGTATTACAAGCAAAAGTTTTGTTTGTACCCTCTTGTGTATGCTCTTTACTTTAGGGAGTAGCTTAGTATTTGCACAAGAAAAATCAATCAAAGGTACTGTTGTAGATGAAAACGGTGCACCACTTCCAGGTGTTGCTGTTGTAATAAAAGGGACAACACTAGGAACAACAACAAATTTCGATGGTCAATACACATTGAGTGTAGGGGCGGCGGATAAGGTTTTATCTTTTAGTTATATCGGATACTTAACAAAAGATATTTCATTGGGTTCTGAGTTTGTAATTGATGTCCCTATGGAAGTAGATGCTGAACAATTAGAAGAGGTAGTAGTTATCGGTTATGGTAGTACTACGAAGAAAGATGCTACAGGTTCAGTAGAGGCTATTAATGCTGACGGATTCAACAAAGGTGCAATTAATTCACCTCAAGGTTTATTACAAGGTAAAGTTGCTGGTGTTCAGATTACTACTGGCGGTGGTGCTCCTGGTTCTGGAGCAACAATCCGTATTCGTGGAGGATCATCGCTTTCTGCATCAAATGATCCATTGATTGTGATCGATGGTGTACCTGTTGATTCTGAGGGTATTTCTGGTATGAGAAACCCATTAAATGCCATTAACCCTGCAGATATTGAGTCAATGACGGTATTAAAGGATGCATCGGCGACAGCAATTTACGGTTCACGAGCATCAAACGGTGTAATTATCATTACAACCAAAAAAGGTTCTTCTAATGAATCTTCTATCAATGTGAACTATAATGGTTCAGTTTCTGTCAACACGCTAAACAATAGGGTAGATGTTTTATCTGCTGATCAATACAGAAGTATTATGTCAGGTAGACTAGGGGAACACTTACTAGGAGATGCAAACACAGATTGGCAAGATGAAGTATTTAAAACATCAGTTTCTACTGACCATAACGTAGGTGTTTCTGGTAATGTAAAAGGATTTTTACCTTACCGTGCTTCAGTAGGTTATACATTAGATAATGGTACTTTAGAAGGTTCTTCAATGGATCGTACTACACTAAACTTAAACTTGTCTCCAACATTTTTGGATGATCACTTAAAGGTAAACGCATCAGTGAAAGGTATGTTTGTGAATAACAATTTTGGTAATACTGGTGCTATTGGTAGTGCAGTAGCTTATGATCCTACGCAGCCGGTTTATGACGATAGATACCCTCAATACGGTGGGTACCATACATGGGTAACTGATCCTAATGATCCTACATCCGGAAGATCAGTGAATGCTCCTTCTAACCCAATGGCAATGATCAATCAAAATTCAAATACTTCAAATGTAAATAGAAGTATTGGTAATGCTCAAATTGATTACAAAATTCATGGTTTTGAGGACCTTACCGTAAAAGTAAATGCAGGTTATGATTACTCAAGCTCTAAAGGTGGTGTATACGAAGGTATAGAAACATCATGGAACGAAAATAATGGTCCTTCAGGTACTGATGATGTTGGTGGTTTTGTTTCGAATTTCTCTCAAGTAAAAAGAAATGAGTTATTAGATGTTTATGCACAGTACAACAAAGAATTAGGTAAACATAGATTCGATGTTATGGGTGGTTATTCATGGCAACACTTCTATGAAGAAGGTAGTAACTATGAAAATAACGTTTATGGTAACGTGGACAACCCAGAAAGATTATATGCTACTGAATATTACTTAGTATCATTCTTTGGTAGAGCAAATTATACTTTTAATAACAAGTATATGGCTACAGTTACGGTACGTCAAGATGGTACATCTCGTTTCTCTCCTAATAATAGATGGGGTACTTTCCCTTCATTAGCATTGGCTTGGAAGATCAAGGAAGAGCCATGGATGCAATCTGTAGACTTTGTTTCTAGTTTGAAATTAAGAACGGGTGTAGGTGTTACAGGTCAACAAAACATTACTGATAATAACTACCCTTATATGCCTACTTATACTGTAGGTGACAACAACTCTATGTATGGTTTCTATAATCCTTATACAGGAAGATGGGAGTACATTAATACTGTTCGTCCAGAAGGTTATGATGAAAATATCAAGTGGGAAGAAACAACCACTTATAATATTGGTTTAGACTTCGGTTTCTTTAATGACAGATTAACAGGTTCAGCTGAAGCTTACCACAGAATCACAAACGATCTAATCAACATGATTCCTGTACCGGGAGGTTCGAACTTAACGAACATGTTGTTGACAAACGTAGGTTCAATGGAGAACACTGGTTTTGAAGTGGCATTAAATTACAAGGTGATCCAAAAGCAAGATTTCCACTGGGATTTTGGCGTGAACATGACTTGGAACGATTCTAAGATCACGAAATTAACGACTGTAGATGACCCTAATTATGAAGGTGTGAAAGTAGGTGGTATTTCTGGTGGTACTGGTGAAACGGTACAAATTCATAGAGTAGGTTATACACCATATTCATTCTTAGTTTATGAGCAAATTTATGATGCGAATGGAAAGCCAATTGAAGGAGCTTATGTAGATAGAAATGGAGATGGCGTTATTGATGAAAAAGACAAGTATATCGCTGGTGATCCTATGGCTAATTTATACTTCGGTTTCACAACTCGTTTAATGTATAAAAACTGGGAGTTCAGTATGGCTGGTCGTGCTCAATTTGGAGCACAAGTGTACAACAATGTTGACTCTAATAACTCTGCTTATGATCAATTATATGTACCAGCCAACGGCAATACAAACAACGTAACTACTGATATTTATAACACTGGGTTCCAAACAAGACAGTTACACTCGGATTACTACATCCAAGATGCGAACTTCTTAAGAATTGACAATATCATGGTAGGTTATAATTTCAACAACTTATGGGGTAGTAATTCAAGTGTGAGAGTATTTGGTACAGTGAACAATCCATTTGTGTTCTCTAGTTATAAAGGTGTTGATCCAGAAATTCAAGGAGGTATTGATAACAATATGTATCCTAGACCAACTACATATATGGTCGGTTTCAACGTGAACTTTTAATAACCAATTAATTAGATACTAAGATGAACTTAAATTCATTAAAAAAATATATTGCACCAGCACTGATCGTAGCAACAACTGCTTTTACATCATGCTTGCACCAATTAGATACAGTACCTGTAGATCCAAATGTGGATACTAAAGATAAGGTGTATCAAACTATTGAAGATTATAACCAAGGTCTTGCAAAGTTATATGCAGGTTATGCTGTTACAGGTCAGGAAGGTCCTGTTGGTAACGGTGACCTTGGTGGTATAGACGAAGGAGCCTCTCAATATCTACGTAGATATTGGGAAGCTCAAGAATTACCAACAGATGAAGCAATCAACTGTTGGAATGATCCAGGTCAGCCAGATATGTCTACAATGACTTGGTCTCCTACAAATACTTTGAATGAGGCACTTTACTACAGAGTGATTTATCAAATTTCACTAGCTAACCAATTTATCAGAGATTGTAATGCATCAGACTTTGATTTATCAAGCCAAATTGCTGAGGCACGTTTCTTAAGAGCGTATTCTTACTGGCATGCACTTGATTTATATGGTAATGGTGTACCAATGGTTACTGAAGAGAATGCTGTAGGTGCTGAATTACCAATGCCATGGGGACAACGCCATGATGGAGATGAGCTATTCAATTATATTAGTTCTGAATTAGAAGCTATTATTGATACTGACAATGAGCAACACCTTGTGGAAACAAATGAAAGTTTGTTTGGTCAAGCAAACGTGGGTGTAGCATATATGTTATTGACAAAATTGTATTTAAATGCACCTGTTTATTTAAATGCAAGTGTTTTACCTGGAGACTACTTAGACAAAGCTGAAACATATGTTGAGCAAGTGTTAAATAGATATGCTTTGTCTTTGGACTCTAAAAACAAAGTAAGTGCATACCAATCGTTGTTCTTAATGGATAACTATGAGGAAGGCAATGAGGTAATTTTCTCTATCAACTATTTTGGTAACCAAACACGTACTTGGGGTGGTATGACTTACCTTATCAATGCAGCGACAGGTGGAGGAATGGACAGAGATTACATGGGACTCCCAGGATGGGGAGGTAACCGCTCGATGACTTCATTAGGTAAATACTTTGAGAATGTTTCAGATGATAGAGACTTACTTTTCTATGATAACAGCCACACTCCTGAAATTTCAAACTTCTATGAATTCAATGAAGGTGTTCCGGTTATGAAATTCAGAAATTTTGATTCAAATGGAAATAAAGGAGATGCATCTTTTGCCGAAGTAAACTACCCTGTATTTAGAGTAGCAGATGCAATGTTGATGCAAGCAGAGATTAAAGTAAGAAAGTATGGTACTCATGATCAAGGAGTATTTACAAGACTTTGGGCTAGAGCGAATCGTCAAGGACAGATTCCAGCAATGAACTTAACAAATATTCTTGCAGAAAGAGCAAGAGAGTTATACTGGGAAGGCCACAGACGTCAGGACCTAAGAAGATTCAATTCATTTACAAGTAGTGAACATGTTACTGCTTGGCCTTATAAAGGAACAAACACTTCAACGCCAAACGGTATCAATAATGTTGATGTTAAATATGAATTGTATCCTATTCCATCATCGGAAACAGGTGCCAACCCTAATTTGAATCAAAACCCTGGTTATTAATAGGTATACATTATTGAAATAATGTTCCTTAAAAATATATAGTTATGAAAAGAATTTTAGCATTAGCAGTTCTAACAGCAAGTTTGTTCTCTTGTAACAATGATAAAGATCTTACTCAAATTGGAGAAGATGACACTTGGGTAGGACCCGAAATCACAAATGCTCCTGAAGATAAATTGTATGAATTTACTGCAGAGACGCAGAATGAAGAATTTACAACTCTTGAATGGTCGAGTGCGGACTATGGTAAAAATACAGAGTACAAGTACAACTTGATCGCTTCTGTTGAAGGTTTTGAAAATGAGGAGATTCTAACTGTTGCGACAGCTAGTTCAACATCAAGTACCTTATTAGAAAAAGAAGTGAGCAAAACCATCAACTTAATTACGGGTGTTACTGACCCCGCAAAAGTAGAGGAAGTAAGAGTTTCTTTAAGAGTTGAATCTTATATTGGTGAAGGAGGAGAAGATAGTCCTAAATTATCATCATCTTTCACTTCTTTTGATCTATTTCCTTATTTAGGGTACCAACCAACGCTTTGGTTAGCGGGTAACTTCAATGGATGGGGACACAACGATGCTGACGTAATCAGCCATGATGAAGAAAATCAAGGTAACTATAATAATAGATTATGGATGTCAGCTGAAGAAGAAGGACAAGTTATCGGAGGTAACTTTAAGATTTCTACTGAAAAAGGATGGGGTGCCACAAACTATGGTCTTGGTGATGAAGAAGGTACTTTATCAGATACAGGCGGAGATATCCCTGTAGGTGACCCTAACTTATATGACGTGAAAGTCAATATCGATGAACTCACTTATGAACTAGTTCCAATCGAGTGGGGTATTATCGGTGATGCTACACCTCTAGGATGGGATGATGAAACAAAGATGACGCTTGATCCAGCTACAGCATCATGGTCAATCATCGTAGATCTTAAAGATGGTCATATGAAGTTTAGAGCAAACCACACATGGGATATTAACTTAGGTGCAGGTGACAAGGATGGTGAACTTTCAGATAGCAACGCTCCAGATATTCCAGTTTCAGCAGGTAGATATAAAATTACTTTATTGTTGAACACTGAAAAAGGAACTTATACTTACACAATGGAAAAACAGTAAGTTGAAGTACTCAGAAACAAAAAAAGCACATACTAGAAATAGTATGTGCTTTTTTTGTTTCAAATATGACCTTATTAAATTATTCTCCTCTTTCGAAGTCTAAAGATTGCAACTTTCTTATTTATAGGTGAGTACATCTGTTTTGCTACCTATTGTCTGATTTGAGATTTTCATTTCTTCAATGAAAATGGGATTAAAGTGAAATATTCATATTGATCCCTTTTTTTATTTACGATTACTACCCGAAGAAGACTTTTTGAGTGAACAGTATTCGGTTTTATCATTCAACTTCATCTTTTCATGCTACTCTTCGAATGATTTTTAGTAATAAGTATTTCAGCAACCGATTTCGGTAAATCATGTTGATTTAGTAGTTAAAAAAAGACTGTTAAAAATTAGTTTTTATTAGATAAAATCTATTTAAATGTTAAAAAATAGCATCAATTTTAACTTAAATTTAACAATTTCAGAAACCGTTTGCTTCACATATTTTAACAAATAACAAGGTATTTTACTTTAAATATCAATATTTAGGTCTTTTTTTGGTTTTTTTGGTGTTAAATTTTAAGTTTTTTTTATAAAAAATTAATTAAACTTTAATATGTAAAGTGTTTATATTGCACTTGTAAATTAAAAGTATATGAAAATGAAAAAATGAAAATGAAAATTGTTTAGCTTATTACTATAAACATAACAAGTCTGACCTGATTTTTTTGAGCTCGGTTGAATTCTTCAATTTCGACCCCTGCTCGTCATACGCATTTTTTTTAATGATAAAAAAGTAATCTAATTTAACTTTTTAGTTATGAATGTAAAATTACGTTTTGCAAGCAAGCATTTTGTTTGCACACTCTTGTGTATGCTCTTTATTCTAGGGAGTAATCTGACTTACGCACAAGAAAAATCTATCAAAGGTACTGTAGTAGATGAAAATGGAACTCCTTTGCCTGGTGTAGCTGTTATTATTAAAGGTACTACCCAAGGAACAACAACTAATTTCGACGGACAATATGTCCTAAATGTTTCTGCAACTGATGAAACGCTATCGTTTAGTTATATCGGTTATTTAACTAAAGATATCGTTATTGGTGCACAAGCAGTAATTGATGTGTCAATGGAAGTTGATGCAGAACAATTAGAAGAAGTAGTGGTAATTGGTTACGGTAGCGTGAAAAAAGAAGACGCAACTGGTTCAGTTCAAGCTATTTCTGCTTCTGACTTTAACCAAGGTGCAATCAACTCACCTCAAGACCTATTAACAGGTAAAGTAGCAGGTGTAAACATTACTGCTGGTGGTGGTGCTCCTGGTGCGAAAGCAACAATTAGAATTAGAGGTGGTTCATCTCTTTCAGCATCAAATGATCCACTAATCGTAATCGATGGTGTGCCAATCGATAACAACGATATCTCAGGTATGAGAAACCCACTTAACACTGTAAACCCAAATGATATTGAGACATTTACAGTATTAAAAGATGCATCTGCAACTGCAATCTACGGTTCAAGAGCATCCAACGGTGTAATCCTTATTACTACTAAAAAAGGTAGTCAAGGAGGCGTTAAATTTGATTACTCAGGTAATGTATCTTTCGGTACTGAAACAGGAAGAATTGAGGCTTTAGATGCTACTCAATTTAGAAACTTAATGCAAGAAACTGGTAACACTAACGGTTTATCAATCGCTGGTGATCAAAATACAAACTGGCAAGATGAGTTAATGAGAACAGCAGTTTCTACAGAGCACAACATGGCTGTTTCTGGTGCTGTTGCAGATTTCCTTCCTTACAGAGCTTCAGTAGGTTACAATAACTCAAATGGTATCTTAAAGACATCAAACATGGAAAGAACTACTGTAGCGTTAAACTTAACGCCTAAGTTCTTCGATGATCACTTATCAGTAAATGTTTCTGCGAAATACATGAACGTTAAAAACCGTTTTGCAGACGTAGGAGCAATTGGTTCTTCATTAAGCATGGACCCTACTCAAGTTACAAGATCAAATGATGATACTTACCAAAAGTTTGGTGGTTATTTCACTTGGGTTGATGGAGCTGGTAACCCAATCTCTATTGCACCAAGTAACCCGCTTGCATTACTTGATCAAAAAGATGATAGATCAAACATTAACCGTTTTATTGGTAATGCACAATTAGATTACAAATTCCACTTCTTACCGGAATTAAAAGCGAACTTAAACGTTGGTTATGATTACTCTAAAGCGAGTGGTGGAGTAAATGTTCCTACTACTGCTGCATGGGAATACAACGTAAATGATCCTGAAGCAGGTGGTAGATCAAGTACTTTCGAGCAAGAGAAAAAGAACGAATTAGTTGATTTCTACTTACAATATGTGAAAGACTTAGCAGGCATCGATTCAAAATTAGATGTAATGGCAGGTTATTCATGGCAACATTTCTGGAGTGCTAAATACGATTGGGCGACTAACGCAAGAGGCGATTCTCCAGAGGTTTATCCAAACGCTACTTACAGCGACGTTTTAACTGAAAATTACTTAGTATCTTTCTTTGGTCGTTTAAACTATACTTTCAAAGATAAATATATTGCAACTGTAACAGTTAGAAATGACGGTACTTCAAGATTTGCACCTGATTCAAGATGGGGTCTTTTCCCAGCTGCAGCATTAGCTTGGCAAATCAACAAAGAAAACTTCATGGCTAACTCTAGCAAAGTTTCTAACTTAAAACTTCGTTTAGGTTGGGGTATCACAGGTCAGCAAAACTTAGGTTCGTCTGATAACCCATTAGATTATCCTTACCTACCTGTATACACTTACGGTGATGAAAAAGCACAACACGTATACTACGATCCAAACATTGGCCCGATTTCTTACTACACAATCAGACCTCAAGGTTATGACCAAAACTTGAAGTGGGAGGAAACTACTACTTACAATGCTGGTGTAGACTTCGGTTTCATGGATGATCGTTTAACAGGTACAATTGATGTTTATAAGAGAATTACTAACGATCTATTAAACACAATTCCAGTAGCTGCAGGTTCTAACTTAACAAACAGATTACTTACAAACGTAGGTAGCTTAGAGAACCAAGGTCTTGAATTAACATTAAACTACAAAGTGATTCAAAAACGTGATTTCTTCTGGGATCTAGGTTTCAACTTCACTACTAATGATACTAAGATTACTAAGTTAACAGCAGTTGAAGATCCAAACTACAAAGGTGTAGATGTAGGTGATATCACTGGTGGTACTGGTCAAACAATCCAAATTCACCAAGTTGGCGAAAGACCTAACGCTTTCTATACTTACCAACAAATTTATGATGAGACTGGAAGACCAATCGAAGGTGCTTATGTAGATAGAAATGGTGACGGTAACATTGATGCTAACGATAAGTATATCGCAGGTGATCCAAACCCTGATTACTACATTGGTATTAACTCAAGAATCACTTATAAAAACTGGGACTTTAGCTTCAGTGGTCGTTATGCAGGTGGACACCAAGTTTACAATAACGTCAACTCAAACCAAAGTTTGAACAACATGACGGTTTCTGGTTTCAATAGAAACCTTACAACAGACATCCTTAACACTTACTTCCAAGATTACCAATTCCAATCTGATTACTACATCGAAGATGCTTCATTCTTCAGATTAGACAACATCATGGTAGGATACAACTTTAACAACATTAAAGGTGGTAAAATCAATGCAAGAGTTTACGGTACTGTAAACAACGCATTTGTAATCACGAAATACAGTGGTTTAGATCCAGAAATTTCTGGAGGTATTGATAACAACATCTATCCTCGTCCTAGAACTTTCTTACTTGGAGTAAACCTTGGATTCTAAAATAAACCTTCGAAACAATGAAAATTAAAAACTTATTATATAAAGGAGTACTAGTTGCGGCAGTGATGTTATCATCATGTGTAAATGACCTAGATACTGTACCTATAGATCCGGATTCAGCAACAAGAGATAGAGTTTACCAAAGCGTAAGCGATTATCAATTGGGTCTTGCTAAATTATATGGAGGTTTATCACTTTCAGGACAAAGAGGTCCATCTGGTGATGCCGATTTACAAGGACTTGATGAAGGTGCTTCACAATACATCAGAAAATACTGGGAACTTCAAGAGTTGCCAACTGATGAAGCACTGAATGGATGGGGTGACCCAGGTCAACCTCAAATGAGCCAAAACACTTGGACTGCAGACAACCCAATCGTAAAAATCATGTACGATAGAGTTTTCTATCAAATTGCACTTTGTAACCAATTCATTCGTGACGTAGCAACTTATGAAGGTGAAGACAAAGCAGATTTAGAGGGTATGATTGCAGAGGCTCGTTTACTAAGAGCACTTAGCTACTGGCACGCATTGGATTTCTTCGGAAATGGTATTCCAATGATTGACGAAAATAGCCCAGTAGGTTCAACTCCTCCAACTGCTCCTGAAGGCGGTTTCCAAGGAACTGAAATTTTTGATTACATTGAGAGTGAACTTCTTGAATTAGTAGCACTTGACAATGCAATTTTCAAAGATGCAGGTAGAGGTCTTATTGGCCAAGTAGATAAAGGTGCAGCTTACATGATGTTGACGAAGTTGTACATCAACGCTAAAATCTACAGAAACACTGAAGCAGGTTATGACGAGTACTTGACAAAAGCAAATCAAGCATTAGACGCAATCAATGGTATTTATTCATTAGAGCAATCTTATGCAAACAACTTCTTGTCAGATAACTACTTATCAAGAGAAATCATCTTTGCAGTGTCATTTGACGGTTTATCTACTCAAACTTGGGGTGGTACAACTTTCTTAGTACACGGTGCCGTAGGTGGTGATATGATTTCAACTGAATATGGAGTTGATTCAGGATGGGGTGGACATAGATCTACTTCTTCTTTAATCTCTTACTTCAAGAACACAGCAGGAGTAATGGCTGACCCAAGAGGTGCAACTACTACTGGTAGTGCCGTTCCTACAGATATGTTCTTCAGTGGTCACAACTTAAAAGACGAGGACGATAACGTAATCGGTAAGAAAGACGAAACAAACCCTAAATTATCAGATTTTACTGATGGTTTTGCAGTTGTGAAATTCAAGAACATTAACCGTTTTGGTAGCCCTGGTAAAGATCCAAACTTAACGTTTGTAGATACTAACTTCCCATTCTTCAGATATGCAGATGCGATCTTAATGAGAGCGGAAATTGGTTACAGACAATCGGGTTCAATTGATATGAGTCTTATCGAGCAAATCTGGGACAGAGCAGGTGTATCTACAGCTTTAAGAGCAGAGTATACAGCAAAAGCTACAAGTGATCCAGAAGGATTCTTATTAGATGAAAGAGCGAGAGAATTGTATTGGGAAGGACATAGACGTCAAGACCTTATCAGATTTGGTAAGTACTCACAAGGTTTAAACTGGCCTTGGAAAGGTGGTACTTACAATGAGAATACTGACGGATATGGTAAAGAAGTAATCGAAGAAAAATATCGTTACTACCCAATTCCAAACGCAGAGTTAGGTGCAAACCCTAATTTAACTCAAAATCCTTTATACTAATTGGAAGGCTATCAAAAGTAGAAAATAATGAGATATTTAAATTATATATTAATTCTCTTTACAGTAGTAATGTTTAATTCTTGTAAAGAGAAAGAGGATGTAGTATTTGACAAAAATACTACTACTCCTTCAGTTCTTTCATCTACAGATTTGAAAGATCAGTATACGCTAACAAAAGAGACTGCTGAAAAAGAAGACGATGAAGAATTGTTTGCATCTTTTGTTTGGACAGAAGCAAATATGGGTGTTTCAGCTTCACTTGTATATCAATTACAAATTGGATTAGGTGAAAACTTTGCTGATTTAACATCAGATGTTAAAGTATTGACAGATACTACGTTATCTAAAACAATCAACAAGGCTTTAGGTGAACTAAATGCTGATACAGCATCATTCAATGATGTTACCATCAGAGTGGTTTCAAAAATCGCAAACCAATCTAACAGTGGTACTGTTGCTACTACAATTTCTAATGTTTTAACAACAAGCGTAAAGCCATATCCTTCTAACCAAAAATTATTCTTGGTAAAAGGTCCTGAATTCAAAGTAGAAGACAGTAACTTATACATGATCTCATCTAATGCGGATCACAAGTATTCTGGTACTTTTGAATTAGAAACAGGTGTAGAATACAAGTTTGTATCTTCTGACAAAGAAGACGAGTTACCAGAAAACTTAATCCTTTACGGTGTAGATAGCGAAACTGATCCAACAAAATTAGTAGCAGGTAGTGATGTAGCTTTCACTGTTGCTGAAACAGGTAAATACAGTACTTCAGCAGACTTAAATGCGGGTGCTGATTACGGTAAATTCGAGTACGCTAAAGCGCAACCTATCTTATGGGTTCCAGGTGGACACAACGGTTGGACACATGATATTGAAGAAGTAGATCCAGAAGACCCTACATCATATACTCATGTAAACCTAGTATCAGAAAACAATGATGGTGTTTATACTGGTAAAGTTTGGTTAACAAGTATATTTAAATTTACAAACCAACCAAACTGGGATGGTACAAACTACGGTGCTGTTGATGGGTCTAACTTTGATTTAGATACTGATCCAAGTGCAGGTAACCACAGCGTAGATAACTACAATGGAACAGGTTTATACACTTTGGAAGTGAATGTAAATACATTGAAATTCAAAATCCTTGATTTCCAAGGACCTCCAATTGAAATTCCAGAAGAAAATGCATTATTCATCGTTGGTGACCACAATGGTTGGAGATTAAATCCTTCTGATAATTTAGTAGAAACTGCTGAAGGTTCTAACATTTTCACTGGTTACCAAAACATTTCTGATGCATTCAGATTACAAAAAGCGGTTGTGGATACAATTGAAAACAAATTAGTAGCTACAAATACGTATGGTTCTCCTGAAGTAACAGAAACAACAGACCCTAACAATCCTTACTTAGAAGGTTTTGTAGAAGAAGATGGACAGTATACGTTTAGAGCACCTGTTTCTGGTTTATATAAAGTAAATGTAGACTTATCTAACGGTACTTATGAGTTACAAAATTTTGTTCCTTCAGTGGTAACAGCACCAGTACACTCTTCTTCAATTGTACTTGAAGGTGATGATTCTCCTGCTACTACATTTGCATGGACTGCTTCTGTATATGGTAATGATACTCCAGATTCATACACTGTAAAATTAAAATCAGCAGGTAGTTCATTAGATTTAACGACAGTTTCAACAACAACTGTAGATATTGATGCTAAAACTTTTAATAAAGCAATTCACGACTTAGGTGGTGCAACAGCGGGTGAATCATATAGTTTGGATGTTGTTGTTGTTGCTAATAAAGCGGGTGAACCACAATTAGAATCAGCACCTGTTAAGATTGATGTCACACCTTACAAATTAGCTTATCCTGAAAAATTATGGATGACTGGTGGAGGTCTTAATGAATGGAACTGGGGTGAAGGCATTGATGTGGAATTACAGCCAGTCAATGGAACTCCAGGTAAATTCTGGGCAATTGCATATGTTACTTCAGGTCAAGGTGGATTCAAATTCTCACCAAACAGAGCTTGGAATGGTGACTTCGGTGGAGCAGGTTCAGATACTGCAACTCCAAGAGTCTCAGGTTTCGGTGGAGACAATGTTGATATAGCAACAAGTGGCTACTATACTGTAGTAGTTGATTATGCAACAGAAAAAATCTTAATAACTGAAGCTAAAGTATACTTGATTGGTAGCACAGTAGGATCTTGGGATCCAGAACAAGCTGACGCTATGTTTACTATCGATAATGAGAATAAGAAGATGACAATTACTAGAGAGTTAGTAGAAGGCAGCATTAGAATGTACGCTTCTGCAATTCACGATGGTGATTACTGGTTAGGTGGAGGAGACTGGTGGAGATCAGAATTCAATATCTTTGATGGTGTAATTGAGTATAGAGGAAATGGTGGAGATCAGGCAGCTGTACCTGTTGTAGCAGGTAATGCGACTGTAGAGCTTGATTTCACTGATAATACAGGTTCTATTACACAATAAGAATATACATTTATTGTAATATTAAGAGGGATGTCGAAAGGCATCCCTTTTTTATTTTCTAATATTATATTAAAAATTATCCAACTTTTCACTCAACTCATAAATCGAAAAAAAACTGTATTAAATCAAGTATTAGTTACATTTATAGTGCATAATGTTATAATATGTATTTGAATGCACAATAATTTATTGATTATAAAGGGCAAATCTGTTAAATTAATAATACGCTATTACACTTTATCTGTTCTATACTTTTACTACACATGAAGCAACTTATATTTATAGATGATGATCAGTTAGTAATTGACATCTCTAAAATAATAATAGAATCCTTGCCAGAAACTGCCAATATCGATAAGTTTTATTTCAAGAGCGGTGATGCCTTTTTACAATCCATTGATACCATTGATCTATCAAAAGAAAATGTGATGTTTTTAGACTTGAATATGCCTGGCTTAGACGGGTGGCAAGTTGTTGATGAAATGAGCGAGAGAAAACTCTTGGATTATTTTGAAATTTATGTTTTGAGCTCAAGTCTGCATCCTAAAGACAAAGAGAGAGCTGAAAAACATCCTTATATACAGAAATATATCGAAAAACCACTCTCTAAATCAAAAGTAAGAGAATGCCTCGGCATTAATGTTTCGGTATAAAAAAGAGCGGTAATTAATCATTTTGTATTAATTACCGCTCTTTTTTATTTAATATTTTTTTGAGTAGTGGCTATCTTTTCTAACATCTGATTTAGTTTTTCAATCACCCTATCTTCTTCAAAAATCTTATTGTCAACGGTGAAGAAAACCGTCTCTAGCAGCTCATGAAATCCAATTTCAATGAGTTCACCATATTCAATGTACCTCATACTCCAATCTTTAAACACCCTTTCCGTTTTTGGTGGGAAGTGTATGGATTTTAGTATAGTGTGTCTTTTATCATTGTGAAGGTTTTTAATTAACTGCTCAATCTCCTTTTCAGGGCCTTCTATATATTGTATAAATGTTTCTTTCTTATAAGTTAGATACCCCGTTATACTATGCGCTAGATTTTCCCTTTTTGCAATAGTTTGTATATCCTTTAGAGATTCAATTTCTATTTCGTCATTGGTTTGACTAGAGTAAATGTATGATGATATCATTATTCTTTTGGAATGTTAATTGAAAACGTGGTCCCTTGATCTACTTCTGAGGAAACTTGAATATTTCCTCCTGTTGCTTCTATCTGCGTTTTTGTCAAAAACAGACCTAATCCTCTAGCATCTTCATTATGATGAAAGGTTTGATTCATACCAAAAATACGGTGACCATACTTTTTAAGATCAATTCCTCTACCATTATCTTTTATCTTAATGTAGATGAATTTTTTCTCTTGATAGGCTTCCACTTCAATTTTGGGTAACCTCTTCGGAGCTCGGTATTTAATAGAATTACTCAGTAAGTTAAGAAAAATACTTTTCAAATACTCTTCATGATAATTGATTGTCAAATCTTTTTCGACATCAAGACTTATCACAACACCATATTTATTGATTTGTCCCGACAAAATATCCAATACTTTCATCAACTCATCTTTCACGCCTATTTTCTGACGTTCAAGCTTTGTTTTTTGTTGTACTTTAATGGCATCAGTCAGGTTGTTTACCGTATTTTCTAACTGTACTAATGCTTTTTCAAACAGCGTCAGATAGTTTTCTTTGGCTTCCTGCTTTTCCTCGTTCTGATAGAGTTCCATTAGGGCCAATAAATTGGATAAAGGAGATCGAATATTGTGTGAGGCAATATAAGTGTAACTCTCAAGTTGTTCATTTTGAACAGCAAGTGTCTGTGCTGTTTTTTCTGCCAACTCTACTGTCTCTTCCCACTGAGATTCTATTGACTTGTTGTAAGTATTGTCAAAAACGATGGCAAGCACTTTAATATTTGCATTCTTAGCACTTTTGTTGAGGCCAGTGACATTAAGATAAATTATCTGACCATCATTCCTTTCTACTCTAATAGTAATATCAAATTTATTCTCTACATTTTCAAAGATACTTTTACAAGTAGCATGATCATCAGGGTGAATAAATGAGATGAAATCTTCTATTTTAATCGTATTTTTAAGAGAATCTAACCCAAGCCAATTCAATAAAGTATCATTGACCTTGATATGGTTTGGCTCATCTTGTAGCACTTTGATGGTACCAAACTGATTAAGTTCAGATAAACCCTGGTAGGTAGAGGTAATGTCTTCTAATGACTTCTCTCTGTTGTATTTATTAGTGATATTTTCAATGCTACCGTACATCCCTACGGTTTTTCCATTTGCATTTTTCTCAGCAAGGCAAATGAAGTTGTAGAAACTATCATTGATGTGTAAAACAATATCAAAAGGGTGTCCACTATTCAGACATTTATTGATTTTTTCAGAAAACAGTTTGCTATTTTCAGGTTGTAATTGTGCATCAATATTTCTCCATAAAAAAGAATCATAATGATCAAATTTGAAGAGCTGTTTGATATTTTCTGAAAAATTGAAAGTATTTGTATCTGCAACCCAATTCCAAGTTTCTATATTCAACAAGCTGAAATATTGAATGTAATGAGAAAGCTGTTCTTTTAATAGAGAATTTTTTCGCTGTAAAATCTGAATAGGTTTCAGTGAACTGATAGGTATAAATGAGAGGATAATACCATCCGTATTGCTCTTTCTATCGCCAGAAGGAGATACTCGAAGTAAATAGGTTCGATCTTCTTTCGTTTTAACCTCGTGTTCCTGAACCTTATTTTCAAGCACTGCCTTTTCGATTGTTGAAAGTAGTCCCCCTTCAATTTCGAAGAAAGTATTGAACTGCATGATATTACGACCAATATCTTCTTTCTCAATTCCAAAAAACTCAGAAGTATTTGGAGCAATTCTTCTAATACTAAAATCTTTATCAAGATATAAACTCGCTATACCTGCAGATTGGAAGAGGTTAATGAAATCATCATTCAGTACTGAAATCTCATCTAACTTGTCTTTATATTCTTGATTGACAGTATATAATTCCTCATTGACAGATTGTAATTCCTCATTGCTGGATTGAAGTTCTTCATTTGAAGACATCAACTCTTCATTGTTGACTTGATAATCCTCGTTGATTCTCTCTATTCTTTTATGAGCAATTTTTAATTCTTGATGGAGGTGCTTTATTTCACTCTTAAGGTTTTTGATCGTACTGTCTTGTTCAATAACACTTTCGTTATCGTGTTCTTTACCATCAAAAAACTCTAGTATAAATAAGTCGTCATTTGTTTCAGTCTTTAACCTTCTAATGATGATGTCGGTACTGATTTTAGTCTGAGACTGTAACTTCAGGTTAGAAATTTTTCTGTTTTTACCGTCTTCTTTCGCCTTATTTATTGTTCGAACAATGTCTATGTAAACATCAAAATCAAAAACTTCCTTTAAAACAAGTTCATTTTTGGGAAACTTGAGGTATTTACCCACTTCATCAGAAGAAAAAACTAATTGTTCTTTTTCATTAATAACAATGATAGGCTGACAATAATATTCAATTAATTGCTTCTCAATATTTTCATATTCAAAAGAATCTTTGTTTACTACTTGCACTCTATTTTGTTTTGGTACTTTTATTTTTTTTGTATTTATATTGCTTGATTTATCAATCTCAAACCCTCTGAATTTTTCTGTTAGTTTAAAAAATTTGTGTTTGGCATTTTCTTCTACAAGATACTTATCGGAAAAATTCTTTTCAGATGGCCCCAAAAATAGGAAACCATTTTTATTGAGTGAGAACTTGATAGTATTTAGTATTTGTTGCTGTACTTTTGGTTTGAGATAAATCAATAAGTTTCTACAAATGACTAAATCGATATTAAGGAAAGGGGGGGTGGAAAGAATATCATGCTGTACAAAAGTGATGATATTTCTCAATGATTCCTTTACGTGATAATAGCTGCCTATTTTATCAAAATATTTAGAAACATACAGTTTAGGGATGCTTTTTACATCATCAGTAGTATATATTCCCTCAGAAGCTTTTTGAATGGACTGAGCATTCAAGTCAGTGGCAAATATTTTAATCTCTTTAAGTTGGTCTGAATCTTTTACACTTTCTAAAACCATCATGGCTATAGAATAGGCTTCATGACCAAGACTACAACCAATAGACCATATGCGGGTAACATCTTTTTGGATGATTTTTGGTATAATATCTTTTTCTAAATAGTCCCATTCATCCCCGTCTCTAAAGAAACTTGTCACTCCAATTAAAAAACTTTGAGCAAGCTTTCTACACTCAAAAGGAGAGTTTTCAAGGAGACTGTAATATTCATTAATAGATGTGATATTTTGATATTCCATCATTTTTAAGACTCTTCTGTAAAGAGTCTGTGGTTTGTATGCGGAATAATCAATATTTTCTTGTTGACCTATTAAATCTAAAATATTTTCAATTTTATGGTAATAGCTTAGGTTGATTTCACCATCACCATTAATGATGTTAGAAAGTGAGTCAGCAATTTCTTCAGCACTGATGATAAAGTCGATTTTAGCTGACTTTATCGCAGAGAAAGGCATCCCATTGAACTTTGCAGAGTTGGGATGTTGTACAAAAGTGATCCCTCCATGCTCTTTAATGGCTTTTAAACCTTCGGTGCCATCGCTACCTGTTCCAGACAAAATAACACCAATTGCCTTTTTCTTATATTCTTCGGCAAGGCTACTGAATAACGTATTTATAGGAAAAGTCAATTGCTTATCATTTCTTTCTTGATTGATAAGCATTTTCTTTTTTATAGTTAATGTAGAGTGGTTATTGATGATGTAAATATGATTCGGCTCAATAGAATGCGTCGAGTTTACTTCAATAACCGGTAAGTGTGTAATTTTTTGCAGTAGTTCAGGCATTAGACTTTTATGTGATTGAGACAAATGTTGTACAATCACAAATGCAATTCCTAAATCAGAGTGATAGTTTTCAAAAAGGCTTTTGATAGCCTCTAGTCCTCCTGCTGAAGCGCCAATTCCAACGACATAATTTGTTTTATCAGTAAGAGTCATTTTTTTTATCGGTTTTTTATTCGTTTACAAATTAATTGAGTAGGATTGCATATCCTAATTTAGAGATGTTTAATCTATGTTGCGTTAAACCAAATTTGTAATATTAAATAAATAATAATCTAATTTTTATTAAAGTAAGTAATATGCTGACCATAAAAAAAGTACAAACGGCAGAAAGTATTGAAATTGTTGAAAAACTTGCAATCGAGATATGGAATGAACATTATGTAGCAATAATAGGACAAGAACAAGTAGATTATATGTTAGAAAAGTTCCAATCTGTTGCCGCTATGAATCAACAAATACAAGAAGGTCTACACTACTATTTATTCTACTTTGATGAGGAGCCCGCAGGGTATTTGGGATTTAAGTTTGAAGAGGAGCACCTTTTTCTGAGTAAGATCTATGTACTCGCAAAATTTAGAGGTAATAAAATAGGAAAAGCAGGGTTGGACTTTGTTACGGTTGAAGCCAAGAACAATGAAAAAAAGGGAATACGTTTAACCGTCAATAAGTATAACACGAATTCTATTGAAGCCTATAAGAAAATGAACTTCGTTCAAATAGATGAGGTAGTGGCAGATATTGGTAAAGGCTATGTAATGGATGATTATGTCCTGTTGAAAAGATTGTAAATGACTGTTTTTTGACAGAATTTGAATTTGAAAGGGTTAGAACCGAACAATTATCTTCTAATGTCGTATCTGTTTATTAACAATGTTTTTCATTTTTAACGCAAGATAGTCATGTTTTGTCACGTTGGTAAAATAAAACCTTCTGATATAACTCTATCTTTGTAAGTGCTTTAGATAATGAACAAATTTATGAAAACCTTATTATTATTATTGATCAGTTTTGGTCTTTCAACTTCGCTCAGTTTCGCTCAAGATTATTACGTTTTACATATTAACGGAACAATAAAAGATATTAAATCACAAAGAAATCTGATGGTAGGTGATGTGATTCATTCTGATACAGAACTTGTCTTTTTTGAATCTACAGCAAAAGCTATTGTTATTAGTAAGGAAAAGGGGAGAATGCTTTTAGATGGCTCTAAGGCCAAAGATAACCGTCATGGTGAATTTGAAGCCTTATTAACGCAGGTGATTATGCCTGTTGCAGCTGATTTAAATATGAGTAGTAGAAGATTAGCAGAAGTACCTAATGAAGATATCAAAGATATAGGCGGTTATTTTGGAGAAAACCAAAGAGTTATTTTTGGAGATGAGTATACCCTTCATTTAGATAAAGAAGTTTTCAAGAAAAAAAGTGGATCAACTTATATCTATCGTTATGAGATCAACAATCAACCAATAAATAAAGTCTTAAAGATTTATGATGGAGAATTGTTGTTGAATAAGGTAGCTTTATATCCAATTGATCAATACGATCTTCCTGAACATGGTTCTGCTGTTGAAATCTACATCACTAATGTAATTTCAAAGAAGTCAGAAAAGATAGCCTCTTTTAAAATATGCTTCGTAAATGAGAAAATGCTTTATAGAGAAGTTCAGACTTTAATAAAAGTTTTGGACATCAAAGGAAAAGACGACGTTATTTTAGAAGAAGTTGATAAGTACATTCAAGGTACTTATGGTGAACCTTTCGAAGGTGAATTGAAAAGTTGGTTGATCAAAAGAAAAGTCATCCCAGCTTCAGTTGATTTGAAATGAAGGGAAAGGTAGGGGTTTGTCCTTTACACGGAAAGTGTATTTCGAAAGAGGTACACTTTTTTTGTGCTGTTAGATTAAAATGAAAAAGGTATGCGAAAAATCCACATACCTTTAACCTTAACCAATAAACAACACATAAAATAAACACATGCTTAAAGCTATGAGGATTTACACCTCTGCTGTCTGTATTAGAATTTTCATCTAATTCGACGTAGCTTTTCTGTATTTGAACTACAAATTTAGTGTATATTTCAAAAATTTGAAATCTTTTTAAAGTTATTAATCCATATTTTCAATAATTGTAATAAATTTGGGTTATTAATGAAGTGGATTTAATAAAATGGCAGAACTAATGGAAAAAATACCTGAGATTGACCACGTGGATATTAAAATTCTGTCCGAATTGCTTAAAGATGCGAAGACTCCTTATACTGAAATTGCAGAAAGAATCTTCGTTTCGGGTGGTACGGTGCACGTGAGAATGAAAAAAATGGAGAAGATGGGTATTGTCAAAGGATCAACTTTGGACCTTGATTTTTCAAAATTAGGGTATGATATCACGTCCTTCCTTGGTATATATTTAGAAAAGAGTAGTCTATATGAACAAGTGTGTGAGGAATTGGCTAAGATTCCAGAGATCTTAAACTTGCACTATACTACTGGAGATTGGAGTATTTTTGTTAGAATCGCCTGTCGCGATACCAATCATCTTCGTCAGGTGCTTCATGATAAAATTCAAAGCATCAACGGGATTACTAGAACAGAAACTTTCATCTCTTTAGAAGAGAAGTTCAACAGACCATTAGCGTTTGATGAGTCTGATATGACAGAAGAAATCATATAACGATCTTTTTTGAATTAGACCTAATTGGAAAAAATAAAGAGTTAAAATAAAAGGCAGAATTAATTTACTGTGTTTTATTTTAACTCTTATTTTTTACTTTTTCCCAAATTGCACCTGTTTTTACAGAACAGATCGATCAGATGTATCATTTCCCCAAAAAGCTAAGTTTACTATAGTTACCCCAATTGATACATCCTTCATTTTATCTAGCCATAGAATTACATCCACTTTATAGAGACACCTCGGTGAGATTCTTTACTCAAATTCAAAAACAAGAGTATTATAACTTAAAGATTCTCCATAAAGATTCAATAATCTAGCCTTTCTGAGTTTATACATCATCTATATGTGTTTTGTTTTAAATGATTGATATTCATATTGTTAATTATTTTTATTTCTATACTTTTAGGTTGATCAAATCTTAAAGACTACCATTACTGGAGTCTTCAATCGTACCTTTGACATATAATTAAATGTCTTTTGGAAAGGGCAAAAATCCCTTACAGATGTACCCTTAAAAGACAGAAGGTCTACTAAATGAGCGATTGAAGAAAATGAAAAGAATTGTACTAGTATTTCTTTTAGCTTTGAGTTTTTGTTTTTCAGCCTCCGCAAAGGAATGGGTGCTGCATTCTCCTGATAACAAGAATGAAGTAAAAGTAATATTTACTGGAGGAAAACTATTTTATGAAATTAAAAGAGAGGGAGAAACCCTTATCACAAAATCATCACTTGGTTTAACATTTAAGCAATTTGATCTGAGCCAGTTTAAGCAAGTCAAACAAGTTTCTACTAACTCAGTAAATGAGAAATGGGAAATGATTTGGGGTGAACAAAAAGAAGTGGTAAATAACTATCATGAAGCACAATGGAATGCACTGACAAAGAATAAAGATAAATTGGTGTTAGAATTCAGGATATTTAATGATGGAGTATCTTTCCGTTACAAGGTCTTAAATGATGAAGGAAAACATCTTGATTTGTTAGACGAGAAAACAGCCTTCAATCTACCTGAAAATCCAGAAACGTGGTGGATACATGCTGATTATGATTCGTATGAATTGCTGTATCAAAAGACGCAGTTAAGCGAAGTGGATTCAGCGCATACACCGATGACGATGGAATTGAATTCGGGTGTTCATGTTTCAATTCACGAGGCGGCTTTGATTGATTACGCCTCCATGACTTTAAAAAACAACGGTCAAGGAGTTGATTGTGACTTAGTGCCTTGGGCTGATGGAATTAAAGTCAAAAAAGACGGGGATTTAATTTCACCTTGGAGAACAGTTATTATTGGTGATAATGCTGGAGATTTGGTGGAATCTACAATGGTATTAAACTTGAATGAGCCCAATGTACTGAAAGAAACGGATTGGATTCAGCCGATGAGATACATGGGCATTTGGTGGGATATGCACTTAAATACTCGTGGATGGAAAAAAGATGAAAAGCACGGTGCAACAACAGAATACGCCAAAGAGTATATCGATTTTGCTTCTAAAAACGGTTTTGAAGGTTTATTAGTTGAAGGTTGGAATATCGGTTGGGAAAAATGGGATAACTGGAATTTTACTGAAGCTTATGATGATTTTGATATTGAAGAAGTACAGCGTTATGCTCAAGAAAATGGGATGACACTGATTGGGCATCATGAGACAGGAGGTAAGGTTGCTTATCAATATGAACCTCAAATGGAGGAAGCTTTTAAGCTGTATCATCGATTAGGGATTAAGGCTGTAAAAACTGGATACGTTGGTAAAATTGATAATGGGGAATATCATCACGGACAGTGGATGGTGAATCATTATCAAAGAGTAGTAGACTTGGGTGCAAAATATAAAGTAGCAATTATTGCTCATGAGCCAATCAAAGCAACAGGTTTACGCCGAACTTATCCGCACTTCTTAGCACGTGAAGGAGTGAGAGGTCAAGAGTATAATGCATGGGCTTACCCTTCTAACCCTCCGGAACATACCGTGATTTTACCTTTTACAAGAGGATTGGCAGGGCCAATTGATTTTACACCTGGGGCATTCCGAATGACGTTTGACGGAACTTATAGAGAGGAAGGGTACCCAAGTAGAGTCAGTACAACATTAGCTAAACAATTGGCTTTGTATGTGACAATGTACTCGCCCGTACAGATGGCTTGTGATCTACCAAAGCATTATGAAGAATTCCCAGAAATGTTCCAATTTATCACACATGTTCCGGTCAATTGGGAAGAATCAAAGGTACTGAATGCTTCTATTGGAGAGTATTATACAGTCGCAAGAAAAGATAGGGATACACCCAATTGGTATATAGGGAGTATCACAAATGAAAATTCAAGAGATTTGACAATACAGTTAGATTTCTTGGAAGAAGGAAAGATGTATCAAATGACGCATTTTGAAGATGGTGAAAATGCAGATTGGGAATTTGAACCCTACAATTATCGCATATCAAATAAAATGGTGAAAAAAGGAGATACTGTTCAACTTACATTAGCACCTGGAGGAGGAACAGCCATTCGCTTAGAGCAAATCAACAGATAAAATATTGAAATGAAAAAGTATTAGGACTCTATTGGATTAATGTAACATTCATTGCTCTCTATACATCCAATTAGGGCCATTGGCCAATGAGTCCTAGTACTTTCCACTAAAAACCTTTTCAAAAGAAAGGAAAGCGTACTATTTATTTTTTTATTGTTTAATCAATCTATTCATGCAACGTAATCACTTATTTCTAGTTTTACTGATGCCGGTTTTTTGTGCCCTTTTTGGGTGTGAAAACCCATATGAAGTAAACCTTATCACCTTTTCTGCTAAGGTAGTATCTCCCGAAAGTGGAGCCAGTTTTTTTTATAATGAGGATGTCGCCATCTCGTTAGCAGCAGAAGATCAAGCAATGTTGAAAAATGTTTCTTTTGAGTTAGTTCATCTTGATGATGATACTCAAGTGATGGAACAAGAAGCAATTCCAGAACAATTGGCTTGGACTTATACTGAAAATATCGGGATGTTTCCCGTGGGCTCTTATCAGATCAATCTTAAAGTAGTTAGTGCTCAAGACTACACACAAGAATTCCACAGCAATTTTAAAATTAAAGAATATGTCGAATTGGCTTTTGAAGCGAACGAGACAGAACTATACCTCAAAGGTGATTTTAATGGCTGGGGAAATAATAATCCACTCACTTTAGTTGGTGATCATACTTGGGAGGTTTCCGGCGTTCAATTAGAAGCTGGTACAACTTATAGTTACCCTTGACTTTTTTGCTTCGTTTTTGTGTTAAGACAAAAATGAAGAAGAAGGAAGTTTGAAAGTAGTTCCTATAAAATCATGTAGAATGACCGTTTGAAAGTAAACGTAAGCTTAGTTTACAGTGTATTTAAATGGAAATATTTATTGTCTTCAGAAACAAGCTATCTTTGTATTAGTGCTTATGAAAGTTATATGTTGTAAATGAATCCGATCAATCGATGAAGCATTTTTATCTATTTTCTCTAATGTTCTATTTTTTATTGATGAATCCTTTTTCAAAGGTGTGGGGAAGCATCACGCCTAAGATTGAGAAGAAGCTAGAGGAATTAGAAAAAGAGCAAGAACGTCGATATATCTATGATCAGCAAAGAGATGATCAACTCAAACGATTAAGAGAAAAAGCGGATAATTTTTTAGATACAAAACAGTATCAGCGTGCTTTTCAAGCTCAAGGACAAATTTTAGAATTGCTTATTTCCTATAAAGGGGAAGAAGCTTTGGCACAAGCCAATGTCTTAATTGAAACGGCCAATCAGCAGGATGACCCTCAATTAAAATTGGAGGCACAACTTAGCAAGGCTGAAGTTTTAATTTCTCTAGGAATATTTCTTGAGACGGAGAAGATTTTGAAAAATATTGCTCCTCACACACTAATTAAACGAGAATATATTGTGAAGTATTACACATTAAAAAATCGTTTAAGTTTTGATGTAGCGGAGTATAATGAATATGAGGAATATTATTGGAAGTACTATGAACAGGGGATGATTTATGGAGATTCGGTTTTGAAATATGCCGATGAATACTCGTTTACCTATTTATTCACCAAAGCGTCGAACTTTGCACGGAGAGGAAAATTAGACAATGCAATTGCTATATACGATCGAATTATCCATGAAGATAAAGTGACTTTGCATGAATTAGCTATGACTCACGCTAGTAAATCTTGGTTGTTGGAAGACAATGAAGCAAGAATTTTAGAGCTACAGCAAAGTGCTATTTATGATATCCGTTCATGTACTTATGAAGCAATATCAGATCAGGCCTTAGCGGTTTTATTTTTTGATAGGAAAGAATTAGAATTAGCAGATCACTTTATGCAAATGGCATTGAGAAATGCACGACAATATGGTGCCCGTCAGCGTATTTCACAAATCAATAGCTTTCTACCCATTATTGAAGCACAAATTGAAAATTTACATCAGAAAAAAGAAATGATATGGTTTAGTCTGATCGTGATTCTTTCCATATTCATTTCATCCCTTTTCTTGCAAACTGTAAGATTAAATAAAAGAAACCGTCAGATTCAAAGCTCTCAGAAGTTGATGAAAAAACAGAACTTGGAGTTAGAGACAAATAATCAGCAGATTAAAGAAAATCAAAAGCTATTGAATAAGAAGAATGAACAATTAGAAGAAATCAATATTCAGCTTCAAAATGCCAATAGTTTAAGGGAGATGTATGTCAAGCGGTTTTTTGAAATCAGTGCCCAGTTTTTTGAACAGTTAGATTACTTCCATTATACGGTTGGAAGTCTATTGGTTCAAAAGAAATATACTAAAATCGATGATCTTATTAAGGCTTTCAAACCGAAGAAACAGAGGGATCTTTTTTATCAAAATTTCGATGAACTGTTTTTGGATTTGTACCCTACTTTTATCAAAGACCTTGAGAAAATAACCAATGATAAAGGTGGCTTTGGTTCTACTAAAGAGAAGAAATTAACGCCAGAACTTCGTGTTTTTGCACTGATGCGTTTAGGTATTTCAGATACTGACCGAGTGGCTAATATATTAGGTCTGACAAAAAATACGATTTACGCTTACAGAAATCGTATCAAAGCAAAAATTCCATCTGATGTAAAAGACTTTGAAGAGCAGTTGATGAATATTTCATCGATCTAATGAAAATAATTACACTCTATATCAGGCTTTTTATTTGTGATTTTTAGAAAGAAAATGAAGCTGATGCTTAACATTCACGCAAGTGGAATTACTACTTTTTTAATTTGGTAGTTCTACCCCGGCCTTGAAGGGAAAAGCGTTAAGAATTTCATGTATTGAGCCGTTAAAAATGATTTTATTGTTTGAGCTTTAGCGAGTTTAAAATCATTTAGGCGAGAGAAATGAAATTTAGCTTTTGCATTCAAAGCCTTGACTTTTTTGCTTCGTTTTTGTGTTAAGACAAAAATGAAGAAGAAGGAACTTTGAAAGTAGATCCTATCAATACTTGTAAAAAGACTGATTGAAAGTTAACGAAAAGCACTACTTATAACAAAGTGTGAAATAATGAAGGGCTAGACTACCATTTTAGCCTAACCCTTCATTATGTTTAAAGAACGATTGTTTTAAAATTAAATTCCTACATTCCACTCTCGCATCATCTTTTTGATACTTTGCTTGATTGGATCATTGCTCTCTGCATTATTCATCACTATACCGATAATCGGTAAGAAATTATCATCATAATTCATGGTCCATACAGGACGTCCATAGCATGCATTAGGACAAATCAGCCATAAGAAGTCTGGTTTCTGATGGTCCCTTTTTTCTCCAATTACCCTTACACAAGTATAATATTTGAAAGAGGATTCCTTAAGATCTTGTTCCAGTACCGTTTTAGCCATCTTGTATTTGGCATCCAAAATACCATATCGCAATGATAGGTGAGGATCGCAGTATTCCAATACAAAGTCAGGCGTATAGTAGAAACTGTCTCGATGTGGTTTCCCGTGTAATACTAAGTGTGTATCTCCCGGTTCTCTACCAATTTGTGGTTGATAGAGCAGGTTCATTTGCCATTTACCATTGATAGGCTGTATAGAAACACGCTTAGGGATAAATTCGCCTTCCTCAGTGTCGCTTATTTCCAGTTTATAATTAAAGTCCTTGAAGCATTCCAACAACGCATCATATAACTGATAATAAGTGTACAGCTCGTAAATTTGATCCAGAAAGGAAGTTTTAACGGCTCCCGTATCGTTTTGAGTATCTAACTTAAGGTTGTAAACCTGAAGTAGATTCAAGAAGATATTGGAATAAACATTTACAGAACTAAAACGCTTGGTCAAAAGGGGAGGGTGAACATTAGGTGTTGTATTGGGGAAAAGTTGCATGTATTTCCTTTCCAATCTGTACAACCTCGTTCTGATGTCTTGTGCGTCCTCAATGGCCTGAGCATTAATAATCACTTGAGCCGATTCAAAAGTGGCGTATCCGCTTCCTTCATTCTGAATAAGGCTTTTCTGCCCATTGATTCTTTCAATATGACTAATGAGGTCATCGACAAGTTTTCGCGCCCAATAGAAACCTCCTAGAATGCACTCATTTTCATAAGTGGCATACTCCATTTTAATTACTGGAGCATCAATTCTGTCTATAACAGTGTATTGCCCATCAATCTCAATGGCGTCAGGATGATCTTTTAACGAATCATCAAAATACAATTCATCAAGATGTTCTAATAGCCAATCAATACTTTGCTCATCAATATTGGCGGTGGCAAAATCTTGGATTTCACGATCTTGAATAGTACTGTATCTTGGGCTATGTGCTAAGGCTGGCAGAATGTTTTCCATCTCGTTGATAAACTTCTCCAAAGGAGAAAGTCTAGTCATACTAATGGTGGAATTGTTCTTTTCTCCACCTACTTCTTCTTTTGTGAAAAGCTGGAGGATCAATGATTTATTCTTACGATAAAGGTAAGTAATCATGCCTTCAGCATCCTCACTACTCAATTTAGAAGCATCTACTCGAACTTGAAAAGAATCTTGATCTATCTTTACTGTAGCATGTCCTAATTGGTTGGAGAAATGTTGCCCTAACCCTACTTTGACGATGCCAATTTGCTCGTCGTTGGTGATAAGGGATTTATCGACCTCAATTTCATCAATAAAAACATCTGTACTGACAGGAAGTTCAAAATAATGAAATTCTAGTTCATAGAAATGATGCTCCAAAACGACGTGGAAACCGTCGATTGGGAGCACCTCTTCTCTTTCTGTATTGTAAGGTGGAGCACTATCTTTTCGGATATGAAAAATTTTGAACTCCATATTTATCCATCTATTGAGAAATAATTGTAGAAGTGATGGTTGAAGCCTTCTTTACCGCCTCTTTCCAACATTTTCTGTAAGGTCCATTCAGCGTGTGAATCTTTTAAAGCGAAGCTCTTTACAATTTCTAATAAAGCCTTAATACCTTCTCTCGATTCAGCACCTTGAAGATTAATTCTTGTGAATACTCTTTGAGCTAAGCAATAATCCAATGGTCTGAATTGCTCATTCATCGCAGAGTGAGCCAAATTACAGTACTCAATGACTGCTTTTCGAGTACGTAAACTAATCTGAATACCTAAATTTCTTAATTCTGAAGCAATTTGCTCAAAACGTTCCTCTAGTTCTGTATCAATAAATTCTAATTGATCAGGAGCTAATTCTTGTTTGAAATCTTTTAACTCAAACAATGAACGAATGTTGTCAAATGGAATTTCAAAAGGTTCAGGCATTATAATTTCAGACCCGATCAAAGGCATATTACTTCTTGGAAGATCCAATCTAATGATATGACAACGGTCCAATAATCGTGGAGAGATTTGCTCCGTTGTAGAATCTAGATTAAGTGTACCTAAAAAACGTAAATTGTTGGCATACTCAATCGATTCATTATTACCTAATGAAATCTTTAAACCCTTGTCTAATTGTGCTTTAGAATCCGTAAGCGAATAGAATGAAGCCCAATAATGTTCAATAGGGCTAAGATTCGCTTCATCCAATAGACAATAAGACATTGGAGATTGTAAGTAAGTAGAATTATTGAATTCGCCATCCAACTGCTTTAAGAGGTCATACAAATCGGTATTTGCTCTCTGAAAACGTTTTGAAAGTGGATTGGCAAAACCAATGATATCTTTTTGTGAAGACCAACCTCTAGCGACAGAAATCTCCGAGTAACGATCGGCTTTTGTAAGTGATTGGATCATGTATCGACCCAATGACGTTTTACCTGAACCCGGAGGTCCCCAAAGCAACGTTAAAGAGTTTTGATGCATGGAGATCAGCAAATTGGCAATGAAGTGATCTGGGTAACTTCTTCCCAAACGTCCCAATCGCTTATGAAGCTTTTGCGATAACTCCTTTAGTGTCGTAATCGCAGTTGGTTTTTCAATTCTATAGTCCTTAATGTCCAATACTTCAATCGCTGGAGTGTTCTTCTTTGAATTGGCAGAACCATTACTGAAAACGTCCAATTGCATTTTGGTTTTCAATAAATTCTTCAGCGCTGTATCGGCATCTTCTTGAGCTTTTACAAACTCTTCTTTTAAGGCTGAAATTGAGATTTCTAAATTATGTTTGATCTCCTTGGCATTATCAATTTCTTCATTGATACGTGCAAGGTTGTCAAAATTGTGGGCCAATTCAATTGCTTCAGCACGGTCAGAAAGTTCTTCGCGTACTTTTTCAAGTTTTGAAAGTCCTTCTTCAATTTCTTTGTTGATGGCAAACTCTCTTTCCTTCTGAAGACTCTCTCTAATTTTCTGCTCATTGGCTTTCAAATTATTAATGCCTTCTTCAAGGTCTTGCATTTCTTCCTGCAAACGCCCCGTTTCTCTTCTTACAAGGTCACGTTCCCTTTTTTGTTGAGCAACAGCATTGTCCAACTCCAATTTTTCATTTTGGAGAGAATCAAGACTGGCTTTAAAAAAGTCATTTTCAGCTAAAGAAGTAACGAATTGTTGAAGATACTGCAGGTTCTCCTGCGGTTTTTGGAAAAGCTTTTCCAAACGTTGATAACGCTCTTGAAAAGAGTGAATGGCATTATCTTTTGAGATTGCTTTCCAAACTTTATCGGCTACTTCTAACGATTGCTTTTTATTCAGTTGCTCTTCAGCCCATTTGAATAAATCTTGTCGGCTGATAAAGTCAACGGTATCTTCAATGTAGTATTCAATATCATGGGTACTTCGGACTAACTTACGTTTTAGTCCTTCTTCCGGCATATTGAACTCGAGAAAAGCTTCTGATGGTAGGTTGTAAGCTTCTACACTTTTACGAACACCTGTAGCTGATAAGCGTATTGCTTTGGCTTCAGTACTCGTTTTAACACCTACAAAAGGACCGTAAATTAATCCATCTTTAGATTCTACGAAAAACTTACGTTCCTGAGCGACATACACCTCGTTGATGATGTCATAATAATGTTTGTCTGGATGAAACAGGTGTAATTCAAAGTCTATTTCACCAGGGAAAATTTCTAATAATTGATCTTCTGAAAGTGCACTTAAGCGATCAGCGTGTGTTATATGTTTCGTTAAAGAATGTTCCTTATTGTGCTCATCATCATCTGTGAGTTGTTTATTGGGTCTAACACCTTTAACTTTTATTAATTCCTCTAACTTAAAATCCGTTGTTAATGTATAAGGCGCACTCGCCAAAAATATGGATTCACCTAATTTGTTAATATCTAACTTAAACCAATCTTCACCATCGAAATAAAATAAAGGAATAATAAATTTTTTATGCTGCTTAAAATTTTGAGGGTGCTGAGCACCAATTATATAACTATCTTCTCCTAATGCTTTATAACTTTCATAATCGTCAAAAATTTCATCTAATTCTTTAATTTTCATTTTAAAATGTGTAATTGTAATATTTATTTATTCTTGAAAAATAGTCAATGTTACGCATTAATAAAAGTGATTTTTTTTAGTTTGTTTACTCTGTGTTCGATAAGTTTGTGTTCTATTTGACTTGAAACCTATTCTTAATGAAAAAACTTCCAGATACTTTAGTCATCGCCTCCGTTATTCTATTAGTTTTTATTGGTCTAACTTGGCTTATTCCTGCAGGAGAATACAGTAGAGAGCTGCTGAACGGTAGAAATATTCTAGTACCCGGTTCTTACCAAGAAGTGGAGGCGTCTCCGCAGGGTATTACTTCATTTTTTACTGCTCCTTTGAAAGGTTTTATTTCTGCTTCAGAAATCATTGCCTTCATTTTTGTGGTAGGAGGTGCTTTTGGGATGATGAACAGTACTGGAGCGATTGAGGCGGGTTTACAAGGTTTGGTCAATTGGAGTAATAAACATACGCTCTATAAAAAGATTGTAATCCCTTTTATAACCGTGATATTCTCTATTGCAGGTGCAACTTTTGGAATGTCAGAAGAAGTATTGGTTTTTATTCTGGTGACGATTCCCATGGCGAAAGCCATGAAATTAGATCCGATTGTTGGAGTAGCCATACCTTTTGTGGGAGCAGGAGTAGGTTTTGCGGGAGCGGTGAGTAATCCCTTTACTATTGGTATCGCTCAAGCAATTGCGGAAGTACCGCTGTTTAGTGGTTGGCAATACAGAATTTTTGTTTGGGGAGTATTCACCACAATTGGGGTAGCTTATATTATGCGTTATGTACTGATGATTTCTGCAGATCCATCGAAGAGTTTGATGCCTGAGAGTGTAGGATCTGATCAAACTTTGAAGAGTGCTGAAAAAGTACATTTAACATGGCAAAGAATACTTGTTCTTCTACTTTTTGCCCTTGGTATAGTACTTTTAGTTATTGGCGTTGCGAAGTATGAATGGTATATGATTGAAATCGGAGGACTATTTTTTGCCATAGGTGTGGTATCTTGTTTAGTCTGTGGGGTGAATTTGGAGAAAATGAACGGCAGTTTTGTAAAAGGGGCCAAGGAGATGATGACAGCTGCATTGGTGGTCGCTTTTTGCAAAGGGATTTTAATTATTGCTTCAGACGGAAAGATTATAGATACAGTTTTAAATAGTATTGCTACGGCAGTCAATGGATTGCCTAAAGTGGCTTCAATTGAAGCAATGTTCTTGTTTCAGAGTTTATTAAATACCTTTTTGCCATCCGGAAGTGGACAAGCAGCTTTGACCATGCCTATTATGGCGCCATTGAGTGATTTATTGGGTATTTCACGTCAGATAGCTGTATTAGCATTCCAATTTGGTGATGGCTTAACGAACTTAATAATCCCAACAAGTGGTGTGACAATGGGCGTTTTATCCATAGCAAAAATCCCCTATGATGTTTGGGTGAAATGGATGGGACCGCTTTTGGTAATACTCATGGTCGTCGCGGGTATTTTATTATTAGGACCAATGTACTTAGGAATATGGTAGCAAAATATCAGAAAGTATTAAGTTATAGCCTTAAAGGCGTTGCAGTACTTTTTGCTATTTATGCCCTTTATCAGTTTTTAGTTTATGCTCCTTGGGAAAAGGTAAGTATACAATCTCCAGTTTTTTTAGTTTTAGCATTTGTGTTGATGCCTTTAAACTGGATGTTAGAGTCCAAAAGGTGGCAGATTTTATTAAAACCACTATTTGAAGTCTCTTTTATTAATGCTTTGCTGGGTGTTCTATCGGGTTTAGGAGCGTCTTTTTTAGCAGGGAAAACTTTAGGGAATGCTTTAGGAAGATATTGGGCAATTCCCAAGTCAGTGGATAGAAACCAGTCCATAGGAGCCCTTTTTATAAGTCAATTGACGCAAGGAATCCATACATTTTGGGTTGGTATTCCTTGTTTACTTTGGTTCTTAAGAAATCACATCATTAAACTTCAATATGAGTATTGGCTGTTAGGGATACTTGCCCTTATTCTTCCTTTTCTATTTGTAATTGGGAAACAAGCCTTTCAAAATGAAAAAGTGATTCATTTTTTTGAACGTTATTTTTTAATTCTCAAAACATACACCTTGAAGTTGTTGATTACGACAACGGTTTTAGGTTTCGTACGTTATTGTGTTTTTACTCTCCAGTTTATTTTAATCATACATTCTATTGATACATTAATCTCTCTTCAAGTCTTGGTGATCATAGTTCCAGTGATCTTTTTGATTAAAACAGTATCTCCAAACTTGGGAGGCTTTTTAGATTTAGGAATTAGAGAATTATCTACTTTATATATTTTTGAATATTTAGGATTAGACCCTAATATCGCATTAGTTTCTGCATTAATGATTTGGTGTATCAATATTTTAATTCCTTCTCTGATGGGTTTAGGAATTCGATGGAAATTATAAATTAAGATACATTTCTTCTCATACTTGGATCTAAATAAGGATCAGTAATATGATTGATAAACTCTTTTGCAATTTGCGTTAACTTTGATGAATTGTTCTCTCGCCCTAAGGTCAATGCATTATAAACAGCGTAGGTTTTTCTAAAATTCATACCCGTAAGATTTGCTGTTTGTTCAAAAGGTCTAATAAAGTCTTCCATTGTAAAACTATTAGCATCTGACTTTTGATATGCTTCTTTGGGGCCTCCAACAGTGATGGCTGTTAAAAACTCTTTTCCTTTTAGTTTATCTCCATTTATTCCAAAAGCAAACCCATGGTTTAATACATTTTCCATGTAGTTTTTTAAAATAGGAGAGACATTGTACCAGTGTAAAGGAAATTGAAAGACAACTCTATCTGCCCTTAAAAGAGCATTTTTTTCGAAATGAATATCAATTCTTCCGTCAGGATACATTTCGTTCAACGGATGGAAATCAATGACACAAATCTTTTTGATCTCCTCAACAAATCTCCGGTTAATTACGGATTGGTTGTAATTAGGATGTGCAAATACAACTAAGATGTTCATAGTATTGGGTAACTTTTAGTAATTAGGTTTAACTTATTGTATTAAAAATGGTTGTTCGAAGCAAAAAACTTAACAATAAATCTTTATTCAAGTCTATAAAAAAATAAGATATTACTATGACATATTGCCAAATGGAAATTATATTAAAGAGTAACTATTGATGAAATTTATAAACCATTGATTATGAAACCCTCATGGACAAATTTTCACAGTCATACTTTTTATGATGATGGAAAATCCCCTTTAGAAGACTATATAATTGCTGCCATAGAGCAGAATGTGAAATCTTATGGTTTTTCTACACATTCACCTGTCCCTTTTCCTTCCACTTGGAATATGAAAATGGAAAACTACAGGGAATATCTAGCAGAAATTGAGCGTCTCAAAGAAAAATACAAAGATCAAATACAGATTTACGCAGGTTTAGAAGTAGATTATATTGAAGGGAGATGTGGTGTCCATAATTTTCGAGAATTAGATTACTCAGTAGGTTCGGTGCATTATGTTAATCAGTTTGAGGATGGTAGTTATTGGGAAATAGATTACACTAAAAAGCATTATGATAAAGGCCTTCAGGAAATTTTTGGAGGAAGTATTAAAAGAGCCTTTCAACGTTATGTAGACCTCAATATCAAGATGATCGAGGAAGATACTCCTACTGTTTTAGGGCATTTAGATAAGATGAAAATGCACAACTCTACCGGAAAATGGTTTGAGGAAAATGAAGAGTGGTATCAGGAAATGATTGAAAATTACCTAGAGGTAATCAAAGCTAAAAATATTATTGTGGAAGTGAATACGAGAGGCTTTTATAAAGGCTATTCGCAATTATACCCTAGTCCTTGGATTCTAGAAAAAATTCTTGAAAAAAATATACCTATTACCCTAAGTTCTGATGCTCATACTACTGCAGAAATTACAAAAGGCTTTGCAGAGACGGCATTACAACTCAAAGAAATAGGATTCAAAACCATGCATGTTTTATGGGATGGAAAATGGCAACCTTTCCCATTTGATGAGAAGGGTGTTTACCTGCCTTAAAATGACAGGTTAATATTTTACGAATTGACCCAAGTTTACTTTCTCCTTGGAAGGGGAGGCAATGTAGCTTTCTAATGCAAATGTAGAAGATTCAAAAGCAATCTCCTTCCATGGAATTTCATCCAACTCAAAAAAGCGTACTTCTAAGCTTTCAGAAGTTGTTTTCTCATATTCTTCTGAAGTCAAATCCACTAAAAATAATAGGTATACTTGGTTGAAATTGGGTAATGAAAATACGGTATGTAAGCGTTTTACTTCACCTTTAGCCCCCGTTTCCTCAAATAGTTCTCTCAAAGCACCATCTTCAGGGCTTTCACCATTTTCTAAAAACCCGGCAGGAAGGTTCCAAAAACCATATCGAGGTTCAATAGCTCTTTTAGCTAGTAATACTTTCCCATTGTACATAGGAATACACCCCGCTATTATTCTTGGGTTTTGATAATGTATGGTATCACAATTCGGACAGTAATAACGATGTTTATGATCTCCTTCTGGAATAATATACTCTAGTTGCCCATTACCGCAATTGCTACAAAAATTCATGCTTTGTTTTATGATTAAGTTATTTCTGTCTGATTACCTAAGTACTAAGATAAAGATAGAGGTTGTCTTTTACTTTCTTTTTTTAATCTTATATACTTCATAAGAATAGTCTTGAAACCAAAATTTATGCAAAACGAGGTTTCAAACCTGCTCAAATTATAAAAAACTTTACAGAATAAAGAAAACTAATTTTTAATCCAAACGAAAGTAACTACTTTTGACCTCGATTATAAACACTCATTTATATTAAACAAAGTACTTTACTATAAGTTTTCGGATAATATGAAATTATCGTTTTTTTATAACAAGTACTTGCACACACAAAACATAAAGTAATCAGGTATGTCTAAAAACGTAATACGTAAAAAGGACTCATTAGAGTACCATGAGCAGCCAAACCCAGGGAAAATTGAGGTAATACCAACTAAAAAGACCAAGACACAACGTGACCTTTCTTTAGCTTATTCTCCAGGTGTAGCGGACCCATGTTTGGAAATTGCTGAAAGAAAAGAAGATGTTTATAAATATACAGCTAAGGGTAACTTAGTGGGCGTAGTTTCCAATGGTACAGCCGTTTTAGGATTGGGCGACATTGGACCTGAAGCTTCTAAGCCTGTAATGGAAGGTAAAGGAGTATTATTCAAAATCTTCGCAGGAATTGACGTTTTTGATATTGAACTCGATGCCAAAGACCCGAAGAAGTTTATTGAGGCTTGTAAAACATTAGAGCCAACTTTTGGCGGTATCAACCTTGAAGATATTAAAGCACCAGACTGTTTTGAAATCGAGCAGACATTAAAAAAGGAAATGAACATTCCTGTTATGCACGACGATCAACATGGTACAGCCATTATTTCAGGAGCTGCTTTATTGAATGCCGCTGAAATTATCGGCAAAGACTTAAAAGATTTGAAAGTGGTAGTGTCAGGTGCAGGTGCATCGGCGGTATCATGTATTAATATATTCTTTGAATTAGGAGTTCAGAGAGAAAATGCCATTGTTTGTGACAGTAGAGGCGTAATCCGTAAAGACAGAGAAGGTCTTACAGGTAACAAACTTGATTTAGCCACAGCTACTGATGTTCACAACTTAGAAGAAGCATTAGTAGGAGCAGACGTATTCCTTGGTTTATCCAAAGGAAATGTGATGACAGCAGAGATGTTGAAATCAATGGCTGAAAACCCTATTGTTTTTGCTTTGGCGAACCCAACTCCAGAAATCGCTTACGATTTAGCAATGAGCACTAGAGATGATGTAATGATGGCAACAGGCCGTTCAGATCATCCTAACCAAGTGAATAACGTATTAGGTTTCCCATATATCTTTAGAGGAGCTTTGGATGTAAGAGCGACAGAGATTAATGAGGAAATGAAATTAGCTTGTGTAAGAGCCATTGCTGCATTGGCAAAAGAGCCAGTTCCTGAGGCAGTAACGCAAGCTTACAATGTGGATCGTTTGATTTTTGGTAGAGACTACTTTATTCCAAAACCTCTTGATACACGTTTATTGACAACCGTAGCACCAGCAGTTGCCCAAGCCGCTATGGACAGTGGTGTAGCTCAAGCGACTATTGATGATATTGAGGCTTACAAAGAGGAGTTGATCCAGAGAATGGGTACTGGAAATGACATCATGCGTCGTTTAGGTGTGAAAGCTAAAAATGCTTGTAAGCGTGTGGTATTTGCTGAAGCAGATAATCCGCATGTGTTAAGAGCTGCGCGTATTGCCATGGACGAAGGTATCATTGAGCCAATCTTATTAGGACGCCGTTCAAGAATCAAAGCAATGATTGAAGCATTGGAATTGGATGAGTTGAAGAATGTAGAAATTCTTAACCCAAGATCCGATGATAGTAAAGAAAAGCGTGAGGAGTACGGTCAGAAATTCTATGTGAAACGTCAAAGAATGGGTACAACGCTTTATGAGGCACATGACTTGATGAGTAAGCGTAGTTACTTTGCTTCTATGATGGTAGAGCAAGGAGATGCTGATGCCATGATTGCAGGTATTCACCGTAATTATATTTCATCTTTAGCACCTTCTCTTCGTGTAATTGGTACTGTAGATGACAAGCCGGTAGCTACAATGTACATGGTATTGACCAATAAAGGACCATTATTCTTCGCAGATACAACGATGATCGAGAATCCTACAAAACAAGAAATTGTAGAGATTACTGAAGCAGTGACAAAAAGGGTCAAAGAATTCTTTAAGTTAGAACCGAGAGTGGCATTACTAGGGTATTCTAACTTTGGAGCATCGAAGAAAGGGGAAGACGCTTCTAAGATGAGACAAGCAAGAGAAATTTTGAAAGAAAGAAACCCTAACTTGGTAGTGGATGGTGATATTCAAGCTGATTTTGCACTGAACCCGGAGAAGACGAAGACTAACTTCCCATTCTCAGAGTTGGCAGAAAAAGCAGCGAATGTATTAATCTTCCCGAATTTGTCTGCTGCAAATATTGCATTGAAGATGTTAGAAGAAGTGTCAGATTCTACTGTTGTAGGTCCAATTGTAATGGGTATGAAGAAGCCTGCACACGTTCTTGAAATGGGAGCAAATGTACAGCAGATTCTGGATATGATTACGATCGCAAATCTTGATGCTCAAAGTTTAGATGATAACTAAAAAGTAGAATTTTAAATTCAAATAGGAGTATTGAAAGTGTGTATTTTACATTTTTATTTAGGTGATATAAATCAACCTAATTTTTCCTCGTTTCTATTTAATTTTCAATAATTTCATACTTAAAAAGGGATATTTATAAGAAATATCCCTTTTTCTTTTGAAATATTTATTTTCCTCCTTAAAATTGCATGAGACCATAGGATAATGGTCTTTTCATTTTTACTATTAGTATAGTAAATCGATAGGGAATAAGATATAAAACTAGTAATATACTCATCATGCGTAGCTTTAGAACCGAACTTGAAAACCCAGTAGTGGAGCAGGATATCTTAGATTTAGAGAAGAAAATCAGATTGTTTCATGAGGGAAATATTGATGACGAAAAATTCCGTAGCCTTCGTTTAGCGAGAGGTGTTTATGGTCAGCGTCAGCCTGGTGTACAAATGATTCGTATTAAGATACCTTACGGTAAATTGACAATGAGACAATTGAACCGTATTTGTGAGGTTTCTGATACGTACTCTAATGGTAAATTACATATTACTACACGTCAGGATATTCAAATTCACTACGTTTCTTTAGATGATGCTCCACAATTATGGGCTGAGTTAGAGAAGGACGAAGTTACATTAAGAGAGGCTTGTGGTAACACAGTAAGAAACATCACTGCTTCAGAAAAAGCAGGTATTGATGCAGAAGAGCCATTTGACGTAACTCCTTATGCTCACGCTACATTTGAGTACTTCTTAAGAAATCCTATCTGCCAAGAGATGGGACGTAAGTTCAAAATCGCATTCTCATCATCAGAAGCAGATACAGCTTTTGCTTTTATTCATGACGTTGGAGCTATTCCGGTAGTAAAAACAATTGATGGTGAAGAAAAAAGAGGTTTTAAAGTACTAATCGGTGGTGGTTTAGGTGCACAGCCTTACATCGCTGAAACTGCTGCTGAGTTTATGGAAGAGGAAAAATTAATCCCTTTCATTGAGTCATTAGTAAGAGTATTTGACCGTCATGGTGAGCGTAACCGTAGAATGAAAGCAAGAATGAAGTTCTTGTTACAGGATATTGGTAAAGAGGAATTATTACGTTTAGCAGAAGAGGAAAGAAAATCATTGAAAAACCAAGAGATTTGGGTAGACAGATCTAAAGTGGATTCAGTAGTTCTTCCTCAAGAACATGCAGCTGTTGAAGTAGAAGTAACGGACGAAGCGAAATTCCAAAAATGGAAAGAAGCGAACGTATTTGCTCAAAAGCAAGAAGGTTTCTACGGTATCTTAGTTCGTTTGACTTTAGGTAACTTTGATACAACGACAGCAAGAGAATTAATCAAAATCGTTGAGAAGTATACTGCAGACGATTTCAGATTAACAATCCGCCAAGGTATCTTATTAAAGTACGTTCGTGAAGCTGATTTGAAAGCGATCTACAATGAGTTAGATAAAATCGGTTTTGCTGAACTAGGTTACGATACTACAGCAGATATCACAGCTTGTCCAGGTACTGATACTTGTGTATTGGGTATCTCATCAAGTACTGGTATTGCTAGAGTTTTAGAAGATTTAGTAAAAGTAGAATATCCTGACTTAGTGACGGATGATACTTTCAAAATAAAAATTAGTGGATGTCCAAACGCATGTGGTCAGCATACGATCGCACAATTTGGTATTCATGGTAGTTCGTTAAGAAATAAGGCGAACAAAATGTTATTGCCAGCAGCTCAAATCTTATTGGGTGGTGGTTTTGACAGTACAAATACTCCTCATATTGCAGATAAAGTAATCAAGATTCCTAGTAAAAGAATTGAAGATGCTTTCAGAATCGTAGTAGACAACTATGATGAAAACTCAACTGAGGGAGAGTATTTCGTAGATTATTACAAGCGTCAAGGTAAAGATTACTTCTATGATATCTTAAAGCCATTGGCAGTATTGGATGATCTTACACCAGAAGATTACTTGGATTGGTACACTGAAGAAGACAAATTCCAATTGCATAAAGCAGTAGGTGAGTGTGCAGGTGTAATCATTGACTTAGTTCAAACATTGATCTTCGAAGCAGAGGAGAAAGCAGGTTGGGCAGAAGAGGCCTTTAAGAAAGGTTTATTTGCTGATGCGATCTACCATGCTTACAGTAGCTATGTAAATGCAGCGAAAGCGTTGCTTTTAGATAAAAAGGTAAAATTAAACAGCCACATGACGGTTATTAACCGTTTTGCAGAACACTATGATGCTCAGTTCAATTTTGCTGAAGGTTCATTTGTAGATCACGTATTAAGAATCAACAAAAACGAACCATCAGAGGAGTTTGCTAAACAATACATCGAGGAAGCAAAAGTTTTCTTGAATGACGTTTCAAACTTAAGAAAAGAGGATTTAGCGACTGAAGACGCCTAGATACTACTATACCCCTGATTGATTTAAAAGTCAGTCGGGGGACATTTAATCTATTAACAAACGAACGAAGCGAATCACTATGACAAAGACGATACAACCAGAATTAACCCTTGTTGGGGCAGGGATTGGAGATCCGGATTTAATCACGGTAAAGGGGATGAAAGCACTAAGAAGAGCGGATGTGGTTTTGTATGACGCTTTAGTCTCTGAGGAACTTTTAGAGTACGCACCCCAAGCTAAAAAGGTATATGTTGGCAAAAGAGTAGGTCAACATTCAGCTAAGCAAGAAGAAATCAATCGTCTGATTGTATCTCATGCTATCGGTGGTGGACATGTAGTTCGTTTAAAAGGAGGAGATCCATATGTTTTTGGAAGAGGGCACGAAGAAATGCTTTATGCACAAAAACATGGTATCAGAGTAAATTTAGTACCAGGTATTAGTAGCTCAGTAGCTGCACCTGCTTTGCAAGGGATTCCTGTAACAAGAAGAGGAGACAGTCAAAGTTTTTGGGTAATCACTGGAACAACAAAAGAAGGAGATGTCTCTAAAGATATAGCATTAGCTGCTCAGTCTTCAGCCACAGTAATCATTTTGATGGGTACTAAAAAGATCGATCAGATCATGGATAGTTTTAAGGAAGCAGGAAAGGAAAACACACCTGTAGCCATTATCCAAAATGCTTCAACTCCAAATGAAAGAATAGGTATAGGTCATGTTCATGATATTGCTGATATCATGAGAAGAGATAATTTAGGCTCACCAGCAGTAATAGTGGTAGGTGATGTGGTAAGGCATCATGCTAAATATCCAAAAAGACTTTCAGAAGTAGTGGTTAACGCTACAGTTAATGTATAAAAGCCTAAAGGCGATCAGTGCGTACGTGGCGTTGTGTGTTTTAATTTATCAATTAGAGACATACATCGGTTAGTGGTTCAACAGTGTCGTTGCGTACCGCTGATTGTTTTGGCTCATTTTATTAAAGAAGAGCAGGATATTATTTCCTGCTTTTTTTGTTTCTATTGAGTACTAATCACTTAACTAGTGTAATAAAACATTGCCTTGTATTAAACATTAGTAGCTTAATATTTGTAGTATAGAGTAAAAGATTTTAAAACAAAAAAATTCGTCCTATTATGAATCATATGTTTCCCATATTTATAAAGATGTCAGAAATCTCTACACTGATTGTTGGAGGTGGTAATGTAGGACATGAAAAATTAGAGGCAATTCTAAAAAACAGCCCAAATGCAGTAGTATCGGTTGTTTCTATTGACTTTGGAGAAGCGTTATTAGATTTAGCAAAAGACTTCCCTAATGTCACTTTGCATAAAAAAGCATTTGAATTATCAGACTTGGATCCACATCATATCGCTTTATTGGCAACAGATGATTACGGATTGCATGTTGAAATCCAAAAGGAAGCAAACAAAAGGAAAATGTTGGTCAATGTAGCCGATACACCTGATCTTTGTGATTTCTATCTTGGTTCGGTAGTGACAAGAGGTGATTTGAAAATCGGTATTTCTACCAACGGAAAATCTCCAACACTTGCCAAGCGTATGAGAGAGTTTTTAGAAGATGCCCTTCCAAATGAAACTCAAGAGTTATTAGATAACCTCAGATCAATACGAGATAAATTAAAAGGTGATTTCGCATTTAAAGTGAAAAAGCTCAACGATATCACTCAGCAGGTTTTTGATAAAAAAGAATAAAACATTGATGACACAATGACTTGAAATTTTAAGTTGTTGTGTTTTTTTATAATTGATGATTTATATAATGATTAGCAAACTATATAATAACCAATGAATACTACTGATATGCATAACTTTTACCTTGTGTAATTTTAGATAAGTACAAATTCAAAATTATCTAATACTAATTCTATTATTAATACGTTTTTTAGCGTTGTACTCACAAAAAATAAATTAGAATTAACTATAATTTACTTTTGACTTTGTATTTACCGATAAAGACTACATATCTTTCTCAGACTACATTAATGTAGAAACGGTAGATTGGGAACCTTCACTTTAATAAAGTAAACGATGAGTAAAACAGATGATAAATTTTACGAAAGAGCTGATGAACATATTAATCTTTCTAATTCACAACTACAAGAGACAGAAAAAGGGAAAGTCAGTGCTTCTATGATGTATAGTGTGGCTAGGTTTAATGCTTGGGTGACAGCTTGTGGTTTTTCAGAAAAGGAAGAAATGAAAGAGAAAAAAGAGGAAGTATTAGACTATTTTGTGACCCAATATAAAATCATGTTAGAGGAAAATCTTGATGAATATATTGAGAATTTTGAGGAATATATGAAATAGTTGATACTGACTAAATAGTAAGGATGGTTCCATTCATCCTTTAAGCTGTAATTGAAAAAGAAGCAGTAATGGTTTTGAAAAGGAGATTATGTATCCACTTTAGAATTGAAAAATTTAAATCCGTAACTTTGTACTAACACTCTTCAGAAATTTAATTTAAACTAGAATGAAACCTCTATTACTGCTTTTGTTTTCACTTTCAGTGACAATATCCTATGCTCAAGTTGATGCTTACAACTCTACTATTAATGAATACTTCGTAGAAGAATTTAATGATGCTGAAAATCCATGGGTAGGGTACACTTATGATGATGAAGAGGCAGTACATTACGAATTTCATAATGGCCTAGCCTATCTAATGTCTTATGAAAGAGAAACACCTGCAATCAAAATGATCCGGGGGCTGAAGTATCCAAAGTTAGATAATTATATAATAGAAGGAACAGTACATTATTTGGATGGAGAAGATGCTAGTTCCAATGATATGTTTTGGGGAGGTTCGCCAGATTTTTCCTCTGGCTTTAGAATGGGTTTTAACGCACAAGGACAAGTGCATGTAATGAAAGTAGAAGATGGATATTGGGTAGACTTATTGCCTTGGACAGATAACCCTTATTTAGAATACGATGATTTCAATATTCTTGCTGTTGAAAAAATAGGAAATGAGTACCACTTGTTTGTCAATGATGACAATTTTTTCAGCTTTAAGGCAGATCCTATTCCTGCGGATCATGACCTTACAGGCTTTGTGGCAGATGGAACTTCTATTGCTGTAGATGAATTTATAGTATATGAGGTAATTACAAAAGTGAATAATACAGAAGAGAAATCAACGGAGGAAATTCAATCTCAGCATTACAAATCAGTGCAGACAATAGTATCAAACCCGCCTGAACCAAAGAAAGAAGAAACCAAAAGTGAAACCAGGGCATTAAAAGTAATTAAAGATAAAACAGGTTCTTCTACCAATGTAAAAGGAAATTATTATGCATTAATTATTGGGGTTCAGAATTACACCCATAACTCAATTAAAGATTTACAATTTCCAATAAGAGATGCCAAACTATTCAGAGATATTTTGGTTTCTAAATACAGTTTTGCTTCAGAGAATATCGTTTTTCTTCAAGATCCCAATCGATCACAGATTTATAAAGCCTTTAATCAATTAAGAAACCGAATTACCAAAAATGATAATTTGATCATTTTCTACGCAGGTCATGGATTTTATGATGATAAAGTAAAAGAAGGGTATTGGTTGCCCTCCAATGCAGAAGAAGGTGATGATTCTGGGTGGATTGCCAATTCAGGTTTAAGAACAAAAATTGATGCAATTCATTCCAAACACACTTTATTGATTTCAGACGCCTGCTTTGGAGGAAGTATTTTCAAACCTTCACGATCTGCTTTTTCTGATGCAGGAAGAAGCATTGTGCAATCTTATAATAAAGTCAGTCGAAAAGGGATGACAAGCGGTACTTTGAAGACAGTGCCAGATGAAAGTGTTTTTATGAAATACCTATTGAAAGCTTTAAAAGAAAACAAAAAGAAATATATGACCGCATCTTCTTTGTTTTATAGTTTCAATGAGGCGGTAGGAAACAACAGTTATAATGTACCACAATTTGGTGTCTTGTTTCAAGTAGGTGATGAAGGAGGACAATTTGTCTTCATTAATCCTGAAGGAACAACGGGGAATTAAATTGTTGATTTGTAATATACTAATTCATTTTTGTAGGATATTTATTTTTCGTAAATGAAGATAACATTGAGATAAAAAAAGAAATATGAGTAGCTTATTTTGCCCTTATAATTCATCTATAGTTTACTATTAATACATCATTAAGTTGCTTACTTCTTGTAATATTAGAGCACGTAAAGTAATGAAACCCAATGTGCTGAACATTATGAAAAGTAATACTTATGATTTAATTATCGGAGGAGCTGGAATTGTAGGATTATCACATGCTTTAGCTGCAGTCAAAAAAGGATGGAAAGTAGCCGTTATTGAAAGAACTCCCAAACCAATGGGTGCCTCTGTAAGAAACTTTGGCTTCTACTGGCTTATCGGACAACAACATGGAGAACACCTTGACCTTGCGGTCAGAAGTAGGGAAGTATGGTTGCAGATGATCCAAGAAGCTAAAATTTGGGCCCGAAAAAGAGGTTCTTTATTTTTAGCCAATTCAAAAACAGAAGCAGATGTGTTGGAAGAGTTTCATACACTTACTCAAAACCAACCGTATGACACAACACTTTTAAATAGAGATGAGTTAGGAAAATATATTCCTTCATTAGCATCCTCAACGATTCAAACAGGCTTACTCAGTAGTACTGAAATTCAAGTATCTCCTTTTCAGGCAATCTTCCAATTGATAGAATACCTTAAATTTAAGGGAGTAGATATCTTTTTCTCGGAACCAATATTACATGTAGAAACAGGTAAAGTGATAACGAGTGCAAGAACTCTGACTACCAATAAGGTTTTGCTTTCAACAGGAAGTGACATTTATAGCTTATTTCCAGAGGAGATAAAAAAGCAGAATACTACTTTATGTACCCTTCAAATGATGAAATTGAAAGTACATGATAAGACAAAGTTGCCAAAACTTCCAATTGCTACAGGAACTTCATTGACGCATTACTCTTCTTTTGAGATTTGTCCATCAATGAGCAAATTAAAGGAACAAATCAATGCGAACTCACCATTATTAAATGAATGGGGAATTAATCTGATGATCGGGACGACTCCAAGTAAAGACGTCATTTTGGGAGACTCTCATGAATATGGATCAGAAAAATTCAAGAACAATAATGAAATCAATGATTTTTTACTTCAAGAAATGAAAGAAGTTGTTGATTTAGGTGAATTCAAAGTACAGGAAACGTGGAATGGTACTTATTTAAAAACTATAGGTAATACTTATTTTCACGCTGAAGTGGAAGAAAATGTTCATTTAGTAAATGGTTTAGGTGGAAATGGGATGACATTATCATTTGGTTTAGCCGAAAAGCATATCAATAAATGGATGGGAATTAGTGAGCGACCTGAAGCAGCATTGATTTAATAGTTGTAGTTAATCTAAAGTAGATAAGGCTCAAGGTGAAAAATCTTGGGCCTTATTTATTGTAAACTATCAATGGGGGGCTGTAGTTTTTTAATGTTTTACTTTCAGGTTTCCTTCTTCTTCATTTTTCCATTGCTAAAACATCGAAGTAAAAAAGCCAGGCTTTGATGTCAAAAGCTAAATTCCATATATTCTTAAAATATAGTTTGCTCACCTATTATATGGAACTGTAATAACCTTATTAAAGAAAATAAACTGTTTACCCGTCTTTCTGTTCTTAATTTGATCAAAGAAAAATATAATAACAGCACTTGTGTCTTTTTTAAAATCATGAAATATTCATAATAAAAGAACTTATGGTATTTAAATAATATAATTTCTTAAAACTTATACAAAAGTGTGATATTTACGTTTGTAAAGTTAGGGAACTTAATCTCTATGGTTTATTTTTGTGTTACCATATCTTAAACACATACCATAAAGACCTAAAATATGAATCAGTTCAATTCGACATTATTGGATACTATTCCATTTGAACTTGATTTCAAATGGAGTTTGAAAGTAAGACAGGGTATTGTACACTCTGCCACTTTCGCTTTTAAAGTATTAAGTGATGACGTTTTTGAAAGTCGTGAAGGAACCGAGAACATCATAAAAGAGCTTTTATGTAATCATCGTTTTAGAGAGGACTTTCAGATTGAAGATGTTAATCACAACGAGCTTGTGGTGTACAAGACCATAGTTGGGCAAAACCCTGAAGATTTGAATAGAAAAATGGAGTTATTCAAAAGATGGGTGAGACAGGCACAGCAAGATGCCCGCTTATCTATGAAGAAATTTACACCGACATTGTAGAAAAATTATAGAAAAATTATAGATAAAGTATTTAAAAAACTGTTTCAGCTTTGAAGCAGTTTTTTTTGTGTCTTCACTTTTTAAGTAGTCAAAGCCTAATTTTTTCAGTAAATACGTAAAAATAAGTATAAAATTAAGTAGTGTTTTTTACTTACTTAATTATTTAAGTAGTTGTACTTAAATAGTTTATTAAATTGATTTTCAATGAACTAGAAGTGTAAATATGTTAAATAGCAGTTTTTAAAATGTTTAAAAAACATATTTTTTTATGAAAAATACCGTTTATATTCTTTCAGGATCGCTCTATGTTTGCGTATAATCTAAGTATAATTACTTAAACACTTCAATCAGTTTAACAAACTTAAGGCTAATGAAAAAGTTTATTTACGCTATCGTATTGCTATTAGGTGTAGGGTTCCAGGCTACTGCACAAGAGTTCAAAATTTCAGCTGAAATTAGACCACGTTCTGAATTAAGAAATGGTTTCAAGAAGTTGAGAACAGATACTCAAGAGCCTGCGTTCTTTACAGAGCAAAGATCAAGATTAAACCTTGATTATAAGTCAGACAAATTTACAATGAGACTTTCTTTGCAAGATGTTCGTGTGTGGGGTTCTACAAATCAAATTTATAAGACAGATCCAAATGCTTTAACTAATATTTCTGAGGCTTGGGCACAATACAACTTCACTGATAAATTTGGTTTAAAAGTAGGTCGTCAAATGATCTCTTATGATAACCAAAGATTCTTAGGTGGTTTAGAATGGGCACAACAAGGTAGAAGACATGATGCTGCTTTATTTATCTATGATGATAAAGCTTCTAAATTAAAGCTTCATGCAGGTTTCGCATTTAACCAATCTGGTTTCGAGCCAGGTATGTTAGTAGGTAACGATTACGCAGGTGTTAACAGTTATAAGTCTTTCCAATACTTATGGGCTCACAAAGACTGGGAAAATGGTAAAGTTTCAGCTTTAGTATTCAACGACGGTTACCAATATGGTGCAACTTCTGACAGTGTGTCACAAAGACAAACATTAGGTTTAGTAGGTAGCAGATCATTCGGTGCTATCACAGTAGCTGGTGAAGGTTACTACCAAACAGGTAGCTTCAGAGCTGCAGATGTAAACGCTTACATGATTGACTTAAACCTTACTTTAAAAACAAAGGTTACTCCAATCACTTTAGGTTACCAAGTATTATCAGGTAATGACGTGACTTCTGCAGAAAGCAACGCTTTTGCTCCAGCTTACGGTACTAACCACAAATTCAACGGTTTCATGGATTACTTCTACGTAGGTAACGGTCACGGAAACGTAGGTTTACAAGATATTTACTTAAACACTGCTTTCAAAGTAGCAAAAGGTACATTCAAAGTTCAATTGCACCAATTCATGGCTGAGCAAACAAAATATGGTTCAGGAGACTCACCAATGGAATTAGATGGTTCTAACTTAGGTACTGAAGTAGACTTAATCTACGCTAAATCATTAGGTAAAGATGCTTCATTAGTAGTAGGTTACTCTCAAATGTTCGCTACAGACAACATGGTAGCATTGAAAGGTGGTAACAACGACTTAATCAACAACTGGGCATTCGTAATGCTTACATTCAAGCCAACATTATTTACTTCAAAGGCATCTAAATAATCAATAAAAATCTTATTACTCATGAAAAAGTTCAACTCAATCATCTCGTCACTTGTAGCGTTATCGCTGGCAGGGATGCTATTCAACTGTAGTGGTTCTAAAACTTCTTCTTCAGAAACACAAAATTCAGTAACTGTTTCAGCTGAAGAGTCATCAACTAATCAGTTAGACATTGAAAAGCCACAATTAACTTTTGGTTTCATCAAATTAACAGATATGGCTCCTTTAGCAATTGCTAAAGAGTTAGGATACTTCGAAGATGAAGGATTATTCGTAACAATCGAAGCTCAATCAAACTGGAAAAACGTTTTGGACCGTGTAATTGACGGTGAGTTAGATGGTTCTCATATGTTAGCAGGTCAACCAATCGCAGCAGGTGCTGGATTTGGTCGTCAAGCAGACTTAGTAACTTCATTCTCAATGGACTTAAACGGTAACGGTATCACGGTATCGAACGATGTTTGGTCAAAGATGAAAGCTAATGTACCAATGAAAGATGGTAAGCCAGTTCACCCTATCAAAGCAGACGCTTTAGTACCAGTAATCAAAGAGTACAAAAACGACGGTAAAGCTTTCAAAATGGGTATGGTATTCCCAGTTTCAACACACAACTATGAGATTCGTTACTGGTTAGCAGCAGCAGGTGTTCACCCAGGTATGTATACTAAAGAAAACATTCAAGGTCAAGTAGATGCAGACGTATTATTGTCAGTAACTCCTCCACCACAAATGCCAGCTACACTTGAAGCAGGTACTATCTACGGATATTGTGTAGGTGAGCCTTGGAACCAACAAGCGGTATTTAAAGGAATTGGTGTTCCAGTGACTACAAACTACGATATCTGGAAAAACAACCCAGAGAAAGTATTCGTAATGACAAAAGAATTTACTGAGAAATATCCTAATACTTCTGTAGCGGTAACAAAAGCATTAATTAGAGCAGGTAAGTGGTTAGATGAGCCAGGAAACAGAGCAAAAGCAGTTGGTATCTTATCAATGCCAGAATACGTAGGTGCTGATTCAGTTGTAATCGCTAACTCTATGACAGGTACTTTCGAATTTGAGAAAGGTGACAAGCGTTCAATGCCTGACTTCAACGTATTCTTCCGTCATCATGCAACTTATCCATTCTATTCAGATGGTGTGTGGTTCTTAACTCAAATGAGAAGATGGGGACAAATTCCAACAGCTAAAGCTAAAGGATGGTATGACGAAACAATCAAAGATATCTACAGACCTGATATCTGGTTAAAAGCAGCTAACCTATTAGTAGAAGAAGGTCACTTATCAAAGTCTGACATTCCTCAAACTGATGGATATAAAGCTCCAACAAAAGATTTTATCGATGGAAAACTATTTGATGGTAAAGACCCACTAGGTTACATCAATAGCTTCGAAATAGGTAATAAAGACGAAGCAATGTAATAATCATTCTTCAAAGTTAGATTGTACAAGGGGGGTGCAGGGCTTACACCTACATGTGGTACTGCATCACCCTTATCATCCATTCTACTTCTACTAAACTGACAGAAATCATAATAATCAATTTACAAAAGGAACTAAAAGAATAATACTATCATGAAAGAGAGAATACTGCAATTAACCGGAATCCAAGCCTTTCTAGCACCATGGATTAGCGTCATCAAAGGTGAGGAAGTACAAAAAAATGTACAAGCGTTATTAAAGTCTTATATCTATCCACTTTTATCAATTTTATTATTTATTGGTATCTGGCACGCAGGTGCAACTTATTTATTTAACAAAGAGGCGACAGCAAAGATTGAGAAGGCAAGAACAGAAAGAGGCGAGGCAGGTGCACTAGAAATGCAAAACTGTATCATTTCAGGTGATGTAAGCTGTCAGCCCAACACATTACCATCTCCAGCAAAAGTATGGGATGCATACCTTTCATTATTAGCAGATCACAAGATCATTTCAGCGAAGAAAGATGCATTTGAATTAAAAGTAGCTAAAACAAACGAAAAAAGAATTGCAAAAGGTCAAGACCCAATTACTTATACAGGTAGACCTTCATTTGTAGATCAGATCAAAACAAGTTTGAAAACAGTATTCGCAGGATTTTTATTAGCGGCATTTATTGCTATTCCTATCGGTATTATAATTGGTTTGAGTACAACATTAAGAACTTCATTTAACTGGTTAATCCAGATTTTGAAGCCAGTATCGCCAGTAGTATGGTTATTATTAGTATTTATGATCGTGAAGACAGTAATGTCTGACTCGGATATGGATAAATCGTTTATGATCTCATTTATCTCAGTAGGTTTATGTTCAATGTGGGCAACGTTAGTCAACACAAGTATGGGGGTTTCCACTGTAGATAAGGATTTCGTGAATGTTGCTAAGGTATTGAAGCTTAGCATCGGTCAAAACATTTTCAAGGTAGTATTGCCATCGTCACTTCCAATGATTTTCACAGGTTTGAGAATTACACTTTCAGTAGCATGGATGGTATTGATTGCGATTGAGTTATTAGCACAGTCACCAGGATTAGGTTCATTTGTTTGGGAAGAATTCCAAAACGGTGCAAGTGATTCAAATGCAAAGATCATCGTAGCCATGTTCGTGATCGGTATGATTGGTTTTATGTTAGATAGAATCATGATGGTAGTTCAAAAAATGATGTCATTTAACAAGTAATTCCTATGGCGTACTTAGAATTGAAAAACGTAAGCAAGTCTTACGGAACCGGAAAAGATAGAGTAGAAGTCTTAAAAGATATCAACTTAACGATTGAGGAAGGTGAGTTTGTGGCCATCGTAGGTTTTACAGGTAGTGGAAAAACAACCTTAATCAACCTAATCAATGGATTGGAATTTCCTGATGAAGGAGAGGTGCTTCTGCAAGGTAAACCAATCACTGGCCCAGGTCCTGATAGGGGAGTAGTCTTCCAAAATTACTCATTGCTGCCATGGTTGACTGTGGCACAAAATATAAAACTGGCGATTGACGAGGTGTATCCATCAGCTCCTAAAAAAGAGAAACAAGAGATGATAGAGAAATACGTTGGGATGGTACATCTCTCTCACGCCATTGACAAACTACCTTCTGAACTTTCAGGGGGTATGCGTCAGAGGGTATCAGTAGCAAGAGCCTTAGCCATGAACCCTAAAATGTTATTGATGGATGAACCTTTGAGTGCATTGGATGCCTTAACAAGGGGAACACTTCAAGAAGAAATTGTCAACATCTGGGGAGAGGATAGAAAAACATGTCTTCTAATTACAAATGATGTAGATGAAGGAATTGTAATGGCAGATAGGATTATTCCATTGAATCCAGGCCCTAAAGCAACGTTAGGTCCAAATTTCAAAGTAGATTTAGCTCGTCCAAGAGTGATTGCAGAAATCAATAAAAATGATGTTTACAAGCACTTGAGAAATGAGATCTTAGAATACTTAATTGATGTAGGAGCTTCTCGTTCAGGTCAAAAAACAGCTCAATATGAGCTTCCTGACTTAAAGCCTGTGATGCCAGGACGTATTAAGTGGGGCTTTAGAAAGAAGAAAGAAAAATTACAATACTTCTAAGCCAACAACATTTTCTAATTCATGTACAATCTAAATTATTAAGAAGATGAGCGTTATTGCAAAAGATATTTTACAGCCAGAAATAATAGAAGATACAAGACCAGATATGTTGGTCTGTAAGGATATTGCTAAAATATATCCAACCCCAAAAGGCGATTATACTGTATTATCAGATTTACAATTAACCATTAAGAAAGGTGAATTTATCTCTATAATTGGTCATTCAGGATGTGGTAAGTCAACATTACTGACAATGATTGCCGGCTTGAATGATATCAGTAAAGGTGCTGTATACGTTGATGGAAATGAGGTGAGAGGTGCAGGACCCGACAGAGCGGTAGTTTTCCAGTCGCCAAGTTTATTTCCTTGGATGACGGCATTACAAAACGTAATGATTGGTGTGAAGCAAGTATTTCCTCACGCTACAAAAAAACAAAAGCAAGACATTTGTAAGTATTACTTAGACAAAGTAGGTCTAGGAAATGATTTTAATAAAAGAGCTTCTGAGTTGTCTCAAGGTATGCAACAAAGGGTTGGTATTGCCAGAGGATTTGCATTAAAGCCAAAAGTTTTATTACTTGACGAGCCTTTCGGTATGCTGGATTCCTTGACAAGAGGTGAACTTCAAGATGTATTGTTGGAAGTTTGGCAAAAAGAACAGATCACTGCTATCATGGTAACGCATGATGTAGATGAGTCTATCTTCTTGGCAGACAGAGTGATTATGATGACTAGTGGTCCTTATGCTAAAATTGGAGACGAATTGAGAATTCCATTTGAGAGACCACGTAACAGAGTAGATATACTAGAACACCCTGATTACTATCAGTACAGAGGGTATTTGATGGATTTCTTAAATCATTAATAAATGAGGCTTGCTCTTGTATTTTTTAATACAAGAGCAATACCTTTTTCATCTTGATAGTTAGCTTCCATAAACCGATTAAATATATTACTGAAAAAGCAATCTCAGACTACAGTACTAAACTATGAACAAGTATCTATTAAAAAATCCGAAGAAACGATTTACAGCGTCTTATGTCATTGCCCTTTCTATCATAGCTTTACTTAGTATTGCTAGTCAGATTGTGATACGATCGGTTTTGAATAAGCAAGAAAAAGACGCTCGTGTAATCAACATTTCTGGTCGACAAAGGATGTTGAGTCAGAAAATTAGTAAACTAGCACTTCAGTTAGATAAAGCTGAAGACCAAACTGAATTCAACACATTAAAAAAAGAATTTGCCACTATTGTAGATCTATGGTCATCTTCTCATTATGGTTTGAGAGACCGTTTACCAGAAATGGAACTACAAGGTGATAATAGTGCTACTATTCAAAAAATGTTTGAAGGCATAGCACAAAACTTTGATCAAATGTATGAAGCTTCCCAAAGTATTCTTTTAGCAGAGGAAGCTTATTTGATCGATTCTTTTGTATCTCAGATTCTAAGAAATGAAGGATCATTTTTGAAGCAGATGAACACCATTACCTTCCAATATGATCATGAATCAACAGCAAGAATACAACATGTAAAGCTTATTGAGATGATCCTTTTAGGGATCACATTACTTTCGATCTTCTTAGAAGCTTTCTTTATCTTTAGACCAGCTGTATCAGCAGTAGATAAGTATCTGAGAGAAACCATCAATAGAGGTTTGGAGCTTCGCGAAGCTCATGACAACCTTTTAGCTTCAGAGGAGAAGAAAGAATCAGTAGAGAGAGAACTGTATGAACAATTAGAGAAAAACCATGAGCTTCAAGTCAATATTAATAAAGATCTTGAACTCAAAATCAATGAAAGAACTAGAGAAATCCAGGAGAAGAACGAGGAGATTCTAGCTCAAAGTAATGAACTTAAATCACAAAATGATTTATTAGCGTCAGCAAATCAAAAAGTAACGGATAGTATTACATACGCTACAAAGCTGCAATATTCTATCTTAGGTTACAGACAAGATATTTTAGAAAACTTCAAAGATGGTTTTATTCTCAATAAGCCAAAAGATATCATCTCAGGAGATTTTTACTGGTACTATCAAACAGAAGAATTAAGATTCTTAATTGTAGGAGATTGTACAGGACATGGTGTTTCGGCAGCATTTATGACCATTATTGGTAATCTTTTACTAAACGATGTGATTGTTAATCAGCAAATCAAATCGCCAAATGATATCCTAAACTTGTTGGATATGGAGCTCTATTCATTGATGAACTTGAGGAATACACAGAAGGTGTATGATGGAATGGATCTAGGGATTGTAGTCATCAATCAAGATCAAAGAATTATAGAGTTTTGTGGAGCAAAACGCCCTGTATATTTCGTAGGGAAAGACAACAAAATTAATAAAATAGCTGGATCAAAATCAACAATTGGTTATTCTACTAAGAATGTCAAAAAGAATTTTGAAACAGAAACAATCAACTACCAAACTGGTGATAGATTGTATTTATCTTCTGACGGTTTTCAAGACCAATTCGGAGGAAACTCAAACAGTAAGTTTATGCAAAATCGCTTGATAGAGTCATTAAACAGAACGATGAGTTATCCAATGGAGAAACAAAAGAAAGTGCTTGAAGGCGTCTTTGATAAATGGAAAGGAAACAACGCACAAACGGATGACGTTCTAATTGTAGGAGTAGAACTGTAACTGTAATTGATTATTTATTGATTTGTAATTATGATCACCTGCTTCATGTTATTGGAGTAGGTGTTTTTTTGTATAAACATCTTGAATTAAACCTAAGTTAGCTTATTAGTTTCATCTCCTTTCACTTCTTTTAAATAAAGAAATAAAGGTAATCCGGCTGAAACACCAATCATAAAAGTTGCCATTATTGCCATCCAGTAATTCTTAGCCTTTTTTCTTTCATGTATAATAAAAACAAGTAGACTCAAAGCTGAAATCAATACATCATACGCGAAAAAACGACTAATAGGAGTAGCGAGTAGTTCCTCGAAGAAAAGTGTGAAATTTAATCCATTTTCAAAAAGAAAGTTGATAAATTCATAATACGGAACAATAGTTCCAACTATAAAGAGAAAGAAGTATAATGTTGATGTTTTCATAGTGATTCATTGTGCAAAAAAACGAAGAATAAAAATAATGCTTCCTTGATTTACTTCAACATAAGTCAGACGATAAAAATGTAAGGCAAAGAAAAAAAATCGCGTAATATTCGGGTTGAAAATTTATCAGTGATCCAATTGCTATAAATTATTTTTAATAGGAGTGCATGAAGATGGTTAGTATTACACTAGATGAAATAGAAATCAAATACTTGAAACCATGCAAACAACTACTTTTTTGAAAAGAATTACTTACTTACTCTTATTGATTGGTTTTAATCCAGCTCAACTGATGGCTGATCCTCCAGATCCTCCAGCAGGGAAGGTTTGGGTATTGAACCATGCTATGAGTGATGAATTTGATGCCAATAGTCCAAATACGGATAAATGGAGATTATTTGACAAAGCAGACTCATGGGGTAGAACAGCTGCTTTTGATAAAAGAATTTTAGCACCCGTCAAAGATCCAAATTCTGATAATTACTATATGAGTATGAACCCTATGTGGTATTACGAAGACGAACGTTTTCCTCGTGGTAATGGAAAAGATTATCACTTTGCAGGTGGTGGTATGGATACTAAGGTATTACAAACTTACGGTTACTTTGAAGTGCGTGTAAAACCTTCTGATTTCCCAATGGGGTCGGGTGTATTTATGAATTCAAGGGGAACAACAACAGATGATTGTAACACAAAGTATGCGACAGAGTTAGATATTATCGAAAATATGGGTTACACTGGGCCGTTTAATGAACACGGTGATGGATCCTTTAATAATATACAGCATGTTAATTCGCATTCAAAACCGTTTAGTGATGCCAATGGCACATGTGAGCGTTTACCTTTTGAATCTACAAATAGTGGCGTAAAAGCACCAGCTTTAGCAGAACCGTTGGGGTGGAACACTGTAGGTATGTGGTGGAAAGATGCCAACACTGCTATGTTTTATAATGACAATAAGTATTTCGGTACAATTACACCAACGCGTGATTACTTCTTACCCATGCCAGTGATTATTGTAATGGAAACTTACAATTGGGGAGATGATGATGAAAGAAATGCAACCAATCCAAAACCAGAGGAATGGATGTTTGAGGATGATTTCCGTACAAAGGAACAACGTGCCGTGATGTACGATTGGGTAAGAGTTTGGAAATTGGTAGACATTGATGAAGCTACTTTTAATAATTCAACAGATAATATTAAAAGTTATGATGAGAGCATCACAGCTTACCCTTCTTATGAATTTTCTTCTACATTAATTTATGCTGCTTCTGTTGCAAGAACTGTGACAGCAACGTTATATGATCCATCCAATAATGTATTAGGTGTGAAAAATTATAATGTAGAACAGGGTGTGAAATCAATATTTTCAGAGTTTGATTTGGATGCAGAACTGTCTATTGGAAGCAATTATAAAGTAGTATATGAAATAAAAGAGGGTAATTCGGTACTTAAAACAAGCACAATAACTTTTGATGTTATTGAAAAACCATTGGAGAAAAAGTTGTGGAGTGAGGGGATTCCTACCTCATTGTTGCCAGGACAGAATTCTTATCCTATCAATGTAAAATATGAGGCTGATGAACCTTGTAAGATCAATATCGAAATTAGAAAGCCTGATGGAAGTTGGTTTGGAAGTGGAAACGTGAATGTAGAAGCAGGAAACAGTACAGCCACTGTCAATGTAAGAACTAATACTGCAGCACCTGTTGGTTCAAATTATTTTTATAAGGTGTATATGCATCGTCAGGGTTTTGATTGGAGAGACCCTGAAGCGGTATCAGTGGAACCAGTGATTTATTTTAATGTTGAAGATGCCATTGTTCCAGCAATAGACCTTTTAACCGTGCCTACTGAATTAGAAGGAGATGCAACTGAAGTGAATGTGGAATTTTCTTATGGTACGTATGAAAATGGTACTTTAACGATTGAACTTTTAGACAAGGACAATAACGTAATGGCCAATGAAATACGAACAGAACGTATTGGGCAACGTACTTTGACTCGAACGATAAAAGTAAACCAAGAACTTCCTGCTGCAGATGATTATAAAATCAAAATTGAGTTTACTCCTGAAAACGATAGCTTTGAAAAGCTTACCGATGAGGTAGGAAATATTAAGGTGAACGAGGTGATTACAAGCATTGAAGAAGTTGATGTGAAGGATACAGTTTTGAAAGTATACCCTAACCCTGTAGGAGAAACCTTAAAAATTGAACTGAAAGACAATACAGAAACGATTGAAAAAATAGAAGTTTTGAATATTGCTGGAAGGCAACTGAAATTAATACTTCCTCAAAACGAACCAGTAACAGAAATTAATGTATCTAATTTAACCTCTGGAGCTTATTTACTAAAGGTGACAAGTGGTAACGAGGTTTATACTACTCGTTTTGTAAAAAAATAAGTGACTATCAACCGAACATTCATTCATTAGAGTGACTATTTTACCTGGGTTATAATATTGTACTACAGTGCAATTTATAGCTCAGGATTTTTTTTATTCTCAACCTAAAGGTGAATACAAACTTATTTTCAATACAAGAATAGTGATCAGAAATGAAGTAGGTTTATTAAATTGCTCTAACATTGAAATAAGATAGGATTCTGGAGAATATCGGTGTTATTTTGCTGTTTTTCCGAGATCCAAAATTCTTTTTCAAAACAATTAGAAAACTAGCCTAATATTATGAACAAACAAACGACCGATGTTGAAGAAATACTACAGAAAAAAGGCGTAAAACCTACGGCTGTAAGAATGAATGTCTTAAACTTTCTCTTAGATCAGGAAAAAGCAGTTTCCCTTAAGGATATTGAATCTGTCCTTTCTAGGATGGATAGAAGTTCAATTTTTAGAACATTAAAGTCATTTGAGGAGCATAAACTAATCCATAGTATCGACGATGGTACAGGAATGACTAAGTATGCGGTTTGTGCTGAAGGTTGTAATTGTGAATTGGAAGATTTACACTATCATTTTTATTGTATTTCTTGTGAGAAAACATTTTGCCTCATGGATCACCCTATTTCCACTATTGAATTACCCAAAAACTTTAAGATGATACATGCTAATATGGTGATTAAAGGATTATGTGATAAGTGTAATAAGTAAACTTTGCAACTGAGTTGCATAGGATCTGTTCTAACTTTGTAAAATATTTTAAAATAACAAAGAATGGAAAAGACAATATTTAAAATCGACCAAATGGATTGTCCTTCGGAGGAAACACTGATTCGAATGAAATTGGAAGAGTTTCCTAGTATTAAGAATCTGAGTTTTGATATACCCAACAGGCAGTTAACTCTATATCATCAAGGACATTTGAATTCAATCGAGAGTGCAATACTTGATTTAAAACTAGGAGGACAACGCTTAAATACAGAAGTCATCGACGACATAAACTTTGATGAAAATAGTAATCAACGAAAATTACTTTGGTGGGTCTTAATCATCAATTTAACTTTTTTCGTAATTGAAATGTCGACTGGTTTCATTTCCAATTCCATGGGATTGGTGGCTGATAGTTTAGATATGTTGGCCGATGCTTTTGTATATGGTATAAGTTTATTGGCTGTAGGAGGAACAATTGCGAAGAAGAAGAGAATAGCCGTGATCTCAGGTTATTTCCAAATCACACTTGCAATGATTGGTTTTATAGAAGTACTACGACGTTTTTTACTCAATGAGCAAATGCCTGATTTTACACTAATGATTGTAATTTCATTATTTGCATTGATGGCCAATGGACTGTGTTTATACCTTCTCCAAAAGTCAAAAAATAAAGAAGAAGCACATATGAAAGCAAGTATGATTTTTACGTCTAACGATATAATTATCAATACAGGAGTCATAGTAGCAGGAATACTAGTCCATTGGTTGGAATCCAATAAACCAGATTTGATTATTGGTTCAATTGTATTTTTATTGGTCGTTCAGGGGGCATTACGGATTTTAAAACTTGGAAAATAGTGAATGCATTAAACAGCCTTTCTAAATGCAACAGGAGACATTCCGGTTTTGGATTTAAAAAGTTTACTAAAGTGATTAGGATACTCAAAACCCAATCCATACGCAATTTGACTTACAGCTTCATTAGAACTTAGTAATTTTGTTTTAGCAAGATCCATCAAGAAATTATAGATGTGTTCTTGTGCAGAATTGCCCGTTTCTTTCTTTAGTAAATCACTTAGGTAATGGGAGGACATATTGAGTTCTTCTCCAAAGTATTTTACGGAGGGAACGCCAAGTTCTAATTGCTTTTCATGATCATAGTACGATTGAAGACAAGATTCAAACTGCGCCACAAAGTCTTTATTCAAATTAGAACGAGTATAAAATTGTCGATCATAATAACGAGTACAATAATCTAGCAATAGTTTGATATTGGAAACGATGAGTTCTTGACTATGTCGATCAATAATATACTCGTATTCTCTCTGTATTTTATCAACAATTTCACTTAGAATGATTTGTTCTTCATTGGACACATGCAATGCTTCATAGATGGCATAAGCAAAGAAATCATAATTTGTAATGACTTTTCCTAGCTCTGATTTTCTGATTAAATCGGGGTGAAAAATGACTGTCCAACCCGATACGTTCTCAAAATTCTCTTGACTTGAAAATTTCATGCTTTGGTTAGGTTTGGTGAAAACCATTGTGCCATCTTTGAAATCGTAAGAATTTCTTCCATATGAAATATGACCTTCAATTCCTCTTTTCAAACTTACCTGATACAGATCCATCAAAAATGTAAAATTCCCATAATTAGCAGTCACCATACGTTCATCGATAGGAAGAACTGTAATTAGGGGGTGCTTTGGACTTTCTAATCCTAAAAATTGATGAATTTGGCTAACTTCTGTAATACGTATAATTTCACTCATTTTCTATGAAGCTTTTGAGTTGATGTAATAAACGACTATAAGCTTTTTCAACAGGAGAGGGATCCCAAAATGGAACCATAATCCCCTTATACTCTTCATGAATTTTTACGGTTGTAGAAAAAGAGGTTGATTCAATTATATATTTGTGATTGAAAGTCAAGATCAATGGTAAACCGCCTTGTTGATTAATCATTTTTTGATCAACAATTTCCTTCACTGTTGCATTCATATTGGAAGGTTTACCATTTTCCTCTTGGTAGAAATCATAATTGATGACATTACCTTCTTTTAGTTCACCTTTGATTGGAATCAAAACTTTATTCCATTGCTTTACATTGTCAGTATTAGACAATGCTGCCCAAACATTTTTAGGAGAAGCCTTTATTTGAACTTGAGTGCTTACCGATTTTGTCCCAATCATAAGAAGAATAATGAAAAATAGTACAACGATGAAAATGAAAATAAACCATTTTGAACCGAATATTGCCATGATTTTTATTTTATGTAGTGATCAAACCAAAATAAGAGTTCTTCAGGGTGTTTTGTGAGGTAATCATATCCTGCAGCTCTTTTCTTTTCCAAATCCAACCAAATCATCTTTTTTTCAACCTTTAAAGCATCAAAATATTCATTGATGGATTTTTTGTTCAGGTATTCATCATTTTTATTCTGAATCAGTAAAGTTGGAATAGTGATAGCACCCACGTGTGGCATAAATGATACTTCTTCCATCGCTATACCTGTTCTTTTATTATTTAGTTTGGTGACACCTTTTCCGACAAAATTATCTAACCCCAATGCTTTGATAAAATCAGTATATCGAAGGGGTTGTATGGCGATCATAGCTTTTATATTATCGTATTTATCCAAACCATCACCAAAAGCATAAGTAGATGATGCGGCTCCCATACAGATACTTAATAACCCAATTTGAGCTTTTGTATAATTAGGGTGATGACTGATAAATTCAACGGCAGCAATGACATCCTTTCTTTCCTCTGGCCCCCAAGTGACCCATGGAGTGGTTCCTTCTTCACTGTCGCCGTGGTTTCGGAAATCATACATCAAAATTGTGTACCCTTTGTCATGAAGATATTTAGCATGCTTCAAAAAAGAGATATTTTCTTTCCACATTTTCATCATTCCTTTTCCTTCTGGAGTGTAACCTGATCGGCTTGACTGCACCCCATAATGAGATTGTATGATCACCTTATCTGTATCTCCTTTAATCAACCAGCCTGAAAGTTTTACGCCATCTTTGGCATTAAATGACACCTCTTCATAGGGTAAGCCATAGTCACTTGGAAGGTCAAACACTGGGGAAACTCTGCCCTTTACAATGGAATTAGAAAGTAATTTAGTCAGCATTATATTTTCTTTTTGATTCAATACAAAGGTTAGTATTATATAATTACTTAAAATACACATTTTGCAGAAGTAAGGATACATATTGCAGAACTGCTATTTCTCTTTTTGGCAGAAGTAGAATGATTTGACCCTTAGTTTTTTAGTAATATTAATTATTGTAACGATGTTTAACTTTACAATAAAGCAAAATATTTAGTAATTTGTATTTGTTAATTATTAAGCACTGAATCTTATATTTTTTGTTTAATAAGTACTGTTCTATTGCCAATTAAGTGAATTTAATAACTACCAAAATGAAGTGAGCATATGATAAATATTGAATACTATAACAAACTATACCATGACTCTGTAGCTAAAATACAATCAGATAATTATGAGTTAGATAAACTTATTGATTCGAATGATGATAGGAGGTTTGGAATATCTCTAATTCTAAGACCTGATGAATCAATAAAAGAGCGAATTCAAAATTTTCTTTCAAAACTCAAATCTGTAGAACCAAATCAATATTACTACCCTAATAGTGATATACATGTCACTGTAATGTCTATTATTTCATGTTACGACGGATTTCATTTGGATCAAATATCGATCGATGATTATATCGAGGCAGTGATGAAAAGTTTGAATAGTTCAGAAAGCTTTGATATTTCTTTTAAAGGCATAACTGCATCTCCTTCTTGTGTATTGGTTCAAGGATTTATGGAGAATAATAATTTGAACTTAATCCGCAACCGGTTGAGAAATGTTTTTAAATCAACTCAATTAGAACAATCTATGGACGTCAGGTATGCCTTACGTACCGCTCATTCTACGGTGGTAAGGTTAAAGGAAAACTTAGAGCAAAAGCAGAAGTTTTTAGACGTCTTGAAAGATTTTCGAGATTTCAATTTTGGAACAATGAAAGTTGATACTTTAGAACTTGTTTATAATGATTGGTATCAGAGAGTGGATAAGGTGAAAACGTTGTATGAGTTTCCTTTGGTTTAAGAGTTTAGAATTAACCAATAAACATAACTTACTACATTGTAAAATAAATTCTTGTAAACTTTCAGTCAATTTATTCTGCAGGCTTTTATGTCCTACTTTCAAGCTTCCTTCTTCTTCATTTTTCCATTGATGAAAAACGAAGCAAAAAATCTAGGCTTAGAAGTCAAAAGCTAAATTCCATTCCTCTCGCCTAAATGATTTTAAACTCGCTTTGCTCAAACAAGAAAATCATTTTTAACGGCTCAATTCATGAAATTCTTAACGCTTTTCCCTTCAAGGCCGAAGGAAGTACTACCTAACGAATTGAGTAGAAAGACCACTGGCGCGAATGTTAAGCGATAGCGTCATTCGTGTCCTTCAGATCATCAGAAATCTCCTGATTTCTGAACACTATAATTAACCATAATTTAGTTTACAATGTACTTGCCACATTGAACTAAAATATTTAAGTAATACTCATTATTTATCTTCTATTGTTGAGCAATTGAGAATAAATAGAGATCTTTAAAGGAGTAAACTATTAAAACCATGCTGAACTAATATGTATAAGTATTCATCCATATCAACTCAAACATTAAGAAATATTCAACTTGATCAGATCTATTTTAATCATCCTATTAATTTCAATGACCCTTTTGATACATTTCAAGAACTAAACATAACGAACTTTAGTGATGAGAATTACATCACTTTGTATTGTAATTATATCAAAAGAGAATTGGATAAAGATTCACTAATTAAAATTTTGAATAATTCAATTACTGAGTTGGAGTTCATGAAGTTTGTGAAGAAAGATATTGATTACTTTTTAGATTTTAGTTTTGATAATCAATTAGGTTTATTCAAAAGTAAAGAAGAATTATTAAACCATATAACAAGCACAAATTACCTTGAACTTTCTAATATTATTAGAGATGTCATATTAGGTACCAAAAATAAGATCGATTTAAGTTTGAAAAAAAGCTTTAGTAATCTTAGACATGAGAAATATTCAAATATAGGAGTATGTTGTTTTTCTAAATCATTTGATAACTTGTTAATGTGGTCCCATTATGGGGATTGTCATAAAGGTATATGCTTAGAATTTGATGATTCTATTGAGCCCTTTTCTAAAGGAAGAAATGTAATTTACGAGAATCATTTTCCATCAATAAATCTTGATGAAATATTTTGTAATGATGATGAAAAAGATTTCTTATTAGTAAGTAAATTACTATCATATAAATCTAAAGATTGGATATATGAAAAAGAAATTAGGTTAATACATAACGAAGCTAATACATGCTATAAATACCCAACTGAATCTTTGAAATCAATTTATTTTGGTTTAAAAGTTGACTTAACTGATAGAGATATAATATGTACTATTCTGAAAGAGAAAAATCCCGCTATTAAGTTTTTTCAAATGGAAAAAAATCTCAGTAAATATCAACTTGAACCAGTTGAATTAGAATATTATACACCAAAAGATATTAAGAATATAATATTTCAAATTATAATTAACTCATTTAAAAATGTGGTTTTTGAATTAACTGATTTAAAAAAAATATTACCTCCTATTATAAAAGAGGAAGCTCTAAATAAGTGTATTGACATCTTTTTGAATGACGGTTTTTTGGTTAAGAAAGGTTCGAAATATATAATTCCGGAAAATATGAAAAGTTCAATTTTATAAGACTTAGACTAAATATAAATGCTATCAAGTATATAATGCATGAATGAATTATCATATATATATATGTTATGTAACTATTATCACAGACTACCTTCATTCCACCCCTTACATTTGTATTATAATTTACTTCAAACACAAATAATACAACGAAATTATGTTTTGCGATCTAACGGCAGGAAGTAACGAATGCATTTACTTCTGAAATAAAATACTCTTCACAATAGAATAGGTCTACGTAGACCGTATTACAAAATTATCACCATGAAATAACTTTCAGTAAAATGAAATTGAGAATATTACCTACAATAGTGGCGCTATTGCTAGGGCTGAACGTTACTGCCCAAACCAAAATGCTCACCTTAGAGGAGGCATTACAGTTGGCAGCAACGCAAAACAGAGATGTTGAAATCAAAGAAGCGGAGGTGAAAGCCGCTCTACAAGATTATAAGAAAACGAACAATGTTTTTCTTCCGAATATCACCCTTTCTGAAACTGGGGTAAACACAAATAATCCATTGAACTCGTTCGGTATTTTATTACAACAAGAAAGAGTGACGGTAGCGGACTTTGATCCAAACCGTTTGAATAATCCGGATGCGATTTCCAATTGGAATACAAGAGGAGCAATTCAGCAACCTATTTTTAATTTGGATGGAATGTATGGTAGAAAAGCGACCAAACAAGTCTACAATGCGAAGACGCATGAAGCAAAAAGAGTAAAGGAATATGTGCTTTTTGAAGTAAAACAGCATTACTATATGTTGAGCTTGGCACATGACCAAACTGAAGTACTTTCTGAAGCGATTAAAACGGTGGACGAAGCACTGAAAGTAGTTGAAAATAATAAGGATAATGGTTACGCTAAGGAGTCTGATGTTCTTCAAGTAAAAGTAAGAAAGCTTGATTTGCAGACGAAGTACAATGAAGCTCAAAATGCTGAGGCTTCTGTCAATGACTACCTTGTTTTTCTTTTAAGGTTAGATCCAGGAACTAAGATACAGATTCAAGATCAAATCGCATTGACGGTTGTGGAAACCGCAAAAGTGGAACAGGAAAATGTACCACTTTCGAGATCCGATTTAATGGGGTTGTCATTTGCAGTAGAAGCTCAGAAGAATATGTGGAAAATGAACAAATCCAAGTTTGCTCCACGTATTAATGCCTTTGGTCAGTATGATTTTAACGATCAAAACTTATTTGGTACTTCTGCTCAAAGCTATTTGGTGGGGATTTCATTAAGCTGGACCGTTTTTGATGGTGGTCAGCAAATGGCAGCTTCTCAAAAGTCAAAATTAGAGTGGGAGAAAGCAACCATGAATTTTGAAAAAGAGAAAACAAAGGCGGATATCGATCTGAAAAAAGCACAACGAAATGTAGTGTCAGCCAAAACAAAAATTAATATGACTGAGATCGCTAGAGAAGAAGCTTTGACAAGTTTTAAGATCCTTTCGGACAGATACAAAGTAGGACTTGAAAAGACCGTGGATTTGCTTTCAGCAGAGACGACGAAATCTGAGAAAGAGTTAGCGTATTTAAATGCTGTTTTCGAATACAATATGGCTGTATTCCACCTAGACTTATTACTTCAAGAATAACAATTTGAAACAATGAAATTACAAAATTATATATATAAAAGTGCCTTAGTAATCCTTTCTGCAGTGTATTTAACATCATGTGGGTCAGAGGCAAAACAACAATCTTCAGGGGAATTAGACGCTCCTGTTCAAGTGAAAGTCGAAACTGTTTCTACTGAAGGAGTCGATAATGCTTCTTCTTATTCGGCAGAAATTAAAAGCACTAGCATCACACAACTTAGCACAAAGTTGATGGGGAGAATCTATCAGTTTAACTATGAAGCGGGTGATGTGGTGAAAAGAGGTGATGTAATTGCCAGAATTGAAAGTGCTGGTATAGAATCAGCAAAAGCTAGAGTACACGCTCAAGTAGAAATGGCAGAGGTGGGATTGAAAAATGCCAAAAAGGATTATGATAGAATCACAAAGCTACATCAATTAGGAAGTGCGACAGACAAGGAATTGGATGATATCACAACGCATTACCTTTCTGCAAAGGCAGGGTTGGAGTCTGCGAAAAAAGCAGAAGATGAAGTAAACGCCAATTTATCTTATACGGTGATCAAAGCACCATACAACGGTGTGATTACCCAAAAATACATGACACAAGGTGATATGGCATCTCCTGGAATGCCTGTTGTAGAATTTGCTTCCAATGATCGATTTAAGGCATTGGCAAGTATTCCAGAGTCAGAAATTGACTTATTTGAAGTGGGAGAAGAGGCTAAGCTTTACGTAGGTGCGATTCAAAAAACAATTCAAGGAAAAGTGAAGAGAGTAGTGCCTTCTGGAAAATACAATGGAGGTCAGTTTAAGGTAGAATTTGACATTCAACCAACGGAAGGAATCACGAACGGAATGTATGCTAAAGTAGCTACAGCCAATGGTCAAACGGATAAAATACTCGTTCCTCAATCAGCAGTGATACACAAAGGTCAACTGACAGGTTTGTATTTGGTCAACCTTCAAGGAGAAGCTTCTTTGACTTGGGTAAGATTAGGAAATACCTATGAAGATAAAGTGGAAGTCCTTTCAGGTGTACAAAGTGGAGATAAAGTGATCCTCACAATGACGGGGCAACTTCATGATGGGAAAGCTGTAAAATTCTAACCTCAAAATAGAATAATCATGCAAAAAGGAATAGCAGGAAAAATCGCAGAGGTATTTATCAATTCCAAATTGACACCTCTATTGATGATCGTATTTTTAGGGTTGGGGATTTATGGAAGTTACCTGACGCCAAGAGAAGAAGAACCACAGATTGATGTGCCAATAGCGGATATTTTTATTGGATATCCTGGAGCTACCCCTGAGGAAGTAGAGTCTAGAGTGGCAAAACCTTTAGAGAAAATTGCTTCTAATATCAAAGGTGTTGAGTATGTGTATTCGACATCTATGAATGAACAAGCAATGGTAATCGTACAGTTTTTTGTAGGTGAGGATATAGAGAGAAGTATCGTAAAACTGTATGCGGAACTTGATAAACACATGGATCAGATGCCGAAAGGTGTCATGCAACCCATCATTAAGGTAAGAGCTATTGATGATGTACCGGCATTGACTTTGACATTACACAGTGATGAATACGACGATTTTATGCTTCGTCGATTGGGTGAAGAGTTGGGCAATGAAATTGCAAAAATCAATGACATCGCCCAGGTAAAAGTGATCGGGGGTAGAAGCAGAGAGATGAGAGTAGAGTTGGATCGAGAGAAAATGAAATCTTTCAAAGTAGATCCATTGAGTATTGCACAGCAGATTCAAGCCGCTAATCAGGAGTTTTCTTCGGGAACTTTTAACCAACAAAATACTAATATTTCAGTCTCTACAGGTGAGTTTTTCAAAACCTCAGATGACCTGAACAACTTGGTAATCGGGGCAAATAATGGTGCTCCAGTATACTTAAAACAAGTCGCAAAGGTAAATGACGGACCTCAGGAAGCCATCCAATATGTGAGATATGGCTATGGTGTGTCAAGTGGAGAAAAAATGCAGGGTGATGAAGCGGCAGTAACGCTTTCTATCGCCAAAAGAAAAGGGGCAGATGCGATGCAATTGGCCGATTTGGTTTTACAGAAAACAGAAGACTTGAAGCCAACATTGATTCCTTCTTCAGTGAAGGTGGAGGTGACAAGAAACTACGGTGAGAGTGCTTCTCATAAAGTAAATGAATTGATGATGCACTTGATTGGGTCGATCATCGCCGTAACTTTTGTGGTAGCACTTTCCATGGGTTGGAGAGGCGGATTGGTCGTTTTCCTTTCTGTACCTGTAACGTTTGCCTTGACATTGTTCTCGTATTATTTACTAGGTTACACGCTAAATAGAATCACATTATTCGCCTTGGTATTCGTGACAGGTATTGTGGTAGATGATAGTATTATCATTGCCGAGAATATGCACCGTCATTTCAAGATGAGAAAGCAACCTTTTCTTCAAGCGGCATTAGCATCGATCAGTGAAGTGGGTAACCCTACCATTTTGGCTACATTTACAGTCATTGCTTCTGTATTGCCAATGATTGCAGTATCTGGTATGATGGGACCTTATATGAGTCCAATGCCTATTGGAGCGGCTTTCGCAATGTTCTTCTCCTTGATTGTTGCATTGGTGATTACACCATTTATCGCCTATAGATTATTGAAAGGGGATGACCATGGAGATGGAGAAGTTGAGTTTAAAGTAGAAGATACAGTCATCTATAAGTGGTACAACAAGATGATGCGTCCATTGGTGGAAAAACCAGTATTGAGATGGTCATTTATCATCAGTATCACAGTCCTTTTATTAGGGTCAATGTCTATGTTTTATTTTGATATGGTAGTCGTAAAAATGCTTCCATTCGACAATAAAAATGAATTCCAGATTGTGATCGATATGCCTGAAGGAACACCTTTGGAAGAAACTTATCAAGTCACAAAAGAACTAGCGGCTTATATCCGTAAGCAGGATCAAGTGAATGCTTATCAAATGTACGTAGGTACTTCTTCTCCAAATACTTTTAATGGTTTGGTAAGACATTACGACTTAAGAAGAGGTCCTAACATGGCGGATATTCAAGTGAATTTGACCAATAAAGAAGACCGTTCTTTACAAAGTCATGATCTGGCGAAAAGTTTCAGACCAGGGTTACAAGCCTTGGCGGAGCAATTGGGAGCAAATATAAAAGTGGTTGAAGTTCCTCCAGGACCTCCAGTACTTTCAACTTTAGTGGCTGAAATCTATGGTCCTGAATTAAAAGGGCAGGAGCAAGTAGCACAAGAGGTGGAATCTATTTTTAATGCCTCATCAGATATCGTAGATGTAGACTCTTACTTAGAAAGTGACCAAGTGGAATACACTTTTGAAGTAGACAAAGAGAAAGCGGCATTGGCAGGGATTCCAACTCAACAGGTAGTTTATACCATGAATACAGCCTTGAGAGGTTATGAGGTATCTAAGCTGAATGCTCCAAATGACTACAATGAAGTCGGTATTAAATTGATTCTAAAAGAAACAAACAGAACATCAATTGACGACCTTAAAAAGATTTCAGTAAAATCAATGCACGGTCAAATGGTGTCCATTGGAGATTTGGTGACAATTAAAGAAACAACTAAACCCAAAAGTATTTACCGTAAAAACCAAAAGCGTGTCACTTATGTAGTCGCAGATGTGGCAGGTAAAATGGAGTCTCCGGTGTATGCCATCATGGGTATTGGTGAACAGTTGGATAACATCTTGGCACCAAATGGTAAAAACTTGGAACAAAACTTCACTGCTGTACCCTTCTTGGAAGATAATTATATCCTCAAGTGGGATGGCGAGTGGCAAGTGACTTACGAAGTCTTTAGAGATTTGGGAGCGGCATTCGCAGTCGTTTTAGTAGTCATTTATATGCTGATCGTAGGTTGGTTCCAAGACTTTAAAACACCATTGGTTATGATGGTAGCGATACCTTTAGCCATGGTAGGAATATTGGTAGGTCACTGGATGATGGGTGCATTTTTCACTGCAACAAGTATGATTGGAGCCATTGCATTGGCAGGGATTATGGTGAGGAATTCCGTCTTGCTGATTGATTTTATCAATATAAAATTAGAAGAGGGTGCTTCTCTTAAAGAATCAGTAATTGAAGCAGGAGCCGTGAGAACCATGCCGATCCTATTAACTGCTGGAACGGTAGTAATCGGAGCATTCGTAATCTTATTTGATCCAATCTTCCAAGGTCTGGCCATCTCACTGATGGGAGGAACGATTGCTTCAACAGCATTAACCTTACTGATCGTGCCTTTGGTATTTTATATGACAGAGAAGAAAAAACATGTAGAGAGGTAAGAATGAAGAGGTAAGAGTGATGTGGTGCTGACCATGTTTCAAGTGTTAAGCGATAGCGTCACTTGGAACTGATTATTGGCGAAGTCTCCTGACTTCGAATATAAAACCACACTCTCATTCATTTCTTTTCGGAATTACAAAGATATAAGTGCTTGGATGAGATTAGGTTTGTGTTTCGTGCACCATAGTTAAAACTATGGGCAAGTAGTACAGCAACCTAATAAAGACTAAAGTCTTTAAGGTTGATAACGAAGACAATACTTTAGTGTTGTTGGAGTCAGTATCACCAGCCCACGACTTCAGTCGTGGGACATGTAAATAGAATTCATCCAAGTAGTAGATAGTAAAGTAGTAGTAAAGTGTCCAATTAAGAAAGGGGGAGATTTATTTCTCCTTCTTTCTCTTCAATTCAAACAACCATGAAATTAGTATTTATTTTTTCCATAGATGAAGGAAAGCAAGACCAATTGTATGCTCTTCTTCATAAAGTAGGAGCGGCAGTTTTTAGTGAATCCAAAGTAAAAGGAATTTATACTGACCTCTCTGAGACACCTGCATTTTTCAGTCAAAAAAATATAACCACTGATTCCAAATTGGATATAGTAGCCGTGACTGACGAACAAGCCAATCAGATTTTGGACGCTATCACGACATTAAATCAATCCAAGGCAGAATTTCCAATCCACGCCTACACTGTCGATGTAGAAAAAATGGCGTAGGGGTTGACCTATGTGTCAACCCGCCCAACTACACATCAACCCGATAAATCACATGGGAACCTGTACAATCATGTGTGTATATCACATGTTAACCCCCAAAATATAAAATATTATGCTAGAAAGAATCATACGTTTTGTCGCAGGAACCTTCATCCTGTTAAGCCTTGCATTGGCCGTTTATGTCAATATCAATTGGCTCTTCTTTACAGCGTTTGTAGGAGTAAACCTATTGCAGTCATCACTGACAAAGTGGTGCCCTTTGGAGAGTATCTTAAAGTACTTCAATCCGAAGTTTAAATGCTCAAAATGCTAGAGAAGAAGAGTGTTAAAACATAAGGTGAATATACTTTATATCAAATTTGAGAAATCATGAGAGGATGGAAAACGGATAAGCTTTTATTCAAGACGAGAGAACAGATTTACCACTTTTTTTATGGTTTTGTATTATGGTTTCTCGCATTTTCCCATGCCTTATACCTTCAAGACTATTTCTACAGCGAAGTATTAACCTTTACCCAAATCATCAAAATAATCGGAGAGGTTATTCTCATTTCACTCATCATCTCCTCTTCTAACCTTATCCTGAGACTTAGCACAAAATCAATCTTAAAAAATAAAATATCCCCAACTTCGCTTCTGGTATTACTCTATCTCTTAGAAGTGGGATTAAGTATTTCATTGATTGTAATTGCAGATACTATTCAACAAAATGAAGTACAAACAATACCACTATTTACCTATATCATTCCTCTAAAAATATACGAATTGTATCTTTTGGAAGTCGATAATATGATTGGTCCATTTCACCTCAAAAAACTTTTTCATGACAAATACCTTAAGCCCAAAATGGAGGAAAGAGTATTTCTGTTTGCGGATTTAGTAGATTCTACCAAAATAGCAGAACAACTTGGACCGGAAAAGTACAGTCAATTTCTAAAAGAAAGTTTTGAAAAGTTTGCGGTAGTCTACGATTATTTTGGAGATATTTTCCAATATGTAGGCGATGAAGTTGTCATTACTTGGAAGGCAAGTTCTCAACATAAAAACTGTTATATCAATGGTACTTTGGCGTGTAGAAATGAATTTATAAAAAGTAAGGAATACTTTGTCGCTCAATATGGTGTTTTTCCTCAATTTCGGTTTTCCTTGCACAAAGGAAATGTGATTTCAACGACCATCGGAAAGTATAAGAAAGAAGTCAGTTTTCACGGAGAAGCGATCAATGTTACTTCAAGAATTCAGGAATTTAATAAGGAATTGGGGGTGGAGATGATCTTTTCAGAAAGTGTGCTAGGAGATATTCAGAGTGAGAAAAATAAAATGAAGTTTCTTGGAGCAAAAAAGATAAGAGGAATTAAAGAGAATTTAGGGTTATATACCATCAATTAATTTAGTTATTTATTTAGTATTACTCATTTTATCTGTCTATTTTTGTGGCGTAAAAAGGCGGGGCGTATTTATAAAATATCCACCTTTGATTAAACACCGAAACTGACTGAAAATGACCTTAAACCAACTACTAGTAGAATTCTACAGCGCAAATGGAATTCCCGATGATGGAGGAATTAATGATAAAACATTTGACATTAATATCTTCGGTTTAATTCTCACAATGCCTAATCCTCAATTCAGAAAAGATGCATTGCATATCCATGATATTCAACATTTATTAAATGATTGTGATACGTCTTGGGAAGGAGAAGGATATATATGTGGCTGGGAGATCGCAACAGGTATGTGGAAGTATTTTCTATTAGGTATGCTGAGCCTCTGGGCAATGGGGTATGTATTATGGATGCATCCAAAATCGGTATTGGAAGGCTTTAAAAAGGGATTAAATGATAAAGGGGTTATTGATTTGAAAATCAGTAAAGAAGATTTTATGAAAATGGAATTAGATGAGCTGAAAAGTTTAATCAAAAAGGATAAGAAAACGACCATGGGGTTGCCTCAATGGATTCAATTTATTTTTTGGGTATTCGTCAGTGAAGTTGTATTTCTTTTTCCTTTGTTACTTATAGCCCTTGGTATTTATTTTTTGGTTTGATATTGGCATTCGTATCAAGTTTAAAATGATCAACCCTCATTATTTTTATGTATTCATTCATTATTCTTGGTAAAAACGAACATGCTGCAAGGCTAAAAATTAAGTATGAAGATAAGAAACTGTCTTTTAAAGAAGTTTTTAACCTTTGGAAGACAGATCATTCATTTGTGAGCTTTTATTCAGAGGAACTGCTAAAGATAATAGGAAACGCTTTTTTTTGGGAACACCCCCCTTTATTACAAAATGACCTTGATAGGGATTACGAACTCGTAGTTCGAAAAACAAGAAGTTACGACAATAAAACCATCAATGAATTAGCGTTTCAAGAGTACTTTAATACTGATGAAAAAGTGGCTGTTTTTTATAATTTAGGTAAAAATGCCCGTTTGATAGTTCCCGTCAAGGTAGGTGAAAGTGAGACTTACAAACACATAGGTGCTTTTATGGAACAAGGCGACCCATTTCAAATCAGAGCTTTGTTCTGCGAGATTGGAGATGAAATGTTTTGTGAATTGGAAACAGGAAAACAAATTTGGTTAAATACGGCAGGCTTAGGTGTACTTTGGCTTCATGTTAGATTAGATACTCGACCTAAATATTATAAGACCAAACATTACAAAGACCGTCATTTTTTTGATTGATACAAGAATTAACCATTACTATTAAAACTTGAAAATTATTCATCAAACAACTTCTAAATTGAATTTCATTAAAAATTTACTGATTGCATTTTGCATAAGTTGTGGTTTTAAGTACTACTAAATAGTATTAACTCTCTATAGAGGATTTTTAAATAAGGACAAAAGATCATAGTTATGAACCCAATACTAAAATCAGTCATTCGGCAAGTTTTAATTTTCATGTTATACATGTTGGTGCTTTATATTTGGATTTTTAATCGAACAGGAGGTATGGATATGGCGTATATGTTGATACTGATATATATTACAGGTTTCCATACCCTAATAAATATTATATTATCTATTTTGAAATACTTAAAATTCCCTGAATTGAAGTTTACTATAGTAGATGTTTTAGTTCCTCCATTACTACTGTTATTGATATTTTGGTTTAATGACGCTTTTTTTGACTTTATGTATTTTCTTGAAAAGATATTTAAATGATAATATGAACCTAACCAAGTCACAAACCCTAGCCATTGAAAACGTTTTAGAATATATCCATACTACAAAGGGTAAATCCATGGATACAATCGAGATGATTTTATATCAATCCAACATCAATAAAACGTTATCAGATCTGTATTTTAAGAATGTAAAGGAAGCTTCTCAAATTGCAATGCATTTTCACCCTGACCGTATTTATTCAGAAGGAATGACTGTAATCGATGGGCTGATACAATCCGGTAGATATAAGAATCAATATGAAACCAATATCTCGGCAGGAAGCATTTCTGCATTTACAGGCGGAGGCCGTGATACTTGGGAAAGAAAGGTTTTTAAAGATGCATATCACTCTGCAGCTCCAAAAGAACGCCCCAAATACGGTGCATTAAACTTAACGATAACAAGTGATGGACCAGCTCCTAGGTTTGGTTCTTGCTTTTTTTTATTGAAACCTGAAGTAAACCAAAGAGCAACTTTCACTTATGGAGATACTTATGATTCTCCGAAAGAGATAGGTACAATTGACCATTTTGAATTAATACATGAAGGAGTTTTTAAGGATTTATTCACAAGAGAAATGGCCTTGGGAGCAACGAAGTTAACTGTTGAAGATTTTATGGTTTTGATCAATACGTCTTTTTCTCAATTTCAAAAAGACTCAGCTTTCAGACCTGCTTCAAAAAACCTTGATTTTTACATAGAAACACAAATTCATGGTGATGTTTTGTTGGAAAGGGATGTCGATAAACTCGTAGCAGATCGTTCTTATCTAAATACTGAATTCGAGAGCCTTTTTAAGACACTATGTGAGAAATATAATATAGCATTGGTTTGGAATGCGGGACTAGAATTAGATGTTAGTGACTTTCCTTCAAACTTTAGAGGACCGAATGTACCCGAGTATGCAAAGAAGTTTGGAAAGGACAGAAAGTTAAATGCTTATTTACTAGGTAAAGCCGCTAAAGATGTCGGTAGGGACCATGAAAGTTTGCAGCTGTTGAAGTATTTGTGGCATTGTATTGTGAGATTTGGACATATCATAAAGTGATATTCCTTCAAATGATTTATTGTAGCCCATCAAAGAATTCTTTAAATTGATGCTAGTGAAAAAAACAATAAAGTGCTAAGAACTTATATTTTTAACCTCAAAGACAAATAGATAGAATATGCTAAACGTTGAATATACGGGTTTAATCTTGGTAGATGTACAAGGTAACCTGGCAAGAAAAGTACATGAAAGCGAAACTACAATTGAGAATATTAAAAATCTTCTGAAGGGGTGTCAGATCTTGGATATACCAGTGGTTTGGTTGGAACAAAATCCTGATGGATTAGGAAGTACAATTGAAGAAATAGCAGAACATATTATAGACAATGCACCTATCGGAAAGTTTTGCTTTAATGCTATGGCTGAAAAAGAAGTGGAAAATAAGATTAAAGCACTCAATAAGCAAAACTGGATTATTTGTGGTATTGAAGCTCACATTTGTGTGTATCAAACAGTGATGGGACTGATTGGAAAAAACTATACCGTAGAGGTGGTTGCAGATGCAATTTCATCTAGAAAAGAGGAAAATATAGATGTCGCCTTACGTAAATTTGAAAGAGCAGGAGTTGGTATCACCAATGTCGAAATGTGTCTTTATGAATTAATGAGAACTTCAAAGAGAAAAGAATTTAAGGAGATATTGTCTTTAATAAAATAAATATTTTGTAAGTCAAATTTTGAAGAAATATACATAACCTAATGAGTCCATTAAACGTAGTTTAAGCATTAGTTAAAGCAATACAAAATAAATAATATGATGAGCCCTGAAGTACCAATTATTATTCTAATCCTTTCCGTACCGGTCTATTTTGTTTGTCTATGGAGCATGAAAAAGCTGAATATAGGCACCATCAAAAGCAGAAAGAAATTGGCTTTGATTCCTACAGTGATCGTCAGCCCAATCGTTTATGTTGGACTAATTTTGACTTGGATAGCTTCTGTTAGCTACTACCCAACAAGAGATTTTACACAAAACCAATGGAATTCTAATGTAGAGCAACGTTATGAGTTGTCAGAAGATATTATCCAAAGTAAAATGTTGATAGGTAAATCTCTGGATGAGGTCATCACTGTTTTGGGGACAGACTATTTATCCAAACAAGAAGACAAAATTATTTATGAATTGGGTTTTGTACCTGCGCTCTTTGGAATAGATCCTGACTACTTGGAAATCAAATTAAATAATGGAATTGTAGTAAGTGTAAGGCAGTACCAAGGTTAAAATAAAGTATCATTGATTTTTTGTGAGTATAACACTAAAAAATGTGTGAATAGTGGTTCTATTTAGCGTTTTTTGATGGAATTAATCGTAAAACAATAAATGGAATTTGCAGTAAATAATTTTGTCTTAGTACTTACTGCATTGTAAACTAAGTTTTCGAATATTTATGATTTTTAGAAATCAGGAGATTTCTGATGATCTGTAAGACACGAATGCCGCTAAAGCTTAACATTCGCGCCAGTGGCATTCTACCCAATTCGTTTGGCAGTACTTTCCTCGGCCTTGAAGGGAAAAGCGTTAAGAATTCCATGTATTGAGCCGTTAAAAATGATTTTCTTGTTTGAGCTTTAGCGAGTTTAAAATCATTTAGGCGAGAGAAATGGAATTTAGCTTTTGACTTCTAAGCCTAGATTTTTTGCTTCGTTTTTCATCAATGGAAAAATGAAGAAGAAGGAAGTTTGGAAGTTGACCCTATAAATGCTTGTAAAAAGGCCGATTGAAAGATGAAGATAATTTAGTTTAAAATGTACTTTCCTTAACAAAAATGTTGTCAAACTTCTTTTTCAACTGTCTTATTTGTAAGTCTTTAATACTTATTTAAAATAATAAAATGAAAAACTTACTCTTCTTGACGATAACAGGTCTATTACTCATAAGCTGCTCTAAAAGCACTACAACTACTCCTATAACTCCAACAGATTGCGATTTAATTACAGTAGTGAGTGAAAGTGATTACATCAACGCCCCATCCGATTATGTAGCCATCAACAGTGTAGTAATTGAAGGCAATTGTTTGAAAGTGAATTTCAGTTCAAGTGGTTGTAGTGGAGATTCTTGGGAAGTAAAATTAGTTGATGCCAATATAATTTTGGAATCAGATCCGCCTCAAAGAAACTTAAGACTTTCAATGAAAAATCCAGAGGCTTGTGAAGCTTACATCACTAAAGAATTATCTTTTGATATTTCAGCATTGCAAGTGGGAGGAAATCGAGTGTATTTAAACATTAAAGATTATGAAGGTGATGTTCTTTATGAATATTAGAAACCTTCATTTTTTTGCAAAGCATAAAAAAAGCCTCCAAAAAATGGAGGCTTTCAATATATTTTTTGGTGTGGACTATTCAGCACCTAATTCTACTAACTTGAATCCTTGACCGTGAACGTTTACGATACGTAAATTGTCGTCTGGTTTTAAGAATTTTCTAAGCTTTGTAATATATACGTCCATACTTCTTGAGTTGAAGTAGTTGTCATCTAACCAAATTTTCTTTAATGCTAAAGATCTGTCCATAATTTCATTTTTATGGATTGCTAAAAGACGTAATAAAGCAGATTCCTTTGAAGTAAGGCGTTGCTCATGACCGTCTTCGTTGTATTTCAACATTTGAGCATTAAAGTCAAAAGTAAACTTACCAATCTCGAAAATAGTTTGTTTTTCTTTTGAGTCCGTCTTACTCTTCGTTCTTCTTAAGATCGATGTGATACGAGCTAAAAGCTCTTCCATACTGAATGGCTTAGTGATATAATCATCAGCACCTACTTCAAATCCTCTTAGCGTATCTTCTTTCATTGATTTCGCTGTAAGGAAAAATATTGGAATATCTACATCTGATTTACGGATACGCTCTGCAAGAGTATAACCATCCATTTTAGGCATCATTACGTCGAAGATACATAAGTCATGGTCACCATCTTGGTAGGCTCTTAACGCTTCCTCACCATCTTGAGTACGAGTTACATCAAAGTTTTTAACTTCTAAATACTCAGTAAGTAACATTCCTAAGTTTGGATCATCCTCCGCAAGTAAAATTTTAATTTTGTCCATTTTCAGATATTGGTAGTTGTATAATAAATTCACTTCCTTTGCCTAGCTCACTCTTACAACGAATGCTGCCTTTGTGTGCTTCGACGATATTTTTGACATAGCTAAGGCCTAAACCAAAACCTTTTACATTGTGAACGTTGCCTGTAGGCACTCTGTAAAATTTGTCAAAAATTTTACTAATATGTTCTCTTGGAATACCTTGACCTTCATCTTTTATATGAATTTCCAGCATTTCTTTCTTTCTAATAGCAGAAAGATCAATTTTTGGTGTCTCCGGAGAGTATTTATTAGCATTATCTAACAAGTTAAAAATAATATTAGATAAATGTAACTCATCTCCTTTAACATTTACCTCACCGGCTGCCCAATTGAAGGATAATTTACCTCCACGGTCCTCAATTTTGATCAAGGTGTTTTCGTAAGCAACCTGCATTATTTTATTCATGTCAACATCCACGTTTCGGAGTTTTAAATCGCCACGTTCAATTCGGGCAATTTGCAGTACTCTTTCCACCTGTCTGCTCAAACGCTGATTTTCATCTTTTATAACACTGAGATAGCGACCTGTTATACTTGGCATCTTTTGTACATCGGGGTCCATCAGGGCCTCTGTCGCTAACGCTACGGTCGATATAGGAGTTTTCAACTCGTGCGTCATATTACTAATGAAATCGTTTGTTATTTCAGAAATACGTTTCTGGTCAATTATAGTTTTGGCAGCAAATATGAAAGTAAGAAGTGTTAACAAAATAAACCCTAAAGAAGAAAAGAGGACAAACCTCATTTTACTGATCAAAAACTTGTTTTGCTGCGGAAATTCTAAAAATAAAGTGTTAGAATTATCAAAAACATCTTTAGGAAATAAGGTAATATGATAAGCACTTTTAATAATTTTGGGATTTCTTTCCACATTACTACTCATAATTACCGTTTCTCGGTCTCCTTCACGCTGTAAAACGGCAAAATCATAAACCGTTTTTAACCCTTTATTCTCAATTTCTTGAGAAAGTAATGAATCCAGCATCTCAAAGTTCACACGGTCTTGCAACATGGTATTCTCTGCGAGAATCATTTCGCTGACCACTTGATTGACAAGGTCTGTCTTTTTCATGATCAGATCCATGGCAATATCCAACCTTTTTCGAGCCGTAGAATCTGATGTGATATTACTGACTATTTTAGGCTGACTAGTAGAATCATTGATACCATATTTTGCACCTTCAATGTTGGAAAGCATTGTCTTAGTCGCTTTACCCGACTTCTTGATTTCTGCTTTCTCTTGCACTTTATAGGCAATGCCTTGTTTGGCTAATTTATCAGAACTAATTGTTTGTGAGATATTAATGTTCTGTTTGCTTGTCCAATAAGCCTCTTGTTTAACAGAATCGTATCTTACTTTTACATCACTATTGGTGACAGAAATATCGTCTAAATATCTTTTCGTAACCTGTAAAACTTCTTGTTGCTCAAGCCTTTTAACCACATTTGTAAGTAGCTCACCCACTTCTTGTTCAAAGTGGCTTCTACGTTCCTGAATAGCCTCTTTAATCCAATAATATTGGAGTGCCGCTAATCCGAACATCGCAATACACATCAAGGTTATTATTGTAATGAGCCTTCTTTTTGCCATATTATATTCTTTCGATAAGAAGTTAATACTAACATTTAATAATCTACTTAGAGCATAACTAAAAAGTATATTATTCTTTTATCAGTAGCTTAAAATAGGTATAATTAAAAACTAAAAATCAATATGTTAAAAGTAACATTGATCACTGCAAATAAAAGTAATGTTTTACATTTTATTTAGTATTTAACAAATCTTATTTTAATTCTACAATAAATACTTATTTTTTGTTTGTTTTAAAAGTGAGTTGCAAAAAGATTGATATTTCTCATAACATTGTTCATTTGATATTTGATCCGTTGAATACAGATGCCTTTGAAGATGGTTTTGTTTGAGGATGTTGAAAAGTTTGCTTATCCATGGATTAGTACAATTAAGGTGAAGTAGTAATGCTTTCAATGCTCCTTTTTAGTGGTTTCTCTATGGGCATAGTCACTTTAATGCAATAGAAGAGGTAAAGTAGCCTTCTATTTTAAAAGAGGAATTTAGCTGTTTTAAAGTGAGCGGATATTCATTAAATACCTTTGTAATAGTACATTTCTATCGGTTGTATTCGTAGTTTGAGGTGTGGAAAAATGGAGGATTAAAATCTATTAAGATTATGCGGTAAATATTAAGTAATTTTTACAAGTATTACTAAATAGATTAAGAGGCTGAAAAATAGGAGGTTGAAATTAAAAATAGCATTTATTTAATTTTGTTAGCAAATAAGGATTAAGAAACACTAGAATTAAGTAAATCTAGTTTGTATTATTGTATTAACCAATTAAGGCTAAGACCTCAAAAATATTTTCATCATCAACGAATTTAGCTCAGTGGTCAGAGCAGTGCTTAATTTGATTAAGTAAAGGACGTGGGTTCGATTCCCATATTTCGTTCTCATAGTAGAAAGTAGCAATGAGAAATAGCGAAAAAGAAGGCTTGTTTTACGAGCCTTTTTTTTATGTTTTTAAAACAGCCATAATCATAAATTATGGCCTTATTTTAAAGTTTTCTTACGTCTTGGTAACTTCCGTTAGGTGTATTCAAAAGTTTAGGAATTAATTCAGCAATCAATTTACCTGCTTCAGTCCCATTAGGCATAGCCGTAGTTCCTCTTGCTTCTTGTAATCTTTGAATACTAGGGAACTCTTCATGATTTACTTTTCCACATAAATAGTCCTGCATACCTGTATCGATTAAACCTGGAGCGAGTGCAGTAAAGTGTGTGTCTTGATGTTCGGCAGCGTAGAGCTTAATCATCATATTAAACGCCGCTTTAGAGATAGAGTAACCTGACCAACCTTTATTACCGTTGATAGAAGCGCCTGAGGAAATGCCCACCACTTGTTTTACAGCAATGCCTTTTTTAAGAATGGTATCCAGTATCACTTTATTACTCCATAAGTTGACATCCATAACATTTTGCATGGATGAAACCGCAGAGTTAACCATAGTTTGGATTTCACCCAACACCCCTGCATTAAGAATGACTAAATCTAATGTTTCAACACCTTCTAATGCTTTTTCAATCACTTCCTCAATTGCATTTAAGTTTTCTAAATCAATACTATGATGTTTGAAGTTAGGAGAGGCTATTAATTCGGTATTTTCGCTTCTACTAAAACCTAATACTTGATGATCTTCTTGTAAAAAATACTCAGCAAAGCCTTTTCCGAGACCTTTACTTGTACCTGTAATAAAAATTGTACTCATCTATTTTAATCTTTCTTTAAGTGTATCGTAAATAATATCAGCGTGGACCCTTGAGTTTTCTATAAACCAAGTATTCGTTTTCATGCCTCCGCAAACTACACCGGCAAGGAATATATTTTCAATATTCGATTCATGTGTTGTTTCATTATAAGAAGGAGTTTTTAATTCATCCTCCGCTAGGGAAATTCCCATTTTTGATAGAAAATCAAAGTTAGGTTGGTAGCCTGTCATCGCTAATACGAAGTCATTTGGAATTTCAACAGAAGCGTCTTTTGATTTAATGACAATCGACTTTTCCTTAATCTCTTCCACTTCACTTTCAAAGTAGCACTTGATACTTCCTTCTTTGATTCTATTCTCAATATCAGGTTTTACCCAATATTTCACTCTGTCGTTGATTTCTTCTTCTCGTATAATCAATGTGACCCTTGCACCCTTTCTATAGGTCTCTAGTGCTGCATCAATAGCAGAATTTGCCCCTCCAATAACCGCTACATCTGTAAAGGCATACAAGTGTGGATCATCGTAATAATGTTTCACTTTTGAGAGAGTTTCACCTTCAACATTCATCAAATTAGGGATGTCATAAAAACCTGTTGCAATGGTGATGCTGTAAGCCTTATAATTCGCTTTGGATGTATGGACTTCGTATACCAATTTCCCCTCTACATTGGTCGTTTTAATTCCTACTACTTCCTCAAACAGGTGAACATTTAAATTCCAAAGTGTCTGTACTCTCCTGTAATACTCTAATGCTTCTCTTCTAACAGGTCGATGATTGTGTGAAACAAAAGGTGTATCACCAATCTCTAGCTTTTCAGAAGTGGAAAAGAAGGTCATATTTACCGGATAGTTGTAAAGGGAATTGACCAAGCATCCTTTTTCGATGATAATATGTGAAAGGTCACGTTTTTTGGCAGCTATTCCACAAGCCATCCCAATAGGACCTCCACCAACAATAAGTGAATCGTATATTTTTTGTTCCATTATTTTTTCATTCTTAAGAAGTTGACCTTATCCTGTACTTGTTTCAAATACTCTTTGTTTTCTAAAAGTGAAAACCCGAAATCATTGATGGAAAGGGCAAGGTCAATATGTTCTGTTTCTGTTAAGTTCTCAAAAGTGGCTGTTAAATGTACCTTCTTGCCATTTTGGAAAGTTGCGTACATAGAAATCACCACACTGTTGACAGTAGAATACACAAATCTACCGCAGTGTTTATAGTGTTCCTGCATAATTTTAGAAGACATTAGCGGTTCTTCTACCGTCTTGTACCACTCTTTTTCCATTCCACCTTTGAAAAATGTTCTCTCGTTGATTTTTTGCATTAGAATATTAAAATCAGAAACGAGGCCAAGTGGCATTCGATCAGATAGTAGTGCAGCATACTCTTTATGTCTGCCAGGGGCAAATTCGAAAGTTTCGACTTTAGTGCCTAAAGAATCATGTACAAGAGTATCAAACAGAGCGTAGACTTCTTGTCTGAATTCATTTAGATTCTCATTTTTGATGTGATTTACAAATTCTTGATGGGGAACTTGATAAGGGTTGTGAATGTAAATATTAGCCGATGAAAGGGGGAAAAGAGCAGTGGTGTTGTACATTTGAAAAGTTTGAACAGAAGACATTACAGAGTCTAGTCCAAGTCTTGAAATCATATAATCACCATTAGCATCATTACCGAAGTTGATAATTCCACTTACAATTTCTCTCATTCTTACCTTTTTATTCAGTAGCTTTCTGGTCTTGTTCAGGTAATCATTCCAGACTTTCATTTTATTACTTGAGGCATCAAAACGAACTATATCTTCTAATGGAACCCTTTCTGTTGCAGAGAAATTATCATTTTCAACTTGTCTTACATATTCTAAGGCAAAAAGCCAATAGACAAGACCGTTGACATTGGAAAGTTGTTCGTCATTCCATTTGATTAATTTACCGCCAGTATCATGATAAGTAAGATGGAATTTCTTTGGATTCTTTTCCATAAACTCCAAGAAATAAGGTGGAGCCTGAATGTCCTGACCTTGAATTAATGGAGTGATACATGTGATAAATGTGATTAATAAAAAAAAGATTTTCATATATGTTTGATAGTAGATGAATCAAAAATAAAGTCTTCTAATAGCATCACTTAAACTATTAGAAGACTTAAAGATAGTTACGGTTTTTTTGAATCACCAAAATGAGGTGTACTATTCTATGATCATCAATTTTGCAAAAGTAAGGATCAATGTCTTTTTGCCTACTTCTTCAAATTGAATAGTCGCTCTACGGTCTAACCCTTCTTCAGCAACTTTATCGACCACACCATCACCAAATTTCATATGTCTAACTGTAAGTCCCTCTTTAATTTCTTCCGATTTTGAAGGAACAAAAGGACGGTCGTCTTTTGGTGGTACAACTTTCTTTGTGAAGTTGGAAGGTGCTTGACGAAGAGATCTATAATTAGAGAAGCCAGGGACGTTTCCAGGATCTAAATCATCATTGATACTACTACGTTTCATGCTGATGTACTGAGGAGCAATTTCATCAATAAATCGGCTAGGATCACACATAATCGATTTTCCGAAACGGTAACGTTGCAAAGCATAAGTCATAAATAGTTTGATCTTTGCTCTTGTAATTGCTACGTAAAACAGACGACGTTCTTCTTCAAGATCAGCTCTTGTTTCCAACATCATTTGAGACGGGAATAGGTTTTCTTCCATGCCCACCAAGTAAACGTAATCAAACTCCAAACCTTTAGACATGTGAATCGTCATCAAAGTGATGGCATCAGACATGTCTTCTTTTTCAGCGGAGGTGATTAATGAAATCTCTTCCAAGTAAGTGGTTAAGCTTTTATCTTCTTTTTCTGGATCATCAGTAAAACCTTGAATACCGTTCAAGAGTTCTTGAAGGTTTTCGTATCTGTTTTTACCTTCAACAGTTTTATCGTCATAAAGCTCCTTTAGTATGCCCGACCCTTTGGCTATGAATGAGGCTAACTCAAAGGCATTTTTAGATTCCATTTGCATTTGGAATACCTTGATCATATTGGCAAAGTTTTCCACTTGCGTAGCCACTCTACCACCAAAGAAACGTCTTACATTGGCAACCACATCCCAAATACCTAATTTATTTTCAGCCGCCTTTACAAATAGATTATTGACAGTTGTAGGTCCAATTCCTCTTTTGGGGTAATTGATAACCCTTTTAAATGCTTCTTCATCCTTTGGGTTGGTGACAAATTTTAGGTAGGCGATCATATCTTTGATTTCCTTTCTCTGATAGAAAGAAAGACCTCCAAAAATCTGAGCTTTAATACTTAATTTCACCAAGGCCTCCTCCAATGCTCTTGACTGAGAGTTGGTTCTATATAAAATAGCAATGTCTTGAGCCGGAATATGGTCTCTCATCATTGCAGTCTGAATACTTTGTGCAACTGCTTTTGCTTCATCCAAATCTGTAGCTGAACGAATGACTTCGATACGTTCACCAATAGCATTTTGAGTAAAAGTATTCTTTTCAAGCTGATTTGTATTGTGCTTAATTACCGAGTTTGCTGCTTCTACAATAGTTTGTGTAGAACGGTAATTTTGCTCCAATTTGATGACTTTAAGCTCAGGATAATCCTTTTCAAAGTTTAGGATATTTTGAATATTGGCACCTCTGAAAGCATATATTGATTGAGCATCATCACCTACCACACAAATATTTCTATTTTTTGCAGCTAGTTTTCTCGTGATATAATATTGAGAGATGTTGGTGTCTTGAAACTCGTCAATCAATACATATTTGAACTTATGCTGATATTTGTTGAGTACATCTAAGTGCTGATGAAAAAGCACATTGGTATTGAACAGAAGATCATCAAAATCCATTGCATTTGCTCTAAAACATCGGATCGCATATTCTTTATAAATTTCGAAAATCTTTGGTCTACCTGTAGCTTCATCTTCTAATCTTCTATCATTGTTCCCTTCGTAGGCTCTCCAAGAGATCAAGTCATTTTTTGCAGCAGAAATTCTACTTAATACAACATTCGGTTTGTATAGTTTATCATCTAAACGGAAGTCCTTTACCACACTTTTAATGACCGATTTAGCATCTTCAGAATCATAGATGGTAAAATTAGATTGGTACCCCAACTTATCGGCCTCAAAACGTAAAATTTTGGCAAATACGGAGTGGAATGTACCCATCCAAAGGTTTTTCGCTTCATCACCAACTGCTTCTACAATACGTTCACGCATCTCTCTTGAAGCTTTGTTGGTAAAAGTAAGAGATAAGATTTGGAAAGGCTCCACACCATTGGCAATCAGGTGTGCAATTTTATAGGTCAAAACTCTTGTTTTACCAGATCCGGCACCAGCAATAATCATCATTGGGCCTTCCATATTTACAACAGCTTCTCGCTGTGGTGGGTTTAATCCTTCTAAATAATCCATACTTTTTTATTTCTGCGATTGAATTGCGAAGTTACAACCACTTTGTTACATTTTTATACATTTGCTCGGATTTTAGTTCAAAAGATGCACAAACAAATGTCAACTCTAAATTGTTTATGTTTCAAAGCTATGCTTTAAACAAAAAAAGACAATAAAAAGTTATTTCCGTACAGCTTAAAGTTTCTGTTCTTAAAATTCCTTAAATTTATTTTAAAAAAATGAACCTTTTTGAAATTTTTAGATCATTATTTTTAGTGATTTTCTGAGAATTACGTGGTATTATTCCAATTTAATGTGAATACATTTTGCTTTTCTAGATGATATTTTGAAATTAAGGATCAAATAGTTTCCCACCGAAACAAGAAAACTTTCTAAAGAAATATATAGATGACTTTGAATTAGCCCCTTTTGAACTATGGATTTTACTATCAACTTTGGACAGCGTCCTATCGAAAACGGAGATTTACTGCTCTCAGAACCTTATATGAAGGATCGTAACTTCGAACGTGCTGTAATTTTAATCTGCGAACATGATGAACAAAAAGGATCATTTGGCTTGATTCTTAACAAACCTTCTATGGTGACTATTGAAGAAGTAGAGTCTCGTCTAGCTATTGATAGTCCAATTTATGTGGGAGGACCAGTAGAACAAGATACATTGCACTATATTCATAAATTTAAAGAGATCACCAATGCGATTCCTCTCAAAGACGGTATTTATTGGGGTGGAGATTATGAGGAAATACAAGAGCTCAATACAAAAGGGATCTTGAATGAAAGCAATTGTAGGTTTTTTATGGGTTATGCAGGTTGGGAAAACCAACAGCTTCGTGGAGAATTAAAAGAAGATTCTTGGGTGGTTTCCAATGCAAGATTAAACCATATATTGGATGAACCCGTGGATGATATATGGAAAAATACACTCACTGAAATGGGTGGAAAGTATAAAGTATTTGCGAATGCAGCCAAGAATATTCGCATGAATTAGTAGACTTTTAAAATAGATCATACGATATTGTATAGCCTTTAGTGAATTCAACGCTAAAGGCTATCTTTTTGAACAATAAAATAATACTTTAATGAGCAATCCTCTATTAGAAAATTTTACAGGCCCATTTGGAACAGCACCATTTTCAGCAATCAAAGAAGAACACTTTATTCCCGCTTTTGATGCCGCTATTGCAGAAGCGAAAGAAAATATAACAGCATTAGAAAATAATACCGAAGCCCCTACTTTTAAAAACAGCGTTGTTGCATTAGAACACTGTTCAGATACACTAGGAAAGATTAGTAGTATATTTTTTAATCTGAATTCAGCAGAGACAAATGATGAGATTCAGAAAATTGCTCAAGAAGTATCTCCAAAATTAAGCTCACTCCAAAATGACATCCTTTTGAATGAGAAGTTATTTGAAAGAGTAAAAGCAGTGTATGAGCAAAAAGATACGCTAAATTTAGAAGTAGAAGATGCAAGACTTTTAGAAAAAACATATAAGGATTTTTCTCTAAATGGAGCAGAACTCAATGCAGAAAATAAAGAGAAGTTAAGAGAGGTTGATCTAAAGTTATCGAAGCTGTCATTGACATTTGGTGAGCACGTTTTAGCGGCTACAAATGCGTATGAATTAGTGATTGATAAAGAAGAGGACTTAGCAGGATTGCCTGAAGCAGTGGTAGAAGGTGCTGCAATGACCGCGAAAGAAGCAGGAAAAGAAGGAAAGTGGCAATTTACGCTTCAGTACCCAAGTTATATCCCTTTTATGACTTATGCTGAGAATAGAGAATTAAGAAAAGAGTTATTCACTGCTTTTGGAACAAGATGTTTTGATGGTGGTGACAATGATAATCAAGAAATCGTCAAGGAAATTGTTCAATACAGAAATGAAAAGGCAAAGCTATTAGGTTTTGATAACTATGCAGATTACGTATTGGAGAAAAGAATGGCCCCTTCACCGAAGGCTGTTGTTGACTTTTTAACTGATTTAGAACAAAAAGCTCACCCTGCGGCAAACAAAGAGGTAGAGGATGTAGTTAATTATGCAAAGCAGAATGGTGCAGAGGAAGTGCAACGTTGGGATTGGGGATTCTGGTCTGAGAAATTGAAGAAAGAAAGATATGCCATTGATGATGAAGCATTGAAACCATATTTCAAGTTGGAAAATGTATTGAGTGGCGTTTTTGAGGTTTCTTCAAAACTCTATGATTTACATTTCGAAGCCAGAACAGACATCGATAAGTATCATGAAGACGTCATGACGTATGAAGTAAAGGACGGTAAGGGTAGACATATTGCTGTATTCTATGCTGACTTTTTTCCAAGAGCAGGTAAAAGAGGCGGGGCATGGATGACCTCTTTCAGAGGGCAGTCAATTTATAATGGAGAGGAGAAAAGACCTCACGTTTCTATTGTTTGTAATTTTACAAAACCTACAGAAACAAAACCATCATTATTGACTTTCAACGAAGTCACTACTTTATTCCATGAATTTGGACATGCTTTACATGGTATGTTGGCAGAAGGAAAGTACGAAAGCTTGACAGGTACATCAGTGTATTGGGATTTTGTAGAGTTGCCATCTCAAGTTTTAGAAAATTGGTGCTATGAAAAAGAGGCATTAGACCTTTTTGCAAGTCACTATGAAACGGGAGAGAAAATTCCACAAGAGATGATTGATAAAATCAAAGCATCGTCAACTTTCTTAGAAGGTTATCAAACCCTAAGACAAGTAAGTTTTGGTTTGCTAGACATGTCCTATCACCAATTACATGATGGAAAAGTGGCTGATGTTAGTCAGTTTGAAGAAAAAGCAATGGAACCAACCTCTATAGATACCTTACCGAAAGTGGAAGGAGTGAACATGAGTGTAGCTTTCTCTCATATTTTCCAAGGTGGATACGCAGCGGGCTACTATTCTTACAAGTGGGCTGAAGTTTTAGATGCCGATGCTTTTGAATTATTCAAAGAAAAAGGAATCTTTGATAAAAACACTGCAAGTAGTTTCAAAGAAAATATTCTTTCCCGAGGCGGTATTGAAGATCCTATGGAACTTTACAAACGCTTTAGAGGAGAGGAACCAAAGGTTGACGCCCTACTTAGAAGAGCTGGGTTGTTGAACTAATAAAAAAGTAGTACCTTTGTTTTATTCACAAAAATTGTTTGAACAAATAAAAGGTTATCCTTTCTTAATTATATAGTTATGATAGATGTAACAGATGCAGCAGCAAAGCGCATTATTGAACTTAGAGAGCAAGAAGGTCGAGATGATGATCAAAATGTTCGTGTTTCTGTAAAAGGAGGAGGATGTTCGGGTTTAATGTACGACTTAACCTTCGATGCGGAAGTAAAAGATACAGATGATATCTTTGAAGATAAAGGAGTGAAAATCTATGTAGATAAAAAAAGCTTGTTATACTTAGCAGGTACTACACTTGATTTTTCTGATGGGTTAAATGGTAGAGGCTTTCAATTTGTAAATCCTAACGCAAGTAGAACTTGTGGATGTGGAGAAAGTTTTTCTATTTAAGAATAATCATTTAAAACAAAATAGTCATAGGATACGTTCTATGGCTATTTTTTTGTTTAAAAGGTTCCTTATCATTTAAATAAATTGAAATTATTTATACATTTACTCATTGAAGTAATTTAAACTACCTCAAAAAAATACGTATTTCGTTCTAATTTATACCAAGTAAAAAGGCGAATTATCGCTTAACTAACAGTATTCCGAATTTTATTTATGAATTATTATTTACTTATCTTTTTATCCCTTTTTCTTACTACCAATTCAATAGGTCAAAATCTAACACCAGTAGAGATACCTTTTTATGAGGATGTAGTATATGTTCCATCTTCTAAAATATTACTCTTAGAAGATCCTGAGAATAATATTGAGATCTCTGATATCTTGACAGACCCTAATCATCTCTTTCAAACTCCACAAAAGGATATGCTTCTCTTTTCAAAAGGAGTGAAGAGTTATTGGGTAAAAGTGCAGATTCAAGGTAAACCTTTAGGGATGGATCAATGGTTTTTTGAAGTACCCGATAGTCATGTGGGAAGTGTAAAAGCATATGTACAAGTAGGTAAAAAGCCAGTGATTTATGCTGAAACAGGAGGGTATGACCATGATTTTGATAAACGGAAATTCAAGCATAAAAATATAATTTTTCCAATTACAGGGCTAGAATCTGGAGAAGACGAGGTCATTACGGTTTATCTGAAATATAACAGTGAATTCAACAATGTACTCTTCTATAAGATGAGTAGAGCAAATCACTTGTTCACTTATTCTATTACAGAATATATGCTACTGGGAACAAATTATGGTATTTTAATCTGTCTTATTTTAGCAACTGTTCTTCTGTTGTTGACTCTAAGAGATAAAGATATTTTACTGTTGACGGGTTTCTTAATAGCAAGTATTTGTGTTGATTTATCAGAAGATAATTTAGCAGCCCAATACCTTTTTGCTAATCAACCTTATTGGAATTATATCCTGATGCGTTATTCGTCAACATTAAGTATGTTGTCGATTGTGGCATTAAGTGTTAGTGTTTTGAAAATTCGAAAAAAATCATTCAAAACTTATGTGACAATCTGGGGAATCACGCTTTTGAATACACTTTACTTTATTGTTTTCAAATCGTTTAATGATAGTTTATGGCAGCTACCTACTTTTTTAGTGCCTTTCATCATTATCCTCTTCTACATGCTTTTGGATATAAAAAGATCAGAGGTAAAGGTGACCTACTTCTTTTTGGGCTATTTAGTCATCATGATAGGCCTTTCATTACAGGTTTTAAGGGCTTATGAAATTTTTATCTCGCACGCTATTGTTGTAGTGTATTCTTACAACGTGGGATTACTATTAACCGGTCTATTTATGACTTTAGGGCAGTTCCAACGCTTCAAAATTTTAAAGGAAGAAAAGGAACAGGCACAAGGTCAATTGATCAAGGATTTACAGGTAAGAGAAAAAATCATTGAGGAAAAAGTAGAGGAAAGAACAGAAGAGATTGCAAAGCAAAAGGAAATTATTGCTCTTAAAAATGATGAACTGCAATGGGTAAATGATCAATTGAATGAGCATAGAAAGCAAATTCAAGAGATGAACGCCCAACTTAAAGTAGAAAATGAGCAACTGCATGAGGATGTAGAACAGTTAGAATCTGCAAGAGTTTTGATGCAGGAAGTTACTTTTGATGAATTTGAAAAAATGTTCCCTTCTGATGAAAGTTGCTATACATATCTGGAAGAGATCAAATGGAAAAATGGCTTCCAATGTAAAAAATGTGGTAACGATACCTACGCAAAAGGAGCAGGGGTGAACAGTAGAAGATGTAAAAAGTGTAACTATAATGAGTCAGTAACAGCCGGTACACTTTTCCATAGATTACATTTTCCTATCCAAAAAGCCTTTTATATGGTGTTTATCGTGTTTGCTAAGGATGGTGATATTTCATCAACGAAGCTATCTGAGATTTTAGAGATGAGACAAAATACCTGTTGGAAATTCTCGAAAAAGATCAAAGAAACAATGCAGGAAAAAGCAGAACAGTTAGGCTCCAAAGAGAAATTAAAACATAAAGGCTGGGAGGAATTGATTTTGAAAGATTAATTAAAAAAGACGATGAAATAAAGAGGTGATTTATATTGAAAACAATACAAATCACCTCTTTAATTGTGCAACTACTTATTTTTATGGAAATCATACACTTTAACTATCAACAGATTTTCATATAAAAGTGGATAAAATCAAAGTCTTATTCTTCCATCATTCTCTTGTTGTAGATTAATATACCAAGGTTGATTAATACCATAAAATTGTGATCTTCCACATTATAATGGTTGATAGATAAGCTAAAAGGTCCAATTGGACTATTGTATACTAATGATGCTGCCAATGCGTAATCCATATCACTGAAGTCCCAGAAGCTTTTTTCTTGTACTACTGGGAATAATGGAGTATCTCCTTTTACATATTTCACGGTAGAGTGGAATGCGTGACCTTCTAATTGAACATTAAAGCTTTCAGACCATAGAGGTCGTATAATCTTAAGACCTCCGGCAAGAAATCGAGGAGACCTGAAGGCTTCAAAGAAGTGAGATTTAGAATCTAATAGAGGATAATAAGCCATGGAGTTGGCTAATGAGGCTGATATTGTCACCGATTCTGTGTAATTGGAATAAGCCGCATGTCCTTTCACGCCTAATGTGAAAATTTTCATAGGGAAATACTGCTCGTATTCAGCTTGAAGAGTATACCAGTCTCTATTCCAACTTTGATTAACGGCTGAATTCAACATCAAATTGAACCTGTTGTAAGTGAGTATATTTTTGGCTGAAATCTTAAAATAGCGTCCTTTGGTTGGAAACTTTTGGGCATTTAAGGTATTGGATTCCCATTTCAATCCAAAAATCCATCCGTCCAATTTCTCATTGCCAATCAAATCAATAGGTACACCCTGACCAGTAGTGGAATCCGCTATGACAACAATTTGATCGTATTTATCTTCATTAAAGGTATAGCCACCAAAAGCAGTAAGCTTACTTTTGCGTCCTGTTGCAAAACAAGCCTTCAATCCTGCATAGTTATCTTTTCTTAGAAGGTTGAGTTTGTCTCTTTGTTCAAAGATTAATTCTTGAGCATTGGCGTAATTCCATCTGTTCAGAATAAATTCACCACTTACCGAAAAAGGAATTTCTTTGGCGAACATGGATTCGATTTCAGCACTGAACGAACTGTAAAACGCACCTGCAAATGCATTCAGTTTAACTGTATTGAGTGATTGGGTGAAAATACTGAACTGACCACTGATGTAAGCTTGCCCAATATTTCTTGAAGCAATATTTCCACCAACACCAACTCTTAATTTCTTATTTGGGGTGACATCAATGTGTAATCTAGGATCAAGATCTAGTGAATCATAATAGAAGTAAGCGTCAATATCACTGAAATAATTATTTGAAATAAGCATATTGTAACCGCTCAAAAGTTCATCAACAGAAGTACTTTTTCGTCTGTTAGGCTTCACAATATTTCTTACAAACAACCTTTGATTAAACGATAAATCATTATTAAGTTCTACAAAGTTGATTTCTTTAATATTAGGAGTGAAAAGATTGTCGAAACTACTTTTTCTAGGGATTGCTCTTGGTTGGTCTTCCCCGTACATTTCACTGATTTGATCAATTTTTGAAGAAGCGAAATTATATCCAATGCTTAATAATGTATCGACGGGTGTAAAATCTGCCGCAGAGTAATCATCAACAGGAACACCCAAATAGACATCTTTTGTGAGGTCTATGTCTTCTTCTGGGTAGGTGTTGTTCATTACTATATACTTTAAGACATTACCTTTAACCAATTCTTCGTCGTTCTCATAAGGATATTCTTCCAGCATATCATTGGCTCCCAAATTGACGACAATTACCATATCAGGATTAAAGTCGCTTTTCATGACATCTACAGGGAGGTTATTATAAACACCACCGTCATATAAGTATTTATCATTAATTTTAATCGGTTTGAAAACCAGTGGAACCGCCATGGAAGCACGAATAGCTCTTTCAAGTTGACCTTCCTTGATTGTGACCGCTTTTCTTTCGAAAATATCACTTCCTATACATCTGAACGGAATACTGAGGCTATCGAAGTTATAATTTGCATCATGAGAAGCTTTGTATAAGCGGGCGGAGAGGGCAAAGTTCAAGGTGGCATCTTTAATAATAGTAGGATCCCATACTACCGAATAGTTAGAATCGAGTTCGATATTAAAATTAATCCATTCGGCACCTTGTTGTTGACGTCCAAAATAGAACTCATCATCAGGGTCGATCTGACCAGAAACCCAAGCTTGAAAATCAGGATCACGCATGAAAGCTTCAATTTCACTGCTAGTGTATCCTGCTGCATAAAAACCACCCACAATAGCACCCATCGATGTACCGGTGATATAATCTATAGGAATTCCGTTTTCCTCTAATACCTTTATTACACCAACATGTGCAATACCTTTGGCACCACCACCACTTAAAACAAGTCCAACGGATTTTCGATTTTTATCCTTTTTAGGAAATGCACTCTCATCAGTTACTGATTGACAATAGCTTTTAGAGGTGAAAAGAGAAAAAAAGAAAATACAGAATAAAAGATGCTTATTGAGTTTCATACAGTTAAAAAAAAAGTCCTTGTTAGTGAAGCTACCAACAAGGACTCAGAAAAAAAACTTTTTCTATAAAAATACTTGAAATCTTAATTATAGATTAAAAGCAGACTTGATTTGATCTACGTAATCTAATTTCTCCCAAGTAAAGAATTCAACTTCTTTTTGTTCTGTTATCACAGTACTGATCTTCTTGTCACCTTCTTCTACTACTTCAGTACGGTTTACTTCAACAGTATCAGTGTAAGGAGCTTGTCCCATATGACCATAAGCAGCTGTTGGAGTGAAGATAGGGTTTGTTAATCCTAAACGCTCTACAATTGCACTTGGACGCATATCGAAAATACCGTCAACTACTTTAGAAATTTCAGCGTCTGTAAGGTCAACGTTTGAAGTTCCGTAAGTTGTTACGTTCAATGATACTGGAGTAGAAACACCAATTGCATAAGCTACTTGAACTAATACTTCGTCAGCAACACCTGCAGCAACTAAGTTCTTTGCGATATGTCTTGAAGCATAAGCAGCAGAACGGTCTACTTTTGATGGGTCTTTACCTGAGAATGCACCACCACCGTGAGCACCTTTACCACCATAAGTATCTACGATGATTTTACGACCAGTCAAGCCAGCGTCACCGTGAGGACCACCGATAACGAATTTACCTGTTGGGTTGATGTGGAAGATTGTTTCATCATCAATTAATTCAGCAGGAATAACAGCACTGATTACATGCTCTTTTACGTCTCTAGCAATTTGAGCTAAAGCCTCATCATCTGAAATACCTGGGAACTCATCGTGTTGAGTAGAAACTACGATAGTATGTACTCTTTTTGGAGTATTGTCCTCATTGTATTCGATTGTTACTTGTGCCTTTGCATCAGGACGTAAGTAACCGATAAGGTCTGTGTGATTCTTACGGATTTCAGCCAAACGCTTCACTAAAGCATGAGAGAAAGCCAAAGCCATTGGCATAAACTCTTTTGTTTCTTTAGTAGCATAACCGAACATCATACCTTGGTCACCAGCACCTTGTTCTTTATCAACACCCTCTCCAACATTTACACCTTGAGCAATATCAGGAGATTGACTATGAAGAGCTACTTGTACACCACATGAGTGAGCAGCGAAAGAATAGTCTTCTTTGTCATAACCAATTTTTTCAATTGTTTCTCTTACAACGTCAGGAATTTCAACATACGCTTTCGTTGTCACTTCACCTGCAATTACTGCTAAGCCAGTCGTCACCATAGTCTCACATGCAACACGAGACGTAGGATCTTGTTTTAACATAGCGTCAAGGATTGAATCAGAGATCTGATCAGCAATTTTATCTGGATGTCCTTCAGAAACGGACTCGGATGTGAATAAATATGTCATTATTTTCGTTTTTTTTCTTTTTTAAATTTAATATTCCATTGGGTGATGTATTTATAATGTTCATCATCCGGAATAGTGCCTTTAAACAGTACTCCCGTGGAGCCTATTTGATCTATATCATAAGACTTTAACGTCTTTATATCTCTATTTAATTGCCAATTATAAACATAATGAGCAGTGTCTACGGCCTCCAACATAGCGTCTTTGGCTTCAGTAGAAGCAGGGAGATTTTTTGTAATGATTTTTCTCCAATCGATATTTTGCTTCCATTCCGCTTTTGATCTTTTGATGATCAGATACTCAACCTCTTCCTTCCCATCAATTTTAGAAAGTGCAACATTGAGAGCGTTGATGTCTACAAAATTGAATTGAATACCCATTTTCCAAGCAGTAGAATCTAATATCTCTTTGCAGTTATAGATTCCCGGAATAGTATTCAAGTCATTACTAATTAAAGATAAAGGCTTTTTGAATTTATTTGCTTGAAAGATAGTTTCTCCTTCAGGAGTTGTATAGGCAGAAATTATATCCAATAATTCTTTACTTTTTGAAAAATCGAAAACAAAAGTGTAATCTCCTTTTCCGTCTTTCATGACTTGTAACTGTTCATGTAACTCAAAGCAGCTAGTCAAGAAACATAAAGAACTAAGTATTAATAATCTGATCCTCAATCTAAAATAAAAAATATTCTTTTATCATTAATTTAGTTTCACCTACCGAAAAAGAAAGCTTTTCGCTTAGTACCAGCATGTCATTTAGGAGATAAACTCATCTAATCTCGAACACCTTCGAGCTGGGAATTAGCACCTTGCTATGGGGAGCGCAGGTTGCTAAGACATCGTAGGGCCCAGTCCCTCTATCTTTCTTGATAAGTATAGTGATGCAAATATAGAAATTTGAAAGAAAATTCAAGGGATTATTATCAAACTTTTTCATTTCATGCGGGTTGTCTACATATGAAAAAACATAATTCAGATCATTTTTTTGAAAAATCTTAGTCAATTCAGATTTCTACAGATTTCAAACAGATTTACTGAATATGTTTGTAGCGAACTTAAAAATTCTATCAAATTTCATGTATAAAAAAGCATACATACTATTAACACTTCTATCAATCGCGTTTCAAATTTTCGCAAATGACCCACTTAAGCCTGGCGTGATTTCGGGTAAAGTAACTGATGGAGACTCAAACGTTGCCGTGGAATACGCCACCGTTTCTATTTTTGAACAAGCCTCTCATGCTTTAGTTGGAGGTACTGTCACTTCTGCAGATGGTATCTTTTCCATCAAAAACATAGAAGAGGGAACTTATACTATAGAGGTCACCTTTATAGGATTCCAAAAAACTGTGATAGAAAATGTTGCAGTCAAAAGACCCAATTTAAAGAAAAATTTAGGTGTGATTACTTTAAGCACTGATGCCGAAGTGTTGGACGCAGTAGAGGTAGTAGGCACACAAAGTTCTGTTTCTTACGATATTGATAAGAAAATTGTCAATGTGGGAACTCAGTTTGCCGCACTATCAGGTACTGCTGTAGATATCTTAGAAAACATACCATCTGTAACTGTAGACGGTGATGGTAATGTAAGTTTAAGAGGTAGTTCAGGTTTTACAGTACTTATTGATGGCCGACCTTCGGTATTAGATGCTTCAGAAGCATTGCAACAAATCCCAGCTTCAACAATCGAAAACATAGAATTAATTACTAACCCATCTGCTAAATACGACCCAGACGGCACTGCCGGAATTATCAATATCATCACGAAGAAAAATAGACTAGAAGGCGTGAGTGGCGTCTTCAATGCTACAGGCGGTATGTATGACCGTTTGGGCGGCGATTTCCTGTTAAACTTTAAAAGAAAAAATTACAGCTTCTATGTAGGAGCAAATTACAACAAAAGACCAGGCCCAGGTACTTACAATTCAGAGCGTATTACAACCAACGGTGACACCACTTCTTACATTATTTCTGAAGGAGACAGAGAACGTACATTTGAAATGTATGGTGCTCAGGCAGGGGTTGAACTTTATCTTTCTGAGAAAGATTTCTTGAAGATTTCTGGTAAAGTTGGAGAGTTCAAAATGTATGGAGGAATGGATGCAGACTTCTATGAATACCAAAGAATAGGTGGTGACGATGCTCCAATTAATGAAAACAGATACATCTCAAGTGAGCAGTGGGAAAGAGGTGGCTTATATTATAATGCCAACATTGCTTACCAACATAAGTTTGATAAAAAAGGACATACTTTTGATGCTCAGATCGACTATGGTGGACGTGATATGACAGAAAGTTCTATCAATGAATTGTATCCTAAATATGGTGATGGTAGCGTTGCTGAGACTCCTTCAAGTGGACAAAGATCAACTGAAATTGGTCCTGGAGGAAGATTAAGAGCTAAAATCGATTATGTATTGCCAGTGGGAGAAAAAGATAAGATTGAAGCAGGTTGGCAAACTCGTTGGAATCAGGCTGAAGATGTCAATGAGGTCTATAATTACAATACCACAACCGGAGAATATGAATTCCAACCAGAGTATAGCTATACTACAAATTACACTCAAACGATACACTCACTTTACGGTATTTACTCAGGAAAAGTAGGAAGTTTTGGTTATCAAGGTGGTGTCAGAGCGGAATATACGGGCCGTAATATTAATGTGGTAGGCTCAGATGATGAATACCCAGTGGATCAATGGAATTTATTCCCAACTGTTCACCTTTCTTATAATCTTCCAAAAGATGATCAATTAATGTTGAGTTACTCAAGAAGAATTGAACGTCCTAGAGGTTGGTACTTAGAGCCTTTTGTAACATGGCAAGATGCTTTCAATGTACGTAGAGGTAATCCAGGGTTACTACCAGAAAATATTGATTCATTTGATTTTAGTTACTTGAAAAATATTAGTGATAAACTGACACTTTCTTTGGATGCTTATTACAGAATGACGCACAACAAAATCGAGAGAGTACAAACAGTTTGGCCAGAGGATATCAATGTTATTATGCATACTTACGCCAACGTAGGAACAGATTATGCACTCGGTACTGAGGTTTCTTTAAACTACCAACCTTTCAAATGGTGGACGATGGATTTGATGGGGAACTTGTATGATTACAGAGTAGAAGGTGAATTGGAAGGACAAAGTTTTGACCGTCAAAATATCACATGGAGTAGCCGTTTTAATAACACTTTTAGAGTGTCTAAAAATACGCAGATTCAAATCAACAATAGATATACAGGAGAAACAGTGACTGCACAAGGTAGAAATGAAGGATACTTTATGATGACAGCTGCTGTAAAACAAAACTTGATGAAAAAGAAGTTGACTTTAACAGCCTCAATGAATGATGTTTTAGGTACAGCACGTCGTAAGAGTTATTCATCAGGTATTGGGTTCTCCAACTTTACAGAAGACTTTAGATATCCACATGTATTCACTGCAACGTTAACGTACAGATTGAATAACTTCAAGCCGTCACGAAGAGGCGGTGGCGATGGTGGAGGAATGGACGATTTCTAGAAGTTAGGTAGTATTTTACTATCTTTCTAGCGGAAATAAGGATGATAATGCATGAAATTATTATTAATAGAAGATAATAAAGAATTAGCAAATGATGTGTCGGCTGCTCTTAAAGATCAAAAAATCAATATTGAACATGTTGACACATTAATCCAAGCCAAAGAAAAGATCGGGGTTTACGAATATGATATTCTAGTCGTAGACCTCGGTTTGCCCGATGGGAATGGATTGGAAATAGTAAAACTAATCAAACAAGTTGACCCTAATACTGGAGTACTTATCGTCACGGCTAGAGACAGTGTAGATGACAAAGTACTTGGACTGGAATTAGGTGCGGATGATTATATCACAAAACCTTTCCATATGGCAGAGTTGATTGCCAGGGTAAGGTCTCTTTTTAGAAGGAAAAAATTCAAAGGGAGCAACACCATCGAAATTGGAGAATTGAAGGTGGATATTTTATCCAAAAGCGTTTTTATCAATGATCAAGAAATTGAACTAACCAAAAAAGAATACGACCTTTTGGTCTACTTCCTTTACAATAAAGATAAAATGCTCACCAAAGAAAATATAGCTGAACACCTTTGGGGAGATCATATAGATCAGGCTGATAGCTTCGATTTTATTTATTCTCATATCAAAAACCTAAGAAAAAAACTCCAAAAAAATGGGGGTGTTGACAGAATAAAATCGGTGTATGGTATGGGTTATAAATTTACTACTACTGTTTAAAAAGAACTGTGCGATATGGCCAAGAAAAGGACCTTTAATTTATTATCAAGAATTACATTTTTCTACCTACTTTTTACATTAGGTGTTTTTTTGGCTTATGCCCAATTTCTCACTTCTGAAGCTGATGAATTTATTGATTCAGATTTGAATAGGAGGTTTTCATGGATAGAGAGAAAAGTAACTTATCATTTAGATGAAGGTGTACACCCCGACTCTTTAGTGGGGCGTTCGGTTACTTCTATTGAAAGAGTTTCAAAACGATGTAGAAAAGCAGAATATCCCGTTTATGAAGATTTTACGGTGTATCATGATGAGTTGGATAGAAACTTATTGCACAGAAAAAAGATCGTTTTAATTACCTCTAATGGCCAATTGTATCGAGTGGAAATGAACAGAGAGGTCCAGAACTATTACTATTTCCGAGACGATATCTATGAACTAATCATTCCTTCCTTCATCGTATTGACCATCCTTATTGTACTTTCTAATGCCATTCTTTCAGGTTATTTCCTTCAACCTTTCAAAAGGATTTTAGAACAGATGCAGCTTTATAAAGTGGGAGGTAATAAACCATTGGAAAAAGTGGAGACGAATACGACTGAGTTTGTAGAAATGCAAGACCTTTTCAGTAAAATGGTGAAAAGAATTGATGCGGATTATAACCACTTAAAAGAATACACAGAAGATATAGCCCACGAGATGCAGACGCCTTTGGCGATCATTAGAAATAAGTCAGAAGCGTTGATGATTTCCGAAAAGTTGGAAGAAGAAGATGCTCGTACCATCAAAACAATCTACGATGAAGCCAATCATATTTCTAAGATCGGTACTACACTCAACTTGATTACTAAAATAGAAAATGGAGAGTTTACAGATATCAAAGAAATAAACATCAAATCAGAGATTGAGAAACAGGTTGAAGCGATTGAGGAATTGGCGGAGTTGAAGAACTTACAGATTGAAAAAGAACTAAGTGATGTGTTGCAATTTCAAATTGATCCTTACCTTTTTGATATTGTATTGAAAAACTTATTAAAAAATGCCATACGTTACGGGTCCACTGAAGGTCCTATCAAAATAAAAACATCATCAACTGAATTTATAATCAGTAACTACGGGGCACCACTTACTATTTCAGAAGATCAGATTTTTAAACGCTTCGTCAAAGGATCTACATCAAGTCAGTCTTTAGGTTTAGGATTGGCATTGGTCAGTAAAATTTGTAAAGTTTCTAATTTAGAAATACAATATTCATATCAGCGAAAACAGCATATATTTTCAATAAAAACAAGAAAATTCAATGCTTAGTTTGGAGTACTAAAGAAGTCTTAATAACTTAATTAAATGCAAACTTGAATCGGTATTTGAAATAAAGATTCAAGCATGTGATAAATTACAAACATAAGTATTTGTCATCAATGATAAATATTCACTTTACATCTCAAACTCTCTTTTTCTATGAAGCGTTTTGTAGGAATCTTATCAGGCACCCTAACTATTGCCTCTCTTTACATTTTTGGAAATTTATTTTTATTTGATTCTCAACAATCAAAAATATCAAAGTTAGACTCACGCTCCATTAGTGATTCTGCTAAATACCACCTTTCGGAAGCGATACAAATAAAGACGGTTTCATATGATGATCCCGACCTGATTGATTCATCTGAATTTGTAAAGTTTAGAAACTTTCTTCAAGTGACTTATCCAGTGGTTTTCAGTAACACGGAATATCATCTTTTCGGAGGTTTTTCTTATTTAATTAAATGGGAAGGAAGTGATTCTTCATTAAAACCTATCGTTTTGATGTCGCATTTTGATGTTGTTCCTGCTTTAGAGGAAAACATATCAGAGTGGAAATATCCTCCTTTTAGTGGAGCAATAGTAGATGGAGTCATTTGGGGGCGAGGAGCTATTGATGATAAAGTAGGGGTGATTGGTATCTTAGAATCAGTGCAATCACTGATGGAATCTGGTTTTAAACCAAAGCGAACGATCTATATGGCGTTCGGTCATGATGAAGAAATCAATGGTACACATGGTGCGAGCTCAATGGCTCATTATCTTAAACAACAAGGGATAGAGGCTGAGTTTGTCTTGGATGAAGGTGGATACATTACACAAGGTTTAGTACCCGGAATGGAAAAAGATGTAGCACTAGTCGGGACAACAGAGAAAGGATTCTTAACGGTGGAACTATCAACAGATATTGAAGGCGGACATGCTTCCATGCCTAAAACAGAAAGTGCCATTAGTGTTTTGACAAAAGCAGTTAATGATGTGGTCAATGATCCTTTTCCTTCTTACATCTCTCCACCACTAAAGGATTTTATTGATTTTGTAGGCCCAGAAATGCCTTTTGGCTTAAAGACAGTCTTTGCCAACTCTACTCTTTTAGAACCAGTACTAATGTCGGTATATGAGAAATCACCCTCTTCAAATGCTTTAGTAAGAACAACCATTGCCCCAACAATAATCAGTGCCGGAATGAAAAGTAATGTGCTCCCTAAAAAAGCACATGCAGTGTTGAACATCAGAATTCTACCAGGAGAAACCGTAGATTATGTTTTTGAGTCCATTAAAAAGAAGGTCAATAATGATGAGGTAAAGTTAAGAATACTGAATAAATCAGAGGCTGCTCCAATTTCAGATGCTTATTCTGAGGCGTTTAAACTTTTGGATCAATCAATCAAAGAGATATTTGGCGATATTGTTGTGTCACCTTATATCATGATTGCAGCGTCAGATTCAAGACATTATTCTGAAATATCACCCAATGTATATCGCTTTTGTCCTTTTCATTTAAATAAAGATAATTTGGACACAATTCATGGTGAAAATGAGAGGATTGGTGTTGTGGAATTTGAAAATACAATCCGTTTCTATAAACAATTAATAAAAAATACAACGCTTTAAGCGAGTGAATTCATTGTCGAGTCAACTATATAAATCATTTTTTAATATACTTTTCTTTCATTTTTTAGTTTGTCATATAGCTTTTGGACAAGATCATGCTATTCAAGGTAAAATATTGGATAAGGAAACGTTACAGCCTGTTGGATTTGCACATCTCATTATTAAAGGGGATGATAAAGGAACTTCAACGAACGAAAAAGGTCTTTTTTTTATCAGAGAAATAGCATCAAATGATACATTACTCGTTTCTTGTCTTGGCTATAAAACAACTTCCTTTGGTCTGGATAATGAGTTACTAAACAAGGAAATGGTCTTGTTTTTAGAAAAGGATGCTCAACAATTGGAGGAGGTTGTGGTAGGAAGAAGGGGCTATGAAAATCCTGCATGGGAAATAATCCGGTTGGCTATTAAAAATGCTGCATTACATAATTATCAAGGGAATGAGGATTTTGATTATGAATCTTCGATCAGAACGAATGTCTATATAACAGATACCAATGAAGATTTTCTGAAACAAAAACTGGTAAAAGAGGCGGTGCAAAGAATGGAAAAGATTGATACCTTATCAGTTAATCAAAAGGGGATGCCCAATATTCCTGTTTATTCTTCTTCCTCTAAACAAAAAGTCAATTATCAAGCTGGAAAACGGGCTGAAGATCGAGAGCAATCTTACTATAAAGAAGTATTTTTAGGCCCTGAATTTGAAAATCAATTCAAACAAGGGTTAGATAATGAAAAAACGACAATTAATTTCTATCAAAAATGGCTGCGTTTTTTAGCCAAAGATTTTTCATCTCCTTTTAATGCTTCTTTTAAGAATTACTACGATTTTGAATTGGTGACCTATGAAAAAGTTGACGGCGATTGGTGCTATAGAATTGATTTTGTTCCTCGGAGAGAAAACGACATGGCTTTTGGAGGAACGGTTTGGGTAACCGATGAAAAAAGAGGATTTGCCATTAAAAAAGTCACTGCAGCAATAGGGAGGAACTCTCCCATAAACTTTATTGATAGTATAACGGTAGATCAAAAACTAGCTGTTATTGATACATCACAGATTTGGTTTCCTTATCAACAAAATATTAAAATGTGGGTAGGGGGTAAACTGAATAAGAATTGGACGAAGTTTTTGGTGGATATTAATACCAAAAATACCTTTCCATCAAAAGATACCTTACTGTATTCCCAATCTACCGATACTACGATTTATGCTCAGATTGATACTGTAAAACAAATGCCTTCTGTAAAAGCTACTGCACAAATAATGGACATGTTTGTGACAGGTTATTATCGAGTAGGAGGCTTTGATTTTGGTCCACTTACTGTTTTGTATGCTCAGAATAATGTAGAAGGAAACCGTATTCAGTTTGGTGGATTAACCAATACGCAGTGGAACAAGAATTTAATTGGAGGAGGATATATAGCATATGGTACCGATGATCAAAAGTGGAAGTGGGGTGTGATGGGGAAATATATCCTCAATCATGAAAACTGGACTTTCCTTTATGCTCGTGCTCAACATTCTTTACAACGTTTGGGTGGAGGTGTTACTTTTCCAGGGCAAGATCCTTATTTATGGATTTCTCAAGCTTGGGGGACTTTTACAAACCCTTATTACTTGGATGAAGCGAGAGTATTGGCCAATTCTTATGTTGCTGAAGGTGTTCAGTTAAGAGGTAGTTTTACCTATAGAAATGAGAATTACTTTGCGACGGAGTTAACAGATACACTTGCTTTTTCAAGAATTACCACCTCAGAACTCAGAGGTTCTATCATTTTTGACTTTGGGAAAAGATATGTATCAAGTCGACATTTGAATAGATACATTGCGGCAAATGGAAAATACCCAACCATTACATTCACTTATAAAAGAGGTTTACCAACACTTTTTGATGCTACGGATAGTTATCATAAACTTGAATTATCGATGAGACATCGCTTTAAAGTGGGAGCTTTAGGTAGAATGGATTATGTACTTTCATCTGGTTGGACTCCCTCTACCGTTCCCTTTCCTTTGTTGTTTGTTCATCGGGGAAATAACTTAAGGTACATCTACAGTGGTAGTTCATATAACCTTATGGATTTCGGGGAATTTATGAGTGATCGATATGCTAGTATAAGAATGTTTCATCATTTTGAAGGGCTTTTTATCAATAGAATCCCTGTACTCAAAAAAATGAATGTGAAGACATTTGGTATTGCAAACTTACTTTGGGGAGGAGTATCTAGTGATAACCTTGCAGCTAATGTAAATCCATGGGATAAAGATGAAGCAAGTTTTAATAGTTTAGATCCTTCAACCCCTTATGTAGAAGTAGGTGGAGGTGTAGAAAATATCTTCAGAATGGTGAAGGTTATGTTTTTATACAGAGCGACTTATCAAGAAGGAGCATCAAGAAAGTATGGGCTAATGTTTGCAATAACACCGGAGTTTTAGACTGTCAAATAAGTAAATTGTAAACTAAGTTTTATAGTTAGAAATCAGGAGATTTTTGATGTATTATAAGACTTGAATACCGTCAAAACTTAACAATCACACCAGTATATTGTCTATCCTTTTAGTTTGGCAGTTCTTCCTTCGGCCTTGAAGGGAAAAGCGTTAAGAATTTCAAGGATTGAGACGTTAAAAATGATTTTGCTGTTTGAGCGTAGCGAGTTTAAAATCATTTAGGCTCAAGGAATGGAATTTAGCTTTTGACTTCTAAGCCTTGAATTTTTTGCTTCTTTTTGTTTCAAGACAAAAACGAAGAGGAAAGAAGCTTGAAAGTAGATCCTATAAATGCTTGCAGAAAGGCCGATTGAAAGTTGACGATAATTAAGCATTAGAGTGTAATAAAAAAGCTGTCCCAAATAAAGTATTCGAGACAGCGAAATATGTGAATCATAGATAGTAGTAAATCAGGTTTTCTGCTTCTTTTTCTTAGCAGCAGGAAATAAGATATTATTCAAAATCAATCTGTATCCTGGTGAATTTGGATGAAGATTAAGGTCAGTAGGTTCTTCACCTACAAAGTGTCTATAATCTTCAGGGTCGTGACCTCCATAAAATGTCCATGTTCCTTTACCGAATGTGCCATGAATATAACGTGCCTCTTTAGCAGATTCAGCCTCACCTAATATGATGACATCATTTTTAATCAACCTTTTTTTGAAGGCTGTCGTTTGTCCCATGAAACCTTTGATAAGGCGTTCATGGTTTTGAGTTAGCATGGTAGGTACAGGATCCCATTTTGCAGAGAATGCAAATAACTCAAAAAAGTCATTTTCTTCTCTTAAGCCTCTTTCATAAGATTGATTATCAATCTCTGAGTATTCATATTGGTAAGGATCTAATTTTAATTTAAAATCTTTAAAGGCAAATGTATTTTTGTAGTTGAGCTTTTGATGTACATCTGTATCAATTCCATCTCCATCGTACATGTAATCGCAAATGTCAACACCATCAGCAGCTAATGCTATATCATAAGTATCAGTGGCAGAACACATGGCAAATAAAAATCCTCCACCAGCACAAAAGTCTCTAATTTTATTGACGACACCTGCTTTTAATTGAGAGACCTTTTCAAAACCATGTCGTTTTGCTGAAGCTTCAAACTGTCTTTGAGCCTCCATATACCATTCTTCTCTGCCATAGGTTGCATAAAACTTTCCATATTGTCCTGTAAAATCTTCGTGATGTAAGTGAAGCCAGTCGTACTTGGGTAGTAGGTCTGCCATCACTTCATCATCGAAAATCACATCATAAGGAATTTCTGCATAAGTAAGAACCAAGGTGACTGCATCGTCCCATGGTTGTTTTGAAGGCGGTGAGTAGACTGCAATTCTTGGAACTGCATCTAACCGCATAATGTCCATATTAGATTCTGGGTGAGATATTTCTTCTTTTATTTGAACAGCTTGAGCACCTGAGATGACTTCATAGCTTACACCTCTTATCACTAATTCTTGTTCAAAAAGGTGAGAGTTTCTAAACATAAAGCTACCTCCTCTATAATTGAGTAACCATTCTGCCTCAACATCTTGACCGAGCACCCAAAACGTCATCCCGTAGGCTTTGAGATGATTGCTTTGGGTTTGGTCCATGGGAATTAAAATGTAATTCCCAAAACATGATATATGGGTTAATAATACTAGGAAGATGGTGGTCAATAATCTCATACGTAATTATTAAGGTTTAAATAGTAGAGTAGTGGTTCTAAAGCAACTAAATAGGGAAGCCTATTGTTTTTTTGAGATAAGGGTTAATAAGTACAACAATTGTTTAACAGGAAAAACATCCATTATGCCGAACTTTTAATTTATATTTAATTTACAATTCTTTTTAGAGTATATTTACTCAAAAAAGTCACTTTATTAGAAAAATATTACATTGTAAAGTTTTTGATTTTTTTGAACTAAATTGAGAAAGAAAAGATTGTATTTTTCTTAGTTTGATCATTTGACGCATGTATATACTAACCTATTTAATAGAAGCCATCACTTCTGTAAAAGCAAATAAACTTAGGACTTTTCTAACATCTGCTATGATTGCAATAGGAATTATGTCATTAGTTGGCATTATGACAGCGATTGATGCAGTGCAAGATTCCATAAATGATGGAATGTCAGATTTAGGTGTTAATAATTTTACTATTAATGACTTAACGAGAAGAAGAGGTGCTTTTGGTAAGAGGTTTTCCAAAAAAAGTCCCATAAAGTTCGAAGAAATTCGAAAATTCAAGAAATTATTACCTGTTGAAGGAAAAGTAAGTGTTAATACGACGATCTCAGGAAGTGTTGAAATCAAGAGATTGTCCAAAAAAACAACTCCAAATTATGCAGTTGTAGGTATTGACGATATGTACCTCAAAAATAATGGATATAAGATCAATAAAGGTCGTACTTTTTCTTCTGTTGAATTATCTCAAGGACAAAATGTAGCCATCATTGCTGAGGATGTTTTTAATGCTTTATTTAATAAAAACGAAGAACCTATCGATCAGACTATTGGTTTTTATGGTAAGAAATACCGTATTATCGGCCTTTTAGAAAAGAAGGGAGGAATTGGTGAAGGTGATGCAGATCGTAAAGTTTTTATTCCTTTGATTAATGCAAATAAGTTTGCTACGACTAGAACACTGAATTATGTGGCGACGGTAAACTCAACCGACCCTCGTGGAATTGATTATGCTATGGGAGAAGCAAGAGGGATTTTGAGGGTAATTCGTAAAGATCAGTTGGGAAAGCCTGACTCCTTTGAAATAAAAAGAGCTGATTCATTAAACAGTGAATTTGACCAAATGACAATGACCTTAAGAATTGGTGGTGTAGCAATAGCTATCGTTACTTTATTAGGTGCGTCAATTGGACTTATGAACATTATGATGGTGTCAGTGACCGAAAGAACCAGAGAAATTGGTATTAGAAAAGCACTAGGGGCAACTCCGAGAGCAATCCGTCAACAATTTTTACTAGAGGCGATTTTCATTTGTATTTTAGGTGGGGTCGTAGGGTCATTTATAGGGGCTGGTATTGGAAATGTGATTGCTGTATTTTTAGATTCCAAATCATTTGTATTACCATGGATTTGGATGACCGTTTCTTTGATCGTGTGTGTTTTTGTTGGGGTGATGTCGGGGTATTATCCTGCACGCAAAGCATCATTATTAGATCCAATTGAATCTTTAAGATTTGAATAAAGTCTTCTGGTCGAGAATATATAAAAAGAGGGAAGAGATGCTGCTAATATCTCTTCCCTCTTGCATTATAATAGTTATGTAAACTATACGATTTCTCTTACTCTAAGTGATGAGCCATTTTGTTCTACTACTTCAACAGGTACATTCTTGCCAATAAAGTCACCTTCTGATGTAGCATCATAGACTTTGTTGTCAATTTTCACTTTTCCCGAAGGACGTAATACAGAGTGTGTAATACCAGTTGACCCTACAAATGAAGAAACCAAAAAGTCTGCTGTATAACCTTTGTCAGCGGTCATGTCATTTTCAAGAATCACCCCTTTCATAAGTGAGCTTCCTAAAAGTTTATGACCAAAGAAGAACATTCCTGAGCTTCCCACCAGAAGGGCAGCAGTCACACTGATTAAAGAAGTAGCTATTTTTGCAGCCGGAACGAAAGTAAAATCAAGGAAATCGTTCTCTAGCATGACCAATGTGAGACCTGCAATGGTTAAAATGATACCGGATATTCCAGTCACACCAAACCCCGGCACAACAAAGACTTCTAATAAAATGAGTAGAAAACCAATCCCGATAATTAGTAATTCCCAATTAGCCGCCATACCACTTAAATAATAAGGAACTAAATAAAGTACCCCGGCGGTAATTGAAGCGGCGATAGGGAAGCCTATTCCTGGAGACTGTAATTCAAAATAAATTCCCCCTAAAATAATAAGTATAAGAATACTACTGATCGCAGGGTTTAAGAAGATATTAATAATATTTTCAACAGAAGAAGGCTCGTATTTCTTTATTTCATAATCAGTGACGCTATTTCTCTTTAATATTTCACTGATAGAGTTCACTTCCGCTTCACAAAAACCATGTTTAATGGCTTCGTCTGTCGTAAATGTGATGACATCTCCCTCTTTTGAAACTCCTTCTACCACCAAATCTTGATCAACCATAGCTTCTGCTATTTTAGGGTCTCTATTATTTGCTTCCGCCGTAGAACGCATCATAGATCGCATATAAGATTGGTATTTGTCTGGTGCTTTTTCGCCAGAACCGCCCATAACAACAGTGGCAGCTCCAATGTTGGCTCCTTTTTCCATATAGATAGAATCACAAGCAATGGAGATTAAAGCACCTGCACTGGCCGCATTTTTATTGATGTAAACAAAGACAGGTTTTGGATAATCTAATATAAGTTGTCGAATGTGATCCGCATCATTGACGGCACCTCCATAAGTATCAAGGTCAATGACTACATAATCGGCTTCTTCAGATGTTGCTTCATTCAGTGCATTTTCAACATGTCTTGAGGTTCTAGGGTCGATCTCAGCTTTTAAGTCAAATACATACACAATAGGTTCTTTTTCACTGCCCAACAATGAAAGAGAAACAAATAACAATAACAGTGTATTAATCAAAGATTTCATTTCTTATAAATTGAAATAGGTGGAAGTAATAGTTTTACTGCTGCTATCACTTACTTTTTTAAACAAGTAAATTAACGCAATAGTTTTAAGTCATATCTCTAGTGGCTAATCAACTTCTAAGCTAAGTTACAAAATTTAAGTATTCTATGATAAGCCCGTCTTGTAACTTTAAAGAAGAAACTTGCTGCAACATTATTGAAAATGATGGATAATACAGATCTTAGCGGTAATTATTTACGAATCGAGAGAAAATTAAATTGGAAAATAAATATACATTTGAGGCACACGGCATTATCTGGAGAGTAATGTATGATCACACAATAGGCGTGATTGTATTGGAAATGAGAGATGGTGACCAAAAAGAGGTAAGCTTCGCCGCTTTGGAAGTGAAAACTGGAACAGTGCTTTGGGAAGGCCTTCAATTGGAGGAAAACTGGTGGATTTCCATGGCAGGGGTGAAAGATGGTTTTTTATATTTTTCTGAGTTTGATCAAAACGATGCAATACCAAAAGTAAAGAAGCTTCAAAAACTGAATATTAAAGAAGCTACTTTGGTGGAGGATAGTCAGGAAGATCCGCCACAGTTATCGAGTGCTGAAGAATTTGAATTACCGATAGTGTACCCTGTAGAGTCTGAGCATTATGCTACTTTGAGTACTTTCTTAAAGCAACTGGAGTATGATGTAGCAGAAAGTGACATTCACTACTATGAAACTTCTCATCAAATAATTTTTGTATTCATTGAAAGGAAAAATAGTGTTCTTCAAAGAAAACTACTAATTTGTAGCAGGAAGGGAGAGGTTCTATTTCAAGAGGTGATTGATACTGATATCCGTGATCAAATTATGGATAGTTTTTTTATGGTCGATAATATGCTTTTGTATATTAAAGAGAAAGAAATATGGTGTGGACTATCTCTTACCGCCCTCAACAATTAATACTATGTAATTAACAATTGACTTATGAGACTTCTAATCATAATTCTTTGCTTTTTTAGCTTCTCTTTACAAAACGGTTTTGCACAAACTTCAGTTAATCACACCGTAGAAGATCAGGAAACATTATTTTCAATATCAAGAAAATACAATGTCAGTGTCAGTGATATTGTGCAAGCAAATGCAATTCAAAACAATGTCATTAAGATTGGCCAAGTGTTAGTCATCCCCCAACAGGGTGCAGTACCACAGAATAATAATCAGTGGGATCAACCTGCCACTACTACTGTAGAAAAAGTAGCACCCAAGTTGTATAACGAAGCTGTTTATTATACAGCGAAAGAGGGAGAAACCTTAAGAGGTATAGCGTATATCTATCAGGTTCCTGTTGATAGCCTATCGGTTTGGAATGCCTATTTACCCGATCAGCTTTTGTCTGACGGGCAGCAAATTGTAGTGAGCGTTAGTGGTAATGTCAATCAGTTAGATCAAAAAACGAAAGAGGTGCAATCAAAATCTTTTGCTGATTTAACACAAGAAGAAGCAAGAGATTATGATATTCCAATGCAAAAGGTGGAGCGCGGAAATGGTCAAGTGGTTGAATTGCCCAATAATACAAGTAAATTGATGGCGTTACACCGTCAAGAAACAGTCGGTTCGTACATTAAAGTCATCAACCCCAATAATGATTTAGAAGCAGTAGTAAGAGTGGTGGCGGCATTGCCTGTTCAATCTATTGAAAATGGGGTAATCATAAAGATTTCTGAAGAAGTGGCCAAGAAAATTGGGGCCGTCAACCAAGAATTCAGAATCAGAGTAGAATACAATCAATAATACTATATGAGGATAGCATTTTTATCCACTTTTTATCCCTACAGAGGAGGAATAGCTCAATTTGGAGGAGCATTATATAAAGCGTTAGAACAGCAGGGACACGAAGTAAAGGCATTCACTTTTAGTAGACAGTATCCTGATTTTTTATTTCCAGGTAAGTCGCAATATGTGGATGAAAAGGATAATTCTGATCACATTCCTTCTGAAGAATTATTGGATTCAATTAATCCTCTCACTTATTTCAAAACCGCAAAAGAAATTCGAGCTTATCAACCAGACGTGTTGGTGACACAATTTTGGATGTCCTTCTTTGGGCCATCTTGTGGAACTGTTGCACATTTTGTTGGTAAAGATTGTAAGGTAGTGGGCATCCTTCATAATGTTATTCCTCATGAGGGGAGATTTTTTGATAAACCTTTTACAAAGTATTTTCTAAAACCTCATGATGCTTTTGTGACCATGAGCGAAGCGGTTGAAAACGATTTAAGAAAATATGAATCAATGAAACCTTCCGCATTACGTCCACATCCATTGTATGATCATTTTGGTGAGATTGAAGACAAGGCTGAAGCGAGAAGGGCATTGAAAATCAATGAAGAATTAAAGACAATTTTATTTTTTGGTTTTATCAGAGACTACAAAGGTTTGGATCTATTGATTGAAGCTTTTGGGTTGATGGATGATTCTTATCAATTGGTTATTGCAGGTGAGGTATATGGGAGTTTTGAGAGCTATGATAAATTAATCCAAGAAAATAAGAACAAGGAAAGAATTCATTGTTTTAATCAATACATTTCTGATCAAGAAGTAGCGACCTATTTTTCGGCTTCAGATGTATGTGTTCTCCCTTATCGTTCTGCTACTCAAAGCGGGGTGACGGCAGTATCACTTCATTTTGAAGTTCCATTGATAGCCACTGATGTTGGAGGGCTAAAAGAATTGATTAAACCTGGTGAAACAGGTGAAATTGTAGCGGAAGCCGATGTAAATCTACTTTTTGATGGGATAGAGCACTTTTTCGAAAATGATGCTGCGGTTTACCAAAGACATATTCAAGACTTAAAAGTGGAAATGTCATGGGATAAGTTTGGAGAGAACCTTATTCAATTTATAGAGAAATTACCTTAACTATTCTTCCTTCGGAACCAAAAACTGCCGATAGACATCGTCTATAATTTCGTTGACCCACAATTTATATTGTTCACCCGAAGGATGAAGACCATCAGGAGCCGCTAATTCAGGCCTTGAAGGCACCATTCTAGAAAAGGAAGTGATATTGTGGAATACAACACCTTTATCTTTGGTGATTTCTTCTTTGATGCGATTGTATTCATTGATTTGTTGAGAAATAGACGCTGGGGGAGGACTGTAGTTGTATCCATAATCAGGAATACTTAAGACAATTACATTCTTAGGATCATTCCTAGCTCTTACAATAGCCGCTTCTAATAACGATTTATATTCCTCTCGGAAAACATTAATATCAATCCCTTGAAATTGGTTATTCACACCGATCAATAACGTTACTATATCATATTGAGATCGCAACGAAGCATTTTGATAGGCATTGATTAGATTACGAGTCGTCCATCCTGTTTGAGCTACATATTTTATCGCATTCAATTGGAAACCGCGATTTTCTAATTCCTTTTTCAGTTGAGCATTCCAGCGGTCTTCTTCAGGTACACTTGCCCCAATCGTGTAAGAATCTCCTAATGCGAGCATATGTAGCACTTTTTGAGGTACTTGCAATGAAGAAGAATCAACAGTGATAACAGGTGGTGTTTGTGGTACAAAAATAGTATTATCATCCTCTTGACAAGAGAGCAGAATAAAGCTGAGTAAGATCAGGAATGTATTTTTCATAGTGTTTAATTCAGGAATCAATACAAAAATACTGGAAGGAAAACTTTCTATTATTATTCAATGAACACTCAGCTTTAACTTTTGTTTGTCATATTACGCTATAAATATGTCTTATGTTTGTATAATAGGATTGGGTATTCAATTTCTATTTTAAATCAAAGTAATTTTTTTCATCAAAAACATCTCTAATAACCTCATCTAATGAAAAATTATTTATTTCTTATCTGTCTAATGTTACTTCAAGTTCAAGTATTTTCTCAGACAAAGAAAATTGTGATTTTACCACAAACAAAACAAGGTGGTACACTTTGTAACGCTTTCAAGGAATATAATAATAAGTTGATGATTGAGGGAATAGAAGAAACCTATCGTCAGAAAAAATACTTCGTGATTAATTCTAGAAAAATTGTTCAAGGATTAGGGAATACAGGAGGTTGCTTTAAAGGAAATGATTGGGTACAGGAACAACTGCTATCTCATGATGGACTAAATTTATATGCTGTAGCGAAGGTTGATAAGAAAAACGGCTATAAAGGTAGTTTTGTAGAGATGGAGGTAGAGATTTTTGACGCTTCCAACGAAAAGTTATTAGTAAGGCAAAAAGCCAAATCCCAAGAAAAGTTTACCAATGACTTTAAAGGACAAGTGAAAGAGGCATTAAATAGTATTTTTGATCGATTAATGCATACTGCAATAGCAAACTATAGAGCAAAGAATTACATCGAAGAACCTGAGCCTTTTGCGATTCCTATTGTAGTAGGAGAAAAGAAAGAGGAAGTAGTAAAACAAGAAGAGGTGGTGATCGAAGAAGAGAAAGTGGAAGAGAAGGAGACCATGGAAAGCGATGTAGATGTTAATATTCCGAGAGCTTTAAAAGTAAATGAGGATGCGATTGCTGTTATTATCGGTAATCAAAATTATAAAAAAGAGGGAGTACCTGAAGTGAAATATGCTTTACATGATGCTCAAATCATGAAGGAGTATTTGATCACAACTTTTGGTTTTAGAGAAGGCAATATTATTTATATTGAAAATGCAACTCAGGCAGATTTTAATGCAGTCTTTGGTGTGAAAAACAATCCAAAAGGGAAATTATTCAATTATGTGAAGCCAGAAAAATCAGATGTCTTTATCTATTATTCGGGTCATGGTGCTCCGGATCCCGAATCTCAAAAAGGTTATTTTGTACCTGTCGATACAGATCCTTCTCTAATTCATTTTAATGGATATTCAGCAAGTACATTTTATGAAAATATAGGTTTAGTACCTTACAAATCTCTTCAAGTGGTGTTGGATGTGTCTTTTAGTGGTGCAACTGATGACGGTATGTTATTGAAAAATATTTCTCCTGTTTTTATTAAGACAGAGAATAAAGTTCTTAATGACGAAAAAGCTGTAATTCTTACAGCGGCTTCATCTGAACAAGTGGCTTCACGTTATGCTGAGCAATACCATGGACTGTTGACTTATTATTATTTGAAGGGGTTAAAAGGAGCTGCTGATGTAAATAAAGATAAAAATATCACGTTGAAAGAGCTTTCTCAATACCTGAATGAAAAAATTTCTTATAAAGCGAGGATCTTGCACGAGAGAACGCAAACACCTGAAATTCACGGACAACTTGACTTTATTATAAAAAAATAAGGGTAAGTTTCACTATTCTTAGATAGCACTCCCCTTTTAAACTCAAAAAAACGAGGTCTAAACTGTGATTTTTTCCAAATGATTTCTATTTTTGCCATTGATAACAAATATCTATGCAAAAAAACACAACCATATCATTTAAATTATTTCCATTCTTAATGGCGATACTGATGCTTGTAGCACTAGGTGCTGAGGCAGCATATGCTGTTACATCGGAAAGAAATGAGGTGAGTGTTAGCGTAGAAAAAGATGTTGATCAAGAAGAAGGACAACAAAAGCCTACTTACAATGTCTTGAAAGATCAGTCTACTGCAATCCCGCAGAGTACTGAAACAGTCAATTGGTGTAATGTATTTGTAAAAACACTTCATCAATTGGTAAACTTCAGGTTGACTTTAAAACCTGTCGCTAAAATCAAACCTACTAAAGAAGTTGTTGAGACAATCTTATCAACAACTGCTACCTGCATATATTCTTATTATGCAGCACCCAATGCACCCTAATTATCTCTAATTCCCCCTTTACGTATTGACACCGTTTTAACGCTTTTATGGCGTGTATAGCCTTATACACAATATATCAAAGTCGTGTGTACATATAGATTAAATTAATCATTTCCGCTATCATATAGTATTATATAATTACAACTATGAGAAACAGAGGTTTTATCCTGTTTATTGCTGTCATTGTGACTGCATTCAGTTTATTTGACTTGTCATTCTCTTTCGTATCTCGCTCTATTCAAAGCGACGCGGACGAGTATGCAATGGATTCAGAAGGTCATGTTGACTACTTCAAAAAACAAGCTTACATCGATTCATTATGGAAAACTCCAGTTTACGATTTAGGTTTCACTCAGTATACTTACGAAGAAGTAAAGAACAAAGAATTAGCATTAGGTCTTGACTTACAAGGTGGTATGCACGTAACGCTTGAAGTATCTCCAGTAGAGGTAATCAAAGCGATGGCAGGTGCTAACGTTGATGCTGCATTTGAAACAGCATTAGCAGAAGCTGCAAAAGCTCAAAAAGAAAACAGAGAGTCATTCACTACTAACTTCTTCGATGCGTTAGAAGAGTCTGCTCCAAACGTTCCTTTCGCAACTTACTTTGCTTCTTCAGCAAACCGTGGTCGTATTTCTTTCAACTCTCCAAACAAGCAAGTAGTTGATTTAGTAGAAAGCGAAGTAGATGGTGCTGTAGATAGAGCATTCGAAATTATCCGTACTCGTATTGACAAGTTTGGTGTTACTCAACCAAACATCCAACGTCTACAAGGTACTAACCGTATTTCAATCGAATTACCAGGTGTAGATAACCCTGAGCGTGTACGTAACTTATTACAAGGTGTAGCAAAGTTAGAGTTCTTAGAAGTTTGGACTAACCAAGAAGCTCAGCCATTCATTTTCCAAATGAACCAAGAGTGGGTGAAACAAGAAGAAGCTCGTAAGAAATTAGCAGGTGACGTTCCTGCTCAAAAAGAAGAAAAAGAAGTTGCTGCTGATAACAACTCTTTATTCGAAGGTGACTCAACTAACGCAGCTGCTGATTCAGCTCAAGTTGACGAAACTGTAATCTCTCCACTTTTATCAAAAATGCAAGGTGGTTTGGTTTACTCTGAAAACGATACTTCAGACGTAAACAAAATGTTACGTGATGAAAACGTAACTTCAGTAGTTCCTTCAGACATGAAATTCTTATGGGGTCACAAGCCAGTGGCTACTCAAGAAGGTATTAGCTACTTCGAGTTATTCGTAGTAAAGAAAGACCGTGAGGCTAAAATCTCAGGTGATGTAATCACTGACGCTGTACAATCTTTCGACCAAAGAGCTCAACCTGCAGTTTCTATGTCAATGAACGTAGAAGGTGCTAAGAAATGGAAGAAAATGACTGGTCAAAACTTAGGTCGTCGTATCGCTATCTCTTTAGATAACGAAGTATATACTGCTCCAACTGTAAACTCTGAAATCGACGGCGGTCGTTCAGAAATCACTGGTTCTTTTGATATCAACGAAGCAAAAGATTTAGCAAACGTATTAAAAGCAGGTAAATTACCAGCTCCTACTCGTATCATCGAGGAAGTTGTTGTTGGTCCTTCATTAGGTAAAGTCGCTCAATCAGAAGGTATGACTTCAATCCTTATCGGTTTAGGTTTAGTAATCGTATTTATGATTGCTTACTATGCGAAAGGTGGTGTGATTGCAAACGTTGCATTGGGTGCAAACATCTTCTTTATCTTCGGTATCTTAGCAGAGCTTGGTGCAGCATTAACGTTACCAGGTATTGCAGGTATCGTATTGACAATCGGTATGTCGATTGACGCCAACGTACTTATCTTCGAACGTATTCGTGAAGAGCAAAGAGCAGGTAGAGGTATTTTAGAAGCAATCAACAATGGTTTCGACCGTGCATTCTGGACAATCTTTGATGCCAACTTAACAACGTTATTGACTGGTGCTTTCCTTTACACGTTCGGTATGGGACCAATCAAAGGTTTCGCGGTAACATTAATGATCGGTATCGTTTGTTCATTCTTCTCAGCAGTATTCATTTCTCGTTTGATTGTTTCTTACTTCACTAAGAAGCATGGTGAGAATGTAAACTTAAACTTCGAAACTGCATTATCTTCGAAATTAGCGGGTCAGTCGAACATCGACTTCATGGGTAAACGTAAAATGGCTTACATTTTCTCAGCAGTTGTTATTTCATTAGGTATTGGTTCATTAGCTGTAAATGGTCTTAACTTAGGTGTAGACTTCACAGGTGGTCGTACATATATCGTAAACTTCGAAGAAGCTGTTGTTCCTTCAAAATTACAAGGTTCATTAGTGAAAGAAGTAGAAGGTAAGTCAGTTGAAGTAAAAACTTACGGAAACGACAATACCTTAAAAATCACTACTGCATACTTAGTAGACGATGAGTCAACTGAAGCAGATGATAAAGTACAAACTGCTATTATCAAAGGTATTGAGTCATTCACTGGCTTAAAATACTCAGATAAGCAAAAAGTAGATGCGGGAACATTCGTGATTCCTTCAACTTCAAAAGTAGGTGCTACTATCGCTGATGATATTACAGATGGTGCAAACGAGGCAGTATTGTTCTCATTAGCAGGTATCTTCTTATACATCTTATTACGTTTCGGTAAGTGGAACTTCGGTGCTGGTGCAGTTGTTGCCTTATTCCACGATACATTAGTTGTATTTGGTGCATTTGGTATCGCGAACTTATTAGGTGCTGGTTTCGAATTAGACCAAGTATTTATCGCTGCGATCCTTACTGTAATTGGTTACTCAATCAACGATACAGTGGTAGTATTTGACCGTGTTCGTGAAGAAACTTCAAACGCGACAGCAGGTACAAAAACAATTGACGTGATGAACTCTGCGATCAACGGTACATTAAACCGTACGATCATTACTTCATTCACTACATTATTAGTAATCTTAGTATTATTAATCTTCGGTGGTGAGGCATTAAGAGGATTCTCATTCTCATTATTTATTGGTATCATGGTCGGTACATACTCTTCAGTATTTATCGCTGCTCCAGTAGTATTTGATACTTCTAAAAAAGAAATCAAAAAAGATCCTGAAGTGATTAAAGCTTAGTTCTTTAAAAGATAAATTTTTGAAGCCTCCTGAGAAATCGGGAGGCTTTTTTCGTTAAAATAGGTTGTATTGTTTAAATGAGTGTTTCTAAGGATTATCAATTGGTTGTTGTTGAACGTTTGTAAAAGTTCAACAAACCAACACGGACAACTATGAATAATCTAAAGAATATTTCAAAACTGCTAATGACTGCCATTTTTACCTTTGTGTCTTTTTGGGGAGTAGCTTCGGAAGGAGAAGATGATGAAATTTATATCAATAAAAGAGCCTACGGGACTGCAGCATTCTCATTTCAGCCCAATGGTAAAGTACAATATGTTTTAGATTATTCTGATGGTAGTTATTATGAATATGAAGGGACTTACACCACTTCTGAAGGGAAAATAAATGTAACCCTTGCTGAAGGTCATGGTGAGAATTCAGCTGGAATTAAAATGGATCATTTAAACCCTCAACGACCTGATATTAGGTTAATAAAAGAGGGAGATTTATTAATTGATACAGCTTATGGAAGTAAGGTAGTATTCCATTCAATGCCTACGAGACCTTCAAAGTAGCCCCAATTTTTCTTTATTTAACTTCCTTTAATTACCTGCCAATCAATAATAAGGTAATTTTGTAACGGAATTGATTATTTTTGAGTAATCTATCAATAAGCTTTGAGTCTTATTGACTAGAATTAAATAACACAAATTTTACAGGAATGAAACTTATAAAAATCGCAATTATCGCATTATTAAGCTCATTATCACTTTCAGCTTTTGCACAATCATATCCATTTGAAAATCAATTGGTATTTACTCAAGCAATGAATGGTAAGGTCATAGAATATCCAAAAGTGACCTTGATGATTGGTGACCAATCCACTTTAGGAGCAAGAGTAGTGACAGAAGAAGATGCTGGTACTCAGTATATGTTATGTGATTTTACAAATAATAAATACCTGATTTTAATGCGTCAGTTTGGCCAAAAGATCGCTATTGAATCACCTGTTGATCCTTCAAAAGTAGATGTTTATGGTATCAATTCTGTAAAGGCAAAGGAAAATAAGAAAATCAAAAAAGAGATTCTTGGTAGCAAATGCCGTGTATATGAAGGAGAAAAGGACGGACAAAAGGTCTACATTTATATTGGTAAGTTATCAGTACCAGCAAAAGGTTTAGAAAGCTTGACGAAAGTAATCACAAAAGAAGTTGGCGTGAAACTTTCAGATGGAGAAATGTTGTTAGGTTTTAGCTTTGTTGATGAAGCGAAAAACCAAAGATTAGACATCCAAGCTACTAAAATTGTAAATAAGAAATACAACTTATCAACAGCTGGATATACAACGATGAGTACAAGTGGATTTGGTTTTTAGGAACTGAATTATTGAAGAATAATATTAGAGTGCAGGTGAAAGCTTGCACTTTTTTTTGTTTAACTTTTCAAGTGTTAAGAAGAGTAGAAAGTTTTTTTATTCTACAAAAAACAGGCTAAGTCATAATGAAACGACTTAGCCTGTTTTTTATCTATAAAAGCGAGTGGATTAGATCACACCGTATGCCAATAAAGCATCAGCGACTTTCACAAAGCCACCAATATTTGCTCCTTTCACATAGTCAACCCATCCGTCTTCTTGACCATATTTTAGGCACTTTTCATGGATTTTCTTCATAATACCTTGAAGTTTTTCATCTACTTCTTCAAAGCTCCACTGTAAACGCATTGAGTTTTGTGTCATTTCAAGACCTGAGATAGCAACACCACCTGCGTTAGCCGCTTTACCAGGGCCGTACATAATTTTATTTTTCTCAAATACTTTTACGGCTTTGTTGGTTGAAGGCATGTTAGCACCTTCACAAACTAAGATACATCCGTTGGCAATCAATGTTTCAGCATCTTTTTCATCTAACTCGTTTTGAGTAGCTGATGGGAAAGCTAGATCTGTTTTGATACTCCAAGGTCTTTGACCTTCAGTATAAGTTGCACCAGGATATTTCTTCACATATTCACCTAAAGAAACACGGTCTACATTTTTCAGTTGTTGGATATGAGCTAATTTCTCCGCATCAATTCCATCAGGATCATGTAAGAAACCGCCACGGTCTGAAACAGTAAGAACTGTAGCACCTAGCTGAATTAATTTTTCAACAGTGTATTGAGCGACATTACCAGACCCAGATACAACTGCTTTTTTGCCATTGAAATCATCATTTCTAACGGCAAGCATTTCTTTAGCGAAATAAACTGAACCGTAACCTGTCGCTTCAGTTCTAGCATTTGATCCACCAAATGCTAAGTTTTTACCTGTAAGAACACCTGTATATTCATTGGCAATACGACGGTACTGACCAAACATATAACTTACTTCTCTACCGCCAACACCAATATCGCCGGCAGGAACGTCTGTATCCTTACCAATATATCTGTAAAGTTCCGTCATAAATGCATGACAGAATCTCATGATTTCTGCATCTGATTTTCCTTTGGGGTTGAAGTCAGAACCACCTTTAGCACCACCCATTGGAAGGGTTGTTAAAGAGTTTTTCAATACCTGTTCAAAACCCAAGAATTTTAAAGTACCTAATGATACTGACTTGTCGAAACGAAGTCCACCTTTGTAAGGGCCAATAGCACCATTAAACTGTACACGGTGACCTCTATTGACACGAATGTTACCTTCATCATCCATCCACGTTACACGGAAACTGATTACTCTGTCAGGTTCTGTCATACGCTCCAGGATCGAAGCATCTAAGTATTTGGGGTTTTCGTTGATGAATGGAATTAATTTCTCTGCCACTTCCTCCACGGCCTGGTGGAATTCTGGTTGTCCAGGATTTCTTCTGATTAAACCCTGCATGAAGCTTTTTAACTCGAGCTTTTGCATTTAATTAAAGGTTAGTAATTAATATAAGTAATAAAATATGTGTTTATTGCTAGAGCGTGTGCAAGACATCACTTTAGAGAAGAAATACCTCTCACAAGTAAGCTGGTTATTTTGATTAATGGACTTACAAATTCAGGTTATTCATTTCAAAGTTTTGTCCTTTACAGACTCTTGTCAAGGTCGACTTTACATGACAATAAAGTGATATCATCAGCATAAGCCTGGTGACCTTTGAAAGTGTTTAGGAGTGCAATAAGATTCTTATGCATTTTTTTCTGGTCGTATTGAATATTTGCATCCAAGAACTCTAATAATTTGTCATCTCCTAGTTCTTCATCTTCGTCATTATAGGTTTCGGTAAAACCATCAGTGAATCCAAAAATGAAGAACTTTCGCAAGTTATTAATTTCTCCAACTTCAATGAAAGGTAATTTTGTAAAAGACCCCAAAATTGTTGTACCTTCTTCTAAACGAGAGAATTTGTTTTCATTATACAGGAAAGGTGGGTTGTGACCTGCATTAATGTAATGAATGCATTGTGTATCGGTATCGTACACCATAAAGAAAGCTGTGATGAAATTTTCACCTTGTGCACTTTCTAAAATTTGGGTATTGGCTTCATGTACGATACTCTCAATATCCATATTCCTTCTGGCTAATGCACGTATAGTACCTTGGAAATTGGACATTAATATTGCAGCCGGAACGCCTTTGCCTGAAACATCAGCAATAGATATCAAAAACTTTGTATCCGTCATTTGGATAAAGTCATAATAATCGCCGCCAATAGAGTGGTGAGGCATGTAGCTTGCGTGAATTGAAACTGGCACGTTATCACCGTAAGGCAGTTTTCTTGGGAATAGCATTGTCTGTACTTGAGAAGCAATCTTTAATTGCTTTTTGGTCTCTTTTTGCTTTTCCTCTTTTCGAGCAAGCTTTTTATTTTCAATTGCTACTAAGATTATATTACTCAGAGCTTCGGTAAATCCTGAGTCATGAAAATCAATATGTTTTTCTGATGCTACTCCAACCAACGCATAGGCTAATACATCATTTTTATGCTTGATCGGAATGATCGTATCAAAATTCTGGAACCCTTCTGGTTTTGTTTGAAGCTTTGATGTTTTGGTATATTCTTCAAACACTTTCGGAAAACGCTCCGTTAATTCATGATCATGGTTGCCATAATTTACATAGCGAACATGTTCCTGCAAATCCTCATCAAAAACAAATAGAAGAAGATTTGAAACACTTGGGTTAGAAGAAAGTGTTAGTTTATAAATGGTATAAAGATCTTCTTCCGATTTATTTGCGTTGATAGCACTTATCGTCTCAAAAAGAGATTCTAACTGCATTTCTTTTAGCATTAATCGTTTATCAATAGGATTCGCCATAGGTATATGAATACAATATTTTTATTTTGAATTAGAATGTGGGTCAAAGGCATCACGAAGCCCATTCCCGATTAAATTAAAGGCCAAAACTGTAAGGCTAATAGCAAGACAAGGGAAAATGATAAGATGCCAATGTCCACTAGGTGTTAATTCTGTTAAACCTTCTTTAATCATCGTTCCCCATGATGGCATAGATGGAGGACCACCCAAACCTAGGAAACTTAAACCTGCCTCAATTAGAATTGCAGAAGCAAAATTGGAGGCACATATTACAGCGAGTGGACTTAAAACATTTGGTAAAATGTGATGCCAAATGATTCTTGCATTAGAATAACCTAAAGCTCTCGCTGCTTCTACATAATCTTTTTGTTTGATCGATAAAATCTGACCTCTGATCACACGAGCCACTTCTACCCACATCGTTAATCCTACTGCGACGAAAGTCACCCATACTCCTTCACTTTGTAAGGCCAATCGGACTGCAACAACGAGCATAATGGCGGGGATAGACCAAGTAATGGTCATGAGCCATAAGGCAACCTTGTCAATGTAACCACCGAAATATCCACTCATTGAACCAATTAAAATACCAATGGTCAAGGATATGATTAAGGAAATAAATCCAATGGTTAGTGATACTCTGGTTCCAAAAATTAATCGACTAAGTACATCTCTACCTATTTTATCAGTGCCGAGAATAAAAGTTTTCTTTTCTATATGTTTACTCTCAAACTCTTTGATCAAGTCGCTTCTGTATGCTTTTTGAACGTTTTGTCTTTCATTTAAATAAATAGTAGAGTCGCCTCTAGTAATATAATTATGAGGTAGATTTTTACCCAAAATTTCTGAAGGAGAAGAATAAATTGATTTTACAACTTCTACCAAAGGAAGTCCCATTTCGAGCCGTTTGGTAGTGTGCAGTGATTTTTTTTCTAAGCCCGGATAAACCACAAAAAAGACAGAATCACCCAATATTTTAGGTTGGCCAATTATTGGTATTTCGAAGAATTTATTTTCCTCTCCGTTTAATAAAATATCAATAACAGATGGTGTGTGCACTACTATATCTTTCTTCTTTTTTAGCACATCTACCGTAAACATGGGTGGCTTTTTGGCTGTTTCCAAAAGTCCATCGTTGGCAAAGTGTGTACCATCGGGCATAATCAAATAACCGGCAATTGCCATACATGCCAATATAAAAATATAGACAATAGAAATCATGGCAGGAGTATTCCTCCTTAATCTCTTTTTGACAAAGTGTGATGGTGGTTTATGTACTTCGTACGGTGTCATCTATGCAATTTATAAAGAATAAAAGTTAGTGTCTTTATTGAGAATTATGAGCTAACAAGCCTTTCTTGGAGGCAAGATAATACAATGATGAGTATAATTTCTCATAATCTGAAAGTTCAATTTCAATTTCTTCTGAAGGAGAGGAAAAAGAACGTACCCAACCTTTTTCAATCAAACTCTTTAATTCATTTCTTAAAGTATTTTCTTGAAGTGATGTTTCTGAAAGTAAATCTTTGAAACTCACAACAAAATAGAGCTCATCAAGAATGTTGTATTCAATATCAGTCATAAAAAAAAATCTTATTTCAAAAATAATAAATTTGGAAGATTAAGCGCAGGTTTAGAAAATATTTTTCATTAAAACAGTATTTTAATTGTTATTCTAAACATTATATTTTCTATTCTTCCATGAATACTTAGAAAATGTAGCTAACAAGCCAATGCTAAATGCATAAAATGGGTAAAGAAGTGAGACAAACGGAATCCATTTTAGAAGCTGATAATCAGTCTGCCATCTTAGAATGATCCTATTGAAAAAGTATTCAATGAGTACCCTAATTCCTAAACCCAGGAGCAATATTAACCAATTTCCTGAAAAGAAAATAACAGTGCATAGTGAAGCTAAAAAACTAAAATGTAATAAGAAAATAAAAACTGCACTGAACTGAGGTGATTTATTTTCATAATGTCTCCATTTGCTTGCCCATCTTATTCTTTGTTGTATAAACAGAGGTAATGTAGCAGGTGGTGGCGTTTTTACAATTGCTTTGGGGTCTTTGATAAACTTTATTTTGGTAGGGTCTTCTTTTGCAATTTGATGCATTAAAAATTCATCATCACCAGTGGGGATATGAATGTGTTTTTCGTAATCGTTTTGTGTGAGGAATGCCTCTCGCTGAAATGCCAAGTTTGCTGCATTACACATGTTCGGCTGTTTGTTAATGATCGATGTAGCTCCTGTAAGTATAAGACTTCCAAATTCAATGACCATCAGTTTTTGTAAAAAGGAAGAGCTCGGCGAAAACTGAACAGGCCCAGAGAGGAGAGCTGGTTTTTGAAAATAATGATAATGTGCAATGATAGTATTCATCCAGTCAGGATCATGTATACAGTCTGCATCTGTCGTGATGATTAACTCACTTTGAGCCAACTCAACCCCATTGCGAATGGCTATTTTCTTACCTTCTTGATCTTTTCCTAAAGAAATAACTTGAAACTGATGGGGTAATAATTTTACTTTCTGTTCTAAAAGGTTTAGTGTGTTATCTTCAGAGTGATCATTGACAAAAATACATTGGAAGTGAGGGTAGGTTTGCTTTTTTAATGAATCAAATAAGGCTTCGATGTTATTTTCCTCATTTCTCAAAGCAATCACTACGGTAACAGAAGTAGCGAAATCCTTGTTCGTTGGAATAGAAATAGAAGTATTCCAAAGGTGCATTAACCTTAACAAATAAAAAAAGTAGAGGATACTTAGTATTAAAAAAAAGAATTCCAATAGATACTTTAGTGTTTAATCTTGATGATGATTTGATATATTTTTCATCCAAATTTACGATAAAAATATGTGTGTTATCATAAACAAAACGAATTCTCGATCGTTAGTTGTTTCAATAATGTGTTTTTTTGATTTAAGGAGATCGCATTTTTTGTAACTCCCTTTGAAAATTCTACATTTGTCAACACACAACAAATTACACTAAAACAGTACAATTATGTCATTAGAAATCGGACAAGCAGCTCCACAATTTGAGAGCGTAGATCAAAATGGTAATACAGTAAAACTATCCGATTTTAAAGGGAAGAAAGTAGTTTTATATTTTTATCCAAAGGATATGACTCCAGGGTGTACAGCACAAGCTTGTGACTTGAGAGATAACTATGAAAAGTTATTGTCTGAAGGTTATGTGGTATTGGGCGTGAGTACTGATTCTGAAGAGCGTCATCAGAAATTTATTGCTAAACATGAGTTGCCATTTCCGCTTTTGGCAGACGTAGATCACAAAGTTCACGACCTGTATGGTACTTGGCAATTGAAAAAAACGTTCGGAAAAGAGTACATGGGGACGGTCAGAACCACTTTTATCATCGATGAAGAGGGAATTTTAACGGACATTATTAAAAAGGTGAAGACGAAAGAGCATACTAAACAGATAATTGGTTAAGTTTGCAGTCGGAAAATAATAGTTGGGTGTAAAAACCCAATAAACATATAATAAATAGCTTACATCAAAGAAAGATGGCAGAGATAGCAGAATTGAAAAGAATAGCGTCTCAAGTAAGACGTGACATCGTTAGAATGGTAAACGGTGCAGGAAACGGTCACCCAGGTGGAGCCCTAGGATGTGCTGACTTATTTGTAGCACTTTACTTTAAGCACATGGAACACAACAAAGAGTTCAAAATGGATGCTGTAGGTGAAGATGTTTTCTATCTTTCAAACGGTCATATTTCAGCTGTTTTTTATAGCACGCTGGCTAGAGCTGGTTACTTCCCAGTATCTGAATTGGCTACTCACAGAAAAATCGACTCAAGATTACAAGGTCACCCAACTCCTTATGAGCACTTAGAAGGTGTACGTATGGCTTCTGGTTCATTAGGACAAGGTTTATCAGTTGCTGCAGGTACTGCATTGACGAAGAAATTAAACAATGACGACAAAATGGTGTATTGTTTAATGGGTGATGGTGAGCAACAAGAAGGTCAAATTTGGGAAGCAGCAATGTATGCCGCTCACAACAAAATTGACAACTTAGTAGGTGTTATCGATTACAACAACCGTCAAATTGATGGTGACGTATCTGACGTATTGAGCTTGATCGATATTGAAGCGAAGTATAAAGCATTTGGTTGGGATACTATCGTTGCTGAAGGTAACGACATGGAAAAATTAGATGCTGCATTGACGCAAGCAAAAGAGCTTTCAGGAAACGGTAAGCCAATCATGATCGTAATGAAGACTGAGATGGGCTTCCCAATCGATTATATGGTAGGTACGCACAAGTGGCACGGTGTTGCTCCAAACGCAGAGCAAACTGAAGCAGCTTTAGCACAATTAGAAGAAACTTTAGGTGATTACTAATCAGTAATTTTCTGAATATTGAAAAGGCTAGGTGATTTTAGAATTACCTAGCCTTTTTGTTTTATCTCTTTCTTGAATAATGCGTCTGAACAATTTGCCCTAAATGTACTTTAGAACTTACAAATTCGAATTCCAATAGCTTGTCTGTTTCTCCAAATAATGGGAAACCTCCTCCAAGTACCACTGGGATTGTAGAGATGATGAGATCATCAATTAAGTCTTCCTTTAAAAAGCTTTGAATGACAGAACCTCCGTCAATGTATAAGTTTAAGTAGTTTTGAGCATAAAGTTGTTCCAATACCTCATTTAAAGTGCCATTAATAATAAATACTTTGTTGGTTAAATGCTCGGGGATTTCTTTGATGGAAGTACTTAGTACAAAAACAGGTTTAGAATACGGCCATTCTCCACCAAAACCTTTTACGATTTCATAGGTGTTTCTACCCATAACTAAAGCATCAATGGAATCCATAAAAGAACTGAACCCCATGTCATCATTATTGGGATTGGGGACGGTTTGTAGCCAATCCAGTCCTTCATTTTTGTCAGCAATAAAACCATCAATACTAGTGGCGATATAAACTTTGTTATTCATTTCAGTAGTTATTATGTGTTAGGTTATTCAAAAGGGTTCAATAATTTTGTCTTGGTACTAATGTCCTAGTTCATATACATAATAACCAATATCTATCATAAAAAAAAGAGACTGTTTAATTAACAGCCTCTATATATTGTTTTAGACGAATTGTTCCATTAAAACATGTGGAATTCCATCTTCCATAAACTCATCACCTTTTACAGTAAACCCTTCATCTTCATAAAAGGCAGTAGCGTAGGTCTGAGAGTGGAGATACATTCTAGTTCCTTCTTCGGCAATATCTTCAATTTCAGAAAGACTGGCTTGAAGTAACGCATTACCAATACCTTGACCGCGGTAAGGCTTTGATACAGCAAAGCGTCCTAATTTGTATCCTTCTTCTGTTTGGAAAAACCTACAAACTCCCGCAGGATGTCCGTCATCCAACACTAACAAGTGAAAAGCTTTTGGCTCAAGCTCATCAAATTCCAGAGAAATATCGATTTCCTGTTCATCCACAAAAACTTCTTTACGGATTTGCATTACAGCAGGCCACCAATCAGAGTCAGTACCTTGAAAAATGACAATGGATAATGTATCAGACATTGATAATTAAATTAAGATTTTGAATGAGGCAAATATCGGAAAAGATCTTAGGAATAGATAATCAGTTAAAAAATTAAAACATAAAAAGCCTTCTTGAAATTAGGAGGTCTAAATCAAGAAGGCTAAAAAGGTGTATTTTTTAGAATAGAATTAGTCGTCTAATCCGTACTCGTCGATGTAAGCTAAGATACCACCTTCTAGGTTTTCAAGGTTGGTGAAGCCAAACATGCTTTCAAGAGCTTGAATAGCGTTAGCAGATCTCTTACCGCTACGGCAATGAACGATCACTCTTTTGTCTTTGCTGAATTGTTCTACTTCTTCAACAACAGTAGCCAATGGAATCAAGATTCCACCTAAGTTAGCCTCGTCATACTCGTAGTCTTCACGTACATCTATAAGCTGGAAGTCAGCACCGCTATCCTGTAATTCTTTGAATTCTTCTACAGTAATACTTTTCATAGTTCCCTAATTTAGTTTGTATTCTCGTAATTTTATCAAACCTTTGTGTATTGAACAAATAATCAAGTATAAAAATTACATTCAGTCATGAAAATTGAACTAAATCGAGTAAACGAAGGCGTAAAATTCGAAGCTACCTCAGAAGAAGGGAACTCTTTATTCATTGATGCTGGTAAGGGCAAAATGGATGGCATGGGCGAAGGAAGTGCTTTTAGTCCAATGCAATTAGTTCTAACAGGTGTGGCTGGCTGTGCATGTTTTGACCTGATTCATATTCTGAAAAAACAACGTCAAGTAATCAACGATGTGAAAATTTCAGTAGAAGGTGACCGTGTAGATGCTGTTCCTGCTCCTTTCGAAAAGGTACATGTTCATTTTAAGCTATTCGGTGAAATCAACGAGGCAAAAGCAAAGCGTGCGGTAGAGTTAGCCGTAGAGAAATATTGTTCAGTAGCTGAGATGGTAAAATCAACTGCAACAATTACGCATTCTTTTGAAATTATTGCAGAATAAAGCAGTCCTAGAAAGTCTATTGTGTGCGATAACTGGCATTAATTGCTCTTAAAAAATCACAATGGAAGACTTTATTTTCATTATTAATTAGTAATATTGAAACTTGATTGATAATCAAGTATCTAACTAACAAACTGTATGAGTCAAGAAGAGAAGAAATTTGAAACTATTGCGGTAAGAGCGCAAACACCCCGTTCGCAAAACAGAGAGCACTCTGTGCCCATTTATGCCACTTCAAGTTTTACATTTGAAGATGCTGACCATGCGAATGCACTATTTTCAGATGAGGTAGAAGGTAATATTTATTCAAGATATTCTAACCCTAACAATGACGAGTTTATTGATAAGCTAGTACAATTGGAAGGTGCAGAAGCGGGTATTGCCACTTCTTCAGGTATGGCAGCCATGTTTTTGAGTATCGCTTCTTTTGTAAGTCAAGGAGATCATATTGTAGCTTCTCGTTCTTTATTTGGTTCTACTCACCAAATCCTAACGCAGTTATTACCAAAATGGGGAGTCACTCATACATATGTTGATATTCATGATTTAGAAGGATTTGATAAAGCGATCACTCCAACAACGAAGATGATTTTTATCGAAACTCCTTCCAACCCAGCATTGGACATTATTGATATTGAAGCTTTAGCGGCAATTGCTGATAAGCATGGTATCATTTTGAATGTAGATAACTGTTTTGCTACTCCTTATTTACAGAATCCTTTGAAACTAGGAGCTCATATTGTGACACACTCCGCGACTAAGTTCATTGATGGGCAGGGTAGAGTGTTGGCAGGTGCTATTCTAGGTTCAAAAGAATTGATGGAGAAAGTGAAATTTATGTCAAGACATACAGGTCCTGCATTATCACCTTTCCATGGTTGGATTCTTTCGAAATCGTTGGAAACATTATCAATCAGAATGGAGAAGCACTGTGAAAGTGCTCATGCTGTTGCTACTGCTTTAGAAGGTCTTTCTGAAGTGGAATTAGTGAAGTACCCATTCTTGGAGTCACACCCAGGTCATGAATTAGCGAAAAAGCAAATGAGATTAGGTGGTGCTTTGGTTTCCTTTGAAATAAAAGGTGGTGTGGAAGCTGGAAAGAAATTCTGGAACAGCTTAGCGTTGATTTCTAAGTCATCGAACTTAGGTGATACAAGAACAATCGCAACTCACCCCGCATCAACAACGCACTCTAAATTAACAGAGGAAGAAAGATTAGCCGTAGGTATCACGCCAGGTCTAATCCGTATTTCAGTTGGTTTGGAACACGTAGATGATATTTTAGCTGATATCAAACAAGCTTTAGCAAAAAGTCAAAGCTAATCATCAGCCTTAAAAATAAATTAAAACACCAATTTGGGAGCTATTCCTGAGTTGGTGTTTTTTATATAAATTCATGTTTCAAGTGATGCTCCCGGCTTAACACTTACACCAGTTGGAAAATTACCAACCCAGAATTTTTTATAATCAGAAAGATGAAACAGATCGATTGGATTAAATATTTATTTATAATAATATTATTAAGTTCTTGTGCCAAGAAAGAAAACCTAGATTTTTATTGGGTCATTGAGCCACAATCAAACATCTATACTAATGATACTTGCAAACTAATAGTTGAAATACCTAATGACACTATTAGTGATATTTCTTTTTTTATAGCAGGGAAACATAATTTGTTTAATAAACAACATAATAAATATATTTCATACATAAGTATGGGTGACTTCTACAACTTGTATTACTATAATTATACATATTTAGTAATTAATGATGATACAATAGAGGTTAATTTATTGAATGGACAGAAAGTTTATCTTTTTGATTCATTATGTTTAAATCAGAATATGTGGGAAGTTTATAATGATATATTACTCGATGCGATGAAAAAAGCAGATAAGGCAAAAAGAGAATTGGAAAATCAGATTATAATGGAAATGAATAAACCAGAATTAGATGATCCTTTTATAAATTAATTTTTGTATCCCTCACACTGTTCGATGTATTAAGCCGTAGGCGTTACTTCGAACTAACCAATTGAATAAGTTTGTAACTTATAACAAAAAAAAGAGTCAGTCTATCCGCATGTAGGTTGGCTATCAGTCTTCCCCTTGGCGCAAGTGTTAAGCCGATAGGCGTCACTTGTGTCTAACAATCGGAGAAGTCTCCAGACTTCCGAATCAACTAAACAAATTCTACGAACCCTTTTATCAATAACTATTGACCATTAATTTGTGGTGCAGGGAGTTAACATACTTCTTACAAATATAGAGGAGAGAGTGGGAGTTAAGCTAACAGATAATAATTAAAAAACGCAATAGTTAATTATGACTTTTTTTGTAATACATGAATCAACAGGGGATGAAATAGGGGAAATATTTCCTCAAGCAAAATGTTTAGAATATACTGATAATTATCATAGTCAAAATTCAATCACTAGACTACCGAATTTGAAAATTCCAAGTATAAAACCAGATTTAAATACAATAATACTCGGTGATAAGGCAAAAAAAACTGATGTTATTAGTAGTGGTTTAATTACCTCTTATAGTTTTATTGTCAATCATAAAGTGAAACGCTTATTAGAACAATTCGTGCTACCTTTGCATGATTTTTATGATGTAATTTTAAAAAGAAAAAAAGGAAACATAATTGATAATTATTTTGTCCTACATTTTCAAGAAGATTTTAGTAAATACATTGATTTTAAAAGCTCGATAATTTCAATTCAGACCTTACCTCCTTGGAATATTCCTAACTGGGATTTTAATAAAGAAATTGTTAATCTAGATAGCTATTACGATTTTGAAAAACTTAGTAAAAATGTAGCTGGAAAAAAGGATATAGTACCAATACAACTGATATTGAAAAGTGAAATTAATTTGAAGTTGGATTTATTTGTTTTTGATGGACTTCATGATAAAATAATCATTTCTGAAAGGCTAAAAAATGCAATGGAAGAAAATCATATAGTAGGATTCAATTTTAAAAAACTTCCTTTTGAACTGAAAGTATAGTATTCCCTCTCTTCAACGTGTTAGTGTCTCCCTGGCTTAACACTTGTGCTAGTTGGGGGGCAAAGTTTATAAATTTTTACAAGAAGAGTTTAAGACCTATCATGGAAGCACGGATTATGTTGATTCTCTTAATAAGAAATAGAGTGATTAATTTATTATTAATGTTATTATTATCCTGTAGTGCGAATAATAGTGATAATAAATTTGAAAAACTTAGTATATCAAACAATGGCAATAGGGCCCAAAAAAACATTCTAGAAATCCCTTCAATTTGGGTGAGTAGTTATGAAGATGATTACGAAATAATGACTTTTTCTAAAAAGCACAATCCAAATAACGTAATTGATTTGTTTAATTCTGAAGACTATGAAATTGGTCCTCCATATTATTATTTAAAGTTTATTCAATTAGAGAAAAATGAACCTATATATGAAAGTGATATAGCAATTAAACCTGTGTCGGATAGTGTGTGTCATGTTTTGCAGTTGTTTTACCCTTTTAAAAAGGAGGCTGTTACTCATTACGAAGACACTTCTAAGTGGGTTGTTTTGCTATCTATTGAAAGAAAATATAGTTATGATTCTAGTCTATTATATATTCCACCTGAGGAGAAAGTATTGAACGTTGTTGATGGCTTAAAACTTTTAAATGAATGGTTGACTTTGGAACCAACATCTCCTACAAGTCCAAGTAATAACATTAAAATGTGATTTGAAATAAGCCGGGTCTCTAAAAAATAAATCAGTCCTCCTCTCACTGGCGCAAGTGTTAAGCCGATAGGCGTCACTTGTGTCTAACAATCGGAAAAGTCTCCAGACTTCCGAATCAACTAAACAAATTCTATAAATCCTTTCATCAGTAAAAATTGACCATTAATTTGTGGTGTAGGGAGTCAACAGACTCCTTCTAAATATAGACACAAGTGACGCCTCCGGCTTAACACTTGCGCCAGGGGGAGATTAGAATACCAAATTTGGAACTATTGGAAGTTGGTGTTTTTATTGCAAATTTATCGAAGTACAATCGCTCCACCAAACCTTCCCGTTTGTCCAGGAGATGCCTTTCTCGCAGAGAAGAACCGTTCATCCTTATAGGTATCAAAAGGTAGGAATTCAATGTTTTCATCAAGAATGCCTAAAGCACTACATTGTGATTTTTGAGCTTCTGTGATATTAAGGTAGGCTTTTTCAGGATTGGGGTGGGGTAATAGAATTTTGTTTATATCGTTTGGAAAAGCATCTTCATATTGGATGATTACATCCTTTCCAATTTCATAATGAGTTTCTTTGATAAATGGACCGAAAGAGACTTTGATATCTTTAACCTCAGAATCAAAATCAGAAACCATCTGCTCGACTGCTTTTGTTAGAATTTTTAGTACCGTTCCTTTCCAACCGGAATGCACCGCGCCAATTACTTTTTTTATAGGATCGAATAATAAAATAGGAGTGCAATCAGCGGCTAAAGTCAGCAATCCAATATTCTTTACATTGGTCAACATACCATCAGAATCAGGAAATGGATTTTCCATTTTCAGGTATTGTTCAACATTATCTTTTGTGATGGAGTAGACTTTATTGGTGTGTTTTTGGTCGGCAATAAAAAGGCGTTGACAGCCTAAAGTGCCTTTGACAATTGCTCTGTTTTTAAGAACAGCCTCATGATCATCATGAAGCATATTGCCTAGGTTCAAAGAAGCAAAAGGAGGGGCACTAACCCCTCCATTTCTTGTGGTGATGAAATGATCAATCTGACCTTTGTATTCACTGAACTGCTTAAAAACTAAGGTTTCAATACTCATTTCTTACCAATCTATTTAGACATGTGTTGATATATATCCTCAATTGAGATCGTATTCTCATAAATGGCTTTTCCAACTACTACAGAAGGAATACCTGCTTCTTCCAAAGCAATTAAATCATCAAATTTACTTACACCGCCACTCGCAATTAATTCGATATGTGGGAAGTCTTTCATGATTTCGCCATACAACTCAGTGTTAGGACCTTGCATCATTCCATCTTTAGAGATGTCAGTACAAAGCACTTTTGTAATACCTTTAGCCGTATAGTCTTTCAAGTACTCAAATAAAGGAAGTTTAGAATCTTCTTGCCATCCGCTTACAGCAATCATTTTATTTTTAGCATCTGCCGCTAAAATGATTCTATCGTTTCCGAATTTTGTAATCCAAGAAGTAAATTTCTCTACCTCTTTTACAGCAATACTACCACAAGTTACCATTTCAGCACCATGGTCAAATACTTTCTCTAAATCTTCATCCGATTGGATTCCGCCACCAAAGTCAACCACTAGTGAAGTATTTTTAGTGATTCTTTCCAACACTCCATAATTGACTACTTGTTTTGCCTTAGCACCATCCAAGTCTACCAAATGCAATCTTTTGATTCCCGCATCTTCAAACTGTTTTGCGATAACCAACGGATCGTCAGCATAAATTTTCTTTTGATTATAGTCGCCTTGAGAGAGACGTACACATTTACCATCAATCAAGTCAATTGCTGGAATGATATCTATTTTCGTAGACATATTAGATTTTTGTTAGAAAGTTCTCTATAATTTTTTGTCCTACATCACCACTTTTTTCAGGGTGAAACTGTGCTGCGTAGAAGTTGTCTTTATGTAATGAAGCACTATAAGGATTGACATAATCTGTCACTGCGATTGTATTTTCACACAATTCAGCAAAATAGCTATGTACATAATAAACATAATCATCATTGCTGATTCCCTCATACAATGGTGTTTTTAAATCATGAATATTATTCCATCCCATGTGAGGAACTTTTAGTGTTTCGCTTTCAAATTTTTTGACATTTACATCAAAAATCCCAAGACAATCCGTATCTCTTTCTTCCGAATGCTTACACATTAATTGTAGACCAAGGCAAACCCCTAGTGTAGGTTGTTTTAAATCTTTGATCAATTGATCTAATTGACGTGCCTTAAGATAGTCCATTGCTGATTTTGCTTCTCCAACTCCAGGAAAAATCACCTTGTCGGCGCTTTTCAATTCTTCAGCATTGTCTGTCAAGATGGGATCAATCCCTAAACGTTGCAATGCATAGCGTACTGATTGTACATTTCCTGCATTGTATTTTAAAATGGCAACTTTCATCTAACAGATAGTTTTATTGTTACGCAGTTACGCGATTTGAAATTTGAAAATCAAAATTAAAACTCTTTCTATAGAATGAAAAAAACATTACTATTTTTCATACAAAAAGGAGTGAAATCTACCAAATAAGTAGAAATCACTCCCTTTTTTTGAATTTATCTTATGTTGAGATGATATTGTACTAAATCTATAAGTACTAAGACAAAAAATAAATTAGAATTCAATATGATCTATTTTTGACTGAGCACTTCTCTTAGAATGAGAGGTATAAAGCACCATATTTTTTAATAGGAATACTTAAACCTCTTTCGTTGGCTTTATCAAAATCAATCTCAATTGAATCTCCCGTGATCAAATCTTTTGCATTGATTTTTTTCTCATTGATTCCAATTAAGGTCAATACTTCATTTGGTATTATCACCTCTGTAGTAATGTCTTTGTTTTCAAAATTGGCAACAACCAAAACTTTGTCAGTATTTGTGTAACGAATAAAACTATAAGTTTTATCCACATTATACTGAGAATTTGTACGGTTAAACTGTTGTAAATCGATCAAATGACCTTTACGAATTGCTTCAGAACCCTTCGCAGCTTTCAGTAAATTTTTATAGTCATTTCTAAGTGTTTTTTGCTCATCACTTAAAAGATCTCCATCATATTTGTGACCATTTACCCATTTTTGATGTTCAGGAATTCCCCAATAATCGAAAATTGTTGATCTACCATCATCACCACTGAAACCAGAAGCTCCAATAGCAGGTTCACCCACTTCTTGTCCAAAGTAAACCATAACAGGACCGCTTCCTAAAGCTGCACTTACAGCCATACCAGGAATACCCAAAGCAGGGTCGCCGGCAAATTCTTTGGAAGCAATTCTTTGCTCATCATGGTTTTCTAAGAAACGTAACATGTGATTGTTAAAGCCGTCCATATCTTTCCATACTTTTGTAAGGTTAGACAATGATGAACCGTTTCTATCTTCCATCACTGCTCTCAGTGAATCATAAACACCTACTTTATCATACAGGTAATCAAACTTACCATTGAAGATGTAATTCTTGTATTCTGTTGGGTTATAAACCTCCGCAATAAAACGTATTTTAGGGTTGATTTTTTTGATTTTAGGAATCATCCAGTTCCAATATTCAACAGGTACCATTTCTGCCATATCACATCTAAAGCCATCCACACCTTTTTCTGTCCAGTAGGTTAAAACGGCCAACGTTTTTTTCCAAGTAGAAGGAACATCTCCATTGATATCAAATACTTTTTCACCATTTCCAGAAATATGATTTACTCCATAATTTAAGCGAACCGTTTCAAACCAATCGTTGACAGTTGGAGCAAATGTGACAGCACCATTTCCAGATACTTTCGCAGGTACTTCCTTAAATTTGCCATCTGATGTAGGGAATTTGTCACCTCCAAGAGGTTGGTACCCCTCAGGTACAACAAATGGCTTTCCTGGAATATAATAGAAGTTGTTGTTAGCATCAAAACCCGCTTTAACATTGTCTGAGGCACCAAAATCTTCAACTCCTTTTGGTTTTTTATCGGAATGATATTTTCGGGCAACGTGATTGGGAACAAAGTCAATGATGACTTTTAGACCATTGTCATGTGTTCTCTTGATCAGTGCTTCGAATTCTTCCACTCTTTGGTCGACATTCACCGCCAAATCAGGGTTGACATCATAATAATCTTTGATGGCATACGGAGAACCCGCACGGCCTTTTACCACATCAGCATCATCTAAAGGGATGCCGGACTTTCTATAATCAGTGATAACAGCATGTTCAATAACGCCCGTATACCAAACGTGAGTAGTTCCTAACTCTTTGATACCTTGTAAGGCTGCATCATTAATGTCATTAAACTTACCTACGCCATTATCATCAAGTGTACCCCAGGGCTTATTTGTGTTATTTGTATTACCAAAAAGGCGGGTCATCATTTGATAGATGATGATTTTGTGGTCTTCAATTTTCTCGGTGGATTGGGATTCCCCCAATAATTTTTTCACTTTCTTTTCTTCTTTGTCATGTGATGTAGAGCACCCAGCAAAAAGCATTGATAGGAGTGCTCCAAGGATAGTAATTTTTCTAATCATTTTATTTCAATAGAAGGAATTTATAAATAAAAAACAGCAATAACGGTTTTTGGGTTAGGTCTTATTCCTTTGCACTTTTCTTATTGTAAGGTCTCTTTTGGTTTAATGAGTTGGCGATTTTATATAAATCAACTTGCTCTAAAATCGTATCGTAAAGGGACCTATGCTGATCAACATTTCTTAGATCATCTTGCATTTTTACCGCTACAGTGAAAGGATTGGTATCTTTTAATTGTTTCCTTAAAGCATTCAAGTAGTCTTTGTCTTTTTTGATTGCGTTTAAAACAATTTGCTCGATTTCATTCATATTGTAATAAGGGATAGGGATGAATTTGATGCAGTACCAAATCAAATTTTTTCATTCGTTCTTCATTACTTTTTAGGATTAAAATGCTTTAAAAACCGAGTTTTTGTTGGTTTTATTAAGGTTTTTGAAAGACAGTAATAACGAAAAAGGATTAGAAGTAGTAAAAGGTAATTTTGATTGAGTACTTAGAAATATTATAAAGTAATAATAGTTAATTTTGAGTTGAATTTGAAATTAAATTACCATAATTTTTTGTAATAAGTTTTTACAAAAATGTGATTTATTTATTTCTTAAATTAAACCTTGTTTAAGGGAACTTTTTAGGGGTGATTTAATTAATTTTATCTTTAAAAATTAACCTAATATGGAAGTTGTTAATTTGATAAATAATAAAAAAGGCTCGATTAATTTACATCAATCAAGCCTTCTTACAACCTTATGAATTCAGTTATTGAACAATTGGGATTTTTAATTGGTAAATATCCTTACTCCTTATTAGTTCGTAATTAACCCCTTCTACATTAAAATCATTGATTTCTGTATAGGAGCAACAATCGCCACTTTTTCGTTCAGCATCCACCGTGATCGTGCATAACGTCTCCCCGTCGTATAAAAATTTGAAGGACACTTTCTGAGTTTTCCATCCAATGCTGCCCGTTGTAATGATGTATTGGTCAGTGAGGTTTTCTCCATTGAATTCTAAGTCGTCATCTGTTTCCACAGAGAAAAGTTGTGAGTCATAAGTACCATTGATAAATAGGTCCTCATTACTGTCTGCATCAATTAATTGAAAATTGAATGGTTGAGGGGGAGTAAAACAAGCAACATCTTCACATTTGTTGAAAATATCACATGATCCTGTTAGAAGTGTAACAAGAAGAAAGATTGCAAAATAGAGTTTTTTAGTCATGATTTAATTTGAGTTTACTTTCGCCTAAAGACAATTACGGTTTCTCGTTTGACAAAATTATTTGACAACTTCTGATTTCTATCCGATTGAAACATTATCTTTGCTTCATTAAATAATAGACTATGATTTCAGTTGATAATTTAGCCGTTGAATTTAGCGGCCAGACACTTTTTAGTGATGTAAACTTTGTGATTAACCCCACTGATAAAATTGCCCTGATGGGGAAAAATGGTGCTGGAAAATCGACAATGATGAAAATAGTAGCGGGTGTTCAAAAAGCTACTAAAGGACAAGTGACGGCTCCAAAAGAAGCGGTTATTGCCTATTTGCCCCAACATTTATTAACTGAGGATAACTGTACTGTATTTGAAGAGGCCTCTAAAGCATTTCAGCATATTTTTGAAATGAGAGATGAAATGGAGGGACTCAATAAGCAACTGGAAACACGTACAGATTATGAGAGCGATGAGTACATGAAAATCATCGAACGTGTGACGGATCTTAGTGAAAAATACTATGCAATTGAAGAAATAAATTATGATGCTGAAGTAGAAAAGGCTTTAAAAGGTCTAGGCTTTAAGCAAGACGACTTCCAACGTCAGACGAGTGAGTTTAGTGGTGGATGGAGAATGCGTATTGAACTGGCAAAAATCTTATTGCAAAAGCCAGATCTGATTCTATTGGATGAGCCTACCAACCATATTGATATTGAATCAGTGATTTGGCTTGAGGACTTCTTAGTCAATAAAGCCAACGCTGTAATGGTGATTTCTCACGATAGAGCTTTTATTGATAATATCACCAACCGTACTATTGAGGTGACAATGGGACGTATTTATGATTACAAAGCCAATTATTCTCACTATTTGGAATTAAGAGAAGATCGTAGAGCTCAGCAATTAAAAGCTTATCAGGAACAGCAGAAGTTCATCGCCGAAACGAAGCAATTTATTGAAAGGTTCAGAGGTACTTATTCCAAAACAAATCAAGTCAATTCAAGAGAAAGAATGTTGGAGAAGTTGGAAATCATAGAGGTGGATGAGGTAGATACATCTGCACTGAAACTGAAATTTCCTCCTGCACCAAGATCAGGAGAGATTGCAGTGACAGTTACTGATGTTTCAAAATCTTATGACGATAAAGTAATTTTCAAAGATGCTAACATGTCGATCCGAAGAGGAGAGAAGGTTGCTTTTGTGGGTAGAAACGGTGAAGGTAAGTCAACAATGCTCAAATCCATTTTAAAAGAAATTGGTGTTGATGCTGGAGAAGCGGAACTGGGACATAATGTCAAGGTGGGTTATTTTGCTCAGAATCAGGCCTCTTTATTAGATCCAAAATTAACCATTTTCCAAACGGTTGATGAAGTGGCAAAAGGAGATATCCGAAAGCATATCAACAACATCCTAGGTCAATTTATGTTTGGTGGTGAAGATGTAGATAAAAAAGTGGGAGTGCTTTCTGGTGGTGAAAAGACACGTTTGGCCATGGTGAAATTATTATTGGAGCCTGTAAACCTTCTTATTCTCGATGAACCGACCAATCACCTTGATCTAAAATCAAAAGATGTTTTAAAAGAAGCACTAAAAGATTTTGATGGAACTTTAATATTAGTCTCTCACGATAGAGATTTCCTACAAGGTTTATCAGAAAAAGTATTCGAATTTAAGGAACAAAGAGTGATTGAACATTTTGAGACGATTGATGCCTTCTTAGAAAGGAACAGAATACAAAGTATTGCTGATATTAATCTCTCTAAGTAGTTCACTTTTAGATAGATGTGAGAAAATGCGGCTAACGATTTATTCTTTAGCCGTATTTTTTTTGCTAATTTTTTAATCTTAGAGAAATCTAATTGAAATATTTATAGTTTTTATAGGATAAAACTATTAATCTTTTGTTGTTGTTTAGTTAATATTTGATTAAAAACTTACATTCGCTGACGTAAACTTCTACAAGACAAAAACTAAATTATTACTTTCATTAAAAACTAATCGGAAATGAACGACAAAAGGCTATTATTGTTATTGGGGCTAATTATTGCACCTCAAGCACTGCGTTATATGTTCGATGTAAAAACAAATCTTTTCTACATAACATTTCAATGCGTTGTGATTTTCTTGTTCTTCTTATTATTATACAAGAAGGTAAAGGTCACTGAATAAGGCTTTTATAATAAAACCTCATCCTGTTTAAGAATGAGGTTTTATTTTTGAATTACATTATAAGTGTTTGGTGTTGTGAGCTTTTAGTTCAACACGCTCCCAGGATTCATAATGCCGTTAGGATCAATGATACTTTTGATGTTTTTCATTAAGTTATGACTGTTTTCTCCTACTTTTTCTTTCAACCAAGGTGATAATGCCCTGCCAATTCCGTGATGATGAGAAAGCGAACCATTATTGGACAAAATCGTGTTTACTAAACCTTCATGAAATTGTTGATAATCTTCTAAAGGTGCACTTTTATCCGTTGGAGAAATAAATGTAAAATAGAGATTTGCACCGTTTTCATAAACATGTGAAATATGACACATACAGACGGTTTTAGGTCTTGATTTTACATAGGTACGAACATTCTTCCAAAGCTTTTTCAGATCCTTCCAAAGCACTGACGTTTCAATTGTATCAGTCATCAAACCAAGGTCCATTAAAGGTTCTCGCATGTAGGCAGAGTGGAAGCGTTGTGAAAGCCAATTTTTTGTGGGACGACTGCCAATAGATCTTCCTCCAAACTTCTTGGCTGTAGATTTTATCTTGTCCACTACAAATGAAGTGTAGTCCTTATCACCTTCAACTGAGATAAACATTAAAGACCTGCTATTTGGTTTATAGCCTATAGCTTGCAGTGCTTTATCTGAAAACGTTCCTTCAAAACCTTTCATTCTAAAGGCAACTTCCGTTTCTTCATGATCAGAAATACGGAACAAATGAGGTAATCCAAATTGACCTTGAATACAAGCTTTCATTGCCTCTTGTGCATTTTCAAAGTCTTTGAAAATGATACATGCATTTCTACGGTTTTTGAGCTCAAACTTTCTGATTTTGATTGTAGCTTGTGTAATCACGCCAAGTGTACCTTCTGCACCAATAAATAAAGGCATAATTTCCCAACCTTGTGCAGCTTTAGGGTAGCTCTCATTTTCAATAATTCCCGTAGGTGTAATGGCTTTTATACTTAAAACCATATCTTCAATTTTACCATAACCTGTAGAACATTGTCCTGCACCTTTTGCTGCGATCCATCCACCTAAAGTAGAGAACTCGAATGATTGAGGGAAATGCCCGCAAGTATATCCTTTTTGATTTAAAAACTTTTCGAGGGCTGGGCCACTAATCCCCGCTTGTGCAGTGACGGTAAGACTTTCTTCATCCAATTGAATAATTTGGTTCAGATGTTTGGTCAAGTCCAGCGCAATTCCACCATCAGGAAGACCAATCCCTTTTGTTACAGATGATCTTAGCCCTTGAGGACAAATGGCTATTTTCCATTCATTACATTTCTGAACAATCAAATCCGCTTGTGATTCATCGTTGGGGCTTACTACTATGTCAGGTGGAGCGGTAACTTTCCCCTGCCTTAATTCCATAAGTTCACCGTAGAACTTACCAGCAGCATGTTTTGCTCTATCAAAATCTGAAGTCTTAATATTTTCAGCTCCAACAATTTCTGTAAATTCCTTTACATATTTTGGTGCTAATTGAATTTCCTTTTCAACTGTAACCTCTTTTTCTCCAGGTAAAAATGTGGGTAAATTCACCTCAGAAATAGGAATACCGACAAGTTCTTGAATCGTTTTCTTAACATCATCAGTAAGCTCTTCGTTATAATTAGGATCACCCCATTTAAGAATTTGTCTGTAAGTGTTTTTAAGCAATGTTTTCATTTCTTTTGTCTAGATTTCGAATCAATTGATAATGGTTTAATAAGTTTTCTTTTTGTTGAATTAATTGTTCGTCACTGTAATTCAATTTTTTCTTTAAAATTAAACTAATTTTTTGAATCAAAGCTTCAGAGGGTTGATGTAAAGTACCAAGCCCTGTTCTTCTTAAAAAAAGATCTTCCAGAGTGAACGCCATTTCATGATCAATAGCATAATAAATCTGAGCTACGACCTCTCCTTCATCTGAAAGCGTTTCAGTAATAGAATTAAAATGACGTTCAAGAATTTCTTTGGCTTCATCACCATACATATTGACCAAGGTATCGATCTGTTGATGTGATGCCTTCGGAAATTCCTCCATTAAGTACTTTTTGTAATTTTCAATTTGCAATATTCCACAACCAAAAAGAGGTTGCTTTGCCGTCTGTTCAGGCTTTTTGTTTAATGAAATCAGTGAAGCAATCTTTTCACCTAACAGTTCCGCTAAATGCCTTGAAGTAGTATATTTTCCACCTTCCACTGTCCATAGGTTTTTGAAACCTTCTGAAGAGTGATCTAGTATTTCATGCTTTCTGGATTGATTATAAGTGTTTTCTGTGGTTTGATCAACCAAAGGTCTTAAACCACCATAATAATATGTGACGTCTTCTTTTTTGAGGATATCACTTCCATAGCAAGTATTGACTTCACTGATCAGTTCATCAATACTCTCTTGAGTCACCTTCCAATCCTCAACTTTTCCCCTGTAGGGTTTATCAGTAGTTCCAATAATAGTGTGCCCCCTCCACGGCAGTAACATGATGTGTCTTCCCTTTGGTGTTACTAAAGCAACAGCATATTTATTTCCTAGAGAAGGAGTGACAATATGAATGCCTTCAGATCTTAAAGGAGTGGAGGTTCTTTTGGGAGAATTTTCAAGTTGTAAAATGGAGTCGGTCCAGGCACCAGCACAATTGATGATCACTGTACCGTTGAGTTGTACTTTTTTATTATGAATAAGATCAATACCCTCAATGCCCTTGACTGTATTATTGATCACTTTGAAATCTGTTACTTTACAATAATTACAAACTTCAGCACCATGAAACATGGCTGATTTAATAAAGGCCAACGTTAATCTTTCCGCGTAAGCATTTTGACAATCGTAATAGACATAGCTTCCTAGCAGTCCTTCTTCTAGAATTGTTTTCTCTCTTATAATGGTTTTTCGTCTACTTAACGTTTGGTAGTTAGGAAGGGCATTCTCTTTTAATTTTGTATTCTTCTTATCATAGGATAGATAATCATAAGCTTCCATACCTGCTTTGAGCATCAATTGATCCTTCAAAGAATAAAAAGGAAGCATAAAGGGGATTGGTCTTACAAAATTAGGTGCAATGTCCGACAGATAACGTCTTTCTTTTAACGATTCTCGAACAAGACCTATTTCTAAGTTTTTGAGGTAACGTAAACCTCCATGAATCAATTTGGAAGTGGCAGCGGAAGTACCACTACCAAAATCACTTTTTTCTAACAAGGCAACAGATGCTCCTTTTAGACTTAATTCATAAGCAATGGAAGCACCTGTAATTCCGCCTCCAATGATGATAGCATCATAGTGAGGAGCAGAAAAACCTCTATGAGTCATAGGGTGTTGCATAAGTGTTTATTTATTGGTTTGGTTCCCAAAAAATAACGAATGCAATTCGTATTTCAATAGAAATCATTCATTTATTTGTCCGTGTGCCCTAGTGATCTTTCAGGATCAATTAAATCACGGATGGTTTGTTTGACTTTTTTAGGTTCCGGAAAACCTTGCTCTTTTCTATCCCAAACTTGTTGTTCATTGACATAGATTTTAAAGACACCACCGTTAGTAGGTCTTAAACTGATTTCTTCTATTTCGTTATTGAAAGTATACAGTAATTCTTGTTGAAGCCAAACTGCTCTAGGTGTCCACTGACAGAGTGTACAATATTCAATCGTAATTTTAATCTTTTCCATTATTCTTTTTCTATCTATAAATGATGGTTGTTTATAGAAATAAAAGTAAATAAATATTACATTTTTTGTACTTTGGGACATTAAATAAAATAAATAAAGAGATGAAAAAATTATTGATAACTTTTTTAGCATACTTACTTTCTACCCCAATCTTTGCACAAAACAATTTTTATGTAGGAACCTATACTAGCACTAAATCAGAAGGAATTTATAAAATGCATATTGATGCAAAAAACAACAAACTGATTTTGGATGGTGTGGCTGCTAAGTCAGATCAGCCTTCCTACCTGGCTTTTTCAAAAGATCATCAATATGTGGTGGCAGTCAATGAAAACTCAGATAATAAACTACCTAGTAAGGATGGACAAGTGAGTTTATTTAAAGTGGATAAGGCTTCTGGAAATCTTACTTTTGTGAATCAGGTAAATAGTGGAGGAGCACATCCTTGTCATGTATCACTTGATGACCAAAATAACGTTTTTGTAGCCAATTACTCTGGAGGAAATGTAGGCGTTTTTAAAATTAAAGATGGAATTTTAGAAGAGAAGTCCTCATTAGTTCAATACGAAGGAAAAGGTCCAAGAACAAACAGACAAGAAGCAGCACACGCTCACTTCTCAAATTATGTAGCTCAAAAAGAAAGAGTCTATACTGTAGATTTGGGCAGTGATAAAGTACATGAGTATAAAGTAGTGGATGGAGCACTAGAAGAGACGAATTCAATAGGAATTACACCTGGCGGTGGTCCTCGTCATTTGGTATGGTCAAAAGGTGGTAAGTTTTTGTATGTCCTCAACGAACTTTCTTGCACGGTATCATCATATTCAATGTCGGAAAGTGGTTATGAACTAAAAGAAGAAATTTCTACTCTACCTTCAGATTTTGATAAAAGCAAGTTAAATACATGTGCGGCCATCAAAGTTTCAAAAGATGGCAAATTCTTATATGCGTCTAACAGAGGTCATAATAGCATTGTGGTGTATAGAATTGATCAAAAAACAGGTAAGTTGAAAAACTTAGGTTTTGTGCCTATCCATGGAGACTCACCAAGAGATTTTAGTATTAGTCCAAAACAAGACTTTGTAGTGGTATCGAATCAGCAATCCAATAATGTTGTTTTATTAAAAAGGAATAAAAAGACAGGAATGTTAGAATATAAAGATGAGGAGGAAGTACCATTACCTGTTAATGTTGTTTTTTGGTAGAAGCTATTATAGTCTTTGACCAAAACTAAAAAGGTATAATCAACATCCTTGAAAGGAAAAAAATAAACCCTGATGTAAAACATCAGGGTTTTTAGCTTAATGATAAAATAGTATTAATTTGGATTTTGAGTCCGTGTACTTGTGTCTAATGACCAAGTACCATTCTATTGCATTATTTTCGTTTAGCTTTGATCAGTAATTGATCACCGCTGTATAAATAAAGTTCTTTGTCCTTCACTTCGTAACGGTCAACTTTATCTACTTGCATGAAGAATGCTCCTTCAACATCATTTTCAGGGCACATCATTCTAGTCGCTGCCAAAGGACCAATTTTTATTTTTGTAGAGTAGGCATCTAGCTCAAACTTCCCTTTGAAATTATTACAGCTGCCAGTACCATTGGCTTCAAGATCTTTTGATAAAAAGAAATTCGGTATGTTACCACCTAAATCAGCAACACCTTCGATTTGAGTTACTTCCCAATTTCTAAATAAATCTCTATGATTTTCTCCTTTTTTAGCGGTCACAAGCACTTCATCATTTTTGAATAATGTCAGTACTTCACCTTCAACTTTAAACTTGTTGAATTGCTCCAATACTTTACCAAGGGTACGCTCATGTTCTGCCACTTCCTCACAGTACATCATAGTTGACATAAATGGACCAGCACTTAAAGTATCTGCCTCAGCATCATACTTCATTGATCCACCTAAACCGTTACATCCAGCGTATCCTGATATTCTACCAGTGGCAGGGTCAAAAGCGATATATGTTTTCAAAGGATCAGTCGTTTTTCCTTCTAAGTTTTCAATGACCCATGTTCCTTCAAGTGTCATATATGGATCCTGTTTTTCTTTCAATACTTTTACAAGTTTATATTTTAGAGAAGAAGCATCTGCAGGAGGGTTTTCAACTTCAGTCATTGCTACTTCTATTTGGTATTCATATCCTTCTTTATATTCAAAGCCTTCTATTGTACCATAGAAATTGCTCCATTCTTCTGCTCCATCTTCTTTGATCTGATAGCATTTTTGAGGACCAACACCTGTGCAATCCACTTTTTTACTGCCTATAATTAAAGTTTTAGTAGATAAATTAGGTTGTTTTGATGTTGCACAACTGATTAATGAACCGATGCTTATTATAAATAAAGCGAATTTTAGTACTTTTGTCATGTTATTTAATGTAGTTATGTTGAGTAAAACTAAACGATACAAATACGTTTGAGTTTTTTTTAAAATCATTTATTTAGACATTACTTTTTAAATATACTGTAAACCAGTCAGTTATTTGAGATTAAAAATAGTTAAAAGAAATAACGATTAGACCATAATAGAAAAAAGATTAGGTATTTATTTTTAAAAAAAGAAGCGGTTCTATTCGACTTAAAGTTTGACAGAAACAATAACGTTCAATAATCAATAGAATATTTAGAGTGGTTTTTATCCCTCTTAATTAATTCTAAATTTTTGTTCTAAGTATTTTTTTATTTGTCGTTATAGTAGAAGAATCAAAGTATTATGACAAGATATATTATCAATTTACTAACATTGTTGTGTATTTGCTGCTTTTTGCACTCTTGTAGTCAAGAAGAAGAATCATCACTGACAGTATGTGACAATGAAGGAGTATCCAATAGGGTTAGAGAATTTGAAGAGGTTCTTAACAGAGCAGTAAGTGAATCTGATTGTGAAACTATACTATCAACAAGCACAGAAACGGTAGATTTTATAGATGATAACTATAACTGCCTTGTAATCTACTATGTGTTGACAGATAATGGTATTGAGACCGATAGAGAAGCAGAAGATCATTTAGCTACTATAAAAGAATACGTTTTAGGTCTGAGTCACCAATGTGAAACAGAGATTGCCCCTAGTTTTAACTAGGCGTACATTTTATTTATTTTATAGAGGATTTGTAATTCTATAATCAGTTGAAATAGTTCTTTACCATTGAAGTGTGACATTTATTTCTTCAGTAATTATCACCTTACCTTAAGGAATCCTATCCCATGTTGTTTTAATTTATTTTGTAATTATCTTAATGATAATTTATAGGATGAGGGATTTCCATTCAGATTTTTTTACTTTTGTGCTCCTAATATTTAGAAATTAAGTTCTAAGTCGCCTTGTTTTATGAAACGATGACTTGGTACACATAAAGTAATAAAATTAAACTTATGAGTTTATTAACTGTAGGTTCAGTTGCTTTTGATGCAATTGAAACACCATTTGGCAAGACTGATAAAATCATTGGAGGAGCAGGTACATATATCTCTATCTCATCTTCATTCTTTGTAAAACCTGTTAGAGTAGTAGCAGTCGTTGGTGATGACTTCCCTCAAGAATACATCAAAACTTTACAAGATCAAGGTGTTGATACAGAAGGTCTTCAAATCAAAGAAGGTGAAAAGACATTTTTCTGGGCAGGGAAATATCACAATGATATGAACTCAAGAGATACGTTAGTAACGGAGCTAAATGTTTTAGAACACTTCGATCCTATCGTTCCAGAAAGTTACCAAGGAACAGAATACGTGATGTTGGGTAACCTTTCTCCACAAGTTCAAAGTACAGTTATTGAGCGTATGACAGATCGTCCAAAGTTAGTTGTAATGGACACAATGAACTTCTGGATGGACATTGCAATGGAAGACCTTGCAAAAACGATCTCAATGGTAGATGTTCTTTCTGTAAACGATGAGGAAGCTCGTCAATTATCAGGAGAGTATTCATTGAGAAAAGCAGCGAAGAAAATCATGGCAATGGGACCTAAGTACTTAATCATCAAAAAAGGTGAGCACGGTGCTTTATTATTCCATGAAGACCAAATTTTCTCAGCTCCCGCTTTACCATTGGAAGAAGTATTTGACCCAACAGGAGCAGGTGATACATTCGCAGGTGGATTTATCGGTTATTTAGCAAAAACAGATGATATCTCTTTTGAGAATATGAAGAAAGCTGTGATCTACGGTTCAGCAATGGCTTCTTTCTGTGTTGAAAAATTTGGTACTGAGCGTTTATTAGAAATCACTGAAAAAGATTTAGAAGCACGTGTTCAGGAATTCCATAAATTAACTTCATTTGATATGACTTTCTAATTAGAAAGGAATCAATTGTTGAAACTAAACTTCTCTGCTTATTTTTGAATAAAGTAGAGAAGTTTTTTTATGCATCAATATTTCAACTCACACACTCACCATCCAACAAGTAATAGATTGGAATTGGTGAATCAATTTATTCAAGATGATTTTTCCAATAGTGAAAATTTGGTCAGTGCAGGAATACACCCTTGGCATTTAGATAAAGTAGAACTGACTTCTTGCTTTTTGAAATTGGAGGAGCAGGCTGATAATTTATCTGCTATCGGAGAAACAGGGTTGGATAGAGTTATTGCATTTCCGTTGGAAGAACAAAAAGTGATTTTCAAAAAACATATTGATATTGCCGAGTATTATCAAAAACCAATGATTATTCATTGTGTTAGGGCTTACTCAGATGTTCTTCAATTAAGAAAGGAAATGAAACCTAAAATGCCATGGATCTTTCACGGGTTTATGGGAAACCTACAAATTGCCCGTCAGGTAATAGATAAAGGATGTTTTTTATCCTTTGGAAAAGGAATTTTGCAGCAAAGGCCCAAACTTCATCAAGTCATACAAGAGACTCCTTCTCAGTTTCATTTATTTGAAACGGATGATGTTCACGACCTTAAAATAGAGGATGTTTATCAAAAAGGAGCCTTGCTTTATGGAAAGAATTTAAATGAAGTAGTGGAAGAAAAATTACAAATAGCTAAAAACTTATTTCCCAAAATAAATGATCTTCTTTAGATTTGCAGTCGATTTTTAAAATTTACATTCAAAGAAGATGGGACACTGGCAAGAAAGAACGGAGTTATTAATTGGTCAAGATGGCATTCAAAAATTAGGAAGTAAACACGTACTTATCGTTGGAGTAGGTGGTGTTGGAGGTTTTGCGGCAGAAGCTATTGCAAGGGCAGGAGTGGGCAAGATTACAATTGTAGATGGAGATGTTGTAGATGAAAGTAATAGAAACCGTCAAATTGCGGCATTGATTAGTACAACGGCCCAACCTAAAGCCTCAGTGATTGGTGATAGAATTAAAGACATTAATCCTGATGTGGTATTAGATATTAAAGAAACATATTTGGAGGATGAAGCAGCAATTCATCAGCTTCTTGAAGAATATGATTATGACTATGTGGTAGAATGTATTGACACACTTTCTCCTAAAGTGGCATTATTATCTGCTTGTATGGAGAAAAAGATCAAAGTGATCAGTTCTATGGGTGCCGGTGGAAGAATGGATCCCTCTCAAACAAAAGTTGGAAGACTTAAAGATACTTACAACTGTCTTCTAGCAAAACAAGTAAGAAAGCGTATTCCAAAGAAATCTTTTAGAAGAAAAATCAAATGTGTATTCTCTTCTGAATTGATTGACAAAAATAAAGTGGTGACCGTAGAAGGTGTAAAACATAAGGCTTCTACAATTGGAACAATTTCCTATATGCCTGCCGTATTTGGTTTGACAGTGGCTTCAGTGGCTATTAGAGATTTGTTGAAATAGACAGAGGTTGTCTTATAAAGATATCTTGCACTACTTCTGAATTTATATATTGATGCTCAGTTATTGAAGTACTTTTAATAGCTGAGCATTTTATATTAACATTGATTTAGTAAAAAAAATGATGCTTTTGTCACAAACTACCTTATTAAACCGTCTTATATAAACGAATTTTTAATGTCTTTCAATTAAAATATAACCTATATATCCTTTCAAGAAAAGGAACAAAGTATGATACGATTTATTTTTCGTTTATTATTCAAGTGGAATGGTTGGTCATTAAGTATCGATCATATCGATCAAAATGATTTAAAAAAGAGTGTTTTTCTAGCTACTCCTCACACTTCTAATTGGGATGCTGTATATATGGTAGCCGCTATGTTAAAAATTGGAGTGAAATTAAGGTTTGCTATCAAAAGAGAATGGATTAGATTTCCACTGAGTATAGCACTTAAACCTATGGGGGCGATTGGTATTGATAGAAGACCTCAAGGCGAAAGAAAAACAAAGTTGAGTATGGTGGAAGCAATGGCTAATTTATTTCAACAAAAAGAAGAACTTTCGTTGGTAATTCCTCCAGAAGGTTCAAGGTCATTGAGAGAAGAATGGAAATCAGGTTTTTATTATGTTGCTACTACAGCTAAAGTGCCTATCGTTTTGGCTTATTTAGATTATGATAAAAAAACGGCAGGTGTTTATGAGGCTTTTTATCCAACAGGAAATTATGAAGAAGATATGAAATACATTATTTCTGTCTATAAGAAACATAATCCAGGGCCGAAATTCCCAGAGTTATTTACCTACGACAAGAGGTTTGCTTAGTCAAAAGGAAAAGATAAATTAAAGTAGAAATGAAAGTTTCTACTTTTTTTGTTTTTAAGTACTAAGAAGGGGGAAAGAATAGAAAAAATAAGATTTATGAACAATAATAGATTTAAAACCTCATTTACATTTGAATAACAACCCGAAATGTATAATTTTCGTTCATAAATTATTAATCCCAAAATGCTCTAAGTACCTTTATTAAGGAGTAATCACCAATATATGGTTATGGAAAGTAAAGTAAAAAACGTGGAGAAAGATATAATCGCACAAATAAATTCAAACAAATGTATGTTTCAGATGCCTTCAAAACAGAAAGCGGAAGAATTTATAGATGATATGTTTGAGTTTTTGTTTCCTGTAGTTTCAGGAGTAGAACAAGGACATTATGCTGCAGAATTGGCATTGATCCGATTAAAAGGAAAGTTACAAGAACTATTCTTACCCATCCGTGATCAGTTTGAGGTAGGGTGTAGTAGTGCTGCAGAACGTTTCTTTGAATGTCTACCTATGGTGCACTCCAAGTTATTGAAAGATGCTCAAGCCATTTATGACGGAGACCCAGCGGCAAATCACATCGAAGAAGTAATATTAGCTTATCCTGGCTTTTTTGCTGTTTTTGTGTACCGCCTGTCACATCAACTATATAAATGTGAAGTACCCATTGTTCCGCGTTTGTTTTCAGAATATGCTCATAGTAAAACGGGTATTGATATTCATCCGGGAGCATCAATTGGAGAATACTTTTGCATTGATCATGGTACCGGAATTGTAGTCGGAGAGACTACCAATATCGGAAACTATGTAAAACTTTACCAAGGTGTTACTTTAGGTGCTTTGAGTGTGAGCAAGGATTTAGCTACCATGAAAAGACACCCTACAATCCAAGATAACGTTATCATTTACTCAGGTACCACTATTTTGGGTGGAGAAACAGTAATTGGAGAGAATTCGATTATTGGTGGAAATGTTTGGTTGACCGAAAGCGTTGAACCTAACTCAACAGTGTATAACCAGAGTACAGTAAGTGTTAGAAAGAAAAAAATATAGGAAACTAAAAATAAGTACCAAGTCAAAAATAAATCATAGTTAATTCTAATTTATTTTTTGTGAGTACAACGCTAAAAAACGTATGAATAGTGGTTCTATTGAAAGTTTTTTGAAGGAAGTAATCGCAAAACAATAAATAGAATTAGTATTAAATAATTTTGTCTTGGTACCTACTTATAAAAAGACAATGCCTCAGCGGAAACGTTGAGGCATTTTTTATAAATGAAAAATAAATAAAGGTGCTGTTCTTTGAAGCCCTATTAACGGTTCTTACAATATTCAATATGTCCTAAAGCATTGTTCAATCCATCAACACCGTTATTTAAATGTGTAATGGCATCATGAATATGATCAATAGCAATAGTAAGATGAGAATGCATTTCATTCATATCATCGGCATAATCCACATTTGTTAGGGTTGTGGTAGCGATATCAAAGATCACCTTTGCGTCTTGGAAAGAACCATGAGCATCGTCGGCTTTATCTTTGGCATGAGTGCAAATATCCTCAGCTTGTGCCCGTGCACTATGGGATTCATCCTTTGCATAATGGGCATTTTTCATAGCTTCTTCGGCTTCTTGCTTTGCAAAAACTACGTTTTCTTTAATACATTCAACAGTGTGACAGTCAAAGCATTCGCCAATAAAGTGTAAAGCTGTGTTTGCACCTTCGTGAGACGACTGATAGTAGTCGTAAGCCTCATGTATATCCGAAACGACAACATGATGCTGTGCATTCATAAAGTGAAAAGTGTTAATTAAAAACAGTAAAAATAAGAGTCGTTGCATAAAAGGGGTTGGTTGTTCCGTTTTTACAACATTATTCACAATAAATAAGTGCAGGGCATTAACATAATAATTTGAACATGTTGGAATAATACAACATTCACTTTCTTTTTTAGTATAGAAAGGGTAAAAAAATAGGACAATACACCGAAGTATATTGCCCTATTAAAGTATTTATCTTAAAAGCGATTATTGCTTATTTTTCAATTGCTCTTTTAATTTATCCAATTCTGAAGTATCACCACTCGCTGAACTAGAAGAAGAAGTATCATTGGTAGACGAATTGTCTGTATTTTGATTTAAACTCGCTTTTAACCTTTTCAACTCATCAGATGTACCCAAAGAAGCTGTAGAGGCTCCTCCACTTAAGCCTAATGCTTGATCGATTTCACTATCCACTGATTTATTTTGAATATCGGCAATTTCACCATACGATTCCGCCAATGCTTCTTTCTCTTCAACTTTTTGTTTCATCTTCTCTAATCGTGCAATTGTAGTAGAAGAATCAACACTTGATAATTGCTTATTTAATTTTGCAGAAGCATCACTTACAGTTGCTCTAGCTCTTAATGTTTTCAATTCATTTTCCCAGTTAGATATCTGAGATTTTAAACTTTGAACATTACTTTCCATTTTCGAAAGCATACCGGAGTAATTATCAATATTTTTTTGATTAGCACCTGCTCTTTGCTCGTATTGTTGTTTTCTTTCTAAAGCCTGACTCGCCAAACGGTCCGCTTCATCTGCATTAATTTGTCCACTTTGTGCTCTTTGGAGTAACAGTACTGCTTTAGATTCAAATTCACGGGCATTTCTACTATTCGATTCAAATTCTTTTTTCTCTCGGATAGAAAGTGCTTTTACTTCTGCAAGTCCTTGCATGGACTTGGAAAGGTCACTTTTTAAATCTCTAATACCTTGTTCAGTTTGTTTAATAGGGTTTTCTAATTTATCTAAAACTGAGTGTGCCTCTGATTCTGCTATTCCAAAAAGTCTTTTTAACCATCCAAACATTTTTATAATCTAATTTTATTATTAATTTTTTAATTTTTTTTCAAAGTAATTGTACGCTTCATTGATTTGTAATGTAACCTTTTGTGCCATTTCTTGTTTAGCTGGTTCACCGGCATACAAATCTGGATGATATAATTTAACCAATTTTCTGTAAGATTTCTTTATCGTAGCAAAATCATCTCCTTTTTTTACTTCCAAAGCGTTATAATATTCATCTTCTTTTGATTTTTGTTGAGTTTGCTGAGATGAATATTGTTGTTGTGAATGATTCTGATACTGCTGTTGTTGCTCCTGATATTGGTATTTATCATTCTTTATTTCTTCGTAATATTTTTTCCAATCTTCATTTAAATCGTTTTCAAAGAGATTTTGAAAAACAGGATTTTTTTCAATCTGATCGTTGATTGTTGCTTTTAATATATTCTTAAATCTGTCGACTAACATCCTCTATATCTTATTCGCTTAATAAACTTTAATACATGTTCTATTATATAAGACGAAAAGTTACTAAAAAAGATACTTTAATACATAAAAAGTTATTTGTGAATGATTTTTCATTTATTTTATTTGTGATATTCATCATTAGGTGTATATTTGACGTTTACTAAAGAGTTGTTAATTAGCACTCTTAGAAAGTACACACTCAAACATTTTTTTTATATTTTTGAGCAGTCATGGCCTTCGATCTTGTTGAAGAATTTGACTTCTTAGATTAATTATCTAATACTATACACAAAAAGAGGTGTTTACCTCTTTAATAACAACCGAAAGTGCAAATGGAACAGAATTTCCCTTGGCATAAACACTATGCCGATTTTACTCCAAAAGAGATCGACCCGGATAATTACCACTCATTACTCAAATTATTTGAGGAATCTTTCCAGAAGTTTTCAAATAAGGTTGCCTATGAAAATATGGGAGGAAAATTAACGTTCGAAGATGTTGATTTAGCATCACAACGTTTTGCTTCCTATTTACAGAACCAATGTAAAATGAAGAAAGGGGATCGTATAGCGATTCAAATGCCAAATACATTGCAGTATCCTATTGCAATGATAGGGGCTATTCGAGCGGGGATGGTTGTAGTAAATACAAACCCTCTTTACACGGAAAGAGAAATGGAGCATCAGTTCTCAGATGCTGGAGTAAAAACGATAGTGATTTTAGCCAATTTTGCGGATAAACTCCAAAATATACAAGGTAGGTTACCTGAACTGAAAAATATTATTATTACAGAATTAGGCGATTTATTGGGCTTCCCCAAAAGTCTTATTGTCAACTCTGTTGTAAAATACGTAAAAAAGATGGTGCCTGCTTATAAATTGCCAACCGCGGTACCATTCAAGAAAGCTTTAAGTGAAGGAGCTAAAGTAGAATACAAACGCCCGGCAATGACAGGGCAAGATCATGCTTTCTTACAATATACAGGAGGTACTACCGGAGTGGCAAAGGGTGCAATTCTAACACACAGAAATATAGTAGCCAATTTAGAGCAATCAAATGCATGGCTGCAAGGATGTCTTGAAGAAGGAAAAGAGTTGGTGATTACAGCTTTGCCTTTGTATCATATATTTGCTTTGACGGTAAATTGTATGACGATGATGAAGATCGGTGCACACAATTTATTGATCACAAACCCAAGAGATATGGATGGTTTCTTAAAAGAAATCAGCAAATATAAATTCTCTATTTTGACAGGTGTAAATACCCTTTTCAATGGAATGCTAAATCATAAAAAGTTCGCTGATATTGATTTTTCTAAATTGAAAGTAACTATTGGTGGCGGTATGGCTGTACAAGAAGCTGTAGCAAAACGATGGGAAGAGGTGACTGGTTGTACGTTAGCAGAAGGCTATGGTTTGACGGAAACTTCTCCTGTAGTGTGTGTACACCGTTTGGATAGTCCTAAGATTGGCACCATTGGTTTACCTTACCCTTCTACCAACGTAAAGATCTTAAATGAAGAAGGTGTTGAAGTACCTATTGGTGATGAGGGTGAACTTTGTGTGAAAGGTCCTCAAGTAATGAAAGGATACTGGAAGCGTGAGGAAGAAACAGCAGAAACTTTCTTCCCGAATGGATGGTTGAGAACTGGTGATATTGCTACGATGGACCATCATGGTTATTTCAAGATTGTAGATCGTAAAAAAGATATGATCTTGGTCTCTGGATTTAATGTATACCCAAATGAGGTAGAAGAAGTACTAGCCATGCATGAAGGTGTGGACGAATGTGCTGTAATTGGTATTCCAGATGATAAATCTACGGAAGCCGTGAAATGTTTTATCGTGAAAAAAGATCAACATCTTACAGCCGATGCTTTGAAGGAATTCTGTAAACAAAATTTGGCAGGTTATAAAGTACCAAAGCATTATGAATTCAGAACTGAATTACCAAAATCTACAGTGGGTAAGATTATGAGAAGATTCTTGAAAGAAGAAGAGTTGGAGAATACTAAAAAGGTTCTTCATTAAAATATATAATATTACAACTGAAGGTACTGTTTAAAAGACAGTACCTTTTTTTATGAAATTATGGAACATCATCAACAATGGGTCCCTCTCCAAGTTGAGGCACCTTTCTACACAAACGGAACAGTAACAAATAAGACAGAACACCTATGGATGGTGCTTCATGGCTATGGTCAATTAGCGGATCATTTTATGAGGAGGTTTGACATTTTGAACACCGACAGGCATCATGTAGTAGGCTGCCAAGGTTTATCTCGCTTTTATTTGGATAAGCAATATCAAAAAGTGGGAGCATCTTGGATGACAAAATTAGACAGAGAGGCAGACATCAGACATCAGCAGGAATACCTTTCTAACGTTTTTGAAAATCGTTTAAGTGAATTGGGAGATCAAAAGGATCATTTAAAATTCAATTACCTTGCTTTCTCACAAGGAGGGGCAACCTTATTAAGATGGCTTAAATATTATAAACCTAAGGTGGATAACCTTATTCTCTGGGCGGCAGATATGCCAAAAGAATTTACACTGGATGATTATTCTTTCTTATCCCCTGATTCTACTGTTTTTATAGTGTTAGGAGATAGAGATCCTTTCAGAACTTTCATTGACATAAAAAAACAAAAAGAGTTATTAAACTCGCTAAATTGTAATTCAAAATTCATTAACTTTGATGGAGGACATCACGTGAGAAGAGATGTTCTCGAAGAATGCGTAAAGCATTTTGATGATAAATTTTAATGAACTAATATCTCTTATTTTATTCGGTTGAGTTACTAACAATTAAGTGCCTTCTTGTGCTTAGATATAGAGATACTAAACAAACTATTTTATGCATCCCATATTAAATAAAAATCAATTCTTTGTAAAGGAACATGTAGGAATGTTCAAAGCCGCGAACAACTATGATATTTATGATCCGGCAACAAATGAGATCATCATGGAATGTCGTGAGGATTCATTAGGTTTCTTTACTAAAATCCTTCGCTTTACAGATTACAAAAGAATGACCCCTTTTCATATTGAAATTAAAACAACATCAGGGCAAAAAATCCTGACGGTTAAAAGGGGAATTTCTATTTTCTTATCAGACGTTGAGGTGTTGGATGAAAATGATCAATTAATTGGTGTATTCAAGCAAAAACTATTTTCAATAGGTGGTAAATTTGAAGTATTTGATGCTGCAGGAACGTCACTTTGTATGTTGAAAGGAAAGTGGACAAGCTGGGATTTCAGGTTTATGAAAGATGATTTTGAGTTTGCTCATGTGAGTAAAGAATTTGCAGGTTTTGCAAAAGAATTATTTACGTCTGCGGATAATTATGGTTTAGAAATCAATCCAGAGGTACCACAAGATCACAAGCTTAGATTACTAATTATGGCTGCAGTGATGTGTATCGATATGGTATTAAAAGAATAAAGTTGAAGTAGGTTCAGCAGATAGAACATATTTCAAAAAATAAGGGTAAGTATAGATTGAAAGCTACAATATCTTTTCTTTTAAGAAACATTTCTACCTAATTTAAAGGTATTACTTCCAAGCTTCTTTCTTCTTGTAGAAAAGAGTTACAACTACTTACCCTTATATTTTTCCCACATTTTGGTTTCTCTTTCTAAAAGAGCATCAAATTTTGAGGGGTAATTAGTAGAAAATAATTGCCTCTCATTGGTTCTAGGGTGTACAAAGGAAATGGAAGTACTACTCAAGAATAATCCCTTTCCTTTTAAAGTATTTCCTTCCTCTCCATACTCTTTATCTCCAACAATTGGATGTTGTATCATTGCAAGATGCTTTCTAAGTTGATGTGTTCTTCCCGTATGAGGTTCTAACTCCACCAATGTGAGAATTTCACTTCTTAACGATGGAATCTCTTTAATGACTTTATAAGAACTATGACAAGGTTTCCCCTCTAAGTCGAAGTTTATATCATCCATTTTACTCGCAAAAGCTCCCATCGCTATAGCATGATATTTTTTCTTGATTGTTTTGTCTTCAAACTGTTGCCCAAGTTTGACTCTTGCCAATCGCGTTTTTGCAATCAATAAAAGTCCAGAGGTAGGAGCATCTAATCGGTGACAAGGTTTGGGCCAAGGCATGGCGTCAAGGAGCGGGCTTTGTGATACATTGTACAGCAATGCATTTTCAATGGTTTTGAATTGATTCCCACTTACCGGTATTCCAGAAGGCTTATAGATTACAGCCAAATCTTCATCCTCAAAAATGACCTCAAGTTTCATTTCAAATATTTTAGGTGCTTTAGCTTCTTCAGCATAAATCACAATTTCTTGATCAGGAGTGATCCATTCAGCACCCTTCAAAACTTGCTCATTACAAACTACCCGTTTTTCTTTGAAAGCCTTTTTTAGGCCATTTCTTGATGTCACAAATTGGCTTTGCTTTAGAATAAAATCAAAAAAACGTTCTTGTTGATCAATTTGATCAGGGGTTTGAATCTGTTCAAGGATTACTTTCTCCATGCTGAAAAATAAATATAAAAAACACTGAAACCTTACTGAGATGAACTTGTAGGATTTTGAGATAAAGTTAGAGAAAAGAAAAGAATTAAGTTTAATGATAAAAAAATAACCTCCTATTTCATTCAAATAATCACATTGATACAATAAAACCGAGGAAACTGCTTTAGATAAGTTTGTGTTAGATGGAATAACCGACTTAGTATTAAAACCAAATTGAAACTATCATGAAAGTCTATCTAATATTTATACTGGTGCTTTGTTCACTTACCCACGAATTATCAGCTACTACTTATTACTCTCAAAGTAACGGGAATTTTTCTTCAGATGCGATCTGGTATACCACGGAAAGTGGTTCCTCTTCTGAACAATGGGTGAAAGGAGATGAAATAAGTAATCCCTCCACGCATGATTTTATAGTACAACATAATGTCACTCTTCCTAGTTCAAGTATCTCCGTAAAAAGTATTGTCATCAAAAGTGGCAAATACCTTTATCATATGGCATCAGGGACTGCTGGACAATCTACTTTGACAGTGACAAATTTGAATGTGATAGGCATTCTTTACATCAGGAACAATTATGTTAACCTGACGATTGAAAATATTTATTTCTTAGAAGGCTCAAATTTTAATCTAACAGAATCAGTTGCGAATATTACACACAATGGGATGTTTTATAGTAATAGTGTCACCACTTTGACATTAGACCTTGCTTCTCCTACTGTTTCGGGCTTACTGGGTGACTATATAGATGGTACTATTACTGCAGATAATACATTACGTTATCCTTCAGGTTCATTAGAAAATACACTAGCAGATTTACCTACAGAATTTCTAGAAGAAACAGGTTCAATAACGTTGGATAAAGACTATACACTGAAGGTAAGTAGTGCCATTCCTTCGACTTTTACAATAGCAGCGGGAACAAGTGCCAACGCAGAGGATAATGGTAGTATAGAGTTTCTTGAGGGAGCCTCCGGAACGTTTACGGCAACAAATACGAATCCTTTTAATAACGTAAGAATCAATACTGCTTCAGGCATTACGCTGGGCAGAAGTTTGGTGATGGGAGGTGAATTATTCTTAGATAATGGAATACTAACAACATCTACTTATCGACTTACAATTGAGGAAGGTGGGTCCGTTGATGGAGCCTCTTATTCTGAAAACCTAAATGCAACGAGTTCAGGTGGCTCAGATGCATCACATGTGGACGGTGAAATGAGATTAGAAGTGGCGGCAGGTACAAAAGGGTATGTTTTATTACCCATTGGAGATGCCAATATGTTGAGAGTGGGAGGTGTTCAAAATTTGGTGGCTTCTCCAAGTTCATATATACTCACCGCACAATATTTTCATACACCTTATTCTGATGTCTCAAATATTAGTGACTTGGGGGTGAATGTAAGTTCTGTTGAACATTGGGAAATAGAGGTAGACGGATCAGCGGTAGATGTAGATAATACCAACTATAACTTCAATGTTGCAGTCTCTTATCATTCTAACTCAGGAGTGAATGAAAGTCAGACAGCTTCACTTCATCTTATGCATTATAATAGTGGGGCAACCGAATGGTTTTCGGAAGGAAATGTAGGAGGAGGTTCAACTCATGTTACTCCTAATGGAGGCCTTTATACCGGTGGAAGTGTTACAGGTTTTGTAGTGGACGCTGTAAAGTCATTTAGTCCATTTACTTTAGGAGGAGACAGTGATGATCATGACCTTCCTATTACTTTGAAATCATTTGAAGTAGAGAAAGAAGGCGATGCTCTAAATTTTAATTGGGTAACGGCACAAGAAATCAATAATGATTATTTTGAGTTGGAAGGGTCTACCGATCGAAAATATTCTAATGTTCTGGCTAAAATAGAAGGTGCAGGAAATTCAAATGTAGAAATTAATTATACTCAAACAGTCACAAAAGGTCTCTGGGAGACATATCAATATTTCCGCTTGAAACAGACGGATTACGATGGGCAATTTTCTTATTCAGAGTGGGTACAGGTCGGTAATAATGATTTACCCAATAATTTTGATTACATCATCTATCCAAACCCGTCAAGCACTGAGATTAATATTGAAACTACAGCGTTAATCAATGAAACGATCAGTACTTATCAGATTTTTGACTTAAATGGTAAAAGGTATCGTGAAACACAATGGGATGCAACACATCACACAATTGATATTTCCACTTTACCAAAAGGAATTTATATGTTAATGATTTCTACTGCCTCCGGAAAAAAGAAGATTCAACGTTTTACAGTCCAATGATGAATACTTAAATTAGCTATCGAAAACTTAACAAACGATAGCAATGGACAAAAAATATATGTATAGAGCTTTACAGCTCGCTCAAAAGGGAATGGGAAGTGTCAGCCCGAACCCTATGGTAGGGGCTGTAATAGTATATAAAGATAGAATTATAGGAGAAGGGTATCATAAAAAATATGGTGAACCCCATGCAGAACCTAATGCTATTGCATCAGTAAAAGAGGAGGATCAGCAGTTCCTGACGGAAGCAGATATGTATGTGACTTTGGAACCTTGTAGTCATTATGGAAAAACACCTCCATGTGCTGATCTGATTGTGAGAACAAAATTAAAGAATGTTTATGTCTGTAATCTTGATCCTAACCCACTGGTTGCGGGTAGAGGAATCAAAAAGATGACAGATGCAGGGATACATGTTGAAACTGGAATTTTAGAGGAAGAAGGCTTGGAAGTTAATAAGCGTTTCTTTAAAACGATGGTGCATAACAAACCTTATGTGACCTTGAAGTATGCTCAAACAGCTGACGGCTTTGTGGCAAGAGAAAATTATGATTCAAAATGGATCAGTAATGGTTTGTCGCGTCAGTTGGTACATAAAATGAGAGCGGAGGAAGATGCAATTATGGTAGGGAGCAATACCGCAAAGCATGATAATCCAACCTTAAACACAAGAGATTGGGCAGGTAAAAACCCTCTTCGAGTTGTGGTAGATAGAGAGCATAAACTTAATCAAAGTTTAGGCCTTTTTGATAATGAGTTAAAAACCATTTGTTACACTACATCTTTCGATGAAGAAAACGAAAACTTAGCATTTATCCCACTAGGAAAAGATACTTTCTTTGAAGATCTTCTGACGGATTTGATGGGTAGAAAAGTACGTTCAGTAATTGTGGAAGGTGGAAGTAGATTATTAACGCAGTTCATCAATAAAGGATTGTGGGATGAAGCCCATATATTCACGTCTTCAACTACAACTTTTGGAAAAGGTATCGAAGCTCCCACTTTGACAAATGCTAGGAAAATTTCTTCTCAACAGATTGACGGAGATGATTATTCCATTTACAAAAGAAGATAAAACCATTACAAAATTATAATGAAGTCTCCTGCTTAGTGTTCTAATCAGGAGATTTTTTTATTTTAGGATTCACATCATTCACTCAAACGAATTCAGGATGACAAAAAATGAAGTAATGGATGCCCTTTATCAATTGGGAAATGAAGGAACAAAGTCAATTTATTTAAAGCATGGTGCTAAAGAACCTTTTTTTGGCGTGAAGGTCGGTGATTTGAAAACCATTCAAAAGAAGGTGAAAAAAGACCATGATTTGGCACTTGAACTGTATGCTACAGGCAATTCTGATGCGATGTATTTGGCAGGGTTAATTGCGGACAACAAAATCATTACTAAAGAAACTTTACAAGAGTGGGTAAAACAAGCCAATTGGTATATGCTGTCGGAATATACGGTAGCGTGGATTGCTTCTGAATCAAAATATGGTTGGGAATTGGGGCTTGAGTGGATCAATGATATGGATGAAGGAGTACAAAGTGCAGGTTGGTCAACGCTTTCCAATTATATAGCTATTACTGCAGATGATCAAATTGAAATCAAGAAAATAGAAGAACTACTAGACCAAGTTAATACCGATATTCATGAATCATTAAATAGAGTGAGGTATACAAAAAATGGATTCGTGATCTCTGTTGGTTCCTATATTTCAGCTTTGACAGAAAAAGCAATGGAAGTGGCTAAAAATATAGGGAAAGTAAGTGTCAATGTGGGTGACACAAGTTGTAAGGTACCGTTGGCTTCTGATTATATTCAGAAAATAATTGAAAAAGATAGAGTGGGAAAGAAGAAGAAAAAAGCGAGGTGTTAAGTGTATAGTCTGTTTGAAGAAGGAAATACTTCATGTTTCTTTCTTCACTATTTATTCCATTTTTGTTAATATGGTGATCACATAGTTGCCGATTTTTATTTACTAGTTTTGCGTAACAAATCTAAGACAATGAAAAATAAACTATCGAAATCATCTGATATTGAACTTTTAAAGCTTCTTTTAGAAGAAAAAAAACTTTCTGCTTTTGATGAAATTTACAACCGCTATTTTGACCGTTTGCTCCGGTTCGGGTATCAAATATTGAACGATCAGCAATTAAGTGAAGATATTATTCAAGAGATTTTTGTTACGCTTTGGACCAAAAAAGAAACACTGCAGATTACTCACCTCAACGCTTATTTACATCAAGCCGTAAAATTTCAAGTAGCCAAACATTTCCGAAAAGTAGTGCTCACCGAAGAACAATTAGAATTGGCAGAGCACATATTTAGTCAACAAAATACAGATGATCTTGTCATTGTCAATGAGCTTAACGAAGAAGTCCATCATTTATTAGAAGAGCTACCACATCGTTGTAAAGAAGTATTTCACCTTTCACGATTTGAACATTTATCCAATCAAGAAATTGCTAAAAGATTGGACATCTCTATCAGAACCGTAGAAACCCATATTTCGCACGCATTAAAATTCTTAAAAGAAAATATTTCAGTCACTTCTATGTTGCTTTTTTATTTCTTATTCCTTTAAGAAAGTAAGTACCAAGCCAAAAATAAATAATAATTAATTCTTCATTATTTTTTGTGAGTACAACGCTAAAAAACGTATGAATAGTGGTTCTATTTAAAGTTTTTTGAAGGCAGTAATCAGAAAAAAAATATGAATTAGTGGGATTTATTGGTCTCAGAAATGGGTTTAAAA
>NZ_JTAM01000099.1 GCF_000812565.1 Flammeovirga sp. OC4 | reverse complement strand
TAAACTAAATTATCGTCAACTTTCAATAGACCTTTCTGTAAGCATTTACAGGGTCTACTTTCAAACTTCCTTCTTCTTCATTTTTGTCTTAACACAAAAACGAAACAAAAAAGTCAGGGCTTAGAAGTCAAAAGCTAAATTCCATTCCACTCGCCTAAATGATTTTCAACTCGCTCAAGCTCAAAATTCTATTTTTGGCGTAGTACTTATTAGCAATAAAAGGGTTTAAATCACAAAAACAAGAAAATAGGATAATTCATGTTTTTCACCTTAACTCAAATTGGTTGAAAAGTATTGAATCCCATCGAATAATTGGGTTAAAAAAATCCCTTGATGTTGACTTTTCACATCAAGGGATTTCATTTATTAGAATGCTGAGGTAATGCTCTCTAAATTAATTTGCTAATTGCTCTGCTTGTGCGTCAGTTATTTCAAGATCATGGAAAACATTCTGAACATCGTCATCATCTTCCAGACGATCTATTAATTTCATAACCACCTCCAGCGTTTCATCATCGACCTCTTTAGTAGCATGAGGAATTCTTTGGAGATTAGCACTTGATACTTCAACACCTAACTCTTCTAGCTTTTTGTTGACAGTTCCGAAGTCTTCCATCTGAGAATAGATCGTAATGAATTCATCTTCGATTTCAAAATCTTCAGCACCTGCATCAATCAGTTCTAATTCCAATTCTTCAACATCTAACGTTTCCGTTTTTGTGATCACAAAAACACCTTTTCTGTCAAATAAGAATTCTAATGAACCATTTTTAGCCAATGAACCACCCAATTTTGCAAAATAACTTTTCACTTGCTGTACTGTTCTTCTTGTATTGTCAGTAGAACATTCAACATAAATAGCGATACCACCTTGAGAGTAACCTTCATAAGTCAATTCTTCGTACGTTACATCTTCTCCACCTGCAACTTTCTTGATTGCACGCTCGATGGTATCTTTAGGCATATTGGCTCCTTTTGCGTTTTGTATAGCCAAACGTAAACGAGGATTCATATCCGGATCGATACCACTTTCTTTAGCAGCTACCGTAATTTCTCTACCTAATTTTGTGAAAAGTTTATTTCTCTTTGCGTCTTGAGCTCCTTTTCTATGCTTTATATTGGCCCATTTACTATGTCCTGCCATAAATTTTTTCTAGAAATGTTTCCAACCTTGTGCTGTTAATGGAAGTGTTTGTTGACCTTCCGTCACTAAACGAGCTCCATTTTCAACTTCATCAATATACCCAATAAAGAATACACTAGCATGTTTTTCTAACTTAGGGAAGTCTTCCTGCTTGATTGTAAACAATAACTCATAATCTTCTCCACCGTTCAATGCAGGTGTTTTCGAAGGAATTTTGAATTCATGACATACATCAAAAGTCTGGTGATCTACTGGTAATTTATCTTCATAAACTACAGCACCTACTTTTGAATCTTTACAGATATGTAACACCTCTGAGGCTAAACCGTCTGAAATATCGATCATTGAAGTAGGCACAATACCCAATTCATTGAATTCATGAATAATATCAGTTCTCGCTTCAGGTCTTAATTGTCTACCTGCAATGTATTGGTAATCGTCTAGATTAGGTTGCATCTCTGGATTAGCTTCAAAAACTTTTTTCTCTCTCAAAAGTACTTGAAGTCCCATGTACGCTCCACCTAAATCTCCAGAAACACAAAGAATATCTCCTTTCTTCGCACCGCTACGGTATGCAATTTTATCTTTTTTCACTCTACCTACAGCAGTGACAGAAATACAAAGTCCTTGACGTGATGAAGTAGTATCTCCACCTACTAAGTCAACTTTATAGTTCTTACATGCAGCTTTTATTCCTTGATAAATCATATCCACTGCTTCCACCGAAAAACGGTTTGTAATTGCAATACTTACAGTGACTTGCTCAGGAATTGCATTCATAGCAGCAATATCAGATACATTGACTGCAATAGCTTTATAACCTAAATGCTGCAAAGGCATAAAGCTTAAATCAAAATGAATTCCTTCTAATAAAATGTCTGTTGATAATACGGTATATTCATCTCCACCATAATCAAACACTGCAGCATCATCTCCGATACCTTTTGCAGTGGTTTTGTGGTGAATCTCTACTCCTTCCGTAATTTTATCGATCAAAGCAAACTCTCCTAGTTCACCTATCTCTGTTCTTTTATTTTCTGACATTTTGCAAATTTAACTATGTAAAAGCATTTTTGCTACTGTAAAATACACTCCGAGTCCTATTAAATCATTACAAGTGGTAATAAAAGGCCCGGAAGCGAGTGCTGGATTGATTCCAAATTTATCTAAAACAATGGGTGTAATGGTCCCCATAAAGGAAGCAATCATGATCACACTAAATAAAGCTACTGAAACCACCACTGCCAAAGCATGTTCTATAAATAGGAAATTGAAGGCATAAACCAAAAGTGCTAATGTCAACCCATTTAAAATGGCGACAATTAATACTCTAAAGTAACGGTCAAAAACAGAACCTTGGAAGCCTCCACTCGCTAATGATTGAACAACAATAGTTGAAGATTGAATACCGACATTACCTCCTGTAGCTGTAATCAGTGGTATAAAAAAGGCCATAGCAGGAACTAAGCGTAATTCATCTTCAAAACCACCCAAGAAATTTGCTCCTAATAAGCCTCCTGACATCCCCACGATCAACCAAGGTAAACGTGCTCTTGCCATTGCCCACAAACTGTCTCTCTCTTCAATGTCTTCCGAAAGACCTGACATAGCTTGTTGATCCTTTTCGGCTTGCTCTGTAATGACATCGACAACATCATCAATCGTAATTCTACCAATCAATCGACCTTGGACATTCACTACTGGGATGACTTCTAAATCGTAGTGTTGCATCAGTTCAGCAACTTCTTCGTCTTCCTGATAAGAATGAACCTTAGCAATTTCGGGTTCATAAAGATCCGCTACTTTATCTTCTTCATCTGCAATCAAGAGGCGTTTCATTGATATTCTGCCTAACAAAATATCATGATCATCCACAACATAAACAGTATAAACCTTATCGACATTTTTTGCTTGACGGCGAACTTCTTCAATACATTGATGTACGTTCCAATTGATGTTTACTTTCACCAATTCTTTCGCCATCAAACCACCAGCACAATCTTCCTCGTAATGTAAAAGATCTACAATATAAAGTACCTTTTCCTGGTTCTTCATACTTCCCAACACCTCTTCTCTCATTTTGACAGGCAATTCATTTAGAATGTCTGCCGCATCATCGGAATCTGTCTGATCTAAATATTTTGATAGCTCCTCTGCCTCAAAAAGAGACATAAAGTTTTTACGAATATCGTCTTCAAGGTCACTGATTACATCAGCACCTACATTAGGATCCAATAAGTCAAGAATGTACTTACAATCTTCAGCTGAAAGCCCTTCCATCACAGCAGAAATATCTGCCGCATGCATATCTTCAAATTCATTTAGAAGATATGCATCTTCTTTTTGCTCAACAGCTCTAGACAGCTGTTTAATATACTTCGTTGAGTATTCGAATGACATTATCTAAATGTATTTAACCGCCCACAATCTCATGTAATCTTCCGAAGAATTCCTCCCATAGCTCTTTCAATTCATCCATATCATCCATATCAGAATAATCTGTTACAGTTACAAAAGTAGATTGAGCTAATTCACTAAAATCAAATTTAAAATCTAAATACGCTGATTTTTGATCTTCTTCCTTCTCAAAAATGTACTTGACATGTTGATTTTGTCTCCTCACTGCTATTCTTCCTCTTTTTTCTTCATTTCCCCACACAAACGACATGATTTTCTGTTCAGAATTTTCTGTAACCTTGTCAGCAAACCAATCTTTCAAGAGATTCGGCGTCACAAAATAAGGGTATAACTTATGTAATGGAGCCTTAAATTCAAATTCTGAGATATACTTAAATCTTGCCATGATATTAAAAAAGGAAGTATTAAAAAATGATGTCTTTACATGACTACAATTATGCGAAATTAATAAGCTAGTAGCAATAGTATTAATGAACATTTTAAAGAATTTTGAAACAAAAAAGAGAATATAGAACTAAGTGTCGAAAATTCTATTCTATTTGAATGGGTTCTTGGTATTTCAATTAATAATTATCCACACTCCAACCGATCTTTCTACAAGCTTTCTAAGATCTACTTTCAAGCTTCCTTCGTCTACTTTTTTTTGTCTTGAAACAAAAAGAAGCAAAAAACTCAAGGCTTAGAAGTCAAAGCCAGGGAAGTACTAACATACATATGAGGTAGAAGGCCCACTGGCGGGAATGTTAAGAGATAACATCATTCGTGTCCTATTGATCATCAGAAATCTCCTGATTTCTAAATGCTTTAATTAACGCAAACTTAGTTTACAGTGTAATTAATATATGATCAAAACATCCTGATTTAGTTTTTTTTATACACTAAAATTGGTTCAAGTCTTAAGCTAAGGGTGTGACTTGGATCTGTGATTTAAACTTTTGATGCAGTTAAAAACCTACTGTAAGCCTTCAGGCATACAAAACATTAACGACAATATTAATTAAACTACAAATAAATATTAAACATTTGTTAATTTAAAAACTAAACACTTTGCACTCTATTAACTCTCCTAAATATCTGTTAGGCTTTGTGAAATGCAAAAAACATTTCTATACGTTTACTCGAATAAGAAGATATCAACGATTCAAAAATAGATCTATTCAACACTCTCGTTGTACTCAATAAATTTCAAATCTAAATTAAAATCTAACTATGAAAACCATAAATCTAAACAGTATCATCAATGCCACCAATATCAATTTGTTTGCAAAAACACAAGAGGATGCACAACTATTGATCAATCAACTTAATGAAACCTATCTTGATTATTCTTCAAAAAACACCAGAGAATACTTGAGTTTGGACTACTCTTTAGATAAAAAAGAAAGAAACCAAGCAACATTGGCCGAAAATGAAGCGAGAATTCTTTACTTGGAAGGTCGTATTCCACAACTTGAGGAAGGCGACCTCCGAAGAAAAGAACTAGAACTCGAATTAGAAGAACTTCAAGTTGATGTCAAAAAGACAAATTTCGACCTCCAAAACAGTTACGGTTTTGACATGATTATCAGAGGCCTTAGTTATGACATCAATCAACTTAGAACCACTTCTCTTCTAGGAGTTCTAAAAGACATCTTTGATTATGTGGAAGCTCAAAGTTGGACCGTCAATGACTACGGTTTAAAAGCAAAAGTAGTCTAATAAAAAACCTTAGAGCTTATACACTGTTACAAGCTCTAAGGTTTTTTTTACAAAGTACTAAGTCAAAAAAATAGGTTAGTTTTTTTGAACAAAGTAAAAAAAGTTCAAATTGTGGTACATGAGAACTAAAGCATTTCGTCTCTACAAGGGATACCTTCCAATCAAAATAATACTTAAATTAATAAGTCATCATTCCTCTGTAGCCCCACAATGCCCTGTGACTCAAAAACCATCTTTTCTTCATTCTCCATTCAAAATATAATCATCAATATGAAAAACCTAACCCTAGCCGATAGAAAATATATAGAATTTGCCCTCCAAATGAAACGGAGCAAAACAACAATTGCAAGAAAATTAGGTGTTGCTCCTTCCACCGTATACCGAGAAATCAAACGAAATTCAAAACACTCAAAATACATCGCAACCTACGCACAACAATTGACCATTGCCCGAAAAAAGCTAATAGGAGGTTTATCCAAAAAAATAAAGTGTTTAAGAAAATACAAAAGAAAAAATCCCTACCGTCTCTATGCCGACCGCAGACAAATATTTTGGTGTTCTGACTCTCCATTGGTCTACTCCAACTACTTCAAAATCCCTTCACTACGTTTAAAATTGAAAAAGAAACTTTATCAAAAAAGGCTAAATAACAAAAAGATATTCCATTTCAGAAATGATCTTCCTCTCTTCTTAATTTTAAAAGCACATAAAGAAGAATATACCCAAGATCAACATATCTTCACAAATAAACCTATTGAAATTATCTTTAGGACAGTAAGACATATTGCTTAAATTTCAGTTTCCTACCCTCTTATCACAATTTGTAGTTTTCTTATTTTACTATTTTACCTTCCTTCAGGAAAATATTTAAGTTTATCTCATTACACCATCAACAATGCTCCAAAAAGGAGTTTTTTTATTCTTGAATTTCGGTAGTGTTGCATTTGCTCACGAATTCTTTTTTATAAATTAGGTTGGGATTGGAATGTTATTTAGGAAATAGGTTTATATTTGGGGCGGCAAAAAATCTGTTAATTTTTTTATGATTAATCCAATAATATCTGTAGTTGTTCCTTGTTACTGTTGCGAGAAAAGTATTCCTGAACTTTATCAAAGATTAAAAACTACTCTGACAAAAATAGTACATGATCAATATGAAATCATTTTTGTAAATGATTTAAGTCCAATGGGTGATTGGAAAGAAGTCCAAAAAATTACAACTAACGACCCTAAAGTAGTAGGTATTAATCTATCAAGAAACTTCGGGCAGCATTATGCTATAAGTGCAGGAGTAGATAACTGCTCGGGAGATTTTTTGGTAGTAATGGATGGAGACCTTCAGGACCAACCAGAAGAAATTGAGAAACTTTATCATAAAATAATTGAAGGTTTTGATATCGTTTATGCAAGAAGAGCTAAAAGAAAAGATGGTTTTCTTAAAAGATTATCATCAAAATTATTTTACAGAACATTCGATTATTTTACAGATAGAAAATCTGATGAAACAATCGCGAACTTCTCTATTATAAATAAAAAAGTTATTGAAGCTTTCCGTTCTTTTAAAGAACAAAATAGAATGTATCCTTTATTCTTAAACTGGATGGGATTCAACAATACTTATGTAGATGTTGAACATGCAAAAAGAGAAGAAGGTAAATCATCTTACAATATTAGTAGACTTTTAAAACTTGCTGGAAATAATATTCTCTCAAATTCAAATAAACCTCTAAGACTTGGTATCAATATTGGATTCATAATTACATTATGTTCATTTCTTATAGGTCTTTATTTAATAATCGGCCATTTCTTTAATTTTTTTAAAGTTGAAGGATGGACAAGTACAATGGTCTCAATATGGTTTATCGGTGGTATATTATCATTTAACCTTGGATTTATTGGAATATATATAGGTAAAATTTACGACGAAACTAAAGGTAAACCAATTTATATAATTAAAGAAAAGATAAATGGAAAGGCTTAGTTGGGACAGTAATTTTTTCGAAATAGAAGTATATAAAACGTTTTTCAATAATAATTTAAATAACATAATTGAGACCGTTTCTTTCGATCTTCTCTATCTAATATCAAATTCAAAAATTGATATTAATTCAATTAATAGACCAATACAATTGGTGGATAAAAAGGTTACATTTTACAAACAACTTCAAGATATTAAAACCGACAGGAATACTGAAGTAATATCAGTCAATCAGTGTAATAACAAACTAATAAATCTAAGTATTCAAAGCAGTGAATTTTCTAGATTTAGAATAGACGATAAAATCAATAACAATAAAGTTGATGAACTTTATACTAAATGGATTGAAAATTCCTTAAAAAGAAAATTGTCATTTGAAGTCCTTACCTATTCAGATGAATACAAGGGATTAATCACTCTTGGTGAAAAAAATAATAGAGCAGATATCGGTTTATTAGCAGTTGATAACAAATCAAGAGGACTTGGAATTGGAAAATCATTAATAAAAGAAGCTGAAAGAACCTGTATATTAAAAAATTATAAAGAACTACAAGTTGTAACACAACTTGATAATATTTTGGCATGTAATTTTTATAAGTCTCAAGGCTTTATCATTGATAAAATTGAATATATATATCATATATGGAACAAATAGTACCATTTAATAAACCATATTTAACTGGTAAAGAAGCACACTATCTTTATCAAGCAGTCTACTCTGGCCATATAAGTGGAAATGGAAATTACACAAAAAAATGTCAATCCTTTTTTGAAGAAAAATGGGGCTTTAAGAAAACATTATTGACAACTTCTTGTACGGATGCCTTAGAGATGTGTGCTCTTCTTCTTAATATTGAAAAAGGAGATGAGGTTATTGTTCCTAGTTATACCTTTGTAAGTTCAGCTCTAGCATTCGAAAGACAAGGAGCTCAAATTGTTTTTGCGGATTCAAGAGAAGATCACCCTGGTATTGATGAAACAAAAATAGAATCATTAATTACTCCAAAAACGAAAGCAATTGTGGTAGTTCATTACGCTGGAGTCGCAGTTGACATGGATATAGTTATGCATCTTGCTGAAAAGCATAACCTTTTTGTAATTGAAGATGCTGCACAAGCAATTGACAGTTATTATAAAGGGAGACCTCTAGGAAGTATTGGTCATTTTGGTACATTCTCATTTCATGAAACTAAAAATATTCAATGTGGTGAAGGAGGATTGTTAGCCATCAATGATGAACAATTTATTCGAAGAGCTGAAATAATTTGGGAGAAAGGAACAAATAGAGCTGAATTTTTTAGAGGAGAAGCCAATAAATATGGTTGGAAAGATACAGGTAGTAGTTTTTTACCAAGTGAGTTAAATGCTTCCTTTTTGTATGCTCAGTTAGAAAATATTGATGATATCCAGAAAAGAAGAAAAGATATTTGGTTGAGTTATTATAATAAACTTTTACACCTTGAGGAAAGTGGGAATATCAAACTTCCAAATATACCCGACTTTGCAACAAACAATGCTCATATGTTTTATATGGTCTTGGAAGATGAACAACAAAGATCCAATTTAATCAGATTTTTAGCTGAAGAAGGAATTAAAAGTGTTTTTCATTATTTGAGTTTACATAAAAGTGATTATTATCTCACAAAAAATGAACTACAAACTCTTAAAATGAGTGATCATTATTCTGATTGTTTAGTAAGATTACCTCTATTTTATGAGCTCGAAAAAAAGGAAATTGAATCAATTTGTCAAAATATTACACAATTTTTTAAATAATGAACAATAACAAAAATTTTTTATTATATCTTATTTTTATTTTAATTAAAATTTTTATTGCACTATATTTTTTAGACTTAACAAATTGTAATTACAAGTCTTTAAACATACCTAGTGGTGCATTTTATACAGAAGGAGGTGACACTTTCAGCTATTTAGATCCATATGAGAATTTAATAACTGAAAATTCATATCACTTTTTTAATGGTAAGAATAATGTCTATGCTGGTAGAATGCCACAATATGGCATTACATATTATATATTTAGACATTTTTTAAATATCAAAACTAGTTCTAATCTTCAGGGTTTATTACAACTGATACTTGAAATAGTTTCTAGTATAGTTATACTCAATTTTATTAAAAATTATTTCAAAAATACTATTACCTTTTTATTTAGCTACATTATTTTATTAACCTCAACCTATTGGTCTTCGTTCACCTTATTACTATCACCTGAAAGTGTTGGTATTTCGATAATGATTTTAGCTTTACACTTTTACTATTCATGGAAAAAAACAAATAACTATCTTCAAATCTTTCTTGTAGGCATGTTAATCACTTATCTAACAGGTCTTAAACCCTATATGGGGATACTATTTGTTTTAATTGGTTTGGATATTATACGTTTATCAATTATGAGAAAAACATCCTTATTTAAATTTATAAAAGTTGGATTTCTATTTTCTATCACATTTATTGTTGTAACCTTTAGTTGGTCATACCGAAATTATAACATTACTACAAAAGCTTACATTCTTACAGAACCATTTAGTGGATATACTACTTATACCAAACCGATTTCTCAATCCTTTAGAAACTTTATAGCAAACTTAGGCGAAATTGAGGAAGCATGGAATAAAAAAGCTTTAAGTAGTTTTTTTTATAAAAATAAAGAAACAGTTTATATAATAGATGACATACCACTAAGTAGCTTATGTAATCAAGATTCAATTTTAGCTATAAAAGAAATTGTGAGTAATATGTATCAATATGAAGGTAAACAAGATACATTAATGGCAAATAGAATTGATCTATTAGCTGATTCATATCTAATTGATAAACCAGAAAGAGTTATTACTTCTCGACTGAAATTAATTCCTAAATTTATATTTCATTCTGGATCTTATTATTTACCTATTTCAACATCTTTTGAATGTTATAAACCTTATCAGATGCTTATCAAGTATTACGAATCTTTACTTTATTACTTCGTTCTAATTTTTGGTTTTATGGGTCTTTTTTTATTTACAATTAAGACTAAAGATTTTATCATAATCGCTATTCCTTTATTTTTAATACTGTTTTTTTGTATTATTCTTAGACATACTGAATGGCGTTACTTTTTATACTCTTTTGTCAGTTTATTTTGGGGTGTAACTTACTTTTTTAATTTTTGTATTAATAAATTCATTAAAACAAAATTAGATGTTAAAATACAGTAGCAATTGATATTAATTGAAAATGAATCCCTTATACAACCTATTTACCACACTTATTTACCTTTTACTTATCTATTTTGTAATAGCACCTTTTTTTGCAAATAGATGGACCAATAAGTATACAAGAAAGTATTTTTGGTGGGGATTACATTCAAAAATAACAGGATCAATTTTCTTTTGTGTAATATATCAATTTTATTATGGAGGAGGAGATACCATAGCCTATTTTCTAGAAGGGGGAGTTATTGTAGATGCATTTTTATATTCTCCTATTGTTGGCCTTGAAACCCTCTTTTATAATGGTAAAGAGATTGGAGGAGAAAATATATCTTTCTTATCTAAGCTTTACTTAAAAAAAAACCCAAGTACTTGGTTTATGGTCCAAATTTCTACAATAGTACAATTATTCACTCTTAAATCCTTTTATGCCACTTCAATATTTTTTGGGTATTGGTCATTCCTTGGATCATGGAAACTTGTTGAACTTTTTACTTCTATCTATAAAAGAAGTTATAAATTAATCTGTATCTCAATATTATTTATCCCTTCGTGTTTGTTTTGGAGCAGCGGAATAATAAAAGAATCAATTACAACAGGAGCTATTGGATTTTTTGTTTTCTATTTCAGCAATATAGTATTTAAGAAAAAAGATTTTCTAAAATCCACAACAATATTAGTAGTTCTTTTCTTAATTCTCAGTACAGTTAAAGGTACAACAATCTATCTATTATTGCCATGCCTGGGATTATGGACTTTTCTATATTACTACAAAAAACTTCATACAATAATTCGATACTTAATAAGTTTATCTCTTATTACTTCAGTGATAATAACGTTATTGCTATTATCTAGTAATATGTCAAACCACATTGAAAATAATGAAGAATTTAAATCTGCACAAAAGGTCGCACAGGGCTTCCAAGAAGACCACGGAGGTAATTGGAGAAAAGGAAGAGGTCATGGAGGAGGTGAAACTTCTGTTTACCGTCTTAGTACAGCAGGAGATTATAGCTTATTAGGAATGTTAAAGGCATTACCCGAAGCTATAAGTTATACTCTTTTTAGACCTTTTCCTTGGGAAACAAAAAAAGTAGTTCAGCTACTAGGTTCATTGGAAAGCTTTGCATTTATACTAATTACAATCTATATTTTCTTTAAGGTTGGTGTAATCAAGACAATGAGACAAACTTTCAGAGATCCTCACCTTGGTTTTGTATTAAGTTACGCTCTCTTTTTTGGTTTTATTGCTGGTTATATTTCATTTAATTATGGTGTACTACAACGATTCAAAACACCGATGATGCCTTTTTACACACTATTTTTAGTAATACATTATCAGTATATTACGAAAAAAGTAAAAAATCGAAAACCTAGGAGAAAAGTGATAAAAAATTAGGAGTATTAGATTGTACTGAATAATTATTTACAATTTTTTCACGAGCTGCAATAGACATATCAGTAGAAGTTGACTTTTCTAAAAACTGCTCTAATGCAGTATACCAATGATCTATATTTTCACAAATAAACCCGTTAATAGTATGATCTACAATTTTTGTATTAACGCCAACTGGTGACACTATTGCCGGTACACCTAAACTCATATATTGTAATGCTTTAAAACCACATTTGCCCTTTGCCCAAATATCATCTTTTAAAGGCATGATACCTATATCGAATTTCATTAAATCTTGTATTTCCGTTTCCTTTGACCAGGGGTGATATACTAATGATCGAATTGGAAACTTAGGATCTTCATTCGAAATCATTCGAAACTCAAAATTGTATTTCTTTTCTAATTTTTGAAAAACAGGTATTAAGAACTCTATATATTGTGCTGTAGTTAAAGTACCCGTCCAACCAATTACAGGTAAGTTGTTGTTTTCTTTTTTATATAACTCCGGGTTATGGTAATTCTTAGTATCGATAGTAGTTGGATTAACCTTTACATTTTTATTGTAGTTTATTGCATATTCTTTGAGGTACTCATTACCGACACTAACTACTGAAGCCCATTGGATAATCCTCTTTACTTTTCCATACATTTTCAGCTTATTAAACTTTGCATTATGCTCAGAATAATTAGGTAACCAAATGGCATCATCAAAGTCATAAATCACTTTCTTTCGAAGAATCTTTGTGATGTAGAATTCAAAAATTGGTGGTCCAATATGTGAAGCTTCGCGATGAATAAAGACTTGATCAAACTTTCCAACTCTAAGCATCAATAAAAACCGTTTTAAAAATGCAAAAAGAATTGCGATTCCCTTCTGAAGAAACTTGCCAGGCTGATGTAGTATTTTCCAGGTTTTTAAATTTAAAAAAGAATGGTATTCATACTCGTAACCATTTTCAGTCAAAATTTTTAAATATTGCTCAAAACGAAATCGTTGAGAAGGAGCAATGGATTTTGGATAAGGAGTTAAAATTAATATCTTCATTATATTAGAGAATCGTTTTATACACGTTTTCGATTATAGAGAATGAACGAGTATTTTTGGCTAATTCTACTATTGAGTTGGGTTGCTCCAAACGTTCTTTCTTAACTACAATATTAACAATTTCGTCTAATGTTTTTTGATTATTTTGGTTTTCCCAGATAACACCAATATTATTTGCTTTGATCAAATTTGAATCATCACCTATACCTTTGGATATAAAAACAGGTAATCCATTCGCCCAATATTCCCCATTTTTAATAGGCGAAAGCGCTATCTTGGAAGGAGACGGCTTATGAAGGGAAAAAGCAAAATCAGAAGCTGATAAATAATCTGGCACTTCTGAATGAGCAACAGATTTTATGAATACATTTTTCTTTGTAGACAATTCTTTCTCTAGTTCCTCAACTTGAGGAGAAAGAATAATTAAAAAATGAGAAGGTGACTGACTTAAAAAGTCTTTAAATAATTGAATAGATTCCGCAGAATAATAAATCCCCCCTATTTTACCAACATATATTGCAACAATTGCATCTTTTGAGATCTTTAATTTTTCTCGAATTGCTGTTCTTTGCTTTTGAATAAATTGAAACTTAAGAGTATCAACACAACATGGACCTACCTCAATGATACTCTTTTCAACTCCTTCTTTTATTAATTGATTTTTATAACTATTAGATACTGTAATGATATTTTTAGCACATTTTTTTTGTTGTTCTTCCCAATACTTTTCTAATAAATATCTTGGGTCATACTTCGGCCAAATACCTGATTCAAACATATAATCAGCATGTGGCTCAAAGGATTCGACTACAAACGGAACTTTATTTTTTTTCCAAACCATCCATGCTATCGCTCCAGCTGGTGCTCCTCTAGCTATGATTTTATCTATTTGTTTTTCTTTAATAAAATCAAGTAATATTTTAGGAAAAGTTGTAAAGTCATTCCATTTATCCTTCAATCCATGACCTGTTACAAACGGAAAATGCTCTATTTTAGAAGAGTCTAAGCTTTTTGTCTCAGTCGTACCCTCCCTTTCCATTGAAAAATAAAAGATCTTTTGAATAGAATCAAAAGATGCTAAAATTTTAAGGTGTGGATAGATAGTCGCCACTGATAGGCCTTCATTAACACCCCAATAACCTAGATATAATATTTTCATCGAGCTTTCAATAATTCAATAGTGGTTGAATAACTTTTATAAAAAGAAAAAAGTAAAGAATGAACCGCTTTGTAATATTGCTTTGTATGGAAAGCATAAGCTGATACTGTATAATAGAAATGACTTAAATATTTATCTTTATCCTTCTTTTCCATGTTTATTTTTTCACCAATAAGACGGATATAATTGAGATAATCCACAACTAATTTAGGTGATATTTTACGTGACATACTATTTTCAAGAATTCTATAATACATCTTTGCTCCAGTGACGTAACCAATTTTACCTTTTTGAAAAACTAGATGTAAAAAATATCGATCTGCTGTATTAAAAAGATCTTTATTGAAGAAGATTTCATTCTCCAGTAAAACACTTGTTCTAAACATATAGGATGAAGGACAAGTTTGAGTATTTGGAGAAAAATTGACAAGTTCCTCATAAGTTGTCAAAGCCTTATAATTACTTTCTAGTGCAAGTCCTTCCCAATCAATGGTTTCTACATCTGACGCAACTCCGATATGCATAATATTATTGTCTAAAAATTCTACACGACTTTCTAAATAATTCTCTGCTAATATATCATCACTATCTAGGAAAACTATATGCCTACCATTTGAATTACTGAGACCAAAATTTCTTGCTATTGAAACGCCTTCATTTTTTTTCCAGTAGTACTTAAACCTTATATCAGACTCTAAAATTGGTTGTATCAGTTTTTTAAAGTTATCTGTTGAACCATCATCAATGATTAAGCATTCAAAGTCAGTGTAACTTTGGGCACGCACTGATATTAATGTTTGTTTGATATAATTTGATGCATTATATACAGGGACAACTAAACTAACCATGATTGTGCATTTTTTTTAATGTTAATGATAACTGAACCTCATCTACAACAATATCTCCATGATGATATTCATAATCTTTAATATTTGATTTGCGACCTACTTTACATTTTAAGTAATAATAATTTATTTCATTTAATGCTGACAATCTATAGAAGCAATCCCAAAAATTATTATTATCATGCCTGAATTCTAATACACTAGCTTTACTCTCCATAAAAAGTACATTTGTTAAACCTGCTCCATGTATCGATACAATACTTTTTGCATGATAAGCATATTTTATTTGTTCTTGCCATGAAAGATCTTCATTATAAATAGTAGTATAACCAAAATGGCTAAGAATATTTAAAACCTTGTCTTCATTTATAACAATTCTTTTATTCCCTTTATTTCTACTTATATACACTCTTGAAGGGTAAGGATTATTGTCTTTGCTAATTATTTGATTTAAAATATAATTTTTAAATTCCAAAAGTAACGTTTTATGGTAACATGCAGGTGTCCCCGCTTGGGTAGGTATGCTCACTTTATTTAATCTATATTTTCTTGAGTTTTCTATCCATTTTATGTTGATACCATTAAAACAGGATAAACTTTGTGAAACATAATTCATATCCTTATAATAACTTGGTAAAGCTATGGTAATTTTAGGGTCAATTTTATAGATAAGAAACAGCCTTGGTAATGCTTCAGTAATCCAATGAAAATATGTTTGAGAATAATTATCAATGAACCAAACAATGTCCTCATCTATTTGAGTAGACGAAAATCTTAACAAATAATTTTTTATTATAAAAACAATTTTTTCTCGCTTACTTTTCTGAAAAGCATCACTCTGGCTTTTTCTCACAAAAGATTCATCAATAATATTGAATAATGGTTTAAACAATAGAGATTCATGATTAACGAATAAGTTGTTTATCTGCACCAATTTAGATTCTTCTGCGCAATAAGTACGAATAGAATTATAATATTCTCTGTCTTCCAAACAAAGATTTAATGGTAAACTAGATAATTCTACTACTTCAGCTGGAGATAATAAATTATTATCATTTATTGTATAGTTCATATAAATTGTTCTTTTTATGAATAATTTCTTATGTAGAGTGATTCTAATAAATCAATTTTCTTTTTTATATAAAACTCCTTTCTAACCATTTGATTAGCTTCTGAAATAATCTGTTTTTTTAATCCTTTATCTTCAACCAAAAGAGATTGTAAAGCACTGTAAATTTCTTCACTGTTTTTATAGTCTACCACTAAAGCATTCTTATTATCTTTTAAAATATCTACTCCTATTCCTGATCTAGTCACAATAGAAGGTACTTTAGCAGCCATTGTTTCAATATAAATTTGTCCAAAAGCCTCACAATATTGATCAACAGGTGCATGAACGAAGACATCAAATAGTTTATATAATGCAAATAGGTTATTCTCAAATTCTATTTCCAAATAATTCTTAGAGGGTAACTCTTTTAATAAAGTTTGTATTTCGTTTTTATATTCACCTCCTTTCCCTCCTGATATGATTAACAAAGCATTAGGTTCTTCCTTTAATAATTTTTTAAAAGCTGGTATAATATACTGAATTCCTTTCCACTCAGTATATCTTGATATTACACCTACAACAAAACGTGAACTTGACTTTATATTATATTTACTTTTTAGACCATTTATTTCTTCCTCTGTAACACTATCAAACCGTTCAATGTCAATACAATGAGGAATAACCGTTACTTTATCATTTTCAACGCCTTCTCTATCTGTTAAAATTTTCTTAACATTTTGAGTTATTGCCACAATATCAGTTGCTAACCAATTGGCAAAAAGATCATACTTTATGGCATGTGGATGATAATCATAATTGAAAGTTGAATGGTGTCTTGTATAAATTCTACTTTTTATTCCTAACACCTTGCCTACTAACAATCCAATTAATGTTGCCTCCGGTAAATGTGTATGAACAATTTCAGGTCGTGTCTTTTTAAGAATTTTAATCACCTTCAAAATGGAAGAAAATAGATCTTTTTTAGAACGATAAATTAATTCTTCTACTATTAAACCTTGAGTTTGTACAAACTTTGAAAGTTCTGTTCCCTTTACTGGATTTAATAAAATAAAGCTCAAGTCAAATTTATCCTTATTTAAATAAGTTGCAACCCATTCAAATTCTAAGGCTTTATTGATATTAGAGATAATATAGACTATTTTTTGTTTAGGCATTGCAAGATTTGTTCTATTAGTTTAGGATACTTGTGTTTTTCTAAGTAGTTATTTATTTCAACTTTATGATGATTTAATAACTCCCCTTTATGCTGACTAATAAGTTCTAAAAAATGTTGGTAATTTCTTGCTTTAAAAATCACCTTACCCTCTAATTCTTCTAATTCAGAGTCTGTTGAAACAATTATTGATTTATACTGTCTTAGATAATTTAATATTTTCAATGGAGATCTATTTGCACCTGTTTTTTGTAAATCAAAGCGGTAAGCTGTTATACATATGAAAGCCCCTGCAATATAATCTTTTAATTGTTGTGCATGAACAATACCTAGATATATGAAATTTTGATGTTTATGCAACTCTTCCCACCTACTAGATGGTATTAATACTTTTCCTATTACTAGTAATTTATATTTCTTTATAATTGACTCAAAAATACCTAAATCTACATCATGATTAATAGTGCCTATAAACAATACGTAATTTCCATATTTACTTTTATAGTTTTCCACTTTTGATAAATCTATAACTCCCTCATCTTCAGAAATACCATGAGGAATATAAATTACATTTTGCTGTTTTGTTATCTCTTTATAGTGTCTAAGATATTTATCACTAGTACAAATAATAAGATCGGCACACTTTGCTATTAATACATCGTTCTTAGCTCCCATATATGGGTCTGCTATATGATAAATCTTTTTCTTGAATTTTAAGAAAGGGGCCCTTACAAAACGGTTATGATCAAACTGCCAAAAAATAATTTCTTCATCTTTTGTTATACTTCTTAATTTATAACTATTAATAAGATCATTAAGAAATAAAAAAAAACCTGAAAAAAAACGAATTGGAAAAGGATTTACAAAATCTATTGTGTGAAGGTTTTTTTTTATCTTGTTCACCTTAACACTCCAATCTAATAAATGCTTGATATTCCAGCGTTTAGGAGCATTCACAAAATAAACAGAATGCCCTAATTTGCTAAGTTCATTTGCATAATGTTGTTTAGAAAACCATAGATCTCCCCATGGTTCGTTAGAAATAACAAAGATTGTTTGTTTGTTCATCGTATAATTTTCAATTCTAAACTATCTTCTTTTAGTGTAAAGAAATAGTCTGAATATAGGTTTTGACACATCAATAAAAAATACATTAACTGATCGCGATATACATACACATTTTCATAATTACCAAAGTATGTCAAATCACTTTCTAACAACAACGAATAATTTTTAGTATTCGAGTAATCATTAAACCTACGGATAAACTTCTGTAACCTTGAACCGTTAAACTTACGATACATCCTATCCTCAAAAGTTATGACTACTCCTTCCCCTTCTGACAAAGTCAAGAGTAAATTATATAGCTCTCCTTGAACAGCAATACTTGGTAATTGGGATAAATTAACTTTCTTACAATCATTAGATAAAGAATAAATCCTTCGATCATGTTCAAAATATAATTGTCCCCAATTTTCACTACGCTTTATATTTGTCAGTGACTGCTCCATATATTGTCCCATCATCTTTTGCCAACCATGTGGGATTCCCCTTCTAGTTCTTAAGCCAGAACTTGGGTGCCATTGATGGTAAACAGGTACATCTGAAAGTGTCATCCATTCTATATGTGTTCCTAACTTTTCTAAGCGTTTTGATAAGTCATGATCTTCTACTCCCCATATACGATAATATTCATCAAACCCTCTAATTTCAAAATGCTTACTTGTTTCTACACCTTGTGCTAGACCTAAAGCTGTCATATTTCTTTCTTCCAATTTGGGAGGTTTGATAAATAAATTTCTCCAATTAGAATACTTAGCTGGTAATGAATAAGCATTACTGTGTAATTCGACATTAGGATGTAAATTATCTAATGCAGAAGCAATAAAATGAGAAGGATAAACCAAATCAATATCAGTTGTCATCACATATTCTGTATCTACTAATTTTATACCTGTATTAAGTGCATGAGAACGATTCCAAACCTTACCTCTTGTATCGTTGTAAATATACCTACAAAAAGTAAATGAATTTACTAATCTTTTTACTTGTATCGCTAAATCTAGATCACTTCCATAATCAATAAAAAGTACAGTAAACTCCTTTACCGTTTGATTTGCTAGTGATGACAAACAACGCCTTACACGTTCAATTTCTCTATTTTTGAAACCAAAAACAAGAGTGAGTTTTTTATTTTTCATCTTTTATAAAATGTAAACACATTTTTTTATTATATATAGCGTATTGAGTGTTAACCTTCCATTTAATAATTAATAAACTGACTATTTTTTCTATTTTTTAGTGTCTGACAGTCCCTTTTTGTTCAACAGCTAAGCTTTTTTATAAAAAATCAATCTTTATTTCTTGCATGTATAATATTGCTTTGAAAACGAGATAACTATTCATTGAGTGAAGTAATAAAATGATTATAATCACTACTGTTTATTCAAAATTCTATTTTTTTAACCACCTAATGAAATGCCATAATATCTTCTTGTAGTAAAAAACACTTTGAAATGGATTTCCTTGTATCCTTTTTAGGGTTTTTCTAAAACCTTTACTATAATTACCCCACCAAAAATCAATGAATTCTTCTTCTAACCATGAAGTTTCCCAGAGATGTAAAGCTATACTATTTTCGGTTATATAGTCATCAAATGGTAAATTAGTATATCCTGCATTTTTAGGGTAATTATAAAAAATTTCAGGCTTCAATATCAGAGTTCTATCATCTACATAAACATTTTCTTTGTAATTAACCGTACCTTTTTCTGAAAAAATATCATCAAAAAACTTAGTATTAACTTCATATGAAAAATTCATACTTTCGTATTTTTTTACAAGTTTTCTTAAAACCCAATGATTTTTTGAAGAACCAACAAATCCCGCTCCAATATGATTTGAATAAATTGCTCCTATAAAAAAATCTTCTTCAAGAAGGTTCTCGAAAGATTTTAATAAAAACATATCCGTATCAAAATAAACCCCTCCTTCTTGACACAACGCAAAAACCCTAACATAATCTGATATATGTGCCCAAGCCTTTTTTTTAAATGCTTCTCTAACAAAATCAGAATTCATCGGAGAATTTGATTCATCCCATCTTTTTATTTCCCACTCTGGCAAATGTCTTTTCCATGATTCAATGCATCTTAAATTCAATGGAGACATTTCGTTTCCACCAAACCAACAATAATGTATTATTTTAGGTATCATTAAATATATGTTAAATAAATAACAGATTAAAATACTTCAAAACCGACAATTATAAATATCGTCAAAGCTATTCTAAAAAGGTTTAAAATTTAAAAGCCTTCTAAAATTATATTCAAATTTTCTCCATAGAGTTTGTTCAAAGCCATCTTCCCAAGGTGCAATTAAAGGAGGTATTGTCACTTCTAATTTTACAGAACTATTCAAATTACTAATATAATGATGTTTAATAAATGGGAAAAGTTGATATTCATACATCACTTTTTTTCTTGCTTTGATGATTGCGTCTAGATTCTTATTCCATAGGTTATCCTCAATAGCCTTTTCAATAATTCTCTTTGACTTTTTCTTATTATTAGGATCTATCCAAATTATTGACTCTTTAGGGAAATAATCAAAAATATTTTTAGCCCCCCAATATACTGGCATTGTCCAGGATAAAAAACAATCTGTAATTTTTTCTGTCCAATAGTGATCTTTAGATGTATTTTCTATAGCAATTGAATACATATATGGATATAGTGCATCCCATTTATCAGGGACAAAATTGATTCCCTTTCCATAAAGGTCCATTGCAAAAGAATCTTTCTTTAAAAAGTCAATTAAGTCCAACCTCAATTCATGACCTTTCATCCAATTTAGATTACTTGCAATACAGGACAATCTATTTTTCTTGTCAATTAGATTAAGTTGAAGATTTTCGAGTTGATCAAAATTTTTACCGATGTGCCACGGTAATGCACCATGGGAAGGAATTATATTTTTTCCTTTTAAAGGAAACTGTGTAAATACTTTATCAAAGTATTTATAGCAATCAATGTAAAACTTATGAGATACAGTGGGTGGTTCCATTGCAACTAACCATTTATTACCTTTTGGAACTTTTGTTTTAATTTCCTTTTTGGGGCGGTTAAATACGATTAATAAGTCGCACTCGTCAACTTCTTCAAAAGTAATTTCAATATTTTTCCACTTATCAGTTAATAGTGAAGTTTGTCTATCAAAAGTTGGTTTACTTTCCCAATCCTTTACTAATCGGACTAACATTTTTGTTTTTTTTTAAAATGAGTATTGATTTCTTTATCATTAGTTTAATGAAAATTTCATTAGGTATTTCACAAGTCATTATTTTATGAATAATGATATTATGACATCTATCTCTAAATCCGTTCCTCTCTCCAATCAATATTACGTTTTACTATTGTATTTGGAATACCTACTGACAATACATTATTTTCCAAGATACTTTTTGAAACAATTGAACCAATTCCTACTATATTATTATTGAGTATTCTTACTCCCTTTAATACTTTCACACCTGACCCTAACCAAATATTATCACCTAAAACAATTGGAGCATCTAAATTCAATCTTTCTTGTGATTTGCAATCTATGATAGAATGTGTATCCGACGCCCACAATTCAATATTATGAGAAAATAAAGCATTTGATCCAACCGAAATCGAATTATTGAGACCTGCTGTAACAAATAAAGCTCCACCAATATATGATCCCTCTAAAATTTCAATACTTGTATTGTTATCGTTAAAGAAAAAAGTAGTATCAATAATTTTTTTATTTTTTCCGATGTGTAAAGAATGGTTATCTCCATATATCCTTACTTTCAAATTTCTAAAGTTCCCCTCTTCAATTAGAATTTTATTATTGTTACCATATATTTCAAAAGCTCCACCTAAAACATGAGATTTTATTATAACATTATTTGATATACCCTTTAATTTAAAATCAATATCAAATGGAATTCCTAGAAAATTTATACTATTCTTAGAATAACACAGTTTCATTTTAAAATTAAAAATTAACCTTAGAATTTTATGTATAACAGCTTTTAATTTCAAGAACATATTCTTTAAATTTTTCAAAAAAAACTTTATTTAATAGAGTCTTTAACTTGTGCTTCATTGTATTTTGTGTTCTAAAGAAGTTCCCCTTGCTTCTAATCATATCCCAATCATAGTTATTAGCATTTTCATCCGAAATAATGTCTTTTACAAGACTTAAATTATGGCCAATCTCATGAGATTCTAAACTTACACCTGACTTTGTGTGAGTAGCATCTTCTCCAAATCCAATATTTGTGATTAGGTTTTTATAAGGCTTTATGCATAATGCATCACTCTTCAAAAAAGAGAAGATAAATTGATAGTCCCAAGTTGACTTGTAACTTTTATTATATACACTGTCAAAAATATATCTTAAATAATATTCTTGTTCTCTATCTAATTTTTTTCTTCTTACAATATTCTCAATCTCTAATGGATACCCAATCATATCATAGGAATATTTCGCCCATCGGTTCTTCCAAGTGGCCCAGCCCCAAATATGAGTATATGACGTAAAATAATAATCTTGATTTTTGTTTTCCTTTGTACTATAAAATGTAGTACCACATATATTGAATATTTTTTCATCATCTCTATGGTACTCTAACAAATTTGAACAGAAATAAAAAAAACTGATTGATGGATAACAGTCATCTTCAAGAATAATACCTTCTTCTACATTTTCAAAAAACCAAGTGATTGCTGAACTTACGGCTTTACCGCACCCTAAATTTCCCTCTCTAAGAAGAGTTTGTACTTCACAATCCCAGTCAATATTATCAATGACCAATTTTCTTGTCTTTTCACATAACTCTTCTTCTCCAACTTTGTCATTTCTAGGACCATCTGCAGCAATAAAAAGTTTTTTTGGTTTTACCTCTTTTATTCTGGAAAAAACTTTTGAAGTAGTATCAGGTCTATTAAAAATTAAAAAAAGTATAGGGGTTTCTAATTGTTGAACCATTTATAAAAAACTTAATATTAAACGAAAGGTTATAAAAAGTATGTTAAAACTAAACAAAAAAATAATACAATGATATATTAAATATAATTTAAATACAATATGAACATTAAGTACCTTTGATATTATCAAAAATATTAGTTTTAATTATAAAAATCTATATTATTGTATGATGTTTTTCAAAAGAAAGTCGGTATTGATATTACATTAAAAGATCATGAGTTTTTTAAAAGCCAAGTTATTTATAATAACCTTATTCATTTACTCACATTTTTCACATTCTCAAACCATTGTAGAGTCAGACTCTCTTGCCCTTATTGATATTTATAATTCAAATCCCAATAACACCTTAAACTGGAATTTAGAACAAAGTGTAAAGAACTGGAATGGCGTTACAATTTCTAACTTCAGAGTGACTTCTCTTAAAATAGCTAGTAAAAACTTAACAAACTTGCCAAACTCATTTGGTGACCTTGATGAAATCAGAAATTTAGAATTGTTCAGAAACCCTATTCGATATCTACCTGAATCTATTGGTAATCTTCAAAAATTGAATGTGCTCATTGCTAGTATTATGGATCTCAAAGCTATACCAGAGTCTCTAAAAAATGTCAATATAGGATCTTATTTCCTTCAAGATAATAACTTAGGCTACTCCGCTTTTGAAGGTATGATGAGACTTCCGGGTAGCTATGGATCTCAAGGTAACATTTCACCCGATACTACTATACTTTATCAGGATAATTACATTTTAACTGCCCCTGACTCTGCCACAAATAATGTATACCAATGGTACAAAGACGGAAATATAATTAATAATGAAAACAATAGATCCATAAATATAAATTCTGACGGAATTTACTT
>NZ_JTAM01000098.1 GCF_000812565.1 Flammeovirga sp. OC4 | reverse complement strand
ACACCACATTCACTTTATTCCAATAATGTAATAGTGGCATATATTCATTATAAAAATAACTCTTACACCAATACACCAAGTCTTTAGCTAAATTTTCAAAGTAAGTTTGCTTGCTGTTTTAGTTTTCTTGTAAGAGATGCTTGAAGTTAAAAAATTATTTAATAACAAGAAACAAAACGAACTTGAAATTTGTATTTCATTTTCAATTCGTGAGCAAATGCAATTTTATTTTTAAAAGACAAGAAATATTGAGCTTTGGCTGATTTTAGGAAAGTTTGGGCATAAAAAAATCCCTGATGGAGGGATGAGGTTTGAAGTAAGAGAGAAAAGTGAGGACTAGACACACTTCTTCTGTGCCAAGATAGTGATTTCAAAAAATAAGAAAACTATTATCACGTAGACCCACGATTAAAATCATGGGCTGGTAATACCAACTTCAACAACACTAAAGTGATGTTTGCGCTCTGAAAAAACCTTCAAGATTTTAATCTTGATCAGGTTGAATTATCACCTGCCCATAGTTTTAACTATGGTGCACGTTATACTTGATCGGATGTCTTCTCATACATTAAACGACAGCATCATGCATGGAACACCTTGTAGACCCACGATTAAAATCATGGGCTGGTAATACCAACTTCAACAACACTAAAGTGATGTTTGCGCTCTGAAAAAACCTTCAAGATTTTAATCTTGATCAGGTTGAATTATCACCTGCCCATAATTTTAACTATGGTGCACGTTATACTTGATCGGATATCTTCTCATACATTAAACGACTGCATCATGCATGGTCTGTAGACCCACGATTAAAATCATGGGCTGGTAATACTAACTTCAACAACACTAAAGTGATGTTTTCGCTCTACCAAAACCTTCAAGATTTTAATCTTGACCAGGTTGAATTACCACCTGCCAAAGTTTTAACTATGGTGCACGATGCAATTGATAAAATGCCTACTTGAATGTAATGTAGACCCATAATTGAAATTATAGGAGAGTTTATTCTGATACCTTTTGTGATAAATCTATAGTGTAATCTAAAGTAGACCCTGCATCAACCGTAACAGTATCAACAACTTGATAATATATCGAATCTGATTTTCTTGAATATACATAGGTTAAAGCCATAGGATGATTTCCTCCTACGGGAATTAATTGGGTAGAGCTTGCTTCAGATCCAAAGTTTTTTTGCATTGCAAAGCGAGATGTTTCGTAATTTTCGTCTAGTAAAAGTTTAATACTCAAATGCGATATATCATTTTCTTTTATTTCATCATGATTTGGTAATGTTACATTTAAGTATGCTTTACGAAATGTATTAAAATTCACTTCTCTTTCATCATCCAGAAATAAAAGAGAAAGAGGAATTTTGAAATCATTATCCCCTATTTCTAAGAACTCATCTTTACTTACATCATAATAAATGTTGAATTTTGCATTTGGATTTCTTTCATCATCTCTAAGCTTAAATTTTATATAAAAGTTGCCATCTAGATCTGTAGTAGTCTTAGCTTTTATCCTTTCGACACCACCTCCACCAAATAAATAAGTACTCTCAAATTTTAAGGTTAGATCAACATCGCCAACAGGAAGTGTTCCGTTATCAGTTAGTAATTTACCCCTTATTACTGTACAACCTTCTGTACAATCTTGGCTTATTAGGTCGTCTTCATGTTGTATTCCACAACTCATCAGTGCGAATAGTAAAAATGAACAATAGAAAAGGATGCTTCTCATAATATTTTAGTTTAGCAAAAGTAATAGATTGATAATTTTATAGAACCCTAAATATTCTATCATAATATTTAGGCTTTATTTACAGATAGACAAATATAAAATAAAAAGCATCATTTTGAATTAACACCCAATATATTACTACTTTAAAGTACATATTTCAATCCATAAAATTTATTAGTAGGAGCTATTTCTAATGCCATGTAACGGTTTATATATATGTGAAAAATTTGTATCAAACAAAACTTCAAAATAAATTACCTTACGGTTTTGTCTGATTTTCATACCTCCTTTGCTAGGCAGATACAACTCAATCATTAGATAAAAAGGAGAACAACACAAAAGCCCACGATTAAAATCATGGGCTGGTAATACCAACTTCAACAACACTAAAGTGATGTTTTCGCTCTTCTAAAAACCTTCAAGATTTTAATCTTGATCAGGTTGAATTATCACCTGCCCATAGTTTTAACTATGGTGCACGATGCAATTGATAAAAATGCCTACTTGAATGTAATGTTGATCTTCGGTGTAATTTTATTATTGTTCAAGATTTTCAAAAGCATCAATCACATCCAACAACACGCCTGCAGAACCTCTAAACATTCCTGATCCGTTAGGTTTGTTATCTTTGGTGTACCATTCAAAGAAGCCTTTGTTTTTGATGACTCTGTCGAACATAGGTTGTGCTTGTTCCCATGCTTCCTGCTCAAATCCGTTATCGATTAATGCCGTAATCATTCTTGCCCCAAACCATGTCCAGTCACCGCCATTTTGATAGCCATAAGGATGCATTCCTTCGTTTTTGAAAGTGCCTTCTGGGTAAACAGGATATAAGGTCAAACCGATAGAAGGTGCTCCTGATTCCTTTACATTTTGAATCATTTTATCCAACTGCGTTTTGATTTGTGTTTTGTTCAAGAAGCCCGCTTGAATGGCCACTGCTGTTCCTCCGTGATAAAACACTTCATCTTCATCAAAGTCAGCTGGGAACGGAGAATCTGTAATGTAAAGATGTGGGCGATATTTCTGACGTTTTTCATCCCATAAATGCTTTGCTACATTGGCCGTGATGTCTTTTCTCACTTTCATCCACTTTGCTTGATCAATCTTATCTCCTCCCATTTCAATCAGATTATTTAATGCGATGACGAACATGGCATTGTCATAAATATCAATGGTCAAATGAGAGTTTTCATCTAACGCTACACCCCAATCGTGTTCGGGCTGTACGTCTCCCCAATCGGCGGTAGTGGCTCCCCAAAGTAATTGGTAATCTTCATCAAAACGTTCATTTAATAAAAACTGCATGGAAGCTTCCAAGCGTTGAGCTACGGTTTTTCCTACTACTACCTCCTGTAAAATAGATACATCGCCAGTGGCTTTGATGTAGTTATAAACCGTTTGTACCAAGGATGTTTCCTGGTCTGTTTCTACTGTGTTTTTGTGGTAGGCTAAAGTCGGTTTGTGGACGCTTTGGGTATAGTAATTCGAATTGAATTCTCCTTGAATGGTCACAAATCCATCTGCTATATTTCCGTCTTCTTCTTGAATATAAAAGAAGTTCAATATGTTTTCTTTGATCAATTGATGATCTACAACTTTGGCAGACTGGGCTACAAAGGTATTGAAATCTCTAATCCATACTTCTGCATAACCGTCTCCGGCATTGAAACCTGACTTCATCAGATTCAACCCCATTTTTTTGATCTCGGGCAGTTGCTGATCGCTGGCAATTTGATCGGATAATGTTTCTTGATTTTGTGGGCTTGAGCATCCTATGGCTAGGGAAGCTAGGCCGATTAGTAAATAATTCTTCATTCTTTTGTACTGTTGTGGTTGTTTGTGTTGTTGTTTTTATCGTATGGTTTGTGTTGTGGTTCTTGTCGGGTAGACACCTTCCTAATCGGATAGACATCTTCCTAATCGGGTAGACACATAGGTCTACCCCTACGGGGTCCACATGTTTTCGATTTCCTCTAGGGATTTTCCTTTGGTCTCAGGAATATTTTTGATGATGAAAATGACGCATGGTATGCAAATCAACCCGAACAGCAGAAAAGTCGATGTAGCTCCTCCACTTTCTAATAACACCGGGAATACTTGCCCGACTACGGCATTGGCTCCCCAAAGAATTAGGGTACTGATGGACATGGCTTTGGCTCTGTATTTTGTAGGAAATACTTCTGCCGCCACTACAAATTGTACGGGGCCTAAAGAGAAGGCATAACAAGCGATAAATAATAGGATACTGCCTACAATCCATAATCCATTGGTCAAGTCCAAGAAAAACAATACGCTTGTGGTCAATAAAGCAATCGTTACGCCGATGGCTCCAAATGTCAGTAATGGCTTTCTACCCCAATGGTCAATTTGCTTTAAAGCTAAGAACGTAAACATGCAGTTCACAATCCCAATGGTCACTTGTCCGCCTAATGAATCTGAAATACTCAAACCTGCTTCTGCTAAAATCGATGGGCCGTAATAAATAATGGCATTGATTCCACAAAGCTGTGAAAACATCATCAAGAAAATGGCAATGCCCATTGGTTTCTTCAGCCAACCGTTGAAAAGCGTATTCAAGGCTACTTTCTCTTTGTTATTTTCTGGCGTTTCCAAATCAATCACCAATTCCTTAGAAACGGCTCTTGCTTCTTCAATTTGTCCTTTGATCTGCAACCAACGCGGGCTTTTGGGAACGAAGAACATTCCAATCAAAAATACAATGGCTGGAATCAATTCTACGGCAAACATCCCTCTCCAATATTGACTGACCATCAACTCGTGCCACTGCCCATTGAATGAGGTTGTTTTTAAAGCGATATCTTGTACAAGGTGATTTGAAAAATAGGCTCCAAGAATCCCTAATGTGATGGTCAACTGGTAAATGGTCACTAATTTTCCTCTGTGTTTTTTTGGGGCAATTTCACTGATATAAAGCGGTGCCACCATGGAAGCAAAACCGATGGCTATTCCTCCCAAAATTCTATAGATCACAAGGGTTTGAAAACTATCAGAAACTGCACACCCAATGGCTGAAAGCAGGAACAATAGGGCAGAAGCAATCAGAATGTTTTTTCTCCCAAAACGATCACTACACCAACCCGAAACACTTACTCCTAAGATAGATCCCAATAAGGCTGAACTAACAAACCACCCCGTAAGAGCAGCTGTTAGTTCATATTGAGATTGTACAAAAGGAATAGTCCCCGAAATTACAGCCGTGTCAAAGCCAAAAAGTAGCCCTGCCAATGCTGCAATAATGGTTACGATGATAACTTTTGTATTCATAAGCTTAGCATTCTTCTGATTTCACCCAAGACTTAATCACCTTCACTCTCTCTCCTGATGTGTTCACTAATTTATAAGAACCACTTGCTGCTGGAACTACAAACGTCTCCGCATAGTTCACCTCAAAAGTGTTGTCGTTAGTGATCACCGTAATGCTTTCTCCTTCTACCAAACTCATCACATGGCATTGATTGTTCAACTCCACTTCCATTTCATTGTCGAATTCCAGACGGTCCACGGCATAGAAATGCTCTTTGTGTGTTGGTAAATTGATAATTTGATAATCATCACCTTCTTCCATTACTTTAGGGTGAGAAATTAAATCCTGCTGCACCTTGTCACCTTTACGGTCAAAGTACAAGTTTTCCATTCCTCTCTTGATGTTCATTGGTCTTGGCTTTCCATCTAAATCCAAACGTAACCAATCATACATTTTAAAAGTGAAGATATATGGAGTAGCACTGATTTCAAGTACCATTCCGTTAGTACCCGAACAGTGGATTGTACCATTTGGAATCAAGAATAAATCATGTTTTTTAGCAGGGTGAACCTGTACATAATTTTCAATCTGAAGCTCTTTTGCATTCTCAAAACTATCCGTCAATGCCGCTTCAAATTCTTCTGGAACAATATCTTCCTGGAAACCCAAATACACTTTTGCGTCTTCTTTAGCATCCAGCATATAGTACGTTTCATCTTGGGTAAAAGTATGGCCAAAATGCTCCTTCATATATTCAGGTCTTGGGTGACATTGTACCGAAAGATTTCCTCCACCTACGGTATCTAAGAAATCAAAACGGATAGGGAAATCATACCCGAAACGCTCACTTGCTTCACCCAATACATTTTTATTATTATGGAACATCAAAAAGTCAAAAGAAACTTCCAATAAATTGCCGTTGGCTTCAAACACAATACCGTTTTCAGGAACAATCAATTCAAATGACCATGCATAGTTTGGAACATCTTGTGCCAATCCACCAATTTTGTCTTTGATCCATTGACCTCCCCAAGCACCCGGCTCAAACCAAGGACGTACTCTGAATGCATTTTTCGACATATCTTCCAATCCTTTACGGAACGTGTCACCATCTGTCCATGTAATGGCATCACTTCTCTGCTCATCAATGATATAATCGATTTTTGGAAGAATATCTGCTTTTTGGTGGTTTAAAACAATCCAATCCACAAAGTACATTCTTTTGTATTGCGGTTTTGGTGCAATACTTTCCTTAGCACCTAAGTTGATTACTCCTGCCGCTCTCGAACGGAACTGGATCTCATTTTTAGGAACATCCAAATACGCCAAAGCCGCGTTTTCAATATTGATTAAGGAAGCACCACAACCGTAGATCACGGTCAAGTAATCTTCTTCAGCTGTAATGGCCTCTAATTTTGATGCATCAAAAAAGTCATTGATTTTTCCTTCATAAAGCTTTCCGAAAATAGGATCATCACCTCCCAAAAATGGAGCGATCATCTCATCAATTTCCTCTTCTGATTTTAATGCTCCTTCAATATTTACAAAACGGATCTTCGTTAGTCCTTCTGCTTTAAAAGCATCTAATAATTGCGTAGTCACCGCTTCCCAGTTCACCCCCACATATCCATCAAGTAGAATACATGAATGCTGTTGCAATGCTTTTGCCAATGAAGTGTAGCCAATATTGATTTCTCCTTCTTTTATAGCATGAGAAGGGTAAATGTTGTACATCCCTTTTGATGGTTTATCTACCGAGGATGGCATTAGGTATTGTTTTGTGTTTCTAGTCATTTTTATATTGATAATGGAATTATTTTGAATTTGTTTGTTTGTGTTTTCTTAACTGTTTTCACTGAATACTTTAGTGCTTCGTATTAATTACATTGTAAACTAAGTTCTCGCTATTTATAGTTTTTAGAAATCAGGAGATTTCTGATGATCTGTAGGACACGAATGACGCTTACGCTTAACATTCGCGCCAGTGTTTTTTAACAGCTCAATACATGAAATTCTTCACGCTTTTCCCTTCAAGGCCGGGGAAGATACTACTAAATGATTGTCTGATTACAGATAGGTTTTATAATTATCTCCTAAAATGCAGTACTGTAGGGGACTGTCGCAAAACCTATTATAGTGTTGAAAAACCACCATGTTTCAAGTGTTAAGCGTGAGCGTCACTTGGAACTGATCATTGTCTCCCGACTTCGAATATAAACATCACACTTTCATTCATTTCGAAGTCGGGAGACAATATTTAATCACAAGTGACGCCTATCGGCTTAACACTTGCGATATAAAAATGGTTTTGCGACAACCCCTGTAGGGGACGTTTTCTAAAACGTCCTCACGAACCATTTAAGTCGTACAGTCGTATTTATTTTTTCTGTTGTAGAGAATGCAACGCTGCTCCAATCATTGAAGCTTCTTCCGTATGAGGGTAGGCGATGATTTCTTCAATATTTAATTGATTTTTTAATGGAGAAGAAAACCTGTCCAATGCATTGGTGATGTTTCCTCCTATGATCATTTTGGTGGGTTGGAACATTTCGCTCCATGGTTTTAGTGTGGCTGAAAGGTGGCTTCCAAATTCATCAAAAAGCTGTTGGGAAGTGATTCTATCCGCTTCTGCTACTTCTTTTACCCCTTTGATTTTTTCTCCTTCTCTTTTCTCCCATTCTTTCACAAACCAACGGGTAGAAATATAATCTTCTGCAATTCCTTCCTTGTAAGGTTGGCAATACATCAATCCACCTTTAGGTACTCTGCTGTCCTCGGTGATCAATTGACCGTTTTCAACAAAGCCTGATCCAAAACCAGTACCAAGCGTCAGTCCAATGACTTTTTCATTTTTATAATTTTGAGACTGAACGGCCCCCAAAACAAACGCATCGGCATCGTTAAGAAAAGTGATACAAGAAGGATCGGTGATGTATTTTTTAAATTTCTCAAAAAGTACTAACCGAATGTTATATCCGAATATACTTTCATACTTCCCTACTCCTTTCATTACACAAATGCCTTCCTCGTAATTAAAAGGTCCCGGCATAGAAAGAGCAATACCCTCAATTGTTCCTGCATGGTTTTCTAATGATTGCTCTAATGCCCTAGTCCAATCTGAAATAATATTTTCAGCATCTGCCTGACTGTCTACTTTTACAGTGGCTATGGTGTCTTTTAAAATTTGCATGGAAGAAAGTGCAATCACACCACTGCTGATATGACTCCCTCCTATGTCTGCTGTTAGTATAAATCTGTCCATCGGTTTAACATTTCATTTCTACTTTGTGTAGTGTTGGTGTACTATAAACTAATTTTTCATCAACTTTCAATCGGTCTTTCTAGAAGTTTTTAAGGTTCTACTTTCAAACTTCCTTCTTCTTCACGCTTTTCCCTTCAATGCCAGGGGGAGTACTACCCAACTATAATGGTAGAAAGCTCAATGGCGCGAATGTTAAGCGTAAGCGTCATTCGTGTCCTATTGATCATCAGAAATCTCCTGATTTCTAGTCACCTTTATGATTCAAAATTTAGTTTATCGCTGAAGCGAAGTAAGCTTCGATACTCTAAACTTTTAGCTATTTGGTTTTACTATGATAGCTCTACAAAACCTACGTTATTTATTGATTTCAATCTGATACGTAAAGCGATCCGCTCTGTAATATCCATGATTGATTTCCACCACTCTTCCTCCTGGATCAGAAACAATTCTTGATCGGAATAAGATTGGAGCACCTTCTTCTATTTTTAATAGCTCAGACAATTTCTTATCCGCTAACATGGCCGTCAGTTCCTCTGATGATTTTGTCAATACAATATTGAATTTCTCTTCGATGATATCATAAAGAGGTTTCTCAAATTGCTCTTCTTGATCAAAAGCGACTCTAGGGTGAAACCATGAAATGAAATAAACAAAAGGATCCGTTTGATCACCTCTTAAGCGCGTCAATCGGTGAATCTCTTTGCCTTCTTCAATATTCAAAATTTCAGCAGTTAACGCTTCAGCATTGACCGTATCGTGTTCTACCAAGTAATTTTTAAAAGGAATGCCCTTAGCACTCATTTCTTGTGTAAAGCTATGCCATTCCGATAATTTCGTTCCGATTTTTCTTTTGGCTACAGTTGTACCTACACCCTTCTTTCGCTCCAATAGTCCTTCTCCTACCAATGTGTTGATCGCTTGCCTTACTGTATTTCTAGAAACACCCACACGGTTGCTGATGTCTACTTCCTTCGGAAAAAGTTTCCCGTTGTCGTATTCGCCTGTGTCGATTAGTTTTCTTAGCTCCTCTTCAATTTGTTTGTGAAAAGGGATTGATGATGTATGGTTAATAAGTATATTCATAATTCATGTTCATATGTTTGAACATAACAAAACAAGTTAATAATTCTTTTAATGTCAATAGCACACTTTAAACTTTATGATTGCTTCGAAAATGTTAACATTAATACTGATTTTCGAGTGCACTTTATAAAATCACTCTACCCTCCTAAAAATGAAGGTTTTAAATATTTATCCATGATTCATCAATATTTATTTTTAGATAAATTAAGGCTTCCATCTTTTTTTTATATATTTCTAAAAAATCTATTCTCTCATTTGGTCGTATACATCGAATAATAAAAACATCGGAGTATTACGTTAATAAATTCCTAATTCCCTTAAAAATTATTATTGCAAGTGAAAAATCAAACATCTATAGGAAAGCAAATATTAAAATGGTTTGGTTATATCTTCGGAACTATTGTAGGTATATTAATCATAGCGGTTATTCTATTTTATGCAAATAGAGAAACTATCAAAGAAGAAGTAATGGAAGCTGTTAATCAAGAACAGAACGGTGACCTTCAGATCGGGCAAATTGGAATTGCACCTTTTGAGGACTTCCCTAATTTCACATTACAATTACAGGACATTATTTATCACGAAAAGAAAATTGAAGACAGAGAAGAAGATACTAAGCCAATTGCCGCTTTGGGTAACTTCTATGTTTCAATCAACATCGTAAAACTTATAAAAGGTGATGTGCATATCGGTGCCATCAAATTAGAGGATGGGGAGGTCAATCTCCGTACCTATAAAGACAGCACTTTCAATCTTGTCAATGCATTAGGCATCGACCTTTCAGATACCACTGCGGTCGAAGAACCTGCGGACACTACAAAAAGTGCTCCTCCTGCTTTTGATATTGCGTTGGATGAACTGACTTTGAAAAATATCAAAGTTACAGCCTACAACGGAATGACAGAAGTTGGAGTTGGAATGCAAGTGCATCAAATCACTACTTCTTTGGAATACAATGCCAATGAAATTACCAACCACTTGTTATTCAATGTGGAATTATTGGGAATTCTTAAAGAGAAAAAAATCCTTTGGCCTAATAAAAGTTTAGAATTTACATCTGATTTACGATTTGACAGACAACGAAAATTCATCACCATTGATACTTGTGATGCTTTATTACAAGGGGCCGCCTTTTCTCTTTCGGGAACTGTTGACATTCCGAATGATATGTATTTGGATTTGGATATTCACGCCTCTCAAAAAGATTTAAACATCATCAACTTACTGGCCAACGGAAAGATTGATGTAGAAAAATTAGAATCGAACTATTCAAGTACATTGGACGGGTTGGAATTTGATGCTAAAATAACAGGTAAATCAGCTTCTACTCTTCCTAAAGTGGAAGCCAACGTAGAATTGAAAAAATTCACTTTAAAGAGCCTTAAAACACCCTACGCTATTAATGATTTTAGCTTCAAGGCCTACCTCAATACAGGGGATTCAACGGATTTTTCGCAATTGAAATTTGACTTAAGCCAATTTGTTATCGCCTCTACAAATGGTGATACAAGAGGTACACTTTCAGTTTCCAACGGCATCAAACAACCGCATATTGATTTGCAATGGGAAGCCAATATGGGCTTGGACAACTTCAATGACCTTTTAACGGATCTACCGATTGACAGTCTTGGTGGTAAAGTAGAATTTCAGGCGGATGTCACGTATGATATCGACCTAGAGCAAAAGAAATTCTTAAATCTTGATGATGCAGAGCAAAAGATTGCCTTGAAAGTGGAAAACCTTCACTTCAAGCACAAACCTACTGGAATGAAGCCTCATAGTATGGGGGGGATTTTCTATATCTGGGATAACCACTTGGGCGTAAAAGACCTACAAGGACAACTTGACAATAGTGATTTTAAATTCAATGGCAATATCGATAATCTTCTTTTCTATGCTTTGGGTATGGATACAGAAATTATTGCGGATGTAAAATTGGAATCGAAGCACCTTATGGTCAAAGAACTTCTACAATATTCAGATTCCATCAATTCAAGTTTGGCTGAAAACCTGCACGACATCAATATTGATTTTACTTTGAAAACAACTTCAGAGGGAATCAATGATTATAAACTACTCCCTTATGGTACGCTTAAGATCAATGACCTTCAAACGCACTTCGAAAACTTCCAACCGATCCATAGTGTTACCGGATTGATGGGCATTACGAAGAAGCACATTGGGGTGAAATACCTAAAAGGAAATATCGGTGAAAGTGATTTTAAATTCCAAGGTGGCTTTGAGGATTATGACGGGTTGGTCTACAAAGATTCTACGATCACCATCAAATCTGGCTTTAATATCCAATCCAACTCCATGCGTGTTGTGGATTTCTTTACTTATGGGGATTCATTATTAGTACCGAAAACTTTTGAAAATGAAAAGATGAACAACTTCCAAATTGCGGGAGGTGTTGATGTGGTCAACCAAGAGTTATTCTCCGGTAAAAAAGTACCTAACTTCCGCTTATGGATGAAAGGTTTGAAATGGAGGTTGAGTATTTCACCTTTATTATTCAGAAACTTTAAGTTTGAATTAGTCAAGAATGACAACAATATTTTACTTAATGATTTCACGGGTAAAGTAGGACAAAGTGATATGACTTTTAATGCTCAACTTTACAACATCACCGATTCTACACGAAAAGATTTTTATGGAAAATTCCAGGTAGATGCCAAAATGATCAACTTCAATGAGCTTTTGAAACTGACATTGCCAGCTGAAACTTACGAAGCTTCATCGGCATCAAGAGCACAACAAATTGAAGAGGAAGAACCTGTCGATATTTTTGCCATCAAATACCCTAAATTGGAATTGGATGTAAAAGTGGATCGAATGAAATTGATGGAAATGGACATCAAGAATTTCAAGGGACAAGTCACTACCTCACCAGATCAAACCATTGCCCTCAATGATGTAAAAGTCCGACTCGGTGATATTGGAGGGTTAGAACTTTCTGGATTAGCCAACCTTCAGGATCCTCAAAAAGTGATCATGGATGGCAAAGCCAAATTGAATAATGTAGACCTTTCTCAAGTAGATTTCGAAGTGGAATATGAAGGGGAGAAAATCAATATCTCTAGAAATTTTGATGGTATTTTGAATTCGACCATGACCGCTAAAGCACATATCAATAATGACCTTACTATTGATATTGCGGAAACAAGTGCAGACATTGATTTGACCCTTTTAAATGGTCGTGTAATTGATTTTGCGCCTTTAGAAGCCATGGCCACCTACTTCGGTAACAAGGATATGAATAATATCCGTTTTGATACTTTGCAAAATAAATTTACCGTGGAGAATGGTGTTTTCTATATCCCTCGTATGAGTATTGCCTCTACAATCGGTCAAATTTATATGTCTGGAGAGCAACATTTAGACATGCAAATGGCCTATATGGTAGAGGTCCCTTTCCGACTAGTAAGATCAGTAGCCTGGAATACTTTAACAGGTGGAGGCAAGAAGAAAAAAGACGATGAACCCGATGAAATCCAACAAGATGAAGGAGGCAAATATGTAGCCGTCAGAATTGAAGGAACAGTGGATGATTATAACATCAAACTGGGGAAAGGCAAGAAAAACAAGAAGAAGGAAAAAGAGAAAAAAGGATAATAAAAAAGAGGAATGAAAACATCATATTTCATTCCTCTTTTTTTATGTGAGTACAACTCTACAAAACGAATGAATAGAATTAAGACATCGTAAACTAAGCGGTAAAATATTTAGAAATCGGGAGATTTCTGATGATCTGTAGGACACGAATGTCGCTATCGCTTAACATTCGCGCCTGTGGACTTTCTACCTCATTCGTTTGGTAGTGCTCCCCCGGCCTTGAAGGGAAAAGTGTTAAGAATTTCATGAAGTGAGCCGTTAAAAATGATTTTGCTGTTTGAGCGCAGCGAGTTTAAAATCATTTAGGCGAGTGGAATGAAATTTAGCTTTTGACTTCTAAGCCTTGACTTTTTTGCTTCGTTTTTGTGTTAAGACAAAAATGAAGAAGAAGGAAACTTGAAAGTAGACCTTATAAGTGATTGTAGATGGATCAATTAAAAGTTAACTGAAAATCAGTTTACAATGTAATGACTATTTACAATAACTAAACAGTTTTAGCTTCACATCATCTTCGGTGAAATAATGCCTGAATTCTAAGCCCAGCTTCAAGGCTATTTTTTCAGACGGAATATTTCCATCTTCAACAATCGCAAAAATAGGATTGACTTTCCAATCATTCACACCATAATCAAAAACCACTTTAGCTGATTCATAAGCATATCCTTTTCCTTGAAATTGACTACTCAAAATCCACCCAATCTGAATATCATGTGTGTCCGGCAATTGATTAAGGTTGATCAACCCCACTAATCGATTTGAATCCAATTCCCTTACGGCCCAAATATATCCTTCCTTGTTTTTGGCTTCATTGACTTTCCTATGGAGTTTTAAAACGTGCTCAACCCTACTCAATCCTTGAAGCGGAGTAATGTATTTGAAAATTCCTTCTTCATTAAAAATTTCAAGTATTTCATCGAAGTCAGAAGGACGAATGATTTCTAATTGAAGCCTGTCTGTTTGAAATGACAACATAGGATTAATAATTATAAATGGTGAAAGTTGAATGGTGAATTATTAATGGATAGACTTTCTGTTGAATGTCTGGTGAAAGGTACCCAAAATTGTTAACATTTTAAATTTAAAATTAAAAAACTGAACAATCGTTCAATAAATAACGTCTAACTAGGAAAAAATGCTCTAAATTTTATTAATCAAAAACGTTATGAAAAAGATATTTTCTACCTGTGGAAAAATTATGGTTCTTGGAGTCAAAGCGGCTTTTATTTCAGCAACAGTTTATCATCTGAAAAGTAATAGAAGCACAAAAAGCTAGGTCTTGAAGGGAAAGTAGCACTACCAAACGAATTGAGTAGAAAGTTCACTGGCACGAATGTTAAGCGATAGTGACATTCGTGCCCTATAAATCATCAGAAATCTTATGATTTATAAAAAACACAAGTATCCGAAAACTTCGTTTAAAATGTATTTCATTGAAGCATTACAGTAGCTTCTCCATGTAAATTACTGATTACAATGATTTTATGATATATTTGTTTAAAACCCACAATTCATTTTAAATTCTCTTTCTTATTATCAATCATCAACTATTTCTATGAAATTTCTCAAACTATTTTCTTTCTTTTTTTTATTACTCTTCTATCATCAATTATCAGCTCAAAGTATCATTCAGAAGTATTTTATTGATTCTACGGATCATGCCTTGGATGTTAGTCAATTTTTGAATTCTGGCTTTGGCTTTCTCCCTGTACCTATTATTATCACTGAACCTGCAGTGGGTTTTGGTGGTGGGCTTACCGCCATTTATTTTCATGGACAAAAGAAAAAAAGAGAAAGTCTTGATACGCTAAACCGGTTTGCTCAAAGTAAAGACTTGCCTCCAATTACCACCGGAGCAGCGGGAGCTTATACTGCTAATGGAACTTGGTTAGCGGCACTTTTTCATCAAGGTTCTTATCATAATGATCGCTTTAGATATCTGGGTGCCTTTGCTTACCTGTCTCCCAACCTTACTTTTTATGGTTCCGGTATTATTGACAACGGAGAGTACAACTTTAACATGCAAGGGGTCATGACATTTCATGAGTTTCTGTTCCGACCTAAAAAAGAGCTTCCCTTGTTTACAGGCATCAACTATTTATTCTTCAATAATAATATCACTTTTATTGACAACGAACCAGAAACCGAATCGCTAAAGGAAGAGACTAATCTTGGTGGTATGAACGCTGTATTAATGTGGGATAATCGAGACAATACGTTCACTCCAACAAAAGGTATAATGACTGCCACCGAATTTGGAATTTTTCATAAAGCTTTAGGAGGTGATAATGATTATACCAACTTCACGCATCGTACCTATTATTATTTACCGGTCAAAAAAGGGAAACTCTTTTCAGGTTATCGATTGCAGTACCAAGCCAAATGGGGAAATAATGTACCTTTCTTTGAGTTGCCTTTTGTTAGTCTCCGAGGAATTCCTGCCTTACGCTACCAAGATCATAATGCATTGGTATTGGAAACAGAATGGAGATGGCAGGTTTTCAAACGATGGAGTGCCGTTGGTTTTGTGGGAACCGGTTTTACTGCTCCAAAAATTCAGGATTTTGATTTTACCCAATCCAGAGTAGCAGGTGGATTCGGTTTCCGATATTTTATTGCTTCTGATTATGGCTTGCATGCAGGTATTGACATTGCAAGAGGGCCAGAAATTTGGGCTTGGTACTTGACGGTAGGAAGCAATTGGTTTAGATAAAATACTGTAGTATAAACTATGTTCTTGAATACTGGTGTTTTTTAGAAATCAGGAGATTTCTGATGATTTATAGGACACAAATGACGCTATCGCTTAACATTCGCGCCAATGGTCATTCTACGTAATTAGTATGGTAGTACTTTCATCGGCCTTGAAGGGAAAAGCGTGAAGAATTTAATGAATTGAGCCGTTAAAAATGATTTTGCTGTTTGAGCGCAGCGAGTTTAAAATCATTTAGGCGAGAGAAATGAAATTTAGCTTTTGACTTTAAAGCCTTGAATTTTTTGCTTCTTTTTGTTTCAAGACAAAAACGAAGAAGAAGGAAACTTGAAAGTAGGTCCTAAAAAGTTTGTAGATATGTAATTTGATGATCAACGATAATTTAGTTTACAGTATAACACGCTTCAACCAACATTTAATACCTTAGAACCAAAATTTATAAATACCTCCCTCTCTCACTCCGTTTTACATACTAAAATTTGCGGTTCTTCTTCAAAAGCTCTGCCTGTTATCAATAAAATTAAATTGTAAAATGGATTATAAATTAATCAGCAAAGGTCTTCTAGATACCATCAAAAAATTGGTATTCACCTGTATCGGTCTTTATGCACTTTTCCTTCTAAAATCGGTCATCATCTACATTGCTACAGCAGGGGTAATCGCTCTAATGGCATATCCTTTTAAATCTTATTTAAAAAGAGAATGGCATTTATCCAATACTTCGGCAGTTATGGTGGTAATGAGTAGCTTTGCACTTCTGTCATTACTTTTTCTTAGTCTTTTTATTCCTTTAATCATGCAAGAAGCACATAATCTTTCATTAGGGAATATCGCCAAGTTTAAAGAAAATGTAAATGCTGCTTTTCTAGAAATCAATCAATTTACGGTACGCTATGGAGTAGACCTAACGCTATTTAATTTAGGTGATCTTATCCACAAAAAAGTAAATAATACTCCCAAAGTATTTTCATCCGTGATTAATTCTATTGGTTCTTTTAGTGTAGGTGTTTTCTCTGTAGGTTTTATTTCCTTTTTCTTTATCAAAGAAAGTGAGCAAATCGGCAACTTCTTGATTTCTATAATGCCAGTTGAAAATGAGAAGGAAATCATGTCTTCCATTATCAAAACCAAAAAGCTTTTATCACGCTATTTTCTTGGGTTGGCCGTACAAATTCTTATTGTTTTTGTAGCATATCTTATTTCACTTTTTGTCATCGGAGTGAGCAATGCCTTAGTCATCGCCTTTCTTTGTGCCTTACTTAATCTAATTCCTTATGTGGGACCTCTTATTGGATTAGGATTAATGGGGTTGTTAGCGACAACTGAAAATTTAGGAATGGATTTTAAAACTGAGTTACTTCCATTACTTGGAAAAATTGGGGTGGCTTATGGACTAACACAGTTCATCGATAATAATTTTTCACAACCTATTATCTTTTCCAAAAGCGTCAACTCTCATCCCTTAGAAATATTTATAGTGATCTTCGTATTCGGGATTTTGATGGGAATTGTAGGAATGATTCTCGCAGTTCCTATCTATACGGTCATCAAAGTAGTGATGAAGGAATTCTACCCTGAAAATCCATTTGTAAAAGCTTTGACACAAGAGTTATAAAAAACACGAAGAGATGGTTCGTCATCAATGACTTGCCATCTCTTCTACTATTTATTGATTTTAGATTTTTCTATTTTATAATTTTTTTCCAAGTTTTATTTCCATCAGAAGGCTCCAATAGGAGATAATAGATTCCATTGCCTAGGGATGAAAAGTCAATTTTTAGATGAGATTCTTGTTTGTTTTTGGAAAGGATTTGTTGACCATTTTCATTAAACAATGCCACTTGGAAAGTATCACCCTCTACCAATTGAATCTGAAGTTGATCAACAACTGGATTAGGATATACTTTAATTTCCTCCATTGCACTTTCTGCTACATCTCTTTTTCGAGCATTAGATGCTCCACATTCTCCTAATGGCTTCCACCAATGATCCGCTGTTCCTGGTGTGACATTATAAAGATTGTTGACGACTGCCTCATAAAGCATTCCTTGATAGCTGACTATATTGCCACTTTGATAAATTGACGGATAGTTGGCATATTCTTCTACTCCACTACAATCTCCCCCATTTGTTTTTTCAATAACCGAAATAGTAACAGAAGTAGACGTTTGTCCTCCATCATTATCAGTGACTGTTGTGGAGATCAGATGCGTTCCGAAAAAGGAAGGTGTAAAATTAAAATCGGAAGTCGTAAAAGTAGTACCGTCTACTTGAGAAACGATAGACGTTATTTGTCCGTCTGTATCATTGGCAATAATGGAAACTTGAACTGGAGATAGTGCTTCTTGCTCAATGGTATTTTCCACCACTATATTTACAGTGGGTAATTGATTATCTGTATTTTCTTCTTGGAAAAGAACTTGAATACTTTCCGTAGTAAACTGCCCTTTTGAATCTGTAGCCGTTGCTGAAATGGAATATTGTCCAAATGAAAGAGGCGTAAAAGTGAACTGCCGTGATGTACTTACTTCTTCATCATTGATTCGGATACTCCAAGTGATTGTACCTTGATCATCAGTGCCACTAACTTGAATATTGAGAGATGAAAGTGTGGTATATATCGTATTATTTTCAGGTAAAATAAAAGAAACTGTTGGAGGATTATCCACTTCACTTCCTCCTGAGCAGTTGCCTAAAAGTTGCCATGTAGACGGGTCTTGATCGGGTTGATTACCCTTAGACCACCATTTTTGGAATGTATAAATTTGATTGTTATACACCACCTTTAAGCCATTGGTTTGGTACGTTTTGGAAGCATTCCACTCTTCCACCCCTGTACAATCAAAAGTGTAGCCTGGGCAAGTCGATTTGATTTTCCAAACATTGGAAGTACCTGGAATATCCTCTGCTTTGGTTTCCCAAGCTGCGTTATAAACGATTCCATTATAAACAACCTCTTCTCCTGCTGTATAAGTTTTAGCTTCCCAAGCCGTACCACAATTGACTTTAGGGTCAATGATTTCCAAAGTAGACGTTAAGGTGCTTTGCTCTCCAAATCGATCTTCTGCCACAATAGTGATCGTCAAAGTTCCATAAGCAGTTGGGGTAAATGAGGCAGTTGTACCAACCGTAGATAACACGCTTCCATTTACTGAAATAGAAACATCTGCTATTGCTTGATCCTCTTTATCCAATACACTTGCTTCAATTGAAATTGCTGAAAATGTTTCCATACGAATTTCATTAGAGGTTGGCAACAATAAAGAGATTCTTGGTTTCTTTGGTGTAGGTTCTGGCTCATTTCCACCAAAAGGTCTTTGATTCGCACATCCACAAGCATTGCAAGAAGATTGTCCGTCTAAATCAGTAGTTACATTCAAAATTGAAGAGTGTCGTTCATAATGTCCTATTCGGCTCAATACTTTTGCCTTTTCTGTACCTGACCCACATTCCAATCCTCCATTGATGATATTGACGGTAACACCAAATCCTGGTAAACGGTTATTTTCTAAATCATAAGAAGTAGGTTCCCAATTTCCAACCATTACATCATGTGCTGAAGGTTTGGGGAATTGTGGCGTCATCCAAAACCATATCGCCGTCTGAAAAGCCAGTGCTCCATCTTCGATGACTCTCTCAGGGTTGGCCAATAAAACATTTTTATCTCCATATAAGAACTGACTGACTTGACCATAATTATAGTTCCATGACAACTGTATAGGACCTCTGCCGTGATATGATTTTCCAGCAACTGCAGGGTAATCAGGATGATTTTGCTCTACATACCCAATAAGGTCAGTTCCCGCATAACTTACCTCTTCTCTAAAGTATAATCCCCATGCGTACTTTCCACCAGGAGCAGTGGACCATCCTCCTGTGGTCTCTTGAGATATGTTGGCTAAAAACGCAGATAATTCTCGACGACGTTGTTCCAATGTCCCCTCTGTCAAGAAAAGGGCATAGTCTACTTCCTGTAAAATGATGCTTTTTTGTGCATTCCAAGAGTCATTAAAACCAGCATCTGTCCTGATGACTTTCTTTTCTCCTGTAGTTTTGTCTTCTCTAGTTACTTTGTAAAGATTGGTTCCTTCCCGTCTTTCCATGTACACTTTAATATTCTTCATACGGGCTATTGCTTCTATAAAGCTTGCATACGTATAAAAATCGTTAGCAGGGTTGAGTACATATCCTCCATCGGGGGCTGATTCTGTTCCAAATCGGTATGGAAATAGTTCGTTGTACTCTTGCTCGGTCAGTGGATTTTGTGCATTAGTTACTGAAGGGAGTAAAAAGACTAACACACACATTGATAGTGTTGTTATAAACTTCATTTGTAGTAGATATAAGTTGGTTGAAATAGTAGCTTCTTTTATTCTGAAGCATTTGATAATGCTAAAACTAGACGGAATAATGGCTTTTAAAAAATCAACAAGGGGTACATTTAAGTAGTCATCTTCACCTAAATTTTGATGCAGAATGGGTACAATTAAAGCCGTTTTAAAGCTCTAATGTTTAATTATGAGGGTACAAATCAAAAAAGGAAGAATCAATCACTCGTAAAAAATATAGTATTATTTACATCGTGGTTTATTCTTCCTTTACAAGATGTTTTTAAAAAAATGAATTGCTATTCGTAGCCTCTACCTACCAAAGCAATCTCTTTTCCTTCTTCTAAAGAATCAATAAATTCTTCCGCTGAAAGCGGTTGGCTAAACATTGGGAAATCATGTTTTACAGCATTTTCGTGTTCTTCAACACTTGTTGCGGCACAACAATCTGTCAATGTGATGACATTAAAGCCTTTCTCATAAGCTGTACGCATAGTTGATTCTACGCAGCAATTGGTTAAGAAACCTGCCAATACCACATTCTGAATGCCTTTACTTCTTAAGATAAAGTCTAGGTTTGTACTACAAAAAGTATCCAGACCTTTTTTCCCTTCAATGATGATGTCTTCAGGCTGAGGTGAAAGAAAATCGATCAACTGACTTCCCCACTCGTCTTTTAGGAAAGCATTGTTATCCACCACTCCTTTTAAAATACCATAAGGGGTTTGGGTGAGTTCTCTGTAATCGCTAGAGAATGAAATAGGGACGTAGATGATTTCTGCCCCTTTGGCTCTTGCTGCCTTAATTACTGCTTGCGTGTTGGAAAGCATGTCTGTTTGATGCATGACTGTTTTTACAGCTTCATGAAAGACACCTCCTGGAGTCGCAAAATCGTTTTGGAACTCAATGAGTACGACGGCAGTTTGCTTATAATCCATTTCTGAAAAATTTAAATAGTTAGTAAAAAATTGATTTAGCTCTATGAGCAAGTTTTCTAGTTTTAAGGTAGTTGAAAACCTATAGATTCACAAGTTAAATCATTGTGAACTCAAGAGCTGTCAAATATATTGTAAACTAAAAAATGAAATATATTTCTGCGAAAAGAGGTACTTCACACTTCACGGTCACTACTACAAATCTACTTCAAGCTATACCACAAATATTTTATTTGAAAAGAGACGTTTATCTTTCTCACAAAAAACGAAATGAATATACTTATAACAGGGAGCAGTAGCGGATTTGGAAAATTGACTACAGAAACGCTACTCAAGGAAGGGTACACAGTTTTTGCCACTATGATTGGGGTAACTACTTTTTCAAAAAAAGCAATTGAAGAATTACAGCATTTTGCTCAACAGACAGCAGGTACTTTACATATAGTTGAGCTGGATGTTACAGATCAAGAGTCTATAAATAATGCAATTGAAAGCATATACAAGTCAGTAGACCAAATTGATGTTTTGATTAACAATGCAGGCATTGGTGGAACTGGCTGGACGGAAGCTTTTCCAGAATCTCAGTTTAAAAAAATCTTCGATGTCAACGTCTTCGGTGTACAAAGAATGATGCGCGCCGTATTACCGCAGATGCGAAAGCTGAAAAAGGGATTGATTATTAACCTTTCAAGTATTCAAGGAAGAGTAGTTTTTCCTTATTCGGGAATTTATACTGCAACAAAGTTTGCCGTGGAAGGATTAACTGAAAGCTATCATTATGAACTTTCTCCATTGGGTATTGATGTGGTGATGGTTCAACCTGGCGGATTCAAAACTAATTTTGAGTCAGTTCAGTCTGGGCCTCATGATCAAGAACGATTGGAAAGTTATGGTGAATTGATCAATGCTCCTGATCAAATTTGGGGAGTTCCTCAGGAGGAAAAAGATTTTCTACCTCACCCTCAGCCGGTACCAGACGCAATTGTACAATTAATTCAAATGTCAAATGGAAGTCGCCCGCTTCGAACTACAGTGGACCCTCTTCTCAATGCATTAGGAACGGAGACTATCAATCAAGCAGCAACCAAAGCACAACAAGATTTAGCTTCACATTTAGACTGGAATATAGAGGTCTAAAACCTCAATTTGTGAATAACTTTATAAATTGTGAATAATTTCAAGTATTCAAAATGGAGTTATTCACAAATTTAAACTTATTCACACACTTATTCACAATCGAATACTTGCTTGTGAACATTTTTAAACAACGCTTTTAATAATAGTAAAATGAGCACTTTTTATTAAGAGTTATCAACATCTTTGAATAAAAAAGGATAATCTTTAGGTTCCCAACTCATTATTTCTTGCTCTAATAATTTTTTTATTTTTGGATTATCCTCATATTTAAACAAGGCTCTTCGGTATGTTTCTTTCAAATAATCTCTGATCCAAGCGGTTGTACTTCCCCTATCATCGAGTACTTCAATGGCAGTCTCGGTATCAAGACTCTTTCCTTCCCAAACAATATTACAGTTCCACACATCGGAAAGCACAACCACATATCTTATAAACTCAAACGTGGGAACAGTTTTAAATTCTACAATATGATAGCCCGCTTCCGTGTCTTTTCTGACATTGACCCTTGATTTAATATTCTGCAAAAAAGGCAATTGAAAACTAGAAACCCTTAGTTTGATACTAGGAATATTGTTCTTTATAATCGTAGCGTCAGGAGTATATCGATAAGGAAAATCTGGTACTATCACACCTACAAAAGACTGTATAGCATGTTGAAACTCGTCTTTTAATTGTGTTATTCTTGCTTGATTCTTTTTGGTTTCTGCGTTAAAAAATTCTTTTCTTTTGGTGATAGATTGTATTCCCTCTACTTCAATAATGGAAATATTTTCATAGCCTATACTATTCGGCAGATCATTATTTTGGTTTACCTTTATACTCATTAAGTACAATTTACCATATAAGTTTTCTCTCACCTTCATGGGCAGTACTTTCTCTCTTTTCGCTTCACCAAAAAAGTGATATTCAATTTCTATAAACTCCAACCGGCCAATGCATAACATGACATCATCAAACCATTCTACCCAATTGTTTTGATTGATTCGCTGATTTCCTTTTTCAAAATCAATATTCTCCAAATACAGTTGTGGATCCTTTAATAGCCTAGACTTTTCTTTCGTCTGACTTATAATAGCTTTTAAATTAAATAGTTCTTGAACCGTTGATAAGTAAGCTTGGTTGGTTTTCAACTGATACCCTATTCTTACACCTTTTTCCTCTCCTTTCACATACTGTTTCAATCCCCCTATTTTTTGATAAAAAGTATGTTCTTCAAGATCTTCCAGTGGAATAATCACCTCCTCCACTAGCAGTGAATACTCATTGTGTAATTTTATGTTGTAACGGATAAAAGTTTTATAAAAAGTATCTTTGACTTTTTTCTCCTCTCTTTTTGAAATACAATGAGATAGTTCTTCATTTAACGTTCGGCTCAATTGAAAAAAGTAAACAACTTCATCCTTATGCTCTAATAAGAGGTTGACGTATTCAATGAATGAAAATAAGTTTTGGTTTGAGTTTTTCATAAATAGGGGATTAAAATTTATCCATTGCGATTTTTTAAGTCGCAATAATTTACACTATCCCCTTTTATAAACAACGTACATGGTATTATAATACACATATTTATAAAAAAAATTCTACTCCTAAATAAATCGCTAAATTTGATTCTACTTTTGTAACATAATATAGAACGTGTCATTTCGATTTGAACGTGATGTGTGATGATTTACTGCATTAAAAAACAATTTATTGTGATTATGATGGTCTTTCCTAAGATTTGATAGGAAAACCTAATTCATTGTATAGTTAAATACAATTCTACATTCTTAAAAGTATAGTTTTACCCAAACTATTTTTGCTGAAATGAGCGAATACTCTATTCTGTAGTGAGCTACAGTGGTTAATGTTCGGTAAATCATCTTTACCTGTATCGAACATGAAGGGTTAAGTGTTATGCTTAGCCCTTCTCTCAGGTGATCAAGCAACAATCACAATTCCCTCGAATAATTTAGCACATTGTAAACTAAGTTTTCGTTAATATATATAATTCCTTTTATGGAGGATAAAGGGTAGAATATTGTGTTTCGCGAGGACGTTGCAATGCAACGCCCCTACAGCACTGCACTTTAGAAGATTATTATAAAACTTTTGTCTTTGAACATGTAATCAGACAATCATTTAGTAGTA
>NZ_JTAM01000097.1 GCF_000812565.1 Flammeovirga sp. OC4 | reverse complement strand
ACCACCGTTTCGGCGAGTGCTCCATTAATGTACATCTGAATGTCAGACAACATCGATTCATTAGGAATAGAAACTACAATATGATTCCATTGATTTTCAATAAAATGATACGCTTCGGTTGTGACTATATTTCCTCCAGCAACTAATTTTATAGCACCTGTCGGTAATACTTGAACACTTAAAGAGGTTTTCTCGCCTTCATCGATACCCGCGTAAAAAATAGTATTGAACTCTGATAAGTCATTGGGTTTAATCCAAGCAGAATAGGTCCTTGCGGCTGTTCCTGTTACCCCCGAATAATTCCCTCCATTTTCCTTAAAGATCAAACTTCCGGTTCCTTGATCCATACTTACACCCAACACTTGACCTTTATCTTCATCAAATGCGCCTAAGGTGATGCCTGCTCCGCCTGATTCATTGGCTGATAAACTTACTTCTGATCGTACGCCTGTATTGATAAAAGCGGGATCATAAACATTTTCTGAAAAAGCGAAATCCAATAACGGTTCCTCTTCTGGAATATAAGGCGTGATTGTCAGTTGATGCGTTGAGGTTACTCCAAAAGATGTGGCTTCAATGATCACCTCACCTTCTTCCAAAGTGATCAATTTACCCTCTTCAATTTTTATTTTTGTAGGGTCTGAAATACTATATTCAAAATCTAAATTAGAGGTAGTACTAATCAAAAATTCAACCGACTCTCTGACGGCTAACGTTGTCGGCAAATTGAAATTAATACGATGCATAAAAACCGTTGAAGCATATAAATCCATGGCTTCCTCATCACTTATCGCTCGTTCGTAATATTTGAAATCACTGAATAATCCCCAGAATTTATTGGCGATCGCCAACGTTGCAGGAGCTGTATTGAATAAGCGATCATTGGTGACCACCGTTTCGGCGAGTGCTCCATTAATGTACATCTGAATGTCAGACAACATCGATTCATTAGGAATAGAAACTACAATATGATTCCATTGATTTTCAATAAAATGATACGCTTCGGTTGTGACTATATTTCCTCCAGCAACTAATTTTATAGCACCTGTCGGTAATACTTGAACACTTAAAGAGGTCTTCTCGCCTTCATCGATACCCGCGTAAAAAATAGTATTGAACTCTGATAAATCATTGGGTTTAATCCAAGCAGAATAGGTCCTTGCATCCGTTCCCGTCACTCCCGAATAATTCCCTCCATTTTCCTTAAAGATCAAACTTCCGGTTCCTTGCTCCATACTCACCCCCAACACTTGACCTTTATCTTCATCAAATGCACCTAAGGTGATGCCTGCTCCGCCTGATTCATTGGCTGATAAACTTACTTCTGATCGTACGCCTGTATTGATAAAAGCGGGATCATAAACATTTTCTGAAAAAGCAAAATCAAGTAGTGGATCTACCTCCGGAATGTATTGAGTAACTAATAACTTTTGTGTGACTTCAATTGCTTCTTTATACCTATCGTTCCCCAATTGGGATGCTTTTATAATTGTTTCTCCAGCTCCTATAATTGTCACTGTTGAACCCTCTATTGTAGCTACACTAGGATTTGAACTTTCAAAAGTCACCTCCAATCCAGAGCTTGCTGTAGCTAATAATTCAATTTTTTTTGTTCGTGTATCAACGGCTGGAAGGGCGTCAAAAGTGATGGTTTGATTGAATTTAACTTCTTCAAAATCAGCCTTCACTTCTTCCCCTGACAATGCTCCCTTGTATACTTTATAACTATTAAAATAGCCTTGGGCCGCGTTAGCAATTCTAAAATCGCCCGCCAAAGTAGTATTAATGGCTGTAACCGTGGCATTTGTTAGATCAATGTCTTTTTCAACTCCATCAATATATATTTTCACATCATCTACTGTCTCTCCATTGGTAACTATAGCAATATGTCTCCATACAGAAAAATCTATTTCCTCATTGACTGCTAAGTAGCTTCCTCCTTGTTCAGTACTGTAAAAATTATAATATCTGAAAGAGGTATTATTTCTAATCTGAAGGTCAAACTTATTATTTTCAGATCCATAATAGCTTAATTTATCTGTAGCTTCAGCCCCCTCCTTTTGTTTGTACCAAAATAAGACCGTTCTTGGCGTAGCCCCTTCCACTCCTCTAAAATCTGAAGCTGTAATTACAGCACCATCAGCAGATAGCACACTCCCCAGATCCACATCATCAAAACCGGTAGTAGGTACTCCTGAAAGCACCGAAAAGGCATAATTGTTAGGGCTTCTATCAGATAAAACTGATTCATTTGTAACTACATCAAGCAGTAATTCCTTTTGACCAAAAACATTGAATACTTCGATAAAATCTAAATGCTTATTATAGTATCTAAAGTCAGCTACATCGGCTGTTAAAGTGCCAAAAATCTTAAAAACTCCGGTATTGGTATTGATGATATTGTTTGAGCCACTTGTACCTACCGTGGAAGGCATTCCATTGATATAAAATTCAACATCATGAATGCCAATCGATTCTTTCAAAGTAACTGTAACATGAGCCCATTGATCCACCTCCAATATAGTTTGTGCGGCCACCCAGTTCCCTCCATTATCCGCCAGCTTAATTTTACCTTGATTGGTCAATTGCAACGTAAAAATAGTTCCACTCCCTGCACCTGTATAAATGAGGCTTTGGGTTCCTGTAAGTACTTTGGGTTTGATCCAAAAAGAAAATGATCGAGCAGCATTACCACTAGCAATAGGGTAATTTGTTCCTTCTAAAGTTTTGAATGTGATTCCTTTATTACTCGATGAAACACTTGCAAAAGCAGCCCTTTGTTCATCCGATTGCTGATAAGTGAAGCCACCCAAATCGTTAAAAACAATGTTGGTTTCCGTTCCAGTATTAGTAGGTGTAGCCTGATCAAATAGCAGCTGAACAATAGGATCTCCTTGTGTCATTCCTCTTAGTGGAATTAACAAAATCAAAATGCCTATAAATGTTTGTAATAGTTTCATTTAAATATCTTGTAATAGTTGATCAAAATTTAAGGAACTCCTTTGTTCAATAGCCCGAATTTTGAGTCAGATTAGTATTTAGTATTAATTCAGTGGAAGGTATCGGCAGCCAAATTTTATAGGTGGAAAAATTACTTTTCAATAGCTGCATTTGTGATTGAAAACCACTTCCTTCCAATGTCAGATCATTAATAGTCTCTTCCATAATTCCCCATCGAATTAAATCCAACTTTCTCCATCCTTCATAGCATAATTCACGGGATCGTTCTGCTCTAATTTCTTCCATGACATCATACTTTTTATAAGTAAAAGTCAGTTCATTTGTTAGCTGTTCGTCACCATTTACTGCCCTCCTTCTCACCTCTCTCAAGTAGTTTCGAGCGGCCGTTTCATTGGCGTTGACCTTCACTTCATATTCTGCCTGCATCAATAGAATATCTGCATAGCGAATCAATTGGAAATTGCAGGGGCTTGCCCAAGGTTCCAGCGGATAAGAACCCGGAACTGGCTGTCTCCATTTCCCCACACTGATATTGGTTTTGGATAAATTGATTGGAGTAGGCATATAGTAATCCACTCCAAAGAAATTCTCTTTTGTCGATTGATTTGTGATATTGCCGGTCACGTTGTTTTTAAAACGAACGTCTTTTGAATGGTACTGATTGATTAATTCCACACTTGGGCGAACAATGCCGTACCCTCCTCCATTTGTATTAATATTACCTTGGGGAATGAAGCCATTCACATAAATCATAATGACATCTTGATTGTTCGTTGCTTCCACTCCAAACAATACTTCACTGTACGTTTCTTGATTGGTTTCCGCCCTAAACAAGTGGATATAGTTTTCAACCAATTGTTTCTGACCAATAATAGCTGAATTGATCTCATACCCTTTTTGATAGTACCTCTCGCTTTCTACCCAATCCAATGTGTTGATTTCTGTTGAATGATAGCGGTCAATGTTATTTTCTTTTGCGGAAGCAAGGTACAAGTACATTTTAGAAAGGTACCCTGCCGCTGACCATTTATCAGCTCTGCCGGCTTTCGCATTTTGAAGCGGTAAATTTTGATAGGCAAATAGTAAATCTTCTTCGATTTGAGTATAAACTTCTTGCAAGGAAGCTCTACTTAATGAATCCGCATCGCTTCCATTTGGTGATTTTGTAATCGGGACTCCTCCGTATAACCACGCTAAATATTGATAATAAATTCCTCTAAGAAATCGTGCTTCTGCAATTTGTTCTGTCTTTCTTACCTCCCCCTCAAATTCTATAGCTTCAATTTTGGCTAAAAAGAAATTGGCTCTTTTGATTCCTGCATAAAAGAAAAGCCATGCTTCCCTTCCCATTATATCGGAATCATTGTAAGTGTACGTCAAATAAGGCTGATACAAAACTTGATTGGAGTTGGGCACCGTTTCATCCGTTCCGCCATTCAATAAGTACAGCATATTCCTTCTGAAAGTAGCCGCATTTCCTTCACCATTCACATCACTTGCATTCAATATGTTGTAAATTCCTGTCAAAGCCGTTTCTGCGCTTACTGAATCGACAATTAAAAACTCAGGATCAATTTTTGATTTTGGAGACACTTCTAAAAAATCGTCACATGAAGTCATACACCACAAAAATGTAAACCCGAATAGGAATGAAGTGAAGGCGTTCATGTTTATCAATATCTTCTGTTTCATTGTTTGCTTCTTTATAGATTTACGTTGATGCCTAAAGTGATTGTGGTCGCTCTTGGGTAGCCAATTCTATCCAATCCCGTCATGACTGTATTATTAAAACTCACCTCAGGATCATACCCCGAATACTCCGTCCATACAAAAAGGTTATCAGCTACCCCGTAAACTCTTATGTTTTTCACATTCATCCCCTCCAAAAATGGACCACTGAAAGTATAACCCAATGAGATATTTTGTAATCGAATAAAGGAAGCATCCTCCACATAATAAGTTGAAATATCTTTTGCCCCGGCATTGGCTAGCTTTCCATAAGAGTTGGACGGATTATCTTCAGTCCATCTGTTTTCCCAATACTCCTGCGTCACATTATTAATTTGTTGCACACCTAAACCTCCTTCATATCGAAATCGTCCTGCGTTGTAGATTTCATTTCCATAAGACCATCGAAAGAGCACGCTCAAGTCAAACCCTGCGTACTTAAAAGTATTTGAAAAACCTCCATAATGTTGGGGAACACTTTGGGAGATCACTGTTTTATCATTAGTGGAATTTACCACACCATCACCATCCAAATCTTTGTATTTAAAATCTCCAGGTTGAACGTTTCTTCCGGCCATACTTACCACCCCTTCTTTTAACACTCCATCGGAAGTAAAATCATCGGTTTGATAGACACCATCCTGCACATAACCATAAGCCGTACCGATGGATTCGCCCACAATCAATCTTCCCATATCGGTCATATAACCACCGGGAATCAGAAAAGGAATTTCATCAACTCCGCCCAAGTCTACTATTTTATTTTGATTGAAAGTGATATTGACATTCGAACTCCATTGGAATTTTTTCTTGTCGATGTTGATCGTATTCAAAGCTAACTCAAGCCCTTTATTCTCTACTGCTCCAATATTTTGCCATTGTTTGGCTTGACCACTCACTCCCGTTACATTGGCGTACAACAACAAATCTGATGTTTTCTTATAATAGACATCCGCAGTAATATTGATTCGATCTTCTAAAAAGCCTAAATCTACCCCAACGTCATGCTGCCAAGTGATTTCCCATTTGAGGTCTGAAGAAGCCTCATAAAGTGGAGCAAAACCTTTGTCTATTGTTCCCCCATTTCCATAATCTGCAGATGATGCATAACTGTAAGCAACATCGGTGGGAATGCGGTCATTGCCGGTTGCTCCTGTACTTACTCTAAATTTGGCAGTGCTGATAACAGCATTGATATTTTTCATAAATGACTCTTCTCCCAATTGCCAAGCAACAGCTGCCGAAGGAAAAAAGCCCCACTTGTGATTCACAAATTTTGAAGACCCATCTGCCCTATAGGAAAGAGTAAAAAGATATTTTTGATTAAAAGTATAGTTTAATCTTCCTAAAGCGGACATCCGTGTATTGACTTGCCTATTGGAATAAGGAGTTTCCACATTTTGTGCAAAACCTAAATCATCCACACCTACTACTTCATTGACATAGCCAGAAGTTTTGATTAAGCTACTTTTAAATTCGTATTGTTCCATATCAAATGCCGCTTGTGCATTGACATTATGTTTCCTTCTAAAATTATTATTATAGGTAAGTATATTTCTGAGAAAAGTAGATGCTGCATTATTATTTCTAATGATTCCCTTTCCATTGGCTACCCTTCCCCAACTCGTATTTTTACCATAAAATTCCCTTGCTTCTGAAAGGACTCTATTTGTGCCCACGGTTGCTCTTAATCGGAACTTCTTTGTAAAATTCAATTGCATGTAAGCGGTTGCTAAGAAGCGGTTCATTTCCACATTTTTGTAGGCATCGGTCAGCATCGTATAGGGTGAAGTTAAACCGCCCGTTTCATACCCTTCGGGATCCAAACTAGGATCAATCAAGACGGGATTAAAAAGTACGATAGCTTGAGTAATTCCATTAAAATTACCGTTCCCTCCATTCAGTGCTGCTCCATTATTATTGGAATTAGAAAATTGAAGGTTTACCCCTAACTGCACTGATTTATTGGCTTTTTGATGAACATTAATCCTTCCCGTAATTCGATCATACCCCGTACCCCTAATGATTCCTTGTTGGTCTAAATAAGAAAAGGAGGAAGCATAATTAAACCCTTTTCCTCCACCATTGAAAGAGATGTTATAATTTTGAATATGTGCTTGTACAAAGGCTTCATCTTGCCAATTGACCATCATAGAATCGGGAAATGTTCTCGGTACTCTTACGCCATTAATTTCTTCTCCATATAAGTTGGAATTAGGATTACGTTCAAAACGCATAGCAGCATAAGTATTTCCATCTAAAACGTTGAGTTTTTTGGAGGCATTGGCTACGCCATGTGATACATCAAAGTTGATATTAAATTGACCATCTTGCCCTTTTTTGGTGGTAATGATCATGACGCCATTTGCTCCCCTTGATCCATAAATGGCGGTTGCAGAAGCATCTTTCAACACTTCCACAGAAAGTATATCACTTGGGTTGATGGAGGATAAAGGATTGTAGGATTGGGTTGATCCAAAATCTCCAGAAGCCACTTCTCCATCATTGACTTCAATCTGTACACCATCCACTACATACAATGGCTGAGAGTTCATACTCAAGGAGTTTTTTCCTCTGATATTGATATTCACCCCTGCTCCTGGTTCTCCTGATTGTGAAACTACCTGTACTCCGGTGGCCCTTCCTTGCATGGCTTCCATAAAAGAAGTGGCCTTACTTTTGGTGAGTTCTTCACCGTGTACCGAACCTACAGCTCCGGTAAGGTCTTTCTTTTTGACTTTTGCTCCATACCCAATTGCAACAACTTCTACTTCCTCCAATGTTTTATTATCTGGAAGCAGGGTCACATTAATTGTCGTTTGGTTGCCTACTTGTATTTCTTGTGTTTTATAACCAATGAACGAATAGATCAGAACGTTATTTCCATTGTCAACATTGACTTTATACTTCCCATCAAAACCAGATATAGTTCCTTTGGATGTCCCCTTTATCTTGATATTGACACCAGGAATCGATACCCCTCCTTCTCCTTTTACGTTTCCAACAATCGTAATTTGAGCAGAGACAGTATTAATAACGAACAGATAAAATAATAAGAAAAAGAATAGTTTACCTTCTTTGATGTTAGTTATCATAATTACTTCAATTTAGGGAAGAACTCACAAGAAGAGCATTTAATCTACAAAGAGTGTAGTTGAAAAAAGTACTTGGTAAATGTTTGTTTGAATGAACTCATTATTTATCCTTTCAAACCCACGAGAGATTTAAAAACGTTAATATAGAAGATTCAAATGATTTTATCACACTGTTTCCAACACAAATCTTTTGTCTTGGGTGTATATTTTAAAAAATCAAATTACACTATTAATTAAGAGAGTTATTAAACTTGCTTCACCAAGACAATAAATACCATACATATTTGAAAACTTAGTTTGCCATTTTTAAGATCAAGTGACACAATAATTGTACTTATCCATTATAATGAGTTGCCCCTTTACACATTAAAGAGTGTTTTTTTATAAAAAAATGAAATCACACTCAAATTTTATTTGAAATAAATTACCCAACATTATTTGACAAAAAGCAACTATTTGCTCTTTTTAAGCATGAAAAATTGTACAAATCAGCCAATAACTGTTCAAAATCAGTCGCAAAACAAAAAGTAACAGAATTTGACTGTTATGTTCTTAACAATGTTAAACAAAAAAACGACCTTTAGATTGTGTAATTAAAATAGCAATTAACAAAGACTAAAACGAATTCACATTTATCAAAATTAAAGTAAAAGTGATGGTATATCACAACGATGTGGTGTTTATGCCTTATAATTCGACTGATTTATTTTAACAACTAAATTGTAAACAGGTTTAGATGTGACTACCTTAATATAGGTGTAAAGAACTAGCTTTACACCTATTTTTTTAAAAAAGTAATTTTCTCTTGCATGATGATTTAGACTGATGACAGCATGTGTTGTAAGAGTATAAATATAAAATAAAGTAAGGCTAATGTATCTATAAAATATGTTTAATATGAAGAGTTTTCAGAATACTATATTAACTAAAATGGTGACAAACCTTTCTAGTTGTAATAATAGTAATAAAGTAAAAATCACACGGTCATGATAGTTGGTTTAATTATATAATACAAATAAAGTATTGTACATATTGTTAATCTTAATTTTTAAAAAATTAAATAGTAATATTGCATTTTATTATTGTACAATTTAAAGTTGTTATCTTTTTATTTGTAAATTTGCAACCATCAGTACGGTGACATAAAGTGATTACTTTTTAGTCTGTTAGCACTAAATAAAAGAACAGAATTTTTTACTCTACTACAAATATACTTTTAATAGTTATGGACGTTTTCAAACGAAATTCAAACCATAGTGTTAAAAACATAGATCTCCTTTGTTCATTTCTTGCAGGTATGAACATTGTAGGAATTGCTGTTTTTAATATAATTTTTAGTTCAATAATTACATATTTCTTCATTTGTATTATTGGAGGAACTTTGCTTTCCTCTTATTTGATAAAAAAGAAATATATGTACTTGAGTCAAATCTCTATTCAGAATGATCAACTTATTTTTGAAAAGAGAAAATTATTTGTGACTCAAAAATATTCTTTCGATATAGATAAGGTAAAAATGAGTAGAACTTATTACTCATTAATTCTGAGATGTTATCAAACGGAGGATAAAAAGAAACAGTTTAAGATCTCTTCTAGGGAATGGAGCGATATTGAGACTATTGAAAGGCTCATTATGAATGCAAAATATGGAGAAGAATCCACCACCACCCTATTAAGAGCATAAAAGAACCCCATAATAGCTATTTACTATTACAGGGGCTTGGGCATTTTTAGTACAGATGATTTAATGTTTCTTTAGTTGAAGATCAGTTTTTTCGAAAGGCTCTTTCCTTCTGAATTGACTTGGATAACATATATTCCTTTTGGTAAGGTCAGATCAAAAGATTTACCCAACACCTTACTTTCCTTTACAATGTTACCAAGCAGGTTATAAACTATAAATGAAGTAGCGTTAATACCTAATTCAATTTTCATGGTCTGAAATGTAGGATTAGGGTATGCATTCAAGCTAATTTCATCATCTGATAATGACGCAATTACTCCTGATGAAGTAGTAAATGTTAACGTCTCACTATATTCAGATGGCAACTGCTCTTCTTTGGTGATCGACCTTACCTCTACGATGTATTCTTTATCAGGCAGTAGCCCCACTAAATCAAAAGATAAATCTTCCGTTTGATACCAACGGCCAAATACGTTTATCTCATATATTAATCCTTTATGCTTTTCAATTTCCCATGAAATTGTCGCAGATGTAGAAGTGATATTATTAACGACTAAATTGTAAGGGATAAGGGGTACAATAGGACCTTCTGTTGCTTGAAATAGTTCGATTGGAGTCGAGGATTTACCTGAATAATCATATGCTACAATGGTAAATTTATACTCTGTATCCATCTGCAAACCCGTAAAACGGTAACTTGTAGCAGTGGTAATGATTGGTTCTTGATCGTCAATTGAAACGGTATAATATTCTATACCTCCATCATCAATCGATGCATCCCACTCTAATTCCAATGCAATATCCAAGACTTCGGTAAAGCGTATATTTTCTGGAGCTTCAGGTGCATTACTATCATTGAGTATTTGCTCTAATCTTACATTTCCGTCCAACTGATAAGCTCCTATGTCAATAGTTGTTGATAATTTTGAACGCAACATACCCAACTGATCAATGATGTGATTATGTTCTTCGTGAGGTAAATAAAGCGATGGATCACCATACCCAGCCGCTAAACTTGATGCATCAAAAGTGACTACACCTCGTTCATCTATCTCATTTAATAGTAGCTGAGGGGTATCCAAGTCTTCGCCACCATATAATACTCTGTTGTCAGAGACGATATCTTCTGTCATTCCACTCACAAAATACCCAATGATAGAGGAGTTAATTTCTACTTTATTATAATCTATAAAATTAATATCTGACGGATCTCCATTTCCTTCTGCATCCACTTTACTGACATTACCAAAAATGATAGAGTTGTTGATGATAAAATCATGGTTGAAGTTAGTGCTCTTCAAACCACCTCCATTTGTAACTGATTTGACGTTACCATTGGCTGTAATGGTGACATTATCAAAACGAGTTGACGAAATTTCCTCCGAAACTACATTAATAGCTCCGGCATGTAGTGCGGCTCTATTACCATAAATTGTTGTGTTTCTAAGGTGAGAGAAGACCTTACCATTTAAGAAAATAGCACCACCGTGTCGGTCACATTTATTGTCTTTGATTAGTGTTTCATAGATATTAAAAGTGGAAGTATTCCCACCATTTCCGGCAACCAAAGCACCTCCGTTACTCTTTCCTCCAAGTCCTTCGTTTCCTATAAATTGACAAGAAACAATACTTGTTTTTCCTTCAATTGCTACAGCTATTGCTCCACCGTCAGCAGTAGTTGTGTTATTTTCAAAAATACAATTTTCTATTGTTACACTTCCTGTACCTTCAATGAGTATTGCACCTCCATCTTCCTCTTTGTCAATAAAAAGACCGTTGCCATTTTTAAAAGTGATATTTTTCACCACAAGAAATGCTCCCTCTGCTGTATTGTTATAATCAAAAAACTTTGTGTTGCCTGTAGCGTCTACAACAGCATTATTTTGACCAATGACATATAAATTTTTCTCTATGGTAAAAGCCTGAGTGTGTATCAAAGCTCCATCTACTACAATTGTATCTTCATTAGCAGATAAATCATAGGCTGTATTTAGGTCCGCTACGGCAGTTGTTACAGTATTTCCATTATTTGAGTTATCTCCACCGCTCTTCACGTAGATTTTTGTAGCGTAAAGATGCGTGAAAGAGAGCAACATAGTGAACAGTAATAGTACATATCGTTTCATAAAATAATTTCTGTTTTTAAGTTCATTTCATCACGTTCATTAATGAGTGTAAAGTTGAATTTCATCTCAAAATTTTCACTAATTCAGCATTAATTTGAGATTAATTGAGGCTAGTGAGCTGCATTTCTATTAAAAAATATGCTTGAGAGCATTTTAGATAAAAAGAGTACTACATTCTAAACTAAGTTTTCGAATATTTATGATTTTTAGAAATCAGGAGATTTCTGTTGATCTGTAGGACACGAATGCCGCTAACGCTTAACATTCGCGCCAGTGGCATTCTACCCAATTCGTTTGGCAGTACTTTCCTTGGCATTGAAGGGAAAAGCGTGAAGAATTTCATGTATGGAGCCGTTAAAAATGATTTTGCTGTTTGAGCTTTAGCGAGTTTAAAATCATTTAGGCGAGAGGAATGGAATTTAGCTTTTGACTTATAAGCCTAGATTTTTTGCTTCGTTTTTCATCAATGGAAAAATGAAGAAGAAAGAAGCTTGAAAGTAGAGCCTATAAATGTGTGTAGAAATGTTGATTAAATATTAACGTAAACTTAGTTTACAATGTAGTACTACATTCTAAACTAAATTATCGTCAACTTTCAGTCAACATTTTTGTCAGGTTTTTATGATCTACTTTCAAGCTATCTTTGTCTTCATTTCTCCCGCCTAAAGGATTTTAAAGTTCAATCTATGAAATTCTTAATGCTTTTCACTTCAAGGTGGAAAATGGACTACCAAACTAAAATAATAGAAAGCTTAGATGTAGTATGTGCTTGAAAATAAGTATTTTTAATTTAAAAAGTAGTAAAAAAATGATAAGATAGTTTCAGGTATTATACTGTTGATAACACTGTAAAATTAATTTGAACCAGCAACCACAATTATATCTTATAGAAGTTTATTATTACTTTTTTAAGGAGATGAAAAGTGTTGAGGAGTAGAAGGTCTTTATAATGATTAGTACATTTCTAATTCCTTTTCCTCTCAACACTTTTCTTTTATCCTTCTTCAATCATTTTTATCTAAAGCTGATCTTTTTTATAAGATATTGATCATTAGATAGAATATTCAGGATATAAATTCCTGCTGGAAGCGCTAAAGTAAATTGGTTAGAATTGATTTTTCCAGTTTGAACTTTTTTACCATTCAAGTCACTTATAAAGTACTCTCCTTCCATTACCTGAGGTAACTGAATTTGCATAAATGAACTTGATGGGTTCGGGAATGCTTTTACCAATTCACTTAATGCACCATCAACACTTGTTGGAGGCGTAGTTCCAGTTGTAAAAGAATTCTCCTCACTTTCTTCTGACTCCACTTCCTCACTATTCATTGTTTTCACCGTGAAAGTATACAATGTACCCTCAGATAGGTCTTCTAAAACGAAGGAAGTCGAAGTTGTTGTCAACGTTTTATCGTCAATCGTGATTACATAAGTGACATCTAAAGCATGTGATACTGCCGTCCAAGATACTGTAGCTGATGTTGGAGTCACCCCTGAAACCAAGATATCTGAAGGTGCAACCGGAGCAAAATAGGAAGTTTTAAATGTTTTTGATTCGCTCATTTCAGAATACTTCTCATTCGCATCCTTCACTTTCACACTTACCGTATAATCAGTATACTCCGCTAAATCAGAAAGTGTGAATGATGTATTTTCGGTTTCAAACTCATCATCACCTAACAGGACGATATACTTTACATCAAAAAAATGAGTGACCTCTTCCCAAGTTACAGTTGCTGAAGTTTCTTTGATGTCGCTGACAGTTACATTTTGAGGAGCAGAAGGTGCAGTGTAATCTGTTGTAAAACTTACAGCATCACTATCATCAGAAATCATATCATTCACATCTACTGTTTTTACTTTTACTTCATAAGCAGTGTTTTCTGATAAGTCTGATAAAGTCAATGCTGTGGAAGAAGTTTCGAATGTTTCGTCTCCTAACATCACTTTATAGCTGACGCCGACTACATGATTTACAGCGTCCCATGATACCTCAGCTGAAGTCGTTGTTACATTAGAAATGGCAATATTAGATGGAGTTTCTGGAGCAAAATAGGAAGTTTTGAATGCTTTTGATTCACTCATTTCAGAATACTTCTCATTCGCATCCTTCACTTTCACACTTACTGAATAATCAGTATACTCCGCTAAATCAGAAAGCATGAATGATGTATCTTCAGTTTCAAACTCTTCATCACCTAGCACAACAATGTATACTACATCAAAGAAATGTTCTACAGCAGTCCATGTTACTTTTGCTGTGGTCTCTTCTATTTCAGTTACCATAACATCTTGAGGGGCTGCAGGTACAGAATAGTCCGTTGTGAAACCCACTGCATCACTGTAATCTGAAGTCTTATCATTGACGTCTACTGACTTTACTTTCACCTCATAAGCTGTATTTTCTGATAAGTCCGATAAAGTCAATGTCGTTGCAGAAGTTTCGAATGTTTCATTTCCTAGCATCACTGTATAGCTTACGCCTACTTCATGATCCAATGCATCCCATGATACCACTGCTGAAGTCTTCATCACATCACTTACGGAAATATTTGATGGTGCCGTTGGTGCATCATAAGTCGTTGTAAATGAAGCTGCATCACTGTAATCTGATGCCATGTCATTCACATCTACTGTTTTAACTTTCACCTCATAATCTGTATTCGGTGTTAAGTCTGTCAGTGTATAAGTTGTCGATGTTGTTTCGAATTCCTCATCTCCCAACATTACACTATAGCTTACACCTAACACATGTTCTACCGCATCCCAAGTCACCACTGCCGATGTATTGTCTACTTGGCTTACAGCTATACTTGTAGGTACTTCTGGAGCAAAGTATAATGTCGTAAAAGTAACTTCTGTACTATATTCAGAGCTAACATCACTTTCGTCAATCGCTTTCACTTTCACTGCATAATCCGTGTTCTCTTCCAATTCTGTTAATGTCAATGTTGTTTCAGAAGTAGGTTCTAACTCTTCTTCACCTAACATCACTACATAACTGACTGATGAGATATGATTTGATGCATTCCAAGACACTACTGCTGATGTTTCTGAAGCATCAACACTCACTCCATCAGGAATACTTGGTACTGGAATAATCGTTTGGAAAGTCACTTCCGTACTTGGAGTAGAAATATTACCTGCAACATCCACTGCACTTACCGTAAATTTATACGTTGTAGAATGGCTCAGCTCCTCAAGTTTAAATGTTGTAGCCGCTGTCTCTGTCACAATATCCTGATCACCCAATTTGATAATGTAATGATCCACCATATGATTATCCATTGAAGCTGTCCAAGAGGCCACCGCACTATAAGATTCAATTTGGTCTACAGCAACATCAGTAGGAATAGTAGGAGCTGTCTCATCAATAGTTATTACAGTCAATGCAAGTCCATCGCTTTCGTTGTCTGCATTATCAATAGCCGTCACTTCCACCGTATAACTTGTCATCACCTCTAATTCTTCAAAAGTATGCATTTGAATGGAGGCATCAACTTCTATACTTTCTTCACCCAATGTCACCTTATAACCTTTCAAACCTGATTCATTGTCAACTGCAACAGGCCATGTTACTGTAAAAGCATTTTCACCAATGGCAGACGATAGTAGCTCACCCGTAAAAGTTGGTTTCACATTGTCAATTGTCATTACCTCCTTTGTGGCCTCTGCACTTTTGTCAAAAACATCTGTCGCGACTACTTTTACCGTATAATTTTGATAAGGATTTAACCCAGAAAATTGGTAAGATAATGCCGAAGTTTCCGCTTCAAATTCATCATCTAAATAGATTGTATAGTTCTTCAATAAATCTGTAGCACTTGTCCATGATATATCAAAGCTATTCGCTGTTATATTAGAAGATGAAATTTCAGGAGCAACAGGTTCCGTTACCTCTACCCCATTCGCTTGATATGCTCCCACATCAATTTTACCATCAGTAGCTGGTCTGATATTTCCTAATTGATCAAAAATAAAACCATTCGCATCTGCCGTTAAGTATTCTGCTTTTCCTAAACCTACTGCAACAGCATCGTTTGCAAATGTCACTACCTTTTTCTCCATATCCAACATCAATGCTAGATCGGCCTTATCCTTGATATTGTTGCCGCTATTGTTATTTCCTACTAACGAAACGTCATCAATTGTATACAAGTCCACTTCATTTACATTCACTACTCCAATAATTGAAGCATTAACAGTCACCGCAGCAGTCACTTGTAAGTCTGTTTCAATTTTATCTTCTCCACTTGGGAAATAGTTATCAAAAACCAATGAATTATTTAGTGTAGTTGGGAAACTAGCATTGTTGACTCTGATACCACCAGCTGTACCAAAACTTTTCGTCGTAATGTTACTGTATACTGTAGTATTGGTCAATACCAAAGTACCTACACCTTTTGAGGCTACACTGATCGCTCCACCATTGTTGTCTGCAGAATTGTTATATAAAGTAGAGTTGATGATTTCAACGCTAGAACTGTTATTTTTATTGGCTATAAAACCAATCGCACCACCATTATTTTGTGCAGTATTCCCCGCAAAATAAGATCTAGCAATTTTCAAACTGATGACCGCATTGTTGGAGTTGTAGAAAATAGCACCACCGTCACACGTACTTGTGTTGTTCTCGAATGTAGAACTAGAGATCATCACATCTGCATCTTGACTCAAAGCAATAGCACCACCCATGTTACTATCATCCAATACACCCAATGTTTTATTGTTGGTAAAGTGACAACCAATGAAGTTTACTTTACCTCCATCTACCGCTACGGCTCCACCATTATTCAATGTAGTATTGTTATCAAAAACACAATCCACAATTTCTATTGGTGCATCTGTTCCACCTGCAATAGTAATGGAACCACCGATATTATAAGACCCAGGTGTGTTGTACTCACCATTACCATTGATAAGGCTGATATTTTCCATTCTGAAATAAGGATTTTCATCTTCATCAGAAAGGGCAATATTGAAATGCTTCGTAGTGGATTGGGCATCAATTGTACCGTTATTGACACCTTTTAGCGTAATGCTTTTTGAGATGGCAAATGATTCCGTAATCACTACAGTTCCATCTACGATAATCACATCTCCATAATCTGCCAGAGCATAGGCTTTATTCACTGTAAGAACTGCTGTTTCTACTGAACTACCATCATTTGTGTCATCGTTTCCGGTGCTCTTTACATAAATATCTTTTGCCCAAGATGCTTGCATCATGACAAAGAAAACCAAGAGTAAGGTACTAAGTTTTTTCATATCATTACATATTGTTTGCCTCAGAAGTAATTGATCATTTGGCGATTCAAAAAAGTTGCTCTATGTGTTTGATGTCGGTCAGTTCACTTATTTCTTCCCTTTTCAAACCTGCTCTATTTATCAACTACTTCTGTTGAATTTCTTTAAAAAAATCACTCCTTTCATTTGTAGAAGTGCTTGATACAAAAATGTACGGCATACACTAATTAATCATTAATTAATCCTTAATCCTGCCTTATTAAGGGTTCTTGGGCTAAAAAGGGATAACATTAAATTTTAATATTCAGAAAGTAAGAGTAAAAAATAGCAGAATTTAGTACGGGTTTTATAGCATAAAATATCTGATCATTTAAATGATAATGTCATACTTTTAGTATATTTAAATACAGATCGTAAACCGTAGTGTTTTGCTATCTGTTTTTTTAATGCAAATTTTAACTATTCAATACAATGGGATTTTTCTCCAATTTGACAGGCAATGCCTCTGAACTTAATGCTGAAGATCTAGAAGCTGACTTCGCTGATGTGATATATGATGGGGAGACCGTAGAAGCGGCTTTCAAAATTTTTAGAGACAAGTGGGTGTTTACCAATAAAAGACTTATTGTCTTAGATGTACAAGGTTTAACAGGCAAGAAAAAAGAATATCACTCTATTCCTTATAAATCTATCACTCAATTTTTGGTAGAAACTGCCGGTAATTTTGATTCAGATGCTGAGCTTAAAATTTGGTTATCGGGTCAAAGTGAACCTCTTCAATATGAGTTAAGCAGCGGAGTGGATGTTGTTTCTCTTCAAAAAACATTAGCGAAAAACGTCTGCAAATAAATGCAACAAAAACAGCCAAGGCAGACTTCAAATTGAAGTCGTTCTTGACTGTTCTAAGCAATATAATATACGATATTCGTTAGGGGTAATTTCTCCAACATTCGCCCGTGTTTTTGAGCATGGGCGAATGTAAAATATATTAGATTTGATCTAATTCCACTGTTTTGATTTCTACTGTTTTAAAGATATTCTCTTTATAGTTTTTCATAAATGGAGACTCTTTCCATCTTTTGATGGTATGCTTTCCACTTGTCCAAAGCTCTATCACTGTACCATCTGCTTTTCTAGCAATTAGGTTGTCAATATAGAAATGATAAACGCCAGTTTTTCTTCCCATAAAGGACATCATGTTGTAAGATAGTTTCTGAGGTGTAGCCTCGCCGATTCCTACTACTCTATGTTCCCAAACGCCTTTTCCTTCTTTCACTCCAGGACCTTTCTTCTGGTATCTGCCATGTTGGTCATAACCCGATTTGGCAAAAAGTAATTTCCATGTGCTGGTTGGTGAATAGAAGAATCCTTCGTTGAGTCCGTCTTCTGCTACCATGATATCGTATTCCACAACATCTCCCGGCTCAATTGTATATTTCATTTTATCGTAGCCGTTGGCAAATGCAAAACGCATCACATCTTTACCACTTTTAATTGGCATTGCTTGATCTACATAAAATTCTAATACTTCACCTTGTGGTGCGGCTTTTTGTGATGCACTAGGTAGGTATGAAGGAGGAAGGTAAGAAGGATTAATATTGTTTGCTCTTAGAAAATCCAGATGCATTTGCGTCATTTTTTCAACTTTCTCTGGGTGTTGCTCCGCAAGGTTGTTTTCCTCTTTCAAATCTTCATTTAAATCATACAATTGGATTTCTAGTGGATTATAAATCAATTTCCAATTGCCTTCTTTTACGGCACCTTCACCAGTCCAAACCCACTGCTGAACCGTATTATCATGTGCTTTATTTCCCATGATTTCTTTCGACAAATCTCGTCCATCAATCTCTACTGATTGATCACGCTTAGCACCAACCATTGCCGTAAGTGTTGGGTAAATATCAAGGTAGTTGAAATCTCCAGTATATTTCTCTCCTTTATTCATTCCTCCATTTTTCCACATCATCCCCATAGGAACGTGGATACCACCTTCATAAATGGTATGCTTATGACCTTTGAACGGTAAGTTATTTCCCTCTGGAGTGGCACCGTTATCTGAAGTGAAAATGACAATCGTATTTTCTAACAAACCTTCTTTTTCTAGGTAAGAAACCACTTCCCCCACAGCATCATCTAAACTGAGCAACATGGCAGAACGTACAATTTGCTTTTGTTCATCTGACATTTTCGTCCAAGCCTTACTACCTTTAAAATAGTTTTTATACTTTTCTTTCGACAATAAAGCTGTTCCTTGTTTCACTGCTTCGGGTACTCTTAATATATCCTCGTACTTTGCATTCAAAGGATTGTGCATGGCTTCGTGAGGAATATAACATAAGAATTGTTCGTCTTTATTCTTCTCAATAAACTCTAAAGCATATTTTGTAATCAGATCCGTAGTATAGCCCTTTTCATCCGGACGGTTGGTTTTGTCATGGTACCATGATACTTGTGCATATACATTTGACATACGTGTGAAGTAGTTACCACCACCTCCGTAGTAACCTACGAAACGGTTAAAACCATGAGCATTTACACCTGCTCCCAACTGAAACTTTTTGCTTCCTTTCTTCTCATTTCCACCATAAGATGTTGGTGCTCCATTATGCCATTTACCAAATGCTCCTGTTACATAGCCATTTTCCTGTAAAGTCTCTGGCATTGTCACTTCATCTGTAGACAATTCACCACCTGTTTTTGGACCTGAATTCGTCTTCACATAATGCTTCGCTGTCAACATTCCTGCTCTTGAAGGAGAGCAAACACAATGTGTATTATAATTGGTGAAAGTGGTACCTGTAGTAAAAATTTTATCAATGTTAGGTGTTGGTGTTAAACCTCCATTAATAGAGAGATCTCCATAACCCAAGTCATCTGTAAAGAAAATGACAATATTGGGTTTCTTTTTCTTTGCGTTGCTTTTATTTTCTTCGGGATTGGAAGAAGCACTTACAAACGTAACACCAATGAGGTAAGTTAAGATCGTTATTATAATTCTTTTCATCTCTGATTATACTTTAAAAAATCGGTTTTGAAAGCAACACTTCTTCAATGTTTTCCTTGCACATTGAAGAAGTGCTTGATGCCTTTACAAAAGTGTAAGAAGTAGGCTAATTATATATTAATTGTACCTTAATAGCCCTCAATTAAGAAAAGAGAGGTACTGACAAATGATCAATTATTACTTTTTAATGATTTTATGATACATAATTGTACCATTATCCAACTCCATTTTCAGCAGGTAAATGCCACTATTCAATTCCTTTAAATCTATGGTTATTGACTTATGATTCACATCGAATGTTTTGAGTGGTAATCCAAGATAGTTATTTACTTGAATTTTTTTGATGTTTAATGCTGAAGATTTCACTGTAAACACTTGATCAGATGGATTAGGATACACTGTGGTCTTCATTGAATCATTATCTACAGCGGTGACATTACCGTTATTATCATCTATTTTCTCTACCGTAGTGACAGTGATTTGAACATAATTCTCAACATTTGTACAAAAATCACCGAGAACCTCTAATGTCCAAATACCATTATTTTCATGTTCTAAAGATGCAGTCCAAACTGGGTTTTCATTACTCGGGTAACGAACCCCTGATGGAGAAGTCCAAAAATAATCTTCCGATGTACTACTATTGGGTATTAAGGTAATTTCGCTTCCCTCAGTTACCTCAATTGTATTTCCTAATTGTACCATGTTATCATCTATTTTATAGGAAGCTTCGTATTGTTCAAAATAATGATTTGACCAATTGATATTGAAATCAACTCCTTCATTACTACTGAACTCTGAAATCATTTTAAATTTTCCAAAGCTTTCTTCGTTGTTTAATGGATAAGAAAAGGTTCTCTTTAACTGATTGAAAAAATAATCTTGTCCTGTAGGGGATTGAACTGTCATTTCAAGAGGAGACGAAAACTTAAAATTGCTTACGGAAGTAAGCTGTTCCACCAATCCCCATTTATGTGCCAAATAGCCCTCAATTAATTCTTGCTCGCTCTGAGACAACTTTTTATCAAACACAATAACCTCAGCAATATACCCTTTGTGGTGCCTGTTTTGATTCGGAGAACTACTGTATTGACCTAGAAATAAACCTTCATTATTGCTTAGTTTTTCGTTCGCATCCAATGCCAAATCAAATTCTTTTGCCCCGTTGGTATACATCTCCATTCTATCTTCCTGTCGGGAAAAAGTACTAATACTGCTGTGTGGTAAACCATAGGCTGAACTTGAAAGTGTTCTACTTCCTCCTCCAATGGCAAATTTGCCAGAATCGGAAACTCTAAAGTAAACACCATCTCCATCAGTACTATTTTTATTACAAATAGTATTGGTCCAAACGCTTACAGGATCAATTTGATGTACCATTATAACCGTAAAATCCTCTTCCAGGAAAGTTGTTTTACTTGATGGGAATAATCGCAAGCTATTGGTTTCGTTTTCTTCTTTTCCAAAAGCCAAAGCAGGTAAACCATTCATGGCATTACTGCTATAAACAGGTGCAATACTATTGTTGAGTGCTACAGCATCATTACCCTCTGAAGATTGATCTTCCCATGTTGTAATTCTATCTCCTTCCTTAGCATCCGTAATTGCTGTTGCGTCTAACCACATGATTGGAGCAATTTCAAGCCCGATTTTCATCTCTAATTGATCACCTTCACACGCCCATAGGTCTTGAGGAGTTTGCCATTCTTCTTCATTGATTCTCATCTGAATATTCAAATCACCCGGTAATCCCAAAGTGTCTGAAGCCGTATAAAAATCGAGACATTCTGAAGAAGATATAGTCCTACAAACCACGACATCTCCTGGAGCTAACAACGTAGATTCTAATCTTGATGAAGTCTCTGATGCAATTTCTCCATTGATCCACCATTCATATTGTGAAGCGGCCTCCCCTTCCGTAGAAACAATGGCTTCGATGTATTGCACTTCACTGAAAAAAGTTGCATTATCATTGAGCTTTAACTTCAGTTGAGGCTTTATTTCAAAAGACCAATCAATATTCGGCCAAGCCTCTTCGCTCCATGCGATTAAGTCCCTGATGATTTCACAATCTACCCCAAACTTGATTGACTCTCCAATCACCCAATACATATGATCTGCCCAAAGTGGTGCACCTATTTCATCTTCACTACCATCCGACAGCTCATCATTGGAAAGTGTTACATCCCAAACTTCAGACTTCTCGATAGGGTCCAACACATTTGATCCGTTCATTCCTTCTTCCCAACGATCCCATGAAGCGATATCATGTTTTCTTACGGCTTTTAAAAATTCTCTTAGCTGAGCATCTAAAAAGAGTTTTGTCATACCCGGTTGAATATCATCAAGCAAGCCAGGCCAAAACCCCGATTCAAAACCATGGAAATTGTTCTTTCCACCATCCCCTTCTTTTCCAAAGAAATACCAAGGTCCTTGTACTCTTATTCTAAAACCCATACCATCATTAGGTGTAAGATCACCGGACCACGTTTTTGTTTTGTACAAAGTGCTCAACGAGTGATAATATCTTAAGGGTTGATATAAGTTGGAGGATTTTGAACTACGTAAAATAAACATAGGCTGATAGTTATAATCCACCGGACCATTCCACCATTGTTGTCCTTCGCCCCCTGCCAAAACGGCTTGAAGATGATACCATACAGTAGATTCATATTGCCCTGTTTCTTCGGGTTGATCTCCAAACGTTTGACAGTTGCCATCTACACAACCTGTAATATGTGCGGGCACCTCAAAAACGTGTTTTGACAGTCCATGAAACCACTGTCTTGACGTAGGATGGTCTTCTCCTAAAATATAATCTTCGGCTTGATCTTGCAGATTGAATTCCTGCATAATTTCAAAGTTTTTGACCGCCATCAAACGGGCTAAACTTGTACCAGCAAACTCTTGTGCCACATTATCATCTAAGGCATCCAATCCATTTCCTTTTGTTGATCTCCAGTGTTTGGTTTGTCCACCTCCTTGCGATTGAAAGAAACGGAAATTGTAGCGAAATACTTCATGGGCATAACGAAAATCAGCCAATTGCTCTTCCGAAAGTACATTCATATCCACTGTTACACCATCACCTTTTTTCGGTAATTCAGCGATTTTATCTCTAATGATTTCAATCCCTTTTTCAGGGTTCAACAAACTCTCCTGACTGTTTTTATAAGGTGTTCTGTCTATATAAGTATCTTCGTAAAAAGTCCCTTTTGTAAAGGCATCCTTAGGGTGTACCATTGGTAGCCAGTGTTTCCAGTCTGGAAACTGAAGTGCTAATGGTAAAACTGTACGGTCTTCCCCTTTATCTTGGTCAAAATAATCCTTTACGGTTTCCTCATTTACACCATTCGGAAACATATAAGGCAACATATCTTCATCTTTATCTAATACGGCTTCTAATCCAGCTCCTGCTGCCCAGTATTCAATTGGTTTGTCTTTCAAACTTGGCCCAGGTTGATAAGGCGGATTCCAAGGACGTCCATGACGGTTTACATTTTCGTGTTTATCTTTTAATGAACGAATGTAGGATGCCACTTTTCTACCTTCCTCTTCTGTCAGATTATGAAAAACTGATCGCTCAATAATCGATTTATTGGAATAAGAAAACAACTCTAAATCTCTACCATCTTGTGTATGACAATCGGCACATTTAGCTTGGATTGGAGCATGTGGCAACAACTCATAACCATACCAAAAACCTTTTGTATCTTCTTTTAAATAATTGGACCACAAAGCCCCTTCTCTCCATAATTCTTCTCCTTCTTGAATTGATTTATCATCCGTATAAGGTCCTACCCATAATTCAGGATCATCATCATAGAAGAAATCCTCCGAAAGGATATTTTCTTTAACCTCATCTAATAAATTGAATTTCACTACACGAAAACCATTTGAAATTGCATCGGAATGATTGAACCTAAAGTACATTGTATTGACGCCTGCCTTGAAGCCTACTGCCGGAATTGACACTCTGATGGTGTTATAACCTCCATGTTGCATTCCTCCTCTCGCTTTCTCTTGAATAGGCATTTCTACAGATGCATGATTCAGGTCGTACCATGCCCCTTCATTGACTTTGATAGACACTTTATTCTCATAGCTCAAATTATTGATTTGCATCCATATCTTTTGTGCTGCATCCACTTCTGCTTGAGTCAGTGAAAAAGAACGCTGTTCCACCAAATTTTCAGCACCAATAATCTCCACTGGTAAAATAAAACGGTGCCATAAGTCACGCATTTTGGAGTATTCATATTTAAATTCTTCTGCTGAAAGTGCTTCATCAAATATTTTCACTTCTCCCACCATACCATTGACCTGTCGGTTGCCATTGGTAAATGTACCCAAGTATAAATGATCAAAATTAAAGTTAGCTTTTGGTACAGTCAGCGTTTGTGTTAGTAAGTTTTGGGAATCCCAAAAAGTAAGTATTCCACTCTCTGCGTCATAATTACAAGCCACCACTACCGAATGGTTGAGTAATGCTTTTGCACCCGGTACATTTAGTACCTGTCCTCCAAGATAAATTTGAAACTCGCCCTCTGTTCCATAGCGTATACCAAAACCATTATTACTATTATTGGATGTGTTTCCGATCAAATCACTCCAATTGTTATGGTATTTATTCACCTGAAAAGAGACTAAAACACTGAAACCTGTTTTTGTGCTTGCAACTCCTGTAAAATCAAAAAGTTCTGCTCCTTTTTCAGAAGAAAGCAATTGTAAACCCGAACGGTCTTTCTCTATTTCAGGGTTTATATAAGCACCAAAATCAATCCCGTATTGGTTGGAAAAAGAAGCATTAGCGGAAGGATAAATGGCACTACCGAAATAGGGTATTGCATGGTTTTCGTTTCCAGACAAATCGATCCATTCTGTTACAGAATTGGTTTCATCTACTTTAATTGTTGATGGATCGTGAGTGGATAGATGCTGAAAAATGTTTTGACCAAAACCAATATTGGTGATCAATACACAGCATAAAAAGAGTAGTTTAACTCTTCTAGTTGGTAAATTAAGTAATAAATAGTTCATACTCATTTCGTATAGTTTTCGATCGAATTGTTAGTTCAATTCATTTCCTATTTCGTTTGGTATCAAAATTATTTACTGTCCTTAATTTTATATTAAATAGGGATTAATTAGGGAAATTAATGGGGTTTCTTGCATAAAAAGTAGAACTAAATTATCGTCAACTTTCAATCGACCTTTTTGCAAGCATTTATAGGATCTACTTTCAAAATTCCTTCTTCTTCATTTTTCCATTGATGGAAAACGAAGCAAAAAATCTAGGCTTAGAAGTCAAAAGCTCAATGGCGCGAATGTTAAGCGATAGCATCATT
>NZ_JTAM01000096.1 GCF_000812565.1 Flammeovirga sp. OC4 | reverse complement strand
TTCAAAGCGACTGGTACTGAAATTTACTCTGTTTCTACAGATACTCACTTTGTGCACAAAGCATGGCATGATACTTCTGAAACAATCAAAAAAATCAATTACCCAATGCTTGCAGATCCAACAGGTGTGCTTTCAAGAGGTTTTGAGGTAATGATTGAAGAAGACGGAATGGCAGAAAGAGGTACTTTTATCGTGAACCCTGAAGGCGAAATCGTTTCTTATGAAGTAGTGGCAGGTAACGTGGGTAGAAATGCTGAGGAATTATTGAGAAAGTTAAAAGCACTTCAATTTGTGGCTGAAAATCCTTCTGAAGTTTGCCCAGCAAAATGGAAAGAAGGCAATGATACATTAAAACCAAGCATCGATCTTGTTGGATTGATCTAAGCTATAAAATTACACCCCAGTATTAGACATTAGTAATAGTTAATTATACAATAGTTTGCTTTTAAATTAGCCTAAAATCCTATCTCATTGAGGTAGGATTTTTTGTGTTTTTGTCGTCCATATACATCACGATAACTACGAGGATATATCGTTTTTAATAATGTTATAGGATTAACTTATAGCAGTATAGGAATAATCGATTTTACAAATACTAAAAGTCAACGTATGTTTGTATTGTAATCAATCAGAAACAATTGATCGAAAAAAATGATAGAAAATATCAGCCTTATTGGGTTGATTAAAAATATATACACTCCCAAGTTTTAGACATTATTATATATACAATAGTTTGCTTTAATTTAACTTAAAATCCCACCTTGTTAAGGTGGGATTTTTTGTATATAAGAACTAAGAGATAATTATCATTAACTTTCAATCAACCCTTCTACAAACTTTAATAGGATCTACTTTCAAGCCTCCTTCTTCTTCATTTTTTCCATTACTGAAAAAACGAAGCAAAAAAAGCTAGGCTTAGAAGTCAAAAGCTAAATTCCATTACTCTCACCTAAATGATTTTAAACTCGCTGTGCTCAAACAACAAAATCATTCTCAACGGCTCAATACATGAAATTCTTAATGCTTTTCCCTTCAAGACCGGGGTCAAATAAAAAGAGTAGTAACTCCACTGGTGCAAATGTTAAGCGATAGCGTCATTTGTATCCTACATATCAACAGAAATCTTCTTATTTCTAAATATTCGAAACTTAGTTTACTGTGTTCTTAAAAGGCAAAAAAAATCCTACTTCAATGAAGCAGGATTTTACTTAATTAAAAAAGTCTATTCACTTAATGCTATGAAATACTAATGCTTATTATTTTTTTTAGCTCTTCTTGCTTTCTTTCTCATGTTGGCATCTCTCTGAATTTTTTGAGTTTCTTTAATCAAGAATGCCTCATCATTTTTTTGTCTATAAAGCTCTAACATTGGATCATTAGTGGCCTTCATACTTCTAACCATTTCTTCCTCCATTGCTTTTTGTTGCTCTACATATTCTGCATTTCCTGCTAGGTTGTTTAAAGCATGAGGGTCTTTACTTAAATCATAAAACTCTTCTACAGTTCTGAAAAGGCAGAAGTCCACTCTTTCTTCACGTTCTTTATCACCTTCAGCGGCAGCTTGCATCGCTTTAAAAGAAGCACCATTGATTGATGACGTTTTATATTGTCTTCCACCCACTGCCCAAGGATTGAAAATATAAAGGTAGTCTTTTGACTGAACCGCTCTCATGGTGTAGGCTCTGCTACCAATATTTTCATTATAGTGCGTATATACATAATCTCTATCGGCCTGTTTTTTCCCTTTTAATAATGGGAAGAAACTTCTACCATCTAATTTATTAGGCGCATCAATTTTTGCTGCTTCCAATAAAGTAGGCATTAAATCTACCATTGAAATAAGGTGTGTTTCATCTACTTTTCCGCCTTTGATGCCTTTTGGCCATTTTACAATAAATGGTGTTCTTGTTGATTGAACGTAAACATTTGATTTTGCAAAAGGGAAAGCCATTCCGTTATCTGAAAGGAAAACAACGATGGTGTTGTCTGCAACACCTTCTTCTTCCAATACTTCCATAAATGCACCCACAACATCATCACATCTTCTCACGGAAGAATAATAAGCAGCCAACTCTTCTCTTACTTCTGGAAGGTCTTCTAAGAAGCCAGGTACTTCAATTTCATCTGTAGTATAAATTCTTGATGGACGTTTTTTTCCGCCATTCTCATAATTTGGAGTATCTACAAAGAATGGTCGATGTGGATCATGTGAATTCGCCATCATAAAGAAAGGAGCATCACCTGCTTTGGCTTGCTGTACAAACTTCTGAAAATGATCTCTGTACAATTGTGTACCACGTCCGCTGCCTAAGTCTTTTGCATCTTGTTCGTAGTCCCAAATGTACTTGTCTTTTGGAGTGGAGTGGCTTACTTTTCCTAAAATACCCACTTCATATCCCTTTCCATTTTTCAGTTCTTCCGCTAAAGTTGGAACAGAGGCTTTTGTATTATAAAAACCTAAGATACCACTGTTATTAGGGTATCTACCTGTACCGATTACACCTCTTGAAGGTTGACAAACGGCTACCGTTACGTGGGCATTGGTAAAACGAACACCTTCATCAGCTAGTTTATCCAAGTTAGGTGTAATCTCATCTACCTTACTCCCATTGACCCCTAACGAATAGTAGTCCATATCATCCGCTGTGATTAATAAGATATTCGGCGTTTGTCCTTGTGCTACTCTAGCGCCGATGCAAATTGCTATCGCTATCGCAATTTTGTAAATCTTTTTCATGGTTTAGTTTATTTTTGATGCTTTTACTTTGATGTCTTTCAATTGATAATCCACTGGCACTAGATGGAAATGCTGATCTGCTGAACCAATCACCTCGTCATTATGGTAGATTGTATAGGCATTTACATTAGGAATTGGTTTCCAAACCAGTACTTGTTTGTCTTTCTGGAAAATACTCTTGTAAACCTGAATATTCTCTACTCTTACCGTTTCGTTATTTTTGATTTCCTTCTTCTGAACATTCCACCAAATATCATCCAAATAGATATCTTCATTGTTCTCCAATCCTTCAAATGAAAGTTCAATACCTTTCGACTTCATTCCTTTCCAATCGGTGAAATCAAAAACTAAATCTTGCCATTCATCATTACCATTGTATTCTTTATGAGCGTAGGCAGAAACATTTCCTTTTTTGTCATCGATCATAGTCAGATTCAAACGGAAATTCTGTTTACTCTTCACCTTAATATGGGCTACCTTATTCCCTCTTTTCATCATAGGAGAATGACGGGCACTTAAGAAATATTTCTCATGATGTTGATCTACTTTTAGATGTAAAACCTTATTGGATGTATTGATTCCGGTTTTAGCTGGATTTTCAACTACCATTACATCTGCGAATTCTTCACTTGCTAGTTTTTCAGAAATTAAACGTTCAAAAGTAAATTGATTCTCCGTTTTGTACTTTCCGATAGCCGCAGGATTCCATCCCCATGAAAAAGAGGCATTTTGATAATCCCATTCCTGATATGCTTTCAATAAACGTTCTACTTGCCCAGGGTATTGATCGTAAACATCTTCTTTTTCATAAGCATCTTCAGCCAAATGAAACAACCTTACCTTATCACTGTCTTGGTCATAAAATAGTTTCCAATCTTGATCACGTACCCCCCATTTGTTGGCGTTTTTCCAATATAATTTATCATGTGGTTTTTCAGTAATTTCTTTAGAGATATAAGGCAATAAATTCACACCTGATAATTCTTGTGTTGACTTCGCATTGGCCAATGATAAGAAGGTCGGCATAATGTCAAGGCTACTCACCATCTCATCGTATTTTTGTCCCTCTTTGATCATCTTCGGGTAATACATGAAATAAGGCACCCTGATGCCACCATCAAAAAGAGATCCCTTTGCCCCGTTCAATGGCAAGTTGTAAGACGCATTTTCATGTGGTTTTCCACCATTATCACTGATGAAAACAATCATGGTGTTGTCCATCAAACCTTTCGTTTCCAAAGCATCAACAATTCTACCAATGTTCTGATCCATCACATATTGCATGGCCACCAACTTTTGACGCTTAGGATCCTTGATATGTTTGAATTTTTCTAAAACCTCTTCAGGTGCTTGTAGTGGAGAGTGAACGGCATTTGGTGCCCAATACATAAAGAATGGTTTTGTCTTGTCTTGCTGTAAAATATATTCTACGGCTTTGTCGCCAAACAATGATGTTAAATAGCGGTTTGGTGTTTGGATGGGCTGATCATTTTCTAAGAAAAATTGTGTCGCATGATCTTCAAAATAATACGAAGATGCACCACCAAGGAAACCATAGTAGTAGTCAAAACCTTTACCTGTTGGAATAAATGAGTTGTCTTCTTGTCCTCCTAAATGCCATTTTCCTATGGCCGCTGTATTGTAACCTACTTTCTTTAATTCCTGAGCGATAGTAGGATAATCATGGCTGATTCCCGGTACAATCTCTGGAGAAGGACGGAAAGGACCTGGATTATCTTTAAACCCAAAACGCTGTTGGTAGACACCCGTCAGTAACCCAGCTCTTGATGGAGCACAAACCGGGGCTGTAACATATCCTTCAGAAAATTGTACCCCTTTATTGGCTAAAGCATCAATGTTAGGAGTAGGAATATCCGTACGCAGACCATGATAACCTACGTCCGAATAACCTAAGTCATCTGCTATGATGACGATAAAGTTGGGTGTTTGAGCCCATAAGTAACCGCTCCAAAGAAGCAGTACTATAGTACTTAGTAGTCTTGTAATTTTCATATCATTCAATTGGTTATTAAGAGCATGTTTAAAACATCTATTTTAGTAAAAATCCACCCTTTCAGAACGTGAGTTTATTAATTTCATCAACTATAGAACCACTATTTTTTCAGAAATTAATTTCCTCACAACCTAAAATGGAAAATTTTTACTTCTAAAATATCTATTTCAAATATGCTCTAAGCCATTTCAAACAACTCAAAAGTTGGTAGTAGTAATTTATTTTCGTTGGCAGACTTCACTTTAGTCTTAAATTTCGCAATTGTATTTCTTGACATATCAAGCTGTATTCCTAGCTCAATATTGGTAAATTCATTTTCGTGATAACGGAAGATATACGACAGGTAAAAAGCTTTTGTCAAATCAAACTTCACATGATGGAAGACCGTATTGCTGGTCACTGATTCTACATAACCACATTTTGAACAACGCCTTGAAAACTGAGCACTTCCTGAAGTATTATCATCATTACATTGCTTATGATTATTACACTGTTTACAAGTAAAACCTTTCTCCCATTTCTGTTTGTCCAAATATCTTTTACATGAAATTTGATCCGGAAACAGTTCCATAAACTCTTCCAAGCTGATGATTTTATGGATAAATCGCTTTTCCCTCTCCTTTTTGATCCCTTCTTTCAACTTACTATTATTGACATCAAGGGTTCTATTGATGAGATTTAAACGCTCCGATTTTTCTTCCAGTTTACGATATGCCTCCTTGAGTTTTTCTTCACTTTGCATTAAAGAAATCGTCCTTTCCCTTACTTTCTCCTCCAGTTCTTCATTGACTTTATTTTTCAGAGAAACCGTTTTTTCTTGTTCTTCAATGACCTTCAGTTGCATCGCTTCTGTCTTTTTCTGATGCTCAATCACCTCATCTTTCGATCGTTGTTGTTCTTCTTTAATAAGGCGAAGTGAATCATAAAGTGCATAAGAGAAAAGAAGCATTTCTAAGAAAATGGAGAAACGTAATGTATACTGTGTAATCGGTGTTAACGGAATGACCCCAAAGATTTTCAACATCTGAAAAACAGTTCCAATTAAAATGGCTGCCAATCCATAAATATAGAAAGGGGAAACCTTCTTATTCTCAAACCTTAGTTTTACTACAATTACCGTCAGCCCCACAATGGTCACAATCAACATGACATCACTAAACTGAGAATTGAAATGGAATAAATCTATAATCAAAATAGAGGTCACAATACCCACTAAGTAATTCATATAACGAAAATACTTGACAGTTTTCGCCTCCTGCTTCATCATTTCTTTGATAAAAAAGATCAAGGATAGCGCCGCCGCATAACTCAATAATGTAATCACATAATTATTGATGCTGGGATTATCGCTCCATATAAATTGAAAGCCTGTTCCGTCAGTAGAAGCATTAAAAACACCTACCGTTAAAATATGTAATATATAAATTAAATACTTTGATTCTTTGATACTCAGCCAAAGCATAAAATTATAAAATGACATAATAAGAATCGCTCCATAATAGATACCAAACCAAAGATACTCTAGTGTAGCATGCTTAATCAAACGCTCTGTACTACGAATATTGACGTGTAAATCAACTTTATGATTGGATTTGATATTAATATAGATTGGCTTTGTGTAGTCTATATCGTTATTTAATGGAATGATAAAGTTTTTGTGGAAATAAATTCTCTGATCAAAAAGATAACTATCTCCCATAAACTCCTTTCTGATTTCACCGCTTTTTTGGGGTAAAAAGAATACAATTTCATCAATAGATTGATCATACAGTTCCAATGTCCATGACTTGCTGTTATGTTCTTCAATATCGATATATAATTTTAACCAATAGGCAGAATTAACATTGTAAGATTCTTTCGAATATCTCTCAATGGTATTAAAACTCGGTGCCTTCAGTATCATTTCTTCATACGTCAACAACCTTGATGAATCTTCCCAAAAAGGAATTTTCTCCAAGTTCAAAATTTGCTCATCCAATGAATCATCCAAACGTACAGTAAGGTGCGTTGCATTGTTAGAAGTTGCGTATGTTGTTAGAATTGATAATGTGCATAAAAAAGTTACTATATGCCTTTTTATCGTGATTCTCATGAAAGTAGTTTCAGTTCTTAGCGCATGATTTGACCCTCTTTTTAATGGAAAATCTCTCATGTTCTTATAGTATAAAAATAGATATTTTTTATCGAATTTAGTTCAATTGTTAGGAAGTGTTTAGGTATGATTTCTGATCTCTATATTTCAAGTGTTAACTCCATATCGCAAGTGTTAAGCCGATAGGCGTCACTTGTGATAAGCATTGGCGAAGTCTCCTGACTTCGAAGTAATTTTGACTTATACTTCCTTTCGAAGTCGTGAGACTTCGCCAATAATCAGTTCCAAGTGACGCTATCGCTTAACACTTGAAACATACACTTTTATCTTCCTAACTCTTCCAAATACTTTTCGATTTTTGCTCTGTATTTTGGAGCTAAACCGTTATGGTTCGTGACTTTTGTATTCTTTTGATCCCACTCTTGAAAAAAGTGCAATAACTGCTTCACTTTTTCTGGGTTACTAGATGCAATATCCTTCCATTCCCCCGGATCATTTTTCAAATCATACAACTCTATAGCTCCACTACCTTGTTTATTATTGATGGATAATTTCCAGTCTTGATATCGTACCGCAATGTCTCCATCTCTTGCCCAAAATAATGGCCTTTCTTCTTCACCATCAATTAATTCCAAAAGGTCTTTTCCTTCTAATTCATCACTCCCCAAACCGTTACCAATCTGATTTAAAATGGTGGGTAATACATCCAAAGAAATTACAGGAACTTCAGAATGTTTATTCTCTGGGAAATGCTTTGGGTAATGAGCGATAAAAGGAATTCGGATTCCTCCTTCGTAAGTTGAACCTTTGAAACCATTGAAAGGTCCTGGTGAAGACATGGTTGTTTCTCCTCTTTTCTTACGTCTTGGTTCTTTAAAACCTTGACCTGCGGGAGTTCCATTATCACTGATGAAAAATATGATGGTATTATCATCGATGCCATTTTCTTTCAGTGCTTCTCTAATCTGACCAATCCCTACATCCAAAGCATAGACCATCCCCGCAAAATGTTTTCTTTCCTCTCCTACTTCAAGGTGATCCAAAGCATCTACATATTTTTGAGGCACTTGCCAAGGGTGGTGCACCGCATTATATGCTAAGTAAAGGCAGAAAGGATTTTCTTTATTTTTATCAATAAAAGAAATGGCTTTTTCTGTAAATAAGTCCGTTAAATACCCATTGTCATTTTGAATTGGAGGCTGTATTTCCCCGTTTTCATAAATAGGTTTCAACAAACTTCTTTTTACATTTTCATCTTTTGCTGATTTTGTATAATCATGCGATCCTCCTAAAAAACCATAGAAGTAATCTACTCCACGTTCATTAGGCATTAATCTTCCTTCTCCCTCCCCAAGGTGCCACTTTCCAATGGAAGCGGTTTGATAACCTTGTTCTTTTAAGTAATGGAAAAGTAATTTTTCTTCGTTTGGAATACCGTGTTTACTATTACCAAAACATCCAAAACGTTGCTGGTATTTTCCAGTGATCAACCCTGCTCTTGAAGGTCCGCAAATTGAAGCGGTTACATAACCTTGTGAGAAGTAAACTCCTTCGTTTGCCAGCTGATCAATTTGAGGTGTATGGATTGTATTTACTCCGTGATACCCCACATCTCCCCAGCCCATATCGTCTACAAAAATCAAGACAACATTAGGTGGTGTTTTGGCTTGTGCAAGCTGTAAAATGCTCAGTAGTATAAAACTTAGTAAAATCGACTTTTTCATAATTATTGTATCTATTGTGAGAGTGAAGAGGTGGCTTTTATTGTGCAAAATTTCAAAGTTCTACTTCCAAACTTCCTTCTTCTTCATTTTTTCCATTGATGAAAAAACGAAGCAAAAAAATCTAGGCTTAGAAGTCAAAAGCTAAATTCCATTCCTTTCGCCTAAATGATTTTAAACTCGCTACGCTCAAACAAGAAAATCATTTTTAACGGCTCATTCCATGAAATTCTTAACGCTTTTCCCTTCAAGGCCGGGAAGTACTACCCTACGATAACGGTAGTCAGCCCAATGGCGCGAATGTTTAGCGTTAGCGTCATTCGTGTCCTATAGATCATCAGAAATCTCCTGATTTCTAATCACCATAAAAACCCTGAAGTTGTAAAAACAGGCCCCTATTTCATTTAGGGACCTGAGTAAATAAACTACACTAATCGATTTCTAAAAATCTTCCTTTGATCTCTAATTCATCAATACCCATATAACCTCTGTTAACTGCTGAAGTCAATCCGTGAACTAGTACTACGACTACTCTAAGATCTTCTCCTTCAAAAAGGTTACTGTGTTCTGAAGAATTATGGATAAATAATTTCTTTTCGTCCGTTTGGAAATCAGCAGAGTTGAATGCCAATGTCCAGTTTTCGTAAACGTTGTTGATATTTCCTGAAGTTAAAGCTTCTTGGTAAGCACTTTCGCTCACTATTCTTGCTTCAATTCTTTGCTCTCCGCCTACGCCTGTAATGTTATTAAACATGGCTCCGATGTCAACGGTCATTACTTCCATCCCTTCTGTTGCTAATGAAGGCGATACAATCATGTGTTTTGCTGTAGAAACTCCATCGTAATTTCTAGCGTAGTTTCTTGTAATGAAGTTCTCCTTACGGTCTGCATCAGGGTGGTTGTTTCTATCAATTGCGATGTTCCACCATGTCTGACCATTTGGTAATTCTGGTCCTTCAATCTTCATAAAATCCATGCCTGCAAAAATGAATTCATCTTGATTATCTGGCTTTAAACCTTCTTCAATATTCATTACAAACATATCACGCTCTACAATTTTCAGCGTTTTCGTGTATAACGTGAATGAAGGATTATTTTCAGATGCACCATATTCGTTTTCAGCACTGATTGTGATTTCATAATCAACCTCCTCTAGGTTTCCTCTAATATTGAACCGACCATTTGCATCAACCGTAATTGTAGTTGCAGAAGGCAATGCTGGTGAAGTTGTAACATTGATATCTGACATAAATACACCTTCAGCCATCACGCTGATACTTTCCAATTGAGTCGTAAGAGGAGTACCCGCTTCATCCATAAAAATGATGATAGAATCTTTCTTTGTCTCTAAAGAAAGTTCAGGGCGTTTGTCTACTAACATTACTCTGAAAGCATCTTCAAAAGTAGATGTTCCATATTCATTAGAGGCCATGACATTCACATGGTATTTCCCTAAAGCCGTTTCATCTGTAGGTTCTAAAGATAATTGACCTGTTTCAATATCAATGGTAAAAGGATTCAATTCATCTGAAACATCGATTCTTACAGAATCCTCAAACCATGCCACACTTTCGATATCAAAAGTGGGCGTTCCTTGAGAAATCACTTCTGGAGCATCACCTTGTACACTTCTGTTGTGTGCTACGGTGAGGTCATTTCTGTGATATAATAGGTTTTCTGGAGCGACATTCGGCACATCAAAGTCCACTTCATGGTTGGTAAGGCAACTTGTGATGACGAATGCGAAAACGATATATATTAATTTTTTCATGATTCTAAGATTTATAGATTACCAAAGAGGGTGTTGTTTGATGTTGTAATTCAATTGTAATTCTTCCGTTGGAATAGGGAAAACTACGTGCTTCTCTTCACATCTTTCGCCAGGGAAAGCCAAGTGCTCCTCGTTGTCTGGACGGAAATCTTTATTAGATCTCACGTTTCTACTTACCTCCTGCATTGTCTCTTGTAAAATTCCCCAACGCACTAGGTCAAAACGTCTATGTCCTTCAAAACACAACTCTCTTTTACGCTCATCTTGAATCAACTTCATAAAGTCTTGATTGGCATCACTCAAGCCTTGGCTCAATGAACCTGCATTGGCACGCGCACGAACCGCTTCAATATCTGCTGTAGCTTGTCCACCTGCACCGTACAATAAGTAGCTTGCTTCAGCACGCATCAATAGGATATCACTGAAACGTAAGATTGGGAAATTAATCGATGTTCTATCTTTGATAATTACACCGTTTTCTAATGTTTCTACCGTTCCGTCTAGCTCACCGTTATGGTCTCTACCTCTGTCTAATCTTCTCCACTTACCTGGGAACCAGCGTAATTCGTTACCAATATTTGTAGCTACAAATTCATCGTTTCTGTAATTAAAACTGAAGTTGGCGCAGTTCCACTCATAACGTGTATCATCCGCTCCATAAGTGCTTTTGTGCATTGATGGCGTGATGTAAGCGTGACCAATACTGAATGGCATTGTACCTGTAGTCAGCTGAATTTGAACACCGTTGAAGTTACCAATTCTACCGCCTAAATCTCGGCCTTCCGTTACTGTAAAGTCAACTTCCCACATTACTTCCACATCTCTACGAATACCTTGAATCTGGTTCATGAAAACCTCTTTGTAATCAGGTAAAAGTGAGTGGTAACCAAATTCTGTTACTGCATTCGTATGCTCGATTACTTTTTGAAGACAAACATCACGACCAATATCTCCACCTTGGATTCTTGCTCCTGCCATTGTCAAGTAAACACGCGCGGCCAAACCGTGTGCAATCTGCTTACTTACTCTTCCGTATTCTTTTGGACGGTCATTTAAAAGTGTAATGGCTTTGTCCAAATCTTCAATGATCTGATTGTATACTTTTGGAGCTGGCGTGTTGGGTAAATTCAACATATCCAAGTTGCCATCAATATCCGTAAAGTGATCCAATCTTAATGGAATGTGCTCCCATACTCTTACCAAGTTGAAGTAGTATAACGCTCTTAACGTCAGACCTTCACCAATCATTAAATCATGATCGGCTCTTGATAAATTCTCAATAGTATCTCTTTCACTTAAGTTTTGAATCAAGTCATTGACTCTGTTCACACCTCTGTAACTTCTTGTCCAAATACGGTTCAAGTCAACGTCTGATTCATTGTAAGACATCTTTGTCAATTCGTGATTGAATAAAGATCTTCTGTACAACATTTCATCCGTTCCCACATTGAACCAGATCGAGAAATCTTGATCATAGATATCTCTTAGTGATCCATAAGCACCTGATAGTGCGAGGTAAACTTGTTTGTCGTTTTTATAATAATCATCTCTACTGATTTCATCTTTTGGTTCCATCTCCAGGAAAGAACAAGACGAAATGATCAAGGCTATAAGTATTAATAAATTATTTTTCATGGTTGTAGCTATTAGAAAGAAACTTGGAAACCTGCAATAAATGATTGTGATGCTGGGTACGATGAGTAGTCAATACCTCTGTACATCGCTTGATTTCTGACAGATACTTCAGGATCATAACCCGAGTAGTTAGTAAATACCCAAAGGTTGTCTACTGAAGCGTAAACTCTCATCTTATCGATTCTCAGCTTTTTCAGTTTTTGCGGTTCAAATGTGTAACCCAATGTGATGTTCTTGATTCTTAAGAAAGAAGCATCTTCGATAAAGTAATCACTCATTTGATGACCACCGTACACTTGCTGATAAGTATATTCTTGTCCTGGACCTGGAGCACCCCAAACACCATCACCGACAGGGTTATTCAATGTCCAACGGTCACCCACATCTTTCAAGTAGTTTCTACCTCTTTGGTTACCTACTACACCAAAATCAGCCATGTTGCCATTGAATACATCTTGACCTACTGACCAAGTTAAAAGGATACTTAAGTCCCAGTTTTTATAGGTGAAGTTGTTGGTAAAACCACCGAAGTGTCTTGGGTTAGGGTTACCGATGATTTCTTTGTCATTTTCATCAATTACACCGTCACCGTTCACGTCTCTGTATTTCGGCATACCCGGTCTTACTTGTCCTGTTTGTGAATCGAAACCAGGAACCCCGTCTTTCAATACTAACTCACCATTTGAGTTTCTAACAAAATCATCCATCTGATAGATACCGTCATAACGGTAACCGTACATTTGCGTCATTGGCATTCCTACGAAAAGACCGTAGTACAATTCCCCCGCAAACATACCGCCTACGCTTGGATCATATAATCTGAAGTCCTCACCGTAAGATAAGTTTTTGATTTCGTTGTCATTAAATGAAATGTTGAAGTTCGACGTCCACTTGAAGTTTTTCGTCTGTACGTTCACCGTATTGATACTCAATTCCACACCTCTGTTGACTACCGCACCAATGTTTTGTTTTACTTGTGTGTAACCTGTTGATGGAGCCACTTTTGCATCGAAAAGAAGGTTGTCCGTTAAGTTGTAGTAGTATTCAACATCCACTAATAAACGGTTGTTCAAGAAGCCCATTTCAGCACCAACGTTGAACTGTTGAGTAGTTTCCCACTTCAAGTCTGTATTGGCTAATTTTTCTTGGTAGAATGCTGAGTGATAATGTCCTCCGAAGTAGTATCCTGGACCTACAGCCATGGTAGGGATAAAGTCAAAATCACCTACTCTGTTGTTACCTGTAGTACCCAAACCTGCTTTTAATTTAAGGTCTGAAAATACGTCTAAGTTTTGAATAAAGTCTTCGTCACCTGCTCTCCATGCCGCTGAAACTGATGGGAAAATACCAAAGCGATTCCCTTCTTTAAATCTTGATGAACCATCCGCTCTTACTGAAGCTGTAAGGATATATTTTCCTTTGTAAGCATAGTTGATACGACCTAAACCTGACATTAAGTTTTGTCCTGTTTGTGCCGAAGATGGCATTTTAGCAACATTGCCTAAACCGATGTTACCCCATCCAAGATCATCCAATGGGAATTGAATGGCTGTAGCTTGGAATCTGTATCTATTACTGCTTTGGAATGTGATACCTGTCAGTGCATTGATCTTATGACCGTTTTTCGACCAGTCATACGATAAAGTATTCTCGTTGATATAGTTTTGTGCTCTAATTTGTGAGACATGACCGTTGATACCATCACTACCTCTATCCGCTTGGTTAGTTCCTTCTCTAAAGAACGTTTTTACCTGAGTGTAGTTGATTTGATAACCTAACTGCGAACGGAATTTCAAACCTTTTGCGATATCAACATCAAAGTTAATATTGGCTTGCATTACGTCTGAGATCTCCGAACGATCTGTATTTTCTAGTGTCTGTGTTGGAGGATAGAAACCTGCACTTAATTCATCATCATCATCCAAATCACCGTTCTTTGGCGTCATTGGTCTAAACATGATGGCTGATTTAATCGCCGATACACTTGCTGTAGAAGTCTTCTGTCCTTTATGTTCCGTATGAGCGTAGTTCACGTTCATACTCATATTCACTCTCTTCCCTAATTTCTGATCTAGTTTGAAACGACCATTGATACGCTCAAAACCAGTGTTCATCAATGTACCCGCTTGATTGATATAACCTACTGAACCGAAGAATTTAGAAAGGTCTGAACCTCCTCTCATCGATACATTGTAGTTTTGGAAAGGAGCAGTAGTGAAAATCTCGTCTTGCCAGTTCGTCATGTCTGCATCCGTGTAGTTTCCAACTTCACCCCAAGGGTCACCACCACCTAAGTCGTGCTGTAATTGTACATACTCACGTGCGTTTAATGTTTCCATTCTTCTGTTCTGAGGAATTTGAGAAACACCTACTTTTGTATTAAAAGTGATGACTGGCTTACCACTCATACCTGCTTTCGTTGTGATCAAGATTACACCATTCGAACCTCTTGAACCGTAAATTGCTGTAGCAGAAGCATCTTTCAATACGTCAATTCTGTCAATGTCAGCGGGGTCTAACGTAAACAGTGAAGGGTCTTCTAATGGGAAACCATCCACTACATATAATGGAGCCGAGCTACCTGTAATTGTATTGGCACCACGAATTTCAAAGTTCATCGCCTGACCAGGTCCACCTTCACCAGCTGAAACCTGTACACCCGCCATACGACCTTGTAACATTTGATCAAATGATGCCGCTGGCATAGAGTTTACTTCCTCCCCCATCACCATAGATTGAATGGAACCTGATACCTCTTTAGCATCTTGCTTACCATAACCTACTACCACTAGTTCGTCTAGTTCCTCTACTTCAGCAATCAAATGAATATCAATAATTTTTCTGCCATTTACTGGAATTTCCTGTGGCTGATACCCCACATAAGACACCAATAAACGAGCATCAGGTTTTACTCTCAATGAGTAGTTACCTTCAAAGTCTGAAGCAGTACCGTTGTGCGTACCTTTGATTCTGATACTCACACCTGGGATTGACTCTTCGTCATCACCTGTTACAGTACCTTTAATTTTTATATAATTTCCCTGTGCATAAACTAACGGAGTACAAAAGAATATACATCCAATTAGTAGCAAGGATAGTTTTATTTTAGTTAAGTCTTTCATTTCTTCAGGAAGTTTAGTTTGCTGAATTATTTTGCTCTTACTTGTAGTTGGTAGATATAAAATCTTCTTGCCAACGCACCTACTTCAGGGTTGAAGAAATCGGCTCTTAACGCCACTCTGATTTCTTCTCCTAAAAATTCAGATGGAATAGATACTTGATGATTTCCTTCTGCCTTTAATTGCTTTTCATTGATGATCGCCGTTGTATACATCATTAAATGCTCAGAAATATCGTTTTCAAGCAACACCCAGTTGGATTGTTCTGGCGCCTCTTCGTTATAATCAGAAGCTTTACAAACCATTACTCCTAAATGCTGATTGACATTTTGAGCACCACCTGTATATCTCCAGAATCCAGTCACATCTACATAAGCTTCCTCATTGACCGTTGTCAAATCAATGACATCAGAAACTAAATCAGCTCTTGATTCCTGATTCCATGACCAGTACGCTTTTACAATTTTCTCTGAAACAAAACCTTCTTCGTTTTCAAAATCAAAAGCAACGCCTGACCATGCTCTTCTCCATAAACCACCTGTATAATTCGGACCATTGTTGCCCTCTTCCAATTCAGTGGAATACATTTCGCCATCAATTTCCTTTTCTACTACACCATAAGTGTTGGTATTGATTGCATTTTGTAAACCGTAAGAAGTTGGAGAACCTAAGAAAGAAATAGCGTTGTAGAATAGACGGCCTACATTTTTACCGATTACCTCAATAATCACCGCCGTTCTTTTTGATAAAGCACCTAACGCATTCTCAACGTTAACGTCCAATGCAAACACTTCAATGTCATCCTCTCCAATAGGATACGCTTGTTGTAATTTCACTTTACCAATCTCTGCATCAATCGCAAAGACATCCGAAAAGTTAGAAAGTGTAAATTCGTAAGGGCCACCGCCTTTTACATTCGGACGGCTTGTAGCTACCTCAAGATCATCTCCATAGAATGAATAAATGTTGGGCATGTAAATGATGTCTTGAGGGATCGATTGATCTGCTGTAAAATCAAGAACATCTGTGAAAGTCGTGCTTCCCATACTGTTTTTTACTTCTACATCTACTGTGTAGCGACCAACAGTAAGGTCGTTAAAATCTCTAATAGTAATAATTCCCGTTCCGCTATGAATTCTAAAGTTTTCAATTAAATTTTCACCTTTGTAATCGTCAGATTTTACATCAATAAGAGAGAATCTTACTTCTTCTCCACCGGAAAAAACTGACGGCTGATCTGTAGTAAATGGCTCACCACAAAAGTACTCTCCAATGCCGATATAGCGGAGGTCTTTTGGTGCACCCACGTACATAGTACTGTCTTCTTTTTGACAGGATGCCAATAGCAATGTCGCTATCGTTAAAAAAAAGAGCTGTCTGATCTTCATTTCATTTATAAATTTAGTGTATAGAAAGAGGGCTGACAACTGGCTTTCACCAGTCATCAGCTTTGTTTTATGCTTATTTTGATCCGATAGGATTATAGTTTTTTGATGCTTCGTAGTCTTTTGTCAGATTAAAAGTAGCCGACTTCACATCATCAGAGTTTGTTCCGATATATACATTAAAATCACCTGCTTCAACACCTTCAGACATATCCCATCTGAAGTACGTCAACGCTTCTTTTTCAATAGTGAAAGTGATTTTCTTCGTTTCGCCTTTCTTAATGAAAACCTTCTCAAATCCTTTTAATTCTTTCAATGGACGAGTTGATTTTCCGATTACGTCTTGGATGTACATTTGTACCACTTCTTCACCGTCATAGTTACCAGTGTTTGTTACTTCGATTGATGCAGTGATGGCCTCATCTGTCATTTTATCAGATGATAATGTAATCTCACCATACTCAAAAGTAGTGTAGCTCAGACCGTAACCGAATGGGTACAATGGGCTGTTTGGTACATCTAAGTAATTTGATTTGTAACCTGATGGTTGTGCTGGATCAAATGGTCTACCTGTATTTTTCGCATTGTAGTAGATTGGCACTTGACCAACGTTTCTTGGGAAAGTCATTGGCAGTTTACCACCTGGGTTGTATTTACCAAAGATCACATCAGCGATAGCAGGACCTGCCATAGTACCTAAGTGCCATGTCTCTAGGATTGCATCTGCCAACTCATCTTCTTTCTCAAGTGCTAACGGTCTACCGTTCATCAATACCACTACGATAGGTTTACCTGTTTCCTTTAAAGCTTCCAATAATTCAGTTTGAACACCTGGAATAGTAATGTCTGATCTACTTTTTGCTTCACCAGAAATTGTTCTTGGCTCACCGATCGCCAATACAACAACGTCAGATTGGTTTGCAACCTCAATAGCCTCAGCAAAACCGCTTTTGTCATCGCTCTTCATGTCACAACCTTTAGCGTAAAGTAATTCCGCTTTACCTTTTGTTGCTCCTTTCAAACCTTCAAATAATGACTTCGCATCTTTTGGAGAACCTTTCGCTTTCCAAGCGCCTAAAACGTCTTTTTTGCTTTTTACCAATGGACCGATTGCCGCAATCTTTGTTTGCTTCTCTAAGTCTAATGGTAAAACTTGGTTATCGTTTTTCAATAATACAATCGACTTTCTAGCAATTTTTCTAGCCGCTTGTTTGTGCTCTTTTGACAACACTACACGCGCTTCTCTCTCTTCGTCAGAGTATCTGTAAGGATCTTCGAAAAGACCTAATTTGTGCTTTAACGTTAAGATTCTTCTTACTGCAACATTGATTTCCTCTTCTGTTACATCACCTTTTTCTACTGACTCTTTTAAAGTCTCTAAGAATACAGCACCTTCCATATCCATGTCGATACCTGCTTTTAAAGCTTGAACACCTGCGTGTGCTAAATCCTTAGCTGTACCGTGAGGAACTAACTCATTGATAGCAGTATAATCCGTTACGACCATTCCGTCAAATCCCCATTGATCTCTTAAGATATCTTTGAATAAGTAAGGGTTGGCAGTACTTGGAACACCGTTGATTTCGTTGAAAGAAGTCATGAATGTTTCAACACCTGCATCAACAGTCGCTTTGAATGGAGGTAAATACACTTCGTGCAATGTTTGTAATGACATATCCACTGTATTGTAATCTCTACCAGCAATTGGAGCACCGTAGGCTAAGAAGTGTTTCGCACAAGCAAGGATTGTATTTTCCTTTGATAAGTCATCGCCTTGGAAACCTTTCACTCTTGCTTTTGCAACAAGATTGTTGTAGTAAGTGTCTTCACCTGCACCTTCCATCACACGACCCCAACGTGGGTCTCTACTTACGTCAACCATTGGCGCGAATGTCCAGTGAATACCTTCTGCTGAAGCTTCTACGGCTGCAATTCTTGCCGCTTCTTCCATCGCCTCTAAGTCAAATGAACTTGCCTCTCCTAGTGGAATAGGGAACAACGTTCTGTGACCGTGAATTACGTCATAACCGAATAATAAAGGAATACCTAAACGTGTTTCCTCAACGGCCATTTTTTGTAATTTTCTTGTATAAGAAGCTGTAAATGCATTGAATAATGAACCAACATTACCTGCCTTCACTTCTTTTTCTACATTTCCTCTAAGTGTAGGACCTGTAACGTCTCCTGAAGATGTAAACTGTGTCATCTGACCAATTTTCTCTTCTAAAGTCATTTCTTTTAATAAACTCTCTACCTTCTCCTCAATATTTTGAGCGTAAAGAGCACTGCCTAAAAATAAGGCTGTAACCGTTAATAAAAGTTTTTTCATATTCAATTTATTAGATAGTTCTGTAATTCAATGTTGAAATGTTAGCGTGGATCTAGCCGTATTCAACTAGTTCTTTTGCAATGTATTTTTTGTGTTTATAATGGGCTTTTATTGCCTTAAAATGTGATGTATTTCTTGTGGTTCGTGCACCACGACTAAAGTCATGGGCTAGTGATACCGACTCCAACAACACTAAAGTGTTATTTCCGTTATGAACCTTCAAGACTTTAGTCTTGGACAGGTTCTTCTATCACTTGCCCATAGTTTTAACTATGGTGTACGTAATGCAAGACACATTACCAGCGTTTCTTGTGGTTCGTGCACCACGACTAAAGTCATGGGCAGGTGATACCGACTCCAACAACACTGAAGTGTTATTTCCGTTATGAAACTTCAAGACTTTAGTCTTGGACAGGTTCTTCTATCACTTACCCATAGTTTTAACTATGGTGTACGCTCCACAAAAAGATCATCTTAAACAATAAAAGCGACCAATATAGATAGTAGTTAGAATAATTGAACTGGTAATTCAATTTCTTTTTTACCCATTTTCATGACTAAAATGCCTTTTGTACCAGCTAGAATATTATCTTTTTCGAACTGAAGTTGATGTAAACCTGCTTCAAACTTCTGTTCCGATTGGATCTCCAACTTCTTTTCTGCTTTAGTAGATTTCAAGTAGAATGAAATGCTTGCATCCTTGTCTGTGTAGAAATCAAGATGATACTTTTCTAAATCAGGATGACGATATAATTGAACTGATTTAGATGATTTCTCGATCACTGCTAACGGGAAGCCATTCTTATGTTTTGGAGATTTGATCCCCATCTTACCTAAAGCCACTTGTAATTCAGGAACTTTCTTAGACAATTCCCAGAAAAGACCGCTTCTATAATTTTCCATCATAATCACTGTTCTTCCCTGATCCAAACCTAAGTAACGGTCAGAATACCAATCACGCTTCTTGCTGTAAGCATCTTTGAAACCGTATTCTCCCCAAAGTCCTTCTTTATGGTTTTCGTAGAAGTTTCTCAACGCCAACATCGATTGGTAAGGCACATAAGGGAATACACCCAATGCCGCCGAAGGAGCAATCACCCCTTTGTCTTTTGGACCTGGCCCTGCCATGTTGTTATAACCACCGTCTTCTGATGGAGTTTGAGAAGCTGTTAAGCCCCAATCTACTTTATTGTATTGGAATTCTTTTGGAGCGAACTTACTGCAGTACGTCCAGTTGATCAATGAGTGATTGATACTTCTCTTCCAATAGTAAGTGTATTGGTCTTCCATATCTCTTGGGTCTAACGCCAAGAAAGGAGTTTGAGCAAGGTATAATGGTCCACCTTTTGGCTTTCCAACGTCTAAGGTATAACCGTAGTATTCTTTACCGTTTACAAAGTTTCTACCTTCCACATAACCTCTATAAGAACTCTTTTTAATTCCTTTTGAAGGATGACCCAATGCTAAAACATAACTTGTCATTGATTCAGTATACCCTTTCATCAACAACTTCAGGCCTTTGTTCTCTTTTTGTTGGTAAGAGTGATTCCACCACAACGCATTTTGATGCTCATGCATAGTGTAATCTACCGCTTCCCACAATTTTGTAATCTCTTCTCTCAGTTGGATTTCCTTTGGCGTATCTTGATCAAAATAAGCTCTTGCCATCAATAACCCCATCATTAAGTTGGATGTTTCTTGAATGTCCGCACCATCTTGACCACCAAAGTGGATCAACTCTCCCGTTTTACCGTGGATCAAATGAGGGTAAACACCATGATAACGAACGGCCTTATTTTCTAAGAAATCCGTCATTTTCAACAAGCGGTTCAAGACTTGCTCTCTTGTCACCCAACCTCTGTGTGCTCCAACAATAATGGCTTGAATACCGAAACCTGATGCTCCGATACCAATTTCATACTTCTTGTTTTTTAATGATCTTCTAGGTGTAAGTCCTGAAACAGGGTGTCCTAATTCCCAGAAGTAATCAAAAGATGCTCTATGCGTTTCCTCAAAGATCGCTTTGTCTTTCTGGAAACGTGCCTCTTCTTTTTCTAGACGGGTCACACTATAGGTGTAACCCATCAAGATAAAAAGTAGTCCACATCCAAAAATTGATAATATAGTTTTAGTTTTCATAGTAGCTAAGACCATTATTGTCAAAATTATTTACTGTTGTTTTTCTGTTGCAATCTCTTCTGTCTCATCATCTCCTTACGCTTTTTCATGCGTGCCTCTTTTCTGTAGTTCGTGTCTTTCCACTCTTCAAAATCAGGCTCATCCGCTTCTTTCATCAAACGTGCTAACTCTACCTTCAACTCGCTGATTTGCTTTGCGTATGCAGGATCATTGATCACGTTGTTCATTTCTTGAGGATCTTTCTTAAGATCATAGAACTCATAGTCATCGTTATCGAAGTAGAAGTGAATCAACTTGTAATCTTGTGTTCTTACACCATACTGTCTTTTTACCTTATGGAAACCAGGGTACTCATAGTAGTGGTAGTAAACAGACTCTCTCCAATCTTTTGGTGTTTTACCTTTCTTCGTGATTTCTCTTAAAGAAGTTCCTTGCATATCTTCCGGTACTTCTACCCCTGCAAAATCCAAGAAAGTTGGACCGTAGTCAATATTTTGAACGAATGCCTCTGCTTCTTTACCAGCTTTGATTTCTTTAGGATAACGCATTACTAAAGGTGTTTTGAAAGACTCTTCGTACATAAAACGCTTATCAAACCATCCGTGCTCACCTAAGTAGAAACCTTGATCTGAAGTATAAACAATGATTGTATTTTCCGCTAAACCATTCTCATCTAAGTAGTCTAAAACTCTACCAATGTTTTCGTCTACTGCTTTTACAGTACCGCAGTAGTCTTGAAGGTAACGTTGGTATTTCCAAAGTGCCAAATCCTTTTCAGAATAGTTTGCTTGGTGCATTTTGTCGTTTTTGGCTCTGTAAGCCTTGTGCCATCCTTCTTTTTGCTCAGGCGTTAAACGTGCAAATAAGTGAGGCCAGATATCTTTTCTCCATTCGTCGCTTCCTTCCTCTACAGACATTTTCAAATCATGTCCTTCTTGCATATCACGGTAAACGTTCATCTCTTGCGTAGATGCCGCTACTCTCCCTTCGTAATCATCAAAATAAGTATCTGGAACTGGGAACTCCACATTGTCAAACTCATTCGCATATCTCAATGGAGGCATCCAGTTTCTGTGTGGTGCTTTATGGTGAATCAATAAAGCAAATGGTTCGTTCTTGTCTTTTTGCTCTTCCAACCATTCCAACGAATAGTCAGTGATTAAATCAGTAGTATACCCTTCTACCATAGTAGTATCTCCACCAGAAATGAAGTCAGGATTATAGTACTCTCCTTGATCGTTTAAAATATTCCAGTGATCAAATCCTTCTGGAGTACTTTTCAAGTGCCACTTACCGATAATAGCCGTTGCATAACCAACATTGTTCAACTCTTTTACCCAAGTATTTTGAGAAGCATCAAACGTATCTGAGTTATGTCTGAAACCATTTTTATGACTGTACTTACCCGTAAGCATCGTCGCTCTTGACGGCCCACATAAAGAGTTGGTCACAAAACTTTGATTGAACTGAATTCCTTCTTTCGCAATTCTATCAATGTTAGGCGTAGGTGCAACCTTTGAAATCTCATGCCCATAAGCACTGATGGCCTGCAACGCATGATCATCTGACATTATATAGATGATATTAGGGCGTTGGTCTTTTTCTTGAGAAAAAGCTGTAGTAGTAATCAACAGTAGTAAACTGATCAAGTACAAGTTCTTCATTTCGTAATTCTAATAGGTATATTGATTTCTAATCGCATGTAAAATAACACTTCAAGTATACTAGAAAGAGTTGCATTTGATCCATTTTTAGCAATAAACAAATGTGAAATTAAGACATTTTTACACATCAAAAAAACATAAATGCATAGATTAAAAACAATAAAAAACCCGTTTTAAGAGCCCATTTAGAGGGTTTTCACGAAATGCGCACATTTTAATGACAACATTAAGTTTTTTGTGATTTTTGTCGTTTTTGAACAAAAAATCATTGGCAACTGGTTTTAAAAAAGTTTTGGTTGATAACATTCAAAAATAGCACTGCTTATTCTTTTTGTATTACCTAAGGGAAAACCTTGACCTCTACAACACTCAATACAACGGAATCTACTTCGATCTTAAGGTTGATATTGGGTTGTGGCTTTCTCTAAAAATTTTTCTGATGGATTTGAAGTTTCCGAATTAGGTTGAGGTTTGGTTTCTTAAATACAAAGGTAAACGCTGGTCATTTCTTAGATAAAAAATTATAGGAAGTAATGGAATCCTAATTTCAAATTTTCTAATAATAAGCAAATATAAACGTGTATAAACGATTACAAATCGGATAAATCTCCAGCATTTTGCAAATTTGATAATAAGACGCGTATTCGCTTTAGTTTTTATACAACTAAAAGACTAAATAGAGATTTTTATGAAGATATTCACATGAAAAAATAAATATAGAAGAGCAGTTTTTACAAATTTCTGAGTGAATTTGTAACACATCTAAAAATAGCAATACGATATATTTGAAAATTAATATGTGAATGCTATTTTTAGTGAGAGAAAAGTAAACTATTTTACTATAATGGATATACGCCACTATGTCACATTATTGGAATAAAGTGAACAATGGTGTTTATCGAATGTTGTAAACCATTAAAAAATGAGTGATTTTACATATATAAAACCAGATGAAGAAAAATACTTTAATGCTATAATTAAAGTTCTTGAAGGAAAAAATAAAACTTTATCAGACAAATTAAAGAAAGGGAAATGTACTATTTCTGAATCCTCTTCTTTTTCCCAAAGAAGATGGAATGGTATGATGACAACTATTTATTTGTATGTGCCATTTGACATCATAGGACAAATTAATGAGGAAGAAAAAAAAATGCTTTTGGAAGTTTGTGAATTGGTAATGCCTAAAGAAGTAGGATTTGATGTGACAGATATTGAAATAAGTCCACTTCTTGATTCAGTGACAGCAAATAAAACACTTCTAGACGACTTAAATCAAATTACACAAAACGAATCCTACGCGATAATTCAATCGTTACCAGAAAACATAAAAGCTAATGGGCAGAAAATGTCCGAAGTATATTCCTATTTGTATTGTATAGAAAATACTCTAAGAATTTTTATAGAAAAAGTAGGTAAAGAGAATCATGGTCAAGAGTATTTCAATACATTTTCCATTTCAGGTTCAGTAAGAAGAAAGATTGATCAAAGAAAGCAAGAAGAAGCTAAAAATCAGTGGATTTGTGTCAGAGGTGATTCTGATTTATTCTATCTTGACTTTAAAGAACTTGGAGATATTATTATTAATAATTGGAATGACTTTAAAACATTCTTTCCTGACCAAGCATTTGTGACTTCAAAAATAAACGAGCTAGCAAGATGTCGAAACTTGGTTGCACACAATAGTATGATTACTGAATCTGAAAGAGACTTACTAAGGTTATATTATAATCAATTCTTAAGTCAAATAAACGGAACTAGGTTAGAATAAAAAGTTTACAACATTAGCTAACCTCCATCCACCGGTCGACACGCCCGCTGGTCGTAGTTTAGCCATTACATTAGCGGTTATTATATGAGTGGTATCTGGAAACATAAAGCAACTATCATTGATGGTCAAACATTTAAACTAAAAGAGTTAAATATATGGGATTATCAATGGGAAGGCACAGGAAATTCTATCCAAATAAAAGATCCAATGTATGGACAAGATTATAAATTGAATATATATAGGATTGTTAAAGAAAATATAGAAATACAATTCGCCGCTGGTGAATTTTCTAATTGTGTTTGGGGTATATATTTGGAAAGTACATAGCATAGAAATTTAAGATATTCTAAAGACTATGAAGAATAGTAAATAGGCATTATCAATGTAATTCTTAATATTTTTAAAAATAAATATTTATAGAAAATGTGCGATATGTGTTTTAGCACTGAAATAAAATCTTTTCCAACTGAAGAAGGATGGTTAAAGTTTGACTTAGAGTTAACTATTAAACTTGGGAAAAATTATATAAAGTATTCAGAATTTAAACCAGATGGGATCAGGGATAAAGATGATGGTAGTTATATTTATGAATGTAATTATTGTGGTCAAAAATGGAGATTAAAAGAACCAGATTATTCACTTCGAGGTTACTTTTTAAAAGCGTAACCCTAAAAAAACCGCTAATCGAGTAGACTGCCCCGCCAATAAATGACGGGGAGAGCCTCTCACACCACCGTACATACGGGCCTCGTATACGGCGGTTGATTACCGTTCGGTTAACTTTTTGTAGATATAGGACATAGAAATATACCCTCTTTTCTCAAGTCTCTCTAAGGTGATTGTGGTGATAAGAATAGGGCTTTGAGCTACTGCCCAACCGCCTTTCCTCGTTCTGCTCCAAGCGTAAGCCTGATCATAAGATATTCCTAAACGTATTAAGTTTTTACGTTTCCTTTCCACCTTTTTCCAGTGGTGCCAGATGCAATAACGAAGACGATTTCTTACCCATTCATCTACCTTTTTAAGCTTTCGCTTGATGTTGCCCAAACTAAAGTAATTCACCCATCCTCTTTGGATTTCTAAGAGCTTCTTGATGCGTTCATCAAAACTCATGGGAGTAGTTTTTCGAGTTACCTCTTTGAGACTTGTCTTCAGCTTTTTCCATGAATCGCGTTTAGCAACAAGTTGGTATTGTCCTTTAGCACCTTTCTTATAGCTCGATACAAAAGCGTAACCTAGCACCTCAAAATTGAAGGGACGACGGCGACCGCTTTTCTCTCGATTGATTGGTAGTTTTAGGACATCTCGTAGAAAAACATATACATTATTGCCTACACGTTTTGCTGCTTTTTCTGACTT
>NZ_JTAM01000095.1 GCF_000812565.1 Flammeovirga sp. OC4 | reverse complement strand
TGCAGTCCGTTTTGATGGGGTAACTATAAAAGGTGTTTTTTGATGAGCTCTCTTATGAAGATTTTGATCAAGCACTTACCGCTTTTCGGCATATTACAGATAGTATTGAATTGTATCCCCAAAAAATCAATGTTCAAGATCTTGGAGAGGTAAGTGTTGATTATTTGAGAGAAAATATCGATTTAGCTTTTAAATCTTGGGAACGCTTTCCTTGGTCAAAAAGCTATAATTTTGAGACTTTTTGTGAATATATTCTTCCTTATAGAAGTGCTGTTGAACCAATACAGAATTGGAGAAGAGAGTATTTACTACTCTATGAAACAGTCGGTTCGCAGTTATCAAAGCATGAAACTGAAGATCCAGTATATGTATGTGGAATATTACAAGATTTGTTACAAGATTTTACTTTTATAGGTAATCAAAAAAAAAGTATTATTCCACTTTTAGGCCCGATGTCATTACAATTAAGACGTCAAGGAAATTGCCCTGACTTAGCTAATTTGATGGTGTTTGCAGGAAGATCAATTGGGCTTGCAATTGCATATGATTTTACACCTCACTATGCAGCATCTTCAAACAGACACTTTTGGAATGCCGTAATTACGAATAGTGGAGAGACAATTCCTTTTAATGGTATAGAAGATAAACCTGGTATTTATGACCCCAATAATAAACGGTTGGGTAAAGTTATTCGAAAAACCTACAGTGCTAATCGATCTAGCTTAGTTTTCAAACTACCTAAGGCACAAATACCTCGTGGTTATATGCAGACCATACATTATAAAGATGTAACTTCAGAATATGTAGAGGTGGCCAACTTGAGTTATAAATTTAAACAACCAGTCAAGAATGGGATTGGGTACTTGTCTGTTTATAATTTGGCAAGGTGGCGTCCAATTGATTGGGCAGAAGTTAATAATACAGAAGCAATATTTACTGATTTAGGTGTAGATTTAGTATACCTTCCTTTTAGGTATATAAATAAGAGATGTGTTTATGAAAGGTTCCCTATACTTATTAATGAAGAAGGGAAAAAAGTAGTGTTAAGAGCAAATCAATCTCATAAAATTAGTTTTAAAATGACTCATAATATGGTTAATCAAGATCGCCTGTATGAAGAGACTAATTCACTTGATTTAGAGGAAGGTAAGCTATATAGAATGTATTATTGGGATAGAAGGTGGATTTTGATAGGAGAGAATATAGTGATTAATGGTAATTTATTTATTGATAATGTGCCAATGGGAGCTCTGTATAAAGTACAACCAATACAGCCTGATAAATTTGAAAGGATTTTTACCATTGGTAAGAGTACCCATCAAATATACTGGTATTGATCTATTCCATCTATTTTACAGTGTATTTTGAACAGAATAAGAAGCTGAAAGATTGTCTTAAACAATCCCCAACTTCTTTGCTTTTTCTATCGCTTGCTCAATAGTCTTAACACTTAACTTTCTCAAAATATTCAATCGATGTGTTTCGATCGTACGAATACTGACGGAGTGCATTTCTGAGATTTCCTTATTGTCTAGGCCTTCCATTAAGTGATTTAGAATTTGAGATTCTCTTTTGGAAAGACTGATTGTATTTTGAGTTTTAATGGAGCTGGAAAAACTACTGAATTTATCTTCTCGGATACTTTTTACAATAATATCACTGGTGTCGCCAGAGAAATAAAACTTTCCGGCGGCTACTTTTCTAATTGCTTTTAAAAACGTCTTATTGGATTCATCCTTAAGGATATATCCACAAGCACCAACTTTCACGGCTTTCACAATATAATCTTCCCTGTCATACAAAGAGAGGAATAGAATTCGTGTCTCTTTGGATTCTGCTAATAACAACTCTGCCGCTTCTAATCCTGATTTTTTAGGCATAGAAATATCCATAATCACAACATCAATATGGTGACTTGCTACCAAAGGAATAGCTTCCTCCCCGTTACTAGCTTCAGCTACAACTTCTAAGTCTTCTTCTTTGTTGACGAGTTGTTTTACACCATTTCTAAAAATTTCATGGTCATCCACTAATAATATTCTATGCTTTAACATGAGTCGGTTTTGATCAGTTTTGTATGAAAGGTAACACAAAAAATATTCTTCAAAGGTAAAAAAATGAAGTATGCCATAAAAACTACATGACTTATAATCCTAAAAATACCATTCCAGCACCACACATCATAATGGTAAATCCTCCAATGAAATGACTATACCTTTCCAATTTATGCCAATGTACTAGTGAAATCCCCTTCGATAATGTGTAAACGCTTGTAAGCATTGTGCCTATAGTTGCTGTAGCAAAAACTAAGGTGACGGCGATTAATAAATAAAGGTTGAGTTGAGCAGCAGGGTACATTAATAAAGGTATTAAAGGTTCACAAGGACCAAAGGCAAATATGATGAAGATAACCCAAAAGGAGAGAGACTTTTTTGTGTTAACATGAGAATGAGGTTTATTTTGGATCGCTGAATAAATTCCATAGAGAGCATAAAAAGCTCCTGCGATCAATAGAAACCAAGATGCAATGGAACCCCTTTGCCCTTCAATGATTTCAAGGTTTGAAACACTCCATCCTAATGCAACGCCTAAGAGTCCTAAAACAATTGATCCCACAACATGACCTATTCCACATATTGCCACTACATTTAATGTTTTAGTTGTACTCCAATTTTTTGCTTTGGCAAGTGCAACAAATGGCATATAGTGGTCTGGCCCTGAAAGAGTGTGAATGATTCCTATACTCAAAGCGGAAAATAATAGAGGGAGGCTTTCTGTTAGCATACTTAAGTTTAATTCATCAATTACTTACGTAATTTTATTTTTGTTAGATCTTTTTATTTGAATGCTAATATAAATTAATTTATTATTTATATCGTAATTTACGTAATTATATACTGAAATATGGTTTTAATTGAAATTATTAATTGATTTAGATGTAAACTGCCATATGACAGGTTTTGAAATGTTTTTAAGTTACTATTACGTAATTTTTGCTATTAATATTGGATAAAGTGATATTGATACGTACGTTTGTTACGTAAGTAATTTAAAAGCAACAAATTATTATGAAACAAACCAACTACTTAACTTTTACTGTAACTCTCTTAACTTTCTTTTTCGTAAACTACAGTGCAAGTGCACAATCAAAACAATCCTCAAGCTTACGTATCAATGATGATATATCATTGCTGAAAGAAATCAATGCAGAGAAAAATGAGACCAAAAGCATCTTTGCTGGTAATGCAGAAGACAAGATTGCAAAAGAAAAAGAAGAGGAGTTTAAACCTTCTTTTTCAGTCGGTGCTATCATCCATATGTTTGCAGGAAGCCAACAAGATGGATATGCTTTTGGAGGTGATCCAGCAGGCCCAGATCCAAGTAATTGGTCCACTGACTTTACGGTCTACAGAGCAAGAATTATGGTAGGTGCTCAGTTGACCAAAAAAGGAAACTTCTTTATGGAAACTGAAATTCCTTCACCAATTAATGGTGCAACGACAGCTGGCGGAGGGAAACAAGCCGCTGTTACACCAATTATCTTGGATTGCCAATATGAGCATGTCTTCAATGATTACTTTTCAGTGATTGGTGGTCTACAATTGGTATCACACAACAGAAATGGCCTTCAGGGTGCTGCCGGTTTAATGGCCAATGATTTTACTTATTACCAATATCCTTATAACTTGTTTCCTGATAGTCCTTTACAAGGTAACTTTGGTAGAGACTTGGGGGTGAATTTTAGAGGTTTCTTCGCGAATAATAAGCTAGAATATCGTTTAGGATTTTTCTCTGGCCGAACAAGCTTTGATGGTACAAACTCATCACCGATCCGTACCGTAGGTCGTTTGGTGTACAATGTTTTTGATGAAGACAAAAACTTCTATTACTCAGGAACAAACTTAGGCAAGGGAAAAACACTTTCTATTGGTGGTGGTGTTGACGCTCAAGGCGATTACTTAGCAGCAGGTGTTGATGTATTCTTAGATATGCCTGTAGGTGATTTAGGTTCGATGACATTGAACGGAGCGTACTCTTATATTTCAGGAGGAAACAGCCCAGAAAATGAATATTCGTTTGCGACAATGATCCCAACACAAAATACTCAATTCATGGAGTTGGGATATTACTTTAAGGATCTTAAATTACAACCTTGGTTACGTTATGAGCGTCAGGGCATGAATGCTGAAAGTAATCAAATTGGAGATGCTGAGAGTATTTCAGACTTCAATAAGTACAATTCAACTACCGTATTTGGTGGGGGAGTAAACTATTGGTTTAACGGTTATAATACCAACCTTAGATTATCATATACTACAACTACAAAAACAGTAGCAGCAACAGACGAATCAAAGACCTATGGCCAAGTATGGCTTCAAGCTCAAATCTTTGTATTCTAATGCATTGCATTTATCGGAAAACATCTCATATATATCTTTTGAACAAACAATAATTTAACTATGAAACGTATCATCAACAAGCATTGTATTTTAATCTTTCTTTTAGGCCTACTTCTTAGCTGTAGCGCCAACAAAAAAGCCTCTTCTAGCTCAGAAACTGTTGCAGAAAAACAAGAAACCATTAAAGTAGGCGTATTACACTCTTTGAGTGGAACCATGGCCATTTCTGAAGTATCATTGAAAGATGTATTAATGATGGCAATAGATGAAATTAATTCCTCAGGAGGTGTGTTAGGAAAACAATTAGAGCCTGTAATTGTAGACCCGGCATCAGATTGGGATTTATTCGCCGAAAAGGCAAAAGAACTTTTAGTAAAAGATAAAGTGGATGTAACGTTTGGTTGCTGGACTTCGGTTTCTAGAAAATCAGTATTGCCTGTCTACGAAGAGTACAAAGGACTACTTTTCTACCCTGTACAATACGAAGGGCAAGAGCAATCACCAAACATCATTTATACTGGTGCAACACCAAACCAACAGTTGATTCCAGCGGCGGAATATTTGATGAGTGAAGAGGGTGGTAGCTACAAAAAGTTCTATTTATTAGGAACAGACTATGTATTCCCAAGAACAGCTAACAAAATCTTAAAAAACTTCTTATTGGACTCAGGTGTACCTGAAGAAAATATCATTGAAGAATACACACCTTTCCACCACCAAGATTACCAAACTATTGTTTCAAAAATCAAGCGTTTTGCTTCATCCGGTGATGCTTGCGTATTGAGTACCATCAATGGTGACAGTAATGTACCTTTCTATAAAGAATTTGCCAACCAAGGTTTATCAGCATCTACTTGCCCGATCATGGCCATGTCAGTTGCAGAAGATGAGTTGAGAGCAATGGATACAGAGTTCTTGGTAGGTCACTTGGCAGCATGGAATTACTACCAATCGGTAAAGACTCCGGAGAACTTTAAGTTTGTAGAAAGCTTCAAAAAATATTGTAAAGAAAATGGATTGCATGGCGGTGAATCTCGTGTAACTGACGATCCGATTCACTGGTCGTATGCAGGTATATACTTATGGAAGAAAGCAGTTGAAAAAGCAGGAACAACAGATGTGAATCAAGTGATCAAGGCTTTGTCAGGTCTTTCTATTGAAGCTCCAGGCGGATATGTAGAAATGCATCCTGATAACCATCACTTGTCGAAACCAGTACTAATTGGTGAAATCCGTGCAGATGGTCAGTTCGATATTATTTCAAGAACAGATGACCTCGTTGTACCAGAACCATTTAGCAAGTTTGCGATGTAATGACTAACAACCCTCAAAGAAGTAAGTATTCGATATTTTAAATAGTTCTTATAGTGGAAGATGTGGAGATCGTATTACAATGTCTAACATTCCACTCCCAAATTCTCATTACTTCTTTATTGTATTTAAAATTGAAGTGTTTAAGTGAGTAGAACTGTGGTCAATAGTTCTGGGTCATAGGTGATCGTAAAGCCTATGACCGCTCTCACTTCAATTATGTATTCAAACTCACATCCCGCATTTCTATCACTTAATATTTTTCTGATGTTAAAATCAAAACTCCTATTCCTAACGTTGATTTTAGGAACCCTCTCCTTTACTGCCTTTTCTTTTGAGGAAACAGTAGAAAATAGTGTACAAACCCTATTATCCAATAATAAGACACAATTAGATAGTGCTGTTAAGTACTTAGTAGAAACTAAAAACCCTAATACGTATGCACTCATTGGTGCTATACTTGAAAAAAGACTTTATGTAAGTAAAACGAAAGCCTACACGCTGTTTCCCGGTGTAAAATCCTACTATGAGGTGTATCCTGAATTTAAGGAAGCAGGAAGTACAGTGGTAGGTTTAAAGCCAATGAAATATGCAAGAAAATATACGTTGGCTTTTCGTTCACTCGCAAAATATACACAATTGTACACTCCTATTGCTCAAAGCAAGCTCAATGCTTACCAACGCTTTAAGCAGTCAGGTACTTTAGAGGATGTGGCCTTTCTGACAGAACAGTTGAAAACAGAAAGTGATGAAAAAGTAAAAACAGCAGGAAATGAAGCCATTTATACCATTTGGCTTTTAAGTGGAAATGAGCAGTTGGAGATGAATGCTTTGGCCCAATTGGGTGAAGGAGCATCAGATCAAATGTTAGATCCTTTGGAACAATATTTAAAGAAAAAAGAAAATGCACCACAAGATCAGTCGTACATTTTAGCAAGTGAACTGATCAGTACTATTCAAGCCCACGAAAGATTTATCAATACAGCCCAAAACCTTTTCAGCGGTATTTCTTTAGGAAGTATTTTATTGTTGGTGGCCTTAGGGCTAGGAATCATTTATGGATTGGCAGGAGTGATCAATATGAGTCACGGTGAGTTCTTAATGATTGGCGCATATACAACATACGTTATTCAGCAGTGTTTTATTTCCTATTTGCCCGCTTCATGGTTTGAAGGTTATTTCTGGGTTTCATTGCCATTATCATTTATCACGGCAGGTTTGATTGGACTTTTAATAGAAAGATTAATTATCCGTCACCTTTATAACAAACCATTGGAAAGCCTTTTGGGAACGTGGGGATTGAGTTTGATCATGATCCAGATTTGTAGAAGTATTTTCGGTGATATCACCGCTGTAAAATCACCAGAATTACTATCAGGAGGTATAGAAGTGATGGACGGTTTGATTTTGCCTTTCAATAGATTATTCATCATCGGTTTGACTGTATTTATGGGGGTGCTGACCTATATCGTTTTCTTTAAGTCAAGATTAGGGGTGAAGATCAGAGCCGTAACTCAAAACAGAAACATGAGTGCATGTCTAGGAATTTCCACGAAAAGAATTGATGCTATGACCTTTTTCTTAGGTTCAGGATTAGCAGGAATTGCGGGTTGTGCCATGACATTGATCGGTAACGTAGTGCCAAATATGGGAAAGACTTATATCGTAGATTCTTTCTTGATTGTGGTAGTAGGTGGAGTAGGAAAACTGGTAGGAATTATTGCTTCAGCAATGGGTGTAGGCGTATTGTCCAAAATCTTTGAATCCTTCTACGAAGCAGTGTACGGCAAAGTAATAATGCTTGCCATCATCATCTTCTTCTTACAGTTCAAACCTAAAGGACTCTTTCCTGATAAAGGAAGATTGTCTGAAGATTAACTGACGAACAACTACATAAAGAAATTGAAATCATGAAAACATTAATTCAGAAAAAATATCATTTAGTCTTCATAGGCTTGTTTCTAATACTTATGCCCTTGGGCAATCTCTTAGGATTTGTTGAAACGAATACCATGACCTTGTGGGGTCGCTATTTTTGTTTTGCCATAGCCGCCATTGGAATCGACTTGATCTGGGGATATACGGGGGTGCTAAGTATGACGCAAGCCTTCTTTTTTTGCTTGGGTGCTTACGGAATCGGTATGTACATGACCCTTTCCAATTTACCCGATGGACATCAATTGCCGGCATTTATGGAATGGAATCAGGTCACTGAACTGCCCGCCTTCTGGGCTCCATTCTCTTCTTTTCCATTAGCCTTTATACTTTCATTATTAGTGCCGGCATTGTTTTCCTTAATCTTTGGATTCTTTGTCTTCAGAAGCCGTATTCAAGGGGTATATTTTGCTATCATTACTCAAGCATTAGCCTTAGCAATGTTCCTTTTATTCTCAAGAAATGAAACCATGCTTGGGGGAACCAACGGCTTGACAGACTTCAAATATTTATTAGGATTTGACCTTAGAGAAACATCCACAAAACTAGGTTTATACTTCCTCAGCTTTATCGTATTATGTTTGATTTATATCTACTCTTCTTTCCTTACAAAGTCTAAATTCGGAAAAGGTTTAGTCGCCATCAGAGACAGCGAATCAAGAATGCGTTTTACTGGTTATGGCGTATCAGCCTATAAGATTACCATTTTTATGATCGGGTCAGTGATCGCTGCTATTGGCGGTATGCTTTATTTACCTCAAACAGGAATCATCACACCGGGAAGAATGGATGTGCAGGCTTCCATCGAAATGATCGTATGGGTAGCCTTGGGTGGACGAAGTAACTTGAAAGGAGCCGTGTTAGGAGCCATCGTTGTCAATTTATTGTACAGTATTTTTACCTCCATTTTACCAGGAGGATGGTTGTATGTTTTAGGAGGCTTGTTCGTGATCACCGTACTGTATTTGGACAAAGGAATGATTGGCTTATTCCAGCAAATTCAAGATTATATAAAGACGTTTTTTGCTTCTAATAAAAACAAAAATGAAGAAGAAATGGAGAATGAAGTAATAAATGTTTCAGCCTAAGCCCTTGAAGGAAATGTGTTGCGTGCACCATAGTTAAAACTATGGGCAGGTGATACCCCAACCTAATCAAGACTGAAGTCTTGAAGGTTCAAAACGGAAACATCACTTTAGTGTTGTTGGAGTCAGTATTCCTTGCCCATGACTTCAGTCATGGTGTGCGGTATTTTTATCAAGTACTTAACTAAATAAAAAACGATGTTATCAGTAAAAAACTTAAGCGTGGCTTTTGGAGGAGTACAGGCTTTGAAATTGGATCAGTTTGATTTAAAAGAAAACGAATTGAGAGTAGTGATCGGTCCTAATGGAGCAGGAAAATCTACTTTTATGGATATAATTTGTGGAAAGACAAAACCGGATGAAGGGTCAATCCTATTCAAAGGAGAGGAATTGATTGGTAGGAGCGAAGTGAAAATTACTGAAATGGGAGTGGGGAGAAAGTTTCAGAAACCAACAGTCTTTACAGGCTTGTCAGTTTTTGATAATATGCTTTTAGGGTTGAAAGTCAAAAAGGATATCATCTCCACTTTCTTTTACAAAACAAAAAAAGAACACTTAGACAAAATCCATGAAATTGCCTTAAAGGTAGGTTTGCAGGATGACTTAGATAAAATAGCAGGTTCTTTATCGCATGGTAAAAAGCAGTGGCTGGAAATAGCGATTGTCTTATTACAAGATCCAGAATTGATGTTGATCGATGAACCTGCCGCTGGAATGTCAGATTCCGAAGCTGAAAAAACAGGTAACCTGTTGTGTGAATTGAGCAACTCCCATAGTGTCATTGTCATTGAGCATGATATGAAATTTGTAGAGCAAATCGCCATTGATCAAGTAAGTGTTTTGGTAAGAGGTTCGATTCTGACACAAGGGACTTTTCAAGAAGTCAAAAATGATCAACAGGTTATTGATTGCTATTTGGGAGCACCTGATTCGGCGCAGGCTCAACGTTCTGCTTAAACTTAATAATGGTGCCTAGAAATCAGGAGATTTCTTTTGATCAATAGGACACGAATGACGCTAACGCTTAACATTCGCGCCAGTGAATTTTCTACCCTTTTAGTTTGGTAGTACTTTCATTGGCCTTGAAGGGAAAAGCGTTAAGAATTTCATGAAATGAGCCGTTAAAAATGATTTTGCTGTTTGAGCGCAGCGAGTTTAAAATCATTTAGGCGAAAGGAATGGAATTTAGCTTTTGACTTCAAAGCCTTGAATTTTTGCTTCGTTTTGTTTCAAGACAAAATGAAGAAGAAAGAAGTTTGGAAGTAGAATGTCAAAAATTTAGGTGCCTCACAATTGAAAGTATTGACCACTATCTTTCTAATAAAATACTCACTTAATCTCGAAATAAAATGGAACTCGTAGCCACAGAAAATAAAATCACTTCCTCTTGGAATGAACTTGAAACACATTTAAAAGTAAGTGCCTTGGAAACCTCTTATGGAGAAAGCCAAGTGCTTTGGGGAACAGAATTAGAAGCCAAAAAAGGAAAAGTAACCACCATCATGGGGAGAAATGGAGTAGGAAAAACCACGACTCTAAAAACCATTATGGGATTGCTTAATGTTCAAAGTGGAGCCATAGAATTTGAAGGGAAAGACATTTCAAAACTACCTTCACACAAAAGAGCAAAGGCAGGAATTGGCTATGTGCCTCAAGGAAGAGAAATCATTCCGAAATTAACTGTTTATGAAAACCTCTTGATTGGTTTGGATGCGTGTACAGATAGAAAAGCGAAAATTCCAGAGGATGAAATCTATGAGTTATTTCCCATTTTAAAAGACTTTAGAAACCGCCCGGGAGGAAACTTAAGTGGTGGGCAACAACAGCAGTTAGCTATTGCGAGAGCATTATGCGGAAGACCAAGTATGTTGCTTTTGGATGAACCCACAGAAGGAATTCAGCCTTCAATCACCCAAGATATAGGAGATATTCTGAAAAAACTTGCATTGGAAAAAGGAATTTCTGTAGTTTTAGTAGAGCAAAAACTAGATTTCGCATTACGAATTTCTGACTACTTCTATATTATGGATAGAGGTAAGGTCATTGAACAAATGGAAGCAAGTACTATTGACGCCGATAGAATTCGTAAGCACTTATCAGTTTAGATATTTAAAAAAGCTAAAACAACTAACATGCATCTAAGTCCGAAAGAAATAGACAAATTGATGTTACACAATGCTGGTGTGGTGGCACAAAAACGCTATGCAAGAGGTGTATTACTCAACTACCCTGAATCAGTCGCTCTCATCTCCACTCAACTATTGGAGTTTATCCGTGAAGGTGCTTCCGTGGCAGAATTAATGGATAGAGGAAAGAAAATACTAGGCATTGATGATGTAATGCCCGGTGTGGAAAAAATGCTCCATGAAGTACAAATTGAAGGTACTTTTATGGACGGCACCAAGCTCGTTACAGTGCATTCACCTATTTGTGACGAAAACCTTGACAACGACTGGGCTTTATACGGTTCTGGTCTGACAAAATCGAAAACAAAAATTGAGATGGATAATGTATCCAATCCTTTACCGGGTAAAAAGGAATTAGGAGAAGGAGTCATTATTCTTAATGAGAACAGAAAAACCATCACGCTAGACGTAACTAATATGGGGGATCGCCCCGTACAGGTAGGCTCTCATTATAACTTTATTGATGCTAATATTCAATTGTCCTTTGATCGAATGGCCTCACTAGGTTACCGACTCAATATTCCTGCAGGAACCGCAATCCGTTTTGAACCAGGAGAAAATAAAAAAGTGGAGTTGGTAGAGATTGCCGGTCAAAAGATCATTTACGGAGGAAACAACATCGTAAACGGTCCTGTAGATCAGGTAACGGAAGAGGAAATAAAAGAAAGGCTAGCGAATACAGTTTAAGTATTCAATTGATTTTTAATGCTCTAACTTTTTAGGTGATTACCCTTTGGGTTAGGTAGTTTTTTAAGTGGCCTTGAAGGGAAAAGCGTTAAGAATTTTATGCAATGAGCCGTTAAAAATGATTTTCTTGTTTGAGCGCAGCGAGTTTAAAATCATTTAGGCGAATGGAATAAAATTTAGCTTTTGACTTCTAAGCCTTGAATTTTTGCTTCGTTTTGTTTCAAGACAAAATGAAGAAGAAAGTAGCTTGAAAGTAGCGCCTATAAAACCGGAATATAGTCAGAAGATGGAGTATTAAATGATATAACTCAAACACACCTTTCAATTCGATCAATTAACAAAAACGATTATGGCAAAAGAAATTAGCAGACAGGCCTATGCCGATATGTACGGCATTACCACTGGCGATAAATTATATTTAGGCGATACAAACCTTTGTATTGAAGTAGAAAAAGATTACACCGTTTATGGTGAAGAATGCAAGTTTGGAGGGGGGAAAGTATTAAGAGACGGCATGGGGCAAGCTTCAGGCTTACGCCGAGAAGATGTATTGGATATGGTGATTACCAATGCACTGATTGTAGATTACACAGGTATCATCAAAGCGGATATTGGTATAAAAGATGGTAAAATTCATGCCATTGGTAAAGCAGGAAATCCACATATTATGCCCGGTGTTCATCCAGATATGATTGTAGGAGCGAGCACCGATGTAGTCGCAGGAGAAGGGGCAATTATCACGGCAGGAGGAATTGACTCACATATTCATTATATCTGTCCGCAGCAAATTGATGAAGCATTAGCTTCGGGCGTTACCACTTTTTTAGGTGGAGGAACAGGCCCAACGACCAACTCCAATGCGACCACTTGTACACCAGGTAAATTTGCCATTCGCATGATGTTGCAAGCCACGGATGATTACCCGATGAACTTTGGTTTCTTAGGAAAAGGAAATACCTCTCACCCCGAAGCATTAGAAGAACAAATAGAAGCAGGTGCTTGCGGTTTGAAATTGCATGAAGACTGGGGTTCCACTCCAGCGGCAATTGATAACTGTCTGAGTGTAGCTGATAAAATGGACGTTCAAATCTGTATTCATACTGACACATTGAATGAAAGTGGTTTTGTGGAAGCTTCAAAAGCCGCTTTAAAAAATAGAACTATTCATACCTATCACACCGAAGGTGCAGGTGGTGGTCACGCACCAGATATCATCATGTTATGTGGTGATCCGAATGTAATTCCATCGTCAACCAATCCAACAAGACCATTTACAGTCAATACGATTGATGAGCACTTAGACATGTTGATGGTGTGTCATCATTTAGATAAAAACATTCCTGAAGACGTTGCTTTTGCAGAATCAAGAATCCGTCAGGAAACGATTGCAGCAGAAGATATTTTGCATGATATGGGGGCATTATCCATCATCGCTTCCGATTCTCAAGCTATGGGACGTGTGGGAGAAGTGATCACAAGAACGTGGCAAACGGCGGCGAAGATGAAGGAGCAAAGAGGCTTCTTGGAAGAAGATCAATCAGGAAATGATAATCACAGAGTAAAGCGCTATGTGGCAAAATATACCATCAATCCCGCCATCGCTCACGGTTTTTCACATGTGACTGGTTCGATTGAAGTTGGGAAAATGGCGGACATCGTATTATGGAAACCACAATTCTTTGGTGCAAAACCAGAGATCATCATTAAAGGTGGTGTAGTGGCACAAGCTCAAATGGGAGATCCAAATGCCTCTATCCCAACACCAGGTCCATCTTATTCAAGACCGATGTTTGGTTTTAAAGGAAAAGCTGCACCACATACTTCGGCTGTTTTTGTTTCTCAAAGTTCTATTGAAAACGTAAAAGAATACGGCATTTCAAAAGAGATCGTAGGTATTAAAAATTGTAGAAATATTGGTAAAAAGGACATGAAACTGAATAGCACACTTCCGGAAATCACAGTAGATCCAGAAAGTTATAAAGTAACTGCCGACGGAGTGCATTTATCATGTGAACCAGTAGCAAAAGTTCCTTTGGCACAACTGTACAACCTATTCTAAGAAAGCACTACTACTAGTCTAATTGAAGATCGATTAGTAAAAAATGGTTTTCAATTGAAGTACGAGCTAGTGGCATTGAAGGGAAAAGCGTTAAGAATTTTGTGTAATAAGCCGTTAAAAAATCTTCGCCTGTTTGAGCGCAGCGAGTTTTGAAGATTTTAGGTTTATGGAATAAAATTTAGCTTTTGACTTCACAGCCTAGATTTTTTTGCTTCGTTTTTTCATCAATGGAAAAAATGAAGAAGAAGGAAGAAAATAGGAGTAGCTTTCAATGCGACATCACACTTTTAAAATGGTATGAATACCGAATTATATCAAATATTACATATAGCCGATTCTGCTTTCCCAATTGGCGGTTATGCCTATTCCAATGGATTAGAATACGCCGTAAAGTCGGGGATTATTTCAGATGTAAAAGGGTTGAACCAATACCTGAAAGATTACCTTCATCAAATCATCAAGTTTGATATGGCTTTTGTAAAGGAAGCGTATGAGGCAGAAGCAGAAGAGTTACCGCATTTATGCGAAAGTTATGATGTGATGCTGTTGAATCCGGCGATTAAAAAGGCAGGGGTTGTATTGGGTAAAAACTGGAAAAGAGCCATCAAACAATTGCATGGTGAAGATGTAGCCCTTTGGCCAGTAGAAAACACCGAACCTGACTTTTTGATCATCTTCGGCTACACTTGTAAGCTGTTGGGATACTCATTGGAAAATGTATGTATCCTCTACTTGTTTATGATTGTCAGGGATCAATTGAGTGCCATCATTCGTTTGGGGACACTCGGTCCATCACAAGGACACAAAATGCAGAGCGATCTATTGAAGGAACTCGAAGAATCGTTTACTATTGATCAAATACCTTCAGTAGAACAAGCCTATAAATGCACTTACATTGTAGAAATGGCACAGCTCTCACACAAATATTTATACACAAAACTTTTTCAAAATTAAGATTATGATTTCATTCACTCCTGGTTGTTCATTACCTCACTTATTCCATCAAGAACATTACGACGGTCCTGGTTTTTTCTCCAACAGAGAGTTAAGTAAAGAAGACCGTAACTATAAAAAAAGAGCATTTACAGTTGGTATTGGAGGACCTGTAGGTACGGGTAAAACAGCCCTTTTATTACAGTTGTGCCGTAGATTAAAAGAGAAAACGAACATTGCGGTAGTAACCAATGATATTTTCACCAAAGAGGATGCAGAGTTCCTAACAAGGAATGAAGCATTGCCGGCTGATAAAATTGTAGGTGTGGAAACAGGCGGTTGCCCTCATGCGGCGATCCGTGAAGATATTTCGATTAATATGAATGCATTGGAGGATTTGATGGAGAAATTTCCAGATACAGAAATCCTTTTTGTAGAAAGTGGAGGGGACAACTTAGCGGCACACTTCAGTAAAGAATTAGTAGACTTCTCGATTTATGTGATTGATGTATCGGGTGGTGATAAAATTCCTAGAAAAGGTGGTCCGGGTATCACGCAAGCGGATTTGTTAGTCATCAACAAAATTGATATTGCTGAGTTAGTAAACGCTGATTTGAAAGTAATGGAAAGAGATGCAACGAAAATGCGTCAAAACGGACCGTTTATTTTCGCAAAAGCCTACCATGGTTATAATGTGGATAAAGTAATTGACCATATTTTCCATGCAAAAGCACATGCTTTGGAAGAAGCACATACGCACTAAATACTAAACTAGCGCAAGTCTTAAGCCGTAGGTGTGACTTGTGCTGGTATTACGAAAAAGTCTTCAGACTTTTTACAAATGTAGGTCCAAGTCACACCCGTGGCTTAAGACTTGAACCAGTATTATGATGTGTTGAATTTACTCTTAAATTGAATTATAATTTTCGATCATAAGGATTAAAATTCAATAGAGAATTATTTTTAAATATTTTGGAGAATTCATGTATAAAATCATATAATTTGTCATGATTTATACTTGATAATCGAACTAAAACTACTTCACTATTAATACGGTCAAAAGAAACCAACACTTCAGGTTCTTGAGTGATATTAGCTTGAACAGTTTGATGCGTGACCGTACTTAATTTTTCTTCCATCAATTGCACTTTCTCATTTTTCTCATCACCCACTAAGAAGATATTAATAAAATTAGTGTGCTTAAAGAAGACAGCTGGAGAAGTACATTTTTGTGTGTCAGGAGAAATCATAAACTTATCCGCAACCACTCTTTTACCTTCTTTTTTAATGTTGATTTCAGAATAAAAATGATGGAATTGGAAAACCTCGCCCGTACTCACTCTTCCAGCCTGTACCCAATCCATAAAGAACAAAACACTATTTTTACCTAATTCAAATTCAGTAAATTGCTTTAATTTTCCATTAGAATGCAATACCAACGGATCATTTAATTGATAAAACTCCGCATTTTCATGCACATTGGTTTTCTGAATCATTTTACAAAAACGCCCGTCTTCTGATTTGTAAACTCTGGCATTGGCCTGAGAAGTAAGCAGTGCTTTAGTGTCTTTGTTGGCATTGATTGTAAATTGAATATTATCTCCTTGCACCATTCCGCCTCCATAGTTGGTAGTCACCAGATGTACCGCTTTATTATGTGTTTTAGGTAATAGTATTTTTAAAGGATTTTGGTTGAAGTGGCTCGTTACTTTAGAGGTGTTTTGTATATTTTTTATTTCTATATAAGAGCCTAGTTTTAAGTTTGTTGTCATTGTTTGTAGTATTTGAAAAGAATTGAGATTTATATTCAAATTTAATGATTGAATTACACTACAAAATAGTAATTTTTTTTGTAAATAGCACTTGTAAATTTTGAAAAAATAAGGATTAATTATGCATAGAAATAATGATACTCAAACCAAGCAAACTATCCGCTATTACAACCTGATGTATGCGATTGCATTATCGGTCATAGCCATTATTTCTATCGTTAGTCAACTCTTGATTCAAAGCTATTTAGGTAATCAATTGCATGATACACATCTGATCAATTTTGCCACGAGATTACGTTCCAACTCTCAATCCTTAACCCGGCTAGCATTGCTGTTAGAAAGTGAGAGAAGCAACAAAACCCACCGCAAGGATTTTCAGAATATTTTGATGCAATTGCAGAAAACCCATGAGAGTTTACAGCATGGCAATGAGTTTTTAAATATTCCCGAAAATCATAATGTAGACATGATTGAGCTCTTCAATATTATAGAAAACCCCTATAAAGAAATGATTGACGCCGCTTGGGAAATTGTCAATATTACGGCACCTGTCAACCGTAAACCTTTAGACCGGAAAGCCTTAGAAGAGCAAATCGATCAACTTTTGATTAGTGAAAAAGCGTATTTTTTAGGAATGGAAATGATCGTTTTTGATTATGATAGAATCTCTCGTAAGAACGTTATTTTCCTCAAAAAAATCGAATTGTATCTTCTCGCATCAGTCATTATATTATTACTATTAGAAGCCTATTTTATCTTCCGACCTTTAGCAAAAAGAATACGTTTATCGTTTGAGGAACTGACTGATTCTGAGAAAAATGCTAGAGCTTTAGCAAGAGAGATTAAAGTAGCTAATAATGTATTGGAGAAGTCACATCAGAACCTTAGAGATATTAATTTTACCCTAGAAAAAGCTACGTATTTTGTGAAAATAGATACGGACGGGAACATTATTTATGCCAATGATAAATACTGTAATGTCACAAAATATGAAATGAGTGGACTGTTGGGAAGACCTTTATTTTTCAATGAGAAAACCCATAATGAAAATATCATTTATGATCATATCAAAGACCCCATAAGAAGGAATGAAGTGTGGCAAGGCGAGATTTTCGATCAAGCATCTGACGGTACGGACTTTTGGTTGGAAGTGACCTTGATGCCAATGATCGATAGCAAAGGACAGTTGTATCAATTTTTGGTGATTGGTATTGACATTACAAAGCGTAAAAAGACAGAGCAGGAATTGCACCTTTTGATGAAAGAAAAACTGGAAAATCAGAAGGAGTTGAAAAAAGTGAAACTGCAATCTATGGTAGCTGGTCAGGAAAAAGAAAGGAAAAGAGTAGCGGTAGAAATCCATGATGGTATTGGTCAGATGTTGACTTCTTTGAGAATGAAAATAGAAATGCTGGAAGAAGAACACCCCAAAATCTTTGAAGAAAACAGTGATGTGGACAGCATGATTAGAAATATTATCGGGGAGTCACGCCGTATTTGCGGAGAATTATTACCAAGTGTTTTAGAGGACTTTGGATTGAAGTCAGCTATTGAAGATTTAGTGCTTTCCATTCAGCAGAGTACCAACCTGAATATACAGTTTATTGACAATTTCGAACTGGAAAAAACATCCATTGATATTGAGATGGGCATGTTTCGTATACTTCAAGAAAGCCTTAATAATGTGATGAAACACGCTCATGCTGAAAATGTATCGGTTATTTTAGAATCGGATGCTGAGTTTATTACTATGGAAATAGTAGATGATGGAGTAGGTTTTAATTATTCCACCGCGTCTCTATTGACTTCTGATTATGATGCTAATTCTTATGGCTTAGCCAATATGAAAGAAAGAGCGGAATTATTAGGAGCAAAATGGTATTTGGAAAGCCAAGTTGGAAAAGGAACACATATCACACTAGAAGTACCCATTTTAGATTAATTATATATTGACAATTTTGTTGAGCATTGCATTAAAATACTTTACCCATACTTTCCAAAATCCTTTTGAATCAGATACTTTTGTGTGAAAATAGTAGAACTAACTACATTGTAAACTCTAAATCTTCAAATATTTATAGCCATTAGAAATCAGTAGATTTCTATTAATTTTTAAAGAAAGAATGTCGCTATCGTTTAACACCTACGTTAGAGGACTTTCTCCCTTTTTAGTTTATAATGTACTAACCAACCATCGAAATTAAATAGATGCTCAAAAAAATGACTCAACCAAAAGGTTCCTTTTGGGATATCTATAGAGGTATACCCAAGGAAATATGGATACTCTCCATTGTATCGCTGATCAATAGAATTGGAGCGATGGTAATTCCTTTTTTGTCTATTTATTTGTCCGACAGCAAAGGTTTTACCTTACATGAGATCGGGTGGATTATGACTGCTTTTGGGGTAGGTTCAGTCGTCGGATCTTGGTTAGGAGGAAAGCTAACAGACCGCATTGGTTTTTATCCTGTTATTGTATTTAGCTTATTGACATCAGGCATTGGCTTAATTATTTTAAAGGATTTAGACTCATTTATGCAGATCGCTTTGGGTTTCTTTTTAGTGATTTTGCTATCCGATATTTTAAGACCGCCTGTTTTTGTGGCTGTCAATAACTATTGTAATGAAGAAAACAGAACGAGATCGATCACATTAGTACGATTGGCAATCAACTTGGGTTTTGCATTTGGTCCTGCAACAGGAGGGATGCTGATTGCCTCATTTGGGTATGCTTCTCTTTTTTGGGTAGATGGTTTGAGCTGTATTTTGGCCATGCTCTTTTTTATTTTGACATTGAAAAAGCCAATAAATGCATTGTCAAAAGAAGAAAAAAAAGAAGAGGACTCGTCAGTGTTAAAATCGCCCTACAAAGATAAATCGTACCTTTTGTTTGTACTTTCGTTGACATTATTTGGTCTTGTTTTTATTCAATATTTCAGTACTGTACCACTTTTCTATAAAGATGTTCATGACCTCAGTGAGGCGACGATTGGTTTGATTATTTCCAGTAATGGATTTATCATTTTTCTCTTAGAAATGCCATTGATGCATTGGATTGAGAAACAGAAGAAAGCTTCCAAAATGAATGTAATGATGATTGCTGTAGGTTGTGTTATCATCAGTTATATGCTGTTGATGCTAAGCTTTGATGTGACTTTATTGGTCGTTGGAATGATCTTTTTGACGATTGGGGAAATGTTGATGTTTCCATTATCAAACACCGAAGCAATGCAAAGGTCACTGGGCAAAAATCAAGGAGATTACATGGCATTATATGCCATTTCCTTCTCAATTGCTCACCTGATTGGGCATAATTTAGGGATGCAGTCTGTTGATTTTATGGGCTTTAATCTTACTTGGGTAGCAATGTCTATTGGACTTGTCGTTTGTCTGTTTTTACTTCAACTTTATAAACAATCCGTTAAAAAGGAAAAGGAACTAGAGCTGAATTAAGCAGCTGCACATTTGAAATATCATTTAATGGGGGAGTAATTTTAATCTTTTTCAACACTACAATTGAATTGGAAAAATTAAAATTATTCCCCCCTTTTTTTATGTCAAATTATTAGCCTAACGCCATAGTTTAAAATAGTAGTTTTGATTGATCAAGTATCTTTTTAATAACTATTATTCATTGAGCGAATGACTATGATTTCAACTGTTTGACTTGAAGTGAATTATTATATGTACCGAAACAAAATTCTATTTATTGTTTTGTACTTAAAAGGAATGAAATGAAGCATAATTAAACAACAATAAAATACCGTATTGCATTAATTTTATTGAAACAGAATTTACCATTTTGTAAACTAAGTTTTCGGATATTCTTGATTTTTAGAAATCAAGAGATTTCTGATGATCTGTAGGACACGAATGATGCTCACGCTTAATATTCGTGCCATTGGACTTTCTACCTAATTCGTTTGGTAGTGCATTTACCGTTACAACACTCAAGAAGGCAGTTTGAACCGTCATCCGCTTTGTTGCACATGTCTGTGCAAAAAAACAAAAAACGTATGATGAAATACTTACACAACACTAATCTCTTTTTAATTATTTGTCTATTTTTTCTATCAAACACTATTGCTACTGCTCAAGAAAACTGTACAAAGGAAGTATTTGTAGAGCGTGATGGTTATGTGGTTTTTGAAGCAGAAAACACTACTCTCAATGACTATTGGATAGTCACAAATTCTTTTGATGAAGATGCACTTGGAGAAGGGCATATTGAGTATCAGGGGAAAAATAGCTATGGTTCCGTAGTACAGGAAAGTATTATTACTTACAAAATTCAAATCACTAATCCAGGGACTTACCGTGTGAAATGGAGATCAAGAAATGGCAAAAATGCCGCTAAGTTTGATGAGGAAAACGATAGTTGGTTGATGGTCGAAGCGGCAGAATTTTATGGTATCAAAGCAAGTACCAATAAGAAGGTGCCAAGTACGGATCACTTTATGAAAATGTGGATTCAGGACCTAAATAAATGGTCATGGAATTGCTTTGGAGAGCATGCCGGCGTAAATGGAATGAATGTTTACGCCCGTTTTGATGTTCCGGGAGTCTATGAAATCAAAGTTTCAGGTAGATCAAAATTTCATCCAATTGATCGAATAACTCTTTTCCAAGAAGGTAAAGGGAGTGTGGCTATGGCTAACGGTACGCCTGCTATGGAACTGGAATGTGAAGATGCTTCCTTCCGAGAATTTGCTTCCTCTCGTCAATACAACATCAAACAATTGGATGAAAGTATTACTGTAGACGGGGAAGTCGAAACGCTTTGGGATTATGTGGCTCAAGAGAAGGGTAATTATGAAGTCAATGAGCAAGCGATCATAGCTTCTGACCTTTCGTATACTTTCAAAATGGCATACGACATGGACAACCTCTACTTACTGGCTCATGTCACGGATGATAATGTTCAAGCAGTAGACGCCTCCTCTTCAAAAGAAAATGGAGATGCAATTGAATTATATTTTAATCGAGATGATGAGCATTTAGAAAATGGCACTTATGATGAAGGAGATTTACGCTTGCGATTATTTTATGGAGACAATAGCTACAAGGAATATGAAGGCGGGAAACAAGACATCAATTTTGATGGATTTGAATATGCTACCGTAAAAACAGCAAACGGCTATGTACTAGAAGCAAAAATTCCATGGAGGATCATTTTAGACGATGCTTCCAACTTAGAAAATTCGAAGATTGGTTTTGAATTATCCGCACTAGACCGAGATGTAAATTTAGTAGTAGAGAATGAATTGAATTGGGCCAACAATACAGGTATTAATTCAGCGAAAAATGATACCCGAAAGTTCGGTTCTATATTTTTAGAAGAATGGACTTACAACTATCCTTTTAAAACGGATTGGGAAATTATTTATGTAGACAGTGAAGATACCAAAGGCGTAGCCGAAAATGCGATTGATGACGATATGGAAACGTTCTGGCATACGGAATGGAGAGACCAAAAAGCAGACATTCCACATGAAATTCAGATTGATATGAAATCCGTATATGCCATTGAAGAGTTGCATTATTACAATCGTCAAGATGAGTTTGGACCTAATGGAGCTATCGGTGAGTATGAAATTTATTTAAGTAATTCATCATCAGATTGGGGTGATGCCGTGGCAAAAGGAACATTAAATTGGGGTAATTCTTTAGTAGAAAATTATAAGATGCTTCAGAAAATAGTGTTTGACCAACCACATGCAGGAAGGTATTTAAGAATTGTAGCATTGTCTGAAGCACAAAATAATGCAGAAATACCATTTACAGCTGCCGCTGAATTTTATATTCTAGGAGATAAAACGGATGAAGTATTAGCATTGGAAACATCTCCAACTCCGCAGCTGACTATTTATCCTAACCCTGCAAATCAATATGTATTGATTGATAGTGAATTGGAAATTTTGAACTATAAAATCTTCAATACCAAAATGCAAAAAATCCAAAGCGGAGTCTTAGAAAATTCATCAGCAATAGATCTTCAATACTTACCTTCTGGATTGTATTTTCTTTCTTTAGAAACCCACAAAGGAATCATTGTAAAGAAACTACAAAAGAAATAATCATCGATTTTTACCCACCAATATAGACTAAGGCAACCTCAATCATTTGTATCGAGGTTGCTTTTTTAAAATCGCAGTACTTTTTATATCCTTCTCTTTTTTCTATTTTAGCCTCCTCAATACCAAAACTAAAGTAAATTAGGGCTGATTATGCCAATGCTTAGGTAGAGATAAAAGCCAATAATGGTGTTAAAGTCAAACAAACTATTTAATATTACGAATTAAATCGATGAGGAATTTTTCAAAACTATTGCTGTGTACATTACTCTTGTTTTTGTGTCATCACTTTCCTGCTTGGTCTCAAGAGATCAACAATTCTAAAGCATTAAGAGCGGCCTTGCCAGCCATGAAAAAGGAGAAGAAAGAGGTAGACGCACTGAATTCAGCCTATAGAAAACAATATGGTGATGAGTGGAAGGCGAAATGGGCTGAAAAGGTAATTGAAAACATGAAAGGCAAAGACTTCTTTGTAAGAAGTGCAGCCACTGTAACTGTTTATTCTTATTTCAAACCCCAAGAAAATCAAGCAATAGACCAATTACGAAAGGAATATTTGGAAGAAGTGAAAGGCTTTATTTTTGGTTTTGAGATGGATGAAAAAGAAAGTTTTGAAGAGATGGAAGAGCTCTTTGAAATTATAGACACCTACCTTGTCATTCAGACCCAAGCGAACCCAATGTTAATGCCGCTTCAGAAACTAGCCGATAAGTTTTTCTATGTCAAACCTTATTTAGCTCGATTGGATGTACTTTATAAAAATGCGAGTGCAGAAGAAAAAGAAGAGTATGAGGATTTTTATAATGACGTGCAGCGTTTCTGGAAAAATGCAAAAGCGCAATCTTTAAACTTCTCTAGAATCATAAGAGAAGAGCTTTCTAAAAAGACAATGGATTATCAAGCTATATTTGGTTTGGTCAATAAAATGTATAGCTCCAATCAATATTATCTAGGTGCTAAGCTCACTCAAAAAGCGGTGGAGCAATTGGAGGCAACGAACAATACAAGTCATTATTTCTATCAAAGTTTTTTGATGAGTTTAGGGAATTTCTATTCTCTTCAGGAAAACTATGAGAAGATGCTTGAAGTGCAATTAAAGCAAGAAAAACTAGGGCTATTGAGTCATGAAACGACTCTGATCTATTCTTATTTACAACTCAAGGATTACGAGAAGTCATTAGAACTTGCTGAGGCTTATTTGAGTAAAATTGATCCTACCAATCCATTTTATTTTGGTATCATCAACTGTAAAATTTCATGTCTTTTTGGATTAGAACGATATGATGAGGCTTATGATGCAAGTATGGAAATGATGACTGCATCTGAGGAACAAGGAAAGGATGTTAATTCCGGTTCTTACTTTACGTTAGGAGAGATTTGTAAACGTAAGGAGGATCCTGAGCAAGCAGAAGATTATTTCTTTGACGCTTTTGAAAAGTCAAAAGTAGAAATTGGAAGATTACCGGACATGGGAGATATGGACAACACTGCCATGCTGACAATGAAGCTCTACAATTTCTATTACTATATGATGTATGTAGGTGAGTTGATGACTGAAGGAAAAGCGGATAAAATTGATTTAAATAAGATTTTTGAGGAGTATGATAGCTTTGATTACATAATCAGAAATATCTTGCTGAACCCATCAAAACTAGGCAAAAAAGAGATCATCAATATATCGGAACAGTGCGGAGATATTATGTATCAATTGGCTGCAAATGTAGATCGAAAAGAAGCAAAACAGTTGGCTTATAATTATACTCTTCTGTCGAAAGAAATTGATTTGTCGTCCGTAATTGCCATCAGAAAGTATGCCGCAGATAGTAAAAATAAAGATTACAAAGGTCTCTTTGAAGAATGGATGAAAGTCAGAAAAGAAATCTTATTTCATGAAGAAGGTTTGGACATTGATAGTTTGAAAGATATCAGCTTCGGTTTACATAAAGAGTTAGCGATCAAAACGAAGGAACAAGTATTTTCTGAAATGGAAAAAAATACTGTGGAATGGAAACAGGTGCAAGCAGCTTTGAAGGATAATCAAATTGCTGTTGAATATGTTTTTTATGCTCCTGATAGTTATGCGGCATTGGTATTGAAAAAGGACATGGATTCTCCAGTGATCATTCCATTATGTAAAGAAAAAGAGCTCAAAAAGTGGTTGGAACCGGAGCAACGTATGAGTGAAATCAATGGTATTGACTATGTTTATAATCAAAATGGCAAGCAAATTTTATCACTTATTGTTGACCCATTACGACCATATTTATCAGATGTAAAGACCATTTTCTATGCACCATCTGGTATTTTACATGGTATTTCATTGGAGGCTTTGAAACTATCCTCTGACGAAACTGCAAAGCGACTAGGAAAGGAATTCAGACTGAAGCGAGTAAGTAAAACTTCTCTTTTGGCACAACAAACAAAGCTTTCTCCTCGCAAAGCTACCATTTTTGGAGGTATGAATTATGATGATCAGGCATTGCAGGAGCAATCGGAGTCGGGAGGAGAAAGAGGTTTGAAAGTCAAAAACAAGAAGAAGAAAAGTTCTGCCCCTTCTGCTCCACAAGAGAATCAAATACAAATGGTAGGAGGTACTTTTAATTATTTGAGAGGAACGCTGAAAGAGGTTGACTTGATTAATGAAGAACTTACTTCTTCTTCGGTGGAAGTAGATTTATATACAGGAAATTCTGCAACGGAAGATCAATTTATTGAATATTGTAAGGCACCCACTGATATTCTTCATATCGCCTCTCACGCTTATTTCTCTCCTTATATCAAAAAAGAAAAAATAGCAGAAGGCTCATTTAAAGGAGCTAAAAAAATATATTCTGATCCCGATCCAATGAACAGAGCTGGAATTGTATTTTCAGGAGCCAATTACTTCTGGGAAACAGGACAGAATTTTGAAGACAAAAGTGACGGTATTTTGATGGCAAGTGAACTATCCAACTATGATTTAAGAAAAACAAACTTGGCCATTGTTTCAGCGTGTCAGTCAGGTATTGGTCAAAGTACAAGGTCTGAGGGTGTTTATGGTTTCCAAAGGGCTTTTAAATTAGCTGGAATTGAGCATCAAATCATCAGTTTATGGACAGTAGATGATGCCGCCACACAAAAATTTATGACACTTTTCTATAAGTATTATGTAGAACTTTCTGATATAGATTTAGCTGTTGTAAAAGCAAAAGAAGAACTACAGCAAGAGTACGAGCACCCTTATTATTGGGCTGCATTTGTACATGTGCAATAGTAAGCAATGAATCTATTAAAATAGAAATTAGAAAATAATGAGCCTTTGGTGAAAGTAATATAACCAAAGGCTTATTTTTTATGTATTATAAATTAATATTTTTGATAGTAAGTATATTGTAAACTAAATTTCCGTTAAATTTCACCCCCTCTTTCTACAAGAATTTATAGGGA
>NZ_JTAM01000094.1 GCF_000812565.1 Flammeovirga sp. OC4 | reverse complement strand
GACGATAATTTAGTTTACAATGTATTTACCATTAATCTTAGACGGAGGACTCTCCAATGCTTTAGAGTTAGAAGGGGCCGATTTGAATCATCATTTATGGTCGGCAAAGCTTCTGATGGACCAACCCGAATTGATCGAGAGGGTACATTATAATTACTTAAAAGCGGGAGCTAGATGTCTAATAACAAGTAGTTATCAAGCAACGATTGATGGTTTTATAAAGGCTGGGAAAACAAGAGAAGAGAGTATTGATTTATTAAGAAAAACCACTTCATTGGCTGTAAATGCTAAGGAAAGGTTCTTAAAGGAGTTCCCTGATGAAAAGGTTTTTATAGCGGGGAGTATTGGCCCTTATGGAGCATTTTTAGCAGATGGATCAGAATACAGAGGCGATTATAATAAATCAAAGCAAGAGTTGATTGATTTTCACCAAGAACGCTTTTCAACCATTGATACTACTGCCGTTGATTATTTGGCTTGCGAAACCATTCCAAGTTTTGAGGAGGTAAAAGCAATAGCTCATTTATTAAAATCAGCTCAACATAAAGGTTGGATCAGCTGTTCATGTCAAGATGGATTTCTTCTCAATGATGGAACACCAATTCGTGATGTAGCAGAATACCTTAAAGGACAACCGCACGTTTATGCTTTTGGCGTAAATTGCACAAAGCCAGAATATATATCTTCCTTGATCAAGGAAATCAGAAAAACGAATGAGGAGATTGGAATTGTGGTTTACCCTAATTCAGGACAGGTGTACCATACAGATACAAAAACATGGTCAGGGATTTCGGATCCCAAACATTGTGGTAGGATGGCGCAAGAATGGATTGACAATGGAGCAACAATAGTTGGTGGGTGTTGTCAGATGGGGTATGCACATATTAAAGCCATCTATGAATCAATTATAAAGAAATAAAGGTCCAAGGTAAAATTGAAAGCCTAATTGGGATACACTCCTGATTAGGCTTTTTTTGTTGAAAAGAGAGGATAAACAACATTCATCCTCCCTTTTATGACTTAATACGCTTCCCACCAACGGTGAGCAGGGTATGTCACACTATCACTGACAACAAAGGTTTCTCCAATTTGCGGTGTAGTGATTGGCATTCCTAGTGATTTTGCTGCTTTTGTGACTCTCACCACAGGGTCGGTCCATGAGTGTAGTGCAAGCGTAAATGCTCCCCAGTGTACGGGCATCATAACTTTTGCATTAAGGTCAACGGCTCCTTTAGCAGATTCCTCAGGCATCATATGAATCAAAGCCCATTTACTATTGTACTGTCCGCATTCCATCAAAGCAAGGTCAAATGGACCATATTTCTCTCCAATTTCCTTGAAATGGTCTGCATATCCACCGTCACCACTAAAATAAATATTCTGATGTTTTCCTTTTACAATCCAAGAACCCCAAAGTGTTTTGTTACGGTCCGTAATTCCTCGTCCAGAGAAATGCCTTGAGGGTGTAAAAACCATTCTAAGCTCTTTGTATTCCTGCGTATCCCACCAATTCATTTCATGGATTTTTGATTCTGGAATCCCCCAAGCCCTAAAATGGGCTCCTACTCCAATAGGAACAAAGAAAGCACTCACCTTATCTTTTAGTTTTTCGATGGACTCATAATCCAGGTGATCATAATGGTCATGTGAAATAATGACGGCATCAATGGCTGGCATTTCATCAATCTCAATCGGAAGATTTTTGCTGTAACGAGGTTGTCCTAACCAAGGATGGGGAGCGGCCACTTGTCCAAACATTGGGTCTACTAGAATATTTTTATTGTCAATTTCGAGTAGAAAAGCAGAGTGTCCAAACCAAGTCACTTTTGTGAGGGAGTCATTTTTTTGAATATCTTCTGCAGTGATTTTAATAGGAGGTATATCTTTAGAAGGACGGTCGTTCTGAACCCCTTCTGCGAATTCTTTCATTGTTTCCCATATGTTGGCGAAACTCATATCCATATTGGTTTCAATAAGGTTGAAAAATTCACCATCTTGATAATGTCCTGTTTTTTTATATCGCTGTATATCCTCTTCGGAGTGAGTGCCACCAAACTGTGGGCTGAACGTTAAGAAACCGTAAATGAATACGAAAATTAACACTATGATGCCGAAAAGGAAAAGAAAGAACTTCTTAAGCATAAAGTTTTATTTTAAAAAATTACTTAAAACGATCAATGTAGATGTCGATTGTATGAGTTAATATGTATTTACAAATCGGGTTAATTGATCAACTGATAAAATCTGTTATTTCAGTTTTACAAAGTAGGGGAAAAACCCATAAATTCAGAATGAAGATTAAAAAAAATCGACTTTGTGTGAAATCTTATAAAAAAACGAAACCTTATTCCATTTACCTTTCTTAAATAAGAGCTTGCTGATAAATGCTAAAAGTTGAAAATTAATAAATGTTTACCAATAACAATCTAAAAAACGTGCTTTTGGTATTAACGAAATGTCACAATTTTTTAACTTAACAATTATTTGGTAATTAAATGGTAACAAAATAATATATTGATAATTCACTGAGGTCAGTATATTATTTTGTTTTTAAGATTATTACACTGTGTAACATAGAATAATATATGTCATTTAAGATTTAATTTAATATAAACTCAAAATAAATTATTCTCTCTTAACATAAGCACTCTTGCTTTTACATTTTTTCACCCACACCTTTGCGATGTCCTCACAAATAAATGTGCCTTAATAAATTATTTTAAACTAAATATTTTAATTATTAAACTTCTTCCTATTTTTTCATCCTTATTATTGATTATCGGGTGTATACTAAACTCGTGCGTATCAGAAGTGAGTCTACCAACAACTCCTATTGAGTACGATGACACCCTAGTCGAATGTTTGAATGTTGCTGCTTCTAATGAGACGTTAGAAGTATTGACATGGAATATCGAACATTTTCCAAAACATGAGGAAACAGCAGGAATTGTCAATGCTACTATTGCAGAAAGTGATTATGACCTTTGGGGAGTTCAAGAGATTGAAGGCGTTAGCTTCTTGAAGCAAGTTAAACAGGTCAACCCAAAATATTCAGTGTTAGTTGATACTGATATCGCAAAAGGAGTAAACAATGATTATCATCTAGCTTATGTCTATCAAAACGAGAGACTTGAGTTATTAGATCAACAAGTTTTAGCATCAGGAGACTTTGATGGTTATTATTTTCCTAGACGTCCTTTATTAGCGAAATTTTTGAATAAAGTTAATAATCAAACATTTTATGTAATTAATCTACATTTAAAATGTTGTGGTGGCGATACGAACGAACATCGAAGAACAGAAGCTAGTAATAGGTTGCAAAAATATATTGACGAAAATCTAGATAACGAGTATGTCATTGTGTTAGGAGATTTCAACGAAGAAATTTACCCTACTTCAACATCATCTTTCAAAAACTTTATAGATGATAGTGAAAATTATGCTTTTTCAACGATGGATCAAGCAAAAAGTGATAACTCTTTAGATAAATCTTATCCTAATTGGTGGCCAAATGGAAGTCATATTGACCACATTTTAATCACCAATGAATGGTTTAACAAATATCAGAAGTCCTATACTTTATCATTAGATCAATGTTCAGAATACTTTGACCCTAAAGTAAGTGATCACCGTCCAGTGATGACAGTATTTAGGAATTGATTCTGTTTATACTAAGCAATTATGAAACAACTTACCATCCTCTATTTTTTAATATTATTTCCTCTATTCCTCCACGCACAGAAAAGCGACTACAAAGTATATTCCGTAGCGTTTTACAATATGGAGAACTTGTTTGATACCTTACATGATGAAGGTAAAAATGACTACGAATACTTACCTGAAAGTGATAGTAAATGGAGCAGTCAGAAGTACTGGGAGAAGCAAAAAAACATGTCTACTATCATTGCTAAACTTGGTTTGGATGTAACCAAACAAGCTCCTTTAGTGGTTGGTCTTGCCGAAATTGAAAACAGAAATGTTTTGAATGATTTGGTGAATACGCCAAAATTAAAAGGTGAAAACTATGGCATTGCTCATATTGAAGGTCCTGATAAGAGAGGTGTGGATGTGGCACTAATTTATAAGCAAGACCTTTTGAAAGTCAACAAAGTATCGGCACGAGACCTTAGAATCAAAGAGACTTATGCAGGCGATAATTGGGAATTTAAATCTAGAAATCAGCTGATTGTTGAAGCAGAATTAGAAGGCGAACCCATTGTTTTCTTAGTCAACCACTGGCCATCTCGAAGAGGGGTGTCAAGATATAGAGAAGAAGCGGGTAAACTACAACGCAATATTATTGACTCGTTAAGAAAGGAACATCCTGGTATCAAGTGTATTTCTATGGGTGACTTCAATGATGACCCCACTAACAAGTCCATCAAGAAAGCATTAGGTGCTGTAGGGGATGAAAAAAGTTTGACAGAGAAATCTTACTTATACAATCCTTTCTACAGAATGTATAAAAAAGGTTTAGGTACTTTGGCTTACAGAGACAGCTGGAACTTATTTGATCAAATTATTTTTACCAAAGAGTTCAAAAATAAAAATGAAGGTTGGTTCTTCTGGAAAGCTGAAATCTGTAGTTATCCTGAATTAAAAAATAAAGAAGGCCGATACAAAGGCTATCCTTACAGAACATTTGCCGGAGGCAATTATGCAGGTGGTTATTCTGACCACTTTCCAGTAGTAATTTATTTATTAAAACAAGCAAATTCCAACTCCTCAAAATAACAATGAAACACTTTTTTACTTTACTCCTAATGAGTTTTGCTGTGCTAACTTTTGCACAGGAAAAATTCATCAAAGGAACCGTAGTGTCTGGAGAAACTGACATTCCAATGGTAGCAATACAAGTGGAAGTAAATGGCAGTAAGTTTTTAACCAACGATAAGGGTATTTTTTCTGTCCCTGCTGAGATGGTCACTGACGGAACGCAAATTCATATCTTATTAGATGGCTACTATCAAGTAGATGCACCATTAGAAAATAACATGGTGGTTAAATTATTTGCTGAAACAGATGAGGCAAGTACGATCGCATTGTCATTGACGGATTTAGATATGGACGATGATGACTCTCAATCTACTCCAGGTCTACTTTTCTCTTCAGGAGATGCTTATAGCTCAATTGCAGGTTTTGCATGGGGACCTTACTGGTTCAGACAAAGAGGTTACAATTCAAGCTACATGAAAGTATACTTTGATGGTGTGGATATGGCTTCACCAGAGAGAGGATATGCTTCATGGTCACTTTGGGGTGGTTTGAATGATGTAATTAGAAACAAAGAGGTAACAACTTCTTTCCAACCCATTGATTTTGATTTTGGTGATGTAGGTGGTTCAACAAATATTATTTCTGATCCATCAAGCCAAAAGCCAGGATATAAGGCGGTTTACTCATTAGGTAACGGTTCTTACAATCACAGAGTCATGCTGACTTACAGTACTGGTTTACTAGACAATGGTTGGGCATTTACGGTGTCAGGTTCAAGAAGATGGGCACAAGAAGGTTATGCAGAAGGTACTTCATATGATGCATGGGCAGGTTTTGTAAGTGCAGAAAAAAGATTCAGTGACAAACACAAAATGGTGTTTACAGCTTTTGTTGCTCCAAGAACAGTTGGACAGCAAATGGCTGCTACACAGGAAACGTATGATTTAAAAGGTACGGTTTATTATAACCCAAACTGGGGTTGGCAAGACGGTAAGAAGCGTAACGCAAGAGAGAAAACACAAGTTTCACCTCAGTTTATCTTAAAAGATACTTGGAAGATCAATGATAAATTAACATTGAGAACTTCAGCAGGTTACCAAATGGGTAAAGAGAAAAGAACAGCATTAAACTGGTTTGACGCTCCGGATCCACGTCCTGATTACTACCGTTACTTACCTTCATTCCAGTATGATCAAGGAAATACAGCAGCAGGTGATCTATTAACTGAACTATGGCAAAATGGTACATTTGGTCAAGTAAATTGGGACCACATGTATAACACCAACCGTACAAGTTCTGCTACAGTACCTGTAAGCTGGCAAAGCCCTAACGGTGAGCAATATACTGGCAACAGATCTCACTATATTATTGAAGGTAGACACAATGACTACCATCGATTAGATATCAACCCTACTTTGATGTTCAAGGCTAATGAGTCATTAGATATCATTACGGGTGTGCAATACCAATACTACCAAAGTAACAACTACAATACTGTAGATGATCTTTTAGGCGGTGATTTCTGGTTAGACATTGACAACTTTGCACAGAGAGATTATACTGAATTAGAAAAATCGATCAACAACTTAAACGACTCTACTTGGATCAGAGGAGAAGGTGATAGAATGGGACATGATTACTATGCACACATCCAAACAGCCGGATGGTGGGGTCAAGTGAAGAAATCATTCAAAAAAGGATCTGTTTATGTAGGTGGTAATATCACACACACAAGCATGTATAGAGATAGTAACCGTAAAAAAGGTTTATTCCCTGATAATTCATATGGAAAATCAGAAGTATTAGATTTCCTTGATTACGGTGTGAAATTAGGTGGAGAGTATTTCTTTAATGGTAGAAATGTTTTCACTGTCAATGCAACAGCTTATACAAAAGCACCTTACTTTATTGACTCTTTTACTTCATTAAGAACACGTAACGAAACTGTTGACGGATTATCATCTTCAAACGTGATGTCGGGTGATGTGAACTATTACTACAGAGGTGAGAAATTGAAAATTAGAGCAACTGGTTTCTATACTCAGGTTTCAGACCTTACAAAAGTGATTTCATACTTCGACGATTCAAACATTAATGGTACACAAGTAAATACATTTGTCAACTATGCATTGACAGGAATTGGTCAAACTCACACTGGTGTTGAATTGGGTATGTCATACAATATCACGCAAGAATTGAGAATCAAAGGTGCGGCTACCTATGCGTCATACCTTTATAATGCTAATCCATATGCAACTGCAATTGCGGATAACAGAGCAGAAGTATTGTTAGACAATGAGAAGGTATACTACAATGGTAGACACGTTGGTGGATCTCCAGAAATTGCAGGTACAATTGGTATCGAATATTGGTCGAAAAAATATTGGAACGTTGGTTTCCAAGTGAATTTCTTAGGTGATCGTTATGTAACGTTGAACCCTGTAAGATATACAGATAGAGCAGTAGAGGGTGTAGAAAAAGGGTCTGAAGAGTACTATAATATCTTACACCAAGAGAAAATGGACGATGCATTTACAGTAGATATTTTTGCTGGTAAAAGCTGGAAGATTGATAACAAAATTCTTCGTTTGAACTTGAACATCAATAATGTCTTGAATAATCAAAACATTGCGACAACAGGTTTCCAACAGTATCGTTTTGATTTCACGGATAAAAATCCAGAGAAATTCCCTAACAAATATTATTACGCTCAAGGCATAAGAGCATTTATGAACCTTAGCTTGAGCTTCTAGAAGCAATTATTGAGGCATCCTTCGGGATGCCGCCCAATATACATTTTCTTTTTTCTAATAATTATAACAGCATTTCATTAAACTTTTTTATCACAATGAAAACGCAAACAATCAACAAAGTTCTCCAATTTTTATTAATTGGTAGCTTAATCTCGACAGCATTCTTTGGTTGTACAACAGAAGATGAAGTTGACGGTCCAGGAACTGACCCTGAAGTACCAGGTGAGGTTGAAGTAAACAGTACAGTTGCTGAAGTATTAGCAATGTATGAAAACGACAAGGACGGTGACGATGACTTTTTCCAAGTGACAGAAAATATGACTTTCGCAGGTACTGTCATTTCATCTGACGAAACTGGAAACGTTTACAAGTACATCACTGTACAAGACGAAGCAGGTCATGGTATTCAAGTAAAATTAAATGCAACTAACCTTTACCAATCATTCCCTCAAGGTCGTAAAGTAGCGATTAAAGCTGAGGATATGTACATTGGTAACTACGGTGGATTAGTTCAGTTAGGTGGTTTATACAAGGAAAGCTTTGGTAGCCTTGAAGAAGAGGCTATTGCTGACCACGTATTTTTACAAGAAGGTGAGGTAGCTTTACCAGCACCAACAACAATTGACTTGTCAGCTCTTCCTGATAACGTTGAAGATCTTTACAACACATTAGTGAAAGTAACAGGTGTTCAGTTTGCACAAGAAGGTGTTGAATTTGCGAGCCAAGAGAACAACAGCACGAACTTAGACTTAGTAAACAAAACTGGCCAGAAAATCGTTTTAAGAACGTCAAAGTATTCAAATTTTGCAGGTGAGACTGTTCCTTCAAAAAGCGGTGACATCACAGCAATCTTAACAGCTTACAACGGTACTTTACAATTAACTTTAGTTTCTTTAGATGATATCGATTTCAATGAAGATCGTTTTGATGTAGAAATTGAATTAGATGGTGAAGGTACTTTAGAAAATCCTTACTCTATTGCTGATATCTCAACTCTTGGTACAGGTAATGATGTTTGGGTTAGAGGTTTCATTATCGGTTCAGTAGATGGAGCATCTATTGAGGCTGGTTTCATTCCAGGTGCAACTGAAAACTCTTCAGCTTCTAACTTTATCTTAGCTTCATCTAAGGATGAAACAGACCCAACAAATGGTATTCCTGTACAATTATTAAGTGGTTCAGATGTACGTGCAGCATTAAACTTGAAAGACAATGCAGATAAAGCAGGTGCAGAAGTATGGTTATTCGGTAATATCGAAACTTACTTTGGTACTCCAGGTATCAAAGGTACTTCAAAGTATTCATTAGATGGTGAGGAAGAGGAAGTAACTCCTGAGCCAGAACCAGATTTTGATGGTCAAGGTGCTGATATCTTAGGTTCAAGCTTAGACGGAACTACAATTGACTTCACAACGTATACTGTAGCTTCATTTACTGAGTGGACAGTTTCTGATAAAAGTGCTTCTATCAACGCTTACGGTAAAGGTAAAACTGAAGCTTGGATGATTTCAAAAACTGCTTTAACGCTTGAAGGTACAAACTTGACAGCTCCAAGATTATTAGTAACAGAAGAATTGAAATTCTTCACGAAATTTGATGATGTTCAAATCTTAGTTTCATCGGACTATACAGGTACTGGTAACCCTAATGATGCTACATGGACAGCTGTTACTACAGATGAAGAAAGAGCTAACGGTGGTAAAAACATCTTAAATATCACTTTCACGGGTACTCAATACGTTGCATTCAAATACTCTGCTGCAGACGGAACAGGTAACGGTTCTATGTCATGGGGAATTTCTACAGTAAAAGTAGGAGAGAAACATGAGGAGGGAGAAACTCCAGTTGATCCAGCTCCAGAGCCAGGTGAAAACCTAGTATTGAACGGTGCTTTTGAAGCATGGGAAAATGATACTACTCCTGAAGGATGGGCGAAAGCTGAAAATCTTGAAAAAGAGTCTACAATTGTAAAAGAAGGTACTTACTCAGCAAAACAAACTGGTGGTACTAAAGATATCGCTCAAACTTTAAAAGTTGAGGCAGGTAAAACTTACATTGTTTCTTTTGCTTACCAAGTTGATGCAACTATGAACGACGGTACTGATGCTAGAATCTGGTCTCACTTCAGAGATGCAAGCAGCACTACTTTAGCAGATGGTCACATCAAAGGAAATGGTAACGAGGATATGACTGCAAATAATCCTTCTTCTTACTTAGAAACAAAAGCAGGTGAGTGGGTTGAGTTCTCAAAAGAGTTTGTTGCACCAGCAAATGCAGCTGAACTTTACTTAGAATTCAGAACTTACAAAAATGCTGTTGTTTATTGGGATGCTATCAGCGTAAAAGAAAAATTATAAGGTTTAAATAAAACCTCTCCCCACAAAAGCTCGCAACTTTTGTGGGGAACTAAAACTAGAAAACTCCATCATGAGCGTTACAAAGTGATCGGAGTCCAAATCCTCTAAAATTCATATTATCTTATTCGATGAAACAGTTTATTTTAAATAAATCTTTTATCACGCTATTCTTTAGTGTACTATTATTTGGGTGTGTAGATAAAGACTACAATGATCCAGAACACAAAGAAATTGTACCAATTCCAGATGGTACGGCAACAATTACGATTGCTGAATTGAAAGCAATGCACTCTGGTAGGGATAATGATACGACTTCGATCCCAGAAAATACAATCATCGTTGGACAAGTCATTTCTGATGATGAAGCGGGTAACATCTATAAAGAGTTATACTTACAAGATGAGACAGGTGGTATCTTGATTCGTTTGGATATTGCACCGATTTATACAAACTTCCGTTTTGGGCAAGAGGTTGCGATTGTTTGTGATCGATTAGTATTGGGTTCTTATGGTGGAAATGTACAATTAGGTATTCCTAGTATTTATAATGGTTCCCCTGCTGCAGGTCGTGTACCGGGTCCATTGGTTGAAGAATACATGTTTACAGGTGATATCGCTGAAGAAGTAACAACGATCGACGCCACTGTAAAAGAGATTTTTGATACACCAGAAAATTATATTGGTAGAAGAGTAAGAATTCAAGATATTTCAGGTAGAGATGGTAATGTTTCTTTTGCAGTAAAAGACCAGACTACGAATAGAAACTTCAATGATAACTCAGGAAGTTCAAGAAGCATTATCATGAGAAACAGTGGTTATGCAGATTTTGCTGAAGAAATGATACCTCAAGGTTCAGGTACAGTAACTGCAATCGTATCTGTTTTTAATGGCACTCCTCAGTTATACATCAACAATCCAGAGGTAGATTTTGTAGATTTTGACGGTACGGTTACTAAACCTCCAGTTGAAGGAACTCCTCCAACGGTTGTGACTTCATTAGACGAAGACTTTGAAGGATTTGCAAAGTACGACGATTTCGCTCGTGAAGGGTGGAATAATATTGTTGAAGAAGGTAACCGTCAGTGGTTTATCAATGCTTTCAATGATAATAGCTATGCAAATATGACTGTTTATAAAGCAGGAGAGAAAAGAGATGTGTGGTTGATTTCTCCAATTTTAGATGTAGAAGCTGCGCAAAACAAAACGATCTCTTTCGAGACAAGACAAGAATTTGCAGAAGGCGCTACTCTAAAAGTATTTGTTTCTGCGGATTATGATGGAAGTAAAGCACCTTCTGAATTTACTTGGACTGAAATCACTGCAAGAATTAGTGATGATGGTCAAAGTGGATATGGCTCATGGGTGAATTCAGGTGATATCGATTTATCATCATACGGTAATGTAGTTGTTGGATTCCAATTCGAGGGTGAAGAGAATGTGAATGACGGTGGTTATTCAATTGACAATATCCAATTCAATCAATAAAGTAGGAAGGGTTTGTTGGTCAGTAAAACCAATGAACCCTGTTCTTCCACTTTAATAGACAAAACTGATGAAAAAAAATAATTTCCAATTCCTTCTTTTATTATCCTTATTATCGATCTCCATTTGGAGCTGTGAGAAAGAAGATCAAGAGAACATCGAAATTCCAGAAGAAGACGAAAACGTTGTTGCTAGAATCAACGAGAAATTCTTCGGAACACAATACAACCAAATAGAAATTGAAGGCTGGACCAACTACAAGGAAGAAGGTCGTGGTGGTTTCCAATACCAAAGTCACTACTCAAACCCTTCATACGCAAATATCACCGTTTTCAAAACAGGTGAGGAGCGTAGAACTTGGTTGATCACTCCAAAGCTAGACGTGAGAAATGCAGAAGATAAAACGTTCTCATTTGACTCTCGTCAAGAATATGATGAAGGAGTAGTATTTAAAGTAATGGTTTCTCCTGATTATGATGGTGAAGCTGCACCTAAAGAATATACTTGGGAAGAACTTGATGTAACATTAAGTAAAGACGGAGCATCAGGATACGGTTCTTGGGTAAACTCAGGTAAAATTGACCTTACTTCTTATGGTAACGTAAGCGTAGCTTTCTATTATGAAGGTGATGAAAGAATAGTAAGTGGTGGTTATTCAATTGACAACTTCGTTTTCAACGATGATGGAAAAGAAGAACCAGTAGATCCAACGGATTATTATAAAAATGCAGAAGGATTAGACGGTTATGAATTAAAATCAACTTTGGCAACTATCACTTCTACAGGTCACAAGTGGATTGAATACAGTGATCTTTGGACACTATATCATACATCGGATGATAAATACCAAAAGTCTGAAATCATCTGGGACATGTATAGCGACATCCCTGATCCAGACAATCCTACTGTACCTGACGGAAATCAGCCCAATGAATATGAATATCAGATTACAGTTGAACAATGTGGGCAGGTGCCTTCTGGAGGTGGTGAACGTTACTGTTACAATAGAGAACACGTAATGCCACAAAGTTGGTTTGATAAAAAAGCCCCAATGGTGGCCGATGCTCATCATATTGTTCCAACAGATGCCTTTGTCAACACAATGAGATCAAATAATCCTCATGGTGTGGTAGCAAGTCATACATGGAAATCTATTAACGGGTCAAAATTAGGAAATGGTACAGCAGCATCTGGTTATACAGGAAAAGTATTTGAACCAATTGACGTGTACAAAGGAGATTTTGCCAGAATGTACTTATATATGGCCACTCGTTATGAATCTCAAATCGGATCATGGGTAAATAACGGTCAAGCAGGAACTGTATTAGACGGTTCTTCAAATAAAGTATACAAAGATTGGTTTCTAAATTTAATGCTGGAATGGCATAAAAATGATCCTGTATCGGATAAAGAAATAGACCGTAATGAGCAGATCTTTAAATTACAGAAAAATAGAAATCCATTCATCGATCATCCAGAATATGCTGACATGATTTGGGGTAATTCAGTAAACTAGATAGTTAGAGTATTGAATCCTAGATTAAACTTCTTAACTACTACTAAATTAAACCAAACATGTTGTGTAGTGTATTGCTGACAATACATTACAAAGATCTAATTATTAGAGGACTGTTGGTTTAGAGACTTACTCCACGTGGGGTAAGTCTCTTTTTTCTTACAAGAAAGATTATCCTGCATAGAAATGTAAATCACCTCTATCAAAACGTATGCTGCCCATACCGCCTTCTTGAATTATTTCTCTAAACATTTCAATTACTATTTCATATCGGTTATCAATACTGTCTTCAGGATAAACCAATGAGATAGAAAAGAAATCGTCATTATCTTGGAAAGCTTTTACGAAGAATACATCAATTTTTGCTTTATCCAAAACATCAATTTCTGAGTTATCAAGTAGCTTCTTTTGCCAGTGAATAATCTCACTTCTCAAAAGTCCTAATTGTTCTCTTGTGCTGTTGTACTCCGAAAATGAATTTCTATAGATTGAATTATAATCATATTTATAGCCAATTTTTTGAAGTAATAACTTGATGGATTTTTCGTCGTTTCGGAGATAAAAATAGATGTATTTCATAACAGCTTTGCGTGTGCAATGATTAATAATTTTTAAAATCTTGAATTCATAAGCATTTTGTAATATGTTGCTTTTGAATACAATACAAATATACAAGCTTGCTTTTTATCGTGGAAATAGTTTAATTCGATTATAATAATCTATAATTTCGATTTATGAACTTACAATTTATCAAATACTTCGTCGCACTCGCCAACACTTTAAACTTTACCAAAGCTTCGGAGCAGGTTTTTGTAGTGCAATCCACATTTTCCGCAGGAATAAAAAAACTGGAAGAACATTTTGGAGTGAAGCTCTTTGAAAGAGATAAAAGGAATGTGAAGTTGACACAAGAAGGGGAGACTTTTTTACCAAAAGCCATGGAACTGTTAAAGCTCTGGAACGATATTGAAATAGGTTTTCAGGTCAAAGAAAATGAGCCCATATTAATAAGCTTTGTACAAAATATACTATTGGATGCGATTCTTGAATCCATTAATCAGTACAAGGTTGCTTATCCTTTTTCAGAAGTAAATATTGTAGAGAAGAAAGATGCTGAATTACTTCATCTATTATTAAACGAACAGTTAGACGTGTTATTTGTGGATTATGAGATTGAGCATGAAAATATAGATTTTCAGTTTATCACGATTGAAAAGCTCGTGTTTGCGATGAATAAAAAACATCCGCTGTCGAATAAAAAAAGTATTCCCTTATCCATCCTAAAAGAGGAGCCATTCATAGAAAGAAGTTTTTGTGCTATGTATGATGAGCTGACAGAAAAACTGAAAGAAATCAATATCAAGCCCCAAAAAGTATTTACAGCCCCTAATAATGGAACCGTATCCACATTAGTCGCCTCAGGGATGGGAATTTCACTAATGCCTATGCCAACTTTTAAAACTGAAAACGTGGTCTATCTACCAATAGAAGACGCACCGATCACACGAGATATTTATTTAGCTTGGAACAAAGATCTCGTGAAAAGAAAACATACCGTGAAAAACTTTATTGAGGCTTGTGTAAAGAATTTATAAGTCGTGAAGTAATTGGTTATTTTGATTTGAAATATATTTGATTGCTCCAGGTAGAATCTCTATTTCTAGTTTTTTTGTTTTACCAATCACCTCGCCATCTAGTTGCAATAACTGCGGGTGATCAAAATGAATAGTAGCCTTGTCGGCAACATAGACATTTCCCTCAGAGTCTTCTAAAAAGCTTTCGTCAAATTTTGAAAGCCCTACAATAATCAAGTCTTCAAAGTTTAATTCTGGGATTGCAACTAACTCAAATTTTCCATCAAAAGGGTTACTAATACTGTTCAAAGGCACTCCTGTTCCGAACTTGCGGGCATTACAAATGGCCATCATAACTCCCGTTTCACCGTACACTTTTCCATCGATTTCAATTTTATAATCAATGATTTTCTTTTCCTTCAGCTGTTCTAAGAAGTATTTGAAATAAGTGGTCATTCCTCTGTTGGGATCACTTGAATAGCCTTTTACAATTTGTGCATTAACACCCACGTCACCAATATGAAGGCAATAATGTTCATTATTGACTTTAAGAAGATCTAAGCCAACAATCATCTCTGAGAGCAAAATATCCTTGAGTGCTTGCATTGGTTCATCACTGACAAAAAGTTCAACAGCCATGCCGTTTGCAGACCCTAATGGAATAATGCCCATTGGGATACCAGAATCCAACAATGCAATTGAGGTGAAAAGAGTGGTACCATCACCACCAATAGAAGCTACTTTAGTAGGTTGAAATGTTTTCACCACTTCCTGAAGGTTTTCAAGGTCATTGACGCCAGTCGTTTTAAAAATTTGATGAGGAATGGCATAATGCTCTAATAAACGAGTAGCCTCGCTTAAAAAGGGTTCTTTATCAATATCTCCAGAAATGGGGTTTACGACAAGTAAGAGTTTCATTGGGGCAATTTTGCTTTAATGATGGAAAGTATGTAAACATAAGCATCAATTCAATGAAAAACCAACCCCTTAGATCTGATCTCTATTTTTTACTGTGATTAATTTTGAAGTGTCTAGATTTAAACATGACAGATAACCTTGATTTTCACGTTGTTCAGCGGTTGTAGCTTTCGTAAACGCACATCCAGTATCTAAATTAACAAATCTACTTTTTTCGTTGATCATTTTCTTTAGTTGCGAAAGATCAATTGGCGTGTGCCCATGTACAACCTTTCTCTTTTTTGTGATCTTGTTAGATGTTGTAGGATATGGTTTTCGGATGGTGAGCATAGAATCATAATCTTTTTTTGGCTTTTCAGCATCAAAGTTAAATCCTGCATGCACAAAGTGATAATCTTCTATTTGAATATGAATCGGCAGCGTTTTTAGAAAAGATTTATTTTTGAAATAAAGCATCTCATCTTCATTCAAAAATAATCGTTCTCCTTTGGTCACTTTAGCCACAAAACGGAAAAAAGTATGTTTGTAGCTACGTTGTTTTTTGATGAGGCCATCTTCATGATTTCCCATTATTGGGTAAATATGGAAACCTTCTTCTCTCAAAGTTTGAATATAATCAATTACTTTTTGGCTATCAGGTCCTTTATGGATATAATCACCTAATAAGAAGACAATATCATCTTTGGTTACCTTAATTTTTTCCTTAAGAAGATATTTAAAAGTTTTGTAACATCCATGAATGTCACCAATTGCAAATCTTCTAACGTATTGTTTGGTGTTTAATTTAATCGATTTCAAAATAAAAGATAAAAGATGGTTGAAAAACCAAATATAATTCTTTATAAAAAAAATACCACTGTATATTTGTAATGTGATAGAACAGAATTGATAACGAGAACGTTAATTTGAGCTTATCAACAATATTCACACCTATTCACATCAATATGTTGGTAACTGTTTAAATATATTTATAAATAATTGAATAATATCTTGATTAGCTGTAAGTTATTCACAATTAAGCTTATGTTAATTAATTATTCAATTTTTGATGTTTATAAGTATAATTACAGAATTATCCAGAGAGTTCTCTACTTCATGAGGTAGAAAAGATATATGATTAACACAGACACCAACCAGACTAGTAAATAACTACTTATGTAAAAAATCGAAGAATATGACAAAAAATCCACTAAGTATATTCTCATTAATAAAGACATATAAGAAGGAGTACATTTCAGGAGATTTGTCTGCAGGTTTTGCTACAGGGGTTTTATTAATTCCTCAAGGCATGGCTTATGCAGTAATTGCTGGACTTCCCGTGCAGTATGGTCTGTATGCTTCCTTGATAGCACCACTTCTTTATTTTCTATTTGGAACATCAAAAAAACTAATCATTGGTCCAGCTGCATTAGATTCTATGCTTCTAGCTTCGGGGATGTTGGGGTTAGGAATTTTGACTACTTCACCCGATTATGTCAATACGATTCTGGTCGTGGTATTTCTTTCGGGCCTTTTTCAAATTGTAGCCGGTTATCTTCGATTAGGTTTTATTGCCAACTTCTTCTCTGCACCCTTATTAAAAGGGTTTACCACGGCTGCAGCTTTATTAATTGCATTTAGTCAGCTTAAAAATATATTCAGAATCACCCCTAAATCATCACAATACCTCCATGAAGAAATCTTAAGTTATTTTTCTCAGGTGTCGGCTGTTCATTGGGTATCTGCGGCTATTGGCATTGGCACAATACTGATGATTTTGATTTTAAAGAAAACAAAGTTCAGAAAATTGGGAACTCCTATAGTTGTAATCTTAGGGATTGTAATGAGTATTTTCTTTGATTTTGAATCACTGGGAATCGAGGTTGTGGGCAATATTCCATCCGGTTTACCGACTTTTATCTTACCAGATTTTACCGCAGTAGTTTATAGTGATGTAATACCATTGGCTTTAGTTGTAGCGATTATTGGCTTTACCGTCTCTAATAGTATTATTAAATCTATTGACGACCCAAAGCAACCAATTGATCCCAACCGAGAGTTTGTGGCATTAGGATTGGCCAATAGTTTGGGGGCACTGTTTGGTGGTTATCAAGCAAGTTCATCTTTTTCAAGAACCGCTATTAATGCATCATCAGGTGCAAATACTAGAGCTTCTAACCTAGTGTCTACAGTAATGATTGCTTTGGTGTTATTGTTTTTTACGGATTTGTTTTACTATCTCCCTAAACCAATTTTAGGGGCAATTATTATTGCAGCTACACCAAGTCTTTTGAGTTTTAGCTACTTCAAAAAATATTTCTTCCTTAAGAAAAGAGAATTTTGTGTGATGCTGATTACTTTCTTGACGACTATGGAAATGGGTGTAATCATTGGTCTATTGACAGGAGTAAGTGTTTCAATGGCGGTGTTTATGTACCATACATTATATCCTCATATTGCTATTTTAGGAAAGATTGAAGGAACAAAAATTCACAGAAATATTCTTCGTTTTGCAACGGCCAAAGAACGTGAAGGTACCATGATTGTCAGAGTTGACGCACCACTCTATTTCAGTAACATTAAATATGTTTTAGAGACGATTAACCGTTGGGTCAGTGAAAGAGAAGATCTGCACTCGGTAGTCATCAAAGCAGAAAGTATCAACTACATTGATGTGACTGCACTGAATGAATTAGAACTTCAAATTGATAAATTTAACGATAAAGGCATCAAAGTATATTTTGCAACAGTGGTAGGGCCTGTAAGGGACTTATTGTTTAAAATGAATATTGTACAGAAACTTGGAGGCCGTCAGCTTTTTGTGAATTTATATGATGTGATGAAGTTTTTAGATGATGAAGAAAACTTCTCATATAAAAATAAGAAAATAGCCAATCAGAGTGTTTAATTGGTAGTGAATTGGGCTTCATTTATATCATTGAGCTTTCTACCATTTTAGTTTTGTAGTACTTCCCCCGGCATTGAAGGGAAAAGCGTTAAGAATTTCATGTATTGAGCCGTTAAAAATGATTTTGCTGTTTGAGCTTTAGCGAGTTTAAAATCATTTAGGTGAAAGGAATGGAATTTAGCTTTTGACTTCAAAGCCTAGATTTTTTGCTTCGTTTTTCATCAATGGAAAAATGAAGAAGAAGGACGCTTGAAAGTAGACCCTATAAATGCTTTTAGAAAGGTCAATTAAAAGTTGATGATAATTTAGTTTATAATATATTCATTTTGTAGTTGATATAACTTTCTACATAATTCTTATCCTTTTTATTTCTTATTGGATAATATCTTACATATCTCAAAATATTGAATTCATGTTTACTTTTTTAGAGAAGTAATTTATTCCTTATGTAAGTGCCAAAATATGGTATTAATTTACTATATTACAGCTACTCACAGATATAAACTTACATACGAAATGAAAAAGATATTGAAATATTACATAGCGCTAATTTTTTCATTGGTTAGTGTCTTTGTATTGTCTTATGTTGTGATTCCTGAAATATTTGTTTTAAAAATCTATGCAACAATTTTACTTGGCATTTGCTTACTAAATTGTTTGATACTTCCTTTTAAAATTTATTCGATTAAACACGACGAAAAAAGAGAGGTACAACTCTAAAAAAACTTTTTGGCAGTAGTGCCAAAAAATTTTATTTAATATTTGACCTTAGAGTCAATTAGACTAACTTTGTAACATAATAATTATTCATTTCCCTTATATGGCAGGTAGACCAAGAATTTTTGATCAAGAAGAATTGCTTGCAAAATCAATAGCATTGTTTTGGAAAAACGGTTTTGAGGCAACTACAACCAATGATTTGCTGAAGGAAGTCAACCTAAATAAAGGTAGTCTTTACAACGTTTTCAAAAGTAAGAAAGAGCTTTTTAAAGCCGGTTTCGTGCACATGGAACAAAAAGGTTTAGATGGACTTGGAAAACAATTTGAAAGCAGTAAAGATCCTATTGGTGATATCAAAACGCTGTTCTACAATATGGTTGATGCCTCTTTTGAGGAAGACTGTAAGGGGTGTATACTTGGAAATTCTATCGTTGAATTTACAGGTAAAGATGAAGAATTGAAACAGCTTGCTGAGCAATATTTAAAACGATTTGAGTCTATTTTAGAAACAACGCTTAGTAATGCTCAAAACAATGGCTTAATTCAATCGACAGTGCCTCCAGCTTTACTATCAAGGCATTTGATTAACTTCTGGAATGGCCTTAATGTCACTCGAAGGGTTTATCCTGATAAAAAGGAAATGAAGGATTTGATTGATTTAAACCTCAGTTTTATTTAATGCTCAGTGCTAAGTCAAAAATAGATTATAGATAATTCTTGTTTATTTTTTGAAGGAATTAATCATCAAAATGATAAATAGAATTAGTGTTAAACATTTTTGTCTTGGTACTTAAAAACATACTAACAGATACATAAACATGAACATTTTAGAAGAATACAGAGACAAAAGAGCTGCACTTAACGAAAAAGTGATTAACAACTCTGATAAAGTCATTAAAAGAATATATAGTTTAGACACAATTACTTATTCAGAAGGAGCATTGGATGAGAAAACCAAAGAAATGATTGGTTTGACAACTTCATTAGTACTTCGATGTGATGATTGTGTAAAATATCATTTAGAAAAATGTGTAGAGCTAGGCTATTCGAAAATGCAGATTGTAGAAGGAATGGGCGTAGCGAATGTGGTAGGAGGAACGATTGTAATTCCTCACCTAAGAAGAGCAATGGAATATTTGGATGCTCTTTTTGAAGAGAAAGAAAACCAATTATAATCAAAAGATATACTCTAAATTTATCAATCAATTAAGCTCGCAATTTTGCGAGCTTTTTTTTGTGCCATTTCCTTTTTTCCTCAAAATCAATTATTTTGTTAACAGTAACACCCTCTTTTCTTGATGTAACCGCTATTTACATCAATAGGGCTACTATGAAAGCAAAGATAAAAGAGTTGTCTGTAATGAAATAAGATACACGTACGAGGTATTCTTTCCTAATCACAAATAACTCATACTTTTTCTTTAGACACATAAAGTAAACTTTTTCCCACAGACTAATACTTATGACCAAACAGGAAGTAATTGATCTCTTAGAAGACAGTAAACACTCAAAAGTAAAGGTAGCCATTGTAGATATTGATGGTGTACTCAGAGGTAAATTTATGCATATCAATAAATTTATTGCTGCATTAAAAACAGGCTTTGGTTTTTGTGATGTTGTTTTTGGCTGGGATATGGCAGATGAATCTTATGATAATGCCAAAGTAACAGGATGGCACACTGGATATCCGGATGCTCCAGCAAGAATAGATGTAGCCACATTTTGACAAATTCCATGGGAGGAAGATTTACCCTTTTTTCTTGCTGACTTTAGCAGAGAAAATAAAGATGATGAAACCGTAGGCCCAAGGGCATTATTAAAAAGGGTACAAGAGAAAGCGAACAAAATGGGCTTTACTCCTTTTTTCTCTCAAGAGTTTGAATGGTTCAATTTCAAGCAAAAATCAGAAGAACTATACCAAAAAGGGTTTCAAAATATTCAACCTCTCACCGAAGGGATGTTTGGATATTCTATATTGAGAGCGTCAGAAAATAGTGCTTTCTTTCACGATCTTTTTGATATGTTGGAAACCTTTAAAGTGCCTTTGGAAGGGTTGCATACAGAAACTGGCCCAGGGGTATATGAAGCGGCAATACAGTACAGCGAGATTGTAGAAGCGGCAGACAGAGCAACCCTTTTCAAAACAGGAGTCAAAGAAATAGGTTATAAGCATGGTATAATTGCTAGCTTTATGGCCAAACAAAACAGTGTATTACCGGGTTGTAGTGGTCATATACATCAAAGTTTATGGGATACATCCAAACAGCAAAACCTATTTTATGCTGCCGATGCTGAAGATCATATCAGTGATACCATGAAAAGCTACATTGCAGGACAATTACACTGTCTACCCTATATGTTGCCAATGTTGGCGCCTACCATCAATAGTTATAAAAGACTAGTGGAAGGAGCATGGGCTCCTACCACTTTGACATGGGCAGTAGATAACCGTACCACTGCATTGAGAGCATTACCGCATGGGGAAAAATCATGTAGACTAGAAACTAGAGTAGTAGGTTCAGATGTGAATCCTTATTTGGCAATGGCTGCTTGCTTGGCAAGTGGACTTTATGGAATTGAACAAAATTTGAAGTTGGAAACACCCAAAACGATAGGCAATGGCTATGAAGATCTAAAAAATGGATCGTTGCCTGCTAATCTTTGGGAAGCCACACAAAATATGAAGAATTCTTCTCTGATGGTCGAACTTTTTGGGGAAGAGTTTGTGGATCACTTTACATTATCGAGGGAGTGGGAATGGAGACAGTTTATGAAAGAAGTGACCGATTGGGAAACAAAACGCTATTTTGAAATTATTTAACCATGCTTGATATACACCAAACTTATACTTACAATTTTCCTACAACGATACGTTTTGGCGTAGGCGTTGTCAATGAATTAGGAGGTTATTTAAAACAGCACCAATTAAAACGCCCACTAATTGTCACCGATGGGACAGTGGTGGAATTGCAGTTTTTTAAGTCTATTATTCAAAAACTAGAGCAACAAGGGTTGTCACCTGCAGTTTATTCAGAAATGCAAAAAAATCCGGTGAAGTCGGATGTGCTGAGAGGTGGCGATTTTTATACACAAAACGAATGCGATTCAATTATTGGTCTTGGTGGGGGTGTAGCGATGGATGTAGCTAGAGCTATAGCATTGCGTATTAATCATCATAGAGACCTTTTTGATTATGATGACCTGATTGGTGGAGATAAATATGTGACAGAAGAAGTTCCCCATTTTATTACAATACCTACAACTTCAGGAACTGGCAGTGAGGTAGGAAGAAGTGCCATCATTTCAGATGATGTAACCAAACAGAAGAAGATCCTTTTTTCACCAAAACTTCTTGCCAAAATTGTTTTCGCAGACCCAATGCTTACCCTTGATTTACCTCCTTTTGTGACTGCCGCTACGGGTATGGATGCACTTACACATAATATGGAGGCTTATCTTTCCAAAGGCTTTAATCCGATGTGTGATGGTATCGCAATCCAAGGAATGAAGTTGATTGCAACTTCTATTGCACAAGCTACAAACGAGCCTGATATGTTTTCCCGTTCCAAAATGATGATGGGATCACTAATGGGTGCAGTGGCTTTTCAAAAAGGATTAGGGATAGTACATAGTTTAGCACATCCATTATCAAGTTTATTGGATACACATCATGGTTTAGCCAACGCTATTTGTTTGCCATTAGGGTTGAAGTTTAACTATCAAGGTTTTGAAGAGAAATACAATATAATGGCTTACAATATGAACTTGGGGAGTAACCAAGGTAAAAACCTTGTAGACCATGTAGAAGTGATGAATGAGCAAATAGGCATGCCTAGCCAATTGTCTAAGATTGGCGTAAAGGAAGAACATATCAAACCATTAGCCGCTTTAGCAGTAAAAGACTTTACTCTTCCATTTAATCCCAAAGCAGCCACAGAAGACGATTTTATCTCCATTTATACTAGTGCTTTATAAGATGATCAATATAGGAATTACACCCAGCTTTATGTACCCCGATGTTGAACGCCCTGTATATGGCCCGAAGTCATTGACTTATATAGAAAATGATATGATGGACTATGTGGCCCAACACGGTGTGTTACCAATCTTACTACCAGATATTTCAGACGACAGACTTTATCCTATTTTACAGCAACTTCATGGTGTAATTTTACAAGGAGGAGTAGACATCGCTCCAGAAACTTACGGAGAGATACCAATAGGACCATGGAAAGGCGACCAATACAGAGATGAATACGAACTGAAAATTATAGATTTTGCCATCAATAATGGCAAACCATTGCTGGGTATTTGTAGAGGTTTTCAGTTGATGAATGTTTACTTTGGAGGTACGCTCTACCAAGATACGAAAACACAAAGGCAAGATGTGAATCACCACCGCGATGCTCAACAGTATGATCGAATCAAGCATCCCTTAATCATCAGAGAAGATACATTTTTTGGGAGTTTATATCCCGATCATATTACTCCTTTTGTCAATACAGTACATCATCAGGCCGTGAAGGACTTGGGAAAAGATCTAGAAGTATGGGCTACTTCCGATGATGGTTTGATTGAGGCTTTTGGTTATACAAAAGAGAAACCAGGTAAAGTGATGGGAGTGCAATGGCATCCTGAGTTTACACCGACATTGCAGAATGAGATTATAGATTCAAAACCGATTATAGACACTTTTTTAAGTCACGTTTAATTATTGAATGATGAATATTTATAACCCTTCCAACGAACAGCTTTTAAAATCTATAGAAGAAGATTCTTCTAGTACTATTAATGAGAAACTCAATCAATTACGAAATGGGCAAATACAATGGGCTCAAAAATCTGTTACAGAACGCTTAGATTGTATTTTGAAATTTGGAGATTTAATACAACAAAATATTGATGAACTCGCTCAGATCTTAACTTCTGAAACTGGAAAACCCATTCAACAATCTTATAATGAAATTAAAGGGGCTCATAACCGAATTGATCATCTTAAATATAATGCTGAAAAGTGGTTAGCTGATGATACAATTGAAGGACTTGAAGGTACATTTGAAAAAATAATGTATGAACCTCTAGGGGTTGTTGCCAATATTTCAGCGTGGAATTTTCCTTACAATGTAGGCTATAATGTATTTTTATATGCGTTGGTAGCCGGTAATGCTGTCGCTTACAAACCCTCAGAATATGCTTCTTTGACAGGATTGGCGATCGCAGCTAATTTGTATAAGGCAGGGGTTCCTGAAGATGTATTTCAATGTATCATAGGAGAGGGTGCTGTTGGACAAACTCTCTTAGAAGCCGATTTTGATGGCTATTTCTTTACAGGTTCGTACCCAACAGGATTACATATTTTAAAAGAAGTGGCTCCTAAGGTGGTTCCTGTACAGTTAGAATTGGGAGGAAAAGACCCACTTTATATTATGGAAGACGTACAAGATGTAAAAGTGGCAGCGATCAATGCTGCTGAAGGAGCATTTTACAATAACGGCCAAAGTTGTTGTGCTGTTGAACGAATCTATGTACATGAGAAAATATTTGACGCTTTTGTTGATTTCTTTTTGGAAGAAGTCGAAGGGTATGCTATTGGAGATCCTGATGCTGAAGAAACTTTTATTGGGCCACTGACAAGAAAAGGACAATTAAATTTATTAAGAAATCAAGTCGATGATGCTATCTCAAAAGGAGCTAAATTGCTATTAGGTGGAGCAGAACTAGCAGGGAAAGGATATTTTTTCGCACCAACAATATTAACCAACGTCAATCATGAAATGTTGGTGATGAAAGAAGAATCATTTGGGCCTATCATTGGCATTCAAAAAGTGGAGAATGATAATGAAGCCATCAAATTAATGAAAGACACGGAATATGGACTAACTGCCGCAGTTTTCTCAACAGATCAATTAAGAGCTGAAAAAGTATTGAAAGAAATGAATACAGGTACAGTGTATTGGAACTGTTGTGATAGGGTAAGTCCAAATGTACCTTGGTCAGGAAGAAACAAATCAGGTGTTGGAGCTACACTATCTTCCCAAGGAATCCGAGCTTTTACACAACCTAAAGCATATCATTGGAGAGAAGTATAAATAAAAGAAAAATGTCTTCAGAAAAAATTATTTTTAAGAATAAGAAAGGAATTGAAATAGAAGCTGAAATCTGTAATCCGGCAGATCAAATTACTCATGCCTATGCCTTGTTTGCCCACTGTTTTAGTGGCATGGATGATACATCCGTAATTGATAGTATCAAAAGAGGACTCAATCAAAAAGGTATTTCAGTCGTTACACTTGATTTTACCGGAATTTCGCATCAGAATGAATATCATGCAGATCATGAAGATATTTTATCCTTGACAGATTACATGAGTGAACACCTTCGTTCGCCTCAAATTCTGATCGGTCACTCCTTAGCGGGTGCCGCTTGTTTGGTTTCAGCGAATAGAATAGCTAGTGTTGAGGCCGTAGTTACCATTAGTGCAGTAATTAAGTCGAGTCATATTCGAAAATTATGTACTCAAAGTCAAGATGATAAAGGGCTTTACGATGTTGCACTGGGGGATAATTATTTCAAAGTCACGGCCGATTTTATTGATGAAATTACCCATCAAAATATTAAAGAAATAATTCATAAAATAAGAATTCCATTACTGATTTTCCATTCTCCACAAGATGAAATTGTGGATATCAATAATGCTGAAAAAATCTATAGTAATGCTTTTCATCCTAAAAGCTTTATTTCTTTGGACTATGCAAATCATTTCTTATCCAATCCTCAAAATGGCTATTATGTAGGAAACAATATTGCCAATTGGTCAGAAAGATATGTACAGATGGAACCAGAAGACCCATTAGTAACACAACATCAAACCGCAGTTAGAATTGGTACCACGAAATATGTAACGGAGGTAAAGGCAGGCATTCATCATCAGATTGCAGATGAACCTATCGAAGACGGAGGAAAAGACCTAGGTCCGAATCCTTATCAGTTTTTATTGGCAGGTTTGGGAGCATGTACCGCAATGACTTTAAGAATGTATGCAGATCATAAGAAGATTCCTTTGGAAGAGGTGACAGTTCACCTGAATCATGAAAATGAATATTTAAAAGACGCAGAAGATACCAATAAGCGTACAGCCAAATTGGATAAATTGTATAGAAACATTCAGATCAAAGGAGATGATCTAACAGAAGCACAAATCAAGAGATTGATGGAAATTGCTAATAAATGTCCTGTACACAGAACATTAGAAAATAACCCGATTATTATCACTAATCTATTAGAAGAATAGAGGGTAATAGCGTTTTAAAAAATTAAGCCTGACTTCATTAAGCTAGAGAAGTTAGGCTTTTTCTTTTGCTGAAAACTCAATACGTTGTAAACTAAATTTTCGTTAATTAATGTTACTCCTTTTATGAAGGATTAATAGTAGTTTATTGTGGTTCGCGAGGACGTTG
>NZ_JTAM01000093.1 GCF_000812565.1 Flammeovirga sp. OC4 | reverse complement strand
GAATTAGTATTAGATAATTTTGAATTTGTCCTTAATAACCAAGAGAGGGCATTAAAACAAACATTATTTTTTTAAGTTATATTGAAAATGAATAATAACGCTATCAACACCAACAATTTTTAAACACAATGAAAAACACAACATTTATCTCTCTTTTATTACTCTTGAGTGGACTGTCAGCACTATTGGCACTACATACCCCTTCTCAACCTGAAAAAGTGGTACTATGCCATGCAGATGTAGAGGCCGTGAGAAAATTTGCTTTGTTTACGAATGAGGTCGAATTCAGAAATGCTCATGCCATGACAAGAAAACTCAATACTCAGGAATTTATGGGAAAAAGAATTTCTTTTGATGTGGCTGATGGAGCGAAAGGAGAAGCTTATTTTGTTCCTTCAAAAAAGAAGTCCAACAAATATCTTTTTGTCTTTCATGAATGGTGGGGATTGAATGATTACGTGAGAAATGAATCTGATCGTTTGTCAAAGGAATTGAAAAATGTCAATATCATTGCTTTGGATTTGTATGACGGAAAAGTGGGAACAACAAGAGAAGAAGCGAGTAAATATATGAAGGCTTGTGATCCGGATAGAGCGGCATCAATTATAAGTGGTGCTCAAGCATATGTTGGTAAAGATGCCAAAATAGCGACTATTGGATGGTGTTTTGGAGGAGGCTGGTCACTTCAATCCGCTTTACTTTTAAAAAAACAAGCAGTGGGTTGTGTGATCTATTATGGTATGCCAGTTCAAGATGTAGACCGATTATCTCAATTGAACTGTGATGTATTGGGTATTTTTGGTGAGCAAGATAAATGGATCAATCCAAAAGTTGTCGCTGAATTTGAAGCTCATATGAAGGAAGCTGATAAAGGCTTAGCGGTAAAAATGTATAAAGCGAATCATGCTTTCGCAAACCCTTCTTCGGATAGATATGTAGAAGCAGATGCTCAGAATGCCAACCAAGAAGCTTTGATATATTTGAAGAAAAGATTGAAATAGGTAAAACAACATAAACACCGATACTGCAAAGAATTACTCTATTCCAGTAAAACGGAATTAGGGTAATTCTTTTTTTTTGCCCTTCTCATAATGAATCCACTTAAACGATTAGAAAAATGGTTAAGAAATTTATTATAGGAGCATTGCTACTTTTATCCTCTTTGAGTATTTATGCTCAAGTACCCATGTTACCTTCAATGTCAATCCCTTCATTGGGAGGAGGAACAAATGCTCATGCTGCAACATATACAGGAGATGGTGTTTTTGTAGGCGTAGCATCATTACATTCAAAGCATTTAAATTTTGCTTCGGCTTCTTTACTTTGGAATACAGGTTGGGATGTTTTTGGAGCAAAATATTCTATGATGATTGCACAGCCTATGTTGATGAATGGAAATTATCAGCAGCATTTTTTTCCAGTAGTCTATATTACTCCCCTTCAGCTTTCCTGGGATCTAGGTAACACTAAATTACAAGGAAGTTATTCGGCTTTAATAGGAAGAGATTTACCAGTCGATGCTCATCTAATTTCAGTTAAAGCAACGCAATATATTTTAGATGGGAAATACTCAATAAATGGAGGGGTAACCTACGAACATAGAATAGCGAGGCCTGAATTGGGACGTACTTTAGGTAGTGCAATGGTTTTTGAAGCGAATGTTTCTAGGCATTTTAGAAATGGAAGTACTGTGGGGGTTTTTGGTTACTACAATACAAATTCTTCTCCTGAAATTATAGAAGGGAGGACATTATTCAATGATATTTCAGGGACACGAGGAATAGGTATAGATACTTCACACCCTGTTGGAAAACACTTATTTCTCAATGGAAAATACATCTACGACCTACAACCCAACCAAGTTACGCGATGTAATAAGGTCGTATTTTCAATCGCTTATAAATTCTAGAATAGATGAGTCGAACGAAAAGAATATTTCAATATATCGCATGTTTAGTATTAGCTGGGGTAAATTATAGCTTTGCACAATCAGATGATAAGGTTATCGATCCATCTAAGCCTACTAATGTCTACACAAGGATAAATAACAATTTTGAACTTACGAACCTTAAAGATGGCACACAATTAACCGGGTATCGATTTAACTTGAGTTATGCTGTAAGTGATTTTCAGACAACATTAGAAGTACCTTTACTTTATAATCATAACACTCAGAAAGTGGGCATGGGAGATTTAAGGTTGAGAACTTTTTATGTTCCTCATACAGATTATTCCAAAACGCTTGGTGGATTAGGTATTGCAATGGATATTTTTGTTCCATTGGGAAATAGAGTGGAAGGTATCAGTTCTGGTAACTGGAGTATTTCACCGGGTATTATAGCGGGTATTATGGTCAGTGATACCTATTCTATTTGGCCAATTCTATCCTATCGATATCAGTTTGCCGATCCTAATTTAGTAGAAGGAAGTACAAAAAACATTGAGAGACATGGCATGACTTTCCAATTGATGAACTCCATTAATATTTCCGAAAAGATCTATGTGCTGGTGACACCAATGCTCATCCAAAATGACTTTACCACTATGCAGAGTTTTGATTATGGAGGAGAAGTGGAATTTAACTATATGTTAATCAAGAATAAACTGCAGGTGGGTTGTTTTTCAAGAAAGTTAGTGAACTCTGAATATTCCTCTTATCGATTGATGTTTAGACTGTTTTTATAATTACACTTTAGTTTAATTAGAAATACCTCAATAAGTACAAAAATCGAACGTACTTATTGAGGAGTTTGAATGAATATGATGGCATTACTTCGATTTCAAATCGATACTTTCCAATACATATTCAAGTGCCTTGTCTGATTCAGTATAAATATCAGGAGCAACACCCACTTTATCCAATCTTGAACCATTGTAAGTCTGATAATCTGCAATGGGAATAAAGACATTAAAATGCTCATTCACTTCAAATGAAGCTCCACTTAGCATTGCTCCTGCTGATTGTGTACCTACCAATGTGGCAATTTTTTGTTCTTTGAGTAAGTAGATCAATGGCTCACACGCACTGGCTGTATTTTCATTGACCAGTACATATACTTTTCCTTTATAAGTTGGATTATTGTGAGAAGGAACCACCATTCTAAAGGCAGGGTTTTCCATAAACATTTTTGAAATGCCTGCATAAGTGAAATCCATCAAAAAGGGCAGGGACGTGATCTCCTCAGCTGTAGCAGGTTTTGTGTGATTTGCATACCATCCTCTAGTGAGGTAAACCCCTGCGTCGATAGGATTAGGTGTTAAAAATTGACCTAAAATAACTGGAGCATCCAACGAACCTCCTCCATTGTTTCTTAAATCAATAATTAAATTTTCGAAAGTATCTGTTCCAATTTCTTGAAGTGCTTGATACATTTGACGAGCCCCTCCAGCAAAAGAACGAACATCAAGATAAGCGGTAGAATCGTTCAGTTTTTTCCATGACAGTTTTTCTATTTCACCTTTTGATGTTGTTGTCGTAGGCTTTACTTTTTTAAGATAAAAGTGCGTAAAAGAAAGTGTGTTACACTGTCTGTTGAAAGTTAAATAAAATTCTTTTTCGTCAAGTTTCAACGTTTCTTCAGCGTACATATGATGCTTAAATTTGATAAAACTGTCTTCTTCTAACCATCTTGGATTGGCCACTCCTTGTTCTAATAGTTGAAATACTTTATCAAGAAAGGCTTTGTGTTCAGACTTATTTTCTTGAGCAATTGAAGAGAAAGTAATAAATAAAGCGATGAATAATACTGTGATAGATTTCATAATAATTTCGTTTTGATTAAACACTGATTCAAAGGTATTTCAATGAATTATTATGAAAAAATGGGAGTGATGAGCTTGAAGTTTAAATGGCGAAATTGAACTCTGAGGGCTGTTTTTGAAGGGTTAGGGATGAAATTGAAGCTCTTTTTTCAATGCGGAGAAATATTTTGGTGAGACCGGAACTTCCATTTCTATGTGATTTAAAACGGCGGCACCTTTTCTAGTATTTCCTTTGAGTTCGCTGATGAAAACAGTGTTGATTAAAAAAGAACGATGTACTTGAGTAGCCATCGGCAGTTGATCAAAAAGTTTACTTAATGTGCTTCGTAATGTAAATTTCTGCTGTTCACCATTTTTTGTATAGAGAAAAATATCAATATAGTTTGATTGAGATTTCGCCATGACAAACTCATCCCATTCAAATTGAATTTGCTCATTGGCATTAGCCCCTTCTATACTGATCAGTTTGTTTTCTATTTTCTCTTCACTCATCAAAATCTGTCCAAACCGGAAGCGTAAGTAAGCCCAAAGTGTGATGAAGATACACGCGAATGGCAAGCCATAATAAATATTCCAATAGATCAGTCCTGCCAAAGTAGGTTGAACATCATTCATCACATAACAGTTGTACAAATAGCACAACAAATTGATAAAGAAAAAACCGAAAGTAAGGACAAGCACCTCATTGAGAAGCTTCCATTTTTGATCGTGTTTCTTATACCATATTTTTTCAACTGCATGTATACTCAATAAGGGTATAATCACACATAAGCTATAGCCGGCAAGTTTCAAATTTTTGTAGGTAGCATTGTAAGTATAAGTATCAAAAGGTTGAAGCAATATCAAAATAATACTTATAAAAACGGATAGAATAAGCGTAATGAAAATGGTGTTTTTCCAAGAGGAAGTGAAGGAGATGATTTTGTTAGCTTGCATATTTATTATTAAAAAGTCTTAGCCTTGAAAGACTGATTTCTAGCTCGTTTAAAGATAGATGAATCTATTCAGAGAACAAAAATCAGCATTAAAATGTAAAACAAAAAAACTCTTACTCCTTCAGAAAGGAATAAGAGCAATATCTATTACTTTTTATTTTTTGAAGGTTTTTGATTAATCTACTGAATCATAATAATCTCCTTCTAATAATGTACTTGATGTTAAATCATGGATTAATGATTTAAAGAATTGCAATGCTTGTGAAATAATGTTCATATTTTAATGGGGTTTCTTTATTGTTTTTGAACAATGCAAAGATGTGGGTTTTAGCAAGCTTCTTTTTACACAAATTGGGATATGAATTACATGAAATCGTTATAATTATGAATTGATATTTGTTTAGTTTTAGTGGGTTAGCAAGCGGTTAACTTTCAAAAGAGTTACCTGCAAACTTTCTATGTTCTACTTCCAAACTTCCTTCTTCTTCATTTTTTCCATTGCTGAAAAAACGAAGCAAAAAAAGCTAGGCTTAGAAGTCAAAAGCTAAATTCCATTCCTCTCGCCTAAATGATTTTAAACTCGCTGCGCTCAAACAAGAAAATCATTTTTAACGGCTCACTCCATGAAATTTTTAACGCTTTTCCCTTCAAGGCCGATGGTGTACTACCAAATTAAAAGGGTAGAATGACCACTGGTGCGAATGTTAAGCGATAGCGTCATTCGTGTCGTATAGATGAAAGAAATCTCCTGATTTCTAAAAACCATTATAGTTTTTTTAAGAAAAAAGGCTCTCACATCTCTGTAATAACCTTTCTTATTGCTATTTTATGAAGATAATAGAAGACTAAAATTGCTCTTTTAGGGATCCAATTAATTCAGTGAATTCTTGAGAATCCAAATCAATATTCTCTAAATATTTTTCATTAACCTTTGAAATAATAGATTGGTACTGTTTTATAGCTTTATCATAGCTGATATTTAAATTATCAAGATATTCTTTAGTATGAGAATCTAATTCCAGATTATAATCAGAAATGTTAAGGTTCTCATAAGACCCAGAAAATAAGACTTTACATGAGAAATTGATATATAAGAGCCCTTCTGAAATATTGTTTTCATTGAAGACCTCTTTGCTAATTTTTGTGATTATTCTATTTCTCTGACTCACTTTATTAAAGTTGAGAAAAATAGTATCACTCTTTTTTAAGTTTGGTATCAATCGAAAAAACATACTTCCTTTTATGTATTTGATATTATAAGAACTTTCTATTGATTCTTTAATATTGACATTGATAGATGAATTTATTACTTGTTTGTTATTGTGAAAAATAAGTTTTGTCGGATTGTTTTTAAAAAAGTCGATAATGTGACTTTCTATTTTTCGAGATATTATTGGATGTGCATAATTAAACTTAGTAGAAGATGTGTTTTTAATTATTTTTTTATCTAACTGATATTTTAGTAATTCTGCAATGGAGTCTATGTCACCGAATATCATTTCATCTATTCCTAATTTTCTTATATTTTCTTCAAATGAATTTTTACAATATGATGGAATATTGAAGTGATTATCACTACGATTGGATTCATAAAAATCTTCTTGATACTGAAATAATTCTTTTTTATTTGTTAGAGGTTTAAATACATTCTTAGTTAAAATAGCCCGATTGGAATCATGGTGAGCATATTCCATTTCAATTAAGTGGTTTTTATAAATAATTACAGGTTTTTGAGGTAATGGATGTATGCTAAATAATCCCTTCTGTAATTCAATTCTACGAGTAGAAACTGGAGGATTAATAAATTTAATATTTTGAATTGAAAAAGGAGAGTTCTCCATTTTTGGGTTGATGAAGTTTTCATGATTAGGCTGTAATGAATAAATTCTTGCATCCTTTTCTTTATTTTCTCTTACTGAGAAGTAAGTTGCGATAAGTGGATTATAAGTCCAATCTAATAGTCGTGTTGGCAGACCATGATGTTGAGCTAATGCTAACCATTCAAAGTCATCAGAACCTTTTGTAAACATATTAGCTTTTAACTTAAAGTTTTCAAAAAGATCTATTTCATTATTTAAAGTGTAGTTATCATGACGTCCGACGGATGGTACGAGAAGAAACTCTCTATCACTAACACCTCGATAAATATTTAAGCTAGATAAATTATTAATCCATTCTAAAAATGAAAGCCAATGTTTGCTAGGATCTACTTTTGTCATAGTATTTCAGATATTTTTTTAATATTTAAAGCTAGTTTGTTTTTAGTTATGTTCAAGTACATTGCTCTAAGAAAAACAAAAAAGGCTCCCACATCTCTGCAAGAACCTTTCTTCTATGATTAAGGATTCAACTCCTTCAAACGCTTCGTTTTCCTTTCCTTATAACTCTTCTTCTTTTTCACTTGAAGAATAATTTTCCGGTCCCAATTCAATTGGTTCAATAAGGCATTTTGAAGGCTTTTCGGAATCATCGTTCCACCTTGACTGTATTTGATATCGGAAATTTCAGAGATCAAATCACTCAGCTTATGTGTCAATACAGCTTGGTAAAGTGTCTCCCTGTAGTTGCTTACACTTTGATTGGGCAGGGTATTGATCCACTGATAGAAACTTTGAATGCTTTGTTCAATATTTCCTTTTTTGATATCGCTTCTTAACTTATTGTAAGCTTGTTTTTCCTTGTAAGTGGAAGTCGAACGGATATCCTCCAGTTTCTTTTTGATTTTGGTGATTGGTCTGTATTTATACAGTAGCCAAAGAATCACTAAACCTAAAAGGATATATTCCCAATGCTGAGGTACGTAATCTCTCCATGTTTTTTTAGGAGTTGTATCTACTTCTTCCGGAACTTGATTGAGTTTATTCAAGCTGTCCTGAAGTGATTGCAACATGCTCAGGTTGGGGTTTTCTTCAATGGTGATGGTTCTGTTTTTTGAAGAAATATCCTTCGACTTTTTGGTGTAAGGATTATAGTATCGAACTGTAATTCCTGGCACTTCAAATTCGCCTGCTTCTTGCACAAGGTAGGTGATCACTTGAGTTTGAGTACCCGAAATGTAATTGTCCTTATTATAATTACTGTTTGTCGGGTGTTCGGGATAAACTCCAGCCCAGTTTAATGAATCATAAGTTCTCACTGGAATCATCGGGCCAAGGGTATTACCTGCTGTGATACGCACCGTTCTTTTGAGTACATCACCCACTTTTACTTGAGACAAGTCTTTATTCCAAGTATCAGAAATTCTTACACTAGAAGCAACTAGCCAAGACTTTGGATCTTCACCGACAGGTGGGGGAACCACTTTGATGGACTTTTCTTTGGTATGAATCGTATGTTTTTTCCCTTTAAAATCTCCCGGATCAGGGGTAGTTACTTCCAATTCCAATGAAGGAAATACGTTTTCACCAGCTGAAAAAGGAAACACCCAATACGTTTGTTCCACACCTGAATACTGAAACTTGCCGATCTGCAAAGAGTTAGGAATCGCTCTGCCGTCTTTAATCATTAAAGCATTTGGCAGTTGAAAATCCTCAAAGTTCAATCCTTCCGTAAACCAAGTCGTGGTGTAGATGGAAAGCTTCACTTTGAAAGGCTGTCCGACCATTACTTCCTTCTTATTGATGGTAGTGGTGGTAAACAGGTTGACTTTCTTCTGAGCGTAAGTATTCAATGCCCAAAACAACGTCAGTACGATTATAATGCTTTTTCTTACCATGACTGATCTGATTTTTTAGGCTTGTCTTCATCAGTGAGGTACTGATACTGAAATTTCTTTTTGAGGTACATCGAAGGGTCCAATTTCACCTGACGGATCATACTTGCTTTGGATTGCTGTTTGGTTTCAGAAAACTGCATTTCCAAGAGTTCTTCCATGGTCGGATTGATTTCTTTTTCTCCCATTTCCTGAATCGTCTCACCTTCTCCTTCCCCTTTTCTGTCGGAATGTTGAGCAGATTCCTGTTCTTGTTCTCCGGCTTCAGGTTCGTATATTTTTCCTTTCAAAGGATCTTTTTCGTTGAGCTTACTGCCTTCTGACATGTGAATATTAATCATACGAACTTGTTCAGAAGCAATGTTGAGGTTTTTCTCTGCTTCTTTGAATTGAGGATCGATATCCAAAGCCATCTGAAAGGCTTTTTGTGCCGCTTCCCAGTTGCCTAATTTGGCTTGAGAAACACCCAAGTTATACATATTATTGGCGGTGATGTCTTCTGCATACGCATCTGCTGCTTTCTCATAATCTCCCATTTTACTGTAGGCGTAACCTGCTTGGGATTGATCTGAGAAAGTCACTGCCGCTGTAGCTGTATCTCCTTTTTCCAATAATTCTTGTGCCTGTTGGTCTCTTGTATAAAAAAGGTCTTTGGCTTTTAAATCGTCTTTTGGCAATTGCTCAATACTGTCACAACTGATAAAGAACATGGGGAGGAGTAAGATCCAAGTCCATTGCACTAAAAGTCCTTTTCTAAACCAGAATAAAAGGAAAAACGCAACGACAAACGAAAGGTAATATCCTGCATCTACCCAATCCTCTTCGGCTTTTGTGCTATCCTTAGTGAAGACCAAATTGTCTTGGATATTTTTTGCGTAAAGCTCCACATCAGTATTGTCCAATGTAAAAGGCGTAAGGTTGACATGTGGCATGGCAATCGCATTTTGGAGTTGAGCTGTATTCAGTCCAACCGTTACTGCTTTGCCATTTTTATCTTTTAAAACTCGATTTCTATACGTAGGAATATGTGCCCCTTGAGGAGTAGCCAATACCAATAAGTTGTATTGATCTTTGGTGTTACTTCTTTGACCGAAAGCCTGCACGTCAGATGCATTGATATCATCCGTAATGATCCAAACAAAACTTGGAGCATCTGTATTTTCAAGGATTTTATCTGTAAGATCTAATGCATCTGGCAAGTTACTTCCTTGTAGTGGCATACTACTCGGACTTAAGGCATCCAATGTAGAGCGGAAGGTTTTGTAATCTTTGGTAGGAGGTAGTGCTTCGTGAGCAGAACCTGCAAAGACCACCAAACCGGTTTGTACCCCTTGATTGATTTTCAAGTAATCCTTGATTTTCATTTTGGCTCTTTCCAATCGGCTTGGACCAATATCTGTTGCCAACATCGATCTACTCATATCGAGTACAATGACTACTTTGGCTTCGGTTTGATTTCCTGGCTTGTCTACTCTTTTCCAAGTAGGACCTGCCATGGCAATGACTAAGATACTTGCTGTAAAAATCATCAACATTTTAGGAAACCAAGCTCCCTTTTTATTGCCTTTGATCAGGAGTAAATTCAATAACTGTGGGTTGATCAATTTCTTCCACCCTTCAGACTCACGAATGGAAATCCATGAGAGGATAAACAGAATACCTACAGGAACTAATGCCCATAAATAATCGGGTCTTATAAAGTGAATATTGGTCGAAAACCCTTCGAAAAAAGCTTCTATTTCTTTCATGATTTTCGTCTGTTAAGTGATGAGAAAAATTGAACAGTAATGGTGATAAACTGCAATGAAAGTGCGAGGATAAATCCAACTCCCAATGGAATGTAGAACAACAAACGGGTAGGTCTGTAGCCTTCATCTTCAAACTGAATAGGTTCCATTTCATTCAGCTTGTCGTAGATGGTATTGAGTTCCTCTACATTTCCGGCATTGAAATATTCGCCACCTGTATTTTTAGCGATCATTTTCAAAGTCTTATCATCCAATTCGTATTGAGCACTTTTCTTCGTACCAATACCAATGGTGTAGATCTTAATGCTGTCTTCGGCAGCCATCTGAGAAGCGGTGATCGGTACAATTTCACTACCACTGTCTTGACCATCGGTCAGTAAAATCATCACTCTTTGATCAATAGAATCTGCTTCAAAAACTTGAGTGGATAAGGCAATGGCATTACCAACCGCTGTTTTATGACCTGCCATACCGATACCTGTTTCATCTACGGTATGTTTGATAATATCCAAATCAGGAGTGAAAGGCAGGGCAAATACGTCACTGCCAAACATCATCAAACCGATGCGGTCACCTTCTCTTTTATCTATAAAATCAGTCAATACATTTTGAACAGCTTTCCATCTCGTAATACGATTTCCGTCGGCATCAAACCAATCGGTAGTATTCATACTCATCGAAATATCAGCAGCGATCAACATGTTTCTCGCATTCTTTACTTTTTTGGCTGGTTCACCAATGTATTGTGGGTTGGTCATTGCTGTTACCACACAACACCAAACCAAAAAGTTGACGAGGTACTGAAACCATTTTCTTTTTAAAACTGTCGCACTTTTTTGAGGTTTCAGACCAGTAGCGTCTGTCAATTCATCAAACTTAGGATAGTACAATGCATCTTTTTTCTGTTTGTATGCAGGAACTAACCACCATATAAGAATCGGCAGGGGAAGCAGTGCAAACATCCACGGGTAGGCTAACTCATACATGACTTTTAATCCATTTTTTTGATGATTGAATCAATTGTGTCAGTGTTTCATCATGATCAGCAGAAGGCTTCATATACGCTCCGTTGATCAGTAAATCACTTTCTTTATCAGAAAAATTATTTTTCCAATGTGTATTTAAAAAAGCGACCCATTCTTCACCGCTCAAGTGTGCTACCTGATCACGGTCATAGGAAGTAAGTGCTACTCTTTTCAGGGTGGTATTCACCTGAAAAACACTTTCCTGAAGGGATAACTTTTGATTGATTATTTTATCTAAATCCTTATTCGCTACTCTTTTGTAAGTAGAATTAAGGTAGCGATTGTACTCTCTGATGCTTACGATCAGTACCAATAAGACGGCTATTCCACCCAAGATATACCATCCTGGACCGGTAGGAGACATATCTACCTTTTCCGGAGGAATAAAGTCCAATACTTCGCTGGCAAGCTGTGTAGAGTCCTTTAGGAACTGTAAGGAATCTTGAGGCATAATTAATGGTCTTTTAGTAAATCACGAAGCTGATCTGCTGGTCTTTCGTTGGTGTTGAAAGTAAGTACCGGAATACCGTATTCAGCAAACTGGTCCGTGAGCATTTCTTTTTCGTTCGCAAAAGCCTTTTGATGTTTCTCTCGGACTTTTTTCATACTGTTTTCAATAGAAACCTGACGGTCCGAATTGGAAAGGGAAATGGCTCTCAATGGAAGTTCTTTTTCCCAGTCATCTTCAATATGAAAAATCATGACATCGTTGTGTCTTTTCAAGTTGAAAATATGATGAATGGTTTTGTCTGAAATTCCTCTAAGATCAGATAAAATAACGATCAGGTAATCGTGATTGACTGTACTTCTTACTTTTTGAAAAACGCTTTCCAAAATCAACGTTTTGGATTGAGGAGGTTGTTGGGCATTCAATTGATTGTTGTAAACTTCTATGGTTTTCAACATCGAAAGAATGGCCGTTGAACTTCTCTGAGGTCGGATATTTTCAAATTTTGTATCATTGAAAACAAACGCACCTACTCGGTCTCCCACATCTACCGTTCTCCAAGCACCAAGTGCTGCAAGGTGAGCGGAAACTGTTGATTTCAAATAGCTTTGCGTTCCAAAAAACATGGAAGAAGATTGATCCACCACTAAAAGAACAGGGCGTTCTCTTTCTTCTGAAAAGACTTTGGTATGCGTTTTTTGAGTACGTGCCGTCACTTTCCAGTCAATGTTTCGGATATCATCACCCGCAACATATTGACGAACTTCCTTGAAATCTAAACCTCTTCCTCTCATCGCAGATTTATGTCGTCCAGCCAAAAGCGATTGCACTTTGTATTTTGGTAAAAAGCTGAAGCCCGATGCCTCAAACTGCATACCGTGCAATTCGTGGAGGGTGACATAACCCGATGTTGGATTTTCTTTTTCTGATTTACTCATAAGAAAAGAGATTAGGCGACCGCCACTTTACTGATCAGTTCATCAATGATTTGTTCTTTAGAAATTCCTAAAGCGTTGGCTTCGAAACTGCTTACAATTCTGTGACGGAATACATCTTTGATCACCTCTTGAATATCTTCCGGCTTCACAAAATCACGGCCATTCAACCAAGCCTGTACTCTAGCCACTTTGTCTAATGCGATTGTCGCACGAGGAGAGCAACCTACATCGATCCATTTTGCTAAATCTTCGCTGTATTTTTCAGGAGTTCTTGTAGCGTAAACTAATGCTACGATATATTTTTCAATGGCCTCAGAAACGTGTACTTCTTGTACCTCTTTACGAGCATCAAATACAATCTCTTTTGGCAGTTTTTCTTTTGCTTTAGATTCCTTCTTTTCTCCGGCAGATTTCTCTTCGTTTCTTACCAAACGTAACACCTCTAACTCTGCTTCTTCAGAAGGATAATTCACGATAACGTGCATTAGAAAACGGTCCATTTGAGCCTCTGGAAGAGGATATGTACCTTCTTGCTCAATAGGGTTTTGAGTAGCCATTACAAAGAAAGGTTTTGGTAACTCGTAAGTATTACCCGCAACAGTTACCTGTCTTTCTTGCATCGCTTCCAATAAAGCCGATTGTACTTTTGCAGGAGCACGGTTGATCTCATCCGCTAAGATTAAGTTGTTGAAGATAGGACCTTGCTGGAACACAAAGCTTTCTTCCCCTTGACTTTGGTAGATCTCTGTACCTGTAATATCTGAAGGTAATAAATCAGGAGTGAATTGAATTCTACTCAATCCTAAATCCATATTTTTTGCTAAACTATTGATTGCCCTTGTTTTGGCTAGTCCAGGAAGACCTTCTAACAGTAAGTTACCATCTGATATTAAACAAGAAATAATTCGATTGACCACTTTCTCTTGGCCTATAATTGATTTGGAGATCTGTTCTTGTAACTGTTGTATAGATTCTAATGCTGTCACGGTAGTAATATTTTGTAAATATAATTAAGTTATCAATTGTTTGTTCTTAAACAAAATAACGTTTAAAGACAAACAAAGTTTTTCCATTAAGAATTATTATTCCGTAGAATGAAAAGAGAACACTCAAATTTATTAAGAATAGAAAGGGTTTAGATTAGTAAAATTCTCATTTTTAATAGGTAGGTATTTTACCTACCTGTTTTCTATGTGACTAGAAGTTAATGATTTATTACTAATAATAGTACCTCTCTAAATAATAAATTGATGTTCTCTTTCTTCTTTTTTAGAAAATGAATTTCACCCCTGAATAAATTATGTATTCATTATTATAGAGATCGTATTCTGGCTCACAATAGATATAGGTCATAAAGGAGTTTGCTCTTACGGTATGCCCTAAACCAACCCCGACAGGAATTTCATGTACTCCTGTTTGTGTATTGAATAACATTCTTGGATGGGTTCTGATTTCCCAATTCCCATTTTTTGTGAATTTGTAATAAGCACCATATTGCGCTTCTATGGTTCCATTAGATTGATAGGTCAATAATTCTACGAACTTCCATTTCTCGTTGGTCTGTACCCCCACAAAGTTTACACCTATAGCAGATCCATTTACTTTTGAATTAGAGACTACTAGACCAAAACCGGTTTGTACTTTCCACTTTTCATTGTTCTTGGCAAACTCAAATAGCCTGGAAACCATAAAATTGGAAGATCCATAGTAGACCTGACCATCATAGGGTTTAGTATAATCTATTGCCCCCCTGATAAACCACTTATTAGTAGTATAGTTGACGATGTTTTGAAGCTCTACTTGATTAGGTTTAAAACGCCCAATCTGATAAGCATTCAATCCTTTGGAGAGAGGATTACTAGCATCAATTTCCTCTTCTGGGTTTTGTACAGCGGTACTGTCTTGTCCCATTACTATTGTCGTATTGATGATAAATGATAGTAGGGTAAATAAAAATAATTTATTCATATCTGTTTAATTGTGTTTATGATAGTACAAAACTAAAATCATAAAGTTTGATATTAAACAATTTAAAGTTATGGACGATAACATTTAGTTATATCAAGAACTTATTAGATTGGAATGGAAAAAATAGAGGAGCCTATAACAATTTGAATGCTTTTATTGTTGATATTTTACACCAATACACTATTTCACTTATGAGAATACTACTTACCGGATCAACAGGATATATAGGAAGACGTTTGTTGCCTTTATTAGTGGAGGCGGGACATGAAGTAATTTGTGTGTGCAGAGACCCAAGGCGTTTTGACTTTGAAGATTTTGATTATACTTTTCTTGATTCAGTAACAGTAGTAAAAGGTGATTTATTAGATGCCTCTTCTTTAGAAAACATCCCCAAGGATTTTGATGTCGCCTATTATTTAGTGCATTCCATGAGTAACTCATTTGCAGATTTTGAGAAAATGGAGAAAACAGCAGCGGTCAACTTTAGAGATTTTATCAAGACTACAGAATGTCAGCAAATTATTTATTTGGGAGGAATAGCCAATTGTAAGAAACTTTCAAGACACCTTCAATCAAGAGTTGAGGTTGAACATATACTAGGTGAGACTCAGAGTGCATTGACGGTTTTAAGAGCAGCAATAATTATTGGTTCTGGTGGTGCTTCTTTTGAGATCATAAGAGATTTGGTAGAAAAGCTTCCTGTGATGGTGGCTCCGAAGTGGCTTTTGACTAAATGCCAACCCATAGCGATTCGTAATGTAATGGATTACTTAATGGGTGTGATGCTCAAAGAAGAAGCTTACAATAAGGTTTTTGATATAGGAGGAAAGGATGTATTGAATTATAAAGACATGCTCTTGCAGTTTGCAAAAGTAAGAGGATTACAAAGACGAATTCTCGTGGTTCCTGTTTTTACACCTAATCTATCTTCGTATTGGTTGTATTTTGTGACTTCCACGACTTATTCATTAGCGAGGAGCTTAGTAGAAAGTATGGGGAATGAAGTGGTGTGCAATGATAGTGAAATTCAGAAGATCGTTCCAATAAAGTTATTGACCTATGAAGAGGCATTAGAAAGTGCTTTCCAGAAAATTGCTCAAAATGAAGTGGTGTCAAGTTGGAAAGAATCGATCATTGGTCCAGTGCGTGAAGATTTCTTGGATATGATTCAAGTACCTAAATATGGCTGTTTTGTCGACTTCAGAAAATTTCAAATCCAACGCCCCGTAGATGAAGTACTAGATAATGTGTGGGCGATAGGTGGAGAACGTGGATGGTATTATGGTACTTGGCTTTGGAAGATCCGAGGGTTTATGGATAAAATGGTTGGTGGAGTTGGTTTAAGAAGGGGACGAAGAAGTCAGTATGATTTGAAAACAGGAGAGGCATTGGATTTTTGGAGAGTGATCTTAGCCGATAAAAAGCATCAAAGACTATTGTTATTTGCAGAGATGAAATTGCCGGGTGAGGCTTGGTTGGAATTTAGAGTCAAGAACAAAGGTGGGAAGCAGTGGCTAGAGCAAAAAGCGACTTTCAGACCGTTGGGAGTTTGGGGAAGATTGTATTGGTACTTAGTTTTTCCATTGCACATGTTTGTCTTTCCTGGAATGGCTAAAAACATTTTGTCATACAAAGACAGTAGTTATAACAAAAAGCGTTTAAAAGTCACTTAATTACAAAGAGTTACATTTTTGAAGAGATTTTACTAGAAATTCAAGGAATTAAAACATTAACAATTTATTAACATTAAAATTTTCGATTAAGTGTACTGTCAGACACTTGCATCAATTCTACAAATGATGTGTGTACACTTCTATTTCTTTTTCCTTTTGTAAGTTTAAATATCGAAATAAAATATAATAAAGTGTACAAATTAGCATTATTAATATTTCGTTTATATAGCTTTTAATTGTATAAATACACTTTATTAATTCGAAACTTTCCTACACCTTTGTCGTGTAATAATAATGAAAACAAAATCGAAAACATTTAAACAAAAAGAAAAATGAATAAGCTAGAAAACACAATCGTAATAATGACTCCAACAGGATTTCCAGTTGTAATCAAAACAGTAAAATAATTTGTATAACAATTAATATTAAAGAATCATGAAAAATACAATCGTAACAATAACACCGACAGGTTACCCAGTAGTAATCAGAAAATAATTAAAACAATATCAATAATTAAAATTTAAAGAATTATGAAAAATACAGTAATCACAACAACCCCATCAGGTTTTCCAATAGTAATTAAAACAAACAAATAAATATTTAAAATTATGAAAACAATAATAACAGTAACACCAACAGGCTTTCCTGTAAAAATTACGGTAGCAGAGCCAAAAGCAAAAACAGCAACAATCTCTAAGGAGATAAAGGGTACGGTTAAGCAAGGAGCTTAAACAATACCCGACTTTCCAATCGGTGGAGAGTCGAAATATAATAATGATTTGATGCCCTTGAGGGCTTTTTTTATACCCAAATATTTCAATCAATCCGGCGACCAATTTCAAAATAGGGCGTAACATAATTTCATCTTTACTCTTCCAAATTACTGTCCTCTTCATTTTTTCCATTGATGAAAAAACGAAGCAAAAAAATCTAGGCTGTGAACGTAAAAGCTAAATTCCATTTCTCTCGCTGTGCTCAAACAAGAAAATCATTTTTAACAGCTCAATCTATGAAATTCTTAACGCTTTTCCCTTCAAGGCCGAGGAAATACTACCAAACGAATTAGGTAGAAAGTCCATTGGCGCGAATGTTAAGCGTTAGCGTCATTCGTGTCCTTCAGATCATCAGAAATCTCCTGATTTCTAAATACTAAACATTAAGAAAAAAAATCTCTTCGTTGGTTATTTCTCATTCTTAATTCTTCATTGTTAATTTTTAATTCCTTTATTTTACCCCAAAATAAAATAAGAAATCATGACACTAGAAGAAGTACAAAAAGTAGTTGATGAGTGGATCAACACTACAGGCGTTCGCTATTTCAATGAACTGACAAATACGGCTATTTTAATGGAAGAAGTGGGGGAAGTAGCTAGAATAATGTCTAGAAAATATGGGGAGCAATCTTTCAAGAAGTCTGACGAAGAAGTGGATTTGGGTGATGAGATGGCAGATGTATTATTTGTATTGGTTTGTTTAGCGAATCAAACGGGTATTGATTTGACAGAGGTATTAAAAAAGAATCTCGAAAAGAAATCGATCAGAGATGCTGACAGACATAAGAACAATGAGAAATTAAAATAAATGTAAGGATGTTTCGTACACCATAGTTAAAACTATGGGTAGGTGATAGGTCAACCTCATCAAAACTAAAGTCTTGAAGGTTGGCAACGAAGACAACACTTTAGTGTTGGTGGAGTCAGTATCACTTGCCCATGACTTCAGTCGTGGTGCACGAAACATCTGTTTACTTTGATCCTTGAAATCTATTGATGAAGAATTAATTCAATATTAAAACTCTCCGTTCCAAATTTTCCAAGAAGCTTCCGCTTGACCAATTAGCATATCCAAACCATTTAAGGTTTTTGCTCCATTTTCAGCCCCTAATTTCATAAATTCAGTCACTGAAGGATTGTAGACTACATCAAAGAAATAATGATTCTCGGTCGTTAATTCATAAGGCAACTTGGGAGCAATTCCTTCATTAGGATGCATGCCAAGGGGAGTAGTATTGATCACTAAAGTGTGAGTTGCGTAAATCTCTTCTGTAATATCAGCATAAGAAATACTTTCCTCAGTCCTATTTCTAGAAACATACTGATATGGAATGTCCAAGTCTTCTAAAGTTACTTTGATGGCTTTTGAAGCACCGCCCGTACCTAAAATCAAAGCCTTGAATTTTGTATGAGGTAAAAACTCTAAAAGTGATGTTTTAAATCCATAATAATCTGAGTTGTAGCCTGTTTTTGTGCCGTCTTCCTCAAATTTAATGACATTGACTGCTCCGATTTTCCCGGCAGTAGCAGGGTCCAATCGATCTAAGTAAGGAATAACATCCTGTTTATAAGGAATAGTGACATTCAAACCGGTTAACTCAGTGTTGGAAACTAAATCAGAGAAAATGTCAATTTTTTCAAGCTCGTAAAGTTCGTATTCGCACCCTTCAATTCCTTCCTTCTGGAATTTTTCTGTAAAGTATTTTTTTGAAAAAGAATGACCCAAAGGGTATCCTATTAAACCAAATTTTTTCATAGTCTTATATTAAATTGGCTTACAATTTACGAACAAGTTTTTATTTTTTACCCTTCTATGTTCTCTTTATGGATTGTAAGAATATCTTTCTAATTTCAGAAGAATGTATTGAAAAATGGCATAAGTATTCTAGTTATCACTCATGTAATGAAATTGAACTATTATTCAAATATTTTGTTATGTAGTATATAACCAGTTGAATTATATCATGTATGATGCATTAGATACCTACAAACTTTTAGATAAGTTAGATACCCCAATTTTTGTATTGAAAGTCACTGACTTTGAGAAGCAGGATTTTAAATTAATCTATGCCAATGAAGCAAATATTATTGCATGTGGTGTGGATTTGAAGAAATTTATAGGTGTTGACCTACGTGCCAATTTTCCAGGATTATATGAAGTAGGTTTAGCAGACAAGTACTTTGAAAGCGTCATGACTCAGAAAACACTTGAAGTAGGTGAGGTAGTTTACGGTGATAAAAATGTGAACAGAAGTGCATACACTGGTAAGGCAACTCCTATTTCAGAAGATACCGTAATGGTTACTTATAAAGATATTTCAGCCTTAAAAGAAGCGGAACAAAAACTTTTACATCAGAATCAGGTCCTGAAAGAGAAGAACAAATCATTAGAAGAGTTTGCATACATCACATCTCATGACCTTCAGGAACCTTTAAATACAATTTCGAGTTTTGTGGAAATTTTGCTGAAAACTTACGATGAAAGAATGGATGATAATTGTCGGCAAATTTTAGGTCATATCGGCAGTTCTACCACAAGACTGAAAAATATGATTATCAGTATTCTTGAATATTCTAGACTTGGTACTCAAAAAGAGAAAATGAATATTGACTGTAATCTTTTAGTGCAAGAAATACAGGAAGACTTTAAGACACTATTAGATTCAAAAGAAGTGAAATTACATATTAGCAATCTCCCTTCAGTGAATGGTTCGGCTTCAGAGATGAGGATGCTATTCCAAAATTTAATTAGTAATGCAATAAAGTATCAAGAGAAAGGTAGTATACCTGAAGTGAGCATTAATGTGGAAGATAATCAGCAAGGTTATTGGATTTTTAGTGTCACTGATAATGGAATTGGGATAGCAGAAAATGACCGACAGAAAATTTTTAAGATGTTTCACCGATTACATCTTCAACAAGAATATCAAGGAGTGGGAATTGGATTGGCTAATTGTCTCAAAATAGTTCAAAACCATAATGGAAAAATATGGGTGGAGTCAGTGTTGCATCAAGGAAGTACATTTTACTTTACAATTCCTTATTAAAATTCTAATCGAATAACATTTTGCATTTTAAGTGAAAAGTATTTTACTGTTTCAGTATCAGTGGGATAATAACAGCTTTTTATTTGTTTTCGGACCGTAGAATAGCTAAAATCATCAATAAAACCGCTTGCTATGAGAAACACGCTTAATGCATTAAATATTTTAGAAAAGTTGCCCATACCATTAGTGGTATTCAAACTACTAGATAAGGAAACAAGGGACTTTGAATTTGTTTATGCAAACAAAGCCAACCAAAAAGCTGCAAGAGTAGATATTCAGGAGTTTATTGGGCAAAGGCTTATAGATGCGTTTCCAGGAATATATGAATTGGGTTTGCCTGAACTTTACCTTCAATGCATCGAAACACAGCAACCTGTTGATATCGGCGAGATTGAGTTTGGAGATGAAAAAGTAAATTATGTTAAAAGATCCTATCGTATAAAAGCATTTCCTCTGACAAAAGATGAATTAATGATTTTGTATGAAGATGTATCTTCATTAAAAGAGGCTGAAAATGAATTGAAAAAGAAAAATGCTATTCTAGAGGAGAAAAATAAATCACTTGAAGAATTTGCATATATCACATCTCACGATTTACAGGAACCTCTAGGTACTATTGCAAGCTTTGTAGAAATGCTACTCTTAGGTTATAAAGATTTATTGGATGATCAAGGGAAGCAAATCCTCGATTATATTGGTACCTCTACACTCCGTGTCAAAGGAATGGTGCATAATATTTTGGAGTATTCTAGATTAGGAAGTGAGAAAGAAACCGTCACTATAGACTGTAATGTTATTTTAGATGAAATAAGAAGTGATCTCAAAAAACTATTGGACGATAAGCAGGTAGCATTGGAGGTAAACGAACTACCGAGCATTACAGGTACTGAATCAGAAATAAGAATGCTTTTTCAAAACCTTATTACCAATGCGATCAAGTATCAGCCCGAAAATAATAAACCAGAAGTTGAGATTTCTGTGAAAGAAGAAAGTGATCATCAAGTTTTTTCTGTGAAAGATAATGGTATTGGTATCGCCGAAGACAATCAAAAGAAAATTTTTAGAATGTTTCAGCGTCTTCATTTAGACAAAGAATACGAAGGAGTTGGAATTGGACTTGCCAATTGTCAAAAGATAGTTGATGGACATAAAGGAGAGATTTGGGTAGAATCAGAGTTAGGAAAAGGCAGTACTTTTTATTTTTCAATTCCTAAATAAGCAATCCACAATATCATTTTTTCGCCTTAGGTAATTTACCTAAACTTTTTGAATAGGTTTTCTACTCATCTATAGGGAGGAACAATCCTACACCTTTGTAATGTGATCAATGATCATAAAAACAAAAAAGTTATCTCTCTAAAATATTAGAAAACTCATGAAACAATTATCATTATTTGTCATTGTACTACTGTTCTCCACTCAGTTAATGGCACAAAAGAAGAAACCGAATATCTTAGTAATTTTTGGTGATGATATCGGGATGTTTAACATCAGTGCTTACAATGACGGCATGATGGGTTATAAAACTCCAAACATTGATAGAATAGCCAATTCAGGTATTCGATTTACAGATAGTTACGCACAAAATAGTTGTACAGCCGGTCGCTCGGTTTTCGTAACAGGTCAAAGTGCTAAAAGAACAGGTCTTTCTAAAGTAGGTTTGCCAGGTGATGATTTAGGAATCCAAAAAGAAGATCCGACAATCGCAGAAATCCTTAAGGATATGGGATATGCTACTGGTCAATTCGGTAAAAACCACTTAGGAGATAAAGACGAATTCCTTCCAACAAATCACGGTTTTGATGAATTCTTTGGTAACCTTTACCACTTAAATGCGGAAGAGGAGCCAGAACATCCAGATTATCCAAAAGATCCAGCTTTCAAAGAAAGATTTGGTCCTAGAGGTGTCATTCACTCTTATGCTGATGGTCGTATCTCCGATACAGGTCCATTGACGAAGAAAAGAATGGAAACAGTGGATAGAGAATTCTTAGCGGCTTCATTAGATTTTATCGATAGAGCACATGAAGAAAAAGAGCCTTTCTTTGTCTGGTTCAACTCTACAAGAATGCACGTAGTGACACACCTTACAGAAGAAGCTGATGGTAAAACAGGCCAAGGTATCTATGCTGATGGTATGGTAGAACATGACGGACACGTTGGTCAGTTATTGAATAAATTAGATGAACTAGGTATTACAGAAAATACAATTGTAGTGTATACTACAGACAACGGAGCTGAGGTATTGTCATGGCCTGACGGTGGTATGATTCCTTTCCGTGGGGAAAAAAATACAACTTGGGAAGGTGGTTTCAGAGCACCAATGATGGTCAGCTGGCCAGGAACAATTAAACCTCAAGTTTCAAACGAGATCATTTCATTAGAAGACTGGATGCCTACTTTAGTGGCGGCTGCAGGTGATGATCAAATCAAGGAAAAATTATTAAAAGGTCACAAAGCAGGTGACATGACTTATAAAGTCCACTTGGATGGTTACAACTTCATGCCTTATTTCTTAGGTAAGGAAGAAAAAGGACCGAGAGAAGATTTCTTCTACTTCACGGATGGTGGTGATTTATCCGCAGTGAGAATGGGAGATTGGAAATTTATGTTCTCTATCCAAGAACACGAAGGATTGGATGTTTGGATTAAACCTTTCACCAAGTTAAGAGCACCATTGATTATTAATCTTAGAAGGGATCCTTTTGAAAGAGCAATTGATGAAGCAGGTTACATGGATTTTTGGATAGAACACATGTTCTTGATGTCACCAACAGTTGAAAGAGTAAAAGAATATATGAGAACATTCAAAGAATTCCCACCAAGACAAGCGGCCGCATCTTGGGTTGAATAGACTTATATAGATTATTCATAATATATTGAAAGGGAGTGTCAGACTTGGCATTCCTTTTTTTGCTAAAACAAGTTCACTTTTCTTCATTGTAAAATCTCAAATTCCTCTTAAAATACCATTATGAAAAAGCTAATTCTTTTATCAATACTCTTATTCTCAAGTTTATCTTTATTAGCTCAACAAGAACAAGTTCATCATCATAAACACTTTATTTCTATCACCCTAGCTCAAACCTATATTCCCAAAGGAGCGAACATGGATAATTTAAACCATAAAGGTCATTTTGTACCAGGAATTGGGTTTGATTATCTCTACCGTTTACAGCCCAAATTGGAAATAGGAGTGATGATGGATATAGAACTAGGGCGATACATTATTCCTCATAGAGATGAATTGATCAGAGATCATGCTTTTGTCGTGGCAGGGGTATTGGCTTATTCAATTACAACGCACTGGAATATATTTCTAGGAGGAGGTATTGAATTGGAGAAACACCATAATTTAGGTGTTTTTAGAGTAGGTACGGAATACAATTTTGATATAGGAAAAGATTGGTCTATTCCGGTAGGTCTTTTTTATGATATAAAAGAAGGCTATGATACTTTTTCTTTGAGTGTTGGTATTGGAAAGGCATTTTAATACTTACTTAGGCAATTTACCTAATCGTATTCATTAGGTTTTCTTCTCACCTAATCACCCTCAAAATTCAGCTGATTTGTAATAAGATCAATTACTTCTGATCTACAAAAATTATCTCTCAGAAATTACAAATCATCATGAAAAATCTATCTGCCTTTCTATCGATCATTATTACAGTACTGTTTTTACAAAACATCAGTTATGCTCAGAGCATAGAAATTGATAAATCAGTGGGTCATGAATACGCTCAAAAAGTCATTAAAGATATGGGTATTTATCAAGATCATGCATTAACCGCTTATGTGGATAGTGTGGGACAAAAGCTGGTAGGAAACTTAGAAGAAAAGAAATTCGATTATCAGTTTTTTATTGTTGAAAATATTGAACCGAATGCCTTTGCATTGCCGGGAGGCTATATTTTTATCACCACTGGCTTGTTGCCTATCATTCAGACTGAAGATGAATTGGCCTGTATTATTTCACATGAAATTATTCATTCTCATAACAGGCATACTGTATCTCAATTTAAAAAAGGGATTTTACCTCGCTTGCTGGAAGTACCCGGAAATCTCTTAGGTATTTTAAGCAAGGATTTGGAAACAATTTTCAATGCTCCCATCAAATCAACCAATGCCCTATATATGGCTTCTCATGGAAGAAAAAATGAAACTGAAGCAGACTTGGAAGGTATGGAACTTGCTGCCAAATCAGGGTATAAGCCATCAGCCTTAAAAGATATTTTACATAGAATGTCAACTTCCATTGAATTAGTGACTGGGGAAGCAGAACGAAAAAGTTACTTTAATGACCATCCTTATACTCCAGATAGAATCAATGCCATTGACCTTCAATCTACAATTATGGAAAAGGAACCTTCCTCTTCTTTTACAAAAAATTATTCCACTAAAATTAACGGATTACTTTTTGGAGAAAGTGTGTACAAGGGAGTATTGGATCAACAAACATTCTTGCATCCAGTTTTTGATTTTAAAGTTACTTTTCCTGCACACTGGAATCTTGTTAATCAACCTGATTTTGTAGGTGGTTACAACCCTAATGGTAAGGAAGGAATAATAGTGACACTAGAAGAGGAAAAGGATATTATGGAAGCTGCACTTTCATTTATGGAAGAACTTTCTGAAGATGAAAAAAATGCAATGATCTCTAAAGGATATTTTGCGAATAGAGAAACGAATGGCTATCTGATGACTTTTGAAGGTGAATTAAATAAAGAGAAGAAGTATGCAAATATTGGCTGGGTATTAGTCAACAATTATGTCTACAAAATAACAAGCTTTACATATAAACCGGACGACGAGTCTTTTGAGTATGTAATCAAAACGTTATTACCATTAGAAAAAAAGGATTATAGCCAAATTCACACGCATAAAATAATAGCTGTACAAGCTAAAAAAGGAGAAACACTCCAACAGCTTTGTAAAAGAAAGGACAACAAGGCAAATGTAAAGCTTATTGGTGTTTTGAATGATCTAGAGGCCAACGAAAGACTTCAAGAAGGACAATGGGTAAAAATCGTAAATGAATTTCCGTACTACACTGAAGTAGAGATTGATCATGAGATGGCGATTACTAAGTAATCTACCTAATTCCTTCTTTTAGGTAATTGACTATAAAGTATAAAATTAAAAAAAATGAACTTTGTGATGTATCAGAGGAAAATATGTGAGGACGTAGCTCTGGTATATCAAAAGACGCTCTCAATAAGATCATGAAAATCATACTATTCATTGTGCTTTTGACAGTGGTCACTTTTATCACGAAAATCAACAAGGCACATCATCAAACAGAGACAGTAGTAATAATTATAGAAAGATAGGGATACTAATATTTTCCCTATAAAAAGAAGGGGATATTTTATCCCCTTTTTTGCGAAATGTATTTAGGTGATTTACCTAAAAGATGTAATTAGGTAACCCTGCAATATAGAAAAGCCCTCATTTCTCCACCTTTGTATTGTAGTAATAACTCTCTTAAATCAAAAAATCATGAATACTTCAATACAAAAATCACATTCTATTTTCCCATTCAATACAGCAGACCTACCCAATAAAATAGATGATATCTTACTCGAAAATGAAATTCATTTTTCTGAGAGCTTTAATAAAATAACAACGAAAAATAATGAGTTCTTTGATATCCTAAAAGGTGTGGAAGAAGTTTCATTAAAAGTGATAACACGTCACGTTTTTAATAAAATGAGATATCAGAAAATTGCAGAAGTTCAAAAAGACAATACCCTTTCGGAGCGTCAGAAAGAATTAAAACTTCAGGAAAACTTATTGGACATTTATCTTCTTCAAACGGAAATAGAAGAAATGATTACAGAAGATTTAATTCAAATTGAGAAAATCAACATAGACACTCAAGAGTATTTGACAAAGACGTTCAGATTAGGTGAGGAGTTCTTGTCTAAAATGAACAACAAAGTGTCATCGGTCATTCGATAAATATTTATAGGAAAAGCTGAACTCCTTAAAAGTAAGCACAAATTATTCTCTCAGAAATCATGAATGCTACTAAATCAAGCTCATTAGAAAAATCTATTAAACATTGGTACCTTCCCCTTATTTCAGGCACATTATTTATTTTTGCAGGCATTTTTACCTTTTCATTTCCTATAGAAAGTTATGTTGCATTGTCTACTATATTTAGTATTACGTTTATTATAGTGGGTGTGTCAGATATTACTTTTTCAATATTGAATAGAAAAGCAATGAAAGGTTGGGGATGGCAATTGCTGTTTGGTTTTACGAATACCATTTTAGGTGTTTTCTTGATCAACAATCCCGCGATATCTATGGTCACATTACCGATGTATGTTGGGTTTACTTTCTTGATCAGAGCCATAGGAACAATTTCATTCTCACAAGACTTAAGAAGATTTGGAGTGATATCAAACGACCCACTATTGTTTATGGGAGTTGTAGGTTTGATTCTCTCGTTGATATTGATCTGGAACCCTGTATTCGCAGGTTTTACAATCATTACCCTTACGGGTATTACATGTATCTTATTGGGTGTTTATCATGTTTCTCTTTCTATAAAGTTGAAGAAAGCAATTTTATAAAAGATATTAGTAAGATGGAGTTAGTATAATATATGTAGAAGGTATAAGTAGTTTTATTTATACCTTCTTTTTGGTTCTGCACTTTAAGTAGGTGACTATAATTATCTCATAATTTTAGTCTTCTACTTTTTTACCTATTATCTTAATGATACAATTCTTCTATCTAGTTTTATATAGTTACCCCATCAAAACGGA
>NZ_JTAM01000092.1 GCF_000812565.1 Flammeovirga sp. OC4 | reverse complement strand
CAGTCCGAACTAGTGGGGTAACTATATTACTAATCATTGTTGTTTGCTTATAAATGTTAAATACATTTTCTATTTAATTCCAAAATGGAAAGGATCAATTGTTGGAAATGGTATTCTAAGAGTATAGTCATTCCACTGACACGAATGTTAAGTGATAGCGGCACTCGTGTCCAATAAGATCATAAAAAATCTTCTGATTTCTAAAAACTAAAAATGGTTGAAAACTTAGTTTACAATCTCTTTACTCAACAACCAATAAATTATCTAGTTCCTTTTTCCATGTCTTTCTGTTATTCACTACAAACTTTTCAATATGCCCAGTATGTAGTTTAATAGACAAACCATTAGGAATAAACCCCAATGTATTAAAATAATTTACTTCTTGAATTTGATTAAAACCTACTGTTGTCTGATGGTTTTGGACATTAAAATGATGTGACTTGAACAGGAGCTTTTCTTTTAAAAGGTAAAGTCGACCACCTACAGCCTCAACACCTTTGAAATGATTTGCATCTCCTGCATAAATAATGGCTTTCTCATCAATACCTTCAAGTTGAGTTTGCTTATTAACCGTTTTTGACTTCACGAAAAAATACATTAATAACCCAAATATGGCACCTGCAATTGGCCCTGTTATCATGGCGTGTTGGATTCCATATTGGTAAGACACAAAGCCTCCGTAAAGTATTGTGAAAGCGAGTCCTGATATGATAGCGTTTTTTATTCTTGTCATTATTGTAATTTTTAAATTTGCTTTTTATTTAACACTTGTACGTTAGTAACCTCAGCACACTGTAAACTAAATTAACGTTACCTTTCAATCCGTATTTCAACTAGATTTTATAGGGCTGACTTTCAAGCTTCCTTCTTCTTCATTTTTCCATTGATGAAAAACGAAGCAAAAAATCTAGGCTTTGAAGTCAAAAGCTAAATTCCATTTCACTCGCCTAAATGATTTTAAACTCACTGGCGCGAATGTTAAGCTTTAGTGTCATTCGTGTCCTTCAGATCATCAGAAATCTCCCGATTTCTAAATAGTATAAATATTCATTGTATTTCAGTGCTCTAAGTTGAAAATTATTTACTCTTTACATTTTCAAGAATTATGCTAGCTATTTCAGAATTAATTTGATTCGGTCTGATTTTCCAATCATAGGCTCCGTTTGTCAATACAATAACTGTTATATTTTGATTCTTTTTTTCATTCCAATAATGACGAAAAGATGATATTCCAGCTCCTCCATGTCCGACCATCCTATAGCCTTCTTGTAACCTATAAGATTCCCACCCAAGTCCAAAACCGCTTTCTTCACCATTGTTTAATTGTACTGGTGTCCAAATTTCTTGTAGTTTCTTCTGACTCAGAATAGATCCATTTTGAAGAAATTGAAACCATTTTGACAAATCATCAATCGTAATATTCAAGCCTGCACCTGCATACATTGGCGAAGAATAATTCAATGGAAACATTTCTAGTTTTCCACCTCTATTTTGATAACAAGTTACTCTATTTGAAATCACTTTTTTAAACCCACCATATTGTGCCGATGTAAGGTTATATTTCACAAAAAACGCTTCTTTCATATAAGACTCAAAGTCTTGACCTGCTAATTTTTCAATAATTGCTCGAATCAGCAAATAACCTGTTGCATTATATTTTGACTCCTCACCTGGCTGCGCACTGAAAGGTTTATCTTTTAAAGCCTCAATCACTGATTGCTCACTTTCTGGTGCTAAGTAAATTTGGTAATCAATTTGATCAGGAATACCAGAAGTATGTGAGAGTAATTGGGCAAGTGTCAATTGTTTCCAAGATTCGGGAAGGTCGTCCCTATTAGGAAGAAAAGCCTCTACTGTTTCATTGACATCTCTATGATGAATATCCAATAATTGATGTAATGCTACTGAACTAAATAGTTTAGAAATAGATGCCACTGGAAAGGATTTATCTATTGTCATAGGCACATTTAGCTGAGCGTGAGCAGCACCGAATGCCCTTTTATACACCACTTCATTATCTATAAGAACCAAATAATTCAAACCGACAATTTTTAAACGATCTATGGTTTCTTCAAGGTATTGATCTGTTTTTATGAATATACTTTTATCGACTTCTTGTGCATTAGATTTTCCTAAGAGAACAATGGTGAATAATAGAATTGAAAGACGCTTTATCATTAGTGTAAGTTTGTTGTTGAATAGGTGTTATTTCGATGTTAAAATACGAACCTAGTGAATTGCTTTTAAAAATAAAATAGATGAGATTTTTTAAGGTACTCGCAAGGGCCAGTCGCAAAACCTATTGTCCTTTTTTTATATCGCAAGTGTTAAGCCGATAGGCGCCACTTGTGATGACATATTGACGAAGTCTCCTGACTTCGAAATGAATGAAAATAAAGTATTTATATTCGAAGTCAGGAGACTTCGGCAATAATCAATTCCAAGTGACGCTAGCGCTTAACACTTGAAACATAGTAGTTTTCTTTCGTCAATACTCTTTATCGCCTATTTTATTGAATAGGAATATGAAAATCCACAATGAACTTTTGTGCTGGATGTTCCCTAAAGTCATTTTGATATATTTCAAAAGGGTTTTCGGTACTCTTTTTATAACCATTCTCATTCATCCATAAAAAGAGGCTCGTCCAAGATTTCTCAAACTCATCTTGAGTAATTTCAAAACGAGCCACAATACATTTCGTTTTGTTCACCTGCAAAAGGCTAACCTCTCCTTCTTTTTCAAACGGTTTCTCTGTAATTAGGAAAGCACTCATACGTACCTTATCGGGAGCAGTTACTTTGAAACTATCAAAGAACATTCTACCCATTTTTGCTTTAGGATTATTGAATATCCCTTTTGGAATGGCCCACTTTACCAATTTTTCAAAGGCATTTTCAATTCCTTCCACACCTATATGCGTGACACCTGCCGCATTAAATGGTTGCGTTTCTTTAATTTCGATTTTTGCATTCATAAATATCCATTTTTTTAAATGATCAATGATGCAAATGTATTTGGAGTAATCTGGATACTCTTGTCCAATCTTGCTTTTCAGTTGACGAATCTTGCTATGTCGATAAGGGTTCTCTTTCTTAAACCCTGCCGGACTAACACCAAAATACTTCTTAAAGCTCCTGGAATAAGAGGAGTTATCACTGAAACCATACTTGTAAGCAATCGTTGTAATGGCTTCATCTTGATGCAATAAATCCAGGGCTGACTTTTCAATCCTTTGTCTGGTTACGTATTCATTCAAAGTCTCTCCAGTGATAAATTTAAAGATCCGATGAAAATGAAAAGGAGAAAAACAAGCAACTTCTGCCACTTTATTCAGAGATAAATCAGCATCAATATTTTCACTTATAAATTCAAAAACACGATCAATACGGTTTTTATATTCCTTCTTTATTTTAGTATCTGTATTAAGCATGAATAGTTTGTACGAAGTAGCTGTTCAAAATTAAATATAGTTTAATCGGTATCAACAGGTTGATTTTGGAAAGATTTATTATTACTTACTCTCATTACAAGTAAATGTAGTTTACGTTCTATCCATTCATCAAAATTGATAATTGTAATCAAAATACAATAATAGGCTATAAGCAGAGATTGACTCCAACCCACTTCAAGAGAAGAAATTACTGAGCCTAACATAAATAGGTAATATATTGATAATATAATTCTTGGAAATATTGAGGCTTTCCTCTCTTTGTCAATCAATAAAACAAAGATGGCAATATGAATAAAAAGTCGAACGGATTGTTTCACAATTCTTTCAGAGCCTAATTCTAAATAGACTAAGTAGATCATTAATAATTGTACGACAACCATTATGAGCAGGCCTAATTTTAAGATTATATTTTTCTTCATTTAAAAAGTTACGTTAAGGGTCGATATTTTATGTGTCTATATTTATCACTACTTTCCTCATTTCCTCCATTACAATCTTAAGATCAAACTCATTGGTACGCCAATTCATAAAAGAAGCTCTTATGGTCTGTTTTCCTTTAAATACTGTCGGTGTCATAAATACTCTTGCAGCGTTATTTAAGGTAGTCAAAAAGTTTGAAACATTTGCTGTATCCCTCAAAGTAAAGTGCACATTATTTAGATTTACTGATGCCAATAATTCAAATTCCCACTCTTTTTCCTCAGGTTTATCGCTTGCATTATACTTCTCGTAAGACAAGGTAAATGGTATAACACAAATAAAATCCTAATAAAACAGCCGCCTCCCATCGATCTAATTTCTTTCTTTCCCCAGTCCACATTGAAGTCAATAAAAAGATTGTTCCTCCAATTAAAATAAAAAGATCCAGATTGAATTTAGGGTTGTAGTTGATAGGATGTAAAATACTACTTATGGATAATATCAGAAGAATGTTGAAAATATTAGAGCCAATTACGTTACCGATAGCAATATCACTGTTCTTCTTCGTCGCCGCTACAACAGAAGTTACCAATTCAGGAAGCGAGGTACCAGCTGCAACAATGGTCAAACCGATTATTTTTTCACTCACCCCTAAAATATTCGCGATCTTTATACTGTTGAGCACCACTAGCTGTCCTCCTAAAACTAAACCACCAATTCCTACAATGATTAGCGTCCAAATTTTAAAAGCCGACTTTTGTTCCGTGTGCTCAATTTCTTGTGGTTCTTGTTTTATTTGATTGAAAACATAATAAAGAAATAAGAAAAACAAAACCAACATGATCATTCCATCCATTCTGCTTGAAGAAGTCATTCCTTCAAATACAAAATCATTCAATAGCAGTAATAATAAGATGGAAATTAATAATGAAATTGGTATCTCTTTCCAAGCAGTAGAAGTTTGAACTTTGATGGGAAATATTAACCCAGAAATACCAAGAATGATAAATAGGTTAAAATTATTACTCCCAATTATATTCCCCAATACAATATCAGAATGCCCCTGAATAGAAGCGATACTATTGACCACTAATTCTGGTGCCGATGTACCAAATGCCACTATAGTGAGACCTATCACTAAATCAGAAACATTGTATTTTTTAGCTAAAGCCGAAGCTCCATCTACAAGCCAGTTTGCACCAAAAATCAAGGCTACAAACCCAGCAAACACTAGAAAAACAGGAATAATCATAACATTTTATTGAGTAAGGTGTTTATCTACATCCTTAATCGTAAAAGAAAATAAATTGTTTATTTCCAAGTGCTGATTATTGAAAATAAAACCTAATCTTTTTGGTCGTTTTTTATTTTACTCAACTCTTCCTCTATCCTTGAATTGATATCTATTTTCGAGCCCTCAAAAATAAATATGGTGGTACCAAATTCTCTTGCATAAGGGTTAGTGATAGAATCATATTCTATGGAAGTCTCAAAGTAGGGACTGGTCTCTTTTAATTCGTTTTGTTTTTCTCGCCTATTTTTCACACGAATCAAATGGGAATACTCCTTTTCCAAATCAAACCAGTTTACATAATCAGCATCGAAAGAAACCGCTTTTATAGCATTTTGAGTGTAATAGTTAATGGCTCCTGCTTGACCATAATTGTCACATAACACCAAAACTTGATCAGGACTATTGATCCTATTGTAGGCCTTATCTACCTTAGAGGCTAATTCGCTCCATCCTAACATATCTGCATAATCTTGAGGAATATGATGGTTTTTACCGTCTTCCCAACGTAATAAACCCAGCGATTCGTATTCCTCTTTATGTTCAATGATGTATTCAGGTTTTTGATTTGGAAATGCGAAATCAAAGCTTAAAATAATAACGAGGATTGGTAAAGCAACAAGTATCGGTTTTATAATTTTGCCAAGTTTATTCTCCAATAAATGCGAAAGATAAACAGCTCCAATTGCAATATAGATTGGATATAAACCAATGGCTAATAGTCTTTTGCTCTTAGGTAGGTGTAGAGGGTTAATGTAAAAATTAATGACCAGAAAAAGAATTTGAACTTACTCAAACGCTTTGAAAATAATAATCCGATCAAAGCCGCCAAAATGACAAAAAATGAACCTGTAAAGAAAAATAATTGACTTTTGAGGAATGAGATTCTCTCGACATTTACTAATTGTGAGCTCGCTAATTCCTGCATATGATGAAATACAGGAAAGCCATTTGTAAACTGCCAATAAATATTTGGTGAAATGATAAGAAGGGTAATTCCCATAGCAATATAAACTTCCTTACGAAGAAGTATATCTCTACTTTTTGTAATCAATACAGCTGGAATTAATCCAAGCACCAAAAAGAGAATATTGTATTTATTTAAGAATCCAAATGCGAAAGCAACAGCCATCCAATAGATCCATTTCCTTTGATCAGTATTGATGTATTTAATGAATAAGAAAAACACGACCGTCCAACTGAGCACATCAAAAGAGTTGGGTTGATACAAAGTGTTTAGCCTTAGTAAGCAAGAAAAAAGTATACAAGTTGCTCCTAAAACTTTAGCATATAAACTCCCTTTTAGCTCATCTATAGCCAGCCAAACCACAACCATTGTTGAAGCCCCAAACAAAGTTGGGAAAAACTTCACCCAAAACTCTCCATTTCCAAAAATCTGAATAATAGAGGAAATCCACGATGTAACAGGTGGAACTGATGTAAATCCCAATGCTAAATGATTTGCTTGATCTAGATGCAGGAATTCGTCCCGCTGTAAATCATAAATTGAGTCAATTAAGAAAGATTGAAAAAAGAATTTCAGTAGAATGAATCCGAGTAATATTAGTATTTCGTTCTTTTTCATTTTAATTTGATTGAAGTTTAAATAGTAAATTGCAGCTTGAACTGTTCGGTTAGTTTTCTTTTGAAGATGTTTTCAAACCAAAGATACAATTGATGGTTTGACTGAAAGTTATTGAACTAATAAGGGTTCACTCCTCCATTCATCTCCATTTTTTTCGATAACTATTAGACCCCGTCCATCAGTAGGCAACTTATCCTTTAATTCTCCTTTATTGTTTATAAAACAACTTTGCCCTCCTGCTTCTACATTCCAAAGTTCTCCACTGAAGTTGGACATTAAAATAGTCAATGAATAGGTCTCAGCATAGTTTACTAGTTTTTCCAAGCCTCCCTTTATACCATTTTTTGAATAAAAAATACTTGGTAAATACAATGAACTCTTCAATTCGAATGCATTTTGAGGATGTAATTCATTTTCAATATCCGCACAAATTGCAAATGATAGTTTCTCATTTTGTACTACTAGTTGAGGATTATGTTCAAAGGAAGATTGATAGAATAGATCCTCACCCTCATGAAGAAATTGTTTTGTATAAATTTTAACTTGTCCGTTTGGTTGCAAAATAAAAGATCCGATATAGATTTTATTTTCTAGACTCACTGGAGCCCCAACAACGATGATTATATTTTCTTGAATTGATTTCTGTTTTAATAAGTCAAGTTCTTTTGAGTGCTCTGTCATTATCAAATCCGCGGCCTCTTCTCTACAATAACCCGTCAGCGACATTTCTGGAAAAATAATGAGATCAACATCATGTTGGGATGCTAAATCAATCATTTGATAATGCTCTTCTAAATTTCGACTTATCTCTCCTACAGTTGAATTGATTTGGGCGGAAGCTATTTTCATTATTCGATTTAGTTTTGAAGTGGTTGTTATGATAAACAATACTCTAAATTATAAATCGAAGTCCATAATTTAAAACTTACCTAATATTATATGATGTCCAAATCAATATTTAGAGCTTCAAAAATGGGAGACTTTATTTTAAATTAATTTATATTTTACCTAATAAATAGATCCAACAAGACGCTGAATTAACTTTCCCGATTTAAATACCCATATAATTTGATACCCACCTGCTCCATCACTATTTGTATTTTCAAAAAAATAAAGATCTTCTTTTTTGTAAATATTGACTCTGTTATTACAATTGAACAAATCTTGATGTAGTATTTCAGGTATAATGATTCTTTCCCCGTCAATTTCTACCTTCACACTCTTGACCTCAGTTTTAGGTAACTCTCCGTCTGTGCCAAAGAAATTTAAGCCATCTATTTGATAAATTACTTCATTCTCATTGATTCTTATGAATCTTTTTTCGGGATTAAATGGAACAATTTCATACTCTAAATTAACATTTGAGTCCTTGATAAGTTTTTCTTCTAATGGGTTTAATCTTGACTTATGAATGTATCCTTTGAAGTAATTATGCATCATTGAACCAATAGAAAACTTATTAAAGGTGATATATACAGGAACCCAGGTTTTCGATTCATCATAGTATTCTTCTCCAAACCAAAATATTTCATCCTCATACAATTTATATATGACGTCAGAGTCCGATTGTGGTTTACTTCTAACATTTGTATAACCATCTTTATCTTGGATCATGGCTATTTGTCCAATTACATTATTGGTATATAAAATCAGTGATATAAATAGTATTAGAAGTTCTCTCATTGTTTTCCGTATTTCTTAATTTAAATCTTTCGCTTTTATAAAACAATTTTAAAGTCATAATCTGATAATTTAAAATTGATATTCAAATCAGTATCACTTCCAATCTCTTTTATTATTTTGTCATTGTCAAAACCAAATCCGTTCCATTTATAACTTACAACCATATTTGTATTCTTCACTTTCGATCTTTCCAATACTATTAATCTGTTGGTCTTACTACAGACCTTAAAGTCTACTATTGGGTTTCCAATTTTTGAACCTAGCCATTTTGGATAGAAATAGTCATTATCAGTATTGAATACAAAGACCCTATTTTCTTTCTCTGAATAATATCTAGTTGATTTATTTACACCAACAATAAGTTCTGGATTACCATCCTTATCAACATCGAAAACCTTAATTTTCCATGGATTAAAACTCTCATGACTATCCAACGATGGTTTTAAAAATTCATTTTTTTCAAACGAAAAAGGAAATACGGCAATTCTTGATTTATGATTGATCGTATTTTGAACGATGGAATAAATATATGCTCTCTTTTCGGTGGTAAACACATCTGCATCAACTAATATGAAACTGGAATCTGGCAAGGAATAGTGAATTGCTTCATTAAATGAATTGTAAGTCACAATCTTATCTTTAAATATAGAAAAACGGTGACTTGAAGTAATCAACTCCTTTATGGGTTTTTCGAATTGATAATCAATTTTTATAGCATTTCCTTTTAAGGAAAAAGTAGTGTGAAACTGATTAGAAACTTTATTTAAATGGTTTAAAATATCCTTTTTAATCCCTTTTGAAGCAATTTTTGGTTGACAATTATCGATATAAATTGGTATAAGTTCAGGGTTTAATAATTGTCCATTTTGAAATTGACAATTAAAAATAACGCTCTCCTTTTGGAGCTTTTCAGTGTTATCAAATACAAAATTACCTAAACTATAAAGTATCAACTTTCCTTTATAAGTTTCAATACTTTGTAAAACGTGTGGATGATGCCCTAATACTAAATCCGCTCCAGCATCAATGACTTTGTGTGCGTATTCTAGTTGTTTAGAAGTTGGAATTACTGCACTTTCTTGACCCCAGTGAAATGAAATAATAATGTGATCAATATCTGAATTTATCTTTTTTATTTCATTACATAACCTATCGATCTGACCGTAGGCAGGATATGGTTTATTCTCGTTATAAATCGTCCCCTCTAATAAAAATTCGAGTATTCCGAAAAATGCGAATGTTTCTCCATTCTTCTCAAGGAGTAAAGGTCGAAAAGCTTCTTCTTGATTTTTACCGCCACCAATAGTATAGATTGAACCAGCGTTTAAGTTCTCAATTGTTTTTAAAAAACCTTCTTTCCCTAAATCAATGGTATGGTTGTTTGCCACTGAAGCTATATTAAAACCAGCATATTTTAATCCTTGTATATATTCTGGTTCTGCACGAAATGAATACCTTTTATTTATTGGATAGCCATCTATAGCATTAGCCAATGGACATTCCATATTGAAAAAAGCTAAATCTTTTCCAGTTATTAATGTCTCTACATTTTTAAACGGAAATTGTATTCCGTTGGATTCTATCACCTTTTTGACGTCTCGATCCAATAGTACATCTCCAACAGCACAAAAACTTACCTGTGCATATACATTCGTACTACTGATCCCCAAAAAAGCAATCAAAAGATATGTCTTAACAGCCTGTATCATAATAAATTATTTTCCACCCCGGATCTGTTGATGAGTCTGGGACCTCTTCAATATTGGGTTTATACAAAGGAGATAAACGCTTCTCATGATTTGATTTATAATTTATCCACTCGGGTTGTTCAGGAGCATTGTCATTTTCCAACATTTGCTGCCATTTCTCGTCCGTTAACCTATCTGAACTTGGCCATGGAAATTCATAAAAAGAGAAGATGGCTCCTCTTGTTAACTTTAACTTCCCTTCTATCTCAACAATTACGTACATCGCATGTGCTTTGCCAACTCCCACTTCTAAGCAAGTATCATTGAACGTATGAACATCTGCAATGACGGGCATGTTTTTATCCGGACCTTCTACTTGCCACCATTCATAAGCGTCTTCCGATAATACTCTTAAAGTTAAATTGTCGAGTAAAGATCCTAATTTCTGAATTTGATCATATTCTTCTAAGCTTAATTTTTCCTTTTTTATTTCTTTCTCTGATACCGATTTCAAAAATGTGAGTAGATCTATAAATTCACTCCCAATATAACTAAGCCTACCCTCTAACATACCTCTCTTTAATAATTCTTCCTTTGTAAAATTCATTAAAGATAACATACGGTTATAAAATTCAATATTGGGTTCAACATAACCTTTAGGAGGTTCTGGTACCCAAACTTTGACCTCATCTCCTTCGCCACCACATTCTGCGGCATTACTTTGCTTTGCATATAAAATTGTATTATGCCTTAACTCTGCCCAACTCGCCAAAGAAGTATTTAAGGTTTTTACATCCCATCCGTCAGTGGTCATAAAGAAAGGCAAATCGGTCTGATTTTTTATATCATGAAGTGCCATAAGATTGTAAAGCCAATAATAATAGAGATTTTGTGTCCAATCTTCTTTTGTCCTCACATTCGTTTCTTCTATAATTTGATCTAGTTTCTGTTTATATTTTGGGTACTTATCCCAAGATGATTTATAATCATTCATCATCAAGTTGATGGCTTTCTCATTTCCAAACCCTGCCATAATATCTAAACTATTGGGCATCATTCTTTCTGGACTCGTCAATCGGTCAAAAATCTCTGAGTCAGGAATAAAACGTTGTCCCATTAATCGAAATTGCTTGTTTTGCTTTCCAAAGCTCCCATGACCTGGTATTTTTTCAGAAGGTAGTCTTTCAGCTAAATTCAAGAGATTGTACGTGTCATCGAAATCTTCAATCGAACTAACGCTAGGGAAAACCTTATCGATAGCACCCTTGATTTCTACAGGTCCTGTATCATCTGACAATCCAACATAGAATACAGTTGGCTCATATACATCTTTCCAAAGTTTAATCAGCGGTTCTCCTTGATAAGTTTTGGTATAAAGTAAATTTGTGATTAAAACACTACTTAAAATATTTTTCTCATTTGATACTTCTAGCCCTGCATTCCCAAGCCACATCATTGCAAGAAAATATCTTTTTAACTCTTCACTTCTAGTATAATGACCTCTTGGGATAAATTGACTATAATCAAACTTTCTTCCAAGTAGGTTTGAAAACTGATAACCTTCATGATTATTACATTTCTCTATTTCTTGAGCCGCAAGATCCTTCAAATTACCTTTCATCTCTACTTTTCCATCTTTCATGAAATATTGGCTTATGCCTAAAAATGCAAGATTTAAATCAATTGATTCTTTAATATTTTGGTTTGACGTTTCTTCTCTCAATACCTCCAATTCATTGATAAGTCGATCCAATAATATTTCTATTTTCTTCGACAAATATTTTGTTTCAATACTTCGAAGGGTCATATCAAAATACAAATGATATAACTGTAAAACGGCATCAACTGAAATAAAACTAGGTATACCTAGGTAATCGTTATTTTCGTAAATATGGAAAAGTTGGTCTTGACTTGTCGGGAAAACAACAAATCCATTTTTACTTAATTTATCAATTTCAAAACTATTCAATTCAGGGTATTGAAAAGTATTGTATACATTCTCAAACTTAACTTTTTTTGTTTGCCCGGTGGTTTTATAATCATGTTCACGAAGCTTGTTTTCTTGGTTCACAAGCAATTCAATATTATATAAATCATCCTCCGATAAATCTGACTGCTTAAAATTCTCATTGGGCTTATACCAAGATTGTTTCATAAGCAAAGCATGTAGCTCATAGGTTTTGAAAGTTCTACCATGCTTTGCAAAGATTGAATTTCTCAGCAACCATAATTCACTTACAGACTTGTTTTCTATCTCTGCTTGTGTTAGTTTTTTTTCAGGTGGATTAATAATTTGTGCTTGAGATAAATTGTATATCGTAAGTAGTAAAAGTATTAGTTTAGTTATTCTCATATTCTTTGAAATTAAAATCGCTTCAATGCCTTATATAGAATGCCCCATTTAGTTTAACTAAATTCAACAATCTCTAATGATTATACACTACTTTTATATCCTTTTCTATTTCTGTTCCACTCCATAAAAAAGGAGTATCATGCCCATTATAGAGGATTATTCCCCAAGCATCATCCATTTTCTCAAGATCAATAATGGAGACAACTTTATCCTCTTTCATAAACTTCAAATACCGTTTTTTTCTTGATAGATTTTCATATGAAATTTTATTTTTCAATAGTGCTTGTCTCGCTAAATCTATGTAATAAATATTATCATCAACAACTGTCATCCAGCCATCTTCCCCCATTCTTTCTTGCTCTGCTTTGATCCACTTGGTAGAAGGGAATATATCAAGAGCACATTTTTCATTAATTATAATAGAATTGGAAACTATCACCGAATCTGAAAGTGAAATTTCTGCATAGGATAATTGCTTGATATTACTATGCTCCGTTTCTTCAGTTTTTAGAGGTTGATTCGATTCTTTGGAGGTGTTGTCTTTCGGTGCTCTTTCTGATACTTCAACCAGTGTTTTACTTCTCTTTTTCTCTTCCGTTTTTTTAATGATTACCTCCTTTTGTTCTTCATAGTGCTTGGTTTGTTTTTGTTTATTATCACATGAAGTAAAAAGAATGAAAAGATAAAAAACAACTAAATATTTCATTTTGAAGTTCTGCTTTATTTGACAAAGTTTGCTTACAGTTCTCAACGGCTGAGTATATAAGCAGAGCATTTTTTGAAAAACACTACCCTTTCAAGCCGTGATAAACCCCAAAATAAAAATAAAATCCCAAAGAATATTATTCTTCGGGATTAATTACTTCGTAAATTCTAAATAGATAGTTCTTTAATCAATATATAAGTACCCTTCACTATTTATTAAAATTGATACTTTCACTTTTACTTTACTTTATCAAGTAAGCCAAAACCTTTGGCTGCTACAATCGGGTTAAAAATTTCGACATATTCCGTTATTTTACCTTCATCATTAAACTTAAAGGTTGAATAATAATCGTTACTGTACACTCCAGCATTATTCTTTAAATTTATATAGCCCCTATATTTCACAAATACCCTATTTCCATCATCCATCGAATAGATTTCCTTAATGTGGAAAGTCATTCCATCGAAGTTTGGAAAAACAGGCTCCCAGTATGATTTTATTCCTTCTTTACTGTTGGCTCCCTTTGGAAAAATTCCTGAGTGATATGGGTTGATGTGTTTGGCATCGTTACTGAATAATTCTGCTACTTGTTCTGCATTTTCCGCTTCTAAAGCTCTAAAAAAAGCGAGGGTATTTGCCTTATTTTTCTTAGCTGTAAATGTTTCAGGCAAGCTATTTTCTCTATTTTCATATTGGCATGAGAAGAATAAAAACACAATTATTAATCGAATCATTAAATATTTCATATTGTTATTGCTTTACGTTCTCAATTGCTTTTGCAGGAAGATTGGTATTTCCATCCTGGTATTTATAGTTGAATTTCATCTTGGAGATCCTCCACTGATTGTCCAAATGTTTTAATTCAAAATTGTACGAACCAACCACTGTCCAGATATTACCAGCATCATCTTCGAGGTAATGAGTTGCTGTACCATAACAGAAAACTTGGGCTGTTTTCCCATTTACTGAGGTGATAAGATTTCCTATTTGATGATGCGTGTGTGTAAAACCTGGTAAAATGGTTTTCCAACTATTAGTTATTTGTTTTGGACTTAATTCTACTGCAGGATTACCATTCATACTCGAATAGTCAAGTTCAACTTTAAGAGCGAAAATATTTTCTACCTTACCCCATTCTTTATTGTCTGTTGCAATAAAGAATTTCGAAACTGTTTCGTTTATGGTTTCAATACGTTGAGCATTTGCTGTTATTGATAGAATACTGATGAGTAGTAGTACTGTAATTTTCTTCATTTTGCATATTTAATTATTACAATACAAATCTCAGAACTTTTAAAACGAGTGGACTTACAGAATCAAAGCAAGAAGTATAAATTTCAAAGATTACGTGCTTTCCCTCCATTATAAAGGCTATTGCGTAGTCTTTTATGTAAAAAATAGAAAAGTTAAGGAAAGCGGATCGGTTTACTGATTAGATGAAATGAAACTAATATTCATTAAAATAATTCTATTGCTCTTCGAATTTCAAGAAATGTTCAATTTCTATATCTATAGAATCATAGTGAGTTGTATCATATTTAACGTTTTCAGCCCAATTTAATCTAAGATTTAATTTTAAATTATCATTCTTCAAATTGGTACTTTTAAAAGCATTAAGCGTTCGTATTAATTTTTCTTTTACTATCACATTTTTAAGTGAATTAGGTTGAGTAAATGAAAGAATAAATTTGTTAGGAACTTCACTTAACCTTCGATGTACTCCATTATTGGAGTAGTCTCTTTTAATCAAACTGCTTAAACTATCAAATGAATATGTACCTAAGTAAAATTTGAAAACAGAATCATTGTCAACATACAAGAAATTTCTAGAGCTGAAACATACTATATCATCAGAACAATAATTGACTAAATAAATTTTATAATTAACCTCATTGTCATGAATAATTAATTGAACTTGACTATCATCATTATTACATAATGTGCTATCAATTGCATTGAACATTTTTTTATAATTGTCCAATGTGTCAATATTAATTAGCAATACATTTTCGCTATACTTCTTCCCAAATTCAACAACTTCATTATTCTTACATGAAAAGAACAAAAAAATGAATATGAGGAATAAATTATATTTCATAAAAAGTTCTTGTTAGTAGATATTTTCAGAATTAAGCAGAATTTCAATCATAGATGCTTTAAAATCGTCTGCTACTTTGTCATTTAAGTATTCATATGAATTTTCATATTTTTTAAAAACCCTTTTATTTTTCTTATACAATCCAATTTGATGGCTGTTCACGAGGTAATCACAAAAAGGTATGAAGTCTTTATCTGTATGTTCGTCATATTCTTTCTTGATTCGCTCTAATGGATAAATTGAAAACATATGCTCATTCCAATCAAAATCTTCAAACTTATTGATTTCTAAGAAGAATTGTATCAGGGAATTTAAAGTTAAGGTGTTTTTCCAATTTGGTTATCTCTGAAAGATAAACACCCTGGTTTAATTTCACATTAGTTTTTTTCCAAAAATCAATTACATCAGTGATTTCCATTTTAATAATTTGAGTAACTTAGTTCAGTTTAAATATACACAACAATCTTATTAAAATTCCCTGTTATGAAGAGCATGATAGCCCACTAAAATTAACAACTATAAATGTAATCAATTTCAGTAAACTATCATCCTTCTTCATCTCCATGTAATAAATCCTTTGTTCAGCTTTCGAGAGTGTTTTATGAATAGCATTGTGAAGACTGACTTTTGTGTATTACAACTTCATCATCTTAAGTCTTTCAGGGTAAAATACCAATTGGATTAAATTATATTCTAGCTGACTAAAGTCAAATGCTAGTCCATCTACTTTAAAATTGGAATAGGGATACCATCTTAAATTTGTTCTGAGAATAAAAGCTTCATTTGTTTTTCCAGGTACAATGTCCCAACCAAAAGTTAAACCGGGTTCAAAGGATGAGAAACTTAATGTACGTTTCACCCCATCTATCTCTTCTTGATATTGAATATTATCATACGCAAGATTAAGACCTATATAAGGTGCAAAGCCAGAGAAATCGATCAAAAACTTATTCAACTCAATTGCTAATGAATTCTTGTTAATGCTTTGTTTTGTACCAAATCCTTCAGTTGTAAAAGTTGGATTTCTATACGATAAAGCCGTAAAAAAGTCTATTCTATTAAAATGATACCCTAAGGCAAAATCTAAATAGGCTGATGAAGCCAACTTTTGCTGCAAATAAGGGAATTCATTAGCATTGTATTCTGAATTAGAGAGTGAAAATGATTGAGAAAGACCTGCTCCAATAAAGAAGTTCCCAAATGATGTATCCTCATATGAAAGCTTTGAAACACTCGGGTAACTATTCCATTTATCAACATTTTCCTGAGTCGTGTTTTTTGTGGCATCAAAGGCATAAAGAAGGCCAAACTGAACGGAATAGGACGGCGTTTTAATTTCTGTCATTTCAGTTTTACTAAGTGGATATTGCCATTTATTATCTGGGAAATAATTGACGGCCAACCTGAATGCAATTTTTTTATAACTGTACATCATACCTGCATCAAAATTCAGCATAAAGTCTTTCGCGATCAAAGTGTGATTTTCCTCCGTTTGCGGAATCTGTTCAAGTGCTAAAGCTCCCCAATTCAACCCAATATAAGGTCGTAATTTCCCTTTCTTCATACGCCAAGGGTATATTCTTGCTCCTGTTGCTACATAGTTTTGCATTTTATGTTGAACTTCATTTCCGTCCAGATTGATCTGCCCCAAAGGAAAGGTCACATAGAATTCGGCGTGGTCCCAAAAATGGAATCCTCCCCAAGTAATGTAAGGGTTAAACGTAGCAGCATAATCAATTGGTGTTGCCTCCCCATTTACCAATTGTTTTCCGGTAAAAGATGGGAAAAAGTTCCCTCCTGATTCTAGATACATTCGTGCAAAATCCAACCTTTGCTTATTAGCTTGTTGAGCTTGTACATTGAAGGCCCACAAAAAAACGATAACGATGATTACTATCTTATACATTTTATTAAAATTGAAAGCCTACGAAAAACCAAATATTATTGTCGATTTGATTACTCTTGATGGTGGTGTCTTCCAGCTTAGTTTCTATAATAGGATCAAGGTTGAGCCTGATTGGAACAGAGACTCTATAATAAAAGCCTTTCACCTTGAATAGGTCTGTTTCTGTAAAACTGATAGCTCCTCCGATAGTAAAAGAGGATTTCCTAAGCTTTTCATTGGAAACGGTGTGCGTGTATTCATTATCATAGTATCCCAATGAAGGTGCCAGAGAAAGACCTTTGAAGAAAACAGGAAAGTCATAGAACAACTCAAAACCCAATTGCTTTCCTTTTACATTTTCGCCGTCCACGGCTTTTGCAAAATCAGAGGATAGATGGACTTCTGATAAATACAGATGAGTGTAAGCCAGTCTTAATAGGTGATCATTTTTAAACCTTACACCTATTTCACCTCCCAGTGATTTGAATTGGTTAAAAGCCGCCTCCCCAAGATCATAGGCAATAAAGAATTGAGTGGTTCTACTTTGAGCGGAATCCTTCTGAGTGTGATCAAAAACTGAGGAGTCGTTGTTGATCAAAAGTGATCTTTCAGAGAGAGTAGATTGCAATGCGGCATCTTGAGCATTTAACGAGATGGAAAAAATTCCAATAAATGTGATGAGTAATAATTTGTACTTCATAATGTAAATTTTTGAAGCAAAATTACTGGTGATGCAAGAGAGGCACAATCGGGTAAAAGTATGATTTACGCCAAACAAAGGCATATCATACAAAAGTATGAGTATTGATATTCAGCTAGTTGCAACTATTAATGGAATTAACATGATTTATTACTGACAAACACCTATAATCCACTACCTGAGCAAGTTTGAAAGTTCATTACGGGTTTTCACTCCGCATTTTTTATAAATATTACTTGTATGAGTTTTTACTGTAGGCAGAGAAATAAAAAGCTGATCAGCGATTTTCTGATAAGTCACACCCTTGTGAAGTAAAGAAGCAATTTCTTGTTCCCGTTTTGTAAGTGAATAGTTCTTAAACTGCTGTTCGTTGGGTGAGCTATCTTTTTGGATTAGAGACAACCTTTGCAAATCGTCATAAATTTTACGGACAGCCAATGCCGAAAAAGCAATGTACATTAGAAAACCTATTTGGAACTGCTGATACTCCTTTTCAAAAGCGTAATGGAAAATCAGATAAATAGGTATCAGAATTAAAAAAGTTAAAGCAAAAATCCTGTTTGATTTCTCCAAATGCTGAAACTGTTGAATGGGTTTTGTTTGTCTTTGAAGCCACATCGATATGACTACTGATATAATTAAAAACACTACAACTGCCCATTGAGCAAACATCATGGTACCCAATAGCTTTGAGACTATCACAACAACAGACAAAAGGATTGAAATTCCAATCTGTATTTTTTTGAATAGGATTGGAATTGAATGTTTTTGCAGACTCAATGTGTCCAAAAATGTGGTACAAGCTACCAAAATCATACACAATAAGGTAGACAGTGTAGTCGTTTCCTTCTCTGAAAATAACGGTGAAACACTTATTGAAATCAACAATAATATTAACGAAACTGTAAAACCAATTGTCTCTCGATTCTCCATTTTCTTATTGTAACACAATACTTGTAGAAACAAAGAAATTGTCAATGCAGTGTAGGTTATAAAAAGTAAGGTATATTCAAATTGAAGCATTTTTTCTGTTGATTTTCAATAGATGTTCTCACTGTTTATCACTTCATCATTAGCCCACTACTTAAGTCATGGACTAATGATGAAAAAAGCAGGTTTTGATGCTATTACAAATAAAACAATTATAAGTTAGATGTAAAATTCATTTAATTACTCAGCGTATCAGAGACTATTCATCTCTTTTTATTTTATCTGCAACAAAGTTAGAATAAGCTTGCCCTAATTCAAGTTCAAATTCTGTCTTAATCACCTTTCTTTTTGTCACTTCTTCCCTATTCAACTTTGGATTCCAACCCGTTTTTTCTTCAGTAGTCCAGTAAAAACCTATGCCTCGTTTTTGCCAACTAGGTAGATCATTAAAGTTGATACCGTTCTGGAACAAGAGTTCATTTTTGAATTTGGTAGACTTCTTTTCAATAGCCTTTGATGCAAGAGTCGGAGTTTGTCCCTGATTCCTAAGCATCCAATAACAATGGGCATTTAAAGCATTTCTATGGGCATCTTCGTGTCTCCATCTGAAGTAATCAACAACATCTTGTACTCTAGGAAGAATTGACAATCTACAGTCAAATGTCCCTAGTGCACCTAATAGTAATGAGAACTTTGCACTTGCTTCCCCTGCAAGAATAGAGGTGTATTTACGGCTCTTTCTTGAAAAAGCATTTTCATTAATATCAAAAAGAAGAGAAATCTCATCACTCTCTGTGTATGCATAAATTACATGAAAACCACAAGTCATTAAATGCTTCACCGTTTCAACCATTAAGTCTCGAAACTTTACATCAAAAGGTCGTTCAAAACTATGTACTTCTTTGGTCAATCTAGTAAAACCCCGCCCATCAATTCTTGCAACCATGTAATTGTTAGGAGGAACTGAAAAATCATATGCAGTTTCAAAAACACGTAGTTTTTTATCTAAGTTGTCAAATTTCATTTAAAAGTTTTTTTACAAATTTTGTTTGTTCTTGCGTAATGTAATACAGTTCATCAAACCCTTCTGCGAATGTTGGTTCTGACAGTTTCTTCAAGAATGATTTAAGCCCAACTTCAGGAATTCGTTCTTTACCAGATCTAAGATTATTTCGTTCGAGACATTCTTCATAATTACTTTCAAAAAAGTAGCTTACAATTTTATACTTAAATTGCTTTCCTAGTTCAATGTATTTGGCTCGCTCCTCTTGACTGGGGTTAGTATTATCAATAACAATCTTGGATTGAGTTTGAAAACAGAAATCAAGAAGTTTATTTTCTTTATTTCTGGTATTCAATAAATCAATACTAACTCTAATGTGAGAGTTGAAAAATTCTTGTTTGTAAAGTGTTGATTTTCCTGAACCCTGTATTCCAGTAAAAATTATTAATTCCATATTATTAAGTACATTGTAAACTAAATTTTCGTTAACTTTTAATTAACCTTACTACAAACATTTATAGGCTCTACTTACAAGCTACCTTCTTCTTCATTTTTCCATTGATGAAAAACGAAGCAAAAAATCTAGGCTTAGAAGTCAAAAGCTAAATTTCATTCCTTTCGCCTCAATGATTTTAAACTCGCTTTGCTCAAACAACAAAATCATTTTTAACGGCTCAATTCATGAAATTCTTAACGCTTTTCCCTTCAATGCCAGGGGAAGTACTACCAAACTAAAATGGTAGAAAGCTCACTGGCGCGAATGTTAAGCATAAGCGTCATTCGTGTCCTTTAGATCATCAGAAATCTCCTGATTTCTGAATACTATAATTAACGATAATTTAGTTTACACCGTATTAAGTTAGCATGATGTCGCCTATGGATTATGTTACAAGACAACTATCATCTACCCACCCTATTACCTACATCTTATAAGTTCCGATTTTCAAGTTTATCTATTATATACTAATAGTACAAAACGATTCGAAGTTATAACATTTTCATTGTTACAAATAACTGGAGTCCATTTTATATTTTCAATTCTATTCATTTAGAATTTAATATCCATCGCTTCTTTTCTGGATTTAATTTTTAGTTTGGAGTAAATACTACCGACATGCGATTTTACGGTAGTTAGCTCAATATTACATTCAGCTGATATTTCTTTATTACTTAAGCCATTTCTTAATAAGTCAAAAATTTTTCGCTCTTGAACACTTAGCTGTTTGATATTTTGATGCTTACGTTTAACGTAAATAAAAATTCCAACAGAAAGGAAGCAAATAACACTCACAAAAAAAATGAGGTATTTCTCACTTATTTTATCTATGAGAACATACTCTTTAATTGGGAATTTTTGCCGGAAAGAAATAAAATAAGAGCTGTTTTCGTTTTTCCATTTTGACAAATAATCATCATAAAATTTAGGGTGAATTAAATAATCTGCTTGAAAATCGGTCTGATAAATGGCATAAAGAGATACCAAAGGATTACTACAAGTATCTGCAACTGCTTTCAACTTTTCTGACACTACCTCTTTTATAAATTCCTTTTCAATTATTGAATTTTCATAATCAATTGAATTGGGGTAATTCGCTAATTTCTTGATATAGTTAAATGTCTTCATATAGTCAGCTCCTTCAATTCTTGTACCCGAGAAAACTGGTCTTTCACCGGTATTGAATAATTTTATTTCAGAATCTCTTTTGCCTACGAAGAGTATAAAATTTTCATCTAAACTACCAATGACGAGTGAATTTGGCGAAACCCCTTTTTTGACGATATGTAAACGGAAAAAGGACCATTGAGAAGGTATGTTGTCCAAATCAATTTTGAAATTACCTAGACTATCAATAGTAGCACTTGCAATGATGATATCATTCGAAACAGCATATTCTTTCTCAAATGTTTTGAGGTAAGACACATATATTTTTTTGTCCCACGTATCATCTAATATCAATTTGCCAGATATGTAACCTACATTATTAGAAAACACATTGACTTGACAACACAAGATGAAGAGAATAGCTATTGTATTTTTTATAATTTTATTCATCCACCGTAGGTTTTATAGATTGAGCAACAGACATAGCAATATTGCCATTCGATTTTTGGGATGAAATTTTTATTTGCCACTCCCCAACTTCTGTATTTGAAATGGTCTTATCAAGAGCTCCTGAAGTATATTCCTTTACTTTTTGATTGGCATCGGATTGATATTTTAGGGATAATTCTCCCTCTTTAACTCCTTTAGGATTGTAAATTTCGATTTGAGCAGATCCCGATTTGATATGTGCTCTGATGCCTATGTACAAAGTCATTTTAGAAGTAACTTTAAAAACTATTGATTCACTATTATTTGTTTGATCAGTGAGTGTAATATTTTTAATTAAAATTTCTTTCGCGTTTTCTCTCCATGCTTGTGATTTTTTTCTTTGTTCTTCGGCTAAGCGTCTTTGAATTTCATATTTCTTTCTAAGTTCAGCATCTTTCTCTCTTTGAATAGCATGTTTCTTTCTAAGTTCAGCATCTTTCTCTCTCTGAACTTCTGCAATTCTATTCCGTTCCTCAACTAAGGTTAAAAATTCCTTTTTCTGTTTTTCATAATCAAGAAGACTTTTATCGTATTCTTCACTTGTGCCCCCTTTTGCTTTCAATTGCTTGATATAGGCTGCTTTATGAATATCCCAACTTTCTTTGGGTGTGAGACCATCATAATTATTATAAGAATTAGGAGGATAGATATAATTCTCTGGCAACGAATCCTTTTCAACTTGACAAAATACTGCCGTATTGCTTACGAGTAATACAAATAAAAAAATTATGGTTTTTCCCATATCGATAAATTTAATGTTTAATAATTGATTTGAGCGTAAAATTAACTTGAGTATTCAAAAATTAGGGTATTATTAGGGTAGGAAAAAGGTATGAAGGAAGTATGAAAGAGTGTATTTATGGATGATTTTTAGGGTTTTAGCTATGCTTGAAGTGTTTTTAGCGTTTTGCTTGTTTTGATTTTGGAATGTTTATAATTCCACAACCTTCAACTCTCCAATTATCATTATACTTCTTGATTTTCATGGTAACGTAAAATCCTTCCCAATGAATACCTTCCACTGTTAAGTAATTTGTTGTTGAGTCAAAACTAAAGAGCTTAAAACCCTCTTCTGGGTAATCTTGGGCATCAAATATCGGGTCAAAACCAAGTCCTATTTCAGGCTCATTTTGTTCGGCTTCTAAAATGAGCTGTTTAAGTTCTTCCTTAAATCTAAGACTTACTTCGGGATAGTTATTTACCCAATTCGTGATTTCAACCTTTTCTTTGCTATTACAGTTTTCCACATAATCATTAATAAATTGAATTGCAATTCCAGTAGGATCTATTTCAAAGCTGTGATCTGAAATAGATCTATTGTAGATTAAACTATCATTTTTAATTAAGCCAGTATAAATATAATTGTTCTTTGTCTGAGCATCTACTGATTGAGTTAACATACAGAAGATTAATATAATGACTCTGTTAATCATTTGTTGTTCATTAAGGTAGAATATATATTTCTGCAGAGTAGAGCCTGATAACTCACTCCAATTAATAATTATAAAAGTAATCAATTTCAGTAAACTATCAGTACCCATTTCTATCAATCACAAGTACAGTTTTCATTGATTTATAATCCATTGATTTGCACCTACTGTGAAGAAACTTCAATGATCAATATGCCACGGTTCCCTTCACAAAAGGCTCTACCAAATAAGGAAACAGAAGTAGAACGCAACCTTAATTAGAAACTGACCTTAACATTTTTTTTGCTTATAAAATTAGCTTAATAGGCTACACCCTACACTTTCCAAAAGCAGGAGATTCAGTCCTAATGAATACTTTATTTAGGGCTTTTAAAGTGAAAAAATGAGAGGAAAAACGATCTATAAAAAAGTTCTGAACAAGAAAAGACTTCCCGAGTAATCGAAAAATCCCACCATCTTTGTTCAACTAGGGTTTAATTTTTGGTTTGAAGACCAAACTAAGCCCTAATTATTATGGGGATTTTATAATTCAATAATTAGCTCTGGATCATAACCATTATATTTTTCATCTATGTATCCATGAGGATTACATACAACTTTCGTATTACCTATTTCATATTTGACAGGTGTATGTATATGTCCATGTATCCAATATTCTGGCTGATATTTCTCAATTAAAGCTTCCAAGTTTGATGCATAAGCTGAAGTAACAGGATCTTGTCTGTATTGATCAGGTATAGACTGAATACTTGGGGCATGGTGAGTTACAACTACATTTTTGTCTGTTTTAGTATTTTTCAGACTGTCTTCTAACCACCTTATAGAATTCATATGAATATTAAATGTGTCAATAGTCCTAAGCTTTGAATAAGATGGATCTCTTCTAATTTTTCTGTAATCATTCATCTTACCTTGACAGATGATTCCATATTTTCTCGGGTTGCCAAAAAGCTGAAAATCTGTCCAAAGGGTTGCTCCATGAAAAGTAACATTCTTAAGCTGACAAGTTTCGTTTTCTAACACAAAGACATCTTCTGACTTTTCTCCTATGTTTTTAATCTTGTTTAGCGTCTTTGGGTAGCTTCCTTTATAGTATTCATGATTTCCTAATATATAGACGACAGGGATATTTTTAATTTCTTCTAGGATCCATTCAATGCCTTTAGTTCCTAGATGAATATCACCTGCAAGTACTAAAACATCTGCGTCGTCATAGTTAAATTCATTAAACCCGAATTCTTGATGTAAATCACTTATTACCTGTATTTTCATTTAATCTATTCCCCAGTAGAGTAGAGCCTGATAGCTCACTCCAATTAATAATTATAAAAGTAATCAATTTCAGTAAACTATCAGTCCCCCCCTTCATCAAACCTTACGTGAAGTTTTCCCTCATACGGCTTACCGATAGAATTCTTCAACGAGCTTTTGCAAGCGTGTATACTTTTCAAAACTGAAAGCTGCTAACGTTTTTTATTGCAAATTCAATAGTTAAAAGCAGCATTATATAAGACAAATTAGTAAATAACAAGATCTATTATCATCGCCAAATAGACCCTTCATATTCTTTAATAGTCTTGAAGCCAGAATTCTTGTCAATAATTATCCGTTTACTAACATTATTGGTTTTACCATAAAATACATACGTTAGCACATTTGAACCTTCACTCTTGCTAATTGATTTAGATACTTTATTTGCTTTGTTATATTTTAATCTAAGCGTGCCTCTAGTATCATCTACAATATTTGAATAATACCAATTTTTATATAGGCTTTTCTTTAACAACCCTTTTCGATTATAAGTGTTTATTCTCAATCCTACTCTTCTATTTTTATTATCCCAACTCTCTGACTTAACTAATAATCCTTTTTTATTATAAAAATAATCTGTCCGTTCTGATAATGTAAATTGGGTAGCAGAATACTCAAGTTTCTGAATCAACAAACTGTCATCATAAATCAAAGAATCTTTAGTTCTTCCAAATTCATATGTGTGCAGTTTCTTAATCAACCTATCATTTTGATCGTATGAGTAACTTATAGTTTCGTACTCTTTTTCTTCACCATTGTAGTTGATTTCTTTTATAATTTTATTTTTCTCGTTATAAAAGTATTTAGTTGTATCTGTATATTCATCATAAATCTCGATTTCTAATGAAGCTTTTCCATTTTCGTCTTCATATGTAATTAATGTATCCAGAGTATCACCAAGAAAATTAAAGCTATAGAAATAAGCAACGTTATCTATTTCAAAGCTGTGGTCTGAAATATATCTATTGTAGATTAAACTATCATTTTTAAATAAGCTAGTATAAATATAATTGTTCTTTGTCTGAGCATCTACTGATTGAGTTAACATACAGAAGAGTAATATAATGAGTCTGTTAATCGTTTGTTGTTCATTAAGGTAGAATATATATTGCTGCAGAGTAGAGCCTGATAACTCACTCCAATTAATAATTATAAAAGTAATCAATTTCAGTAACCTATCAGAACCAATTTCTATCAATCACAAGTATAGTTTTCATTGATTTACCCCTGCAGTGGACAAACGTCAATGATTATTATGCCACGGTTCCCTTCACAAAGGGGCACAAAAAAAGACTTCCCGAGTAATCGAAAAGCTCTTCCTAATTTCCATACAGCTGAGTGCATAAAATTCCACCGCCTTTGTTCAACTAGGGCTTAATTTTTGGGGCTGAAGACCAAACTAAGCCCTAATTATTAGCTTGTGTTTCTTCTAACTTTCCCAAGCTAAATTTATGAGTTTTCCTTCTTTGTCAATATTCACAACAACTATTTGGTCGCTCAATTCTCTGTCCACTATATAGTCGAAAACAACAAATGACTCACTTCCGTATTTTCCGTCAGGATAAAATCCAATTCTCCCGAGTTTTAGTTTTTCTAATAATTGTTTTTCAGGACTATTTGATTTGTCTTGAAAATTCACAATTCCTGAAAGTTCTTCTGCTAATTCTTCTATATGGAATTCTAAATATTCTTTTACAGTATCTCCATTTTCGTCTTTGAAATCAGAAGTGATATAAGTCCTGTTTTTTGAATCTTCCGATTCTATATTTTCAATAATTTTCTTGATTTCGTCAAATAACTGAGTTTCTATTTCTTTTCCTTCGAAGTTTAAGTCTATCCCAATTTTATGACCTTTGTGTTCAATCTCGACATTATAATATTCGTCTAATTGAATTAAGTCTATTTCTTCAAAATGAGGTAATTTATATTTCATTCAGATTTGTTTTTAAATTCTGACTAACGTCAATTTATTTTATTGATATTCAGTTCTTTTAAATTTATCAAAAATCCAGCTTTTCTTACCTTTTGACGTTAGCATAGTACTATAAGGTTTGAGAGCTATGAGGGATTAAAGCTAACGGTCTTGTATATGGCAAGTAGGCAGTAGGAAGCACTAAACTTTTAGGCTGGCACTTACTTTTGTTAAAGGTATAAAATTTTAATTTAGCACAAATTGCCCTATTTGCTATATACAGTGTTGAACAAAAGCTCCGCTAGCTAAAG
>NZ_JTAM01000009.1 GCF_000812565.1 Flammeovirga sp. OC4 | reverse complement strand
TTTTTTCAATTATGAGACAGCCTCTTTTTACTAACCTTCTTTTTCTGATAAGTATTTCAATACTTTCAAGGTAGGTTCATAATTTGAACAGCCTTCTAATGATTTTTGGAAATATCGTCTAGCCAATTCCTTGTTATTGGATTGCAAGTAGGCGATTGCCAAATTATAATGTAATGCAGGAAAGTAAGGTAATCTCATCTGCATTTTGGTATATAGGTCAGCTGCTTCTTTTAATTCTCCACATCTACTGGCAAAATTAGCTTCTGCTAATTCTGTAAAATCAGGATGATGTCCTTGGTTTGCTTTATAATACTCTATCAGTGTGCCTGGAACACCAATCAAGAACATTAAGTTTTTCAAAATATTTTTATGGAAAAACTCAATTCCTAAATTATCGCCCCCGTAGTATTTGGTTGTTTTCCAATAAAATTTCTTTTCAAAAAAGTAATATTCGTATTTTTTTCTATACCCTAATCGGTCGTAATACCCTGTTTCAGGGCATATATCAAATAATTCTCCATTTGAGAATAATAAACCGTGTTTATCAGAGATAGAATGACATTCATTACAATAATGATATTGTGTATCTAATTGATGATCCCAGTTAATAGGATTGTCACAATGTCCGCATCGGCGTGTTTTTTCTGCATTTTGAGAGATAAAAATATCAAAGGATCTTTTAATATCTTTGATCATTCCTGACCGAATAACTAAGGCATTATTTTTAGCAATTCTCCAATGTGCAGTCCTTTTGCCTAGTAGCGGATAGTTCTTAAAAGTGATAATTAAGTAACCACCAAAGTAAGTCATCCGTAAAATATCATAGAAAGAGATTAATTCTCCTGTTAAATAGATGCCATTTTCATTGATATTTCCTAATTTAGGTAAGAGGAAATAACTTTTCTTCTTTTCTGAGTAAGCTTTAAAAGAAAATGCAAATGAAGGAATTTCAAGCATAAAAAGGTTTATATATTGAATTTTATCAAATGTATAAGCACTAATCCATTGGTTTCACGTAAACTTTTGATATTTTTACAAATCAGAAGCAATGCTTCCTATAAAAGAATAATACAACGTATTTAATGCGTTTTAAAGATAATTAATTTGACACTAGTAGAAAACCTGTCGCTAATAGCGCCAGGCTTTTTTTTATTTCAAATTTTCTCATTAACTTTTATTTTGTGTTGATTGAATAAAACTTCAAACAGATAATTTCATGAAAAATAGAACTAAATTTTCAATTTGGTACTTCTTAAGCATTCTTGGAGGAATGCTATTTTTAGAAGCTTTATTTTTCTCAGGACCCAATGTAAAAGAGCTCTCATACAATGCTTTCAGAGATAGTATTGCAAATGGTAAAATTGAACATGTGGTAATTGCAGATGATAAGGTGTATGGTAAGATAATTAAATCTTCTACTTCGATAATTAATGATACTACTGAAGTAGACTCTACTGATGCTAGTAAAAGAAATGGATTATGGAAAATTGATGCTACAGGAAAAGCGGCTCCTTGGAGAATTGACTATGAAAGAAGAAAGGAAGACTTAAGTCGACAATTTTACGTCATCAAATTAGACGATCCTGATTTAATTCTTGACTTGCAGGAAGCTAATATTGATTATAAGGGCATTATTGAAAATGATTGGTTAGGCAACTTTTTCTCCAATTGGTTACTACCTTTTGGTTTACTCTTCTTGATATGGGCTTTTGTGATGCGAAGAATGGGTAAAGCCGGAGGCCTTGGTGGAGGTGGAGGTAATAATTATCTCAATGTCGGAAAAAGTAAAGCCAAAATCTACGCTGCAGATGCTGAACACCTTGTTAATTTTGGCGATGTAGCCGGTTGTGATGAAGCGAAACAAGAATTAGCTGAGGTTGTAGATTTTCTCAAAAATTCAGAAAAGTATACAGAATTAGGAGCAAAAATTCCAAAAGGTATTTTGTTAGTAGGCCCTCCAGGTACTGGTAAAACATTATTAGCAAAAGCAGTAGCAGGTGAAGCTGGTGTCCAGTTCTACAGCTTGTCAGGTTCTGATTTTGTTGAAATGTTTGTGGGTGTGGGAGCTGCCAGAGTGAGAGACCTTTTCACTCAAGCAAAATCAAAAGCACCTTGTATCATTTTTATTGACGAATTAGATGCCATAGGAAAAAGTAGATCCTCTAACGGAATGTCTGGTAATGATGAGAGGGAAAATACACTGAATCAATTATTAGTTGAGATGGATGGTTTTGCTGCTGATCAAACCGTTATCGTATTAGGAGCAACAAACCGACCGGAGATACTTGATAAAGCATTACTGAGACCAGGTCGTTTTGACCGTCAAGTACAGGTAGATAGACCTGATCTTAATGGCCGTCTAATGGTACATTCGAGTAAAATTAAATTAGGCAGTTCTGTTGATCTGGAAGAGATTGCAGCACAAACTGCTGGCTTTGTAGGAGCTGATCTTGCTAATTTATGTAATGAAGCAGCATTATTGGCAGCAAGAGAAGGTAAAACGGAGGTAGAGCAAATTAATTTTACTGATGCCTTTGAAAGAGTAGTTGCTGGTTTAGAAAAGAAAAATGCTGTAATCAGTGAATCTGAAAAGAAAACAGTTGCTTATCACGAAGCTGGTCATGCTATTGTAGGGCACTTTACAAAAGGTGCTGATCCGGTAAGAAAAGTGTCTATTGTACCAAGAGGTTCAGGAGCTTTGGGTTATGTATTACAAGCACCTACTGAAGACCGTTTCTTAATGAGTAAAGATGAATTATTAGGTAAGATTAAAGGTCTCTTAGGAGGTAGAGCTGCTGAACAAATCGTTTTTGGAGATATCAGTACTGGTGCTTCTAATGATTTAGAGAAAGTTGCCTCTATCGTTCGTTCAATGTTGACAGTATATGGTATGAGTGAAAAATTACCTAACTTGTCGTTACAAAAAGAAGGGCAGAATAATTTTCTAGGAAATGGAGGAGCTTCTCACAAAAGATCTGAAAGCTTAGAAAAAGAGATTGACAAAGAATCTTTAGAAATTATTGCAACTTGTTATGAGGAAACAATTGCGTTCTTAAATAGCAAAAGAGATGATTTAGAGAAATTAGCTCAAATTCTATTAAAGAAAGAGATTCTTGATGAACAAGATGTCCTAGAAATTCTCGGACCAAGAGCAGTTTAAAATGATACGTAAAGAAAAGAAAATTGATGAATTTATCTTAAGAGAAGCAAAAGGAATTAAAGATATGCTGAAAAGTGGAAGTATATCTAAAGACTTAGTTACTTTTGAAATCTTCATTGATAATATAATGTCAGATTTTCAGATTGACCAGAGTCAAAAAGAGTATACTGAAAATCGATCAAAAGAAATTTTGAAAGAAAAAGGTATAATTATTTCTGGAATGTAATTATATTGAAAGCCATACGTTTTATAATTTTAAAATGTATGGCTTTTAACTTCACTAACTATTTTTTCGTTTTAAATAATTAAACACATAAAATTCACATATTTAACCAATCACTAGCATGTATTTTATTGAAAAACAGGAGTACGATAAGTACACTGATGAAGACCATCAAGTATGGCAAACACTCTACAAAAGGCAAATGAAGATATTACCATCATTAGCTGAAAATGATTTTTTAGAGGGGATCAAAGCCATCGGGTTTGAGGAAGACAAAATTCCATCTTTCCAAAATTTGGACGAGAAGCTACTATCTATTACGGGGTGGAGTATTGCTCCAGTAACGGGACTTATTCCCAATAAAGAGTTTTTTGAGCTTCTGAAGGCTAAAAAATTCCCTTCATCTACATGGTTTAGAAAGTTGTCTGAATTGGATTATTTAGAAGAACCTGATATGTTTCATGACATTTATGGGCATGTACCTCTTTTAACCAATGCATTCTTCTGTCAATACCTCGAAAAAATGAGTGTTATTGCGTTGAATTATATTGATAACGAACATGTTATTGAATTAATTTCACGCCTATATTGGTATACAGTTGAGTTCGGCTTAATTCAGAAAGAAGAAGGGCTAAGGATTTATGGAGCAGGAATACTTTCTTCTAAAGGCGAAAGTGAATACAGTCTGTTTTCTGATATTCCAAAACGTCATAAATTCAATGTTCTAGAGATTATTCAAACTCCTTATATCAAAGATAAATTTCAGGAACAATATTGGGTGATTAGTTCTTATAAAGAGTTGTATGACAGTTTGGATGAATTGGATCGTTTATTGGGTAAAGTTGTGAAAAACGATATTATTATTCAATAGATTAATCTATAAACTCAAAATGCTCTTCTATATTGGACATAAAGGTTTTTCTAAAAAGTAGAGCACCATTGATATCATATAAAAAAGAACTTCTCTGAACAATACCTATCGGCAATAGATAACATTGTAATTGCTTTGCAATTCTTGCTTTCGAGTCAGCCAAAATAGGGAAAGGGAAGTTCTTTTTCTTTAATACCTTCGCAATTTCTTCTTCATTTTGATGAACAATGACAAATACATTTTCAACGTATTTTGTGATAGCCTTCATCTCCTTTTTTAATAAAAGAAGGTGCTCTTTATCCAATTTAGAAGAAACGGTAGGTAAAAAGACAATCAGAGTGTTCTTTAATTGAAAACGATGGACTTGTCCTTTATAATTTCTTAATTCAAATGTTTCCATAAAAAAGAAGAGCGTATAATACTGAAATTATACGCTCTTATAATATAATTTAGAAAGAATTACTTTAGGATATTATGTCCCATTTTATCTCTCTTTGTTTCTAAGTATTTTTTGTTGTATTGATTTGGAGAAATTTCAATAGCAATGCTATCAACGATTTCAAGACCATAACCAATCAAACCAGCTCTTTTCTTAGGGTTATTAGAAATCAATTTCATTTTACTAACACCTAATTTTCTTAAGATTTGAGCACCAACACCATAATCTCTTTGATCAGATTTAAAACCTAAAGCTTTGTTCGCTTCTACAGTATCTAAACCTTCTTCTTGAAGTTTATAGGCTTTTAATTTGTTGACCAAGCCAATGCCTCGACCTTCTTGATTCATGTAAAGAATAACACCTCTACCTTCTTTTTCGATCATTTCCATTGCTCCATGAAGCTGAGGACCACAGTCACATCTGCATGAACCAAAGATATCGCCTGTTACACATGAAGAGTGAACACGGACCATTACAGGTTCATCCGTAGTAATGTCACCTTTAATCAGTGCAAGGTGTTGTTCACCTGTTTGTGTGTGACGGAATGCCTTTAAGTTAAAGTGTCCGAATTCAGTGGGCATATCCACACCAATTTCTTCTTCTACTAGAGACTCTTCCAACTTCAAACGGTATTGAATCAAGTCTTCAATACTGATCAATTTTAAATTGTGTTTCTTCGCTACATGAACCAAATCTGGAAGACGTGCCATTGTTCCATCATCGTTCATGATTTCAACAAGTACACCACAAGGTTCCAAACCTGCCAAACGAGCAAGGTCAATTGTAGCTTCAGTATGACCAGTTCTTCTTAAAACACCATTTCTTTTCGCTTTAAGAGGGAAGATGTGTCCTGGCTTACCTAAAACTGCTGGATCAATATTAGGATCAGCTAGAGCTTGTACTGTTTTAGCACGATCACTTGCTGAAATACCTGTAGTACATCCATGACCAATTAAATCAACAGATACAGTGAAAGGTGTTTCAAACGCAGCTGTATTTTTACCCACCATTAACTCAAGTCCAAGATCTTCGCAACGATCTTCAATCAAAGCACAGCAGATAAGACCTCTACCTTCTTTAGACATGAAATTAATGATTTCCGGAGTTACTTTTTCAGCAGCACAGATAAAGTCACCTTCGTTCTCTCTATCTTCATCATCAACTACAATAACTATTTCACCATTTTTGATTGCTTCAATTGCATCTTCAATGGTATCTAATTTGAATTGTTCTGACATTTTATATATGGATGTGAATTGTTCTCAACATGTTTATAACACAAAGGTAAAATATTATTGATATATAAACTATTTGAGCATGTTTGAATCCTTTGATTTAGTAAAATTCCACTATTTAAGAGCAAAGTTTGATAATTTAAAGACAATTGAATCAGAACATCTCTTAAAATTTAACTTTTTATTTTAACTAAAAACAAAAACTTTTGTTTCCAAAAATTAGGTTTCAGCTATGCTTTGTAAGAACACTTATTCATTTATTTTAAAAAACTTGTTAGGACTAAACTCATAACGAGTATTAATCCTCCCATCATATAGAGTATAATCATACTCGATTGTAGCCACTTTTCATCTTTATCTTTACTAAATTGATAGAGCTGAGTACCAATGAAAATAAAGATGACACAACTAATGAAAATAGTTGTTTTATGATTGATATTACTTCTGGGAATATCCTGAATATATTTATAAACAAGATCACCAATTCCCAAACCTAGAAGGGCCCCAAGCCCCATGAACCTTTTTAGCATATCGTATAAAAAAACGGAAATAAGCTGAATTGCCTATTTCCGTTTTGTATTTATAAAGTGTTATACAACAACATTTACAATTCTCTTTGGAACGAAGATAAACTTCTTGATTGGTTTATCCTCTACCCATTTTTGAACTACTTCGTTGGCAAAAACAGCTTCTTTGGCTTCTTCTTGAGAAATATCAATTGGAAGATCAATTTTTACTCTCATTTTACCATTAATAGAAACTGGGTAAGTATGTGATGCTTCCACTAATAATGAAGCGTCAAACTCAGGGAATGAAGCTAAAATTACAGAATCTTCATGTCCTAAAGCCTCGTGCCATAACTCTTCAGCAATATGAGGAGCGAAAGGAGATAAGATTACTAAAAGTTGTTCTAATACATCTTTCTTATGGCATTTTGCAGCAGCTAACTCATTCACACATACCATGAATGCAGGAACTGTAGTGTTCAAACTTAAAGACTCCATGTCTTCACCTGCTTTCTTGATTGTTTTATGAAGGATCTTTAATTCCTCAGGAGTAGCTTTACCATCAGTTACGACCAATTGTCCTTGATCGTTGTAGAATAATCTCCACATCTTTCTTAAGAACTTCCAAACACCATCAATACCTTGCATTGACCAAGGTTTTGATTGTTCGATAGGACCTAAGAACATTTCATAAAGACGAAGTGTATCTGCTCCGTATTTCTCGATGACTACATCTGGGTTTACTACGTTGTATTTCGATTTTGACATCTTTTCTACAACATGACCACACATGTATTTACCATCTTCTAAGATAAACTCAGCATCAGCATAATCTTTACGCCACTCTTTGAATTTTTCTGTATCTAATTCATCGTTATTGACGATGTTCACATCTACGTAAAGAGGTTGAACATCATAGTCTTTTCTTAAACCATAAGAAACAAACTGATTCGTACCTTTTACTCTGTAAACAAAGTTAGAACGACCTTGGATCATACCTTGGTTTACGATTCTTTGGAACGGCTCTTCGTGACCGATGAAGCCCATGTCAAATAAGAACATGTTCCAGAAACGTGAGTACAATAAGTGACCTGTTGCGTGCTCAGTACCACCTACATATAAATCTACCTGGTTCCAGTATTCTACCGCTTCTTTACTAACGAATGCCTCTTTGTTTTGAGGATCCATATAACGTAAGAAGTACCAAGAAGAACCTGCCCAACCTGGCATTGTTGTTAATTCGTAACCGAATTTATCATCAAATTTCCAATCCTTAGCATTTCCTAGTGGTGGATCACCTTCAGGGGTAGGTAAGTAGTTTTCAACTTCTGGTAAGTTTAATGGAAGTTGTTGGTCAGGTACCAATTGAGGAGAATCATTTTCATCAAAGTAAACTGGAACTGGCTCACCCCAATAACGTTGACGAGAGAATACTGCGTCTCTGATTCTGAAGTTTACTTTCGCTTTACCTTGACCTGATTCCACCAATTTGTCAATTGCAACTTTGATCGCATCATCTGATTCCATTCCATTCAAGAAACCAGAATTGATCATTTTACCCTTCTTCACTTGAGTAGGGTCTTCCATATCTTCAGTTCCTTCGATTACACGGATAATTGGTAAGTCGAAGTGATTTGCAAAACGGAAGTCACGATCATCTGATGAAGGAACCGCCATTACAACACCTGTTCCGTATCCTGATAATACATAATCTGCGATCCATAACTGAACTTTCTCTCCAGTCAATGGATTGATTACATAAGAACCAGTAAATACACCTGATACAGTTTTCACGTCTGATTGACGATCTCTTTCTGATCTATTTTTTGCCTCTTCAACATACGTTTCAACTGCCTCTTTTTGTGCATCTGTAGTTAAAGTAGGGATTAATTCGTGCTCTGGAGCTAAAACTACATAAGTAACACCATAAACAGTGTCAACACGAGTAGTGAAAGCCGTTAAAGTAATATCGCTATCTGCTACTTTAAAGTCTAATTCACAACCGATCGATTTACCAATCCAGTTACGTTGCATTTCTTTTAAAGCGTCAGACCAATCTAAACGATCTAAGTTACCCAATAAACGATCCGCATACGCTGTGATACGCATCATCCATTGTTTCATTTTCTTTCTTTCAACAGGATGTCCACCTCTTTCAGACACACCATCTTTAACTTCGTCGTTGGCTAAAACAGTTCCTAAAGCAGGACACCAGTTTACCATTGCTTCAGATAAGAAAGTCAATCTATATTGTAATAGGATAGTGGCTTTTTCATTGTCTGAGTAACCTTTCCAATCCTCAGCAGTGAATACATTTGCATCATCATCACATTCAGCATTGATTCCTTCAGAACCGTTTGCTTCAAAGTGTTTTACTAACTCAGCAATGTCTTTCGCCTTATTCTCGTCTTTATCGTAGTAGGCATTGAATAATTGTTCAAAGATCCATTGTGTCCAACGATAGTATTCAGGAGAAGATGTCTGAACTTCACGACTCCAGTCAAAACTGAAACCGATTTTATTCATTTGCGACTTGAATGTACTGATATTTTGCTCTGTAGTGATTGCAGGGTGTTGACCTGTTTCAATCGCATATTGCTCTGCAGGAAGACCAAAAGAATCAAATCCCATAGGGTGAAGGACATTGAAGCCTTTTAATCTTTTGTATCTTGAAACAATATCAGAAGCAATATATCCCATTGGGTGACCTACGTGAAGACCAGCTCCAGAAGGGTATGGGAACATATCAAGTGTATAATATTTTGGCTTACTTTTGTCAATATCTACTTTATAAATATTGTTGTCTTGCCAATATTTCTGCCATTTAGGCTCAAATGAATTATGGTTATATTCAGACATACTATAGATGTATCCTAAAAATTAATTGCGTTTTTTGTCTTTGTACTAAAGCCTTAGTACTTTAATTTTTGACCTGAAATCAATAAATCAAGCAAAGATATAAATAAATCTATTTTATAATACTTCTAAGAGTAGGATAAACTAAGATTTTTAAATCAAACAATAATAATTGTCAATTTTAAAGCTTTAGGTTCTATTACTTAAGAAACCTTATTTTTATAAATCAAGGCGATTAGATGTATTCAAGAATTGTCATTTCACTTCCATTGAATTTAACTTTTTCATTTATTGATTTTCCTATAAATATTTTTCCGATAGGGGATTGTGCACTAATTACAAATACATTATCCTTATCAAATTTCACTTGACCGATACTTATCAATAAATAATACAATCCTTTATTCGTTTTAATAAGGCTACCAGGCTTAATTGTATCAGACTTTGTATCATTAATTTCCTCAATCACTTTTAATAATTGAAGGTTTTGAGATAGCTGCGTACCCATTTTTTCTTTTTCTAAATGCATCATCGCACGAGCCGTGTCATGTTTGTCACCAGCTGTACTTCTTGTTTCAGCATTAGCAGATTGCTGGGCACTTTCCATGGCTTCCTCTAATGATTTTACTTTATCAACTATTAGAGATTTACAATGTGCCTTTAAAGCTTTTTTATATTCAATATTTAATTTTTCCATCTATTCTAAAAAGAAAAAGAGGAAGACAATTCTTCCTCATTGATTCAGTCACTTAATAAATTCGGCTTTCAAAATAGTGATTTCATTTCCTACTTTCAAATCGTAGGAGTTGTATTTTTCATTATACATTTCTTTAATGTATCTGACATGATGCCAAGTCATTTCATTTTCAGGAAGATGTAAAGCTTTGAATAATCGTCTTGTAATTTGAAAATAACCATCACCATATTGAACGGTTAAAGTAACAGATATGATTGTGTAGTTTTTTACTTTCTCATTGTCTTCTGTCGCAAAGGTTTTTGTAGCAAGAAGGAGAGAGGTTGTTAGGAATAAGATCAAAAGATGTTTCATAATATGAAGTAGTTATTTAATGAATTATGTATTACAAATATATATACATTGAATCATTCTAACAACTAAAATGAGGATAAAAATCTATATTAAAGCATTGATAATGAATTATATAAAATCAATATTTAAAACTTCAAAAACATCTATTTAACATAATGTTTATTATATTTATCTACTATATTTTATTTAAATGGTATATGCTAATGCTTCAAGTATTAATTCCAACCTAATAATCTTTCCATCACTTTCTGCATCATAATGTATTCATAATTCTGATCAGGTTCTTTTAATGTGCTTAACGAATGAATTTTACAGATATGTTTCGTGTCATTTGCTAAATGATCACCAATACATATTATTCCAAGGTTTGAATCTTTACAGAATTGTTCAGCTTTTTGAATGTATTCATCATTCATAGGAATTGCCAAATAGAAATAATCACAAAATAATGACTTCGTGATGATTTTTTGTTTTTGAGATTTGAATGATGATAAATCTGTAATAATCTCTGAACCAATGATAACGGGTCTTTTCTTATAGTTTTTTTCAGGTTTAGCCAATGTGATTATATCGACGACTTTTGAAGGTTGTTGAATCACAAAAGCTACAAGATGTTCATGATTGGAAGAAAAATCAACTTTAAGTGTTCTTGCAATCCATTGTTCCGATCTTAATGCATTAAGAATATTTGCTCTAGCAAGGTTTTCTGATGAAAGTTGGTACTTTTCCATCTTTTTTAAATCCTGCCAATAAGTGTCGACAGTATTTTTCTGTACATTCTCATTCCTCACTGTATCTTTTAATTGATAAGGCAATACAAATTGAGATTTGCTCTTTTTATCTGTAATTACAACGGGCTCCTCTTTTTTACGCCCTCTTTCGGTCTTTCCTCCTTTTAAGGGTCTATAGATTTGCCATAATTCTCTTAACTCATGACGCATATTTTCACCCTTCAACATTTTTTCTTTTACATCTTCTACAATTTTAGTTGGAGCTATTGTTCTTACCTTACTAAACGTTTCTAATTGTTCCGGTGTAGTTTTAACGATAGATTCATCTAATTCATCAAGATGATTCATTTCTAATATTTCTAAATAAAGCTTTGCTCCTGACCTCGCTCTCCATAATGTTGAAATATTGATTCTGTTTTTTTGGGCTAAGCCTTTTACGTATTCGGTAAAAGATCTTGATCTTAATTTATAAAGTTGTTGAGATTCTATTTGGTCTAGAAGTTTTGCCACTCTAAGCCAGTTTCTTCTATCCTTTTGAATAAGGATCTCGAATTCTAATTCAATTTGTTCTAATTTATTTAAACTCATAGTTGCAAATTGCAACTAAAAATTAATAAAAACAATATTATAGAATGTGTTTAAAAGTATAATAGTATATTTGAATTACATAAGTATCAGAACTAATGATTTTGAGGTATAAAAGGATACATAACACATGAAATAGACTTAAACATTTATTTTAAAGGATCATTTTTCAACACCATTTTCGTAGTTTTTTACTTGATATAAGTTCTTAAAGACCTATTACCTTTGAAACGTTTATACCTATATATAGGATTACTTTTTTTAAGTCCCCTCTCTTACGCTCAAGATGTTCTTTCTTTATTTTCAACTGAAGGAGAAAATGCACAAAAAAGTAGCTTGGAGTTGTTCAACCGTTATACAGACCCTTTAGTCGAAAGCTATAAATGGGCAATTGGTATGGGCTGGAATCATACAGCAAGGCCGCACCGTCCTATTGGTTTCGATCTCAGTTTTGGTTCTGCAATTGTATTTATTCCCTCTTCAAAATTTCATTATACGGTTGATGATATCGAAAATGTAAGAATTATAAAGGGTAATGAAAAAATACCCACTTTTTTCGGTACAAATACTACTGAGTCTGTAATAGGCGTAAAAAATGATGATGGTACTGAGGCAATTATGCCTGCAACCAAAGGTGTGGACATTCCTATAGCTGCTCTCCCCTATTTGAAGTTTGGATTAGGTATTTATAAGAATACAGAAATAATGGGTAGAGTTTTTCCAAAGGTAGAATACAATGGAATTATATTACAAATGTGGGGTGCTGGATTAAAACACAATTTGATTCAATGGTTTTTCAAAGAGAAATCACCCTTTGATTTAAGTATTTTTGGAGGCTATACACAGACCGAAGGGAATTATCCATTGGAACAAAGCTCCGTTTCACCAGTGAATGATCCTGGAAATTTGACTTTCCTGACGAGAGGTGGTGATTTTGAATTGATTATGTCAAAAACACTACCATTGCTTACCATTTATGTAAACTCAGGATTCATTTATAGTAAGAATACAACGAAGCTTAACGGTGATTATAGATTAGTACAGGACGAGACTAAAACATTGAACCTACCTGAGGATAGAATTGTGGAAGAATCTGAGCTTAGAAGTTGGAAATTTGGAGGTGGTGTAATGCTCAAATTTGGTTTAGTTTTTCTTAATGGGGACTATACATTCTCAAATTATCATCAAATTAACGTTGGAATGGGGCTTACATTAAAATAAACCCCAAAATTATGTTAAAAATACTTAAATGCTGAACTATAATAGTACGTTTTAGGACTATAAAACCGATTTTTGTCAATGTCTCAAAAAGAGGTGTGCTTATTTTATATGAAATAGAGTACTAAATATTCACTCCTGAGACATATTTAGATTGTAATTAGAATAATGTTTCAAGCATTAAAATAAGACTATATCGTGGATTTATTTGAAAAACTTCTTCAAGACAGAGGACCATTAGGAAATCATTCCAAAATGGCTCATGGATATTATGCATTCCCAAAACTTGAAGGAGAAATTGCTCCTCGTATGACCTTCAGAGGTAAGGAAGTATTAACATGGAGTTTAAACAATTACCTAGGATTAGCAAACCATCCAGAAATTAGAAAAGTAGATGCTGATGCAGCTGCTGAGTACGGATTAGCTTATCCAATGGGTGCACGTATGATGTCTGGTAACTCAAACTTGATTGAAGAGTTTGAATCAGAACTTAGTTCATTCGTAGGTAAAGAAGATACAATGGTGTTAAACTTCGGTTACCAAGGTATCATGTCTGTTATCGACGCGTTATTAGATAGAAAAGATGTTGTAGTATACGATTCAGAGTGTCATGCATGTATCATCGATGGTTTGAGAATGCATGTTGGTAAGCGTTTCGTTTTCCCTCACAATGACATTGAGAACTGTGAAAAGCAGTTACAAAGAGCTACAAAATTAGTTGAAGAAACAGGTGGTGCTATCCTATTGATTACTGAAGGTGTATTCGGTATGTTAGGTGACCAAGGTAAGTTGAAAGAAATCGCTGACCTTAAAGATAAATATCAATTCCGTATGTTGGTTGACGATGCTCACGGATTTGGTACTTTAGGTAAAACAGGTGCTGGTGCTGGTGAAGAGCAAGGATGTCAAGATAAAATAGATATCTACTTCTCTACTTTTGCTAAGTCTATGGCTTCTGTGGGTGCATTCATCTCTTCAGACGAGCAAGTAATTGAGTATTTAAGATACAATACAAGATCACAAATCTTTGCGAAAACATTACCAATGCCTTTAGTAAAAGGTAACTTAAAGCGTTTGGAAATGCTTCGTAACATGCCTGAGTTAAAAGATAAACTTTGGGAAGTTGCTACAGCATTACAAGACGGTTTAACTTCAAATGGTTTCGACATTGGTTTAACTGATACTCCTGTAACACCAGTATTCTTACAAGGTGGTCAAAACGAAGCAGTAAATATGATTATGGACTTAAGAGAGAACTATAGTATCTTCTGTTCAGTAGTTGTATATCCTGTTGTTCCTAAAGGAGTAATCATGTTGAGATTAATCCCTACTGCATCTCACTCATTAGAGGATGTAGAAGAGACGATTTCAGCATTTAAAGCTGTAAAACATAAATTAGAATCTGGTGAGTATGCTAACGCTGAACCACAAATAATGAAGTAATTTATTATTGATTTTAATTTCAATATAAAAAGGATAAGGTTTCAATAAAAAATTGAGATTTTATCCTTTTTTTTCGTCTTAAATATTATAATTTTTCAAAGTTATTATATAAATTGCTATACACTTAATTAATTCATCGATAGAAATTAATAATAAAAAAATGGACAAATTCACAGAATTAAAAGAGCTTATTCAGCAAACTGAAGAAGATGCACAGAAGTTCTACAACAGCAAAGTAGCTGCAGCTGGTACTCGTGTACGTAAGAACATGCAAGACATCAAGAAGCTTGCTCAAGATATTCGTTTAGAGATCCAAGAGATCAAAAACAACGGATAGTGCTAGAATAAGTCATAAAAAAAGAGAGGTTAGATTTTAAAATCTAACCTCTCTTTTTTTTACATTCTGTTTAAAACTTCAACTGCTGCTTTAACCCTATCATCAAATGCAAATTGACTTGATAATAATTTCATTTCACAATAGCCTTCGTCTTGATGTTCACTCAATGTGACTCTACAAGTAGCATGCGATTTTCGAGTTAATTGATCTAATATTTTTGAAATTGAAAACGAATATGTGAATAAATAATCGAAAGATTTTTCAACAAATATTTGAAGATCATTCTTTACATTATCGTTACTCCAATTAATTTTTGATATAGGTATAAATTTACAATTAAAAGGAATTTCAAAATCTGTTTTACTGAATTCAGAAACAAATATTATTTCTAAATTTTTAACAGATTTGGGTAGAATATTCTTCAAAATTTTTATTTCATTCAATAACGATTCAAGCATCAATTTATCTTTTATGTAAAATAAAAAGCCAATCGAAGTTGCCTTTCTTAAAGGTACATCATTATTGTGAATGATATCATTTGATGGAGACTCCTTCTCTAATTTGTAATTTAAAAGCCTGTTCTTCAGTAAGTTAATCATTATTCCCTTTCAGTAATTGACCAAATTCTTCTTCCGTCAAAACAGTAATTCCTAAGCTTTCTGCCTTTTTTAATTTGGAACCTGCTTTTTCTCCGGCAACAAGATAATCAATTTTTGCTGAAATTGAAGTACGTACTTTCCCTCCGTTTTGCTTAATAAGATCATGTAATTCATTCCTAGAGTACACTGAGAAGGTACCTGTACATACAAATAGCTTTTCATTTAATGTTCCAGCATTTTCTTTCTCAACTAACTCAAACTGAAGTCCATGAGACTTTAATTGCTCAATGAGTGCCATGTTGTTAGGGTCATTTCTAAATTCTACGATACTTTCAGCGATTCTCCCTCCTACTTCATAAACATCAGCAATTTGTTCTTCTGTAGCAGAAAATAAAGCATCAATATTTTTAAAAACTTCAGTCAATTTTTCAGCAATTGTACTCCCGACATGACGGATTCCTAAAGCAAATAAAACCTTTTCATAAGGGATGTTTTTAGAAGCTTCAACTCCCGATAACAGATTATCAATGGACTTTTGTTTAAAACGCTCCATTGCTTCCAACTTTGTAGCGGTTAGTGTATATAAGTCTGCGTATGTACTGATCAACCCTTTATCGATAAGCTGTTCAATCGTTTCTCCACCTAAAGAGTCGATATTCATGGCTTTACGGCTCACAAAATGCTGTATTCTTCCTTTAACTTGAGGTGGACATGATTTGTCATTAGGACAGTAATGCTGAGCTTCTCCTTCAATTCTGATCAGTTCAGTTCCACAATCAGGACATTTATCAATGAATTCAACAGCTGTGGCATCCGTTTCTCTCATGGTTTTATCAATTCCAGTAATTTTTGGAATGATTTCGCCACCCTTCTCCACTAATACATAATCCCCTTCAAAAAGCTCCAACCTTTCAATTTCATTGGCATTATGAAGAGATGCGCGTCTTACAGTAGTTCCCGCAAGTTGTACAGGTTCCAGATTGGCTACTGGCGTAATTGCTCCCGTTCTACCAACTTGATAAGTGATACTTTTTAATTTTGTTTTTGCTGCTTCTGCTTTGTATTTGTAGGCAATAGCCCAACGTGGACTTTTAGCAGTATTACCTAATTTTCTTCTAAGGTCCTCTTGATCAATTTTAACCACCACTCCATCAGTTTCTAATGGTAGATTAAAACGTTCTTTATCCCATTTTGTAATGAAGTTCCAAACCTCATCAATATCTTTTGCTTTTTCGAATGAATTAGGAATGTTAAAACCCCACGATTGTAACGTCTTTAAAGCGTCAAAATGGTTTTTAATATCTTCGTAATCCCCAACAATGCCGTAGATGTATACATCAAGATTTCTTTCTGCTACCTTTTTAGGGTCTTGTTGTTTTAGAGCACCTGCACAGGCGTTTCTTGGATTGGCCAGAAGCGGCTGCTCTTTCTTTCCCTCACTCTTACGGATTTCATTCTCTGCAATAATTTTTTCATTATTCTTTTCAAAAGAATCTTTGCTCATAAAAACTTCTCCACGGACTTCCAATTTTGCAGGGAAATCACCTCTGAGTTTTAATGGAAGTGTTTTGATGGTTTTGGCGTTATTAGTGATCTCATCACCTTCCTCTCCATTTCCTCTTGTGACTGCTTTTGTCAATACACCGTTTTCATAGATAAGACTAATCGCTACACCATCATATTTAAGCTCACAAACCATTCCAGGTTGAATACCTAAATCCTTTTGAATTCTAGTATCGAATTCTATCAAATCTTCCTTGTTGTAAGTGTTAGACAATGAAAGCATAGGTACTTCATGTCTTACTGTAGGAAAGTTCTTTGTTGGTGCTCCTCCTACTCTTTGTGTAGGTGAATCAGGGGTAAGAAATTCTGGATGTGCTTCTTCTAGTTGTTGTAGTTGCTGTAACATTTGATCAAATTCTTGATCAGAAACTTCAGAAACACCATCTATATAATATTTAGTGTTTAAATCGTGCAACTTTTCAGAAAGCTGCTCTATCTGTTTTTTTACTTCTTCTTTTGACGACATGAGATAATACTGAACGTTGACTTATAAATGAATGCGAATTCTTTGAGCAATTTCTGCTAACTCCTCTTGACTTAAATTTAATTTATTCGCAAAATTCATATCATGCATAGAACTAATTGGGATTAAATGCATATGTGCATGAGGAACCTCTAGTCCTATAACAGCGTGCCCAACACGATTACAAGGAAATTCTTTCTTGATCGCTTTTGAGATTTTTTTGGCTACGACATATAAACCAGCAAGTAACTCATCTTCCAAATCAAACATATCATCTACTTCCACTTTTGGAATCAACAATGTATGTCCTTTTTGTACAGGTGAAATATCAAGAAATGCATAATAATTGTCATCCTCATACACTTTGTGTGATGGAATCTCTCCATTGACAATTTTAGTAAAGATACTTGCCATTTTATTTTTTACTTTTTGGTTTGATTAAAAGATAAAACATTAATATTAATGATAATGAATAACCTATTGTACTAATCATAGGCATACCCATTGAGTTTCTTTGTAAGTAAGTGAGCGGTGAAGTCATGACTATTGATGAAGAAATCAATAATCCAATTATTAATAAAACAATATTAAGGTTGGAAGCGGACTCTGCAACTTGTTTGATGAGAGGTTCTAATCCTTTGTGCTCAATATTGATTGAAAGTTTTCCCGTTCGGGTTTTCTTCAATATAGACTTTACCTCCATTGGAAGGTTATAGAGTAAGGAAGAAATCTGATAGAAGGAATAATAAAAATCAGAACTTAAATTTTTGATCGAGAATTGTTCCTGTGCTAGTTTTTTACCATAAGGTTCGATTTCTGGGAGACTCTCTAATTCAGGCCACAAAACATTGCAAATACCTTCTAGTATTGCTAATGCTCTTAGGATCATAAAAATGGATCCTGGTACGGCAAGATGATGCTTATAAATGATCTCTTGAAGAGTTCCAGTAATATCGGCTAATGTAGAGTCTGAAGAGTGAATAATATAGCGGTCTACCAGCTCACTAAGGTCTTGCTCTAGCATTCTTAAATCTTCAGCATCAGATTCTTTAGAGATCCTCCTTAAATGCATTGCCATGCCTCTAGCATCTCCATGCCCCATTGAAGTTAAAAAGTTGGCAAAACTATACCTTTGATATTTAGTAAGTCGACCAATCATTCCAAAATCAATAAGTATTATTTTACCGTCAGGTCTTACTAACACATTTCCTGGGTGTGGATCAGCATGAAAGTAACCTTGATTAAAAATTTGATCTAAATATAAATGTAGTCCATCAAGGGCAACTTGTTTTACATCCAACCCCCATGATTCAATGGTGCGTTTATCTGTAATTTTACAACCACTCACATACTCCATTACGAGGAGTTTTTTGGTGGTATACTCTAAATAAGCATATGGAATATGAAGCTTTTCATTGTTCTTATGAGCGTTTCTAAATTGAACAATGTTTTTCGCTTCAATAGTATAATCTAATTCATTGATAATCGACTCCTCAAATGTTTCGATGATTTCATCTGGATTGAGAATGCCGTATCGTGCAAAGAAATGCTTGGTATGTTTTACAAACTCACGTAATAACCTCAGGTCAGTATGAATTTGTTCTCGTGCTCCAGGTCTTTGAATTTTAAGAACGACGTCTTGTCCTGTTTTAAGACGTGCTCTATGTACTTGACCAATACTTGCTGCTCCTAATGGTTTGTTATCAAAAAATGATACAAAGTCATTGAGGTTCATGCCTGTTTCTTTCTCAACAATTGCCATTGCTTCTTCTTCCGAAAAAGGAGCAACATTGTCCTGCAACTTTTGTAATTCTTCAATTAGATCTTGAGGGAGAATATCAGGGCGATTACTTAGTGTCTGAGCAAACTTAACAAAGGTGGGTCCTAAGTCTTCAATCACCATTCGTATACGTTCAGATCGACTAAACTTTAGCACAGGTCTATTATCTCTCTTCCAATCATCAATAGGAACAAACCTGCTCAATGAAGTGGTAGAGACAACATCTTCAAACCCATACTTAAGTAAGATTTTTATGATTTCTTGAAGTCGTTGAAAATTTTTTACTTTGGTTGAAAAAAACATTCATTAAAAAGTATACAAATCTTAAGTATTAAAATAATTAGGATCTGAAGTTAAAAATATATTTTACCCTTGTTTAGGTGCACTAAGTCAAAATTGATCGTATCTTATTTTTGTCTGAGTACTTATCAAAAATAAGGCATAAGAACAACTACTACAATTATAATTCATTGTTTTAACCAAAGAAATGAATAAAAAACAAATTATTAATTATAGATAAAGTGAATGAATACTTCTTTAATTTAAGCTTTTGATGTTTAGAAAGGATAACCTATGGCTAGGTTGAAAACAATGTCGTTGAATTTTGTATTTTTAATAACCCATTGATCACCATCTTCTGGTACGTAAGGAACTTTGACAGGAACTGCAAAATCAAATCGCAATACAAAAAATTGAACATCAACTCTTAATCCTACCCCTGCTCCAATGGCCATCTCATCGAACATATTTTCTAATTTGAATTCACCACCGGGTAAATCATCATTTTTATTCGATAACCAGACATTACCATAATCAACAAATGCGGCTAATTTAAGGTATTGGTGTAAATCATAACGATACTCTACGCTACCTTCCAGCTTTAAATCACCTGCTTGTTCTCCAAATCCAATATCTTGACTTTCCTCATCTGGATTTGTATTCTGACTTGGGTCATAGCTACCAGGTCCGAGAGTTCTAGTTTTGAATGCTCTAATACTGTTTGGTCCACCTACAAAGTACTGTTGAACGAATGGTAATGCAGTAGAATTTCCCCACGGTTTACTGTAACCAATTACTAAACGGTTGGCTAAAGAGCCTTTTTTAGACGTTCTAAAGAAGAACCTAAGGTCATTTGTAAAACGGACATACTGAGAGAACGGACTACCGAATATCTCATACTGACCCGTTGTCGGATTTTTTTCACCACCAAATGCTTGCATAGCGGCGTACCATAAGTTACCTGAGATCGCAATGTCTCCTTTGTAATAGAAACTACCCCAACTTTTTTTCTTGTCCCAAATTGGAGCGTATTCAAATGTATAATTTGATCCTAAAATAAACTGATCTCTAAACGTTTCTTCCAATGAAGGAAAAGCTTGCCCGATGGTTGTACTATCTGTAGATCCTGTAGCTTGAAAACTAATAGCAACAGGGTTTAAAGTATGTTTGATATTTTCATTGGATCTCCATTCAAAACCATAGGAAGTATTAAAGTAATTAAGGGTGTATTTTGGTAGAAAGTGATATCTTTTGAATCCTACCCCAAAGTTGGTATATGGAATATAAAAGTCACTACCAGGTCTTACCTCGATTGGAGCTATAACTCTTGGAATGGATAGTTTTGCGTCAATACCATACCAAGCAATGGCGTCTATTCCATTCCCTTTACCTCCAAATTGTTTTTGTATACCAGTAAAGCCTGTTATTGAAAGTCTCTCTGCACCACCAAAAGTATTTCTATTCTTCCAAGTAATATCAAGTTCAGGACCTGAGTATCCTGTAGACCATGTTGACATTGCTAATTCAGTTGAAATAGCATGAAGTGTTACCTGAGACATTTTTGCATTGACGTCCAATTTACCATAATTAGGATTATCAGTAGGTTTAGGAGTAAACTCCATGTTTACATATTTGAATACACCCAACCCAGAAAATTGTCTTAAAGAAGCTTGGTGTTTGTGTCTTGAGTAAATGTCACCGGTTCTTGTTTGAAGTGTTTGTTCTAAAATTTTAGGTTTCAAATTGACGGGATCACCTTTGTAAATGATTCCTGAGTCAATCTCAATTATTTTTTGCTTTCTTTTTGATGCATTCAAGCCATCAAGGTCAAAATCAGGCTGAAGCAGAACAGAATCTATAGTATATAACCTCTTTGTTTTTTGAGGCATTTCTTTGAAATATGCTTTGACGTCAATTGTATTATCACCGTTTGCACTATCAAGATCAAACATTAAATAGTTTGAACTAAAGAAATAAAAGCCAGAATCTTTTAAAGCATTATTGATTCTTATTCTTTCCTCTCTAAAATTATCTAAGCTGTACCTTTCTCCTCCTACTAATTCAGATTGATCTTTTATTGCCAGTACTTTTTGATTAAGCGGTATATCACTTTCCAATTCCCATGAAATACTGTCTAATCGGTAAGGCGTCTTCTTTACATATACTTCGTATTTGACACTAGCCGATTTTGTAGCTTTATCACTTTTCTTTTTGTGGTATACTTTTGCATCAAAATAACCATTATTATTTAAATTATTTTGAATGAGATCAGCTGTTTTCTGCATTACGTTTTCATCGTAATACACGGGTTTACTACCAAAAGTCTTAGCCATCCATTTTTTCATTCCTTTAGGATGCTTCGCTTTCTCACCTCTGTAATAATACCACGCCCCTGATTTAGAATTAGGAGCAGTGGTTTCCGCAACTTCAAGAAGAGCATATTTCAAGTCTCCATCAATTCCAACCGTATCGGTATGGTATTCTATAGTTGCACCAGTATAAAAAGCTTTATCTTCTTCAATGTACTTTGTAATTCTACAGCTATTTAGTGCGAGAAGTAAGATAAGTGAAATATTAAAAAATAATTTATTCATCATTTTGAGCCAATGATATTATCGTCGTTTCGTTTTTTTGATTTGGGAGAAATAAATGAAGAATGTTTGATTCATCTATCGGAGGTTTTTGTTGCCCCATAGGATTAGATGGTGTAGGATTCGAGCCTTCATTTATAGTACTATCCATTTGGATATGTGTCGCAGAAGAATCTGTATCAATTGTAACAGAATCATTCACTGCTGGTCTCATACCACTTCCTTTCGAAGTACTATCAGAATCAGCTGCTTTCATCATGCCACCGCCTGAGTTTGATCTCTTGATCATACCCATTCTTTTTCTAATGTCTTTTTTCTTATCAAGGTTTTTAATAAATAGCTCTTTGCTGTTATTATACTCTTTAGTGAAAACAACAGAAACACCTGTTTTAAACACGTCTGGAGTGAAATATTGAGCATCAATAGACCTGAATAATCGGTTTTTCAGCGTTCCATCATTGAGCAGTTTATACTCTAACAAGAAATCCGTGTTGAAGCTGTTGGAGTTATTGCTGGCTTGGTTGCCATTGACAGCCATTTTACCACCCACTGACACACTCAATCGATCATTGAATAAAGTCTTTTTGAGTGTCACACCAACGTCTGTTCTATTACTTTGGTGTCCTTTGTCGGATTGTGAATAGGAATCTAAGTCGAAATCAACATCCACAAAACCATTGGTAAGATTATCCGTGACATTGTTTAATTGTTGACTGATGATAGAACTTACAGAACCAGTAACCATATCAGAAGTACTTGCGCCTTCTCCACCGGCATCATTTAAGAATGTACCTAAAATAAGTAAAGCAAAGACCTGTTTGTTTACTTGAGATTCATCTTGATTTAGATTTTCTACAGCCGATGCAATTTTATCTCCACCTTGGCTACCTTCTGGATAGTCTAGTTTAAATGAAAGTTCTGGTTTGATCACATCTCCATTCATATTCATATAAACCACAAACTTTCTTTTTGCTTTATATTGATTGGCTTCTGCCTGTTCAATTTGATTGGCGACTAAAGGATAAGGTGATGTAGAAGCTTCATAGATGGCGGTCATATTGGCTTGAGGATTATAAGGATCTCCAGTCCAGAGGACACTACTACCTTTGGCCAATTTTAATTTCTTATTCATCAACTGATAAAAAGTCATTGAGTAATCTCCTTCTGTTATGATGTATTGCCCCGACATGACCATATCGTCACCAGCATCCATTCTTACGTTTAATGTACCACCTCCTACAAGGGTTAAAGCGTCACCAGCTCTTGGGTCAATCACTACTCTGAAAATCGATTGTTCATCAATACGTATGGTTGCTGAAATTTCGTAGTTGTCGCCTTTCTTTCGGACAACTGTTGTGTCCCCTTTTTCGACAAAATTGACAATATCATCTCCTGTATCGATGTCGCCAACTCCTCCATCCATATATACATAGGTCAGGTCAGTACCTCTACTAATTCTCACATCGGAATCGATTAAAAGATGATCCAACGGTCCTTTGATTTTAGTAAGGTTTCCAATGATCAACTTTCCAAAGTATTCAGGATTATCTTTTGATGTAGAATTAATTAAGGTAATATCATCGGCAGAGAACCTTAAGTTGAAATTATAGTCTTCATAATTTTCAGTTTCAATGTCACCTTTCAGTAATGCTAAATGCCCTTCATCATCTTTAAAACCAAATTGTTTGAAATGTATACCTGAATTATCAAATAGCATACTTCCATCAATTCCGGTAAGGCTGATATTTAAAAAGTCGATTTTAAATGATGGTTTATTCATTAAGATCTCTCCACCAACATTTAAAGGTGCTTTTCCTAATCCTTTTACTTTAATACCACCGTGAAAACCACCACTAAAATTAGAGGCATATCCTTCTGTGAATTTCTCAAAAGCATCAAGTCTTAATTCCTTAATATCAATGGATAAATCAAGTGGTGAAATACTGTCCACTAAATTATATGTTGCTTTAGAAGACATATCACCAATAGCACCTTTGATACTAGTTTCATTTAGGTAAATATCTTTATTTCTAGTATTGGAAGCTGTATTTTTAATTGTAGCGATAATGTTATTGAAAAAACCGAAATCTACAATTGATAAATCTGAAGTAAGGTTTCCGCCATTATGTAAATCTCCAATATTTACAAGGGCATTTATTTCTCCATTAATTAATGAAGTATCTGTTTTTGAATTATATGTTGCCGAGTCTAAGGAAAATTGCTCAATCTGAAAAGTATATACTGTGTCTTTTTCATCATACTGACTAGTCTCTAGCTTAATGACTTGCTTTCCTTTTCGAATGTTTATGTTGTTGACGTAAGGGAGATTACCATCAGATAAAATGTAGTTATCACTGTTTACCGACCATTTTTCATTATTCGCAATAATCTTATCCTTTAAACTAAATTTGTAAGTCGTAGAATCTAATTGAAGGTCACCTCCTAAATATAGCCATTGTTTCTGACGGTCTTCATTAAAACCTTCTGTCTTAAAACTAAGGTGGTTATTGGAAGCATCCCCTCCAAAATTCCAATTGTACGCTGCGTAATCTTCATACCCAAGCATCAAGAAACGTTGGAAACCCATATCATATATTAGCTCTTTAGTATTTGCATGGACGTTAGTATAAATAGTATCCAATTCATAATCTAAATAGGCTAATTTTGATATGTTTAAATCAAAGTCAAAGGTATTAGCAGCTCCATTGAAATGAAATTCGCATTTTTCTAATTCTAAACTGTCAAGACCTCTGATAGTACCATTTGTCAGTAATTCATTGTCTTTGATTTTTAAGTATCCATTCAAATTGCCATTTGATGGAGGCAGTTGCCCAATCATTTCTCTTGATGACAAGAATTGAGAGAAATAACGTTCTATCATTACTGAGATACTGTCAAGTGTAACGTCAGATTCGACACGAGCTTCGACAGCCTCTGATTCTAAATTAACAAAGAAGTGTGTGCTGTCTAATTCTACATGTGATCGTATGTAATTGATATCATGTCTTTCTTTATCTTGAATAAAATAGATTTTGTTTATGTTGAGTGTAGAGTTTAGATTTTCTACATCAAAACCAATTGTATTGGATTCGATATCCATTCCGAAGGCCAATGTATCTTCGTATAGATTCAATTCATAGAGGTCAATCACATTTACCTTACCATTAATAGAAGCTGTTGGGATTTCTTTGTTCATGTCAACACTACCCACTAGGTCAAAATTCATTGCTTCTTTATCAGCAGTCGCTTCCCACTTTGCAGATTGTCTATCAATGTTCATATGCATGGATAGCCCTTGATAGTCGTAATCGTTGTATTCTGCTTTTTGAAGATTAAATGAAAGTTCAGCAAGCAAATCATTCTCAACATCAAAACCTTTTCCATCTAAAGTTAAGTCAGTACTGATCTTTCCTATGGTTGAATCTTTTAATATTCTTCCAACATCTAAGTCGTGGGTTTTGGTATTTAAATGGTATTCATCTTCATTCTTAAGGTTAAAATCAAGTGTGAAATAACCATTGTCAAAAATATCAATTTCAGATTGTGTTGATACGTCTGTTAATCCTCCCTGAGCCTTAATGTTTCCTTGAATTCTTCGAGGAATTCTATATTCTTGCTGCATCGTGGAATCCAGAAATATACTTAAAAGCGGAGGTGTGTAGAATTGAAGTGAATCAATAGACATATCGTAACGCAACGAGTCATCAGACATGACATTGGCTAAGTCCATTTTGAAAAATGTACTAATACCTAGTGAAGTGGAGAGTTCAGTGTTATCGATTGACATTTGTGATAAGTTACCCTCTACTACTGTTTTTAGGTCTAAATCATGTGCTAAGAAAGGTTGAATTAGTGTATCCGATTTTAAAGAAGGATCAAAAATAGAGGCATCACTAAATGCGATATGAGCTTTCTTCAGAGCATTTTTGAAGTATAACTCTTCAGGGTAATCCCCTATCAAAAATAAGTTAGGGTATTTTAAATAGAGATCATTTTGAAGAAAGCTATTATTCAATTCTAATAATAAGTTGCTGACTGATAATGATTGAGGTTTTACAGAAACATTAGTTCTTAAATTATTGACTTTAAACCCACTTTTTTCTTTTAAGTAAAAAGAGAAAACCTCCAGATCTATTTTTTCATCATTGATCGCTATATCATTTGTTACATTATCAATTTGCTGAAAATAAATATGATTAGGGTCAAGACCTGATGTAACAGGAGCATAAAGGTTGTCATCATATTTTAAAGAAAGTTTCTCAATTTGAGTTTCTTTAATATCTATATTCCATCCTAAGTCCAATGAATTGAGTTCGGTAAGCTTTGGTTTTATGTAAGGCTCTTCAACTTTTGTTGTATCGGAAACCAAAGCATATTCTATATATGAATTTGTTAATTTATTCTCACCGATAGAAATAATAGTCTTTTCCAAATCTACCAAATGATCATTGATCTCATAAAGACCAATTTTGACAAGTGCCTTTTCGTTGATTACATTTTCATTGTATTCAAGAGAGAAATTAGCAATTTTCCCTTTTTTCAGCTGTAGTATAAATGGAGAACTTTCGGTATTTTCCTCACTTTCTTCAGCTGTAGGAACATCACTAACAGGCATCGGCCCAAATTGAGTATAGTTGACTTTTGAATTCTCTAGATCAAAATAATTGATGGTATAAACACCATTATTTAAATCAATCTCAGGAATTGAAGTTTCCGCTCGGCCTATCCCCACTTCAGCGGTAAGATTGAGTACACTGTCAATATAATTGAAAGAAGTATTTTCAATCAAAATCGAATGAATGACGATTTCAGGCAATGGTGAAGTAGTTGTATCTTCTACTACCACTTCCTCTTCACCTGAAGAAAATGCTTCTATTAGATAATCAAAGTTAAATTTCTCATTACTGTTCATCACCACCGTAGATTGCAAACCTATAATGGCAATTTCATCAAGAATGATTTTCTCTAGTGAAACAGTTTCAAAGTCAATATCAACTGACAGTTCTTGAACTGAAAATAAAGTCTCATTTTTTGGAGTAATAAGGGCCACATCTTCCAAAACTAAAGATTTCGGAAAATTTAGAGCTATATATCCAACTTGAAAATCACTATTTGTTTTTTCAGAAACGTAAGAAGTGATTTTTTGAATGACAAGGTTTTGAACATATGGCACTCTTAATATGCCATAAATTGAGCCTAAAAGAATTATGAATAAAAGAAGAATACCAAAAAATATTCGCTTGAAAGATCCTTTCATTATCGAATGGAGGAAATTGTGATCTGTATTTTAAAAGTAAGTCTAAAATTACTTAAATATTGGAAGTAGACACAATTTAAAAGGTGAAATAAAAAGTATTCTAAAAAAAAAGTCAAAAAAAGGAGTGATTAAGAAGTGAGCCAGTCTTGGTATCGGTTGGAGATGACCATTTTCATAGTGTCAAAATTCTCCGAACTGTCTTTTACATGAAACATTGAGTTTAATCCCTCAGACAATGTTTTTTGGTAATCCATCAAATATTGTCCTCCCCCATAATAAGATCTTACAAAGGGTTTCAATGTTTCTCTGAAAAGTGAATAATCGATAATGCCATCGAGTGTAGCTGCTAGAATAATTGGTGAAATCTCGTTGTTCATGAAGTGTATAATCTGAGCGCCATATTCATCCTCATAATCATCGCTATATAAGTCCATTTTGATTACCCAACCCATGAATATACCCATATGAAGATAAGCTTGATCCAATGCCACTTCTTCGGGAAATTCTGAACCAAAATAATTTCGTACATTATCGACAATATTGCTATTCATTATCTCTTTTTTAATTAATTAAGTTCGTAACGTGAATTTAATATAAATATAAAAAGCAAAAATAACTTAACTTTTTAGATAAATTACGTGTAAAATGTAAACTAGATTTTAATTTCACTAAATTAGATTAATTTTTAGATGTACTTTATTTTAAGTATTGTAATTTTTTAATACCGTTTTTTGCAATTATGCTAAAAAAACTTAGTCTATCTTTTTGTGTCCTATTACTCGTTTTACTTGCTGGAGCTGCCCAAGATTTAAAAGCTCAGACAGCTACTTTGCGAGGAGTTTTGATAGATTCAGTAGGAATGCCTATTCGATCTGCAATTGTTCAAGAAGGCAAAAACAAACAAAATTTTTACCTGACCAATGATAAAGGAGGGTATATTCTTACTTTACCTGCTGATTCTACCATCACAATTTTCTTTTCACACCCTAATTTTTCTCCTAGAGCATTTGAGATTAGATTATCTGAAAATGAAATCAGAACACTTGATGCAAGATTATTTAAACAAATCTATCATTTGAAAGAAGTTGAGGTTTCTAGTGATAAAACGCAAAAAGAATTAAGAGATAAAGCAAGTACTGTTTTTGTAAAAGGTGAAGACTTAAGAGAAATACCAGTTGGTTATGGTGAGTTTACCCAACAATTGGTAGCATCGGGTGCTCTTGGTATTGCTTCTAACAATGAGCTATCTTCTGATTATTCTGTACGTGGAGGTAGCTTTGATGAGAATTTAGTTTACGTCAATAATATAGAAATTTATAGGCCTTTTATTGCTAGAGCAGGACAACAAGAAGGCCTGAGCTTTGTCAATACTAATATGGTGGAAGCTATTGAGTTTTCGTCAGGAGGCTGGGAAGCAAAGTATGGTGATAAACTTTCTTCATCATTGAACATTAAATACAAAAGGCCTGTTGATTTTGGAGGTACCCTAGAAGCGTCTTTGCTTGGTGGGTCACTTACTCTGGAGGGAGCTTCGAAAAATAAAAAACATTCTGCCATTATTGGTGCACGTTATAAATCGACTGAATACCTATTAAGTACTTTACAAACTCAAGGAGAATATAAACCAAGATTTGGTGATGTACAGTCTTATTTAAGTTTTGATATTTCGGGGAAAGAAAAATATGGAAGAACATTTATTGATGCGATTCTCTCCTATGGAGCCAATAGATATAGCGTCTTCCCTTCTACTCGTAGTACCAACTTCCAAACTGGAGAAGGAATTAATAACCTTACCATTGGTTTTGAAGGTAAGGAACAGTTGGATTATGATACTTTCCAAGGCGGAGTGAAATTGATTCATACTTTCAATCCAAGCCTGACAAGTAACTTGATTGCGTCGGCTATGATCACACAAGAAAGAGAGAGAAGTAATCTGGAAAGTGGTTATAGAATTAGTGATTTACAAGATTTAGAAAATGGAATTACAGGAAATGTCACTGAAAAAGGATTAGGTGGTGAATTTCAGTATTCGAGGAACACTTTAAAAGGTAATGTGTTTATCATTGAAAACCGAAATGTATATGAGCATAATCAAAACTGGAAGACTGAATTAGGTTTTCAAGCAAAGTTTGAAGACATTGAAGACAATTTGAATGAGTATAAGGTAAAAGATTCTGCAGATTATGTAATATCAGTGGAAGATCAATTACAAGCCGTGAACCACATCACATCTCAGCGTTATTCAGCCTATTTACAGAGTTCTTATCTTTCTAATAATGAACTTCACCGTTTCACGTTAGGCTTAAGAGGTACATTTTGGTCCATCAATGAAGAATTGAATGTTAGCCCACGTTTACAATATACATTTAGGCCGGAGTGGGAAAAGGATATAGTATTCTCATTTGCATCAGGTATTTATTATCAGCCTCCATTCTACAGAGAAATGAGAAGACCTGATGGTACACTCAATTTGAATTTGAAAGCCCAAGGTTCAATGCATTTCATTGGTGGTATTGATTATAATTTTGAACAATGGGGACGTCCTTTTAAATTGATATCAGAAGTTTATTATAAGCAGATGTGGAATGTGGTTCCTTATGATGTCGATAATATTAGAATTCGATATTCTGGAGAAAACGAAGCAGAAGCTTATGCTGTCGGAATTGATACACGTTTAAGTGGTGAGTTTATTCCTGGGACTCAGTCTTGGGTATCGCTCAGTGTGATGAGTACAAAAGAAAAAGTGGACGGAGATCCACGCGGATATATTAGAAGACCTACCGATCAAAGAGTAACATTTACGATGTTCTTCCAAGATCATTTACCTAATAACCCAACTATGAGAATGAATTTGAGATTTATGTATGGATCAGGTCTTCCTTTTGGCCCTCCTAACAATCCAGAATTAAGAAATTCTTTTAGTGGAGGAAATGATTATATGAGGTTGGATGTTGGTTTTCAAAAAATCATAGCTTTAAATAAGCAAGCTGAAAACCCTAGTGAAGAGTTCTTGAAAAATCTTTCTATTGGGGTTGAAATATTAAATGTATTGGGGAATAACAATGTGATTTCTCATACTTGGGTATCGACATATGATGGTACTCAATATGCTGTTCCGAATACATTATCGCAAAGATTTTTCAACGTGAAAATGATTTTGCACCTATAGTCAATGTTTGTAACTTTACAGAGAATAAACCAAAGATCTTATGCAGGATAACGATTTAGTACGTCCAAAAGTTGGAAGGTTCTGTAGAACTGAAGTTGCTTTTTTAGGTACTTCTTCCAGTAAAATAAAGGAGCTGATTTTTAGGTTGACAGAGAGTTTGTCTAAAAATTGGAACATTGGTTACATTGATTGTGATCATCAATTCTCGGAACTTGAAAAAGAACTGGGTGTAGATTCTCAGACTTCATTATCTCATAAATCGAGAGTTGAGATAATTGATAAAATTACATTTTCTAGAATTGATGTAAAGAAAGCTTTAAGTGTCAATGAAAGACATGTCGTGTTAAATGATATCGATGTAGCGTTCATTAATGGTAATCATTTTAAAGCATCAAAGCAGATTCTTATCATCGATAAGGAAAACACCTCGAAAATTAGTCGAAAAATTAGCCGACTAAGTAATGTTCTTTGTATTATTTATGCAGATGGAACTACTGAGGCTGATATTCCAGAGATTTTGCAAGAACGCATCCATAATATTCTTCAGAAACCGGCTTTCCCTATTGAAAAAATACATCATATTTGTCAAGTTATTGAAAGCAAGATAAAGGCAGACGTAGGTCAGATCAATGGATTACTTCTTGCTGGTGGTAGAGGAAAAAGAATGGGAGGCAAAGATAAAGCAAAGATCAATTACCATGGAAAGGAACAACGTTTTCATATGAAAGAAATCCTTTCGAGGTACACCAATGCTTCTTATATGTCTTGTAGACCTGATCAGGTCAATACTTTTTCTGATCAGTTGAATTTACTACCCGATACTTTTTTAAATTTAGGCCCATTCGGTGCACTTCTTACTGCTTTTAGGCATAACCCCAATGCAGCTTGGATAACCGTTGCTGTAGATTTACCTTTTGTTGATGATAAAACTATTATGCATTTAATAGAACAAAGGGATCCTACAAAAGTGGCTACATTGTATAAATCGACAAATACAGGTGACCCTCAACCCCTATTAGGAATTTGGGAACCAAGAGCTTATTTACATTTATTACAAGCTTTAGCTTTTGGTAAAAAGAGTTTGAGAGAAGTGATTGAAGATGCCAATATTAAATTAATTACTCCACTTTCTGAACAAACTTTGAGTGAAGTAGACACTATGGATGAGCTAGATATTGCGATAAAACAGCTAAGTCAGCAAAATTCAATTTAGATTTTTGCTTAGAATGTTTAGATTTGTGTAGAAATTAATAAAAAACGTCTTGAATAAAGTAAGATTAGAAATATTAGGGCTATCAGCTAGCCATACTTCGCATGGTTCATTTGCTCTGGTACTTGGAGAGAAACATGGAAATAGAAGACTACCAATTATTATTGGTATGTTTGAAGCACAAGCTATTGCATTGGAGATCGAAAAAATTTCATCTAACAGACCAATGACCCACGACTTGTTTAAAAACTTCGCATTAAAATTAGGAGCATCAATTAATCATATTCAGATTTCTAATTTGAAAGAAGGAGTTTTTTATGCTGACATTCATATTATCACTGCCGATGGAGAGGAAATTGTTTTAGATTCTCGTCCTTCTGACGCTGTAGCTATTGGAATCCGTTTCAACGCCCCTATTTATGCTTATGAGAATATTATGGGTGAAGCTGGCATTCAAGTTGAAGAATTGGAACAAGATGAAGTAGATCATATTGAGGATGAACTTGAGGAAGATGATGATCTAGAGATTGAAGACTTTGAAGGTGTTGAAGAGGAAGATGAAAGTAGTGTTGTTTCTGAGTCAAGTGGTGGAGACCTTTCTTCTGTTTCATTAGATCAACTTAATAAAATGCTCCAAAAGGCAATTGACGAAGAAGATTATATGAAAGCTGCTCAATTAAGAGACGAAATTACGAAGAGACAATAATCTAATCTTACTAGATTAACGATATATTAAAGACAGTACTAAACGCTTGGTTTGGTACTGTCTTTTTTTTGCATTGTAAACGAAATATCCGTCAACTTTTAAACAGCCTCAAGGCTTAGAAATCAAAAGCTAAATTCCATTCCTTTCGTCTAAATGATTCAAACGGCTCATTCTATGAAACTCTTCACGCTTTACCCTTCAAGGCCAAGGAAAGCACTACAGATATTTAATTTATTGTGTATTTGCTATTCCAATTCAAATGAAAAAAGAAATGCACTAAGAAAACTTAGTGCATTTGCTGTATTATCCAATTCAATATTATTTAATGAGAAGTTTATGGGACTTGACATATTCGTTGTCAACATTAATCTTCAATACATAAACTCCTTTTGGTAAGTTAGCAAGAGGAATTAATTCAGAATGCATACCTGCTTTTTGCTGAGTGTAAGATTTTTGGTAAACGCTCTTACCGTTGATGTTCACGACTTCAAGTTGTACATCTGTATCGTTCTCAACTTTGTAGGCCAATATTGCTTTGCCATCAGTAACAGGGTTAGGGTAAACAGTGGATTGATCAAAAGACCCAAGATCTATATGAATAGGTTGTCCATTGGTATCTGTAGAATTCATAACTGCTGAAGGATCATCAATGACTTCAACATAAACGAAATATCCCACAAGACCATCATCATAACCATCATGGGCTACAAATAACACCTGTCCCACTCCTTCTTTTAATGGAGTGATGTGGATATAAGATTGTCCTAATGCTAAATCAATCACATCTTCACTGTCATTTCTAACGAAAAACTGCATTTCGTTGTCGTCAGGGTCGATGAACAGTTCATAAGGGTCAATCGTAACGGTTTGAATAGTATCCGCTAAATTGATTCTAATGATAGCATAATCAGGGTTCAACACTGGAGGTCTATTCTTGTGTGTTACTTGAATCAATGTTGTATCTCTGGTAACATTACCAAATTCATCAATAACTGAGACAGGTAAGTGATATAATCCTTCACTTTCATAATTTGTAATGATTTTTAGTGAAGCAGTATTCGGTCCATCTTGTTGGAATTGATACACGATATTTTGTATATCATTTGAATCGATCTGAATGGTCATCTGATCTTCTTCAGGATCTTCAAAAAGATAAGTAAATGTATATTCTCCATCTTCCATCACACTTAAAGTATCTTGGTAGTTATTTGGAGTATATTCAAATGTTGGACGCCCGTTTACTGATACGTTCATTTTTACAACCTTACCCTTGTTATTGATATCATTTGATGAAACAATGATTGATGCAGTGTTTAAGCCAGGGTTTGCACCTGAAGCATTAACTGTTGCGGTCACTTCTACTTGTCCACCTTCTGATAAAACACCTTCTTTGTGATCAAGGGTTAACCAATTATTTTCAGCACTTGCTGTTAATGGTCTAATTTTCCATACAAACTTCTCGTATCCTGCTGCTTGCCACCAACTGTATTTTCCATTATTCTCTTCTCCTCCGAACACACCACTAAAGGTATTGTCTAATAAAGCTCTATCTTCGGAAGAATTAAAGCCCATATACTTATTCGTAACTGGTAGCCCTACTCCTATAAAGAACGTTTCTCCTTCTGGAATATGGAAAGGTTGTGCCAATTCGAAATACATCCAATCTTCATCAATTTTTTCACTGATTTGAAATTTCTGATCCAATAGTACTTCGCCTTCCTGAGGTAATTCACCACCTTGACTAATCATGATTCGAACATATTCATTGATATTCTGAATATAAGAATAAACCTTTACATGAGTGATATCAAAACCATCTTCAGGAGCCACAAAACGGTTTGCAAATGCTAATTGAGCACCCACTACAAAAGGAGTAAACACACCATCTGCTTCCTCACTCCAATCCAAAGCTAATGAGTCTACGGCCAAACCATTTGTAGTCTTGATCTCTCCTATCTCATCAATCACACCAGGAATCAAAGTAGGGTCAATCTCTGGTAATACTGCTGGGACAATTGAATATTTCAATTTTGAAGTACCCTCATTATCAATGTTGAAAGAGTATGTTGTTGTATCTGTACTTCTTAATGATAATTCTTGGTCTGTAGCATCCCAGTTGAAGATTGGAGAATCTACAAGGTAAGCTGTGATAGTGGCAGACTTTTCTCCAGTAGTATTGATGAAGTTTACTTTTCCATTTAAATCACTTTGCTCTGAAATAGGAAGTGTAAATGCAATATCAACAACTTCCCATGGTGCAATCGTGATAGGTGCTAATAAAACTCCAGAACTATTCATGATCATTTTATTGCCAGCCTCGTCGAAAAACTCCACATTTTCAAGATCTGTAGTGGTGATTTTAGAGACTTCTATATCATTGTTTCCACTATTCATCAGTTGAATTTTCTCAGAGATAATTAAATTCTCTTCAAAAACCACTTCATCAAAATCTACATTATTCAAGATGGATAATTCAGGTGTTCCTGTAAGGTTGACTTGAACTGGAACTTCAATCAAAGGTTTGATTTCACTATTAGTTCTCACTCTTAGAGTATCGACATAAGTACCTGAGTAGTTATATCTTGAAGTATTTAAAGAAAGTTGATAAGAATCTTTCGAGTCTATTCCTACCTTGTGGTGGATTGGAGGAACTATTGCAATAGAAGAGCGATCTTTTAAGAAAGATTGATTAACAATAATAACATCTTCATCTTGCAATGTATATTTCTCATCTGGACTCTCTAAACCATACCTCAATAAACCGCCCCAATTTTCTAACTTTTTATAATGGAAATAAATTCGTCCATCTTTTAATATCTCAAAACCAAAACTTAGAATACCTGGGCTTGAAGTTGCATCTTTACCAATAATGTCATTCCATTGAACCACTAAACTTTCATCAGTTAATTTATAAAAAACACTATCGGTTCCTGAATATTGTAAGTAAGACCAGAAAGGTGCAATAATACCACTAACACCATCATCTTTTACGAAACTTTGATATAAGTAATCCTCTTCCATAGGAAGTACAGAAGCCATACCATGGATTGACACCCATATACTACTATACTTTTCTCCGTAGAATGGGAATTCAAATGGAAGTTCAATCTCAACAGGTTTACCATCTACCAATGGTAATACTTTTTCATTTGAAAGGTTTTCCCAACGGTAAAAGTCATTTTCAGTATTACTTGTATGCCAAGTATAACCAAAATCATCTTGCATAAAACCATAGGTTGTACTATCGAAATCATCTTGGATTGATTCATTATTCAATTCAGTGAAAAGTCCTTCCTGAATCACGTATTCGAAATCTACACCTTCACTTTCGTTTTGAATGAAAACATCATAGTTTATCAATTCCCCAATTGAAGCATCTACAACAATTTCTGATGGTAAGTTGTGTGAGAAATCGGCATCATTGATTCCATTACCTAATAATGAAGTTTGTGTAATCGTTCCATCGTTGAAGATGATATTTAGCTTCCCTTCTTCTACATTTGTAGAGTTAGGTGTAAATAGAATTGGAAGAGGATAATTCGATTGCCCTTTAATCTCTGTATCTAATAACTCTTCATCAAAAGAGAATGAACTATTAGTAGAAGAGATTGAAGTTATTGTAACAGGTGCAGAACCTGAGTTTTCTAATTCGATAAATCCTCTACGATCTAAACCAATTTTGACATCATTAAAAACTAAAGAGTCAGAGGCTTGCATTTCAGATAGACCAAGCACATTTACTTTAAATGGAACTTCAGTTGATCCTGCAACAGTATTTGATTTTACGACGATAGTATTTTCATAACTACCATTAATCTGTTTGTTAAATTCAGGGTCTAAAGTAACTTTTAAATCAACACTTCCACCAGGAGTAATAATTCCTTTTGAAGGTGTGATATCATATACCATATTGATATCTGAGTTAGGCTCAAATGCTACAGTCGTACCATTTGTCAATGGCTCATCATCAAAATCTTTGTACATCAAAGTGTCAGTAACTAAGAACCCAAGCGTATATACTCTGTATCTTGTTTCCGGCTTAATGTCTTCTACATTAAGATAGTTGTATTCAATCAAACCATTTCTATGGAAAACAATTTGATACTTCAAGTTAGCGTTTGTTACATTAAACTTAGAGTCACTATAGATTACATGATTGGTATGCATTGAAATAACAAACTTATCACCATAAGAATGGTACTTCATAACCACTGCACGCTGAAAACCATCTTCAAATTTTAGAGGGACACATGCCATAAAATTGTAAAAGAATAACCTTGCCGTATTGGAGAGTTCGATCTTACTTAACATTTGATCAAAGAATGGAAATTCCATACCGAAGTCATAGGTTTCCAGTGTCTTCTCCGTGTCCATAGATTGACCAATTTGATTGATTTCATCCCATAATTCTCCATCAAAAGGTTTTGTTTTGATAGAATATTCTAATGGTTGAGGAAGAACTCCACCTTTTAGTGCTAATTGACTGTATGCTGTTAAGTCATATTCCAGATCTGCTTGTGAACCTGTATTTTCAAGCGTCAATGTAACATCCTTCTGCTCACCATAATTGATATCAAATGCAGTAGCTTCTAATACGGCATTGATATTTGGAGGAACAACACTAGAAATGGTCAAAGGAATACTGATTTGGCTGTTATCTGAGTGCAAGATTAAATCTTTTCTGAAAATACCATTACTCTCACTAGAAAAGTCAAAAGTAAAATTCTGAGTAGACTTAGCTCCTACGACCAATGAATCCTCTAACGTAATGATATGTCCATCAATTTCATACTCTCGAATTACAAAATCACCAAAACCACTATTGACTAATTCAATTTCATGTTCGGTCTCAACATTAGTAAAGCAGTTCAATTCATATTGTTTTGAAAGGTCAATCTCAGGGTCTTGACCAGAAACATCCACTTTAACTTCGATATTAACAACAGGTTTATGGACGTCGTTTGTACGGATTCCAAGGGATGCAAGATGTTGACCATTGGTTAATGATTGAGCATCAATTGTTGCATTTACCGCTTCTGTTTCTCCGGATTGAACTTTACCCGATACAGGATCTATAAATACAAAAGACCCGTTATTACCTGTACTTAAAACTCTCAATAATGGAATAGTACTTCTACCTGAAAGATTTACAGCAGATTCGTAAGTTCTACCGTTATCTCTAGAAATTAAAAAGTTATCGACCTCAGATGGAATGAAACCAAATTGTAATAACATTGGCCTTTCAATTTCTTTAGGGAAATGAATGACAGTCCAGAACGTTTCATTCTCTTCAAAAAATTGAGGTTCATATAATGGCATTCTGTAATATTTCATTACACCGGTAGTATCAGGGTAATACTCCTGTGTATATACTAACTCAGATTCTAAGAAATTTCTATATCCTCCTTTTCTTACCTCAATAAAGAATGGTTTATCGCTTACTGTTGGAAGCATTCCTAGTTCAATATGAGTTAAATTGAATTCGTAATCATAAGGAATATGAAATCTTGTGGCATAGATGAGTCCTGAATTTGGGTTACCTGAACCTACAATGATACTTGGACCTTCATACAATTCATAAGACATTCCTGATGTAAACTCTGTAACATCATTTTTCCAATGCTCATTTGAATGTAATACCCCTTCTCCTACATCGCCTACATCTTCAGAAGTGGCAAATTCAGCAGTCTGTTCTACAGTATTTAATGAAACCTCATTGTTATAATTCAATGGCATACTCAACACTTTGTTTACTTCTGTTTGTGCCACTGCTGCTGTTGATTGAGATTCTATGCCAAATTCCTCATGGTAGTTATGTTCATTGGTTACTACTGCAGCCCAGTAAACAGTACCATCTCCTACATTTGAAAATTCCAACGGTGCTTCGGCTGTTGTTTTCTCCTTCACATCAATTGAAACATAAATTTGATCTGTTGATGACATGAAATGAGGTTCATCTACTGTTGTTACTTTTAAGATATTTGAAATATCAGATATATTAGTAAACTGATCGGCCGATTTTAAAGCAAACCAATACTCAGATTCTTTGAGTAGCTGATTAAAGCGAATACGAACTGTATCACCTTCAGCAAGGTAATTTTCAATTCCAAAAATTAATTGTTGATTGAAATTTTCGTCTGTAATCTCTTCCGTAGAAAAAGCTAAATAAAAGAGACTTGGTCCTTGGCTATCTTCATCTTCGGGTACAGTCCACTCTAATGTAACCTCATTATGCAAAATTTCTGAGGTGCGTAAATCTGTAATAGCATTTGGAGGAATTCTGTTATCATCGGCTAACGCATTAGCAGCGTTTAATACTCCTCTGCCAAATTTATTATCATGATTACTGAAGTTAAAAGGCTCAGCTGAATTCAGTAGAATTCTTTTCAAGTCGTCAGCAGTAAAGTCTTCACCACCAAACTTTGAAATAATTAATGCCGCTACACCACTCACATGAGGACAAGCCATAGAAGTACCTTCCATGTATCCGTAGTTGTTATTGATAAGCGTACTTAAGATACCTCCTTCTTGGTCAAAATTTCTCATATCACCACCTGGAGCAGCAATATCAACCCATTCACCGTAAGTGGTATAGTAAGAAGGCAAACCAGATGGTCCCAATGCAGAAACCGCAATTACTTCGTCAAACGCACCTGGATACTTATTTTGCTCTAAGCCAGTATTACCAGCGGCAAAGAATAAAACACCACCTTTCATCGGGCTTCCTTCGTATTGACCTGCTTCAGCTACAAAATAGCGAATGGCTTCTAAAACTTCTGGTTCATAATAGTTCTCCGTATTGTACCCCCAAGAGTTTTGTGAAATTACGGCACCGTTATCTGCTCCATATACAATAGCTTCGGCGAAGTTAGCTCCATCTCTTTCTCTGTAGTCAAATACTTGGCATGACATAATTTTCACACCATTGCCAGAACCATCACCACCGGCTACACCTGCAACACCTATTCCATTGTTGTTTACAGCACCAACTGTACCTGCTACGTGAGTACCATGGTCACCTGGAGTTATCGGTCCGGGAACAATAAAGTTATAGCCATAAATATCATCCACATAGCCGTTTCCATCGCTATCTTCTCCTGGAGTACCATTCAATTCGGCTTCGTTGACCCACATGTTAGCACTTAAGTCCTCATGATAAGGATCAACACCTTGATCGACAACAGCTACAATAATATCAGAGTTACCCGTTTGGATTTCCCACCCTTCTTTGAGGTTGATATCTATATGAAACTCACCTCCAATTTCTCTGTGGTTGATATAATGCCACTGATCTGTTAAAAGAGGGTCGTCAAATTTAAACTCTTCTTCTGATGTGCTTTCTGTTTTAAAGGCGTCTTTTTTGAAGACTACAGGTTTAGAGTCATTGTTTATATTGATTTTTGAATAGACTGGCTTTACAATGTCAATCTCCGCTAAACCTTTGTAATTTTCGATCATTACATAAGGGTCGATGAGCGTATCAAAGTCTATTTCATACCAAAGGTGTAATCCATATTCTATATGTTTTGCTTCATGCTTCATTGAAAAAGGAAAGACTCTTTTAATAGAGTAAATTCCCGTTTTTTGATTCACATCATCCACATGAGCAATTCCAACTCTTCCGTTGGATGAAGATAACCTCATATTGGATGAAGCATTGACGGCATCTTTCGTAAATTTTACTCTGATTTTACCGCTAACTATCTCTTCACCCTGAGGTAAATTTATTTGTCCAAAAGTATTGAAAATAAAGCCAATACTTAAGAACATTAATATCATTAATTTTTTCATTCTCTTAATTTTAGCCCTTATTGTTTTTCACGTACATAGCGAACAGTCATACCGTTGAAATTGGTATTCATGACAGCAAATCCTACATTTGGAATGGATGTATTCATTACGAAAACATATCCCATTCCCGTATTTGGATTGATATCTGAAGTCATAATCAAAGTTTCTTTTTCCTGACCTTTAAAAATGTGTCTGAATGCAGGATCAGATGGATCACTGAAAGACAAATAACCAGGATAGTTGATTTCCAATCCGGACTCACCTCCTACTTTTAAGGCTTCTTTTGCATATAATTCACCGCCATATAGACGGATCACATCATCTAATTCGATAGCAGTAGGTAACCTCCAGCCTTCAGGAGGTCTGCTCATTGCAGCTCCTAAATAGTAAAGACGTCCATAGCGTTTTCTTTCCTCCTCATCATCAAGTGGATGTCCGTCTTGAATTAGTGCTCTGTAACCATATCCATAATACCATGACATATTACCTGGATCTTCAGCATAATTGTAGTTGTCTGCCATCCATTCTAAGCCATTGATTTCAACAAAACGGTACTCTTGATTGTCACGTTCGTCAACCCAAACACCCCATTTTCCTCTGAAACGAAGTTTTACGGTATCAGCTGAGACAGTATTGCCAATTTCCACTTTCCAGGCTAATTCATATTCAGTATCTGGGTCCCCCTTAAATAAAGAGTGAGGAAGATTATTATGGTAAATTTCACCGTTTGTACCGTTCAATAAAGTCCAGCTGCCTGTTGCTCCAGCGGGTAAAAAGGCCTGTAATGTATAATACTTTTTCTCATCACTATTCAAGTCTGTAATGATATCTAATTGATCATCACCTGCAAAAGCTTTGAGCTCATCGGTTACAAAATCTAGTTCTTCTGAAACGATTTTATTTCCAAATGATAAAGTCCATTGTACTTTATAAGCACTATTTTTTACACCAATAAAAGCAGCTGTGCTATCATTGACCATTTCAATGCTTCCGCCTTCACCTTCTAAAATAGTCCAACTACCAGCAGCACCATATTTAGGTGCCGCTGCAGTTAAGTATGTCGATATATTATGAAAAAGTGTATCCTGAGGTATTTCTGTCAGAATGGAAGGCTTAAGTTCCTTATAAGAAACTGTGATCAAGTCCGTTTTATATTGGTCTCCTTCAGTGACTTCCCAGATTAACTGATAAGTTACGCCTGGCTCACCATAAAACTTTGAAGTTGGATTATGAATATCTTCAAAGCTTCCATTATCCCCAATATAAACTTTCCAAGTTCCTGTTTGTCCCTTGTCAACGGGTCTTGCTGACAATTCCACCATGTACCCTTCACTTTCAATATCCAGAAAGCTTGGGCCTGCATCAGGGGTTATTTTTACGATATCAGTATCATTTTTACAACTAAATCCGAAGACTAGCAATAAAAGCAGACTGATACTTTTTTGAATTAGTCTATTGTTCATTACGAATTCCCATTTAAGCAATTGTGATGATAGTGTAGATCATCAATTGGTTTAGTTATTTAGTACCCTACATTTTGATCCGCCTCAGAAATGTTTGTGTTTACATCAATTTCTGATTGAGGAATAGGGAAAGTCATTCGGTAGTAATCATAATCATCTGCAGTGAAGTTGAATTTTACCCAGTGGTCTCCTTCACGAACAAATGGTAATTGACGTCTTTTGATGTCATGCCATCTAAAGCCTTCACCGAACAACTCTTTTCTTCTTTCCAATAGGACTTCGTCGATCAATTCTTGTCCAACGTTCTTACTCTTTGGCACTCCAGGGTAAGCTCTTGATTGAATCACATGTAATGCATCTTGTGCCTTAGAATAATTTCCTAACTCCGCTTCACACTCTGCTTCTATTAGGTACATTTCTGAAGCTCTAATTACAATTCGTTCTGCATTACCTACAATTCTATTATGACCAAATTTTAAAATGAGATTTCTATTTTCATCAATTTCTTCCTCTTTCAAAAAGAAGAAAAATCGTAAGTCCTCAGTAGAGAATTTTTCAATGAATTTATCATTTGCTCTCATCGAGCTATATCCACCTACTGGCCAGTAGAAAGAAGGTAAACTTAGGTATACATTGTTGTCTTCTTCAGTGTAGGCGATTGTGAAAATAGTTTCCGAATTTCTACTCATAAAACCTCCGTACATTTCATTGGCAGTCATAAGGTCTAAATCCTTATAAGCGTTTTGAGCATGTTCCTTAGCGCCTTCCCATTTTTCTTGATCAAGGTAAGTTCTTGCCAATAAAGCATGAGCTCCTTTTTTAGAAATAAAACCTTCATCTATATCATTGGGCTCTAATTCAGGTAATAACTCCACTGCTTTTAATAAATCAGACTCAATTAAATCATATACATCTTGAATAGGACTTCTTCCTGGATCTTCGGCTTCAATTGGAAGAACTTGGTCTACAATCATGATGGACGGAGCCATGTTGTTACGTTTGTAAGCGGGAGCATACATCTGTACCAATTTAAGGTTTACATAAGCTCTTAGTGCTCTTGCTTGTCCTTCAAGATTGTCTTTTTGCTCTTGAGTAGCATCCGGAATATTATCTATATTCTCAATGATTTGATTGGCATCAAAAATGATTTTGTAACCGATCCACCAAGGACTGTTGATGTAGGAAAATGTAGGTAGTAAGTTCATCTGATATACATCTGTAAACCAGTTCCAGTTGTCTTCAGAATTGATCATTACATCTTCACCCATAATGTCTGACATGATCGGATTGTAAAGACCATCAAAATTAGGAGAACTTAATTGGTCATATGCACCTACTAATGCAGAGTGAGCACTTGAATATTTGCTAAATACATCCTTTTCCTTTAAGGCAAAACTAGGCTCAAGTTCTAGAAAGTCATTTGTACATGAAAATAAAAGACTTAATGAGAATAGGGCGATTATACTCTTTTTAATGATTGTGTTCATATTGTTTTTCTCCTTAAAAATCTAAATTGAAACCTGTTGAAACTACTTTCACACCTGGGATGTTACTTCCCGTAACTCCATTGATACTCATCTCTGGATCAAAACCTTTATAGTTCGTTAATGTCCATAAGTTTTCTCCAGATACATAGGCCCTCAATCCACTGATCCCCATTTTATTGCAAAGTCTTGATGGTAGTCGGTAAGCCAAAGTCACATTCTTTAATCTGACATAAGAACCATCTTCTAAGAAACGTGATGACATTTCATTTCCACGATCAGTATTATTGACCACATAACGAGGTACGTTTGTATAAATATTGTCAGGAGTCCATGCGTTAAGGGCATCAGCCGCTAGGTTATTTCCAGGTGCTTGACCATCGTGCATGTTTGTAGCATAGTCGTGATTATACACCTTATTTCCATAGCTATAGGAGAACAATAGACTCAATTCTAGATTCTTATATCCAACACTGTAATTCACACCTCCAAATACAGTGGGTAAAGCGGTACCCAAACGTACTCTTTCAGCATCACCGTATTCGCTTGTCACTAATCGATCAGAACCATTAGGGTCTTGGAATGCTGAAGCAGGTAATTCAGTACCATCTTGGCCTGTGTAATTCACATACCATAGCGGTTTACCATTTGAAGGGTCAACACCCGCCCACTCTGTAAGATAGAATTGGTATAAACTTGCTCCTTCTTCTATTAGTTTAGTACCAGATACAACTTGTTCTGTTGTTAATTTTAAAACAGTGTTTTTATTGGTTGAGATATTGAAACCAATAGTGCTGTAGAAGTCTGAGTTTGTTTTAATATCATAAGACATCGCTACTTCGAAACCTTTGTTGTCCATTGCTCCTAAGTTGGTAAGAACCGATCCGATACCTTTGGATGCAGATAAAGGTTTTGAGTATAATAATCCATCTGAATGACGAATATAGTATTCGGCAGATAGTGTTAAGTTTCTAACTAATCTAGATTCAAAACCTACGTTGAAGTTGCTAATTTTTTCCCATCGAATATCTTGGTTATCCAATTGCGTTGGAGTCAAACCTGGGAAGCCACTGTAATCAGCTCCACCACCGTATAAACCTAAGAATGAATAGTTGCCGATGTTATTATTACCAGATGTACCGTAAGAAGACCTGATCTTTAAATGATTGATCCACGATATGTCTCTCATGAAATTCTCATTGTTGATTCTCCAACCACCACCAATTGAATAGAAAACACCATATTTGTGATTTTGTCCAAACCTTGAACTACCATCTGTACGGATACTACCACTAAAATAGTAACGGTCTTTAATATCGAATTTTGCTTGGCCTAGGTATGAAACTAATGTCCACTCCGTTGTAGAACTTGATGGTTTTGAAGGTTGAGAACCCCAAAGTAGATCATAATATCCATCTACTGCAAACCCTGTAACGCCACTTGATAATGATGCAATACTTTGTCCTGCAGCTTCCTGACCTGCTAATAATGTAACAGAGAAGTTTTCTCTATAAAGGTTGTAGTTGAATAAGTTAGAAACGTTCCATGTTAAGTTATCAGATTGTGACATTACACTTCTACCGTCTACACCTTCTCCATTACCATGTTCTCTATTGTAATAATTTAGACCTTTATTGATTGAATTATCAATGCCTAAGGTTGTTTTAAATGATAAGCTTTTAGTAAAGTCAACGTTCAAATAAGAATTTAAAACACCTCTTTTTGTTTCGTATAAGTATTTATCTTTTTCAGCTAAGCCAACTGGGTTAAAGTCAAGAACAGCTTTGTTATCCCAGTTGTAAGTACCGTCATCATTATACACGGGAGAAGCAGCATTAATTACTTCAACTGATCTTACAGGGTTAGAACCTTGACTTCCATTAGGAGGAGCGTTTGTTTTTGAGTAAGATAACATTGAGTTGACACCTGCAGTCAAGAAGTCATTAATTTTGTGAGAAACGTTTACCTTACTCGTATATCTTGTATAATCAGAACTTAATATAATTCCAGTGTCATCATAATAACCAAGTGAGAAAAAGACTTTAGTTAAATCATTTCCACCACTAATATTTAAGTTATGATTATTGACTAAACCATTCTTATAAAGTTCATCTCTCCAATTAGTGTTAGTATGTAAATGTGTTCCATCGATCACTTTTCCGTCATCACCTAACGGTCTTTCTGAACTAAAAGGATTGAAACCTACAACACCTTCAACATTTTCATGGGCATGCTCTATAGCTTCTTCAGCAGAAAGGTTATCATTCAACGCTCTATTGTATAAACCTCTCCAACTATGTTCATAAATTTGGCTTGAATTCATTAATGCATAGCCATCAGAAATTCTGCTAGAAACACCAAACTGAGAGTTCAATGAAATTTTAGTTTCACCTGATTTACCTTGATTTGTGGTAATAAGGATTACACCATTAGCAGCACGTGAACCATATAATGAAGCCGCGGCCGCATCTTTTAATACAGTAATACTGGCAATGTCATTGGGGTTAAGGTCAGTAATAGAACCAGTCATCGGTACACCATCCAATACGTATAATGGAGCACTACCCGCACTGATTGAGCCAATTCCTCTAATTCGAATTGTTGCAGCAGAACCAGGTTGTCCTGAACTACTTGATACCATTAAACCAGGTGTAGTACCTTGTAATGCTTTATCAAATGAGGTGACTGCTCTATCTTTTAAAACTTCGTCATCGATCGTTTCAGCCGAACCCGTAAAAGCTTCTTTTGTAGTTGTTCCATAAGCAACAACCATTACCTCTTCCAAGTGTTGAAGGTCTTGTTCCATTGTTACATTAACAATAGATCTGTTATTTACTCTTTCGTATTGAGTAGCCATACCAATGAAGGTATAAACTAAAGTGGAAGTGTCAGAAGGAACGGTAATTTGATAGTTACCCCCCATATCAGAGACAGTAACAATATTAGACCCTAGAACTTTAATATTTACGATAGGCAGTTCTTCACCTTTTTCGTCTACAATTTTACCTCTTACAATTCTGTCTTGTGCAAACAAAGCAGCTGTAGTAAATGATTGTAGAAGAAAGAATAATAATAAATTCTTCATTAAATAAGATTTGAATTGGTAGTATAAAACCGAGTTGAAACGCTCAGGTTAGATAAATTTTGATGGATTTTATAAGCTGGATTTAAAAAGAAAAGTGATTGGGGGCACCACAGATAATTTGTTGTGATGCCCAGTTACAAAAGCAGTTATTGCTTTTTATCAAGTAGTGTATTTTTAGTCACAAGAAGTCAACAATTCTTCAATTGTAGCATTTTGATCTTCAACATCTTGATGCCATCCCCATTCATTCATTGCTTGGATGTAAACTCTGTAATTTGGATTACCTAATTCATCGTTTTTGATTTTTGTAAGAAGAGTTGATAAAGGACACAATGAAACATTAGTATCTTCAGGTAATTGTAATGAAAGATAAGTATAGTCTTCAAAACCAGGTTGTAATCTTTCCAATGCATTGAATGCGTTGAAGTCTGTTACTACACCAATGTTTAAACGAAGACGAGTAGCTACTGTCATTGCTGAGAAACCTTCAAATCTTACAACGTCTGTAGAGAATATACCAAAACCACCATCATCAGCTGCTGGGTTTTGAATATTGATTGTGATGTCACCACCTAGTAAAAGGTTTGAGAAGCCATTGAACCAGCTTGTTTTTTCGTAAATATAAACCTTAGTGTTTTCAGATCTGAATTGAGAAACTGGAACACTTGCATCTGTTACATTATTAAAAATGTCTAATACAGTTAGAGTACCATTGTTATTAAATGAAATTTCAGCTCCAGTAATTGTTGTTACAGCATTAAATGATTCAATAGAAGTCAATGCACTGTTACCTGAGATAGAGATGTTACCTTTAATTTCAGTAAGATTCTCAAAACTTGGGAAAACTTCAAAACCATTAGTACTTGTAGTAGAGAATGTACCAAGGCCTGAATCTGGAGTGTTTTGAAGAAAATCAATATCTCCATGAATTGATGTTACATTATCAACAACAAGGTTTACAAGCGAATGATTATATTTCAATTCAAAGCCACCAAGATGTGTACCTGAAATATTGATATCAGTGAATTTAGTTTTTTCAAGCTTTAAATTTCCTCCAACATTACCAATATTTAGAGTACCAGTACCGCCATATGCAACTGTTAGATCGCCTTCAGTATCTACATCTGAAATATTCACTGAAGCTAAAGAACCATAATGATTATAAGTAGGATCTTCTGCCCAGAAACTATTAATCGATAATGACTTCATATAAGCTAATGCATCAAAAGAAACTGTTTCTAAAAGAAGGTTGTGGTTGATTTCAACATTTCCTGAAACAAAAGCAAGCTTGTCAGCGACTAATGAAGTTTGCTCTGCATTGTCATTGTTAAACCATCCACCAGCAACAGTAAATAAACTTTCAAAAACAACTGTTCCTTTTGCTGAAGAAACTACTAAATCACCACCTACTGTTTCTAATGCAGGAAGTGTAATATCCATTAGGTTAGATAAGTGAATGTTTCCGCCTGTTACTCTTAGGTTCGCCAAAGCATTCAATTGTTCCTCTGTTGTAACTAAGATATTACCTGTTACAATTGAAGCTCCTTGCGCAGTGTATTGAGCAAAGTTTTCAGGAGTTAATAAATCACCATAATAAATAGAGCTGCCACTTTCAGCAACTTCATCATGGATAGACTTCAAACTATCTGAGATGTCATTATATTGATCTGAAAGTTTAGAATTTTCAGCAATGAGACTGGCCATCATGTCATCCATATCTTGAATTTTTTCAAGTAATGTATTCTGATGTTGCTCTTTTAATGAAGCAAGTTCGTTGTCTAAACTATCTAAGTTGGAGTTTAGATCTTCTACTTTACCGCTTAAGTCATCAATTTGACTTTGAATGCTGTCGTCTTGACAACTTACCATACAGCTAGAAATTGCTAGTAATGATAGTACGAGTTTGTTGCGAAACATAATTTAAAAAGTTTAAATAAATAGAAAGGAGTTGTATCTCTCTTTAGTAATTTTTTGTAAATTTTCGTTAAAAATATGTTTCACCCTAATTTACAGTAGTCCAAGTTGTGTCACCGTTGTTATTGGTACAACTTCCATGAGTGGTACAGTTTCAATTCCACGAGTGGTACACCCTAAGTAGCTGTTAGTTTGTTACTTAATATTACTTCATCTTTTTTTCATTAGTATAGATGTTAGAAGTGATAAATGGGCTTCAAGTGAGATTTAGGTAATTATTAGCTTATTCTAACATTCTAAATGATGTTTTTTAGTCAGACGATATTTACATTTGTATTTGGAGGTTTTTGCTATTTAAGAATAGAAAGTCTCCCCATTCAATAAGGACTAAAACCATCTCATAGCTAGTGTGTAATCATTTTGTGTAACATTTTATTCAAACTTTGATTATGATTCACTAGGCCGTATAACTTACAAAATAATAGCATTCATGATCTTAGACAGTATTTTTCATTTATCACTACTAATTGGAGTAATATTATCTTTCTTACTTTCGATGTACATTTTTTTTGTTCCACCAAAAAATCCTTCTAACACTACTTTGGGAAGTTTGATTTTGGTTTGGGCTACAACAGTGTTTGTCTATGTTTTTAAATCAGATGAGTTTTTTCTTGAATATCCTCATCTCTATTCACTCATTGATCCTATAGTATTACTCTTCTTTCCGCTGATGTATTTTTATATCAGGTTTTATTTTACACCCGCATCAAAATGGAATTATAAACTTTTACTACATTTCCTTCCTGTATTGTTTTACTTCCTGGCATTTTCACCCTTTCTGATATTACCATCCCATGAGAAGGTTGAACACCTCACCAACGGGTTACCAGAATGGTTTTTGCCTTATAGTTTATTTTTCGATTCTATTATCATCGTACAGGGCGTCATTTATTCATTGAAATCAGCAAAGATTCTCTATCAATATCATGACACCTCAAAAATATCAGAAGACTTTAGATGGTCTATCCGATTCATGAAGTTTTTCATATTTAGTAATATCTTTCTTTGGGCTTTAGGTACCGCTGGCGTAGTACTTCAAATCCTAAAAGTACAGGTAACCATCAATTTTTTCCACTTCTTCTATTTTGGTTTAACTTGTTTAATGTTGACAATTGGTTTTTGTGCCTTTAAATGGCCAGAATTATTCTTACAACTTAATACAGTTATGGAGGAAGAAGCATCAATAAAAACCGTTGTTGCTAAAGAAGAGAGTGTGAAAGTTCAAGACGTTGAGGAAACTCAAAGATTAAATGAAGAAAGTCAACTTTTGTTAGATTTGATTGAAGAGAAAAAACCGTATTTGAAGAATGATTTGAAAATGCAAGAGTTGGCAGATATCACTGATTTTTCTTACAAAAAGATATCCCAACTCTTGAATAATGAATTGAATACTTCATTTTATGAGTTGATGAATGATTTTAGATTGAAAGAAGTATTGAAGCTTATTGATGAAGGAAAGCATATTCAGTACAATTTACCTCACATAGGTGAACAGGCAGGTTTTAACTCTAAGACTACATTTAATAGAATATTTAAACAAAAAATAGGTCAAACACCTTCTGAATACATTAAGAAACTTGGGTAATAAGAGTAAAAGTTTTTGGGTGATAATATTTATGATTTGGAGGATTCTTCTGTAGTAGGTTGAACATCGTCTGGCCCATCTCCTAAATCTTCTTCAGAAAATTCTTTCGGTGATGGTAAATCTCTTAAAGTTGTGATTCCAAAGTATTCTAAAAATTGATCAGTGGTTCCATAAAGCATGGGCCTTCCAATTGCTTCAGACTTTCCTTTCATCTTCACCAATCCTCTATTAAGTAGTTTTTTCATTGCGTAATCACTACCTACCCCACGGATTTTTTCAATTTCCCCTTTGGTAATTGGCTGTTTATAAGCAATGATTGATAAAGTCTCTAAGGCAGATCTTGACAAACGTTTTTTAGATCTATTTTTTAAGAAAGTATTGACCACATTACTGGTTTCTTTCTTTGTCAAGAAACTGTACCCTTCTCCACTTTTGATGACTTCAAAAGAATAATCTTTACGCTTATATTTTTTGATTAGTTTCTCGATATTTTCAAGAATCATTTCTTTAGTGATTTCCTCTACCTCTAAAGTTTCTTGAAGTGTATTAAAAATTTCGTCAACTGATACGGGTTCGTTAGAGACAAAAATTAGGGATTCAATTGCTATATCTATTCTTTCCATAAAAAAATATGACACTTGGTATCTGTCATCAACCAAGTGTCATTAAAATTAATTAATACCTTGTAAATTAACTTCTTTTCAATTTAGCTTCAATCGAATGTTGTGTGTGCGGAACTGCACGTAAACGATCTTTAGAAATTAAGTTTCCAGTATCCACACATACACCGTAAGTACCATTTTTGATTCTTACTAACGCCTTTTCTAATTGGGTTCTGTATTTTACTGTTCTGGCAGCTAATTGGTTTAACTGCTCTTTTTCAAAGGCATCTGCTCCATCTTCTAGAGTTTTCCCACCTGTGTGATTAGAATCTTGACCACTAGTATCTTTGGTAATAGAATGTTTTAAATGTTCAAGTTCCTTATTAGTCCTCTCTAGCTTCTTATTTAAAAGGATTTCAAACTCCTTTAAATCTTCTGCAGAATAGCGTAATTTTTCAACTGCCATATCTAAAAAACGGTTAAGGTAATATGATTTTACAAAGTTAATGAATATAAATCTAAAAAAATCGTACCATAAGAGTATTCGAGAAAAATAAACTTAAAAAATAGAATTAAACTCATTATTATTGTGTAAATATAAACTATTAATCTGAATTCAGACTTTTTTTATGAAAGAGAATATAGGAAAATATTTAGAAAATAATTTTTGGCCTAAATTATCAAAAGAGAAATTAACCACTGAGAAAAAAAAATACGAACTAGCATTACCTGCTCAAAAAAAAGTAACATTCTTCAAAAAAATAGAGGAAGAGTTTTACAAATTTGATGTAGTAAGAAAAGGGATTGTAGCTGCAAATGTACTTGCGTTCATGTATGATTCAGATGTCTCTTTCGCGTTATTCGCAGGATCAGCGATTTATCTTTTCAATCAAGCCAAAAAAATTAAAAATACTCCAGAGAAGGTATTCAATCTTATCTCTGGGCATCAAATACATACAAATAATCCTACAAAAGCTTTCCAAAAAAGGTCTTTCAATTATGATCCCACATCAATTGGTATAAATGATATACAATTAGGTTATTTATTAGACTATGATCTAAAGACATATCAAGTTGTAGAGCACTATCAGTTGAATGCCAATAACAATGCGGAAGAAGAGAAAATTGTACTATTATCAGGTATCAATGAACTCGTTGTTTTTAAATATTTCGATCAAGTGAATCTGAAAATTAGAGTCACGGAAAAGGTGAATATTTATAGTATTGATGAAAGTTTAGATACGGAAATACTATTAAAACAACAGCCTAAATCTATTCTTACCGTTAATGGGAAGAAGTTCTATCGAGATACCAACTATGCAGGTTCTTTTTATTCCTTTACAGAAAATAAAGTAACACATAAATATGCTCGATGGGATTATTATGATGAAAGCCGTGTTGAATACTTGGCAATAGAACAGGTTGGGGCTAAAAATTTCCATGCTTATATTGGTAAATTAGTGCACGAAACAGCCTTTTCTGATATTTTACCCAAGAAATGACTGTTAAAAAAAGTTAGCTAACTTTAAGGTTAGTCAACCACCAAAAAATTATATTATTTTTGAGGGAAAATTTGAGCAATACCTATTATATTTCCTCAAATAAAAATTTAGAAGATATTATTTTTATATAATGATACTAAAAGCAGATAATCTTATTAAGCAGTACGGTAAGCGTACAGTAGTTAATGATGTTTCTATTCAAGTAGAGCAGGGAGAAATTGTTGGTTTGTTAGGGCCAAACGGTGCTGGTAAAACTACATGTTTCTATATGATTGTTGGGTTGATTAAGCCAAACAACGGAGAGATTCATCTTGATACAGAAAATATCACGACACTTCCAATGTTTAGACGTGCTCAGAAAGGCGTTGGTTACTTAGCTCAAGAGCCATCGGTTTTTAGAGGATTGACTGTTGAAGAAAATATTATGTTGCCTTTAGAAATGGAGAAGATTTCTAAAGAAGAGAAAAAACAAAGAGTAGAAAACTTATTAAATGAATTTTCTCTTACACATGTTCGTGACAACTTAGGTATGTCTCTTTCAGGTGGTGAAAGAAGAAGAACAGAGATTGCACGTACATTGGCAACAAACCCAAGTTTTGTACTTCTTGATGAACCTTTTGCTGGTGTTGATCCTATCGCAGTAGAAGAAATTCAAAGAATTGTTTACAACTTGAAAAAGAAAAATATTGGTATTCTTATTACTGACCACAACGTAACAGAGACTTTATCAATTACTGATAGAGTTTATATCTTACAAAGTGGTGTTGTATTTAGAGACGGTACTCCTGATCAGCTTATCAATGACCCTGAGGTTAGAAAAGCTTACTTTGGTGAATACGCTGAATACAAAAAGAAAGATTTTTCTGAGTAAGAAAGCCATAAATCATGATAAGGACGCTCAGTTGGGTGTCCTTTTTTTGATACCCAAAATTTTAATATTACTTTAGTAGTTAGCTTGAAACTAACAAGATGGACAAACATCAACAGTAGTAACTCATTTTTTAAATACCTGTGATATGTTGGGTTGCTATGGTATAGGTTAGTTTCTTTAATGATCTAGAACTATCTTTTATTATATGGAAATACTTACTTCTGCTATTAGCTGGATTTCAAAGAGAAGAATGCATCAGATTGAGCATTTTATGATGCATCCTATAGAAGTGCAAGATCACCTATTTAATGATTTAGTATCAAGTGCTTCCCAAACAGAATGGGGTAAGAAGTATGGCTATAGTTCTATTAAGAATATTAATACTTTTGATGAAAGGGTTCCAATTTCAACCTATGAGGATTTGAATCCCTACATTGAAAGAATGATTCGTGGAGAACAAAACATCTTGTGGCCTACTAAGATTACCGATTTTTCTAAATCATCAGGAACTACAAATGCTAGGAGTAAGTTTATTCCAGTTTCAAAAGAAGCATTGGAAGACTGCCATTATAAAGCAGGAAAAGATTTGGTGACAATATACCTCAATAACCATCCAAACTCTAAAGTGATGTTTGGGAAAAGTTTGGGAATTGGAGGTAGTATTCAGAAAAATCACCATTATAATGATAGTTTATTGGGTGACGTTTCTGCTATTATCATGAAGAATCTCCCCTTTTGGGCAGAGTTTATGAGAGCTCCTAATTTGGAGGTAGCATTGATGGATGAATGGGAATCCAAGATTCAAAGGATTGCAGAAACAACAATAGAAAAAAATATTACAAGTATAGCCGGAGTTCCTACTTGGACATTGGTTTTATTTGAAAAAATACTAGAACAAACTGGCAAATCATACTTGTCAGAAGTTTGGCCTAACTTGGAGGTGTTTTTCCATGGTGCAGTAGCTTTTGGACCTTATAGAGAAACATTTAAAAAGTTGATAGGAAGAGATGACATGCAATTCATGGATGTCTATAATGCTTCTGAAGGTTTCTTTGGTATACAGGATACTACTAACGACGACGAACTTTTACTACTCCTGGATTATGGTGTTTATTATGAATTTATACCTATGTCTGAGTTTGATAAAGAAAATCCAAAAGTAGTGCAGTTAGCAGATGTTGAAATTGGAAAGAACTACGCTATTGTTATTACTACAAACGCAGGTTTGTGGAGGTATTTGATTGGAGATACAGTGCGATTTACCTCAAAATATCCGTATAGAATAAAGATATCTGGCCGTACTAAACATTTTATCAACGCATTTGGAGAAGAAGTAGTAATAGAAAATGCGGAGGAAGCGATAAAAGCTGCATGTAAAGCTACTCAAGCAGAGGTTAGGAACTTTACCGCCGCTCCAGTTTATCTACAAGAAGGTCAAAAAGGTGGTCATGAATGGGCCATCGAATTTAAACATACTCCTAATGATCAGCATTTGTTTATTGAAACACTTGATAAAAAATTGAGAGAGGTCAATTCAGATTATGATGCAAAGCGTTATAAAGACATCGCTTTAATTGCTCCAAAAATTCATTTTCTTGAACCTAAATCTTTCTATAATTGGATGAAGTCAAGAGGCAAGTTAGGAGGACAAAACAAAGTACCTAGATTGGCTAACCATAGAGAATATTTAGACTCTTTATTAGCCTCATTAAAATAACTAAACATGAAACAACAAACACAACCGAAGACGGCCATCTTATTGATGCATTGTCCGGATCAAAAAGGAATTATATCATATACAACTCAATTTATTCACGAAAACCAAGGCAATATTATTTACCTTGATCAGTATGTTGACCGTGAAGTGGGACGTTTCTTTATGAGAATTGAATTTGAAATTGATTCTTTCTTAATTCCAAAAGATAAAATTAGAGATTATATAGAAACACTTTTAGCTAAAAAGTTTGATATGACTTTGAAGCTCTACTTTAGTGACCAAAAGCCTCGTATGGCTCTTTTTGTCACTAAAATGTCTCACTGCCTCTATGATATTTTATCAAGAACGGACTCAGGAGAGTTACAAGCTGAAATTCCTATGATTATCAGTAATCACCAACACTTGAAAAAAGTTGCGGATAAGTTCAAGATTCCTTTCTATCATTTCGAAATGAATAAGGAAAATAAAAAAGAACAGGAAGAAGCTCAGTTGAAATTAATGAAAGAACATCATATTGATTTTGTTGTTTTAGCGAGATATATGCAAATTCTTTCTCCTGAATTTATTAAGAGCTATCCAGATAAGATCATTAATATACATCACTCCTTCTTACCTGCATTTGTGGGTGCAAAACCTTATCATGCAGCACATGAAAGAGGTGTGAAAATTATTGGAGCCACTTCACATTATGTAACATCTGATTTAGATGCAGGTCCAATCATCGAACAAGATGTAGCTAAAGTAAGTCATAAGGATACTGTAAAAGAACTGATCCGTAAGGGTAAAGATTTAGAAAAAATTGTCTTATCTAGAGCACTTTATCAGCATGTTAACCGCAAACTGATGACGTATAAAAACAAGACAATCATATTTGATTAATAAAACAATAAAGGGTGATACATTCATTTGTATCACCCTTTATTTTTATGCTTTAATTGGAGGTCTATAGAGAAATATCTAAGATCTCAAATTTCATCATTCCTCTAGGAGTTTTTACTTCAGCAATCTCCCCTACTTTTTTACCTACTAAACCTTGTGCAATAGGAGAATCAATTGAAATTTTATTTTCTCTAACATTCGCCTCTTTAGCTGATACTAATGTATAAGACATCTCTGCACCTGTTGGAGCTTTAATCTTAACAGTACAAAGAATACCAACTTTTGAGTTATCTAATTTTGACTCATCTATAACTCTTGCGTTTGCAATTAGGTTCGCTAAATTGGCAATCTTAGCTTCTAAATGGCCTTGAGCATCTTTCGCTGCATCATATTCAGCATTCTCACTTAAATCTCCTTTATCTGTCGCTTCTGCAATCTGACGAGCAATATCAGCTCTCCCTTTCGTTTTGAGCTCGTTTAGTTCGTCTGATAACTTTTGAAGGCCCTCAGCTGTATAATAAGTAACTTGTGCCATAAGTTTTATATTTATCTATAAATGAAAAACGATCCAAATAAATTAGATCGAATTATAATCGTGTAAGAAAACAAATATATGTCTTCTTCTATTATTTAGAAAGAATTTTATTGATTATCTAATGATTTATCAGCTTTACCAGCTACGAAAACTGTCCCTATTAATACCACTAATAAAAGGATAGCTGTCAATTCAAATGCAAAGATCTGATCGGTCATAAAACTGACACCTAAATTAGATGTAATTCCTTCGTTATTGACTGTATAATCTCTATCCAGGTCTTCTTCTAAAATTCCAAAAGCCAAAATACCAAAAAGTACTGCTCCAAATAAGAAGCCTATAAAAGTTCTCTTTGAACCACTATCCATTTCATGATCAATAGAGTTTTTGGTATACATCACTCCAAATAATAAAAGGACTAATACACCTCCTATATAAACCATCACTTGAGTAATAGCAATGAAATCAGCACCTGAAAGTACAAATAAACCTGCTACACTTAATAATGAAAAAAGTAAGTAAGCGGCATTATGGATAACGTTCTTTGTGAAAAATAAAGCGAAAGATGATAATGCAATTACCCCTATAAAAAAATAAAATACTATTAGTTCAATCATTATTTCTTTTTGATCACTTTTGGTCTGAATTTCGGTTTTGGAGCTGCTTTCTTCACGGGTTTTGCTTCCTCCTCCTTTTCTTCAATATTAGCAACAGGAGTTTTGGCAGCAGTAGTACCTAACTTGGCGGCTTTCTTTTTCTCTTGTTCTAAATCATAAAGTCTATTTTTCTCCTTCACTTCCTCAGGAGACATATTTGCAAAACCATACGTTAGACTACGCATATCTAACTCACTATAATCATATGATTTAGTCATTGTAAGGCATTCTGTTGGGCAGACATAAGTACATAAACCACAAAAGAGACATTTTGCCATATCAATGTCAAACTTGGCGGCATAAATACGTTTTGGAGTACCATCAGAACACTCACCAATCACTTCCGAAGATTTGATCGGTGCTATATCAATACAATCTACAGGACAGATTTTTGCACATTTATCACAAACGATACAATCATCTATCTCAAGATCTAATTTATATCTACCATTATCAGGAACAGGCAATACCTCTTCAGGGTATTTCAGTGTTACGATCGCATTTTGTTTCTCAAAATAATTATCATCACTGGTTCCTATAGGATCTCTCCTTTCATTTTTCAAAGCATCTTTAAAGTGGTCGATAGTAATTTTCAGACCATGTTTGGATGTATTGAATGCTTCTTTAATATTTCCGAAGTATGAATTATTTGCTCCTATTTTTTTACTCATTCGCAAATCTTTATAATAATTATTGTAAAGTTAATAATTTCTTGGAGTTTAATAACCGTTTGAGAGGAAATTATGTTTTGGAAGATTTAATGTTTTAATACTGTTGAACTTCTGTTTACTGTCTGCTATCCAAAATGAATGAAGATCTTTAATTGAAAAAAACGCACCCGAAATAATAAAAACCTCAGGTGCGTTTATAAAATAGAACTAAAAAGTATTAATGATGATGTTCAGCCTCCGCCTTTTTCATTTCTGCCATTAAATAATAAGCGTTGTTTAATGCGACTTTTTGATCCATATTGAAATCATCAAGAAAAAAAATCTGAACATATCCATTGTCTTTACTGCCAGTAATCACTTTATGTGCTTCAAATGAATATTTACCTCCTTCATTATCAACAGTAAAAAAATACATATTCCCACCTTCTTTTACCAAAGCCTCTTCGGGAAGTGCTGAAGTGAAGGTATTATTGATCATAATTTTCCCTTTACAGTACGTTCCAGGAATTAATCCTTCTTTACTGCCGTCAATATCTGCATGTAGATGAATTGCTTTCGGGCCTTCTTCAAATGATTTTCCCACGTTGAAAACACTTGCCTTCATTTTCTGTTTAGGGTTCACTTCAGTGGTAAAAAAAACATCTTGTCCAACTTTTATTTTAGAGATATCTTTTTCAAAAACCATCAAATCGACATGAATGTCATCTAAATTGATCACTTCAAACATCTCTTTTTGAGGATCTACATACTGTCCCGTTTTTACCTCAACTAATTTGATGTACCCACTCATAGGACTAATTACAGGAACGTTTTCATAAATGTATCCCTCTTTTATTTTGTTCAGGTTTAAATGAAGCATCCTCAACTGAGCCTCTAACCCTTTCACCTCTCCTTTTGTGGAGAAGAAATCGGAAGAAGCTTTTTGATATTCTCTACCAGAACCCACATTTTCATCATAAAGTTTTTTCTGTCTTTTGAACTCTTCTTCTAGAAAAATTAATTGATTCATCTTCGTAACATAATTAGTTTGAAGTTTGATTAGGTTTGGGTGATTTAGATATGCTAGAACTTGGTTCTTCTTCACCTTTTCTCCTTCAATCACATTAATTTTTTTGACATTGGCTCCAATGACAGCTGTAACAGAAGCCTCATTTTGAGGAGGCACTTCCAATGATCCGTTAGTCAAAACATAATCACCGATATTGATTTCAGGAATTTTACCAACCTGCATGTTCAAGCTTTTAAATTGCAGCAAAGATAAATGCACTTTATTTTCATGGTCATCATGCTCTCCTTCTTTATGAGCATGTTGATCGCTTTCATGTTGATGACTAGAAGTAGACTGACAACCCAATGTTGTTAATCCCAGAGTGAGACAAGCTAAAATATATTTATAGTAATTCATTGTAATTTCTTTTTATTGACCTGTAATGTACTCTAACTCAATCATTGCTTGATTGAAGTTATTTAGGGTTTTAAGGTAATTGTATTTTAAATCCAGGCTTTGGTTAATGTTCTGGAAATACTCTATATAATTAATGGCACCATGTTCAAAGCTTTTCTGAGCATTTTGAATGATGTGATCAACTTGTGGAAGTGCTTTATTTTCATAGTAACTCAAACTTCCATTGAGTTGATTGATCTGCTGTTCAAGTCGAACATAATCACCCTCTAATTGAATTTTATATTGTTGTGAACGGGTGAGTGCATTTTGAGCTTTTAGTTTTGAAGCGTTGACTTTTGCCTTGCTTGAGCCATAAAAAATGGGGATGGCTAGGCCGACTGACACACCTTGAAAACGATTGGATGAATTGGCTACGCCACCTTCATTAGAAAGTGGAACCCCGTTCATTGAGTTATTAAAGTAACCTAGCTTTATGCCTGGAAGCATTTCTGCTGAAGCTACTTTTTGTGCTGCTTCAGCAATATTTACTTGCTGTTGAGCAAAACCTAAAGTGGGGTTATGATCTATTGAATAAGAATTAAGAGTACTTTTTTTCTTCAATTTTTCGGGCTGGAATTGTAAACCCAAAGTGTCTTGCAACAATACCCTTAATGTATTCTTCTGAATAGTGATATCAGACTTCAAAACAAACAACTTATTCTCAATTTCCATCACTTGAGTTTCAGCAGAAGCCTTTTCTAGATAGTTGGTGGCTTCTGTTTCAAAACGAATAGCGGAAGCATGTAAAAACCTTTGATATAAACTATCCTGATATAACATCAAATCATATTGCTCATTCAAATAACTTAATTGATACCAAGCCTTTTTTATTTCCCTTTTCACTTCCTGTTGAGTCATATTGAGTTTCAATTCACTTCCGATTGTATTCTCCTTAGCCCAATCTTTTTGGCGAGAATAAACGGTAGGAAATTCAATACGTTGTGAGATTTCAATACCTAAATCATTTCTGAAAGAATTGTATTGACCATAAGTGGAAGTCACTTCTGTCTTTTGAATACTTATTGCTTGCTTTTTTCCTAATTCAGCAATTTCAATTTCAGAATGAGCGATTTTTATATTACCATTTTGTTGTAAACCAATAGCAATTGCTTGATCCAAAGAAGAAACGATTGGAGTATCCTGAGCATACGTTTGATTACCGGTAATAAAGATTAAACCACCTATAAATAATGCGATAACCGGTTTAGGGTTCATTTTCTTTACACTTGATGTTTCAATCATAGCATATAAAATAGGGAGAACGATTAATGTCAAAAATGTTGATGTAATCATTCCTCCAATCACAACTGTAGCTAAAGGTTGTTGCACCTCTGCTCCTGCTGAAGTGGAAATAGCCATTGGCAAGAAACCTAATATATCGGTTAAGGCAGTGAGTAAAATAGGACGAATCCTACGTCTTGCACCTATTTTTATACGCTCCATTAAGTTATCTACTCCTTCGGTTTTTAATTCATTCCACCCTTCTATCAAAACCAAACCGTTAAGTACTGCAACACCAAATAATACCACAAAACCTACTCCTGCAGAAATACTAAACGGCATTCCTCTAAGCCACAATGAAATGATACCACCAATGGTTGCAAAGGGGATTGCCATGGCAATCATAAGTGTCTCCTTTATTGATTTTAAAGCTAAAAAGAGTAAGATGAATATGGAGAAAAGTGCTATAGGCACAACGATTTTTAATTTTTTTGAGGCTCTTTCAAGGTTTTCAAATTGTCCACCATAACGAATAAAATAACCAGCAGGCAATACTAGTTCTTGCTCTAATTTTTCCTTTATGTCATTTACGACAGACTCAATATCTCTACCTCTTACCATCAAACCAACATAAGTTCTACGTTGAGTATTATCTCTACTGATTTGCATTGGGCCGGGCTCATATACCACATCAGCAATTTGATAAAGCGGAATTTGGTGACCATTTGGAAGGTTTACATAGAGATTCTTTAAATCATCAATATCACTTCTTCTACTTTTCTGGAACCTCACCACTAAATCAAACCTTCTCTCACCTTCGAAAATCATTCCTGCAGATTTTCCAGTAAAAGCTGTTTGTACTAAATCATTGAGGTAATTAATATTCAAGCCGTATTGAGCAACTTTATCTCTATTATAATGTACCACAATTTGTGGTAAGCCTGCCGTAGCTTCAACTCTTTTATCTGCTACACCTTCTATATCACTAATGATTGAACTGATCTCTTCCGCTTTTTCTGCCAAAATATCCAAGTCTTCTCCATAAAGTTTAATGGCAACATCCTCTCGCACTCCAGAAATCAACTCATTAAAACGCATTTCAATGGGCTGGGTAAATTCAAAATTAATCCCTGGAACCATTGAAACTTTCTCTTTAATTTTTTGAATCAATTCTGGTTTTGTTGTGGCACTAGTCCATTCACTTTTAGGTTTTAGAATAACCAAACAGTCCGCGACATCCATCGGCATAGGGTCAGTAGGAACATCTGCTACACCTATTCTACTCATGACTTGTTCTATTTCAGGAAAATTTTCCTTCATGATATTTTCAATCTTCGTTGTAGCCTTAATGGTCTCTTCCAAAGAAGTTCCCGGCTTCATAATAACATGATATGCAATATCTCCTTCATCTAATTGTGTCATAAATTCCCCACCTAAAGTTGAGAAAATATAGAATGTAGCTCCCAATACTGTTATGCAAGCCACAATAATAAACTTTCCTTTTGCGAGAGATTGTAATAAAATAGGCTCATATGCATTTTCTATTGAGGCTATGATTTTATCTCCAAAGGATTGCTTGTTTTTATATTTGACATTGATAAAAAGAGAAGAAACCATTGGTACATAAGTGAGACAAAGGATCATCACACCAATCATGGCAAACATAAACGTCAATGCCATTGGAATGAACATCTTACCTTCTACTCCTTCCAAAGTGAGTATTGGAGCAAATACAATAAGGATGATTAATTGACCAAAAAAGGCTGAATTCATCATTTTTGTAGAAGCTATTTTGCTCACCTCATTTTTTTGATCCTGATTCAAACCTTGGTTGTTCACTACTTTTTTATGCATCAGGAAGACTGTTGATTCAACAATAATAACAGCCCCATCAACAATAATCCCGAAGTCAATTGCACCTAAACTCATTAGATTGGCCCAAACATCAAACAAGTACATCATCATAAAAGCAAAAAGCAGTGATAAAGGAATCGTAGATGCTACTACAAGTCCTCCTCTCCAATTGCCAAGCAAGAGTACCAATACAAAAATCACAATCAAAGCACCTTCTATCAGGTTATTGGAGACAGTTGAAGTTGTCTTTTCAATGAGTTTATTCCTAGCAAGAAATTCCTTTATTCGAACACCGTCGGGAAGTGAGGGTTGGATAAGTTCTACCCTTTCCTGTACAGCCTTGATTACTTCATTAGAATTTGCTCCTTTGAGCATTAAAATCATACCGCCCACAGCTTCACCTTCACCTTCTTTGGTTAGTGCCCCATATCTTACTGCCTTACCAAATTGGACTTTTGCTATATCACCTATATGTACAGGTATACCGTTTTCATTTTTAACGACAATGTTTCTAATGTCATCCAATGAACGTATTAAACCATCTCCTTTAATGAAATTTGCTTTATGATTCTTTTCAATATAGGAAGCTCCTGAATTTTGATTATTCAAGGTCAAAGCATTATAAACATCAGTAATAGTGATGTCCATTGCATTGAGCACATCTGGGTCGACAGCCACTTCATATTGTTTAATATTACCACCAAAAGCATTGACCTCTACAACTCCAGGCACCATAGCCATCTGTCTTCTGATGATCCAGTCTTGAATAGATCTTAAATCTGTTAAAGAATATTGGTCCTTGTAAGCGGAATCAACTTCTATTGTATATTGATAGATTTCACCAAGTCCTGTACTAATTGGTCCGACAAAAGGTTCTCCGAATCCGGTAGGAATATTTTCCTTTACTTCGGCCAGTTTTTCAACAACTAATTGTCTTGGAAGATAAGTACCTATCTCATCTTTGAATACAATGGTTACAAGTGATAAACCTGAGCGGCTCACCGATCGTATTTCTTCCACATCGGGTAGATTGGACATTGCCAATTCTACAGGGTAGGTTATAAATTGTTCAATTTCTTCAGTTCCTAAACTAGGAGCTTGTGTTATAACTTGTACTTGATTATTGGTGATGTCTGGTACGGCATCAACAGGTACTTTAGTTATTGACCAAATACCACCGCAAATCCAAGCCATGATAAAAACGCCAATAACCAGTTTATTTTTTATTGAAAATGATATGATACTACTTATCATCTTTCTTCTGTATTATTGATTGTATATAAAATTCCCATTCAGGTAAAAAGCTTATTATTTTGACCTGTGAGATAAAAAAATGGATATAGCAATTAAGGCTAGTCTTTTCAGAGAAGCGTCAAAAATGATATATCAAAAGAAATTACAATAATACAGGAGGTCCACGTTTACCGGAGCCGGTAATATAGAGGAGTGGTTTTACAGAGATATCATCAGCAACGAAGTGAGAGATTACTTCTGTAAATGTTTTGGGAATACTCCAAAGAATATAAAAAGCAATGGCTTCTCGGATTACTTTCGGAGCTTTCAAGATCATTTCATTATCGGTAGAGATCTTTGTATCTACCACGGCAGAATGATTAATGTGACCTAAAAGACATGCTAACAAATCATACAAATCTAGTTCAGAATGATTCACGAAGTTATATGTCTTGTGGTCTTGACTATCATTTTCAATGCAGCAGCCCTTCTGCTCAGCTGAGCAATGTACATCAAAATCCGAATGTTCAATAAAAGTATGTCCTACTCCAATTGAATAGATTAATAATATAAAAAATGATATGTATTGCTTTGCATTATTCATTACAACAAAAATAGAAATTAATAATGTGCAACAGTTAGGCAATAATATAAAAAGAATTCAAATTATTGTTAAAAATAAAAGCATCTACCCTTAGAGGATAGATGCTCAATGTTTTATATTATTTTGATGTGCTCAATATCATTGCCGAATCTTACTTCATCTCCATCTTTCTTGTCTTTGAAGAAGCGGTAGAAAGGTGAATCAGTAGTTAACCCGATGATGTTTTTTCCTTTGTATTTTAATGCAGGGAGTTTTACTCCTACAACAAAGAGAGAACTTTCAGTTTCAAACACACTACCTTTTCCAATACCTTCATTTAAGTAAGGCTGATGCATGAGTCGTACTACATTTTGGAAATTGGTTTTTGTACTTTCTTTTGATTCTCTGATGTGTGTTTGTAAAAATGATAGTACTTTTTCCTTTGACGTTTTCATTTCAGAATACTTTAGTTAATTGATAATATATATACTAATTGGTTAACTATAAGATAAGAAATGGATCGTCAAAAAGCATTATTTTTTTACCCAAATTTCAATATTGGAAGCATCTCTCCATAAATAGTTCAATCCTTTAGAAGAATAAGACTTATTAGGATCATTATTAAAGAAAATAGCAACTTCCGGAACTTTTGTTCCCCATTTAGATGACATCTTTCCTTCTCCCTTTCTTATAAATGAAAGTTGGATAAATCCTTTAAATGCATAAGCCACCAAAACCAGTTCTCCATTGTTTGCTTTTTTAATCGCCTCATCAAGTGTTCCTTTATTACTAGCTTCTCCCAGCATTTTCCAATTGGAATCAGCAGCAATTTTATCATATGATTCTGTCATTGTCAAGAAACTACCTCCTACGTAGGGATCTTTAAAATCATCTATATTAAAAATCTCTGTAATTGCTCTTGATGTATATTGACGACACTTCATTGGGTCAATCCCTTTTTGGTAACATTCTTTGTATTCTTTGATATACTTATTTAAAATATCAGAAACTTCAACTTCTGTCAGGGATTTCTTTACATTGGCAGATGAGCTTTCATTTTTTGGTGTTGTAGCATTAGCTAAAATGGCGTCGTCTTCTGCAATAGGAGTTTCAATTTTTGAAAATAAGAAAGTACCTTGGTCGACATTGTCGGTATTGAAAAATTCACCTTTGTACATGTAATTAGCAATGATTTTTCCTTCAAATCGCTCTCCATCTTTCTGACGTAATGTCAACGTTCCATCTTCAGCAAATTCACCAGTTAGGGTTTTCTTGTCTTTTGTATCCATATAAATACAATAACCTTCCGCTTTTTGATCTTCAACGGAAAATCGAAGTCTAACTTTTAGTTCAGTATTGATTAAGCCTTCGAAAGAATAATTTGTTTGTTGTGCTTGAACTTGTAGTGTATAAACAAGTAAAAAAGGCAAGATTAAATATTTGATCATTGTATTTTTGTAAGTGTTAGATTGCGAAAATAAGGTTTTTTCTTTGTTTTTGACTAGCTTTTGAATTAAATCTATTTAAAATAAAGCACCAATTCGTATTTGTTGTTGAGAATTAAAAATATTATGGATTCATTATTTCATGCTCTTATAAATTCAAACGAAAATATATCTGAACTTCAAAAATTATCAAGGGGAGATTTATTAATTAGAGTTGGAGAAATCGAAAAACACATGTATGTCGTTTTGGATGGAGCTGTCAGAGTAACGTACTTTGAAGATGACAATAAAGAAGTGCATACTATTCGGTTTGGCTATAAAAATTCAATTCTTGCATCTATTCCCTCTTTTTTTGATGAAAGCCCTTCTCTATTCACTATTGAGTGTATAAGGAGTTCTGTCATAAAGAAAATTCATAAAAAGCACTTTTTTGAGATTGTGAATTCAAATACTGATTTTCAAAAAGAGTATGAACTTTATCTCCAAAACTTTTTCAAACAGCAAATCGAAAGAGAGATTGATTTATTGACCACCTCACCTTTGAAAAGGTTTGAAAGAGTGATAACTAGAAGTCCTCAACTGTTTCAACATGTACCCATGAAATACATTGCTTCTTATCTGAGAATGAAGCCAGAAACACTTAGCAGGATCATGAAGAAGGAAAGAGATCTGATGAAAGAAGAAAAATAGTTTCCTTTTATCTTGAAATTATTTGTAGATTTAAAGTTCAGATAACACTCTTTACCTAAGATTCAGGTTTAAAATTATCAATCGATGAACTATATACTAGACGAGTTTTCAAGAACGTGGGTCTCCCCCTCACAATATGACTATTTATTGGCTAAGGGTTGGAGGCATTTTGGATCAAACTTTTTTAGGTATAATATCAGTATTCACAATGAAAAAGTTTGCAACGTATTGCCGTTACGTTTACGAGTGAATGACTTTCAACCTTCAAAATCACAACGTAAAATTTTACGTAAATGTGGAGAATTCCAATTGAGTATTCAAAAAGTTGTGATTGATGATTTGTCTGAAGAACTTTTTGAAATACATAAAGAAAAATTTGTGGATAATGTTCCTCAGAATATTTTTGACTTTCTTTCTAAGGAAAAAACAGCGACTACGCCAACAACAATATTAGATTTAAGAGTATACGATGAGGATAAATTAATAGCTGTAAGTTATTTTGGTGTTGGAGAAAATGCTCTTTCGAGTATTTATGGAATGTTTCATCCAGAATACAAAAGCTATAGCTTGGGTATCTTTACGATGCTGGTTGAAATCATGTATGCCAAACAATTAGAATGCGATTACTATTATCACGGCTATTGCTATGATGTTCCATCATTCTATGATTACAAAAAGAAATTTGCCGCAATGGAAACCTACTTGTGGGATAAAGACAAATGGATCGATTATTCAGTTTTTGAAAAAGCACTTTCAATAAGTGCTAAAAGTTGATCTTGTTCGTTATTTAATACTTCAGGCAAGATTGGAAGTACCACAAATTGAAGCGTACTATTTTTCACCAAAGGTCTTAGTTTAACAGCATCCTTTTCAGAAATAATCACAACTTTATCCTTCCCTATCTCATTTTCAATTCTTTGAATGGTTTTTTCAGTAAATGAATAATGATCTCTAAAGCGAAAGTGTTTGATAACATTACAGTGCAATTGTTCCTTGATGTAATCGAGCATTGGTTCCGGTTTTGCAATACTGGTCATCACAAAAACGTCTTTTTCGTCTAAAGCATTCTTACTTTTTTCATTTAATGCATAAAGGTTCCCGTATTTGATAGAAGTAAAGAAAACTTTGGCATTTGGAGCGTATTGATGTGTTTCCTTCTTATAGTGTTCTATTTCAGATGGTGAGATTACATCTTTCACTTTGGTATAAATAATAATATCAGCTCTTGATGCACCATTTCGATTTTCTCTTAATCTCCCCAAGGGTAATACTTCATCTTTAAAGAAAGGAGCACTGAAATCTGAAAGCATAATATTCAGGTCTCTATGAATTGCTCTATGCTGAAAAGCATCGTCTAATACTATTATATCTGAGTCCGCAAAGAATGGTACACCTAAAACCCTTTGTTCTGCGACGACTACCTCTACATGTTCATATTTTGAATGATACTGCATAGGTTCATCTCCAATAGTTTTAGCAGTAGCATTTTCGTCAGCATATATAGGCCCTTTTGTTTTTCTACCATAGCCCCTGCTCAAAATCCCAACTTTATACTTATCGGATAAGTTTTGGATCAAGAATTCTACAAAAGGAGTTTTACCCGTTCCTCCAACTGATAGGTTGCCGACGCAAATAATAGGCAATGTAAAAGAAACAACTCGACTTCTCCCTTTGTCAAAGTTTTGATTACGAACCGTTGTAATATAGTCGTAAAGCGTAGAAAAAGGCTTTAATATATACTTCATACTTCAAAAATAGGCAATAAAAAACCCATCTGAAAAACAGATGGGTTGAAAATATTGTAATAAAAGTAATTAAGCTAAAGCAGCTTTTACTTTCTCTGCAGCTTCTTTTAATGTAATAGCTGAAGTTACTTTTAATCCTGACTCGTCAATGATCTTAGCTCCTTCTTCAGCGTTAGTACCTTGAAGACGTACAATGATTGGCACTTGAATGTCACCAATGTTTTTGTAAGCTTCAACAACACCGTTTGCTACACGATCACAACGAACGATACCACCAAATACATTGATAAGTATAGCTTTTACGTTAGGATCTTTAAGGATAATTCTAAATCCAGCTTCAACAGTAGTTGCGTTTGCTCCACCTCCTACGTCAAGGAAGTTAGCAGGATCACCACCAGAAAGCTTAATCATATCCATAGTTGCCATTGCTAAACCAGCACCATTTACCATACAACCAACGTTACCGTCAAGTTTTACATAGTTAAGACCTGATTCACCAGCTTCTACTTCAGTTGGATCTTCTTCAGTGATGTCACGCATTTCAGCGATATTTTTGTGACGGTATAAAGCGTTATCATCGATACCTACTTTAGCGTCTACTGCCATTACTTGATCGTCTGAAGTTTTGAAAACAGGGTTGATTTCAAACATTTCAGAATCTGTATCTACATAAGCGTTGTAAAGAGCAGTAACAAATTTAGTCATCTCTTTAAAAGACTTACCAGAAGTTCCTAAGTTAAAAGCAACTCTTCTAGCTTGGAAACCTTGGATACCTACAGCTGGATCGATTTCTTCTTTGAAGATAAGTTCTGGAGTTTTTTCCGCAACTTCCTCGATGTCCATACCACCCTCTGTAGAGTACATGATCATATTTTTACCTGTAGCTCTATCAAGCAATACAGACATATAATATTCTTTGATTTCTGATTCACCAGGGTAATATACATCCTGTTGAACCATCACTTTATTAACCTTTTTACCTTCAGGTCCTGTTTGAGGTGTTACTAACTGCATGCCGATGATTTGCTCAGAAAGCGTTTGTACATCGTCCATACTTTTAGCTACTTTTACTCCACCGCCTTTTCCACGGCCACCCGCATGAATTTGAGCTTTTACCACCCAGAAATTGGTGCCTGTTTCTTCAGTAAGTTTTTTTGCAGCCTCCACAGCTTCTTCTGGAGTCTCTGCTACATATCCTGCTGGAACTTTTACTCCGTATTCCTTAAGGATGCTTTTTGCTTGGTATTCGTGAATGTTCATGACAATTGACCCGTTGGGTGCACAAGTTTGTTTACGTATTGCTACTTAAAAAAAACACAATGACAAGCATCATGTTCGTTTGGTAATACAATTCTAATTAAAATAAATGTAAAGTCTAATTTGCTTACGCGAATACATGCCTATGTAATGCGATTTTCTTAACATTTTTAATTGAAAAAATGATAAAAAAAGAGTTCGACTCAAAACTTGGCCAAATAATGCCTTGTTTTTAAGCCGAACTCCAAAATAAAAAATCTTTAATTATGATTTTTTAGTGGTTGTCTTTTTCCTAGTGGTTGTTTTTTTTGCAGTCGTTTTCTTCGCTGCAGTTGTTTTCTTGGCAGTTGTTGCCTTTTTAGCAGGTTCTTTCTTTGCTGCTGCTTTTTTACCTCTAGTTTTAGGCTCAGGAGCTTCTTCTATGATTTTCTTTACTTCTTCATAGGTCAATTCCTTAGCTTTTTCTTTTAATTCTTTAGGGATCTTAATATTTGCCTTATTATAAGAAATGTAAGGCCCCCATCGACCATTTAAGAGTTGAAGGTTTTCTTCTTCCTCAAATACTTTGATTAGTTTTTCAGCATCCGCTTTTCTTTTTGCAAGGATCAGTTCGATAGCTGTATCTAATTCAACAGTTTCTGGTGCGTATTCTTTTCCTAAAGAAACAAATTTACCATCGTGACGGATATATGGACCAAAACGCCCAATTGCAGCCACCACTACTTTATCTTCAAACTTACCTAAGGTTCTAGGTAACTTAAATAATTCTAAAGCTTCTTCTAAAGTGATTGTTTCAAGGTATTGTCCTTTTCTCAATGAAGCAAATTTCTTTTCTTCATCATCCTGCTCACCGATTTGAGCAATCGGACCAAAACGACCTAAACGTACTAATACCTTCTTGCCCGTTGCTGGATCAACACCGAGTTCTTTTTCAGCATGTGCTTCAGCTCTATCGGCATTCTCTTCAGTATCCACTACAGTGTGATGGAAAGGCTTATAGAAGTCTCCCAACATCGATTGCCACTCTAGGTTACCATGAGCAATTTCATCAAACTGCTCTTCTACTTTAGCAGTAAATGAGTAATCGATAACGTTAGTAAAGTGTTTCACCAAGAAATCATTAACAACCATACCCATATTTGTTGGGAAAAGTTTACCTTTTTCTGTACCGTATACTTCAGTAAGGCTCTTTTCCGAAACAGCATTATTTTCTAAAACAAACTGAGAGTAGTTTCTTTCTTTACCGTCTCTTGCTTCTTTGATCACATACTCTCTCTTCTGAATAGTCGAGATTGTAGGTGCATATGTTGATGGACGTCCAATTCCTTTTTCTTCCAACATCTTAACAAGACTAGCTTCAGTATATCTTGCAGGAGGTCTTGAGAAACGTTGTGTTGCCGACATTATATTTAAAGGCATATCTTGACCAACAGATAATGGAGGAAGCATTCCTTTTGTATCCTCATCTTCTTCATGATCATCATCATTTGATTCGATATAAGCCTTTAAGAAACCTTCAAAGACGATCACCTCTCCTTTGGCTACAAATTTTTCAGAACGTTTAGCTGTTGTGATTTCTGCTGTAGTTCTTTCTAATTTTGCATCTGCCATTTGCGAAGCTACTGCTCTTTTCCAAATCAAATCATACAAGCGAGCCTCTCTATTGTCAGAAAGGTCAGGCTTGTGGTTGTTGAAATTGGTAGGACGAATGGCTTCGTGGGCTTCTTGAGCACCTTTATTTGATGTTTTGAAATGTCTTACCTGTACATAATCCTCTCCGTATACTGTTGAAATTTCATTGGTTGCAGATTGAATTGCTTCCTCTGATAAGTTTAAAGAGTCAGTACGCATGTAAGTAATATGCCCAGCTTCATATAATTTTTGAGCAATAGACATGGTAGAAGCAACTGAATACCCCAACTTCCTACTAGCTTCTTGCTGTAACGTAGAGGTTGTAAAAGGAGGAGCTGGTGTTTTCTTACCTGGTCTTGTTTTAATATCATTGATTTTAAAATCAGCACCCAGGCAATCATTTAAAAATTGCTCTGCCTCCGCTTTAGAGTTAAACTTAGTAGACAATTCAGCTTCTAATGCTTTATTATTACCTAAATCAAACGTTGCTACAACTCTAAAATAATCTTTTGGCTTGAAAGCTTCAATTTCTCTCTCTCTTTCTACTACCAATCTAGCGGCTACACTTTGTACACGTCCTGCAGACAATCCTCTTTGGATTTTTTTCCATAGTACGGGTGAAAGCTCGAAACCTACTAATCGGTCTAGAATTCTTCTCGCTTGTTGAGCATTTACTAAATCGATATCAATAGTTCTTGGAGCTTGAATCGCAGCTTTAATCGCTGTCTTAGTGATTTCTCTAAAAACTATTCTTTTAGTATCTGTCTCTTTTAATTTTAAAGTTTCTTTTAAGTGCCATGAAATAGCTTCTCCTTCGCGGTCATCATCGGTCGCTAACCATACCATTTCAGCTTCCTTGGATAATTTCTTTAGTTCTCTGATAACATCTTTCTTATCAGACGATATTTCATAGGTTGGGTTAAAATCATGTTCAACATCAATGGCGTCATTCCCTTTCTTCAAATCTCGAACATGACCATAGCTTGATCTAACCGTATAATCACCTCCTAAATACTTCTCTATAGTCTTGGCTTTTGCTGGCGATTCGACAATCAGTAAATTCTTAGTCATATATATAAATAATAATCTCTATTAATTCTTAAAAACAACAGAATGATAAATGGTATATCTCCCGCGCGAAACAACTTATTACAAACTTAAATAAAGTTCAAAGAATTTTACGTTTTTATTTTTTTTAGATTGATTTTACATGAAATTACCATTTTTTAATGATAAATGTCATTTAAATATAAAAAAAATAAATTCTTCTGATTTTTAGTGTTTTTAGCGCATATATGTATTGAATTACCCCTGTTTTTTTGCAAAAACGTAAAATCTGAAATATATTTAGGCATTCAAAACGAGGATCAATCGGTTTTGGAATGAAACACGTGCGAAAATAAAGAATAATTAACACTTTTTAGTTATGCAAGAAGTAGAACTTGACCACAACAAACCTCAAACAAATTCCGACAAAAACATGGATGAAAAGACAGCGCAATTATCATATGCTGGTAAAACATATGACTTACCAGTAGTTAAAGGTTCAGAAGAAGAAATTGGTGTTGACATCAGTAAGCTTCGTGCTCAAAGTGGATTAATCACTTTGGACGTAGGATTCAAAAATACTGGTTCTACAACAAGTGATATTACTTTCCTTGATGGAGAGAAAGGTATTTTAAGATATAGAGGCTATTCTATTGAAGATTTATGTGAACATTCTACTTTCTCAGAAGTTGCATACTTATTAATAAATGGGGAATTACCCACTGCCCAAGAATTCGACAAGTTCAAATCAGACGTTTCTCGTCACACGTTAGTACACGAAAATGTAAGAAAGATCTTTGATGGTTTCCCTGCAGATGCTCACCCAATGGGCGTTTTATCTTCATTGGTAACTTCATTGACAGCTTTCCACCCTGAATCATTAGATCCTAATAGAGATCATGAAATGGTAGACTTAACAATCCATAGATTGATTGCTAAGCTTCCTACTTTAGCTTCATGGGTATACAAGAAAAGTGTTGGACATCCATTGATGTATCCTGAAAACAAGTTAAGCTACATCGAAAACTTCATGAAAATGATGTTCGGTTTACCTGTTGAGGATTACGATATCGATCCAGTATTAGTGGATGCATTGGATAAATTATTAATCTTACATGCTGATCACGAGCAAAACTGTTCTGCTGCTACAGTAAGAGTAGTAGGTTCATCACAAGCTTCATTATATGTTGCTATTTCTGCAGGTATCAATGCACTTTGGGGACCTCTTCACGGTGGTGCTAACCAAGCTGTAATTGAAATGTTAGAAGACATTCACGCTAACGGTGGCGATGTTGATAAATTTATCGCGAAAGCAAAAGACCCTAACGATCCATTCCGTTTAATGGGATTCGGTCATAGAGTATACAAAAACTTCGACCCTAGAGCAAAAATCATTAAGAAGCATGCCGATGCGGTACTTGATAAATTAGGTATCAACGATCCACTTCTTGAAATCGCTAAAGGTTTAGAAGAAAAAGCATTAAACGACGAATACTTCCAAAAGAGAAAATTATATCCAAACGTGGATTTCTATTCTGGAATTATTTACAAAGCAATGGGCTTCCCTACAGAAATGTTTACAGTATTGTTTGCATTGGGTCGTCTTCCAGGTTGGATTGCACAATGGAAAGAGTCAAGAAACTTAGGACAACCAATTTCTCGTCCTCGTCAGGTTTATACTGGTGCAGTTGCAAGACCTTATCCTACAAAATAATTTTTGAAAGAATTTCTTTCATGAAAGCCATCAGAAATGATGGCTTTTTTTTATGTTATTTTTCTTCTATTTTTAACCCATGCTCCGAATCTATTTCCCTCTTCTATTGCTTTGCTTTATTACCCCAATTGCTACAATAATGGCACAAGGTAATTTCTATTGGCAACAACAACAAGGTGCCAATGGTAACTTATTGGGTGGATCCCTCGCCTCTGGAGCCACCGATAACAGTGCGATTTTTTATAATCCTGGTGCTTTAGCGTTCACCGAAACTCCAAACGTTTCATTTACTTCTGACCTTTTGAGTTATACATTTTTTAATATTGAAAATGGAGCTGGACAGGGTGTGGATATAAAAGGTAATCAGTTTGAAACCAAGCCTCAAATGATTTCAGGTACTGCATTCAACCTTAAAAAACGTCATTTCAAAGTCACTTATGCTATTATCAATCTTTTAAATACAAAGAGTGAATATACGAGCTCAAATCAAGGACAAATCCCTAATTCGAATGACTATTATGAAGGGTATTTTAACTATAAAAACCAGCTAAGGAATGATCGAATAGCCATCGGAACAACGTACAGAATCAGTGAGTCGTTGGGCGTCGGTGTTACCCACTTTATAGATATTAAAAACGCCGAACTAACGAATAACACCAATGAAACTTGGTCGAGAGGTACTCAAATTACCAATTATAGTAATGATTATAAAAACCTAAGATTTAATCAGGTATCTATCCTATGGAAAATTGGACTTGCATGGCATTATAATGACCGTTTAAACATTGGTTTCAACTTCGAAACATCTGATATTAATGTTCAATTTTTATCAAAATCTAACTCTAGGCGAATCATTGAAACTATGGAAACTTCAGGTGAAGTGCTCAAAGAGGTCAGTGATCAAGAAAAAGTAGACTCCAAATATAAATTACCAATCACTGCTGAACTGAATATTGGTTACATTACTAAGAAGACAGAGTATTCTGCACGGATTGGCTTTTTTGGTAAAGTACAGAAATATGGAATTTTAAGTCTTAAACCCGAAAACTCTATGTTTTCATCTAATGATGATGCGTTCAGTCAATATTTTGTAGCGAATAAAACTATTACCAATATTGCGGTGGGTGTTAAGCATGAACTAGTTGAGGATGTCAATGTTTTGATGGGTTTTCGAACAGATTTTAACTTTTTAGATTTTGGAGATATTGACCCAATTAAGGATAACCGAATGTCTTTTGATTATTGGGATTTATACCATTTATCGGCTGGTTTTGAGTGGTTTGGACCAAGGTTTAATATTATAGGAGGACTTGTTTGTGACATGGGGTTCTCTGAAAATGATATTCAAATAGCAAACCTTACAACAAGGCCCTATTCAGAGGTTTTTGATAGAAAGTCGAACACAAGTACTACATATCTTCAATTCAACTTAATCTTTGGTATCACTTACCACTTTAAAGATAGAACACAACTGTAAAACCTGAGGCTTTTATTTTGAATTGATCTCTTTGAATATTTATATTTATAATCAATCAATTCAATTTAAATCTTCAACATGAAAAAAACTTACGCACTTAGTTTTTTACTAAGTCTATTAGTAGCATTGAATTTTATATCAACTACTAATGCTCAAGAAAAAAATGCGAGCAGACTTCCTAGTTTTCAAAAACACCAACAACTTGATGAGAAATCCTACCTCAGAAACATTCCTTTTAGAAATGTAGGGCCAACGGTCATGAGTGGCCGTGTAACAGACATTGATGTTAACCCTGATAATCCGAATGAATTTTATGTTGCTTATGCTTCTAGTGGCTTATGGTACTCCTCTACTGCTGGCATCGATTTCAATCCTCTTTTTGATCATGAAGCAACAATGACGATTGGTGATATTGCTGTCAATTGGAAAAGTGAGCAAAATACGATTTGGATAGGTACTGGTGAAAATAATTCGAGTCGTTCTAGTTATGCAGGTCTTGGTTTGTATAAATCAAATGATAAAGGAAAAACTTGGACACATTCAGGTTTAGAAGGCACTCAACACATTGGACGTATTGTCTTACATCCTAATGATGAAAATACACTATGGGTGGCCTCTATCGGAAATTTATATTCCAGAGATGAAAATAGAGGTGTTTATAAATCAAATGATGGAGGAAAAACATGGGATAAAACGCTCTACATTTCAGACAGCACAGGTATTATTGATCTAATCATTGATCCCAAAAATCCAGAAATACTTTATGCTTCCGCATGGGAAAGAACACGTAAAGCGTGGAATTTTAAAGCCTCTGGAAAAGAATCCGGAATTTACAAATCTATTGATGGAGGAAGAACTTGGAATAGAATTACGACCAAAAAGTCAGGTTTTCCAATTACGGAAGGAGTTGGCAGAATTGGCCTAGCGATTTCTCATCAAGATTCTAACAAATTGTATGCTTTCTTGGATAATCAAGATCCAAAAGAAAATCAGAAAGAAAAAGAGGAATTACCACTCACCAAAAAACAACTCAAAACGATATCTACAGAGAAGTTTTTAGAGCAATCTGATGAAAGTATTAATAAGTATTTAGATCATTATAGTTTTCCAAAAGCCTACACAGCAAAATCCATTAAAAACGATATTCAATTAGGTAAATATGCCCCTATTGCACTCGTAGAATATCTAGGTGATGCAGAAGATGATCTGTTTAATACAGAGATCAAAGGTGCTGAGGTGTATCAATCCTCAGATGGAGGAAAAACATGGAAGAAAACTCATTCCAAGGACCTTGACCGAGTAGTATATACTTTTGGTTATTACTTCGGTAACATTAGAGTTAGCCCTCAGGATGATCAAACCTTATATATTCTTGGTGTACCTGTATTAAAGTCTATTGATGGAGGAAAAACATGGAAAGATAAAGGAGATCCCAATGTGCATGTAGATCATCATGCATTATGGATTAATCCTAAAAATGATCAGCATATTATTTTAGGTAATGATGGCGGGCTTAATATTTCTCATGATGGTGGCAATACCTATTTCAAAGCCAACTCTATTCCTGTTGGGCAGTTTTATGCTGTCAATGTTGATATGGCAGAACCTTATAATATTTATGGAGGACTTCAGGATAATGGAGTTTGGGTAGGTTCATCTAAAGCAAAGGTAGATAGAGCTTGGCAAAATTCTGGAAAATATCCATTTCAAGAAATCATGGGAGGAGATGGTATGCAAATAGGCGTTGATACTCGTGATAATCAAACTGTTTACACTGGCTATCAGTTTGGAAACTATTATAGAATCAATACGAAAAAAGGAGTTGAAAAATACATTACTCCCAGGCATGATTTAAGTGAAAAGCCTTTACGTTGGAATTGGCAATCCCCTCTTCAAGTTTCTAGTCATAATGAGGATATTATTTACTTTGGCTCAAACCGTTTCCATAGATCCATGAATAAGGGGGAAGAATTTGAAGCCCTTTCAGAGGATCTGACAAATAAAGGTAAAAAGGGAAATGTACCATATGGAACACTCACCTCCATTTCTGAATCCCCTATTCAGTTTGGTTTACTTTATACTGGATCAGATGATGGCAAGGTATTTTTATCGGAAAATGTTGGGGCTTCATGGAATGATATCTCTAATGGGTTACCACAAAACCTTTGGGTCTCTAGGGTAATTGCTTCTAAACATGATTTGAATACAGTATATGTAGCTCTGAATGGTTATAGAAATGATGACTTCAAACCCTATCTATATTCTTCTTCAGATAGAGGTAAAACTTGGAAAAAACTTGGAAATGATCTTCCTTGCGAACCCATTAATGTCGTAAAAGAAGATCCAAATAATCAAGATATTCTTTATGTCGGTACTGATAATGGGCTTTATATTTCTTATGACAAAGGCAATTCATTTATGACATTAGGTAATCTTCCCAATGTTGCTGTACATGATTTAGTCGTTCACCCACGAGATAATGAAATTGTAGTAGGAACTCATGGTAGAGCAATTTATGTAGGTGACCTTGCTATCAGTCAAACTTTTAAGCAGGCTGATTTTGAAACACCGTTAAAAGTGTTTTCAATCAATGAAGTGACTGAAAATCCAAAGTGGGGAATGATAGAAGGTTATTTTGAATGGGGAGAACCTATAGAAAGTAAAGTTCAGATTCCAATTTATAATAAAAATGAAGGAACAGTTGAAATTAGTATTGCGTTAGAAGGTAAAGTTCTAAAAACATTTTCAATAGAAGTAGAGAAAGGGTTGAATTATATTCATTATGACCTTTCTATTGATTCAAATAACAAAAAAGTATTAGAAAAAGCCTTAGCAGTAAAATTAAAAGAGACAGATAATAAAGTCAATTATCTTAAGCCTGCTCAATATACAGTTTATGTATCAATGGGTAATGAGAAAGTAAAAGGCATTTTGAACATTAAAGAAAAGGATGAGCCTAATAAAAGGGTAAAAAAGAAAAAGATTCCATAATCACTGGAATAAACTGTAAATGAAAATGCTCCATTGAAGTCTCAAAGCAACAATGGAGCATTTTTTTATTTTCCTTTATAATCGATTCCACCAAAAAGATGGAGATAGATTGATCTTGATAATCGGAAGGTAAAAGGAAGTAATACGATCATAGGAATTACTGCCATAATGATATAAGTGAGGGTGTCTTCTGGATCAATTACCACTGCGGTAATGACAAGCATTACAAACATCAGCGCTGTATTAATACCATAACTTACGTACATTGCACCGTAATAAAAACCCGTCTCAGGTTCAAGGTTTGCATTACATTCTGTACATCTGTGATTGATTTGATTGAATTTCAGAGATAAAGCTGAATTTTTAAAAAGATCCCCTTCTCTACATTGGGGACATTTTTTTTGAACGATAGCTTGAAGCTTACTTTTACTCATGTTTAGGATTTAAGTCTAGTTTCTGTTGAACCTGTTCTTTAGAAATATCTTTAATGTTCCCTCCTTCACATATTAAAGCTCTTTCTGGGTGTAGCCTTAAAAATGAATGCTGGTGAGTTGCCATTATGATACTGGTTCCACTTTCATTTATTTCTTTAAATAAGTCTAGGATGGCTCTTGATACTTTTGGATCTAGGTTTCCGGTTGGTTCATCAGCGATGATTAAGTCAGGGTTGTTTACAAGAGCTCTTGCAATAGCCACTCTCTGTTGTTCACCTCCAGAAAGTTGATGCGGCATTTTTTCTCTTGTGATTTTAGGTAGATTTACTTTTGCTAGAAGTTCATCTACTTTATTATTCATCTTTAGCTGACTGCTCCAACCAGTAGCTTTCATTACGAATAATAAGTTCTCTTCCACGGATCGATCTGTCAAAAGTTCAAAATCCTGGAAGATAACACCAACTGATCTTCTCAGAAAAGGGATTTCCTTTTTTTGAAGATCGTTGACTTGGAAGTTATTGACTCTAACAACACCCTCAGTTGGGTAAAGATCAGCATATAAAAGGCGCAATAGAGTGGACTTACCACTACCTGTTGTCCCTAATAAATATATAAACTCACCTCTCGCAATATCAAAGTTGATGTCTTTGAGAATAACTGCTCCCTCATAAACGACTTTGACATCTCGAATTGTTACAATTTGATCCATTTTTAGATTTCTAGTTTTTGAATTTTACCGAAAGGCAATTGCTCTATTACAGCTTTCAAGGCTTCTTCTTTACCTTCTAAACCATATTTTTCAAGTTTTGTCAAAGGCCTGTCAGCTCTAAAATAAGCAATTAAGACGAAGTCTTCGTCTCTTAACTGAATGTAGTTTGGAATTTTGGCTTTGCCTTTTACTTTAATAATATACATGTAAAAAATTAAATTTAATACGCCATTTTCCACAAAAGGCATGGTATAAATGTAGGGACATTGTAGTAAAACAATGCCCCCATATTTTCAATAATTACCTTCTATGAGGTAATTGTAACTTATTCACTAAAGAAAAGTTTCTTATTCTTCCATTTTCTTAGCATCCTCAATAAATTGAGCCAAGCCTTTATCTGTTAAAGGATGGTTCAATAATGCTTTGATCGCTTTTAATGGACAAGTTGCAACGTCTGCACCAAGCTTAGCACAATCCAAGATATGCATAGGGTGTCTTACAGATGCAGCTAAAACTTGAGTACCGAAACCATAGTTTTCAAAGATTGTTACGATGTCTTCTACTAATTGTAAACCATCTGTAGAAACATCGTCTAATCTACCAATAAATGGAGATACATAAGTTGCACCAGCTTTTGCAGCTAATAATGCTTGACCAGCTGAGAAGATTAAAGTACAGTTTGTATCAATACCTTTACTTGAAAAATATTTAATAGCTTTTAAACCGTCTTCGATCATTGGAACTTTAACGACAATTTTAGGATCAATTGCGGCTAAGATTTCTCCTTCCTTGATCATCTCCTCATAAGTTGTTGATAGTACCTCAGCACTAACATCACCATCAACGATATCACAAATTGCTTTGTAATGAGCGTTTACAGCTTCTGTTCCTTTCACACCAACTTTCGCCATTAGTGATGGGTTAGTTGTTACACCATCCAAAACTCCCATTGAGTGAGCTTCTTTGATTTCGTCAAGGTTTGCGGTGTCTATAAAAAATTTCATAAGTATTCTTTGTCTAAAAATTTATATGTAGCAAACATACATAAATCTCAATGTTTTTTAGAAAAACTGAAAGAGATTTTTGAAAGTTTGAAAGTTATATTTTCATTAACATGGCTATTGAGGTCTTTTAACCACGAACTTTAAGAGAATTGTTCTTCAACCAATTTTTTACTTTTCTCAATACAATCAGGAACTGCAATTCCATCTTTCCAGTTCACTGTATAATACAGGTTTTCAATAGGTGACTTTTCCATAGCTTCCCAAAGATTCAATATGTTTTGATCGTATTGAGGAATAGCTTTTCTCCACTTGAATGTTTTTTGAAAAACAGGGTCAGCAGAAAAGCCCAGTGTGGATTGAAGTTCGTTTCCTACGTTATTCTTTATCGCTGTTTCCTCTAACTTAGCATTATCAGGAGTATGTGTCCCTCCTACAAAAGAAGTCACTAATACTTCATTATTAGTAGTTCTATTTGGGAAAATACATGAGGACCAGATGGAACCAGCAGTAAATGTCTTTTCGATAGATGGGTTTAAACCTCCAAAACCAATCGGTGTATTCTGAGAAGCGTCTTTTGCAAAGACAGAATGTACCACACACATTGGAGGACAATACACTTTCTCTAATTTCTCTGCCACTTTAGGTAAAAGGTATTGGAGGATTTGAGATGTAGCTTCGGCTGGTGTTGCAATGATGACTTTATCAAATAAAAATTCATCATTATATGTTTTTACAGAAAACACATCATCAATAGTTGTAATACTTTCAACTTCAGAATTATAGCTAACATCAACTTTACTAGCTAATGCATTCGTCAAAGTTTGAATTCCATCTTTAAAGCTGTACGCTGTTTTTCTTTTGACAGCAACGCCATTAGCTTTATTCTCTTTTCTTAGTTGAATCATTCCTTTGATGATTGAACCGTGATTTTTTTCAGCTTTGTAAAGAGAAGGAAATGATGCTTTTATTTTTAATTGTTTTGGATCACCAGCATATATGCCTCTTACAAAAGGATCAACTGCATAATCACAAATTTCATTATTAAAGCGCCTTTCAAAGAAATCATACAATGACTCATTCTCAGAATTAGGAGTGTTTTTTCTGAAGTATTCTGTCATTATAGTCCATTTCGTTTTCCAACTAAAAAACTTATTAGAAAAGAAGTTTTGTGGACCCGATGGCAATACATTGTATTTACCATTTTTTAAAATAAATCGATCTTTATTAACGTCTGCAGCTTCTTGTAATTGGTCTTCGATGCCAAGTTCCTTGATGAGAGAGAGGTGATCATCGTTAAAAAGTAAGGAATTAGGTCCATTTTCATACAGGCGTCCATCAATTTTCTCCGTTTTAATGCACCCTCCTGTCCTATCACTTGCTTCTAAAACAATACAAGTATGACCTTTTTTCTGTAAATAATAGGCTGCTGTTAGCCCTGATATTCCTCCTCCTATAACACCGATTCTCATATTTTAGGGAATAATTCTTTGTATAAATTAATAAGTGTTTCAGCTAATGTTTGGTTTGGGAAAAATTAGAAGAAACATATTACAAAACTAATAAATTCATATTGATCTTATACATATAAATCACGATTTATAACGGTTGAAATACAAAAACTTCTTAACAAAAAAATGCCCACCACTAAATTAATAGCGATGAGCACTTCTTATAAATTCCGTTGGCTTATAAACTAAGCTTTAACGTCTAAAAGACCGTTAGTTTTCTTCACACCTTCAGCTGAAGTATGTAATTTTGCTTTTTCGTCTTCAGAAAGCTCGATTTCAACGATTTTCTCGATACCGTTTTTACCCAATACTACAGGTACACCGATACAAAGGTCGCTTAAACCATACTCACCTTCTAATAATGCTGAACAAGGGAACATTTTCTTAGAATCTAAAGCGATAGCTTTAACTAATTCAGAAACTGCTGCACCTGGAGCATACCAAGCTGAAGTACCTAATAATTTAGTAAGTGTAGCACCACCTACTTTAGTAGCTTCAACGATAGATGATTTTTGCTCTTCAGTTAAGAATTCAGATACAGGAACTGAATTACGAGTAGCTTTCTCGATTAGTGGAACCATTCCTACGTCAGAGTGACCACCGATTACCATACCAGAAACGTCAGATTGTGGGCAACCTAAAGCTTCCGCTAAACGATATTTGAAACGAGCACTATCCAATGCACCACCCATACCGATAATACGGTTTTTAGGAAGACCAGTAGCTTTAGCAGCTAAGTAAGTCATTGTATCCATTGGATTAGATACTACGATGATAATTACGTCTGGAGAATTTGCGATCAAATTCTTCGCTACAGTTTCTACAATGTTAGCGTTTGTAGTGATTAACTCTTCACGAGTCATACCTGGTTTTCTTGGAATACCAGAAGTGATTACCGCTACATCAGAACCTGCAGTTGCAGCATAATCATTCGTTACACCAGTGATTGTAGAATCAAACCCATTTAAAGATGCAGTTTGCATTAAGTCCATTGCTTTACCTTCTGCAAATCCTTCTTTGATATCAACTACTACGATTTCGTCTGCAAAATCTTTGATAGCGATATACTCAGCACAGCTTGCACCTACTGCACCAGCTCCAACTACAGTTACTTTCATTTTATGCGAGATTTAAAAAATTAATTATAAGTTTATTTGTAAATGTTTTACTCTCGCAATTTGCGATATTTTTGTTACTTTTTTGAGTGATTATAGAAATTCATAAACATGACTTTTGTCACTTTCTAAATTTCGAGATAATTGCATAATAGAAAATATCTTAACAGATTGCATAAAAAAAATCCATCTTTGATATGAATATTGAAAAAATATACACTATCTACCTAGAACACAGTACTATAACAACCGATTCTAGAAATGTACCAGAAAACTCCCTTTTCTTTGCTTTGAAAGGTGGAAATTTTGATGGTAATAAATATGCTAAATCTGCTTTAGAAAAAGGGGCGAAATTTTGTGTTGTTGACGATAAAGAAGTAGCCGTTTCTGATCAATATATACTTGTTGAAGATGTATTGACTACTTTACAAGAGTTAGCCCAGTATCACAGAAAGCAATTCAATATCCCGGTGATTGCCGTGACAGGTTCAAACGGAAAAACAACGACCAAAGAGATCTTATTGAAAATATGTTCTACTACCTTTAAGACACACGCGACTAAAGGTAATTTTAATAATCATATTGGAGTTCCACTGACATTACTTTCTATGCCATTAGATACGGAAGTGGCACTTATTGAAATGGGTGATAATCACGTCGGAGAAGTGGCTGAGTTGTGCCAAATTGCATTACCTAATCAAGGTTTCGTTACCAATATAGGAAAGGATCATATCGAAGGGTTTGGAAGCTTTGAACAAAATGTGAGAGCTAAAAGTGAGGTTTTTGATTACCTTATAAAAAATGAAGGAGTCATTTATATTAACTCTAAAGATGCTATTCTGTATAATATGTCAAAGCGAATGAAATCTCCTGTCTACTATGGTCAGGAATATGATTATGCAAATCTTGAGTTTATAGAAGTCAATCCATTTATTGTATATCAAGACAGACAGGAAAATAAGATTGAGACTCAATTGTTTGGTGCTTATAATTTTGAAAATATCCTTACAGCGTTTTGTGTAGGTAAAAAATTAGGTATCTCCGTTGAAAATATGAATAAAGCCATCGCTTCTTATAAACCGACTAACAATAGATCTGAAATTCTTAAAACCGAAAAAAATACATTAATCTTAGATGCTTATAATGCGAACCCTTCATCTGTAGAGGTTGCTTTAGAAAATTTAGATAAGATTGAAAGCTCAATTGCAAAAGCATTTGTTTTGGGAGATATGTTTGAGCTAGGTGAAATCAGTAAACAAGAGCATCAAAATATAGTTGATCAAGCTTTAAAACTGAATTTTGAGATCAATATATTTATTGGTGAACGATTCTTTGAACATAAAAATGAATCTGGACAATTCTTCAAAACAAAGTCAGAAGCAATATCGTTTTTAGAAAAACAGTCCATTAGTAATCATCTTATTCTCATCAAAGGTTCAAGAAGTATGGGACTTGAGGTTATCAAAGATATTCTGTAAATGAAAAACATCCCGTTCGTTTCTTTAGAGCATCAAAATGCATTGATTAAAAAAGAATTAGAAGCAGATATTTTAGATACTGTTCAATCAAATTATTTCATACTTGGAGATAAGTTGAAAAAATTTGAAACGGAATATGCTGCTTATTCTAATACCTCTCAATGTATAGGAGTTGGAAATGGATTTGATGCTTTAAAACTTTCTTTATTGGCATTAGGAATCAAAAAAGGAGACGAAGTGATTGCTCCTGCTCATACCTTTATTGCTACAATATTGGCAATAATGGATGTTGGAGCAACGCCAATTTTAGTAGATGTTCATCCTGAGACTTATACCATTGATTATCATCAAGTAGAAGCAAAAATCTCAACTAGAACGAAGGCAATTATAGTAGTTCATATTTATGGTAATCCTTGTGAAATGGATCAAATATGTTCTATAGCTGAAAAGAACGATTTATTTGTCATCGAAGATAATGCTCAGGCTCATGGAGCTCTATATAAAGGTCAAAAAACAGGAAGTTTTGGTGTATTAAACGCAACAAGCTTCTACCCTGCTAAAAATTTAGGGTGTTTTGGAGACGGGGGTGCAATCACAACAGACCAAAAGGCACTACAAGAATACTTATTGATGTATAGAAATTATGGAAGTTCAAAGAAATATTTTTCGGATGTAAGTGGTTGCAATTCTAGACTAGATGAAATTCAAGCTGGAATTTTGAGTATCAAATTAAAATACTTAGATAAATGGAACAGTGAACGCCGAAAGATGGCATCAGAATATAAAAAGTATCTTGATCCTGGCGTTAAAACACAACATATTGATACTAATTCGATTTCAGTCTATCATCTATTCACAATTGAATGTGATAAAAGAAATGAATTACAGGAATTCTTAATCACTGAAGGAATCAATACACAAATCCACTACCCTGTTCCACCACATTTACAAAAGGCTTGCAGCAAGCTTGGTTATAAAAAAGGAGATCTACCAATCACTGAAAAACTATCGAACACTTTATTAAGTTTACCTCTTTATATCGGACTTACTACATTGGATATCCAATTTGTTTCAGAAAAGATAAATTACTTCTATAAAAAAAATAACCTACTCGATTAAAAGTAGGTTATTTTTTTCTGAAGATATTCAGTTTATTCTTCTGTAACTTCTTCTTTATTTTGCTTTCCTTCGCAATTTTCATTCTTACAACTTCCATAGAAATTTAATGAATGACTTTCTATTTCGAAGTTATAAATCTCTTCAACCATTTGTTGAATTTTTTGAATACGTGGATCACAAAACTCAAGAATCTTATTGCACTCTTTGCAGATTAAATGATCATGTTGTTTAAAACCATGAGCTTTTTCATAAAGAGCTAAGTTCTTTCCAAACTGATGTTTAGTGATCAGATTGCAATCTAAAAGCAAATCTAATGTATTATAAACCGTAGCTCTACTCACTCTATAGTTTTTGTTTTTCATATTAATATACAGCGATTCAACATCAAAGTGTCCACCTCTACCGTATATCTCTTCCATGATGGCAAAGCGTTCAGGAGTTTTCCTTAATTTCTTTTCCTCAAGGTATTTAATAAATAATTCTTTTATCTCGTCCATATCTTAGAAATTAGAATTTGCCTCAACAGCATCTTTAAGTTCGTAAATTAATCCAGTTTCTTCATCATTTAAATGAAGAACACCCTTGAAAGTAGCCTCCTCTTCATCTATTTCTCTTTCATTTTTAAGAAAGATTGCTACCACAGATTCAGGACCAGCTCCACCGCAGAAGAAACAACTTGAAAAAGGGTAATAAGAAACTATAATTGAACCATCAGTAGTTTCTACAGGTAATACAAATCCTCTAATCGTAACTTCCGTACCGTCCAATTTTTTCACATCTCTTGGAAAAATTGGTAATGGTACATCCATTTCAAATTCCTCACTGTATTTATACTCCCAATCAACATTTAAAAGCTTTTTCCATAATTCATAATTGGGGTTTGGTCCTGCAAATCCCGATAAAATAATTAAGGAAAACAATAGTGGAAATACTATTGCCTTACTGCTTAGCTTCTTTATTTTGTTTAATTGATTTTTGTTCTTGCTCACCCGCATTTCTATTTCCTCCTTTATTAAAGTTTTTTCTTGGCTTCCAATGCTCTTTATTTTGATGATTAGGTCGGCGATCTTGCTTTTGATTCCCCCCTTTACTCTTATTTTCAAGCATTTTTTGCTGACGAGTCACTTGTTCTTCCTTACGTTCACCAGCTTCCAACTCGCTCAGATCAAACTCTTCTGCTCCTTCTGTTGCTACTTCTAAAGCTTTTTGAACCTTCATTTGATCCTTACGATCTTGAAGCATTTGTTTTGCATTAGGACGAATTTTATTTGTAATCACATTAGTCCTAACTTTTACAATATCTACCGCTTGCATAAGTGCAGCTCTAAATGATTTCTCATCAGCAATACCTTTTCCTGCAATATTATACGCTGTTCCATGGTCTGGAGATGTCCTAACAATACTTAATCCAGCGGTGTAATTCACACCATTTTCAAAAGCATGTAATTTAAACGGTATTAATCCTTGATCATGGTACATACAAAGTACACCATCATAATTTTTAAAGGACATAGTTCCAAAGAAACCGTCAGAAGGGAAAGGGCCAAAAACAAGGTTTCCTCTTTTCTTAAATTCTTTGATTACAGGAGCAATCACGTTAATTTCTTCATCTCCTAATAAACCACCCTCACCAGCATGAGGGTTTAACCCCATTACAGCAATTTTAGGTTTAGTAATACCAAAATCGTTCTTCAAAGACTCTAGAAAGACATTTAATTTAGAGCTCAATCGCTCTTTGGTAATGCTATCTGCTACATCTTTTAATGGGATATGACCTGTCACAACGCCTACTCTCAAATCACCTTCACAAAGGGTCATGAGTGTATCTCCATTGGTGGCGAAGTTTTCTTGATAGTACTCGGTATGACCCGCAAATTTGAAGTCATCACTTTGAATGTTTTCTTTGTTAATTGGTGCTGTCACTACTGCATCAATTACTTCGCTTTTCAAGTCTTCAGAAGCTTTATCAATAGATAAAAAAGCACACTTCCCTGCTGATTCACTCACTTTTCCAGGGTCTAATTCCTGAACATCAGACCAACAGTTGACAACATTAATTTTTTGATCATGCAGATAACTATTGTTATTAAATTGATGATAAGTAAAATCCTCTATTCCTAAAATCCTTTTGTATTTAGTCAGTATTCTACCTGAACCATATACTACAGGAGTACAAATATTTGTTATACGTTTATCTTGTAAAACCTTTACGATAACCTCCGGTCCGATTCCATTGTAATCACCGATAGTAATACCAATACGAGGTTTGTCAGATCTTCTATTATTTTTTTGATTTTTATTCTCTCTCATAACTTAGGTAGACTTTTTTTGTAAGCCTTCAATTCCTCAACTAAATGTTCATAATAATAGTCTTCTTTCAAAAGTAATACTTTTAAAGATTTTTTATTGTATTATTCAAGTAAATTAATGATAAAAGTTTACACTTTAATCTTGATACAAGTATAAAACTTTTCAAAAGCGACGGTTCAAAAATTGTATATTCTTAATATTTCTAAAAATCTAATCTAAAACCTCTTATATCTATTACTTTCACAACCTTTACATATATTTGGAGTTCCTTATAGTACAGCTCTATCTTATAACCCTTTGTAGTAATATGGAGGTTTATACTTTTTTGTTTATCAATAATTCATCTCGAATAAAGAATTACTTTATAAATAACAATGATCAATCAAAAAAACTTTTTATCAGGACTACTCTTCCTTATGACTTTTGGTGCATTTTATTATTTCTACCAAGAAAATCGCCATTCAGAGGAAATCATTCAACATCAGTCAAAAGACATTGTCTTTGAGAGATATAATGAAAAAAGATTAAAAAAAAATGCGAAAGGATATATCAAGTCTGATAAACCTGATAAATTTCTTCAACTCATGCGTTCTTTAAAAGTAAGAGACGGACAAAATGAGGCTCAGTATCAGAAAGGTTATAAGCTAAAGGAAACCTTGAAGGCTAATGCATATTTTAAAAGTAATAGACGTATAACACAAACAGTTACAGACGAACAGTGGATTGAAAGAGGACCAAAAAATGTTCCTGGAAGAACTAGAACATTAATTGTTGATAGAAATGATCCTTCTCACAACACATGGATTATTGGTTCTGTATCAGGTGGCATCTGGAAAACAACCAACAAAGGGCAAAACTGGACTCCCTTAACAGATGAATTACCCACTCTTTCTGTCTCCCATATTAGTCAATCTGAAAGCAATCCTAACATATTATATGCATGTACTGGTGAAGGATATGGAAATATTGACGGCGTAAAAGGTGATGGTGTTTTTAAATCAACTGACGGTGGTAATACTTGGTTTAGTTTAGAAAACACTCTAAACAATGAAGATTTCCAAATCGTAAATCGATTAATAATTGACCCAACAAATGCAGATAATTTAACGGTTTGTACCTCCGCCAATCCAGGTAACAGTTACAGGTCATCCCTTTTTGTGAGTAAAGATGGCGGTGAATCATGGACAAAGACGTATGAAGAAAGAAGAAGTGGTTTTTCGTTTGCGATCCATCAAGTAGTTGCAAGTCCAGACGACTTTAATGTTCAGTATGCTACGATCAATAACAAAGGAATTTTAAAATCTACGGATATGGGACAAACTTGGAGTTTGTTGAGCGGGTATCGAGTAACAGGTAGAATTGAATTAGGAATTTCTGAAGTTAACCCTAACTTCATTTATGCCTCAATTGCAGGCGATGGAGATGCAAGTGAAGATGGAAATTTGTACTTATCTAGGGATGCTGGAAATAGTTGGGCATTGTTAGGAGCAAATGATGAAATAAAGGTACTTGGAGGTCAAGGTTGGTATGATAACGCTGTTTTAGCTCACCCTTATGATGAGAATTCTTTCTACGTTGGTGGTGTTGATATTTGGAAGATAAATATTTTGGATGAAGATAACAATGTAGAGTTCCAAAGAGTTTCTGATGCTTACGGAGCAAGTGGAAGAACAATCAATCCTTCTTTCTTTAGAAATGGAAGCACTATTATAGAAGGACTTCACCCCGATCATCATTCTTTTGTCTCTGTAAAAACAACAGAAAATCAATTTTATATCATCAATACTAACGATGGAGGTGTTTATTACTCCAATACCGGGACTAATCCAGGCGAAGAAAATGGAGATTGGACTTTTGCAGGTTATGGATACAATACGACTCAATTTTACGGCATTGATAAACGTACAGGTGTAAACCAATATATTGGAGGTTCTCAAGATAACGGCACTTGGATTTCGTCCACAAACCCAACAAAAGATTCAAATTACAGAATGTTTATTGGAGGTGATGGCTTTGATGCTATATGGCATAGTGAAGATGAAGATAAATTGCTTGGGTCTATTTACAATAATATTATTTTTAAAAGTAATAACAGAGGAAGTGTTTATTTTGAAAGTACTAATGGCTTAGAAGATCAAGGAGAAGATGCCCCCTTTATCACAAAATTGGCGAACTCTAAACAAAATCCTGATGTAGTATTTGCGATTGGCAAACAAGGTGTATGGAAATCTTCAGATTTTGGCAGCAATTGGACTTTATCTCCTATTTCAAGCAATCAATGGGGTGTTTCTACTTTCATGGATGTGGAAATCTCAGAAGCAAACACAGATATTGTTTGGGCAGGTCATAATTTCAGTGACGCTCTTTATGTTTCTACAAATGAAGGTGTTTCATTTAGCCCAACGAGTAATAATGTAAACGATCTTTTTGTTTCAGGGTCAATTTCAGGGATCGTCCCCGATCCAATTTATGAGGAGAACGCCTATGTACTATTTTCTTATGCTAACGCTCCAAAAATATTAAAGACTACAGATTTCGGAGAAAATTGGGTAGACATCAGTGGTTTTCATCAAAATGAATCTTCAGCAACTGGATTCCCTAACGTAGCTGTTTATGATTTATTAGTTTTCCCTTTCAATGACAACTTTTTATGGGCGGGTACTGAAATTGGTATCTTCGAATCATTAGATGGAGGTACGTCTTGGCATCCTCTAGACGGTATCATCCCAAATGTATGTATTTGGGATATGAAATACAGTGACAATCAAGTCTATGTAGGCACTCATGGTAGAGGCATTTGGTCAATTGATATTCCAATCAATCCTCAACCTGAAATTCTAAGCTATAATTCAACCCTTTCAGGTATTGAAGTCAATATTAATATAGATGCAGCAGCTGATTCAATTGTAGTGTATTCAAAATCAAAAGAACGTTTAAAAGGTTTCAATACTCCTTATGATGAAGGAGAACATTTATTGGAATTGGATAGCTCAGATTTAATTGAAAATGAAATACAATTTATTAGTTATAAAAATAATACACCTTACAAAGGAAAAGTAACTGCACTAAATATCACTCCATATTATACGCCAAGTGATTCATACTACAATGAATTCACGGATTACAGCACTTCTTCTGATTTTATAGCAAAAGGGATTTCTTTCCAATCATCAGTCACAAATTTTGATTTTGCGGCACTGCATAGTGAACATCCCTACACTAACAATACGTTAAACTATTGTTATTTAAGAACTCCAATCATTGTTAAAGATGATAATCCAAATTTTTTCTATAAGGATGTTACACTTGTTGCAACCGATGATGATTATGTAAGTATAGAAGCTAAAAAAGGTGATGGTGATTGGGTAAATATATCAGGTTCTTATGACGCTAGTTTTAATCGATTCTGGGAACATTATTCAAACTTAGGCTCAAATGGTGCACAAAACTTAGAGATTAGACACCAAATCAATTTAAAAGAGTTTTACAGTGCAGGAGATACTATTTTAATTCGATTTAAACTAAGTTCAGGTGAATCCAACCAAAATTGGGGTTGGGCTGTAACTTACTTAAATATTCAGAGTAAAGTCGAAGACCCTGTTACAAGTAATAATGTCGATCAAGCATTGTTTCAATCAATAAAAGTGTATCCTACCGAAGTGGTAAATAATGAGACAAATGTAGAATTGGAAACAAATGGTAGTGAAACTTTTTACTATCAATTGGTGAACATTGAAGGAAAAGTGCTCCAATCCTCCTCTTTCACCACATTGTCAGGGAAAAATAAAATTCCTCTTACTTTAAATACCAACGATAAGGGAATTTATATTTTGGTTTTATATAATGATGAAATAAAGAAATCTTTCAAAATAGCCGTACAATAGATCTTAAAAGATTGCAATCGGTCTTGAATGGATTTGTTTTGTATATTTTAATATCCGTTTTTTGCGAAAATATTTTAAGTACAAAACGTGCTTAAGTACTAAGTCAAAAATTACATGAATTCGTGTTATACTATTTTGTCTTAGTACTTACTTCTATAAAAACATAAATAATACTTATGTCTAAAGTCAAACCTAAAAAGCATTTAGGACAACATTTTTTGAATGACCTACAAATTGCAGATGACATTGTGAATGCAATGACTTCTTTTGGTGATTACAAAGAAATCTATGAAATCGGCCCCGGTACAGGTGTTTTAACTACTCGCTTAATGCAAAAAGAAGAGTACAAAACCACTGTAATAGAAATAGACACTGAATCTGTTGCCTACTTAGCAAAGGAGGTTGGTTTACCAAAAGAACAAATCATTGAAGGGGATTTCTTAAAACTTGACTTTGGAAATATTGCTCCACATCCAGTAGGTCTTATTGGTAACTTCCCTTATAATATTTCTACGCAGATCTATTTTAAGATTTTAGAGAATAAGGATCAAATTACCGAATGTGTAGGAATGATTCAGAAAGAAGTAGCTGAAAGAATAGCCACTAAAAAAGGAGGACGTACTGCAGGTATTCTGACTATTTTAGTACAAGCATTCTATGACGTTGAATACCTTTTCACTGTTCCTCCAGGAGTGTTTATTCCACCTCCAAAAGTAGATTCTGCTGTCATCAGACTTCAAAGAAACGATAGAAAGTCACTTCCATGCAAAGAAGAAACCTTCTTTAAAGTGGTAAAACAAGCTTTCAGTACTAGACGTAAAACGCTTCGTAACGCTATGAAACCTTATGGCCTTCCTGCTGAATTACTTGAAGATCCAATCTTTAAGAAAAGAGCAGAAGAACTTTCGGTGGAAGATTTTATTGATCTTACTGTTAGAATTGAAGAATCAAGAAAATAGGTATCACTCCTATTTGAACATAATGAGCCATTAATCTATTCAGGTTAATGGCTTTTTTATTGATCTTTTTGATAAATTCACTAAATTGTAATACCTATTTTAAAAAACAACTATTTCCAAACGCTTTTATATGATTCATCAAACTTAAACATGACAGAAACTCAAAAAATATATGAACTATGGCTTAATGATATAAACGGAATTGGTGGAGCAACTTGTAAACAATTAATTAGCTACTTAGAAAGTGCTGAAAATGTCTATAATAGCTCTTATAAGGACTTAATCAAAATACCAAACATTGGTGAGTTTATCACTAATTCCATCCTAAATTCTAAAAGCAAACTAGAGAAAGCAGAAAAAGAATTTCAGTTAGCAGAGGCAAACGATACTCGTATCCTTACTTACATGGACAAGGAGTTTCCTAAACGTTTAAAACTTCAAAAAGATGCTCCTTACCTTATTTATGTAAAAGGAAAAGCTTTGGCTTTAAATGCTAGTAAAAATGTAGCAATTGTTGGTTCAAGGGCTGCTACAAATTACGGCCACTATGTCACCAAAAGGATTGTAGAAAAGCTTTCTGAACTACCAGGAATTAATATCATTAGTGGTTTAGCCTATGGTATTGATATTCACGCTCACAGAGCTGCCCTTGAATACAAATTAGGAACTATTGGCGTAATGGCAAACGGCTTAAAAAGCGTCTATCCAAAATTGCATCAAAAAACAGCAAATGAGATGTTAGCGGACCAAAAAAGTGGATTGATTTCAGAAAATAGTATGTTATCACTACCTGACGCACCTAAATTTCCTGCAAGAAATAGAATAATTGCAGCATTAGCGGATACAGTAATTGTAGTTCAAGCCAAAAAACGCGGAGGGGCTTTGATCACTGCTGATATAGCCAATAGTTATCATAAAGATGTATTTGCCGTACCTGGATTAATCACGGACCCTCTTGCCGAGGGATGTAATAATTTAATTAAATATAAAAAAGCACACCTTTTCTCTTCGGTGGATGATATTCTTACCGAAATGAATTGGAGTAAAAATTCTAAACAAAATAACCAAATGTCACTATTTCAAAAAAACAACTTAACTACACTGGAGCAAAAAATAACAAAGATAATCTTTGAACATCCTTTACAAATTGAAGAGATTGCAATCCAGACACAAATTCCTTTACCAAAACTAGCAAGCTTACTGCTACAATTGGAGTTGAAAGGAGTTGTCAAACTAAAAGCCGGAAATATTTATACACTTAATTAATCCCTCCATTGAGAATTTTAGTAGCTCCTAATGCTTTCAAAAACAGCATTAATGCATCAGAAACAGGACAAATCATTCAAAATACTTGGTTAAAAGTTAGACCTACCGATACAATAATTGTGAAGCCAATGGCCGATGGAGGTGATGGTTTTGCTCAGATTGTAGGGGAAGAAAAAAATGGAGAAAAAATAACAGTCTCCACTAAAAACGCTTTGGGTCGAAAACACCAAGGGTATTATTACAAGGTAAATAATGCTACAGCAATTGTTGATTTGGCCTCCAACTGTGGTATGCAAACCTTAGCGGAAGGTCATCAAGATGCTTTAAAAGCAAATACTGAAGGATTAGGAATTACTATAAAAAAAGCCATTGAGGATGGTTGTAAAGAAATTATTATTGGGCTTGGAGGAAGTGCTTCTACTGATTTTGGCCTTGGTGCTATTCATGCACTCGGGGCAAAATTCATGTCTGATAACAATGAAATAATCATCCCCAATGGAGGAAATCTCCACTTAATTAAGCGTATTGACATTAGTGCGTTAAACGAGACTATTCATGATATTCGTTTTTTTATGGCCATTGATGTTGAAAATCTACTATTAGGTGAAAAAGGTGCTGCCGCTGTATTTGCTCCACAAAAAGGAGCATCAGTGACAGAAGTAAAACATTTGAATGAAAATTTAAGTGCAATCGCTAAAGTAACTCAAAACATCACTTTAAAAGACACTACTACGTTAGTTGGCGGCGGTGCAGCAGGAGGAACAGCTGCAGGGCTTTGGGCCTATCTTGATGCAGAACCCATGAACGGAAGTCAATTTATGATGAAGGTTATGGGATTAAAAAATGAAATCGAAAAAGCAGATTTAGTAATCACTTCAGAAGGATGTTTAGATCAACAATCACTTGATGGTAAAATACCTTGTGCAATTGCTGAATATGGCAACCAATTTTACGTTCCAACAATCTGCTTCGTTGGAAGTAATATATTGAATTTTGAAGATGAGCACCCTTTCTTCTCTATTTTCTCAATAAACCAAAGATTTGATAGTATTGAAAAAGCAATCCAAAAAACCAAGTATAATTTAGAAAACACTACTTTTCAGGTGGCTAAAATATTCCACTTAAGTAAAAATAAGGCAGATCAAGAATTCTAAGATTAACAGATTTTCACACTCATAATGGCGTTAATCATTAAAATTTTATCAAATTGCATTTTAATATGATAGGAAACCGTTTAGAGTACCAAATCTTATCACTAAAATAAGGTACAGGTAGGATAAACCCCCGAATTTTCAAAACCTTTTACCCTTTTTAAAGTTTTGAAATTCTATCTATTAGTTACGCCAATTAATATTTTAGGCTCAGCAATTAATAATTATTTTAACTTTCATTTTTTAGCAACTTCCATTCTTATGACTAGAATTACCAAATTATTTATCTCGTTCGTTGTACTAGTGTCAAGTACGGGATTAGTTTTTGGTCAGAAGGAGTTCTACAACAATAACAAGTTTAAACAACTTGATGAAGAACTACCTACACCGAACGTTTATAGAACAGGTTCTGGTGCTCCAGGGCACGAATATTGGCAACAAAAAGCAGATTATGTAATTGAAGCATCAATTGATGAGAAATTGCACAGACTGACAGGTGCTGAAACAGTAACCTACTACAACAACTCTCCTGACGTTCTAACTTACCTTTGGATTCAGTTAGATCAAAACATGAGAGCCACTGATTCTGATACTTACAAAATCAGACAAAACAAAGTGGGAAAAAGTGTCAACATCAACCAATTGGCTGGCATTGACGGTTTCCCTGAATATGATGGAGGTCACAAAATCCAAAAAGTAACGGATGCTTCTGGAAATCCTATTAAATATACCATCAACAAAACAATGATGCGTTTGGATTTACCTCAGGCTTTGAACCCAGGTGAAAAAGTTACATTCAACATTGATTGGTATTATAACATCAACGACCGTTTATTAATGGGTGGCCGTGGTGGTTATGAAACTTTTGCTGAAGATGGTAATACAATCTATACCATTACGCAATGGTTCCCAAGAATGGCCGTTTATGATGATTTCAATGGCTGGCAACACAAGCAATTCTTAGGTAATGGTGAATTTGCTTTAACGTTTGGTGATTATGATGTAAAAATCACTGTTCCTTCAGATCATATCGTAGCCTCTACAGGTGAATTACAAAACCCTGATGAAATTTTAACTGAGGAGCAAAAGAAACGCTTTGAGGAATCAAAAACAGCTGATAAGCCAGTTGTAATTGTTTCTCAAAAAGAAGCAGAGAAAAAAGAGAAAACAGTTGAAAGTGGTACAAAGACATGGCACTACAAGGCGAAAAATGTAAGAGACTTCGCTTTTGGTTCATCTCGTAAGTTTATCTGGGATGCAATGGGTGTTGACATTAATGGTAAAACAGTAATGGCAATGTCTTATTATCCGAAAGAAGCTAATCCATTATACGGACAATATTCTACAGAAGCAGTAGCACATACTTTAGAAGTTTATTCTAAATATACTATTGATTACCCTTATCCGGTAGCTATCTCTGTTGAGGCATCAAACGGTATGGAATATCCAATGATCTGTTTCAACTACGGTCGTCCTGAAAAAGATGGCACTTACTCTCCTCGTATCAAGTACGGAATGATCTCAGTAATCATTCATGAAGTAGGTCACAACTTCTTCCCTATGATCATCAACTCTGATGAGCGTCAGTGGACTTGGATGGACGAAGGTTTGAATACTTTCTGCCAATACTTAGCAGAACAAGAGTGGGAAGTGGGCTATCCTTCACGTAGAGGACCTGCCGAGAATATTGTCAATTACATGAAAGGTGAGAAAAACAACATCACTCCTATCATGACCAACTCTGAATCTATCAAGCAATTTGGTAACAACGCTTATGGAAAACCAGCTACTGCTCTTAATATTTTAAGAGAGACAATCATGGGCCGTGAGTTATTTGATTATGCTTTCAAAGAATATGCTGAAAGATGGGCGTTCAAACATCCAAAACCAGCAGATTTCTACAGAACAATGGAAGATGCATCAGGTGTTGATTTAGATTGGTTCTGGAGAGGTTGGTTCTATACAACGGAAGCTGTTGACATTTCTATTGAAGACGTTACTTTTGTTGAATTAGATACTCAAGATCCAAAAGTTGAAGAAGCAAAACGTAAGGCAAAGCGTGATGCTCAACCAAAAGACATCACAACTATTCATAACGAAGAAATCAACTTATCACGAAGAGTGGATAGAAAACCTGAATTGAAGGACTTCTACAACAGCTACGATGAGTTGGATGCGAATTATGAAGATTACGAGAAGTACAAGAAATACCAAAGCTCATTAAACAAAAATGATAAAGCTTGGATCGCTTCTAACAAACATCTTTATGAAGTGAAATTCAAAAATGTTGGTGGTTTAGTAATGCCAATTATCGTTGAACTTCAATATGAAGATGGTACTTCTGAAAAGAAATACATTCCTGCTGAAATCTGGAAAAAAGATGATATCGTAGTTTCTAAAGTGTTTGTATGTGACAAGCCAGTGGTTCAATTTGTGTTAGACCCTAACAGAGAAACAGCTGACATCGACACGGAAAACAACTACTTCCCTCGTCAAAATCAAATGAGTAGATTCCAGCTTTACAAATCAGGTGCTAATCAACCAAGATCGTATGATTCTGGAAGATTAAATCCTATGCAGAAAGCAAAGAAAAAGAAATAATTATTGATCAATAATTAGAAGAACGACCATCGAAAGGTGGTCGTTTTTTAGTTTTAATATGAAAACACTCTATACAACCCTAATCCTTACTCTTTTGACTTCAAGTGCCGTTTTTGCACAAAAAGAGTTTTATAATAACAATAAGTTTAAGCAACTAGACGAAGAACTTCCAACTCCCAATGTTTATAGAACGGGTTCTGGAGCTCCGGGCCATAAGTATTGGCAACAACAAGCAGATTATGTGATTGAGGCTAGTCTTGATGAATCTAAGCATAGACTTACAGGTAAAGAAACAATCACCTATACCAATAATTCTCCTGATGTCATCAAGTATTTATGGGTACAGTTGGATCAAAATATGAGAGCTAAAAACTCAAACACCTATAAAATCCAACAAAGTAAAATTAAAGACAAAGCCTCTCTTAAGAAATTACAAAGAATTGAAGGTTACCCTGAGTACGATGGTGGTCATAAAATTGCATCTGTTACTGATACAAATGGGAAGGCGATTCCTTTTGTCATTAATCAAACCATGATGCGAGTGGATATAGCTCAACCTATGCAACCTGGAGATCAGTTCACTTTCAATGTAGAATGGAGCTACAATATCAATAACCGTAAATTAATGGGTGGCCGTGGTGGCTATGAACAATTCCCTGATGGTAATACTTTATACACTATCACGCAATGGTATCCAAGAATGGCTGTCTATGACGATGTGAACGGATGGCAAAACAAACAATTTTTAGGTAACGGAGAATTCGCTTTAACATTTGGTGATTTTGATGTGAAATTTACGGTTCCCTCCGATCATATAGTAGCTTCTACTGGTGTTTTACAAGATTCTTCGGTATTGACAGAAGAGCAAATCCAAAGAATTGAAAAAGCGAAAACTTCTGAGAAACCTGAGATGATTGTCACTCTGAAAGAAGTGCAAAAGAAAGAGAAGAAAAAAGCAAAAGGAACACAAACTTGGCATTATACAGCTGAGAATGTAAGAGACTTTGCCATGGGATCTTCTCGTAAATTACTTTGGGATGCAATGGGTGTTGAAGTCGGTGGCAAAACAGTAATGGCCATGTCTTACTACCCGAAAGAAGCATATGATCTTTATAAGAGATATTCAACAGAAGCGGTAGCACATACATTAGAGACTTACTCAAAATATACTTTTGATTATCCTTATCCTGTAGCAATTTCTGTTGAAGCTGAAAACGGCATGGAGTATCCAATGATTTGCTTCAACTACGGAAGAGTGGACGAAAAAGGAAATTACTCAAAGAGAACTAAATATGGAATGCTTTCGGTAATTATTCATGAAGTAGGCCACAACTACTTCCCTATGATTGTCAATTCTGATGAACGTCAGTGGACATGGATGGACGAAGGGCTGAACTCATTCCTACAATTCGTTGCCGAACAAGAATGGGAAGAAGGCTATCCTAGTAGAGAAGGTTTCCCTGAATTGATTGTTGATTATATGAAAGGTGATCCTGCAGGAATCTCTCCTATCATGACCAACTCTGAATCCATTCATCAATTTGGTTATAATGCCTACTCAAAACCAGCAACTGCTCTTAATATCCTTAGAGAAACGATTATGGGTAGAGAGTTGTTTGATTATGCTTTTAAAGAATATGCCAGAAGATGGAAATTCAAGCACCCTACTCCTGCTGATTTCTTTAGAACAATGGAAGACGCATCAGGTATAGATTTAGATTGGTTCTGGAGAGGTTGGTTTTACACTACTGAACCTTGTGATATTAGTATTGAGAACGTAACGTTTAAAGAACTAAATACACAAGACCCAACTATTGAAGAAAAGAAACGTAAGGAATTACGTTCTTCTAAAGCTCCGACCATTACCGAGCTTCACAATGAAGAAGTAGGTCTTGTCACTAGAGTAGAAAAGAAAAAGGAATTAGAGGACTTTTACAATTCTTATGATCCACTTGATAAAACAGCAAGTGAAGAAAAACAATTCAAAAGATACCAAAACAGTCTCACAAAAGAAGATAAAGCATGGCTTCAAGAAGATCACTTTGTGTATCAGATTGACTTTAAAAACGTAGGTGGATTAATCATGCCAATCATCCTTCAAAAAATATATGAAGATGGTACAAGTGAGAAAGTATATATCCCTGCTGAAGTTTGGCGAAAGAATAATGAAAATGTTACGAAAGTATTTGTAGAGAAGAAAAAGGTAGTTTCTTTTGTTTTAGACCCTAACAGAGAAACAGCCGATATTGATACTTATAACAACCACTTCCCTAGAGAAGAACAAGTGAACCGTTTTCAGTTGTATAAAGGAAGGAAGTGATAAATATTGAATTCATTTAATCTTAATAAATATGGAACTAAGCCTTTTCATTCTTCATCTAATAATTTCTATTGTACTTTTTTTTCTTATGAATTGGATTGGAAAACATTCAATCCATTCAGGGTATATTCAATTATCATTATTTGTAAAATCAGACGACGCACCAGCTTTTAATTTTGTGTATCGTTCCATTGCACCCGTAGTTTATATTACATTAGTTTCCGCAATTCTCTACACATTTAAACAAGATTGGATAATAAAGAACATTTATATGGTAGCAATTTACCATTCGCTCTTTAGATTGATTTTCAATCTGGTTTTTGGAAGATACCTTTTACTTAATTTGAAAACTCAGGTTGCATATATTTTAGTGTCTGTTTCTCTTTCTTATTATGTTTATGAAAATATTATATTAAATAAAGAGTTCTTTTTCCCTAGTTCAGAAAGATTAGGTAATGCATTATGGTTAGGCGTCATTGGTTTTCTGTACCACACATTTAATTCAATAAACTTTGATAGTAAGAATTCAATAAAAAGGAAAGAAAAGTATTTAGAATCTGTATTTGATATATATTATAAAAAATACAATAAAGTAATATCTAACCTGACTCAAAATAAGGAGATTGAATGCCTAATCTTTTCAGTTCTCATTTATGAAAACTTTAATAGACCAAAATTAATTAGAGCCATTGAAAACCAATTTTTCAAGTTTGGAAAAGCTAAGACATTAGGTATTATGCAAGTAACAACTGATAAATTTATTGATGACAATGAAAGTGTAAGATTAGGAAGTTTAAGAATCATTAATGAATATGAATTACATAGGAATGAATGGGATAAAAACCATCACATTCTAAAAGCTTACAACCCTGATATAAATTACATTCATGAAGTAAAGATGATTTACAATGAGTTACTTGAGAAGTATTATAAAGAATTAATTGAAGTTGAGAATATTGATTACTAGAATAAAAAACCCAATAGGAACTATTTATTAAGTTCTATTGGGTTTTATATTTCTTACATTTTAATGATTTACTACTGAAAAGAATCGGATAAAAAAAATTGATTATTTATTATACTTTCTTCTCCTCTGATAAATAAAACCTATCCCTAAAAGAATGGTGATCATCACTGGAACTCCAACGTTAATCCATTGCCACATCGTCTTTTCTTCTCTGATCTTAAAAGAATCTAATGGGCGAATAGTCACCTTTTTATTTCTAGCTAGGATTAAACCATCGTCATCAGTCAAGTAATCCATTGCATTCATTAAAAAGTCAAGGTTGGATAAAGATTGATTCTGAAAACGATCAAACTCTATCGATTCCATTTTCCCTGTAACAGGATTGATTTCATTCTTAATAATATCTGCATCTCCCATTACAATTACTTTACTTTCTTTCTTTCCTGATTTCAGCAAAGTGGATTTATTAATTCCTTTAGGAGGAAAACGATTTGCATACAAAGATTTAAATTTACCCTCCAGTAAATAGGCGACCGGAATATGTGGTGCGTTAAATAATTCTTTTTGATTGACTTCTTTGATTTCATCCAAAGAAATAATGTTAGGCATTTTTCGAGCCCTTGAGTAGTTGGAAGTATAGACTAAAGGAGTTTTCTTAATACCTTTTGACTTTACAGTATCTAATGAACTCACAAACTTACCGTAAACAACATTCATATTTCTTACAATAGGATGTTCTGAGAAGGTATTCAAATACATAAAATAAGGCCATGGAAGTTTTTTCAGATTGGCTTTATCGCCAAAGTTCCCTGCCACAATTTCAATTAACCCTGCCTGTTGATCTTGGATTAAATCAATATTTGGTCTCACTCCTAACCTGAATAATAAATCTTCAATATTTAAATCATAACCAAATGCATAAGTTCCTCCTAATGGAATCGAATCTTTATTCATTTGCACCCTATCCATTAAGAACATGGCATTTCCACCGTTCATTAAATATTGATCGATGTAGTATTTATCTCTATTCGGAAATTTCTTTTTCGGTTGTGCGACAATGATACCATCAAATTGATTCAATGTGCTCATATCATTCACCTCTGCTACATAATATTTATTTTTCAAAGCATTAATAGCTTCAGTCATTTCAACAGGTGTCAGTTCATCATGACCTTGAATGATCGCAATTTTTTTGGTTTGAGTTTGAGAAAGTTCTTTGATTGCACTTGCTAGTTCAAATTCAACCCCTTCAATAGATTGATTAATTTGTTCTTGTGAAGACCTTGCAGAATTACCTTTTAATAAAAGCACACCTTTCTGTTTTCCTTTATAAGAAATCAATGCTCCTGGATAAATCAAACGTTGCGTTTGCTCTCCATTTGCAGAAACATCAAAAAGGGTTGTTTGAGGAATACCTTTTTTGATGATGGACTGCTGAAAGGCTCTTTTTTGTCTTTGGTCAGCAAAATCATTTGGATCAACAAAACGGTAATCTAGTTTTCCGTTAGATTGAATCTTAAATTCATCTAGTGTCTCTTGGATAGATTGTTTTAGATGCTCGAATTCTGCATTCAATGGGCCATCTAAGTATACATCAATTTTCACCTCATCAGGAAGATTATTCAATAACCTTTCCGTAGCAGGATTGATGCTGAATCGCTTCTCTTCGGTCAAGTCCCAACGGAAAAAAAGTTGATCTGAATGTATATTAAGTAATATAAAAAAAAGTACTACTGCAGAAAAAGATAATAGGTCTTCCCACTTACGCATAATCATTGAACAAATTTGCCTGTCATTAAATTTCTCGCAAAATCGGATGTTTACGTGATTTTGCAAAATAATAAATCAAGATTACATCAATTTTTCGAATTGATTTGTCAATTATCAATTATTAATCTCTTTTCTAGCATAAAATAGTGTATTTTTGCTTTTCAGTTTGAATTTATAGTTTTTTAGTACTTTTTGATTGTGTCAGAAATCAATTTTAAAGATACATTAGATAAAAATCCAATTTTCCAGATCGTTGCTAAGAGTGCGCAGGAGGTTGGTTTCAAAACTTACCTTGTAGGTGGTTTTGTTAGAGACTTACTTCTTAAGCGTCCTTCCAAAGACATTGATATAGTATGTGTGGGTAGTGGTATTGTTTTGGCCGAGCAAGTGGCTAAAAATGGTGGCAACCTTCCGTGCAATACTTTCAAGAGCTTCGGAACTGCTATGGTAAAGTTCGATGAATATGAGGTAGAGTTTGTAGGGGCAAGAAAAGAATCTTACCGTAGAGAGTCACGCAAGCCGATTGTGGAAGATGGTACGTTGGAAGACGATCAAAACCGAAGAGATTTTACGATAAATGCATTAGCAATATCTCTTAATCTTGAAGATTTTGGTGATTTGGTCGATCCTTTTGGAGGTGTAGATGATTTGAAGAAAAAGAACATCATTACGCCTTTAGAACCTAACATTACTTTTTCTGATGATCCCCTAAGAATGATGAGAGCGATCCGTTTTGCCTCTCAGCTTTCTTTTGATATAGACCCCGATACTTTCCAGGCGATTACCGACAATAAGGAACGCATTGAGATTGTATCCAAGGAAAGAATCATGGATGAATTGAATAAAATCATCCTCTCTCCACTCCCATCTTATGGTTTTAAGCTTTTGTTCACTTCAGGATTATTGGAATTGATTTTCCCTGAAATGAATAATCTCTACGGCGTTGAACGTAGAGACGGCAAAGGGCATAAAGATAATTTCTATCATACCTTAAAGGTGTTGGACAATGTTGCTGAGAAAACAGACGACTTATGGTTACGTTGGGCGGCAATTCTTCATGATATTGCCAAACCTCCTACCAAGAGATTCAATCCTAAAGTAGGTTGGACATTCCATGGACATGAAGACAAAGGAGCACGTATGGTTCCTGGAATCTTCAAGAGAATGAAATTGCCTTTGAATGATAAAATGAAGTTTGTACAGAAATTGGTACGTCTTCATTTACGCCCTATCGCTTTAGTGAAAAAAGAAGTGACTGACTCCGCAGTTCGCCGTTTGCTTTTTGAAGCAGGCGATGACATTGAAGCTTTAATGACACTTTGCAGAGCTGATATTACTTCAAAGGATGATAAGAAGGTAAAGAAATACTTGGCCAACTTTGATTATGTAGAATCAAGGTTGATCGAAGTTGAAGAAAGTGATCAAATCCGTAATTTCCAGCCCGTCATTACAGGTGAGCGTATTATGGAAACTTTCGGAATCAAGCCTTCTCGTGAAGTAGGACAAATTAAGGATCAAGTTCGTGAAGCAATTCTAGACGGTAAAATCAAAAATACCGAAGAAGAAGCCTTCCCATTTATGTTGAGCATAGGGAAAGAACTTGGGTTAACTCCTGTAGAATAAAAAAACTCCAAACAACTTAATTGAATATATAACATGAATGATTTAATTCTTCGCGCCGCAAGAGGTGAAAAAACAGAAAGAACACCAGTATGGTTAATGCGTCAAGCAGGACGTATTCTTCCTGAATATAGAGCGGTAAGAAGTAGCGTTTCTGGTTTTGTAGAATTATGTCAAACACCTGAATTAGCAGCAGAAGTTACAATTCAACCTGTAGATTTATTAGGCGTTGATGCGGCAATTATTTTCTCAGATATCTTAGTGATTCCTGAAGCAATGGGATTACCTTACGAAATGGTAGAGAAAAGAGGTCCTTTCTTCCCTAATACCATTCAGTCGGAAGCTGATCTACAGAAAATCAGAGTAGCAGATGTTCAATCTGACTTAGGTTATGTGTTAGAAGCAATTAAGTTGACAAAGAAAGAGTTAAATGGTAGAGTTCCTTTGATTGGTTTTGCGGGTGCTCCATTTACTATTTTCTGTTATATGATTGAAGGACAAGGATCAAAAACATTCTCTAAAGCAAAGAAAATGTTCTATACAAATCCTGAGTTCTCACATCAGTTATTACAAATGATCACTGACAGTACGATTGCTTATTTGAAAGCTCAAATCCAAGCAGGTGCTGATATGATTCAAATTTTTGATTCATGGGCTGGTATCCTTTCTCCAGAACAATACAGTGCATTTGCAATGCCTTACATCAACCAAATTTGTGATGCTATCACTGAGGTTCCAAAAACAGTATTTGCTAAAGGTGCTTACTTCGCTAGAGAAGCCATCGGAAGAAGCAACTGTAATACGGTTGGTTTGGACTGGAACATGGACGTTGCTGAGTCAAGAATGTTGACCAACGGTAAAGTACTTCAAGGTAACCTTGATCCATGTGCTTTATACGGTTCTAATGCTGATGTTGAAAAAGCGACAAAAGTAATGTTGGATAAATTCGGTCCTGATAAGCATATCGCTAACTTAGGCCACGGTGTTTACCCAGATATTGATCCTGAAAAAGTAAAAGTATTTATTAATACTGTGAAGGAATACTCTGAAAAAATGAGATAATCCTTATCGGAATAAAAGCATAGAAAAGTCTGTAGGTCTTCGTGATTTGCAGACTTTTTTTGTTTCAAGCTATTTCTCCTAGTTATATTACTGGTTCAAGTCTTAAGCTGAAAGCGTGACTTGGACCTAAATCTGGAAAAAGTCTGTAGACTTTTAGTTATAAATAGTGTTACTTCAACTATAAGTCTTCAGACTTATACCAATTGTAAGCACAAGTGACACCTCCGGTTTAACACTTGCGCTAGACTGAGAAAATATGAAATTTGAAATAATCTAAAATTAGTAAACTCCCAAACCTGGTACAATACCCGCATTAGTAAGAAGATAGATTAATAGGATTGATATGAAATAATGAATTATGATAAACTTTAAGGAATACATATGCTTCTTTTTATATAAAAAAAAGAAAAAAAGTAGATGAGCTATTATAAATCCCAACTCAAAAAAAATCATATATTTTGAACTTTGAGTACCTGATCCATAGAAAAAAAAGACAAGCATCACGGATATAATTTTTTGAATCACATAATACAATACACTGAGCAATATTATAAACAATAACTTAATTTTCATCTGTAACTTCAACATCTATATTAAAATTATTCCTCATTATTTGAAAGAACTCTATATTCTCAATGCCTTCCATATTCATACCAAACGGAAATAGTTGTTTTCTCTTTCATATTATTTTTTTTCATCACGCATAGGGGTAAAACATACTCTTGGTGTCATCATCATGTAAACAAAATTAAATGCTCTTAAATCAATTTTTAAAATGATGAAAAAAACTATTTGCTCTATGCTTTTCTTGTTATTAGTTACTACAGCCTTTACTCAGGAACTCAAACAAGTAATCAGAGGTCAGATTGTCGACGCCACTTCTAAAACTCCCCTAGCATTTGCTACCATAATTGTTACTTCCTTGGAAACTCCACTAGGCACTGTTGCAGACGACCAAGGCAATTTTAGATTAGAAGGCATTCCAGTTGGTCGACAAAACTTAAAAGTAACTTTGGTGGGTTATGAACCTGCAATAGTCAATAATTTGATGCTGAATTCTGCAAAGGAATTAGTCCTTACCATTCCTCTAAAAGAAAGTGCTACTCAAATGGAAGAAGTAGTGATTCGGGCTTCAGAGGGAAATGGTAAAACATTAAATGAAATGGTCAGTGTGAGTGGACAGTCTTTCACGGTGGAACAAACAGAAAGATTAGCTGTTTTTGATGACCCTGCCAGAGTTGTAGCCTCTTTTGCCGGGGTGACTACAGGTAACCTAGATGATAATGGTGTGGTGATTAGAGGAAATGCCCCCAAAGGTGTTTTGTGGAGATTAGAAGGTGTTGAAATTCCTAACCCGAATCATTTTGGAGGTCTTGGTTCTTTTGGTGGCGGAGCAATATCTGCACTAAGCGGTCTGATGTTAGGTGATTCTGACTTCTTAACGGGTGCTTTCCCTGCCGAATATGGAAATGCGATGTCAGGTGTTTTTGATATGCAGTTTAGGAATGGAAATAATGAAACTTCCGAACATGCCGTTCAATTGGGAACATTAGGATTGGATATCTCTTCTGAAGGTCCTTTTTCAAAAAATAGTAATGCGTCTTATCTCTTTAATTATAGATATTCAACGCTTGCACTAATAAAGCCTATTCTTCCTGAAGATAATGGTATTCCAACCTATCAAGATCTAAGTTTTAAAATTAATGTTCCTACTCAAAAAGCGGGTGTATTTTCTATTTGGGGTTTAGGCTTAATTGACGGTATCGATTCAAAAGCCAATAATGACACCACCGAATGGGTTTCTGAATACGATAGTTATTCTGATCTAGGTACATTCAGAACAGGAATTTTAGGTTTAACGCATAATTATTCCTTTAGCAATAAAACCTTTTTAAAAACATCTATAGTGGCTTCACATGAATATAAACGGTACGAAGAAGAGCGTTATGATTTTCTTTTAGATGCATTTCCAACTAGGGATCTGAGTATTAAAAATAACAAATGGACAGCATCAACAGTATTGCAACATAAGTTTAATGCCTCTCACTTCAACCGAACGGGAGTAATTGTCAATCAATTGCATTACAATTCTAAATTAGCTTTCTCTCCTGAGTTTAAAGATCCATTACAAACCTATTTGGATGAACAAAGTACCATTAATACTTATCAGTTTTTTACACAATCACAGTTTGATTTAACCTCTCGCTTAAAATTAAATGTAGGTATTCATAGCCAATATGTAAATTTCAACGAAGAGTTGACGTTTGAACCTAGAGCAAGCCTATCCTGTCAAATCTCTCCCAACAGGTCCATTGGATTTGCTTATGGTAAACATTCCAAACTAGAACCATTGCCATTGTATTTTAGTAAAATTGAGGATAATGGTGTAGTGACTCAACCTAATACATCCTTACCTCTATCTAAATCGCATCATTATGTTTTTTCATATGATTGGAATATTAATGACAAAATTACACTTAGTATCGAACCCTACTACCAACGCCTCTATGACGTCCCCGTAATTCCAGATAGTTCATACTCAGCTATTAATATTGATGCTCAATGGCTGTATGAAGATAAAATGGAAGGAACTGGAACAGGTGAAAACATGGGAATAGACATCACTTTATCAAGAAGTTTGAATCAAGGATTTTACTATATGTTTACCGGTTCTGTCTTTGACTCAAAATACAAGGGAGGTGATGGTATTGAACGTAATACTAGATTCAATAGAGGATTTGTAATCAATGCTATCTATGGTAAAGAATGGGTGGTTGGAAAATCAAAAAATAAAGTATTAGGCCTTAGCGGTCGTTTGAATCTTCTTGGGGGAAAATATACCACTCCTTTAGATACAGAGGAAAGTATGGATCAAAAAGAAGCCATCTATGATGAATCAAAAATTTATACGGAGAAACAAGATCCATCCTACCGTTTAGATATTTCGTTCTATTGGAAAATTAATAAAAGAAGACATACAGGCACATGGAAATTACAGCTATTAAATGCCCTTGGTAGTAAGGATGATTATGGTTATTTATACAACTATCAAACTCAAAACCTTGAGAAAGCTGATGCCCAAATTGTCATTCCTTCATTAGCTTATAAAATAGAATTTTAATTTTTTGCCCTTGTGGATTGTGAGGTGTGAGGCATTTTGTCTTTACAGAATTAGTAATAATTATAGCTTTAGTGAATAAATGAAAGATTATAACTCTGTAGGGCCAGAATGCCTTGTGGTTCACGATCCACTAGGTATTAGCGATCGCCTTTACTTCGTCAATTGATAAACCTGTACCTTGGGCTACTTGCTCTATTGGTAAACCCATTTGAAGTAAATTTTTAGCTGTCTTTATATTAGCATCTCTTCTTCCTTTCTCCTCTCTCATATCCAAAGTATTGGTGTAATCACGAAAACGCTTTAAATCCTCATCATAGATTTCTTGATCAGCTTTTGGAAGGGCTGTATATTCTGCTAATTTCAGTACTTTTCTAAAAATGTGCTCCTTCAAAACAGATGGCATTTGCTCAAAGGTGGTGATATTATTTAAAAGGTAAAGCCATTTGTCAAAATTAGTTTTCAAGTCTTTCTCTTGCTTTCTAAACTTTGGCAATTCTAAATACACAAACTTCAGTTTTTTATAGAAGACTTGATTCTTTTGATTTTTCAGCTGTACGATATGATGGAAATCTTCATCCCTTTCTTCAAAGATAAAATCCATAATAGAGATGACATAAACCGCTTTTAATTCATAATCCCACCCTTTCCCTCTTTTAGCTTGTTCTTGAATGGGAAAAGATGAATAATAGATTGTCCGATCTTTAAAATGTATTTGTTCGGCACGTTGCAACTCCACGATAAACTTTTCACCTTGATCATTTTCACAATATAAATCATAAATGGCCTTGCGATCCGTGTCATTTTTAGGTAAATGCTCTGTAGATTTATAGGTCAAATCATAGATTTGATCTTCGGCAGGTAATACCGAGTTCAAAAAATCAATGAGAATATCTTTATTGGCTTCTTCTCCAAATATTTTCTTAAATCCGAAATCCGTAAATGGATTGATATAACGTGAAGTGCACATAACTGTTGTCCGTTTATGGGGTAAATATAGTGAATTTTTGATTTGTATTTGGGGATAAGTAACCCCCACAAGGTTTTATCTTGTGGGGGTTTGTATTTTGTTGTGATAAGTTGGAAACTTATACAATTGAACAGTTCTAAGTAACGCCTACAGCTTTATAATTAGAGCAGTAGGATACGAATCCCCTGATTAACATATAAAAGCTTTATATCCAGAATAGTTAAGTGTAACTTAAGATTGAAAATATTTAATATTATAAAACGTCGATAATTTTTTTCCACATTTAGGGCAATAATAAATTCTAATTCTATCTTCTATACTTTTACCTAAATAAAAATCTAAGGATTTTTCTTGGAAAATACTTCTTGGATGTGGTTTGTACTTTTCTATAAATATATAAGTTGATTCTTTTAATGTATTCTTATATAAAGCTTCAAAGCTAGTACAACAATATTTCATTTTAATCAATTGTTTTTTTTATCTCATTAAATAATTCCTTGACATACTTATCTTTAGTGTAATACTCTTCTCCTATTAAAAGCTTATAAATAAAAAAATGAAAAGTTTATTCATTAATTCTCTGTTTGGCATATCCTTATTTAATTCCCTCTTTTAAACTCTTATAAAAAAGTGTCTTCTTCAAAACATTATCTAAATCAATCCCCACTTGTTTATCTTCCATCTCGTCATCTACCTTATACCCTAGTAATTTAGAGAAATCATCCTCATACAAATCCAAATAATAAAGACGACCGAAAAGGTATACTTCATAATAAAAGTAATCATAATTAGACGGCTTTATCTGTTTGACAAATCCTTTCTCAATTTCTTCTTCTGAGTATATTTTTTTTATTACATCTGTATATTTTGATACTAGTTCACTATGGGTTGAGTCTTTTTTGAGTGAAATTTTCTCATATAGCATAATTTGAAGTAAACCTCTCTCTATAAGTTTTAAACACTCTTTATAATAATTGAAATGATAATAAACTTCAAAACTTAAATCAGCATATTCGTTTACAGTACTATAACAAGAAGTAGATGTGGATGTTCGGTTTGTGCTTTTCAACATTTCTAGATAGTAATATGCTTTTTCATAATCTTTATGTTTAATAAAATATTTGGTCAATTTTTCTAGAGTGGAAATTTTAGCATCATTTTTATCTTCATAAGATATTCTTCTAAACCTTCGATTAGATGTATCTGAAAAATAAAAAGTAAAATTATCCTTGATCTCAACTAATTTATAGTCATCTATTGTCTTTATTAACTCAAGATCGATGGAATGTGCTTTTTCTACTGAATCGACTGCTTGATAGAAAGACGATAAATCATGCATTACTAATGGGCAGAAGAGAGATTTTGGATAATCTTTCAAAAAGTTTTCTGAATCGTAAATGGTCCTTCTAACAACATTATTCGTAAAATTCCATTCTATATCATTAAAAATTAGTAAATCATACTTGCCTTTCAATTTATAATATTCAGTTGTATCACTTTGAACCAGAAGATCTTGAGCAAAACTAGTGCTAGAAATAAAAATAAATAGTATTAGAGTTCTTGTCATGATGAAGTTTACTTATAGAGTTATTTGATTGATGCAGTTGTGTTTTTAATCTAACAAGCCACCTTTGCGGGGGTAGATTATGGTGTTATTCAATTGGACAGTTCTAAGTAACGCCTACGGCTTTATACTTACACCAAATAGGGATTTTTCATAATATTTACAATAGTTTCAGTTCTAACTCTATATCAGTTTTTGTTCTTTCACTCTTTCCAAAAATTCTCTTTTGATTAAAGTTCACATCATCAATTTTAATTTTTCCATCAAGCCAAACCGTTTCATAACTTTTATACGATGTTAAATCAATAAAATAGTACTTAATGTCTCCTCTAATACTTGAATAATGAAAGAAATAAGTATAAAATGAATTACTTGTTTGTCTTTCTTCAATGTGAATGAAATTTTGATCAAATTCAATTTCTTCAAAATGTTTGATGTGATCCTCAACAATTAAAAATATGGCTTTACCTTCTTCTACAACATTACAATCAGGTACTTTTACTAACATTACTTTAGTTGTATCATTAGAATTGTATTGATAATCAACACACTCAGTCGAAACACATTCCAGCCAACTATCAATTAAATAATCAGATAATAAACTTTTAAGAGATTGAACTTCTTGAGCATTAATATTAGTTGTGACGAAAAAAAATACTGAAAGAATTAGTTTACTTTTCATAGGTTTACAGGCAATAGGTTGACTTTAAATTTGATGTTATAGCATAGAGTTATTAATATGAATAATAAAGATCAATATTAAGCGTATCATTGTCAATATACTTTACCCATCCTCTTTCTTTTATTTCAAACTCTTCGGGGGTCTCCAGTAAAACCCAATCATTTAACACCTTAACTGCAAAATAGATATTTTCTTTACTTACCCTAACATCTGCAGAAGTGGTATTTGGAAATTGCTTAAGTGATACATTTGATTTTGGTGTAATGATACAACCTTGAATGTGCTTTTCTATACTTTCTGTATAAACTCCATTTTGATGAGGGATCATATAAATATCATCATCTACGCTCACCAAATAACCATCCTTTATTTCTTTAGCTCGCTTAAAATAGAAAATATTATACTCAAGAAATTGAACTACATCTTTCTCATTAAAATACCTACAATAATTCCTATTGTAACTACATGTATCTTTATAAAAGATAATCTTTTCATTTGTCATCTTTAAAGCAGGAGATGACAGATTACTCTGATGATATATTTTTAAAGTATCATTATTTTCTTTAAAATATTGAGCATTTATAATTAAAAATTGCTTCTGTTTTTCATTTCTTGGTACCTCTTGTTGGCTTACAAAAAATAATTGTATTGATAATAAAATACTAAGTAGCACTACTTTCATTTCTTCCCATATAAATTTCTGTTATCTCTTTTTCGACCCATCCTTATTCTGAACATCTATATTAAAGATTGCTCTCACTGATAAATTAAAAAGATAGGATTCATCATTGTGATCAATTACTGTACCCGGAATAATATCTGAAATAAAAGCCAACTGAAATAAGCCAAAATTAACCCCTAATTCTGGTGAAAAACCTATGGCTTCATATCTTTTTAGTGGAACTTCTATACTTGGCCCCATGTCATCATCAGAACGCAAAGCACTCTTTGTCCTATAATATCCTATGCCCAAGCCTATATGAGGACGCACTTTACTCTTTCCTATATAATATTTTGCTTTAAGAGTGTAATCAACAACATTTGATAGTACGATTGCATCGAAAGGTAAATAAACCAAATAATCATCTTCATGTTTTCGAGCTAAAAATTGCATACTCATGCTTCCATTTCGTTCAAAACCGAATGACCAATGTGAAGTGTGATTATAGTAAAAATTGATATTTAAACTGATTCCTACTCCGCCAATACTGATATCATCAATTTTTCCAGTATATACTTCTAAACCTGTACCGATACCAAAAGTAAATTTTTCATTTTGAGCAAGTAGAAAATTATTGATGCATAAAAAAATGATGATAAACAATAGTCGCTTCATACTAATTTATAGGGGGCAATACATAATGTACACATACTAGGGGGCGAAAATCCCACCAAAACAACCCCAAAAACCGCCTTTACGACAGCATAAAGGCGGTTTTTCTGCTTTATAAGAGTAACCTACTAAAACAAAACATATTGTGCAGAAACTTTCTTTTACTTTCTTTTTACTTTCTCTTCTTCTGGATAAAGGAAAGTAATGGGGTGGAAACTTTCTCAAACGCTCAAAATAAGCCTGTATGGGGCTGTTTTGGGCGTTTTTAGTTTCCCTTTAATACTAATTGAACCCGAATTAAAGAGCGTATTTTATAGACCGTTAGGAGGTGTTGAAAGGTGTGTTTTTTTGAGTTGGGTTGTCAGTTGGACAGTCAGTTGGACAGTCATAATGTTGTATCAAAGGGTGTTTTAGATAGGGTGTAATGACAAAAATAAGCTCTAAAACTGCAAAAAAGTGAAAACTCAAAGGGGGTTAATGCACTTTAAGAAACACAAAAAACCGCTATTACGGTATTGTAAAGGCGGTTTTTGGGGCATTTTGATGTTTTTAGGTGCGTGGAAAAGGTGTACAATTTGACAATTTAACGACTTTTCTGATCTATAATTCTAACAAAAAAAATTATTCCATTCTAATAACTCCAGTAACTAGAGCTAAACTTAAAATTTCATCTTTAGATACATCAAAAGGAGGGTATTTATCGTTGTCACTTACAATTTTTACTGACATTTTAGACTCTTCTGAAGGAAAGAGCCTTTTTACTAATGTTCCTTGATCTCTAATATACATTACATAAGTTTTTCCCCATTGAATAATATTGGTATTATTTAATTTTTTACAAGCGACAATATCTCCACTATTATATTTAGGGTACATACTACTTCCTTTAACTCTTATCATAAAATCTACTCCTGTAAAATCAGGAACATTATAATATTCATTTATGTCTTTCTCCATAATTGATACGTCTCCACCTGCCATTCCAGCAAAAGCATGTGTGGGTATTAATGGAGTTCCTGTAGAAATAGGTCTAACTTCAGTTTCCATTTTAAATGATCCTTGTGGCTGAAAAGTTGAGGCAAGTAACATATTCCCGCACCCTGTAAGTAACCAAGTTGGGTTGATTTCAGGGAAAGCTCGTAGTATATTCTCAATCTTATCAGATCCTATTGATCCATTATTCTTAAAAAGCTTATTAAAATAACTATTAGAAGCACCTACTTCTTTAGAAAATCGATTGATTGTAATATCTTGATTATCAATGAATTGCTTGATTCTCAGTGAAATGCTCGTATTATTTTCTGTAATCATGTTGTTTAGTTCGTAATATTTTCTATATATTTGTAATGTAAAACAAAGTTATTTGTTCAACAGAACAAACGAATATATGTATAATTTAAACAACCTCAATAATTATGGCAGGAAAAATCAATATACCTACAAGTTATATACAGCAAGTAGCAGAAGAAATGAGTACGAGTAAATCAACAGTAAGGTATGCAGTGAGGTACGCATATAATACACCTCTACATCAAAGAATTAGAGCTCGTTTAAAAGAGATGCTTGAGAATGAAGCTAAACAAATTATTGTCGATACAGGAGTAGAAGAACGTAAAGTTTAATTGAAATGTCTTTCGACTTCATCAATAATAAACTATGTGTTGAAAGTAAATGGCTTTATGAAGAAGCTGAGGTTATAACTAAAGTAAATTACGATAATCTTAGTAGAAGAGGAAAAATAGAGATACTTAGAAGAGGAGGTAATGGACGCACTGCCCTAGTTTCATACGAAAGTATCCCTCAACGTTTCCGAGATAAGATCGAAGAGAAGTTTGGAGACCCTCACAAGATTTACCGCCGGAATAGCTTCTTTAATTTCCTTGTAATTGATACTAAAGCCAAAAAGTTTTTTGATGATTACACTTTCGATAGTGAAAACGGAAAACGAAAAGCTTTACCCGAAGCCAGACGCATAGAATACACCGCAAATGCCTCAGTGCTCAATGCTATTCAAGAATACAGCAACTTCATGATGGCAAAACGTCAAGCACTGGGAGGAAGAAAAGGTAAACTTTGGGAGAAGATCGCTGACCTAGTGGCAGAACTCCCACGACATACCTGGGCACATAACCTACCCAAGAACACCCGTCGACTTCGTGAGCGGTTAGACAAGTATAAAAAAGGAGGTTATGAGGTACTGATTCATCGAAACTTCTGTAATAACAGTAGTAGCATACTCACAGAAGATGCAAGAATGTGGCTGTTTGCCATGTGGGCGAATCAGGTCAAGAAAGTAACAAGTGTTCCCCACCTTTGGGAGCTTTACAACAAGAAAGCAGAGGAAGAAGGTTGGAAGACACTGAAAGATGAAAGAGCCATCCGCTCGTATTTGTACCAACCCGAAGTTGAAAGTATGTGGATTAGTCACCGTAGAGGATCTTTAGCAGCAAAAGGAAAATTCGATTACCTGCATTCAACTGAATTGCCTTCAGTAAGAGATGCCCTTTGGTATGCTGATGGTACAAAGCTGAACTATTACTACTTAGATGAAAATGGAAACATGAAAACCATGTTTGTCTATGAGGTAATGGATGCATACAGCGAAGTACTCCTTGGTTATTCATTTGCAAAAACGGAAAACTACGAAATGCAGTTTAGTGCTTTCAAAATGGCTTCTCAAGTTTCAGGGCATAGACCTTATGAGTTGAAGTTTGATGGTCAAGGTGGTCATGGTAAACTTGAAGCAGGTAATCTTCTAAATAAGATTGCAAGGTTGAGTATCAAAACACAGCCTTATAATGGTAACTCTAAGACCATTGAAAGCACTTTTGGTAGATTCCAACAAAGATACCTGAAGCAAGATTGGTTCTTCACTGGCCAAAACATTACTGCTACTTCAGAAGAGAGTAAAAAGAATGAAGAGTTTATTCTTGCAAACAAAGCAAATCTTCCTACTGAAGCAGAAGTAAAAGAAGCCTACAAGAAACGTCGTGACGAGTGGAACAATGCACCACATCATGTCACAAAGATTCCACGCTCTCAAATGTACCGTGATAGTGTAAACGAAGAAGCTGTTGAGCTTACTATTTGGGATATGGTTGATTTGTATTGGATCGAAAGACCAAAACCTATTACATGCACTAAAGTGGGGTTAGTCTTTACAGAAGATGGTGTAAAGAAACGCTATGTAGTAATGAATGGTAGTACTCCAGATGTTAAATGGCTAAACGATAACATAGGCAGACAGTTCTGGATTAAGTATGACCCTGAAAATACTGAATATGTTAAACTCTATACAAAAGATGCATTAGGATTAGAGTTCAAAGCAAATGCAGAGTTGAAACCAATCACGCACAGAGCCATCCAAGAGCAGGAGGAATGGGAAGCTTCTTATTATTCTGAGGTAGATAAAAAGATCAAGGACCTTAGAATTGAAAGAGTAAAGAAAGCAGATGAAATTCTTGCAGAGTTTGGGATGCGTGCAGAAGACTATGGTTTAAATGCTCCTTCTATTAAAGGGGTAACAAGTAAAAAGAAAAAAGTCAAGAAAGGCAAAGCTAAAAAAGTAAAAGAAACAAGCATTGGTGAAGTGTACAAAAGTGAATCAAATATGGATACCCTTATTGATACACAAAAAAACACCGATAACAATGATGAAGACGGCAATTCTTCAAACAAGTTATTCGGTGTTCTATAAATCCTTTGTGAGTAAGAATTTAAATCAAATTTACGATGACAAATTTACAAAAAGATCAGATCATTCAAAAATTAAGGGCATTTATTGATCATGTAGGAAGCCCGGAGAAAGCATCAAACATCATTGGTGTAAGTAATGTAAAACTCAGAGACCTTGCAAGTGGCAAGGTCGGCAAAACCTCAGACGAGATTTTTCTTAAAGTGGCAGATGGTGTGGGTTGGTCTTCTAAACAATGGAATGGGGTAAAAACAAGAGACTTTCAGTTTATTCAAAATGTAGTAAAGTTTGCCCAAGATGAAAACGAAGCACTTGCTATTACAGGTGAAGCAGGAAGTGGTAAGAGTTACGCACTTAGAGAGTATAGTAACAACCACAAAAACGTCTTCCTATTGAAATGTGGTGAGCATTGGAACAAAAGGTACTTTCTTATTAAGCTACTTCGAGCAATGGGAAAAGAAGATACAGGATCAATACCTGAAATGGTAGATACAATTGTAGATGTTCTTAAGAAAAAAGAAAACCCTTTAGTAATTCTTGACGAAGCCGACAAACTAAGTGATCCAATATTATACTTCTTCATCACGATTTATAATGAGTTAGAGGAAAAAGTTGGTTTTGTGCTTTGTGCTACCAATCACCTTGAAAAGAGAATTAAAAGAGGATTGAAACTCAATAAAAAAGGATTTAAAGAGATCTACTCAAGAATCAAGAGGAAGTTTGTAGAGCTAAAAGGAGTTTCTAATGATGATATCTACATGATATGTCAAATAAACGGTGTTGAAGACAGAGGAAAGATTAAAAAAATTCAAGAGGATAGTGAGATGGATCTCCGCAGAGTGAAGCAAAATGTTAGAGCTTATCTACATGATATTGCATGAGCCACTCCATCTTCACTATAAACTAAGATATAAAATGAGTGAACTTAAAAAACAACGCAGACAAAGAAGAAGCAGAGCTATAACAGTAGACCAACTCAGCAAAAAAAGATTTACCACTTTCAACTTTCAAGGACAATGGAAAGATGCATTCGGAATGCCAGAGCAAACGGGCATATGGATTATTTGGGGCAATTCAGGCAACGGAAAAACAAGATTCTGCTTGCAACTCGCCAAGTACATGGCAAGCTTTTGCAAGGTCGCCTACAATACGCTGGAAGAGGGAGCAAGACGCTCCTTCCAGAAAGGTATAGAGGAAACAAGAATGGTCGATGTTAAACGCCGATTCTTGATACTTGACCGAGAACCCATTGAGGAGTTAAAGGAAAGACTCAAAGGCAGGCAAAGCCCCAAGGTGATCATCATCGATTCTTTACAGTACACAGGGATGGACAGACAACAATATATAGAGCTGAAAGAAGCCTTCCCAAATAAGATGTTTGTTTTTATCTCACATGCAGAGGGTAAAAATCCTGCTGGCCGTACTGCCAACTTTGCCCGCTATGATGCAGATGTAAAAATAAGAGTGGAAGGCTACAGAGCTTTTCCAGTATCGAGGTACGGAGGAGGTGAACCCTTCACGATATGGGATGAAGGAGCAAGTAAATATTGGATTGACAAAGAATGAAACTTGAAGTTATGGGTAATAATTATCAAAGAAGTATCAGCTACGTACTCCGTTATGGGTATAAAGGTTGGGTGGTCGAATATGAAGACATAGGGCTCAGTCACAAAAGAATTTACAAAGGCACTAAAGACGGGTACCCCGATCAAAGAGGATATTCCTGGAGAGCCTTGAAGACCAAAATCAATCATCAAGAAGAAGAAATCAATCACAACTAAATCAAAAAAAACAATGAAAGGAATTAGTGTATCTGAAATGACCTCAGAGCAAATTGAGCAACTGGAAAAAGAACTGGAGCAACGCAAAAAGAAAGAAGCAGCTGCTAAAACACGGGCAAAGAAATCATGGGAAAATAGACGTGATGGGTTTGTGGGGAAATCATGTCAAATGGCATTGGTTTTATCTGATGGAGACAATGGAACTATTGACTATGTATCTTCTACTCTTAGCACCATCAAATCAGGAGGTTTGAAAGGCTTTAAATCGTGGGCTTTTGAGCAAGCAGACATGTTGCAGGAAGAACTATTAGACCTTTACCAAGGTAACAATAAAAGCTTGAATAACTATTTCTTAAAGACCACTGATGAGAAGTACAAAGTAGAAGTAAAAACACAGATCAAACCCGTCTACGATGAAACATTTGAGTTAGGAATAGAGAAAATTCGTGAATGGCTATCATCGACGGTAAAGAAAGCACATAAAAACGTGACAATGATTGTGGAGCGTTTACTTTCAAAAAACAAAGATGGGCAGTACAACAGCACCAAGATTTTGGATCTGTTATCAATGAAGAAAGAAATCAAAGCTCCTCTTTTTTCTGAAGGGTGTGATCTGATTATGGAGTCGGTAAAAAAGGGGGAAACTACTCGTTATATCCGTTTCTATAAAGCCAATCAAGATGGAAAGTTTATCCATATCTCAATTCAGTTTTCAGCATTGTAATTACGGGTGGGGCTAGTGCCTCACCTTCCACTCAAAAACCCTTACTGCCATGACAGCAAAACAAAGAAAAATGTTCTTTGCCTACCTCAATACTTTGGGGATCAAAGAGCAGAGAAAAGACATTGTGTTACAGTATACCGAAGGTCGAACGGACAGTACCAAGGAAATGACCCAAGATGAGGTACTGCTGATGCTTCAAGACCTTTTAATCCAGATTAATCCGCCAGAGTATGAGGTGCAAAAAAAGGAAGTTTCAAAAATGCGTTCAAAGATCATTGCCATTGCGAGTAAAATTGGAATGGTGGAATTGAAAGAAAACTTCAAAGAAACTGACTGGAGTTATTTCAACGCATGGATGATGCAATACGGCTATCTCCATAAACGTCTTCCGAAATATAAACTCAACGAACTTCCTAAACTCGTCAGTCAGTTTGAACAAATGGAAAAAAACATCGGCAAGGTAAAGTTTTATGATTATGTGGATGATATTCTTGCCGAAAATAACATTAGTACCACATGAAAGTAAGGTTGAAGAAAAAGGGGTATACAGGCAGTTTTACCGTGATCTACAACGAAAAGGGAGGACTTAAAGAATTGACAAATTCGATGAAGTATCAAAAGCAGTTCCCCGAAAAAGAGAAAGTGGTAGAATTGTTTGAGCATTTCCCTTGGCATCAGGATAGTTTGGAAGAAGCAAGAGCATTTTTCCGAATAGAAGTAATGACAGAAACCAAGTCTGCTCCTGATAAAACTCTCAACGCCTTCTATGCTTCCTATTACGGATTGATCCGCAAGGAAACGGGAACCTCTCCGGCAATGGATTATAAACAGAAAGCCGGAATGAAAAAGATAGTAGAGTTTTGTAAAAATCTATCCAAGGAGTTTCTAAAAGACCAAAACTGTACAGAGGAACAAGTCAGCGAGCAAGCAATAAACCAATGGCGTTTTATTTGCCAGCACTGGGACTTTATCAAAAAGCATAAACCCTTTGTAGGGCGAAGATTGCAACCTTCAGAGATCGTCAGTCATTTAAGCGAAATATTACAACTGTTTAGAGATGAGTACAAAAAGCAACAACCACCAACTTCCACAGACAATCAAGCAAGACTTGACAATCTCTACGGGTAATAACAAAGCAATCCATTTGATTCTTTCAGAAGAAAATAAGTTTGAATTGCTGGAGTACCAAACAGATCTGACCGTCGGAAAAGCATTGACAGGGGTTTCTATTGCAAAACTGAAAAAGGAAAACAAGACTGAATTAATGAAAGCAATTCATATCGCATTGCAGATGCTTTTTTCCACATTCAGAATTAAGAACAAGCCCGAAACCGATTTTGAAATCATGCAGGTGGTAATGCTTATCGCTAAGAAATATTATTACCTCCGATTGGATGAGCTATTGTACTGTTTTCGCAGGGTACAAGAAGGAGCTTACGGCAAGGTATACGGAGCGATAGATAATCAGACTATTTGTGATTGGATAGACAAGTACGACGTGGAGGAGAGAACGCCTTTTGTGAGTCATCAGCAGATAGATGCTCACGGCAGACGTAAGAAGGATAGAGACCTTTCCAGGGCATCCCCTGATGAGATGAAGGCACTCTATAAAAAGATGCAGGAAAAGCCTAATACTCCTCCTCCCAAAAATGATAAGGATGCGGAATACAGGGCGTTTAAAGCAAAGTATTTAATGGATAAAATTTTAAAGAAATGAACAAACGTAAGATTATTTTCTCTCATCTATGGGTTAGTGGATTCGGTTGGGAAAACACTATTCTTGACTCAGATGATTTTGAAGAAATAGAGCTGTTAGGTATCAATGAAGTTGATGGAGAAATCTTTGTCGGACTTCAAGACAATAAAGTAGAACGAATCCTAAAAGTGGATTCTAAAACCAAGAAAAATGAACATAAAAACACTAAGAATCTGCCTAATTAATCAATTAGTAGATAACTGGAGAGATGTTACAGCTCCAGAAGACTTCCTATCCATGAGAGCGGAAATGATCCGTTTTGCTGATATTCTAATCGAAGGTTTTCAAGAGAAAGGGGTATTGGTGTTTGGTGGGGTAATGTATTGTAAAGAAGTTGAACTTTAAATTTTTAATGAAGTATTATGACAAAAATTAAATCTTTTGACTTGTCAAACGTGAAAATCTCACAATTAGTAATCCATAAAGTTGGAAATAAAACACAAGAAGAGCCAATTGACCTAGCTGAGTTTGAAATCGAGTTAGAAAATTACAGTGAATTATATAAGTCTGTAATGGATTATTTCTTGAAATCTTTTAAGCCTGGACCAATGTATCATTTTGGAGCTCCAGAAGACGAAGAATCATTTAAGGATAATGAAATGTTCGATATAACAGCAACCGTTTTTGAAGCACCATTCGAAACATTACTGAATCGTTCACAAAGAATAGCAGAGCTACTTTTTGAAGCATCAACACACCCAAGGATCAAAGGAGGAGAATTGTTTGTAGCGGTCTTAAAAGATTGTGTAATTGATGGTGATGTAGTTGATGCAATAGGTCTTTTTAAAGCCGAACACAAAGAAAAATTTATTACTGTAGGTGATAAAACTGAAATTGGTGCTTTTCATTTAGATCAGAGTGAAGGGATGAGTACAAAAAAATTAGACAAAGGGTGTCTGATTTTTAATTCAGAGATTGATAAAGGTTTTAAAGTTATGCTAAAAGACACTCCATTTCATGGGGTTGAAGCACTGTATTGGAAAGAGTCTTTCCTTCAGTTGAAACCTAGAGAAGATAATTTCTTTCACACAAAAAATATTCTAGACATGTGTGTCGATTTTGTAGAGGAAGTTTTCAATGAAGACCATGCTGTAGATAAACCTGCCCAAGTGGATCTTTTAAACCGCTCATTGAAGTATTTTAAAGAAAAGGAGGAGTTCAATATAGTGGACTTTGAAAACAATGTGATCGAAGAACCTGAAGTAATTGACGCCTTCCAAGAATTCAAAGAAGATTTTGCTGAAAAGAAGGAAGTTCCCCTTTATGAGGAATTTAAAGTTTCAAAAGAAGCTGTCAAAAGATCTCAGAAATTATTCAAGAGTATTATCAAACTTGATAAAAAAATCAGCCTTATAGTTCATGGGAATGAACAGAATATTGAAAAAGGTTACAGCAGAGACAAGAATATGAATTATTACATTGTTTACTTTAACGAAGAAGAATAATTAGTAATGCCAGAAATAGACTTTGAAAACAGAATTCACCGAACCTTTGTATGGTGTATTTGGTTCGTGGTAATTACAATAAAACTACCTTATATTTTACTTAAAGTAGTCACTTATTGGCTGGTAGTTTTGGATAACCGAATGACTTTGAAGCTGAAAGATGCTGTTGCAGATTTTAATCGGAAAAATAATTGAATATGATATTCTTGAGAGAACAATCAGTTACCACAGAAATAAAGCTTATGTGGACTGTAGGAAAAGAATTGGAAACGGATAATGCCGAAACATCAAAAATGGTTTTATCTATTAATGATGAAGTGATAGCAGAAGAAGTATTACCAATTCATTTACATAAAAAAAGCATACTCTATCCAATTGTAGAGTATGCTCAGAAATTTGATTACGTGATATCAAGACGTAAATTTGATAGCAACTCCTGTAGTAGTTGCTATCTGAGAGCAAATGGTACAAATTCTTTCAAAAAGTTTTGGATCGACTTTTTTGACGGACTCAAGCTCCGATTTAAGTTTTTCAAGTTGAAGTTCCAATGTTTCTACTTCAAGAGTAAGTTGTCGTTTTTGAAGAGAAGAAATTCTATTCTCACTTTCATAAGCACCTTGTTCTAGGAAAGTGAAAAATGATGATTCTAAATAAACCAGGACATTAAACTTAGAAAGTCCCGTAACAGAAATAAAACCTCTTGATTCAAATTCTTTAAAGAAACCTTCAATTATCTCAGGAGAAACTCCATGTTTTTTAGCGAAATCTCTATTCAAATCGAAAGCAAGGTCTGTTTCTCCTGTTTTGTAAATCTCTAATAAGATTTCATTTTTTATCTCACTGTACATCATTCTAGTTGGTCAAATTACCATATTAAATTCTCATATATTTCATCATCATTAAACTCAATAGTCTCAGGAGGTACCCCAAATTCACTAGCTGATTTTTTGAGACTGCGTACAAATTCTTTGTAAGGTTCTGTAGCATAAATTCCACCTTGAAGTAAAATTGGAAGTGACCTGAAAGCTGGTTTGCCACCACCTGTTTTAACATGGTCTGTTGTAGCCTGTCTCATGAACTGGTACATATATTTATTGTTACCATAAAGTGCATTTAAATAAGGTTCAAGACCCTGAGCTCCTACTGAGTCATATTCTTTCATAGCTTCAATAAACAACTTCTCTAATGCTTGAAACATCGCAACATCTTCTTTGCTTGTAGGAATTAAACTAGCATTTGATTTCAAACATGTTAAAGAACATATATAATGTATCCAATAGATGTTTACACCAAAGTATCTATTTCCTCTGTTTAATCGTTTTCCTTCAAATCCTTTTCTTATTTCGTAAGAAAAGTAACTAATAACTTCTCCTTTAGCCAATTCATTAGGAGATTCAATGTCATGCCAAAAGTTTTGAATAAATAAGTATAACCTTTTAAGGTCTTCTTCTTCTCCCCATAGTTCTACTCCAAGCCCGTTTTTTGTTGGTTTTATTGATAACATGCGATATAGTTTTATTTGAAAGTAAACTTAGTGAAAAAAGTATAAAAATATACATTCACTTAAAGGTTATATATTTCATATTACGCGCTTATTTTTTTATCTTTGTTAAATAATTACACATTTATACCTCTTTTTACTTATGTCCACTCCAATGCGTATCAATACACTTAGAAAAGCTAAAATCCTACAAGAAATTGTTGAGGAGTGGTATGAGCCACGCAGGCAAGACCGCAATAAGAAATGGGTGTGGGAACATAAGGTGATTCCTTACATTCCGATCAGTTATGACAGGTTTATTAGGTTACTAAAGATGGACACGACATTTGTCAGTAATTAAGGAGGTGCTTATTAAGTGCCTCTTTTTTTTACAGATTAATATTAATTCCACTGATCGTCTTCTTGGTGTATTTGGTGGTAGCAACACGGTCAGTATAGGCCGTTTCATAGCTGATCACATAGGAGCGGATACCATCCGTTCTTTTTATTTTTGCCATACTTACTCTTTTGAGGGGTTGAAATTCGGCAGTGCCGTAGCCGTGTAACTTCTCATGAACCTTTTCCAATACTGTCATAAAGCGGTCGTGGTCAGAAACTCTATTCATTTGTGCTGTAGGTCTATTACCTTGCAGTTTTATATCAGCCACGGTAATCTGAATAATTCCTTCCCCCATTTGTGTCTTTTCGCCCATGTCAGAGTATTGGAATTGATCCATATCGACCAAAGCACACGGAAACTTTACTGGTGGTCGTTCTTCATCCAGTTGTCCCCAATCTTCACCTGCATAATTGACTTCAGATATTTTACTTAATTGTTCCTGAATACTGTTTAATATTTGTTTCATTTTACTTTAAAAGTTGATTGATGTCTTTTTTGATGATAAACTTGATTCTTGCATTCAGCTTATTGGATTTACCCATGAACTTTCTTTGGGGAAGTCTTCGGGTAGTTTTCCCAAACACTTTTATGGTTCCTCCTTCATTATGCAGTTTGGCATAATGAACTGTACTAAAGATCCGCACTTCACCATTTCCGCTTCTGTACTTAATACTATTTTTGAGAGTTGAAGCAGTACCCACCAATGTAGTACGTTTTGTGGCAGCAGGAGAATAATTGGTGATTGCATTTGGTTTTCTCGCCTCATACCCCTTTTTAGCTTTCCACCGTTTGGGGTGACTGTCTGGAGGAGTAGACTTGGCTCTGTACTCAAATCCATACCAAACGCTATTGCTATTGGTTCTTTTAGCAGGTTTCCATTTCTCCAGATAACTGTCTGTAAAACCTCCATCATCAAAACTTTTTCTATAATGTTTCTTCGCTTCTATCCCCATTTTTCGGGGAGCATCCTTTTTTAAATAGGTTTCAATTGCTTTTGAATGCTGTTTTAAATCAAGTTCAAGTTTAAAAATATGTTTTGCCATAGAACATTATTATGGAGTTTTCGTATATTTGTAATAGACCTTGGGGAAACTCATCGTCCCACCCTTGCGGGAAGGGAAAATCCCGCACTTTTCTTTTAAAACAGTTGAATCAAATCATCATACGATTTGATTTTTTTTGTTTCCACCATTACCATTTCATTCTTTCCAAGAATATAGACAAGCTTCAAATGAGGATAATTCTTGATTTGCCCGTATAAAGCTGAAGCAATGGCTTCTTTATCTTTTTGGATTTCCTCTTTGAGATTAATTACTAAAGAAACTTTATCATGGGTATTTTTAGATAATTGACCTTTCTTTGAATTCAGCTTTTTACGGATATTATTAAGAATTGTATTTCTAACTGTCGCATTCCCTTTTCGCTCAAAACGATCTCCTACTATACCATCAATCACAAATTCAGGGTTTTTGATTCCATCAGCATTGGTATGAGGATTAATCAAAATTTCCACATCATACTGATCTGCTATTCTTATGGCATCTACCATATTTTCATCAATATCTGATGGGTCTGCATAGTAATGTGTTTTGATCGTTCCTTTTTTTCCTATGTATTGCACTCCTTCAGCAAATGGGATATCAGGAATAAAGGTCTGCAACGTTTTCTCTACACCCTTTTTAATCGCCTCGTTACTGATAGCAATCATAGGGTGATGATCCGTAATTATTTTCCCCGTTTTCGCAGGGTTATTACGGATAGACTTTGGTGGCAACTTGATTTTCTTAGGCATTTCTTTTGAACCTTTATCAGTGGTCTGTTGACTTACCCAGCAGTTACAGTTCCAAGCAGAAGGAGGAAGCCAAACATCCCAAAAAGGATCATCAACGTGTTTTATGATACCGTAAAGTTTTTTGTGTTCAGTTCTTGGCTCTGCTGATACACTCGGTTCATATTTCAGATACGGATATAGATCTTTGTCCGCCTCAATCTCCAACCATTCTTCCGCTGACTGACAAGAACGCTTTACATGGTTTCCCTCCGTTCTTAGCCAATTGGTGTTATACAGTTTGTCCATCGCTGGTGCGTCTTCCATCGCAGACAGTTCCAAAACAACAGTAAGCTCCCTAGCCTTATAGGCAGAGAAACGGGCAATGTTTCTCCTAAATTTCTGTACCATTTCAAAGCCTTGATCATCATAGACGATATCCGAAAATATTTGATCAATACCTGCTTGGAGATAGTTGTTGGTATAATGGAATAGCTCAGGGTGAATGGTCATTCTTCCCCCCTGTACCTCACGCCAAATTCTCTCTATGGGATCATTACCCATTCCAAGTTTTGGAGCATTCTTGTCGGCAAGCTCTACAGCACCATGTATCGGACAACCATTATTTATTGTACCATAATACAGTTTCATTTTTTCTTTGTATGCCCCTAGGTTTTTGGGGCTTAATCGAAAAAAGGGTCTAATCCACTAAGGGCGGTTTGCTTTTTGGTGCCTGTCACTTGAATGCCAAACTTCTCTTTGATCCAATTGGGGTCAACATCCATGTGCGACATTGCTTGAACCGTCATTTCCCAAAGTGACTTCAAGTTTTCTTCTTTCTCAAATTGAAAGGTCAATCCCCCAGGAATAAACCCGATGGCCTCCAGAGCAGGAAGCACTTTCTTGTTCATTTCCTGTACTACCCTTCTTTTGTCGGCTTTGACAATGTATTCAATCAGTTTATTTGAACTCTCTTCTTTGGAGCGGTTGCCATATTGGGTGTCTTGCCCTACAATTGCCGTACTGATCACCATAGAGATTTCATTATTACAAAGTTGAATAAGGTTCTTGTAAACATCTCCTGATGTAGTTGCCCCATTAGCAAAGCTAAATTCCTCTTCTTCATCAATAATAAAATAAGCAGCACTACCCATATCACGCATCATAGCTTCGGCTCTATCGAGTTGCTCAGGATCTTGAGTATTAGTTTTCAGTACCCTTGGTGGGATGCCGTAAATTTCACATAGCTCTGACCAACATGCTTGAGCAAATTTCTTGAATAAAACATGGGGAACACACTTATTTAATACTCCATAATTACGACCTTCAGACTCATTAAATTCAATCAGCCATTTGCCAAATTCTTTCGTTTCTCGATAAGGAATAAAAGTATTGCTCATCAGGTCAGGATAAAACCTGCCATAGGTGGGTGAAATATGCCTTCTGTCAATGTCTTTCATGCATAGTGCATCATCAATGTATTCAAACTCCACTAAAGAGTAACCGTATAATGGTGCATTCAAAATGGCTTCCACCAAATCCAAATAAAAAGGGTGTTCTTGAAAAAGTTGTGTAGCATTTTCATCTACTTTCCCACTTTTATTGACTAACTGGAATGAGGCTCCAATGGTTCTCTCGAATCGTTGCTGTACCTGAGAAGACAGCGTGCCGTCTAGCATTATATCTTCATAGATTTCTATAAGCAGTTGCCTTTTCGGATCGTCTACATTATCGGCCTTCTGCAGTGCCATTTTCCAGTTAGAAATATCATTTCTTACTCTGCTTATGGCTTTCGGTTTGATTTTTCTATGAAAACCCTTTTGCTGTTTTCCTTTTCCTCCTCTTCGGTTTCTATTGTTGTTTCTTGTTGCCATATCTAAAAACTATGATTGAATTTGGTGTTTGATGCGTATCTGCTTTTGATTTTAACCTCTCCGTCGTCATCCTTTTTCAATGGAAGGTTTGGAGCTACATTATTGTTGCCTGCTACTTTTGTGAGCCAAGCGATTGCGTTGTCATAATAAAGTTGTGCTTTATCGAAAAGGTAATCCGAATTACAAACACGGATCACATAATATATTGCTATGCTCTTCCCGAATTCCACAAGCAATTTGTTTCTTTCTTCTCCAGTAGCATTGAAAATAGCTTCCGTGTCATAATTGGAATGGAGATAGGAACTCATTTCTTGTATTGCTGCTGCAATCTGAAATTCAACATCGGTTTGAGTGGTAATTTCTGTCAAACTATATTCATAGATTACCGTACTCATTTCTTCGTAAGTGATAAACATAATCTTAGTATTTACGTTGTGAGGTTCTGCCTACCCTGTAGGTATTACTTTTAGTTGCTGTTCTTTTTTGTAAAAGAAATATTCCACCCTCCAGAGCATCGGGGGCATCATCATGTATTTTAGATCCCTTTTGAAAAGCCAATAATTGTTCAATAAGAATTCTCATTCCTTGAGATTCCTTTTCTTTTTCATTAAAAATGATAAACCCACGCTCAAAGAGGGGTTGCAGTGCTTCAACTCTTGCAAACTTATCGGGCTTCTTCCTTTTGTCTCCTCGTATGGGTATTTGATGGCCAACATCTTCGCCATAGGTTTTGAACTCATCTAAAAGTAAGTCCTGCAAAAAGTTGGCTTCCATATAATACATAATGGGTCGGCTTCCTTTGCTGTAATCGTCAATGTCATAATGCCACTCCACCATATTGGTAATTGTTGTTTGATCTGCATACGCTTTTAAAAGATGGTAGTAACCTTCTTTTGTCTTCCCTAAAAGCATGGTGGCTTTATAATCATTCTTGGTGGAGGACTTAAAACTGGGGTCGGTATAGCAAACAAGAGCTACATATTTTTTCAAAGGGAGCATTTTACCGAATCGGAAATATTTCTCTTGGAAGATTGTCCCCTCCTCCAGAGGATTGTTCATATACTCCTTTTGGAACGCTCTTTCACCTATCGTAGCTCTGATCTCTGCAATTTCTTCAGGGGTATAGTTTTCTTTCCATGATGGATTGCCATTTTTGTCTAATGCATTGATAATAGTATGGTAGATATTGGGCCTTTTGACAAACTTGGCAAGAATAGACTTTTTGTGAATTCTATTTCCCACAAATGCTACTCGACCACGTCCCATTGCCATAGTGCCCATCAGAGCAGTAAGCACCCAATCCAGTGCTTTATTTATTCGGTCTTCATTACGGCACATTTCATCATCATCTATATCATCAATGACAAGGTAATCGGGGCGGTTACTTCGGTCTTTCAAACCACGGGGCGATTGTCCACGACCTAATGCCACGAATGTAAAACCTGTAACCGTACGGAATTCTCCTTCCTCCCAAGAGCCTAATTGTGGCAAATGACCGAAGTCGTGTTTGAATAGTTCGTTGTACTGTAATTCCGCCTGAAGATCCGAAAGCAAACGGACGGCAGCATCTTCACTTTTCGACACGAGCACCATCATATTGAATTGGCGATTTTCTTGAATCATCAACCATAGAGGTATCAGCAAAGAAATATGTGTAGACTTTGCATGACCTCTAGCCCATTCAAAAACGGCTCTTGCTCTCTTGTTTTTCAGGAGATATTTAGCCGCATCCAATTGAAACTTACCACATTTTTTATTAGCGAGGTCAGGAAAGTAAGTTTCTACAAAATAGGCATAATCCTTTCTTGCCTTATTGATACGAACACTACCATCTTTTTCAGGGTCAAGTGAGAAAAATCTATTTTGCACCTCATCAACCCTTGCTTTCCACCTTTTTTGTAGTTCTTTAGAAGTCATTTTCCTTATTGATTAAATGATGGATATACCTGTCTTGGTATTGGGTAATGATTTTCATAACTGTTTCATCAACAGTATCATCTTTCAAGGCTTCAGTCTGTAGAAAGTCACTGAACTTTAAGAATATTCTAATCACATCATCCACTTTGATATTCTCACCACTTTTAAGGTGTTTCAATTGTGAAATTGCTTTTGAAAACTCATCGGCTTTAAATCCGGGTTTATCCAGCATTTCATTTATTTTCAATAGGGATTTAGAAAGAATCGTATCAATGCTCATGGCTTGAGATGCCCGTTTTTCTTCCCAGTTGCCTTCCGCCTTCCATTTTCTCAAAGTGGGTTGTGTAATGCCTACACTCTGGCAGATTTCTTTTTCTTTCTTGTTCTGCATGAATAGCAAATAAGCGTATTCATTCTTCTCTGCATTTTTAGCTCTGATTCCCATTTCTTTTTGTTTGCAATGAGGCTTTTTTCGGCTGTTCAAAAAAATAGAATCGGTATTATACCGATTCTGTTTTTGGAGGTGTTGACTTACATCTATGTTTGTAATCACAAAAACGCAGTTATCTGATGAGCAAGAAGAAACACACATTCGTAATAAATGATGAAAGCAAAGTAAACAGCCACGGCTTCCGATTGATGAATGCCGGAATAGATCAGACACGATTTAAAACCAACCCTGTTTTGCTCTACAATCATGGTAGAGATGATGTATATGGTAAGTGGGAAAACTTACGCATAGAAGGAACCCAGCTATTAGCAGATGCCGTCTTTGATGAGGACGATTTGAAGGCGAAAGCATTGTCGGGAAAGGTCGAACGGGGATTTTTAAAAGGAGCAAGCCCGATGCTTCAGGTCATTGAAGTAGACTTAGATCCTGCCGGTGAGTTTATGGCTACAAAAAGTGATCTCATGGAAATCAGTGTAGTGAGTATTCCGAGTAATGCCAATGCGTTGAAGCTGATGAATACCGAAGGAAATGAAATTTCTTTCGATGAAGTGTGTTTGCAATTGGATTTCAAGAAAGTAGAACCAAAAAACAAAAAAATGAAAATAAAGTTATCTGTTGCCCTTCAAAATGCTTTGGGGTTAAGTGCTGAAGTTGATGAAACTGATTTTGTAACAGCAGTTGAAAAAGAGCTTACAGCGTATGCTGCTTTAAAACTAACCGTCGATGCGGAAAAAGATGCTCGTGCGGTTGCTCTTGTGGAACTTGCCATTAAAGAGGGTAAAATCAATGCAGAAGCTAAGGAACAATGGTTGAGTCTTGCAAAAGACAATATTGCTTTAGCTGAAAGTACACTGAATTCTCTGGAAAAAAAGCAAAGCTTATCTGCTCAAATTACGCAAGGAGGTACACAAACGACAGGTGGAGAAAGAGCTACTTGGACTTACCTGCAATGGGCTCAAAAAGACCCTCAGGGACTTGCGAAGCTAAAACTTGAAAACCCTCAAGCATTTGAACAACTTAAAAACAATAAATAATCATGGCAGTCTGGAAACAAATATGGCTCGATATCATCAAGGAAGGTTTTTACCCTGATGGATCATTTTTAAGCGAGGTGGTAGACATGTCAGAGTTTGTGGAATACAATACTTTGAACCTAGCTGAAGCAGGTGCTGACCCTGATGTGTTGATTGACAACACGACCTTTCCTATTCCTGCGAGTACACGAACGGATATTCCTCATACATTACCGCTAGCAACGCTAACAACGAAATCCACTATTGTAAGAAACATCGAAGAGATGGAAACGAATTACAAAAAAATGGATTCGGCGGTTAGAGGACACCGTAATGCACTATACAAAAAAGCAGTTCAATTGGCAGCATATAACTATGCTCCTGATACAGATGGTGAGTTTACTCCGGTTCTGAAAACCAAGGGAAATGCAAATGGAGCGATCAAAAGATGTAGATTCCAAGACATTATTGATTTGCAAACGAAATTCCATGAGTTTGATGCAGACCCTATGGATATGGTACTAGTACTTTCTCCTCAACATGCAGCAGATTTGAAAGCGGAAGATATGGCTTTGTACAAGCAGGTAATGTCAGACCGTAAGTTATTTGACTTTAATCTGTATGTGTCTAGTGCTGTTCCAACTTTCGATATCACGGACGATTCTAAGCAAGCAGTTAGTACTGCTCCTGACGCTGCAAACCTTCATAGAGCATCTATTGCTTTCTTGAAAACAGAGGTGATGAAAGCGGATGGAGATTATGAAATGTTCTTGAAAGAGAAAGATCCTGATCAGCAAGGAGATGTATTCAACTTCCAAAAACGCTTCCTAGCAAAGCCGATTAGAGGAAAGGGAGTTGGAACATTGATTACTTCCGTTCACCCTTAAAAAAACGGAAGTATGAACAGCCTTATGGATAAGCTGGGAATGGGTTCATTTTTAATGTCTATTCCTGCAAGTATTAGTACATGGATCAGTGAGTCGTATTGGAGAGAAATGCTTTCCGATTCTAATATTTTTTGGATTACGGCTTCTAAATCCATGACAATACTTTCAATTATTTGGCTGATCCTAAAAATCTATAACGAAGCAATGTTAAGACTTGAATCAACAAAGAAAGAGGATGAAGAGACAAGATAGATTAAAGGAGACAGCTTCAAAATATTTTGAGGATCATGCCAAGGCGAAAGTGCTTTATGTGTTTGAAGATGGAATGAGCTTTGGAGGACATGCCAAAGCTCATAAAGACGAATATGCACAACGTACTCAGTGCCCTTACGAAACCTTTAAAAGGGAGACATTATTCCCGGAAGGAAACGTAAAAAATGAAAATGAAACTTTGGACTCTAAATCATAAAAACAATGTCACAAGGTTTACCTAACGCTAAAATTAATCTTCTCAACGGTCAGTTGGGAAGAAGTGAAACAGACACTGGAGAATACCTACTGGTGCTTACTGGAGTTGCTGTTGCTTCAAAAATTGGTTTAAATGAACCAAAAAGAGTAACAAGACTGGCAGAGGCGGAAGCATTGGGACTAGATGCTCAGTACGATACTGACAACAGTCTGAAAGTGTACTATGATGTTGCAGGTTTTTACAGTGTAGCAGACGAAGGAACACCACTTTGGATCATGTTGATTGCTGACGCTACCACTATGTCGGATGCTTTGAACAAGGATAATGATATTGTCCAAAAGGCAATCACCGAAGCAGATGGAGTAATTTCACTAATGGGCATCAATAGAGTTCCTGATGGTGCCTACTCTCCAACAATTACAGAAGGAATAGACCCCGATGTAATCAGTGCAGTGAAAAATGCACACGAATTGACGGTGGCTACTCAAGCCTATAAGACACCCCTGCGTGTGTTGATTGGGGGTAGAGGCTTCGATGGCTCTGTAACAGATCTTTACGATTTTAGTCAGGACGCATACAATGGAGCAGGTGTAGTACTGGCAAGTGATGAGGCTTCAGGGTATCCTTCAGTAGGGTTTACTCTAGGTTGGGCGGCGCAAGGAAGTTTGCAGGAAGCTATCTCAAAAGTGAAACGTGGCCAACTGCCCATTGAGCAAGGTTACTTTACAGACGGTACAAAGGTAAAGGTCAACAAGTCAGAGGAAGGTGCTCAAACTGAGCAGGACGTGATTTACAATAAAAGGTATATCGCATTGAGAAGATTCCAGAACCGTGACGGTTATTACTTCTCAGGGTTTTTAGCTGCAACCGCTGCAAGTGATGATTACTCCGAACTTCAAAGAGGTAGAATTATCGATTATGCTTTGCGTATTGCCTACAATACCATGATTGAAGAGATCGATGATGATATTGATATTGATGAAAGTGGATTTCCTGCACCCGCAGAAATGAAGTCCATTGAAGGTGCTGTCAGTGAAGCATTGGGTGATGCCCTGATCAAAACGGGGTATGCTTCTGGAGTAATTGTAGAAATTAATCCTAATCAAAACTTGCTTGCAACTGACTCCATCACTTTGGATCGTCTGGCAATCCGACCAAAAGGTTATCCTAAATACCTTGAGGCAAATTTAGGTTTTGACAATCCTTTAAACACTTAAAATCATGGGGGAATTTGATACAGATGAGTTTGCATGGAAAGATGTACAGGTGGTCTTTGGAGGTCGTAATATTTTAGGCATCCGTGGTATTCGATTCAAGGAAGAGGATGACGATGAACTGATCTATGGCAGAGGTGGTGAGCCGATCGGTATCGGCTCAGGGAACAGAAGCTATGAAGTGGAAATTAAAATGACCTTGGGTGAGAAAATTGAAATTGAAAAATCACTAGGGGTAAATTCTCTTCTTGACGTTCGTTTCGATGTTTCAGTAGCTTACTCAAAAACAGCAACAAGCAAGCAGGCATTCCGCTATATCCGCTCTGTAAAAATCAATGTAAACGAAGAGGACTTTAACCAAGGTGATAAGTTTATGGAAGTTTCGCTTCCTGGTCTTTGTTTGGGAATTAAACGTGCAGCATAACAATGAAATTGACTGAAGAAAAAATCAAGGCTTGGAAAGAAGCACATGGAGAAATCCAACTGATTGAAACAGATGACGGCAAACAGGCGGTCATCTGGACACCTACGCAAAGCCTGAATGTTATGAAGCAGGTGATTACTGCTTTACAGCAGAGTGAATATGATGCCGTGGAAGTGGTCTTGAATAACTGCCTTATTGAAGGGGATGACCTTACGGGGGATGCTCATGTAATGGGTATTTCAAAGCAGATCATCAGCTTAACAGTCTTACCAACGGCGGAGATTATTCAAGGAAATGGACACGAAATTATTCATGTTCCTCAGAAAAATTTCAAGGCGAAAGTGCGAAAAGTAAACCGTGGTGATGTTGAATTCTCTTCAGAGAAGAACGGGAAGAGAGTGCCTTTTGAGACGAATATCTCCATTTTAAAACGCATCTGGAAAGATACGGAGAAGAAGTATACAGAGGTGCTTAATGATGACCGTCTGCACATGGCTATGCTTTCAGTAGTAGATGAACTGAAAGAAGAAAATGAAGCTAAAATAAAAAAGCTTTAGAGTCTGCTAAAATTACTTCAAGGAGTAGTTTTGAAAGGAAAGCGGACGCAATGCTTATCTATCATTTAAAAATTTTAAAGCCTTGGGAATTGCCTGTTGAGGAATGGGCATATTATTATAAAAGTTTGGAGTGGGCAAGAGAAGAAGAAGCGAAGCATAACAAATCATGAATGACGTTTATCAATACATATTAAAAGTCACTGACAAGGCAAGCCCAGTGATGGACAGAGCCAGTAAGGCGGCAGGTGTGATGAACACTCGTTTTGGTGTATTGAATAGAAATGTTTCTTCTTTTAATGCTAAGTTCAAAATCAGTAAGACCGCAGTGGTAGCGGGAGCAACCGCAATTACCGGAGCTATCGGGTTAGCAACTAAGGCGGCAGGTGATTATCAGAATCAGTTTTTGGAACTTAAAAATCTGAACCTTGATAAAACACAAGCTCAGATTGAGGGTTTAGATCAGAGTGTCAAAAACTTATCTTTTGAGCAAGGTTTAGATCCAAAAGCAACGGCAAAGGCATTTTATGACGTTCAGAGTGCTACGGGAAAATACGGGGATGAAGTCGAGAAGATTGTTAGTAAAGTCGGGCGTTTCTCCATTGCGACAAAAGCAGATTTCAACGAGTCAATCAACAGTACTACCAAAGCAATGAAGGCTTTTGGGTTGAGTACGGATGACTTGGATGGCTACCTGGCATCTTCTGCGAAGACCGTGCAGGTAGGTATCACCACATTTGATGAGTTAGCGAAAGTACAGACGGAATATGCAGGAGCAGCTGCTGCTGCGGGACAGAATGTAAATACTGCGAATAAAGTTTTTGCAGCAATGACTGCAATTTCAAAAGACAGTACCACGGCAGCAACAGCAACCAAAGCGGCTTTCCAAGGTTTGACGGCTGATAATACAGTGAAGGGGTTGAAAAAAATCGGGGTAGACATATTTGATGCTCAAGGGCACATGAAAGATATGGATATTGTTATCCGTGAGCTTGTTCCAAAATTGCAAGGAATGAGTGATCAAGATTTCTTGACTTTGAGAAATGCTATTGGTGGACCTGAAGGTCTGCAAAATCTGATGAACCAATTGAAAACTTCTGGAGATGATGTATTGACCACATTGGATGCTTTCGATAGTTCTAAATTCAATATTAGTCAAGCACTGAAAAATGCTCATGGTGATTTCAATACGCTTTCAAACATTGTTCAAAACAGATTCAATGTTGTTTTAGCGGAATTAGGAGAAGTAATCCTTCCTTATGTTGCAATTGCTCTAAATGGTATTGGTGATAGTATTATTTGGTTGAGAGAAAATACAGAATCATATCTTCCAATTGTAAAATCCTTGGGAGCAGGTGTTTTGGCAGCAGGTGCAGCATGGGGAATTCTAACCATAGCTACGAAAGGTTATGCCTTGGCTTTGGGGATTGCAAGAATAGCTACTATAGCAATGGCAAAAGGGCAATTGCTCTTGAATACTATTATGTCAGCAAATCCTATTGGTCTAGTCGTAGTAGGGATTGGTGTTCTTGTAGCAGCACTAACTTATGCTTATCAGAAGTTTGATTGGTTCCGAGGTGGCGTTTGGGGATTATGGGAAGCCTTTAAAGAAGTATTTATGTCTATCGCAGATATTGCTTCAAATATTTTAGGTGGTCTTGGTGATATGATCTCTGGGGTACTAAATCGAAATGTAGCACAAATCAAAGCTGGAGCTTCTTCTTTAGGTAAAGGATTGTTGGCTACCACACCTGCGGGGTTTGCTTACCAATATGGTGGCAAAGTAGTTGATTCTTTCAAAAAAGGATACAATAACGAACTCTCTAAAAGTAATCTTGATACAGTAACAGCAGGTGTAGGCACTTCGGCTCCCTCAGTACCAGGATTACCGACTTCAGACCTTCCTGCTCCTACCGATGATACTGCAAATGGTATCAATGAAATTTCAAAAGGTGGAGCTCGGCAAACTACCATCAATATTACTTACGGTGATATAAGTATGGCGGAAACGATCAATGTACAACAGCTTGAAGAGTCTATTGAAGATTACTTCGAGAAGTTTAAAGAAATGAACCTGAGGGTATTTACCTCTGTAGCGAATCTATCAAATGGCTAATTTCAATATCAATGACTTGACCGGTGGGTTATATACCACTTTTGCAGCGAAATCTGCCAAAGAGCTAGTGAGTAGGGTTAAAAGTGGAGAGGATCGAGTAGATGAAATATTCGGCACTCCACTCTTTATGCCACTCAAACTGGACGAAGTTCAAATGCCTCTGGAGCCTGTATTAACGATCCGCTCAAGAAAGAAGATCATCAAAACCAATGTCAACCGTTCCAAAGCAAGGGGGACTATAAAGGAGCTTTACGCCGAAGGAGATTATGAAATCAGCATCAATGGTATTTTGATGGAAAACCCTAATACAGGACAGGCACTTAGTAGGGAATCTAATCTTGGAGATATTTCTAATACTAGCTCTTATTCTTTGATAGGTAAAAACTTTCCTGAAAATGCCTTTACAAAACTCAAAGCAATCTGCGAAAAACAGCAGGCTATAAAAATAGAATCTACAATCACGTCACTGCTCAATATTGAGTACATCGTAATTGAAGATTATAACTTCCCTGGTCAGAGTGGTAAGCCGGATCGTCAAGCCTACACTATTCGGGCACTTTCGGACCAGGGATCATCTACCGAAAACATTTATTCTAAAATTATTAAACAATTAAAATCACAATGAAATTCTTAATTACCATGTTTGTAATGATTCATAGCATTACAGTCGGACGCAATGAAACGGAAATGCCTCTTGTCAAAGAAGTGAAAATTGAAAAGTCATGGACAACTCTTACGGATTCCGCTCAATTGTTTATCCCATCTGTCAACAACGAAGTAGATAAAAGTCTGGGGGAAGTCATGCGAAGAGGGACTCCAGTCAATATCAAATTGGGTTATCAGTTTCGTGAAGATCAATTTTTGAATCAGGAGTTTGAAGGGTATGTAAAACGATTTCATCAAACCAGTCCTATTAAAATTGAATTGGAAGACGCTTCTTATCTTTTACGTGCAAAGAAGCGGTTGAACTACGTTTGGAAGGACACTACACTCAAACAAGTTATACATTATATCATTAGTGATACAGCCATTACCTTATCTGAAGAAATACCGGAAGTGAAGTTGGATAAGTTTCGGTTGAGTAACATTAATGGTTATGAGGCTTTGAAAAAACTACAAGAGGAATTCGGTTTAACTGCTTATTTCAGGGGGAAAACACTTTATGTTGGTCTCGCATTTACGGAAGATCCGGGGGAAGTGGAATATAATTTTAATGAAAATATTATTTCCGAAGATCTCACCTATAGGGATTTTGTAGATGAAGCGATTGAGATAGATGCAAAAGCTATTCTTCCAAACAATACCGTAATAGAAGTGACAGCAGGGGAAGAAGGTGGTATTACAAAAAAATACACCTCTTATACTGCTAGAACTAAACCCGAATTAAAACGACAGGCCGAAGAGGAAATAGAAAGGATTCGGTTAGGAAAATATGAAGGAGGTGTAAAAACCTTCTTATTTCCTTACGCAACTTTTGGCATGACAGCAAAGGTGACAGATATAGAAAACCCTGCTAAGGATGGAACTTTCTTAATTGATAAAGTAGTGACCACCTTCTCCAGCTCTGGAGGGAGAAGAGCTATTCAAATAGGTAAAAAGATTACTTAAATGAGTTACGAGGAAGATATTCAAACCCTATTACGGCGAATTGTTGACAGGCCACCCGTACTTTTTCCTGCAAAGGTGATCTCGGTTAATGAGGAAAGTGCCTCTATCGATGTATTGCCTCTGCACGAGGAAGTACAAATTCCAGATGTCCGCCTCAAAGCCTCTTTGGATCAGGCTAGTAACTATACTATAGTCTTCCCTAAAAAAGAATCTATTGTAATGGTTGCTTTGATTGGTAATTCTCAGATTGATGCATTTGTAACAATGGTCAATGAACCTGAAAAGGTGAAAACTGTTATTGGTGAAACGACTATTGAGGTGGATCAAAATGGAATCACCTTCAATGAAGGAAATAATGGAGGGCTTTTGATTACACCAACTTTGGTTCAAGAACTGGAGAAGAATAATCAACTTCTTGATGCTTTTTTAAAGGTATTGGGTGGTGCTCCCATATTCGAACCGGGAAACGGAGCTAAATCTGCACTTCAAGAAACCTTGAATGGTACTTTAAAAACATTCGAGTTAGGGGATTTCTCAAAAGTAGAAAATACTAAAATCAAACACTGATATGAAAGACTTTATTCTCAATGATGATAATACACTAAAAGTTACAAAGGGTGACTTTACTGTAGAAGATTCTTTAAATCAAGAAGAGAAATTAATCTTGATTGCAAACAAGGGAGACTTTCGTGAATTTCCTGATTTGGGTGTTGGATTAGGTTCTTTTGTAGATGGAGAGTTAGGGGATCTCTATAAGGTAATTATTGAGAATATGGAATTGGACGAAAAGGAAATCAGAGCACTTGATATTTATGAAAATGGTCAGATCAATTTAAAAACAGAAAGAAAATGATTGGCAATATTTTAAAATCAGCATCCAACCTTATTAAGGGCTCTTCGGATATTATTGATCAGGTAGTCACCAATACGGAAGAGAAACAGAAACTTAAAAATGAGCTCTCTCAAGTGGTATTGGGAAACCTTAATCAATTACATGAAGCTCAAGCGAAAGTAATCTTAGCTGAAGCAAATGGCAATCTATTACAACGTTCTTGGCGACCTGTAGTGATGCTTTGTTTCGCTTTTATAGTGATGTACACTTACTTTTTTCAGCCTGCTTTTTTTCCTGATGCCGAAAATATGGCAAATGACTTACCTGCTGAATTTTGGAGTCTTTTAGAAATTGGTTTAGGGGGCTTTGTGATTGGCAGAACAGCCGAAAAAATCGCAACAAATGTAACTAAAAACGTGGATCTGTCTTTTCTGAAAAAGAAAGATAGAGCTGATAAACTCAAATAATGATGAAAGCAGTATTAGTAAGAGTACAAGAAGGTGAAAAGCAAACGCTTGGTGAACTGGTCGTTTATGATGGTATGAAAAAAGTATTTGAGTGTAAAACACTTGAATTGGCAGACAATGATAATGAAAACTATGTTTCCTGCATTCCGAAAGGTACTTATGAATGTGTACCAAGGAAATCAGAAAAATATAAGCAGCACTACCATATCACCAATGTGCCAGATAGAGACTTAATTTTATTTCATTGGGGTAATTTCCATGAAGATACTTTGGGGTGTGTGCTTGTCGGTCAAACGCATTTTGACATTGACAAAGATGGTTATAAAGATGTTACTTCCTCAAAAGCCACTTTTTCAAAAATGATAAGTGCGATCGGTCGTAATAATTTCACTTTAACAATTGTCTAATGGCAAAATCAAGAGCAGAACTATATCAGGAGTTACTTACAGAAAAAGAGCGTGTTCAAGAACTGGATATGCTCTTGGATGAAAAGGAACTTGCTGATGCGTTGAAAGACTTGGGAGATGTAACAAGTACTTCCAAAGTGGCGATTTGGAATTTGTGGTTGTATATCACATCATTTGTAAGTCATATTATCACAGTCCTTTTTGATGCTCACAAAGTTGAAGTAGAAGCATTGATTGCAGCTTCAAAAGTACATACAGCAGAATGGTATGCTGAAAGAATTTTGGAGTATCAACATGGTGATCCTATTCTTTTACACCCCGACACGAAGCAACCTTATTACGAGGTTGTTGACGAAACAAAAAGGGTTGTGAAATCTGTAGCTGTTTCTGGACGTGGCTTTGCTCTTGTAAAACTGCGTGGAGAAAATGGAAAGTTAACAGATAGTGAAGCTTCAGGTGTTGAAGCTTATCTACGAGAAATTCAAGAACCAGGAGCACAAATGGGAGTAGTCAATTTAGACTCTGATAAATTAATCTTGCATGCAGATCTCTATTACGAACCGGAACACGATCGCCTGCAAGTAGAGGCGGATGTACAAGGAGCAGTAGCCGATTATATTAAAAACCTGCCTTTTGATGGTACACTTCAGGTGTCTGATTTGGTGGATTTCGTCAAGCAGACGGAAGGGGTCAGTGATTTCTATATCACTGTTCTGAAGGCTCGCCCAGACATAGGAACCGTTTCCGAAGATGTGAAAGCTAGATATTACCCTTCGTCGGGGTGGATGGAATTAGAAACATATCAAATAACCTCAATAGCCGATGTCTAAGTTTTCATTACTCGATACAGATATACTTTCTTATAGATGTATTCCATCTTTCTTAAGGGATAATTTTCATACTGCTTGGGTAAGGCTCTTTTGCTTTCACTCTAAAACAGTAAATGAAGAAAAGAGGGTTTTTGCCAATTATGCGAAAGATCAAATTATATGGGGGCGTTCAAAGCTGGCAGTGGAAACACTGATCAGAGAACGTTTTAATAACCCTTCAATCAACCTGATTACTCAAATTGTGGAGAATGTGGAGTTCTTGGTTTTTCCTCCGGAATACAATGCGACTACTCCTTTTGTCGGTCCTCCCTCTACCGCTACAAGTGTTGTCAAACCTCCCGATGATACGAGTGTAGATTTATTACAAACCCAATTGACGGTTGAAGTGCCAATTGCACTGCAAAGTCAAGAAAATAATATTCACGTCTTCCTGAAGAAATATCTTCACGTAGGCATCATCTATGAAATAATCTGGACATGAAAAAGTTTAATACACCTCCAAAAGGTGCAAGGTATAATACTGTTGATTTTGAACATCTGTATAATGCGACTAAGGATGTTGCGGATGCTTTGGCTTCGGTCTTAACTGAAAGTTCTGCTCCAGTCAGAATCACGGGAGTGGAATTTTCAAATAATGGCAATCAATATGAATGTACTGAAGGTTGGCTATTGTATCAAAATACCTTGTATAAAGTAGATGCTTTTAACGGCACTGGTACAGGTTCTGAAATTCCTGTATTTAATATAGAAACATCAAATCTAAATCATGAACCACACGACCTTTTTGAAGGGTTCAACAAAGTCGGAACATTCTTTATTTGTCAAGAAGAGAAATTGAAACCGTCGTTTGGAGCGAGTGGAACAGGCTTGTTTGATTATAATGCTATCATTAAGCACCCTATTCAACGTAATTCTGATGCTATTGCAGGTTTACAAGGTTTACTTCCGGGAATGATAGTTGATTTTTTTGGTCCACTTACAAACTTTGATGGAACAGGTTTGGGTATCGGTGATTATATCGGTTATGCGCTTTGTAACGGTCAGAATGGTACGCCCGATTTAAGAGGAAGGGTGACAGTGGGGTTAGGTAATTCAAGTGATCCAAACGGAAATTCAGAGGCTAATCTATCTGAATATTTTGAGGTTGGAAATCAAGGAGGAACTAGAAATGTGACATTAACTGGTGATCAATCGGGTATTCAAAGTCATCAGCATTCGATTACAGATAAATCTCACAATCACGTTAATGGTGATTTCAATAAATTAATGACAGCTGATGGATTATCGACTTCGGGGGGTGATACTAATAATGACCCAACAGAACCTAACCTTGTTCGTTGTGGCACTATCCAAAGCTCTTATACTGGCATTACTGAGACTAACAATGTAAATGCAAAAGACGCATTAGAGTCACACGAAAACAGACAGCCATACATGGTAGTAGGTAAACTTATTAAGCTGTAAAGGAACTATGAAAAAGAAAGTAATCACAAGCGAAGGAATGAACATTCTTGACGTTGTATTATTCTTAGAAGGAAGTGTGGAAGGTTTACCTGCATTCCTTGAAAGAAACCCACACATCAACCCCAACGGAATTATAAATGCAGGTACGGAAGTGATCATTGACACCGATAATCAAGAACGTCCTGAGATTGTGAATTACTTTCAATCTCGTGGTGTTCGTGTGAACACTGGTGATATAGAAATTCCTTCTCCTCCTTCAGGTTTATCAGCCGTTCCTACCTCTTCAGAAATCGGATCAATCACACTCAATTGGTATGATAACAGTCAAGGATTATATGCCTTTGAAATTTGGAGAAGAAAGAAAGGAGCATTAGATTTTCTTCGCATTTACGACACAAGTGTAGGTGAAACTACTTGGCAAAATGACAACCTAGATCACGGTACTACATACGAGTATCAAGTGAGAGTAAAAGGCTTCGCTGGAGCTGTTGAGTTTTCAAATATCGCAGAAGCTACAACGCCCGATTCAGATCTTCAAATCTTCAATACAAACTCATCAAAATTAGTAGCTACAGGAACTAACTTTGTATGGGATCATAGAGCAGGTATTTCTTATTTATTTGCTTTATCAGGAAAGGATAAAATTAATAGTATCTCAGCTTGCGAAGCAGGTGTTTCGGGTGTGATTGACCTCACTTCAAATGACTGGTTAAACCTCGTTTATATCTGCTTTAAAAACGCTTTAAACCCTGATTTAAGATTAGGCTCTTGGGTGAATCAAACAGGTGTTGTTTTAGACGTCGAGAACGCCTTTTATGAGCCTTCCGACTTTGAAAGAATGCTTACGGAATTAGAGCGTGTCAATGACCCAGATAACGTGATTTCTGATAGAACTTTCAATGCAGGAATTGTATTGGTGGATTTAGATGATAATCCCACTCTGCAAACACGTATTGATGCTTTAACGGCTTTGGGTTGGACAATTAAGATTGTAAACTACAAACTGCTATCTGCTACAATTGGGGAACGTACTTATATATCTTTTGATAATAGGGTTACTGCTAATTCGGGAGCTGAACTTTGGTTTGTTAATGGGAAGAGGGTTGTTGGTGGGGTTCAGTTGGAACAAGGGGATTTGGTGGAGTTGTATCATAGTAATGTTGGGGGGATTTCATTAATTGATTTGTCGCATATATCATTAGTTGACTTCTTAACTAATGATATTATCCTAGACAAGGATATTGAGATAAATATGAAGTTTACGAAAATGAGCACCTATTTCCTTATTAACTTTTTTCAGTATCTATATGATCTAAATACTTTGAATTTAGTGTTCGATTTCTGTGATAGTGAGATAGATATAAATAGTGAGCTTATCTTTCTTTCCTTTGAGATATTTAAAAAACATAATACAAATGTATATACACCTATTTTCGAAGAAATAAGTACAGGTGGCAATACACGCTCTCAGCTATTTGCAATGTATGATATTAATGACAACGTTGTTAATACAAGAAGTTATGGAATGACCGAAACAAACGAGTGGAAGAGCTTTGTTGCTAATAGTGATCGAGCTTTTGTAGGGAGTCACACAATATTAAGATATTGTGCTAATATTGATCTTAATAATCTTATTAAGATTGACAGACAGTCATGGGGTGGTGCTACATCTTATTATCACTATAATACATTTATGTCTAGTGTGACCTTTTCTAACCTCACAGTTTTTTCGGATGTGAAATTAGAAGGTTCTTTTATTGATTCACTGAATGATTCAGAATTAACCGATGTATTTAACTCTTATTTTTCAAGCGTTCCGAATGTGGAACAAATAACAAATCGCAAAAATTGTAATGTATTGAGGTTATTACACTCGGGGAGTGTTCGAGAGGGGGATGGTTTTGTAGCAGACATGTCGAACTCAAAGATCAAAGGTTTTGGAGATGAAAGAGGGTATTTTTCAAACTTAAAAATAAGAAATGGAACTTACATTTTTCCTGACTCACTTGAAAATATGACGTTATTAGGGCGACAAAATGGAGGGGTGTACAATTTTAGTGCATGTAGTAGACTTTTGAGAATCAATACAACTCACCAAATTTACGGTGCATATTTTAATAGTCACGCAACGGTAATCTTGCCTGCTAATTCAACATTGGAACATGTTGAAATACAAGGTTTTTGGAAATATACTAATCAAGTAACTTTCGCCAATTTACAAACTCAAAATAAACTAAAATCATTAGTTTCGTTATGTGAAAATTTCAAAACAGAAACTATTGATTTTAGTAATCACACATTACTTGAGAAGATACAGTGTAATATTTCAAGTATTGTTAATCTTTCAAGTGCACCAAATGTGAAAGATGTAATATTCCGATGTGAAGATATTGACAATTTCAGTCATACTGAAATGATTAGTTCAGCGTGGCTGAACTTAGAATCAATACAACTATCAAACTTTTGGAATTCATCCAACTTCGATACACTCAACGATATATTGGATGATTTACTATTGTATAGTTCGGGGGTTAATCGAAGTTTTGTATTAGTTAATATATCAAATCAACCTCAATCAACAACGGAAAAAATACTCGAATTAGAGTCAAAGGGGTGGACTTACAGCAGATCATTAGGTCAAGAATAAAAACGGTAAAATAAAATGTACAAATCAATTATATTGCTGAGTACAAATCGTTTTGCCGTTTATAAATTGAAATTCCGTCCGCTTTTAAATTAAAACTCAAATATATTTAGTCGTGGATACAACAAAAAAGCAATTGATACGGCATTCTTCATCTAATAGCCAATTCACTACTTCAAATCTACTTCACAATTTTTAATGTAGGTTTTACACAAACTTGTTTCGCTCAAAAGTTCATTTTCAAGCGCTTATAATTTGCAATATTTTTTCAGTGATTGTCATCAATACTTTTAAAGGAAAGAAAACACAAATTTGTTGTGCATGGTGCCTAAGTGGAATAATAGGGAATTCAGTGAAAAGCTGAAACTGTACTCGCAGCTGTAAATCTTTCTAATGAAAATCTGATAGCCATTGCTACAAAGCGAGAAGGTAGATATTTCAGAGATAAGTCAGAAGACCTACCAAGCATTAGTTATGAAGAGACTTCGAGTTAAAGTGTCTACATCAACGATAGGATCGTTATGTGCCTATTGTTTTGCACTTCCAATCAACGCGCCTTGTGTTTTGTTCATTTTATACTCAAAAGACATGGTAAACTTTCAAGATAGTAAACTATTAAAATTCGCCAATGAGGCCATCAACCTCACCAATGTAGAAAATGAGAACGCCAACATGCCAGAGGGTGTTTTTACCGCTAAGCTGACAAGGATGTCAGGAGAGATTTCTAAAGAATATGCTAAATCATATCTCCTTCCAGAAAAACATTTAAAGATGCACGAAGAAGGTTGGATTTATATTCATGACTTCAGTTCGTATGCAGTGGGAATGCAAAACTGTATGTTTATTGATATTGGTAATATTTTAAGTAGACCTATCTTCACGACCAATGGTACCATGCGCCCTCCACAAAGTATTCGTTCGGCTTTACAAGTGACAGCAGTGGTTTTACAGTGTCAAAGTAATGCACAATTTGGAGGTATTGCCATCAATGCTTTTGATTTTCATATGGCTACTTTTATCAGAAAGAGTTATGAGAAACATATAAAAGTGGCTAATCGTTACTCCATTCCTAACGAAGAAAAGTATGCTTGGGAACAAACGACTGAGGAAACAAAGCAAGCTTGTGAAGCTTTTCTTCATAATCTAAATCATTTAGAAAGTAGAGCCGGTAATCAATTGCCATTCGTTTCTATCAATTACGGTTGTGACACATCTAAAGAAGGTCGTTTATTTATTGAGTGTCTTCTTGAAGCTACAATGGAAGGTATTGGTGAACAAAAAACAACGCCTATCTTCCCTATACAAATTTGGCAATACCGTAAAGAGGAAGGTAAGATTATCAATGAAGACCTTTTCCGTAGAGCCAATGAATGTTCTATTAAAAGAGTTTACCCAAACTATGTCAACACCCATCAAGAGGTATACGATATCAAGGATGAAGAAGGAAATATTGTTCCTGATCTCATCCCTGCCACCATGGGCTGTAGAACACGCTTAGGTAAAAACCTACACGGTAGTAATGGAAAATCAGGAAGAGGTAATCTTTCTCCTGTTACCATGAACCTTCCAAAGTTTGCAATGGAGACTTCTTCATGGGAAGAGTTTTCTAAAATGGTGATGGAAATGGCCTATACGGGTATTGACATGATGGAATGCCGTCTACGTTGGCAAAGGAAACAATTGATGGGGTCTGCTCCCTTTATGTATAAAAATAAGATCTGGAAGCATGAACAAGAATACAATGAAAAGGCTAAGATTGGTGAGGTATTGTATTCAGGTACGCTTGCTTTAGGGTTTATTGGTCTTGCTGAAGCACTATTAATTCTAGAGGGAAAACACCATGGTGAAAGTGAGACATCTCAGGCAAAAGCTCTAAAATTAATCAGCGATTTACATCAATTTTGTGATGTAGAAAGCGAAAGAAGAAGATTGAATATATCTCTTTATGCTACTCCTGCAGAAAGTCTTTGCCATACTTTTGCTAAGAAACTACAGGAACAATATGGTAGAGTAAAAGGAATTTTCGACAAAGAATTCATCACAAACTCTTATCACGTTCCGGTTTGGCATGAAATCAATTATGTCGATAAGATTGCCATTGAGGCTCCTTATCATCAACATTGTACAGGAGGTTCTATTACTTATGTAGAATTGCGATCTGAGATTTCAAAAACGCCTCATCTTTATAAAAACCTTGTGGAGGGAGCAATGGAAGAAGGAGTTTATTACTTCGCCACGAACATTCAAAAAGATAGATGTTTGAGTTGTAACCACGAAGGATTATTTGATGACCTGAAATGTAAAAAATGTGGCTCAAAAGATATTATCACACTTCGTAGGGTAACAGGATATATCACCGGTGCTTACCATAAAGTATTTAATAATGGTAAAAAGGATGAAGTGAGGAATAGAGTCAAACACTATTAAGTACCAAGAAAAAATAATTCTAATTTATTTTTGGCTTAGTACTTAATACTAAAATGTCACATCTAGTTTAAAGTAGGTGTGACATTTTTTCTTTTCATATTAAATGATATCCATTATTCCAGCATCTTGAAATAGCTTCTCTCCTAGTTTCAAGTTTGATATTCCCTTCGTGATACTATAATCAAATTGAATTTTATTTCCGTTTAATTTCGTGGACGGATGATAAAATCCTATCTCTTCTCTGTCTTTGAATATTTCAATATCTAAATGAGTAGAAATAATAAAAAATGAAGGAGATTTCAATTTTAAGTTAGAAAACAAATAAGAGATCAATCGAAGTGCTTCTTCTGGATTTGTCGTATTAAACAATTCATCAAAGCAACCAAAAACGCCCCCAAAAGACTTACTTGAAAGGATAAATTCCTTCATGGATAGAACTTCATTCATAAAATGACTTGTCCCATTTTTGTAATTATCTTTAGTATTAAAATTTACATGAAAGGATTCTAAAAAAGGAATTTTAGCTTTTGAAGATGGAATTGGGACACCAATATTCCCTAAGTAACAACATAAAGTAATGGTCTTTAAGAAAGTCGATTTACCTCCCATATTAGGGCCATTAAGTATATTAAAACTATTGTCAAATGTAATGTCATATTTGACAACATTATTGATCAACGGAAAGTAAGCTTGTTCTAAGTGAATACAATCCTCGTAAATAACAGGTAAACAAAACCCTTTCTTTAGAGAACACCTCGTGATAGAGATATAACATTCCACCTGAAAAAGAGTATCCCAGAAACGCTTAAAATTTATCTTTTGAAGGGTTTCAATGTACCTCATTAACTCCTGCTGAGTAAGTGCAGTATTAGAATAAATTTTAAGGGAGTTAAGGTCATCTAATAGTAGAGATAGTAAATCTCTCAGTTCAGTAACCTTTGCAATATCTAAAAGACTTTGAATTAAAGACTCAAGCTCATTGAAGAAAATAGCACTTGCTGTTAATCTTGAAATTTTACTATGATCAACTTCTCTTTTCGTAAAGAAAATATAATTCTTTGAGGTCAAAAATGAAGATCTATTTATTTCTTCACTTACCTTAAAAGCTTCTCCAAAGTAAAGTTTATTGTATTTATAGCTATGAATAACCTCTTGATGATTCAGAAGATTTTGGATTATGGATTGACGAAGTAAAAGCTCTTCCTTTGAACATTTATGAAATATGAAGTTATGAATGTAAGGAGTCACTTTATGATTTTGCTTATCGTCATATAGCGGCACAATATCTTCTTTTAGACGAAGTTGATCTATATTCATTAAGAGATAAGTTTGTTAGAGACAGGTTTAGTTTTATGCAATCTGTTTTACTGAAAAGAGATTTACTTTTTCATTTCTACCTCTCAATTCGACAGTACCAATATCTGTTGTTGAAAAATAGTTTTCGACTTTAAGGAATTCCAACAATCGTTCAGAAATGAGAAGATCAGTTTTATAAGAATTACATAAACTTTGTATTCTTGCCGTTGTATTTAATACATCGCCCGAGAAGATAATATCTTTTTTAGTTACGCCTATTTCACCAGTGGTTACCTTGCCTAAATGTATCCCTGCTTTGAAAGTAGGTGCTACGCCAAATCTTTCTTGGTACTTATCAGCTTGTTCTTCCAATGACTTCTTCATATCATAAAAACAGTTCAGACAATTGTTTTTCTCTAAACCATTCTCCATTGTCCAAGTCACTACTACTTCATCTCCTACATATTGATAAATATGTCCACTGTAATTCAGAATGGAGTTCGACAAATCAGCATAATATTCTCTCAGCATATCAAAGTATTTGGTATGGCCTAATCGCTCCGCAATTGCTGTCGAGTCTTTCATATCCAAAAACATAAAAACACGATGTTCTTCAGTTGGGCTATGGTATTTTCCTAGAAAAAAATTGATCAATACTTCTTGTCCAATGTTGTCACTCACTTCTGTATAAAACAAGCATATTACGATCCCTAATGCCATATAGACTTCCATAGAAATAAAAGCAAAGCTCATTAAGAAATTCATCGCATACCCTATTACCTTCGGGTTAAATGGACTTTCCTCCATTTCAATAGCATGTCCTAAATCCGTCATTATAAAAACAAGTACAGCAATGATCAGAATATAGATCAATGTTTTTATGATCAACTTCTTGGAAAAACTCTTATAATGAAATAGTTTGTTAAGGCAAAATACTTCCAATAGTCCCATTAAAGTTCCTCCTGTTAAGGTTAAAATAGCTGAGGAAACAGGATTAAAATTATAAGGGTTACCTGTTGTTGGATAGGTTGGTGTATCTCCAAGGATACCATGTTCAAGGAATGTATAGATTAAACCAAATAATAAAGAAATTACAGCAAATGGAATAACCTGTACTAATTGTCTTCTTTTTTTTATTGAGATCATATAAAGTTATGCAAACGTAGTCGTGATAATGTAGTTAAACTCAAGACAAATGTACCCAATGGATTTTAATTCTAAGTCTTTTTTACAATTGTTAAACTAATTACAGTTTTCACTAAAGCAATCTACATCATATACAGACTCTCGGTGTTCTCCATTTCTTGAAATGTGATCAAAAACTATCATTTCATTTTGATTGAAGACGATATGATCACTCGCTTTTCGGTTTCCCATCCATGATATAAAGTAAATACCAGGGCTAACTTTTGTTACATAAGTCAAGAAGTTTTGAGTTTCTTCTCCTTGATAGGTCACTTGAGTAACTTCGTTTTTGATTTCAATAGTGATGGATAGGTTGTCAATGCTATATTTGATTTTTTTACCTGTTAATTCTTTTTGAGCCAATTTGTTTTCTTGAATCAAAGGACGTTCCGTTTCTCCCAAAAAAGGAAGATCATATTTCATGATATTCTTAAAAATAGACCAAATTGTTGAAAACTGTCCCATTGGTTCACCGTCAGGAAATGCACAATCTTTAGAGGGACCACATGCTATTTTTCCATGTATCAATTCAAAATCCTCTGGCAAATCTGATTCGGGTTGATGAAGGTGTGCATATACTTTTTTATTATTAAAATTTACGCATACATTATCTCCTCCTCCAGATTCGAAAACCCAAGACATAAAATAGACTCCTTCTGAAACTTTAGAGATTTGAGGCTCTACCAGGGCAACAATACCATCAAAATAACCACCATAACCTCTCCACTTAATTTTATTATCGTAAATAGCTAACCGAAAACTGCCAAAATCAACATAATCATAATTGATGACTTTGCCTTCAAAGTCTCTGTAACCCGTTCCCGAATAATTATGTTCTGAAACACTATTCAAAATCTCTTCTTTTGTCCATGTCTCCTCTGAGATGGAACAACTTTGCAAAAGAAATAATAGTAGTATAGTTGGTGTTATAAATTTCATATTTCAAGACTTACATCTGCGTATCATTGATTTGAGGAAGTGGTGCCGGAAGCAATGCTTTATCTTCACCAATCATTTGTCTAATATCAATTTCTATTCCTCTAGACATCGTCGAAATCGGAACATCATTACCAATACCTTCAAAAGGGTTTTCTGAAACATCACCGACTCTTTCCATCGTAAAAAATATCCATGAGATCACAACACTCGTTGGAATGGACAACCATACAAAATTATCAGCAATAAATAGGAACCTTGGGTCTAGTACATTCTGATTTAATAAAACGTGACCAATTTTATCAAACTCACTCATTAAACCAAATGGAAGAAAAATCACAAAAATCCATACAAAATATAAATTCAAAGTTGCGAACTGACGAGGGTACGGAAAATTCTTTATTCGTTCGGCTTTACCTTGTAAAGCAAATAATTCTGCAATCATATTTTTAAATTCCATGTGTCTAAAATCTTCTATTAAGCCACTAAGCTGTAATTCACGGAATTGTTTGGATTGCAAAGTCAGACATGCATTTTGTTTATTTCCAAAATCAAGAATATATTCTTTTTCTTCCTTAGATACGTACCCTTCTAACTCATCTTCTAAGGTGTTTTCATATTCTATGATTTGCATGGCATCCATATACTCTTTATCTGACTTATTGACAGCGGAGGTTTCCCATGATTTTTTTGTTCTTAAAGCATATCGAAGACAAGTCATCCAAGCTATATGTCGATGAATAATTTCTTTCTTAATTTCGAAAAACTCTTCTTCTGTTCTTTCTCTTTTTGCATGCTCATTTGTAATAAAATCATTGACCATAGTGGCCAATAACCGAGAGGCATTCACTATACCTCCATAAATTTTTCTAGCTTCCCATAGGCGTCCATATGAAGCATTATTTTTAAAGCCAATCACAAAGGCTAATGCTGTACCTACTAAACCAATAGGTAACCAAGGTAATTTCAGCCACTTGAAGCCCAATACTTCATACAGAATGACCGGTAAAATCGCTAAAATGATAAATTGATAGATATACCTTCTGGTCCATTTTACCATAATGGAAACTGAGTAGATCCGTTTAGTGTACATAGTAGTTTTTGAGAAATGTAATTAATAAAAATTTGAGTTAATCTAATATACAATTTTCTTAGAAATAGTTTTGTTCTAATTGTTAGTTAAATGATTGAAGAGAGAGATAGATCTTTACAGGTAATTTAAAGTTTTGAAAGCTTTCATTGTTACAGCTTTTCTTGCTTTTGGAAAGTTTTTCATAGCAAAGCTTTCTGTAGGTTCAATGTTGGTTGCAAAGAAAATAGTATTGTCTGAAAGTTCAAGAAAACCTACAAACCACCCATTGTTATAATTCCCATTACTAGCCCAACCTGTTTTACCACTAAGTTTATATTGATCTTTGGTTTCAATCAACATCATTTTCTTAATGATGGTTTCATTTCTCTTTTGGATAGGTAATTCTGATCTATACAATCGTTTTAGGAAATCAATCTCCTCAAATGGACTTATCCGTGAATCTCCCACCAACCAGAAAGTGTCAATTGAAGTAGAATCAAATACCATCCCATCATAATTCAATTTTTTCAAGTAAGACTGCATTTGTTCTACACCTATTTTTCTTGCTACTTCCTGATAACAGGGAACACATGAATATTGGAAGGCTTTTTTAAAAATTAAATCCTGATTCCAGATTTTAAAGTTTCGTTCAATACCATCCCACTTCATCAAAGTACTGTCATTTTCAACCACTCCAGTTTCTAATGCAATAATGGAGTTAGGAATTTTAAACGTTGAAGCAGGCAAAAAACCTTTTTCAGACCACTCAAAATTGTTTGAATAATAGGTATCCTTTTCTTGATCATAAATTAATATTGCACCGTCTAGTTGGGCTGAGTCAAGAATTAGCTGAAGATCATTCCTTTTCTCGAAAAGAGTCTCCTTCACTTGATCTTGTTTCGTTTTGGTTTTGCAAGAGATGAAAACCATCAAAATGAAAACCATAGTAATAAGTTTGTTCATGATTAATTTAGTTTTAGTAAGATTAAAAAACACATCACAAACTTAACAAAAAAAGGGATGAATCAAGAACCTTAAGGACTCTATCATCAACCCAATAAAAGCTTAAATATCGAATTTGTTGAAATTTAAATCTATTATTTTTTTGCTACACCTTCTACCCTTTCGGAAGAGTCATATTTTGTTAGTGTCAGTCTGATAACACTGTCTTCTGTAGCTTTTAAGTCGTGTGGAACATTGCTTTCTAATGCAAGGATATCTCCTTTTTTCAATTGCAAGTTTTTTTGTTCCACACCAAAGTCAACGTTTCCATCAACCATTTCTACAACAATTGGAAAAGATGTTTTGTGTTCTTTCATCACTGTTCCCTGAGCCATTGCGATTCTAATTTCTTTCGTGAAATTAGTTTCAAAAAGGACAGTAATTAAAGGTTTAGATTCATTGAACTCTAAATTGTCGAATAGAGAAGATGTTTTCATAGTTTCTGATAAAATTAATGATAAGTTTTCACATCTAAATTCAACTATGGTTGATGTTACTTGATTGAATTAAGCAGCACATAGAGAAAATTAGAATATTATTTAGACCAATTCAAAATAACAAAATATAGACAACACTTATCATGACACTTATCACTACGTCAACAAGATGTATATCATCATTTATAGTTTTTAGGAGGCAATAGTACTTCAAATTCAATTGAAGGGGTAATTAATACTGAATGCGGTTGTTGCATTTCTTCTTTGGAAAGAAAACCAAGCTTTTCGAAAAATTCAAAATATGTATTTTGAGAACTTCCTTGTTTTAGAAACATTTCAGGATGCCAAATTTCATAAGTACCAATTTGATTTCCTACTTTATCATAATACCCTTTTACGGGGTGTGTAAGAATGAATAATTGTTGTTTTAAAGTTTCAAACCCCTCTAAGAGTAGCATGTTATCTTTACTCCCAACAATATCTACAAGACCTCTGCCAGTTGCAGAATGAAAGGAAACAGAATAGTTTTTATAAACCTCATTCTCAAAATTAAAATCACAGGTATATTTTGCTTGATCCCACGGCATTCCCCAAAGATGTTTAGGTATCAAATGAGTGATGGAGCCCAAGTTTGTTCCAAAAAACCATGCACAATGCTCATTGGTTTCCTTATTGATAATATAGGTTCTAAAGTTCGTTTGATAAAATGAAAATTTAGGTTGGGGTATTAAATTATGAAATTGAAAATCTTTGTCTTTGAACGTTACTGCACTTATTAATGCATAAGTTTTCCCGTTGTTTTCATAAGTCCACAACTCAAATGGTTCTGGAATGAAAGGAGCAATTTTATGTAATTCTACCTTATAAGAAATAATTGAAAAATGCTCTAAAAAAGTATGAACATTGAGCTTACCCTTTAAAGGTTTATTTCTGATTCGATCATACAAAAGGTGCTCAAAGTTCATACTTCTATCAATTTAAAAATTTAGATTTTTTTGTGATTGTAAAGTCAGAAAGTAATAGTCATTTAAAAGCTGTTCTATAAAATCAATATCTTCCAATGAACTCTCTACCGATAATTGCTCTTTCAGTTTATTAGCAATGGTATGAACTACCTCTTCATGTTCTTCAGATCCTTTAAATTTCAATGTTTTCTTGATTACATTCAGTTGTTGATCATTGATAGCATCTGCATGAAGGAACATAGGTGCATAATCTTCAGCAAATTCAGGTATTGAGAAATTAAAAGCTTCTACTTTTCTTCTCTCTGAAATAACCATTGTCCCTGCCAATATATCTCCTAGACGTTGTCCTTTACCTCTTATGAGTATTGTAAAAACAGCAACAGCACCTTGCATCAAAAGGATATCTACAAAACGGAAAATCCAACGAATAAAAAATTGTGATAGTTTTACGGATTCTCCATCCATAGATACAACTCGGATTTTCATTGCTCTTTTACCTAGAGATTGACCCTCGAAAAATATTTCACAAAGTAAGTTGTAAACTAAAATGACGAAGGACATGATGGAAACCCAGATTGTAATGACAATGAATAAATCAAACATTGTAAAAATAAAAAATGGGAATAATAAAATACTGGATAACAACAGGATATCAATTAAGAATGCAGCTATCCGTGTAGTTATAAGTGCCTTTTGGAATTGAAGGTTTACGTTTTGGCTGTTTTGGAAAGAAATTGATGACATTTTTCTCAGATAAAAAATTGTGATATATTGTGTTAACAAAGCAATTTTTTATGAAAGAACCTATATTTATTCTGAAAAATCAGGAAAAATGGCAAACTATTGAGAGAGAAATCACCAAAACAACTGTTTCTCCTGACCAACTCGCCTCTTATTATAAATCATTAAGTGATGATTTATCTTATGCCCAAACTTTTTATCCTGAAAGCGATGTGACATTTTACCTGAATTCACTTTCAGTAAAGTATCACAAAAAAATCTATTCTACGAAGAAAGAGAAAACATCAAGGATTAAAGATTTTTGGTTGTATGAAGTACCCTTTGAAATGGCCAATAACAGAAAGCAACTTTTCTATGCTTTTCTAGTATTTGCAGTGAGTACCCTTATTGGCGTTTTTTCAGCGTATCATGATGGGGAATTCGTAAGGCTTATTCTTGGCGATGGCTATGTAAATATGACCTTAGAGAATATTGCAAAAGGGAAGCCCATGGATGTGTATGCTTCGGGAAGCCATTTAAAAATGTTTTACATGATTACTATCAATAATGTAAAAGTATCATTTTTTGCTTTTGCCTTAGGCATATTCTCTAGTTTTGGTACGGGTGTCCTTTTGTTTCGAAATGGAATAATGCTCGGCTCTTTTCAATATTTCTTTTATGAAAAAGGAGTTTTAGGGGAATCTCTTTTAAGTATCTGGACACACGGAACATTGGAAATCACAGCTATTGTATTCGCAGGTGGAGCAGGTTTCATTTTGGGTAATTCCTTTTTCTTTCCAAAACACAAAAAGAGAATTGATAGTTTGAAAGATGGAACAAAGAGTGGGTTAAAAATTATTATTGGCTTAGTACCGATCTTTTTCCTGGCGGGTTTTCTAGAAGGTTTTGTAACTCGACAAGTCGATTGGCCATTGGCGGTTCGTTTATTTTTTATCTTAAGTTCTTTCAGCTTTATACTTTTTTATTATTTTTACTACGCAAACAGAGTTTATAAAGCAAAACTATTGAAGACTGCTAAAAAATAGGTTACCCTTTCAATTTGATCACATTGGAAGGTGACATTTTTATCATGTATTCCATAAGAAACTATTTATATATTTTTTTACATATCATTACTAAATCTTATCGTGCATATGCAAACGTTTCAATTTAACCAAGTAAGAAGTCTTGGAGAGAAAATCGAGTTTACTTTTTCTTTCTGGGCCAAAAACTTTAAAACAATCCTGATTTCAGTTCTAACACTAGCTACTCCATTTTTCTTGATTGGAGGAGGTTTTTCAGCTTATGCCACAACAAGTATTTTGAAAGCAGGCAATGCTGGCCCTACTGCTGCATTAGCAGTATATTCTGATCCTTATTTTTACATTGGATTCATTTTCTCAATGTTTGGCTATGTATTACTTAGTGCTATGGCTACAAGTATAGTGAAAGTATACTTGGATAAAGAGCTAGAGTTTACAGTATCAAATATCCGTTCAAAAACACTAAGCATTACTCCAAAAGTAATTGGTACAACCTTTATAGTAGGCTTCTTTGTTTCATTAGCCACTTTAATGCTTCTTATCCCAGGTATTTACCTTGCTATTGCTTATGCAGTTGTTATTCCTGTATTAATTTTTGAGGAAACTTCAATGGATGGTGCACTTGATAAAAGTAGAAAACTTGTAAAAGGAAATTGGTGGTCCACTTTAGGTTTCATACTTATTTTTGGATTTATTTCTAGTCTAGTAAACTATGTATTCGGGTTTGTTGGCGGTATGGTAACGGGTGTTGAAGCTGCTTCAATTGCTGCTTCGGGAAGTGAAGTAGCCGATTCTTATACAACATTAATGATCATTGTTTCAGGTTTCTCAAGTTTAGTTAGCCCAATTTTCACTATTCTAATGCAAATTGGTACCGTAGTTTTATACTTCTCTTTAAAAGAGCAAAAAGAAGCAACGAGTTTATTAAAAGAAGCTGAATCAATGGCTTAATTGATATTGCTCTCTTGTTCTTCAAAAAGCAAGAGAGCATATTTTTCACTTCGATTTTTTGTACGAAGATTTTTTGCGATGCGAAAACTTATTGTCCTCATTTCATTCCTTTTTTTATCATTTTCATCCTTTGCTCAAGAGCGAGAATTTTCCGAAGAAACGCTAAAACGTTTAAAAGAAGAACCCGAATATACCTACATACTCCCCCAATATGATATATCAATATGGGATATGATTGGTAATTGGCTGTCTGATTTTTTTCATAAAATATTTGGTAAAGACTTTGAAATTGGCGGTTCATCGGTAAGACTCTTAGTATGGATTATAATTATTGGCTCAGTCATTTGGGCTGTTTATTTAATACTAAAAACAAGCCGTATCATTATCTTCTCAAAAGATCAAAGAATTAAACATAAAAGATCTAGTTCTATTTACACTCCCAACGACAGTATTATTCCTCTTTCGAATCAATTAGAAGAAGCTATTAAAGCGAACAATTACCATGAAACCGTAAGGTTATATTATCTACTTGCTATCGATAAACTAGACCAGAAAGGATTTATCAATCTTAGAGGTGTTGAACACCACAATGATATTCTTTTCCAATTAAAGGAAGAGCTCATAAAAAAACCTTTCCACTCCATCGGAGTCTATTTTCAATACTGTTGGTACGGAGAATTTGAGGCTAATGAGACGATAACACATCAATTAGAAACAATGTATTACGATTTTGAAAAAGCAGTAGATCAGCATGAAAAAACAAAATAAACAATATATCATCTTGGTATTTGCTGTTATCCTCTACTTTTTTTTAGCGTTTACTTCAGATGAGAAAACAAATTGGAAACCTCATTATCGATCAGATTCCAAAGACCCTTACGGTACAAAGGCTTTGACTGAATTGTTGAAAGACTCCGTAATGAAGGTCAATATCAAACATTCTAGGATGACAGCCTATGAAATATACGACTCACTTAACGTTGATATCACTTCAAATAATCTAATGATCATTAATGACCGTTTGGAATTGGATAAAGAAAGTGTCAAATCGATCTACACGGGTGCTTTGATGGGAGGTACTGTTCTTTTGGGTGCCGAAAACTTTAGTCGTAACCTAAAAGACACTTTGGACTTTGAAATGAGTTATGGTTATGCAAGTATACAGATTAAAGATATACCCAACCTTAAAGAAAATGAGTTTGAATTCGATACATTAAGTGTATTCCTCAAAGATGAAGAAGGGCAATTTTCGGCATTTGAACTAAATAGTTCTTTTGAGGTTTATGATTCTACAAGTATTGAAGTTTTAGCTCACAATGAAGATGGGAATGCTATTTTTATGAAACAAAAGGTTGGTTTAGGAGCTATATATTTACTGAGTACACCAAAAATCCTCACCAATGTCGCACTTTTAAATGGTGATAATAATAAATTAATCAATGAGATCATCAAGGAACTTCCGAAAGGAAACTACATAAGATCGGAATATTACGCACTAGGAAGAAAAGGACATGCTTCAACGCTTAGAGTAATTTTAGCGAGAAATGGATTACGAGAAGCTGTTCAATTATTTCTCATTATCATTTTCATCTATCTTATTTTTGAAATCAAAAGAGAACAAAGAGCTATTCCTGAACTCACTCCCCCGTCTAATGACAGTTTGAAGTTTGTAAATACACTTGGACAACTTTATTTAGGACAGAAAGACAATAAAAATATTTTGATCAAGAGGAAAAGGTATTTATTGAATCACATTAAAAACAAATATAATATCAACCTCAATAAGGAGGAAATCAATGAAGAGTTAGAACTCCTTTCTTTCCGGTCAGGTATTAAGGAAGAAGATATAAAGAAACTATTCATCTCTCTAGACCGAGAAATCAAACACTCAATGACGGATGGTGGTTTCATCAAAGTAAATGAATTAATAGACGACTTTTATTCTAAAGAAATATAAATATGGAAGATAATATTATAGATAACTTCGAAAATAGAATTGATACATCTGCTTTAATTGAAGATTTAAATAAACTGAGAGAGGGAATCAATAAGGTTATTAAAGGACAACATAAAACGATTGATCTTTTATTAACTGCTATTTTAGCTGATGGACATGTATTATTAGAAGGTGTACCAGGTGTGGCCAAAACATTAACGGCTAAAACGTTGGCTGTTATGATCGATGGACAATATTCTAGAATTCAATTTACACCAGATTTAATGCCTTCAGATGTTATTGGAACTAATATATATAATGCTTCGACCAATGCTTTCGAATTTAGAAAAGGACCCGTTTTTGGAAATATCATCTTAACAGATGAAATCAATAGAGCCCCTGCTAAGACACAAGCTTCCCTTTTTGAAGTAATGGAAGAACGTCAAATTACATACGATGGCAACCAATATCCAATGAAAGAACCCTTCTTAGTGATTGGTACACAAAACCCTGTTGAACAAGAAGGCACTTACCCCTTACCTGAAGCTCAATTGGATCGTTTTCTTTTCAAAATAGACTTAGATTATCCAGAAGAACAAGATGAATTGGAAGTATTATTGATGCACCATCAGCATCAGAGCCCTTCTGAACTTATTGACGAAGAGTTTAAACTTTCTCCAGAAAAGCTAAAAGAATTTAGGAACTTAGCTAAAAAGGTAATTGTAAAAGATGATTTATTAGCTTATATCTTAAAACTGATCCGAAAGACAAGAATGAGTGGAGAACTCTATTTGGGAGCCTCTCCTCGTGCAGGTGTTGCCTTATTGAATGCCTCAAAAGCATGGGCTTGTTTACAAGGTAGAGATTTTGTAACTCCAGACGATATTGCCTATGTGATCAAACCAGTATTAAGACACCGTTTGATCATGACAGCAGAAAAAGAAATGGAAGGTGAAAGTATGGACCGTATCATTGATAAAATTGTCCATACAGTAGAAGTTCCTAGATAATTGCTTATGCGTTTTTATAAACAAATCTTCTTTGCTGACCGTTTTTATCAAATCGGTAGTGGAATTGTTTTCTTATTTATCATCTCCTACTTTTTTCCAGTTCTATTTGGATTCATAGGGATTCTCTCTCTATTATTTGGGGTGTTATTACTATTAGATATTGTACTTCTTTTTTCCATCAAAAAAGAGTTGTATGCTGATCGAGTAACACCTGAAAGACTTTCCAATGGAGAACAAAATAAAATTTCACTGTATACTGTCAATAAAGGTATTCAAACTTTAGACCTTGAGTTAATTGATGAGGCGCCAATAGCATTTCAGTTAAGGGATTTGAAGTTTCAGTTTCGATTAAAACCTTCCGAAGAAAAAAATATAACGTATGAAATCACTCCAAAAGAAAGAGGTGAATACCACTTTGGAGACCTAATTATATTTGTCAAATCTAAGCTTGGTTTGGTCAGAAGAAAGCTAAAACAAAATTGTAGCATTCAATCTGTAAAAGTGTACCCCTCTTTCAATAAATTGAAACAGTACGAATTAATGGCTTTCAATACCGGACATATGGAAGGCGGTATAAAAAAAGTACGAAGAGTTGGGCAACAAAAAGAATTCGACCAAATCAAAGAATATGTTGCGGGAGATGATTTCAGAACAATCAATTGGATGGCCACTGCTCGTTCTCAACAATTGATGGTAAATCATTATCAAGATGAAAAAGCACAACAGGTTTATGCCGTTTTGGATATGAGTAGGAACATGAAACTACCTTTTGATGGCATGACTTTATTGGACTATTCCATCAATGCAAGTTTGATCTTACTACATATTGCTCAGGTGAAACAGGACTTGATTGGTGTTTCAGCTTTTGATTATAATACCAGCAATTTCTTGAAGGCAAGTAGGAATTCAGGGCAAATGAAAAATGTCCTAGAACAACTTTATAACCTTAATCCTAGTTTTAAAGAAACTGATTTTGCGAAAGTCACTACGTTATTACGCCGACAAATTAAACAAAGAAGTCTTCTACTTTTCTTTACGAACATTACTCATAAAGAAAGCCTAAAAAGAAAGCTCCCTTACCTTAAAAGGTTAACACAAAAACACCTACTTGTAGTTGTACTTTTTGAAGATACTGAGATAAAAGAAGCTTTAAAAAAACAGACACACAGTGTGGATGACATTTATAAAAAAGCCTTACAAGAGGAAAATATTTTAGAAAGAAGGTTTATAGCAAAAGAATTACAGCAAAATGGTATTCATACAATATTAACTACCCCAGAAAAATTGAATGTAGATACTATTAATAAATACCTAGAGCTAAAAGCGAGGGGATTGATTTAAACTAGAGCATGCTTTGACATGCTCTAGTGTATAATTCTACTAAAGTTTTAATAATTTTTCATGACTCCTGTCCTAAATTGGTAACAAAAGAAAAAATACCTGCGTCAATTTTACCTATTCTCAACTTTATCTGATTCACTATGTGCTACAAACGCCTGTAATAATCAACAAAGTCTTCCGGTTTTATTTTCATTTCCCTCGCCCACTCAATTATATCTTCAGTTTCTTCATAAATCTCTAAGGAAAATAGAACAAGAAATAAATCAACCAATCTATGGTTCGTGAGGACGTTGCAATGCAACGACCCTACAGAACTGTTTTTTAAAGGATAATTATAAGACCTTTGTCTTTTGTTTTGTAATTAGGCAATCATTTAGTTGTACCTCCCTTCAAGGCCGAGGAAAGTACTGCCAAACGAATTGGGTAGAATGCCACTGGCGCGAATGTTAAGCGTTAGCGGCATTCGTGTCCTACAGATCAACAGAAATCTCCTGATTTCTAAAAATCATAAATATTCGAAAACTTAGTTTACAATATAATAACAAGCAATGAGGAAATTGTAAACGTAAAAGGCCCTCCAAATCAATGAAGAGCCTAAAATTCATATATTACATTAGATTCAGTTTAATTTTCGGGTAGTATCTTTTATTCCTTTGAATTTGTTACTTCTACCTTTTCCATTCTTAATGTTTTCCAGTTTGAATTACCATTATGCATTACCTCCTGAAATTCATTAAAAATCTGTTCTAAGACCTCTTCATCAGATCTTTGCTTTTCATCCATCATTTTCATTTTTAGTTGAATAGCACGTAACTGATTTCTTGATTCACCATAGTTAATCCAAAGTTGTTTATGGTTGAAAAAGCCATCCCAAGCTGCCAATACCGTAGTCACCCCACTTAATAATAAGGTTACTATTTTTGCATGTAATTGATAAGCTAGTGGTACATCATTAGATACTGCGACCAAGATGGTAATCAATGCTGATGCTATCGCAATTCCTAGATAAATTCTGAACGATTTTAATTTATTTTCTTGACTACGAGAAGATGCTCTATCTGCAATTGATGAAATTTCCTCAAATAAAACATCATATTTCGATTTTGTAGTACTCATTATAGTTTAGCTCAAAAATGTAAAAATTGAAGTATTGTTTTTATCCACATCAATTTACATAATTGAACGAAAAATACCACTCTAAGCCATAAAATGAAGATTAATTCTTGTTGTTTTTTAGTTCTTCTTCGGTTGTCGCATAGTATTTCTTTTCTTTTGCATAAGGTGAATTACCTCCAGCAAAATAAGCCTTAATCTCTTGTACAGGAATGGTATCCTTCAGAGATTCAGCAGCATGGAAAATATGGTTTCCATGAAAATCATGACATTGTAGACATGTATTCCATCTTTTTTGACCTATCAATTCTTTGTGAGATACTTCTAGAGGGTCATTTTTCATCTCTGTATCTTCATGGCAAGATTGACAGTAACCAATATTAGTTTGAGTAATACGAACTCCATTATGTTCTTGATGACACGATTCACATTCAGTCACTCCAATGTCTTTTCTAGCCTGAGCAAATCGTGGTTCTTCAAAACGATGCAATGGATGCCTATCGTTTGCTCTATCATGACAATCCAAACATTTTTGGTTATCAACATTTTGAGCTCCAAAATCTGCTTCAGTTCTTCTAAGACCTACAGTATGCATAAAATTCGCCTGTGCTTGCTGGAATACATTACCTTTAGCGGGTGTATGACAAGTTTCACACTGAAGATTTTCATGTCCTGTATTAAGAGGTCCTTTAGAAAGGAAATCATCATTTTGTGGAAGAGAAAGTGTTACATAGGTAATAGCAGAGATAAATATACCTGTACACATCCCTATAAATTGTCTCTTTCTTTTTCTGCTTATTTTAAACATTTGTTGATGCTTTAAAGTTTTTTTTGGGAGAGAATCAAATGCTACAAGGTTGACTTTTGCTAACTCCCATAACGCATTGTGAAAACCATTCATGTAGCATTGATTCAAAGATCTTTCTTTTGTTGTCTGTAAAGTGATAATCGAAAAGATTATGCATACTCAATCACTACATTGTTAGTGACCGGATTACAGATACAAGGCAGTATGTACCCTTCCTCTACTTCTTTTGGAGTGAGCACATGGCCTTTTCGCATAAATACTTCACCAGATGTGACTTTGGCCTTACAACTTCCACAAATCCCATCCATACAAACATAAGGCAACTTAATTTTCTCATCCAATGCTGCCTCTAAGATGTTATTCTTGGCAGGGACAGTAAATTGGTAAGATTTCTCTTTGTGTTTGATTTTAATTTCTCTGTTTTCCAAAAATGCACCTTGCTGTTGGATTTCTTGAGCAGAAGGTGGCGGAGCAGAAAAACGTTCAATATGAATATATTTTTCAGGTACTAAACTTAATTTCAACCCTTCTTCCGCTTCATTCATCATTCCAGATGGACCGCAGATAAAATATTCTGTTTCTTCAACGGGCCACTTAGGGACTTTTTCTAAATAAACTGGAACTTGACTTCTCTCAACCCTTCCCTTATAGCAATCGCTAAAATCACCAGGTTTCTCAAGGATATGAATTAAGTTTAAGCGCTCTGGAAATTCGCTTTTTATTTTAGCTAAGAGTTCATTAAATATAATTGATTCAATATCTCTATTTCCATAAAATAGAGAAACGATACTCTTGGGTTCTTTGTATAAAGTTGATTTTAGAATAGAAAATAAAGGTGTAATACCACTACCGGCTCCAAAAAGAACAATGTGTCTCTTTTTATTAGGGTCAGGTTGCATTGTGAATTCACCCATTGGGTAAAGCACTTTTATTTTATCTCCTTTCTTTACAGTGTCGAAAAGGAAATTAGATACTTTACCATCTTTAATTCTCTTTACAGTAACACTAATAGTTTGATCTACTTTGGGAGCACTGTTTAGAGAATAACAACGTCTAAGCACTTTATCATCAACATTGACCAATAGTGTCAGAAATTGTCCTGGAGTATATTTTATTTTTTTGAAAAAAGGCTGTTTGAAATGTATACTGATCGCATCATTCGTTTCCTTGATGACATCCGTAACTTTTAGCGTTTTAATTTTTTCCATGGGAGTTGATTTTAAGGTTTATTCGTAAAAGAAAACGACCCAAATGTGATAGAACGTAAGAGATGTGATAAATACTGATAGCGAAACATGAACAATCATCCAACCTTGAAAGAACAATTGAGACTTACTTCTGATAACATCAAAGTTGAACATCCCCATGATAAAATTACTGAAGAATGTAATACTCAATACTAATAAATAGGCAAAACCTAATTCCATAGAATGAACATAAAATATCAACGGAGTAAATGCTCCTAACCAATTATGTATTTTATGAAATACAATAGATTTATCTTCCCATCTTGGTACACTTCTTACTAAACTCAAGGTCCATTGGAATAGGATCACTAATAGCACACCCAATCCTGACCATCTCCTATACATTTGCTCTTCTTGTAGTTCATATAATGCTTCCCATCTTAACTCAAAAACATCTTGAATTACAAATAGAGCAAATAGAAAAGAGCCAATGTATATAAACTTTAATTTATGCATAACTGAATTAATTAAATGTAGACTCCCCTCAAAAGATGAAAAGTAGATTTTAAAATAGATATACGTATTTTGTCAAAAAAATATGAAACCTAGAGGGGAGTCGCACAACAACAGGTAATTTTAGTACTAAGACTTTATATTATAATTTCAGAATACCACTTAAAGTTTCTTCAGAAGTTAATAGGCCTACACTATCCAAGAAAATATTTGGACTTGGTAATTGGTAACCTCCTGAAGGCCATTCTTCACCAACGACTGGTATATCACTTTCTTTGAATGTTTTTGTTTTGTCAATGTATTTTTGGAAAGTATTAGCAGCACCATTTCTGTAGGCCATGATCATACCTTCTAATTCTTCAAAACTTACAGAATCTTCAGGGTAAGTCCATGTTGTAGCTCCTTGAATATCACCCAATACCCAATCGGCTTTTGTCGTTTCAGGGTGTTTATTGTGGCAGCTTACACAAGCACCTGCAGATGCAAAATCAGGGAACATTGCTGTATACAACTTGTTTTCAGCATCGTAGAAGAACTTAGGTTGCTCATCTTTTCTCATTTCAGCAAAAAGTTCAGCTTGCTTACCTTTGAATTTATTGGATTTTCTAATTGGGAAATCAGAACCTAGGAATAATCCTAATGGCACCTCTCCTTTTTTACGAATATCACCGGCAATTCCTCTTAAGAATAATGCAGGTAGTGGCCCTGCCTCAATGTGATCTTTTTCCCAATCCTCGTCAAATTTCAAACCTTTCTTTTTACCTGCACCTACAATGGCTTTAGTGTAAAGAGTTCTAGCTACATCGTTTTCTTTTGAAACAATGGTGAAGGCTTCTTCTATAGAATATTTTTTATTCGATACTTGTGCAGTTGAATCTTCTGGTAGTGGTTGACAGTTGTAAAACCCGATTGTGGTCAATGATAGCAGAATATAACTTCGAAGTTGATTAAATTTGCAGAAAGTTTTCATGAATCTATTGTTTGGTGTTAAAATGTTTAATGTTTTTTGGGAGTTGTTGTAGGGAGTAATAATAGCAAAGGAGCCATGGCGAATGAACCCCTCTGCTTTGGAACTATATTACTCAAGAAAAGAGATTTTCAATTTTAATCGTAGAGGCTATTATTCTACAGGTTCTACAGTAGCAGCAGCCTCCTTCATTGTTGTAGCTAATACAACGTATACAGTAGTCCAAGCATCCTTCACCTCGTCATTCCAATTTTCACCTAAACCTGTCTCTAATGTATACAACAATGCAGCTGCAACTGTATCATAATGAGAATCTTCTACATTATAACCAACGTGTCTTTTTCCTAGGTCTTGAACAACAGGAACTAATGCACCTAAGTCATTCAAACCGTTTACAGCCGCAGCTAACATAGCCATCAGCTTTCTACCTTGTTCCGCCATATCCGACGTAAACATTGATTTTAAAGAAGGATCTAGTTCAAACAATTTTGCATAGAAGATCTCTGCAGCTTTGTCAGCGATCGGTGCCACCATTGCAAATGTACTTTGCACTAACTCAATTTGTTTTGCGGAAACCGGTCCTTCTTCTTTTTTTGTCTTTTTACCGAAAAGTGATTTTAAAAAACCCATAGTCAATTAAATTTTTGAAGTGTGAATACTAGGCTCTTCAAGCATAAAGAGTGCTTTTAGTGCCTCATTTAAAGTAGCAACATTACCTTGCTTACAAGCTTCTTTGAGTTGTAGTGTTGGGAGTTGTACAATTTTTTGGATCATCCTGTTCGAAACCCTTTCTATGGCTTCCAACTCGGATGAATTAAACTCTTTTTTAAAAGTAGCTAACGAATCTTTTCTTAACTCTTCTAATGCATTTTTTAAAAGTAATACAGTAGGTGTGAAATAAGTTTCTTTGAGCCAGGAATTAAACTTCAATAACTCTTCATTAAAAATTAGACTTACGTTGGTTAGTTCTGCCTGTCTCAGTTTAATAGTCTCATCTAATTGCATTCCTAGATCATCAATATTCAGAACTTTCGTTCCTACTCTATTAAATGTGGGTGATACTGTCCTTGGAGAACATAAATCAATAATTAACTGAGGAGATTTTGAATTTGATATTGATGGTTTGTAAACGATTTTTTCGTGATGAGCAGAAGTGATAACTACATCAAATTGAGATAACATTTCTTCATGTGCCTCATAGGCTATTACCTCATAACCAAAGGTTTTATTAAACTGAAGTGCTTTTTCTAATGATCTATTCGTTATTGAGACATTATTAATACTTTTCTTTTGTAAGTATTGACAGACATCTTTACCCATCTCTCCTAATCCGATGATCAATATTTTTGCATCATTATTATACTTACAAAATTCGTTTGTTACTTTCACGGCTGCATAACCATTAGAACTCACCCCTTTCTTAAAAGAAGTCTCATTTGTAATTCTTTTATGAAAATGAAAGAAGGTGTGCATCAAGCGATGAAGAAAAGCCTGACACATATTTTCATCTGTTGCATTTTGATAGGCATTTTTCAGTTGTCCGTATATTTGCAAATCGCCGAGTAATAGAGAATTTACACCTATCCCAGTAGAAAATAAATGCTCTACAGCATTATCACCTTCCTTGTCTTCAATATATTTGATGTACTGATCAGATGGAATCTGACATTTAAGTACGCAGAGTAACTTCAGTATCTGTTGCGTCAATATTGATTTAGAAACATAATAGACCTCAACTCTATTACAAGTTGACAAAACAATCGCTTCATCTATTCCTAGCACCTCCTTGAGCTTTTGCAAAAAGTGCTTTACTTCTAAATCATTTAAAGAAAATTTTTCCCTTACCTTAACAGTAGCTTTACTATGAGATATAGAGAATAGCTTTAAATCATTTGTCATGTTAATTTGTAAGTTATGAGAGTTTCCTATAGCGTTTGTGCTTGCTTATGATACAAATGTAGAGGGTGTTCAAAACGGAAACTATGTCATATTTCACTATTGGTCTAGTTTTTTGAGAGGTAAAAAACTGTTTTTCAGCAGAAAAAATTACGTAATGATTTAAGTAACATTACTTATAATAAAAGAACAAATCTACGTACAATACTTAATCAAACATGTAATAATTAGCACTTTACGTATAAAAAACAAGTTTATTGAGCATTCCTCACAACAACTACCTAAAAATGAACTAAGTAAATTAAAACATGCTATTAGATTTCTTTTTGTCCTGCTAAGACAAAACATTTTCATCCTTTAAATTCTATAAATTCATCAAAATTTTAGTTTTATTTTCTCCTAACTCAATCAGAATTATAAAATTCATTCCCCATCGGATTCAATTCAGCGCAAAGAAAGTTAGCTGAAAGTTGAGTTTACAATGTATTAAGTATATCAATTATTATATTTGATTTTTTTCGACTCCAACAGTTTAATTAATATAAAACATAATGAGTAACAAAGCATCCAAAGAAGATATAGAAAAAACATTCGGACACCGATTAAGAGTTAGAGTCTGCGGTGTATTGGTAGAAAATGATAAAATATTAATGGCAGTTCACCATGGAATCGGTAAGAGAGGAATTTTCTGGGCTCCTCCTGGAGGTGGATTAGAATATGGCGAATCAGTCGAAGATGCTTTAAAGCGAGAGTTTCTAGAAGAGACAGGACTTGATGTAGAAATTGAGGAATTTATGTTTACGCATGAGTTTTTTGACCTTCCTCTTCATGGGATCGAACTATTTTTCAAAGTAAAAAAGGTAAGTGGACAACTAGTCACGGGAGTTGACCCTGAAATGGATAAAGACAAACAAACAATTGATAATATGGTCTTTACTTCTTTTGAAGAACTGAAGGAAAAACATGTAGATGAAAAGCATCATTTATTCCGTCATTGTAATTCTTTAGAAGAACTCATCAAAATGCGAGGATTTTATACGAATTTGAAAGAAAATTCATAGATTTACAGGTTAGAATCGAAGGGGTAATTTCCCCGTAATGAATTCTAGAAATAGAAAATGGCAAAAGTAAGCATATTACAAAGTCAATTACTTGACATTACAATAAGTAGACTGAGTCAACAGTTGATTGAGAACCATGGAGACTTCTCTAATACTGTGATAATTGGTCTTCAGCAAGGCGGTATTATTCTTTCTGAAAGAATTAAGAAACGTATTTTTGAATTGGCAAAGGTGGAAGTTCCTTTAGGTCAATTGGACATTACTTTTCACCGCGACGACTTCAGAAGAGGTCAAAGTATCCTCACTCCTAGTAAAACCGATATTCCTTTCCTTGTAGAAGATATGAATGTAATTCTTATCGATGACGTGGTCTTTACAGGAAGGTCTATCCGTTCGGCGTTAGACGCCATGATGGCATTTGGTCGTCCTAGAAAAGTGGAGCTACTTTGTTTAGTGGATAGAAAATATAGCCGTGATTTACCGATTGAACCTACTTACGTTGGTAAGGTGGTCAATTCAATTCAATCACAATACATTCAAGCAGAATGGAAAGAAGAAGGTCATCAGGAAGATAACCTTTGGCTTATTAATCAATAATTTTACAACGGCATTCGTTAGGATGACCGTTTTTTTATATACATCAATTTCTTGCAGATATTCATATAATGTTAAGTCAGAAACATCTACTTGGAATAAAAGATCTCACTAGAGAAGACTTAGAACTGATCTTTCAAACCGCTGATCAATTTAAAGAGGTGATTAATCGCCCTATCAAAAAAGTCCCTTCTCTGAGAGATATTACTATCGCCAATGTTTTCTTTGAAAACTCAACACGTACTAAATTATCATTTGAGCTGGCTGAAAAAAGACTATCAGCAGATGTGATCAACTTCTCTTCGAGTGGTAGTTCAGTAAAAAAAGGGGAAACACTTCTTGATACGGTCAACAACATTTTATCTATGAAAGTAGATATGATTGTGATGCGTCACTCAAGCCCTGGTGCTCCTCACTTCCTGGCTAAGCATATTGATGCTACAATCTTAAACGCTGGTGATGGTACTCATGAACACCCTACGCAAGCGATTTTGGACAGCTATTCTATTCGTGAGAAATTAGGAACAGTAGAAGGCAAGAAAGTAGTGATTGTCGGTGATATCCTTCACTCTCGTGTAGCTTTATCCAATATCTTCGCTTTACAGAAGCTAGGTGCTGAAGTAATGGTTTGCGGACCTCATACTTTGATTCCTAAATACATCAAAGATCTTGGCGTAATCGTAGAGCATGATTTGATGAAAGCCTTGAAATGGTGTGATGTGGCTAATATGCTTCGTATTCAGATGGAGAGACAATTGGTAAAGAACTTCCCATCGGTAAGAGAGTATTCGCAGAACTTTGGTTTGACAAAAGAGATTCTAGAATCACTGGATAAAGAAATCGTAGTGATGCACCCAGGCCCAATCAACAGAGGCGTGGAAATCACTTCTGATGTGGCAGATGCTGAAAATGCGATCATTCTTGATCAAGTGGAGAACGGAGTCGCTACTCGTATGGCGGCGTTGTATTTACTAGCAGGGAAGAAAGATGTTTAGTCTTATCTAACTAAAAATATAGGTGGCAGTTATCATGTAAATGGTAGCTGCTTTTTTTATATTCAGATGTGGGTTCTATTGTGGGTTTCTTGTGATTCGCAAGGACGTTTTAGTAAAACGTCCACTGAACCACAAGTAAAACCACCATAAAATCTATTAAAATAAAAAAAGTCGCTTCTGAATTTTACTCCAAAAGCGACTCTATATTTTTTTCAAAGATTGATCACCCCTTCAAAAGGTCTACAATCTCATCTGCTGAAAGCATGTTTTGCTCACCTGTAGTCATATTCTTCAATGAATATTTATTTTGAGCCATTTCATCTTCCCACGCTAAAACGACATACTGAATACCTTTTTTATTGGCAAAGTTCATTTGCTTTTTCATTTTGGCATTATCAGGATATAATTCAGCAGAGATTCCAGCATTACGCAATTTTTGTAATAATGGTAATGAATAGTCTCTTCCTTGGTCATCAAAGTTCGTCAACATTACTTTTGTTGTCTCAACAGCTGATGACGGATATAAATCTAATTCTTCTAATACGTCATAGATTCTATCTACACCAAAAGAGAAACCAACGCCAGACATTCCGTCTAAACCGAATACGCCAGTAAGGTTGTCATAACGACCTCCGCCACTGATAGAACCCATATTGGCATTGTTTACCTTCACTTCGAAGATAGCACCTGTATAGTATGAAAGACCACGAGCAAGTGTTACGTCAAATTCAATATTCTTGAAAGAAACACCTAACTTCTCAGCAAAATCTAACACTTCTTCCAGTTCCTTGATTCCTTTCAATCCAATCTCAGACCCAACAAGGGAACAGTTTAAGAAATTATCATTACCCTGAAAGAACTCTTTCATTTTACCTAATTTGGTTCGTGTTGAACCATTTAAGTCAAAAAGAAAATCCAATCGAGCAACTGATGAAGTTGAAAATCCTCTTTCATTAATTAGCTCTGATTTTACTTTCTCCACGCCGATCTTATCCAATTTATCAATTGCGACACAAAGTTCTGACTCTTTACCGTTTTCACCGATGGCTTCAGCGATACCAGTCAAGACTTTTCTGTTATTCAATTTGATCGTGTGATCTGTAATTTGAAGATTTGTCAACGCCTCACCCATCATTGCTAGGATTTCAGCTTCACACAATAATGAATCTGTTCCTACCACATCGGCATCACACTGATAGAATTCTCTATAACGTCCTCTTTGAGGTCTGTCTGCTCTCCAAACAGGTTGAACTTGATATCTTTTAAATGGAAAGCTTAATGTACCTTGGTTCATCACAACGTATCTTGCGAAAGGTACTGTAAGGTCATATCTTAAACCTTTGTCAGAGATTTTTGGAAGCATATGCTTCGCTCCTTTTTCAAGATCATCTGCATTCACTTTTTTCAAGTAATCACCAGAGTTGACAATCTTAAATAAAAGCTGATCCCCTTCGTCACCATACTTACCAGTCAATACTGATAGGTTTTCCATAGTTGGTGTCTCCAGGTTTTGAAAACCATATTTCTTGTAAACGTCTTTAATTGTTTCCAAAATATAAGTTCTCTTGGCCATTTGCTCGGGCCCAAAATCTCTAGTACCCTTAGGTACGCTAGGTTTCTGCTTTGCCATTTATATAATTATATAGTATTTCTTTTCTTTTAAGAATGCGCAATTACATCATTTTTGAAGGAAAATGAAAATAGAATTACAATGATGACATTTATTTAGAGGGAAGATAGATTGAAGTTATCTATTATCATTCGATATAAACCCCAAACAATCTTTTACCTATTACTATCTCAACACAAAAAAAGCAGCACCGAATTTATCTCAGTACTGCCTCCTTATAGTATAATTAGAGTATCAATTTATTGCACCCCTCCAAAACATAAATACTTAATTTCAAGGAAATCATCCATACCGTATTTAGAACCTTCACGACCATTTCCACTTTCTTTTATACCTCCAAAAGGTGCAACTGCAGTGGAAATCATTCCGGTATTAATTCCTACCATTCCATATTCTAAACCTTCGGCGACTTTCCATACTCTATTCATATTATTGCCATAGAAATAAGAAGCTAAACCATATTCTGTATTATTTGCTGCTTCAATGACCTCCTCATCGGTTTTAAATTTGAATATTGGAGCTACAGGACCAAATATCTCTTCTTTTGCAAATCTCATCTCTGATGTTACATCAATCACAATTGTAGGTTGGTACAATGTATTTTCATCTGATTCACTTCTTGCACCAAGTCTAATCTTCCCTCCTTTTTCTAAAGCATCATCAATTAGGGAGTTTACCTTTTGAACTGCTTTGGTATTGATAAGTGGGCCAATTTCTACACCTTCTTCAAAACCATTTCCTACTTTAAGCTTGCGTACCTCTTCTGCAAATTTGGTAACAAAAGCATCATAAATTCCTTCTTGAACATAAATACGATTGGCACAAACACAAGTCTGACCTGCATTTCTATACTTTGATGCAATCGCACCTTGTACTGCATCTTCAAGCACTGCGTCATCAAAAACAATAAATGGAGCATTCCCGCCTAGTTCTAAAGATATCTTTTTTACTGTATCTGCTGATTGACGCATCAATTGTTTACCTACCGGAGTTGAACCCGTAAAAGATAACTTTTTCACAACAGGGCTGTCCGTCAGTACCTTTCCAACATTGACTGAATCTGTTGTGGTTACGATATTGAAAACCCCTTTTGGTATACCTGCTTTTTCAGCTAAAACAGCTAATGCCAATGCTGATAAAGGCGTCTCTTCTGAAGGCTTAATAATCACTGAACAACCAGCTGCCAATGCAGGAGCAACTTTTCTAGTAATCATTGCATTGGGAAAATTCCATGGAGTGATGGCCACTACAACGCCAATAGGTTGCTTGATCACTACAATACGTTTATCCTCACCATGTCCTGGAATCACATCCCCATAAACCCTCTTTGCTTCTTCTGCAAACCATTCTACGAAAGACGCTCCATATTTTATCTCACCTAATGCTTCTGGAAAAGGTTTCCCTTGCTCAGATGTTAAAATTCGGGCTAAATCCTCAGCATATTCGATTTGAAGCTCATACCACTTCCTTAAAATTGTAGCCCTTTCTGCCGCAGTCTTTTTCTTCCAAATATGAAAAGCACTTTCTGCCGCTTCAATAACAGAAGGAATATCTTCAGGTCCAAAATCTGAAACCTGTGCTAATTCCTGTTGATCATAAGGATTGGTAACCACAAAAGTTTTATCATTTTGGGCACTTTTCCAAATTCCATCTATATACGCTTTGTCCTTAAATAAGGCTGTATTTTCTAAATTAATCATTTTCGAATTTAATAATTAATTGACTAATATCTCACTTAAAACATCTTCCAATACTTCTTCAAAAAGTTGTATAGTCATATTTACCTGTTCTTATGATACCACTAATGTGAATTCCAACTCCATACACATTGGTCTTGAACCTTTTTACATTAAACTCCCCCTACTAACAGCAGAAAAGACACAAGTATAACCTTCTCTCTAAAAAATGAACTAATTAAAGAACAACAATGACGACCCTAACCTTTTCATTAAAAAATATTACAGAATACATTACTTTAATCACCTTTTGGGGTTGTTAAACGGTCATCATTTTTCATTTGACGGCCTTCTATCTTTACAGTGTAATTTCAAGGTTAATATTAAATAACACATCAGTATTGTGTGACTTTTTTAAGCCTATTAGAATTGAATTATTACACTTAATAGAAATAAACAATATCAGTTTAAAAGCAAAGACAAAATATAATATGCCATTTAAAATTTTAACTCCGGAAGAAGCGGCGGAATATGTACATCATAATACAACAGTCGCATTTAGTGGTTTCACTCCTGCAGGATCTCCAAAAGTAGTTTCTAAGGCTATTGCTGAAAAAGCAAAAAGAGAGCATGAAGCAGGTAGAGAATTCAAGATTGGAATGATTACAGGTGCTTCTACAGGTGATTCTTTAGATGGAGAATTAGCAAGAGCAAACGCTGTAAAATTCCGTACTCCATATCAATCTAATAAAGATATGAGAGGAGCAATTAACAACGGTCATGTGGAGTATTTTGATATGCACTTGTCTGCTTTAGCACAAGAGATGCGTTATGGTTTCTTTGGTGAGATTGATTTGGCAATTATTGAAGCAGCGGACATTACTCCAAATGGTGAAGTAGTACTTACTTCTGGTGTAGGTATCTCTCCAACTGCAACTAAACTAGCAAAAAAGGTGATTATTGAGTTAAACAGTAACCACCCTAAATTTATCAAAGGTCTTCATGATATCTATCAACCATTAGATCCTCCTTACAGAAAGTCTATCCCAGTTTACTCTCCTGATGCTCGTATCGGTGAGCCTGTGTTGAGAATTGATCCTTCAAAAATCATGGGTATTGTAGAAACAAATGCTCCTGATGAAGTAGGTGGTTTCGCTCCTGTAGATGAAGTAACTCAAAAAATTGGTGATAATGTAGCTAACTTCTTAGCTGGTGAATTAGCAAAAGGTACTATTCCTAAGGAATTCTTACCGATCCAATCTGGTGTAGGTAATATTGCGAATGCGGTATTAGGATCATTGGGCAAAAACCCAGGCATCCCTCCTTTTAGAATGTATACTGAGGTAATCCAAGATGCAGTAATTGACTTAATGAAAAATGGTGATATTACTTTCGCTTCAGGTTGTTCGCTGACTGTATCTCCAGAAGTATTAAAAGGTATTTATGGTGATTTCGATTTCTTCAAAGACAAATTAGTTTTACGTCCTCAAGAAATCTCAAATAACCCTGAGATTGTTCGTCAATTAGGTTTGATCACAATTAACACTGCCATTGAAGCAGATATCTTCGGTAACATCAACTCTACGCACGTATTGGGTACGAAGATGATGAACGGTATCGGTGGTTCTGGTGATTTCACTCGTAACTCCTTCTTATCGATCTTCACTTGTCCTTCAGTGGCTAAGGGTGGTAGTATCAGTGCTATTGTACCAATGGTATCTCACGAAGATCACTCTGAGCACTCTGTAAAAGTAATCATCACTGAGCAAGGTGTTGCAGACTTAAGAGGTAAATCTCCTCGTCAACGTGCTGAGGCTATTATTGAAAATTGTGTTCACCCTGATTACAAAGAGACTTTAAGAGAGTACTTAGAAGTAACTTCAGGTCATCCACAAACTCCTCAAGCATTGGATAGAGTATTTAACATGCACTCGGAGTTTATGACTTCTGGTGACATGAGAAACACGAAATGGTAATCCATTTCCTATATTTTTTCGAGTGATTTTTTTATACTCAAAAAGCCGTTTCAACTTTGGTTGGAACGGCTTTCTTAATAGAAGTAATTTAATTACCTCATTCTTTGTCTCTTCAACATATATGGAATAATGATTTGATCGATATCTTTTTTGCTGTCCACTTCAACATAATCAATCTTGTATTGACCACACTTTACATTTAAATCATGATAAAGTTGTTGAATAGTTTGCTGATATTGTTCTCTCACCTGCGATGGTCGAAGCTTTTCTTTCTGTCCAGATTCTACATCTACAAAAACCATCGGTCGCTCAGGAAATTCCAATTGCAACTCTGTACTATGATCAGCAACGTGAAATAATAATACCTCGTGATTATTATGTTTTAAATGTTGTAGTGCAGCAAACATTTCATCTCTGTTTCCCATCTGCCCCATCATATCGGAAAAGATAATGACCAAAGAGCGTTTATGTATAGTTTCAGCAACTTGATGTAAAACCTTAGCGATGTGTGTTCCCTTTTGTGGAGGTGGCTTCTCTAACATTTGCTGTAATTTCACAAAGATCTGATGCAAATGAGTTCTAGTGGATTTCACTTGTGTCATTTCCTCCAAATCATCTGAGAAAGTACACAACCCCACAGCATCCCTTTGCTTTTGGAGCATATAGCCCAATGACGCTGCAGCCATTGTACTAAATGCCATTTTATCAAAGGTCTTGTCTGGATAGTACATGGAAGGAGAACGATCCAACACAATCATGGCTCTTAGATTGGTTTCTTCTTCATACCGTTTGGTAAAAAGTTTATCAGTTCTGGCGTACACTTTCCAATCAATATGTCTTGTACTTTCCCCTGGATTATAAAGGTTATGCTCGGCAAATTCTACCGAAAAACCATGATAAGGAGATTTATGCAATCCAGTAATAAACCCTTCTACCATTTGCTTGGCTAAGAGTTCTATATTACCGTATTGTCGTATGGTATCAAAAGAAATTTCTTGTAACATCTATAGTCTTACTTTAACTGAATGAAGTGTGTTATGTTCGCTGAAAAACACTTTATGTATCAAAAAGAATAATTGAATATTAAAATAGATTTAATTTCTTTGTTCTTCCTTCAGATATCAATTGGCAGCGTCATTTTTAACCGAATATTTCAGCTTCCATCCTATTAAGTTACAAATGCTTTTTGACAAAGGCACCTTTATATCCTTTAGATTTTACTTTTTTGATATTATTTTTTGCTTCTTTTTGAGAAAAATCTCCATACAATAAACGATAGATCACTTTACTTTTATAATAGCCAGATTGAATATATACTTCAGTAAGCCCTTTCTTGTTTGCAATCTTTCCTGCTTCTTTGGCTTTTGCTAAATTCGAATAAGAAGCTAATTGCACTCCATACCCTTTCTTAATCGACTTGGATGTACCCCAAATACTATAAGTACCAGGTGCTCCATAAGATTTTGTAGAATGCTTAGGTTTATTATTTACCGTAGTCTCTTTTCTTTTCTTCTCCTTTTTAATATCCTTAGAGGAAATTGCTTGACCAGAACCACCAGAGGTGCCCTCTTTTACTTTTGTTCCCTGCCCTTTTGTAGCCAAGATTTCAATTTCAACTTTAGCAATACCATCTTCAATCATATTAATTTTTGAAGCAGCTGCTTTTGATAAATCCAGAATACGATTGGACTTAAAAGGACCTCTATCATTTACTCTTACGACAACCCATCGACCATTCTTTAGGTTGGTTACTTTTAGATATGTATCAAAAGGAAGTTCTCTATGTGCACATGTATAAGCGTACATATTAAAACGCTCACCATTTGCAGTTTTCCTTCCATGAAATTTATTCGCATAATAAGACGATTGTCCTCTTTTTTTATCACCTACCTTAGTTTGTCCGTAAAGTGTAGTTATAGTCACTAAGCAGGATAGTAATAGAATTACCTTCTTTAGGTTCATAATTTTAATTGTTATGGTGCTTCTTGATAAAACAGTCAGTATAGCCCCCTTTTTTTAATAACTGTAATAATGGTTGTGCTGCTTCAGTAGAAGAAAAACTACCGATCAGCAAACGATAAACTTTTTGTCCGTTAGACCATCCTGTTTGTACAAAAACAGAAGAAATAAGATAATCTGATTCAATTTTTTTTCCTTCCGAAATGATATGCTCAAGATCGGGAGAAGTCGCAAACTGAATACCAACACCTTCTGTCAAACTTTTTTCTCCGTATAAACTATATGTTCCTACTTCCTTAAATAAATCTTTATCAATATCTATGCTATTATTTTCATTTACAGCATTTGCTTTGAGTGTTTGTTGAAGTTTTTTCTTTTCTTTTAATGTTGCAGGAGTATCCTTCAGGATCACTTCTACCGTGCTCTCGGATTGTCCTATAATGTCTAAGCGTTGTGCAGCCTCATAAGTCATATCAATGATTCTGGATGAAGTATAAGGACGATCGACCACTTTTAAGAAAACCGTTTTACCATTATCAATATTCCTCACTTTAATTATACTTCCGAATGGAAAGTATTTATGTGCTACATACATTGAATCTTTACTAAACTTTACCCCTCCTCTGGTAATAATTCCATCCCTGTCGTCTGGGTAGTAAGAGGCTTCCCCCATCTCTTTGTAACCGATCTTATCAATAATCTGAGAGAATGAAAAATGTTGAAGTACTAAAAAAAATACAAAGGATAATAAAAGTTTTCTCTTCATTAAAGGTTAGTGTTTCATCGAATCTTCATTAAAAACGAAGGCAAACTTACAATTTTTTTCCCCTTTTCTTTAATTTTTGCTCGAAAGTAGAAATAATATGCATTTTTTTTCGATTTGATTTGGATAATAGAAATGTTATATAAAAATTAGGATCGTAAATAAACTAAAAGATTAGGACTGTGGAAGAGAGAAGAGAAGAAATCTTTTCAAGGAAAGTTCGTGCAGGAAAACGTACTTACTTCTTTGATGTTAAAGCAACTCGTTCGAACGACTATTACTTGACCATAACGGAAAGTAAAAAGCGTTTCAAAGATGATCAGCCTGTATTTGAAAAGCACAAAATTTTCTTATACAAGGAAGATTTTGAAAAATTTGTTGATGCTTTGGGTGAATGCGTAGATAAGGTCAAGAATGATCTTTTACCTGGTGAGGACTACGATTACAAAGAAAGCTACAATAATGATTTCAAAAGTGAGCCATTAGATAATGATTTATCTTACTAGGCCTTTGATCATTCCAAAATGAAAAAAGACTCTTACTTATTTTCTTTAAGTAGGAGTCTTTTTTATCTTTAATTATTCAAAAGACCCATTCCATAAATCATATTTTTTTGATGTACTAAATAGTTGATATGGTACCTGATAAACTCTATAATTCTATTAAATCAATTGCGTCTGTAGCAAAATACTTTCGTTCATTTACGAACTTATTTTTGTTTATCGCTATCATATTTGTATTAGGTTGGCTTTCAGTGCAGTTGAAAGACATCCTTGCTTATATCGTTATTTCACTGATCATCTCTTCCATCTTACAAACGCCCACCAATTACATTGCTAATTTCCATGCCTTCGGGTATAAATTTCCCCGAACCTTAGCCGTATTTTGTTCATTTATAATCCTCTTTGGAATTATAGGATTATTTGTTTTCCTATTTTATCCCCTCATCAAGAGTCAAATTGAAGTCTTGACAGACAAAAATACGCAAGAGTTGATTATGGTGGTGGAAGGACCGATTTACAGTCTTGAAAACCTTATTAGAGAATATATCTTACAAGACGCAGAAAAAGGGTTTCTATTGGAACAATTAACGGAAAGGATTACATCTTTAATTCAAAGTGATAGTATCAGAACTTTTGTCAATGGTTTAATTGCATTGACAGGTAATTTTTTCGTAGGAACAATGGCTGTACTATTTATCACTTTTTTCTTCCTCTATGATCCAAGTTTATTAAGACGTCAATTAATTATATTAATTCCTAATCGATATTTTGAAGTATCTATCTCTGCTTTAATCAAAACTGAAAAACTACTCTCTAGTTACCTCTTGGGACTTTTCTTACAAATGCTTAGTATTTTCTCCATTGCAACTATCGGATTGAAGATTGCTAATGTTGAATATGCTATTACTATTGCCGTTTTTGCCGCCGTAGCCAACCTCATTCCTTATCTAGGACCATTTATTGGAGGCTCTTTTGGTGTTTTGGTCGGAGTACTTACAGATCCTACTTTGGTTGACATGTCAGATTATATTTTCTTAGTGATAAAAGTACTTTCTGTCTTCGGTGTAGTACAATTAGTGGATAATGTAGTGGTACAACCTATTATTTTCTCACGAAGTGTAAAAATGCATCCATTAGCCATCTTTTTGGCTGTATTTGTAGGGTCAGCGTTAGGTGGTGTTGTCGGGATGATTTTCGCAATCCCCACACTTACTATTCTTAAAGTTGGGTCAGAGGAGTTTTGGTATGGCTACAAAAGGTATCAAATCTTTAGAGATAAAGTTCCTAAGCTGAAAAAGGAATAAACTTCTATTCTCAGCTGCTTAGTATTCGTTTTTTAGCAATTAACTAGAAACTTCTTATCGTAGACTTCAATTCATATTTGTTTTCTAATCTTAACAAGCAATAAATTAAACTAAAGAGATTATCATGACTAAATCAACATACATCTCCCTTCTCATCTGTATATTTCTGAATTTCCATTATAGTTATGGACAAAAAAATATAGAGGTGGAGTATATTAATATCCCATCAAACAGTGGTGATAGAGGAATCAAATATTTTGTAAATGGACAAGAGTTTGATGCTCAACCTATCATGAAAACAGAGGATATTGATTCTTTATATATGAATACTAAAGATACCTTAAATGGTCCTTCAATTCATATGACTACAAAAAAACACCTCAATTTTATATCCATTCAAGACCTGATTAAAAATCACCTTGACATCGACGCCCGCTATTCAGTATTTAAATACAATGATTATTATATACAGGGCAATATAGAGGACTTCTATATTGATGAAGATTACATACTTAAGTTGGAAGTGTTAAATGGGAAAAGTTTTTCCTATATCAATAAGAAGACAAAACTTACAATTATCAATATTGTACCCAAAACCAAAGAAAACTTAAAACCGAAAGTAATGATCAAAAAGCCCGTGATCTACTTTAACACGGAGAAGGAAATTGATGTAAATGTGAAAGTGGAATTGGATGGAGCAATTACTGCTTCTTATCCAAAATACAATTCTGAAGGGTGGAACTTAAAAGTGCTTCCTTCGGGAGATATAATAGATCAGAAAGATCAAAGAAAGCACAAATATATTTATTGGGAAGGTGATTTGAGGTCTAAGTTTTCTTATGAAAATCAAAATAAAGGATATGTGATTGCCAAGGACTCAACCATATCATTTCTTGAAAAAACTTTACCTCAATTCGGTTTAAATACTTATGAAATAAATGATTTTATAAGTTATTGGATCCCTGAATTAAATAAGAATGAATATAATTTTATTCAATTTATGATCAACGAAAGTTGTGATGATATAGCGAAGTTAAATATTCAACCACAACCAGATCGTGAAATTCGACTTTATATGTTTTTCAAGGGGTGTAGCAAAGATAAAATTGCCATAGAACCTCAGATTAAAAGCTATAATAAAAAGAGAGATGGTTTTACGGTTATTGAATGGGGCGGTGCAGAAATCAGTCAAGAGGATATCTTATAATCATTAAAATATGATTTAAAAATAAAGCCTTTATTGATCATTCCGATCAATAAAGGCTTTAAATATAGATATTATCAGCTTTCTATTTCCTATTAAAAATAATCGAAACCAAAACCTGAGTAACAACAATCAAAGGCAATGCAGCCACCTGTAAAAAGATCAGAAGCAATACACTTACTCCAATTAATGTATACCTTGGTTCATTTCCTTTCCACCCAAAGTTTTTAAACTTTAAAGATACCAATGGTATTTCTGCATTTAGTAAATAAGACATTACGACTGCGATACCAATAAGAAGGTACTTGTTTAGAATATAAGGTGAGAACTCTGGATAGTATCTTAAAATTAAAGGCAAAGATCCGATCAAAAGAGCATTAGCGGGTGTTGGTACTCCAATAAAACCATCTGATTGTCTTTCGTCGATATTAAAATTGGCTAAACGAATGGCAGAAAATGCGGCTATCAGATAGGCAATATACGGTAAATAGGTAGTATGCGTATCTGCTAATAATTCTACCTGTAATAACAACTGATAAAGGATCACTGCAGGTAAAACACCAAAAGTGACCATATCAGCTAAAGAGTCCAATTCCTTTCCCATTGGAGAGGAAACTTTCAACATTCTGGCAGCAAAACCATCGAAAAAGTCAAAAGTGGCTCCTACTAAAATCATAGCTGCTCCTAAAAACAAATCGCCTTCGAAACAGAATGATATACCAATACAACCACTGATCAAGTTACCACAAGTAATGGCGTTTGGAATGTGTTTTTTAATTCCCATAATTAACCTCTTACAAATGGATTACTTCTTTTCTCATCACCGATTGTTGTAAATGGTCCGTGCCCTGGGTAAACAATCGTCTCATCAGGCAAGGCATACATTACATTTTTGATGTTATCTAATAAAGTTTGGTGATCACCACCTGGCAAATCTGTTCTACCAATTGAACCTTTAAATAACACATCTCCACCTAAAGCAATTTTTTGTTCTTGATCAAAGAAAACAAGATGTCCCGGTGAATGCCCTGGAGCATATAATATTTGAAGTGATGTATTTCCAAAAGTTACTTCACCTTCATTTTCTAGTAATTCATCATGCGTAGAAGTGACGAAACCCGGAATACCGTATTTGGCTGCTGAGTTGGCTCCACTTGCTAAAGTCTCAATCTCTCCTTTGGGAATATATAATTTCACACCAAAAGTATCTTGACAGAATTTGTTACCGAAAACATGGTCTAGGTGACAATGTGTATTGACAATTTTCACCACTTTCAACTCATTGCTATCAATAAATCCTTTCAATGCCTGTTCTTCTGAAGCATCATAACAGCCCGGATCGACAATAATTGCTTCTTTTGTATCGTCCCAAACCACATATGTATTTTCTTGAAAAGGGCTAAAAGTTAATGTATGTACGTTAATCATCTTATTTTTTATGCTTTATCACTACTCTTCTAAGGGTCAATTATTTGTAACTCAACCTTAGTGAATAGTATCCTTTTGAATTAAAATTTCTTCGAACGTACAAATTTTAACCTAGATATGCTACCTTTTAAATGATTTTAGAGCCACCAAAAACTAATTCGATTGACAATGCTTATCAATGTATTCCTGCGATTTTAAGTTCCCCAATTCTTTTGCCGCATGAAAATCAATACATGCATCTTCCTTTTTTCCTAAGCGTAAATAAGAAACTGCTCTTAAATGAATGGCATTATAATTTTCTTGATCCTCCTCAATTAAAACTGAAAGGTCGTGAATTGCATTGGTATAGTCTTTTAAGTAATAATGACTCACCGCTTTGTTATAATAACAGCTTTGAGTATTGATTGGATGTTCTGGGTTAAGATTGGCTAATGTAATTTCATAATTACGAACTGCTTTACGGAAGTCTTTTAACTTGAAGTAAATATTTCCAGCCTTCAAATGATAATCCGCTTGACCTGTTTGTAACTTGATCGTCAATTCTATGTACTTCTTCGCATTTTCATAGTCTTTTAACTCATAATATGAGCTTGCTACACCATAAGAGTAATCAGAGAAATTAGGATTCAGTTCATAGGCTAATAAAAAATTACTTAAGGCTTTATCATAAGTCTTAATGTCATAATCAGCTTTAGCTTGTTGATAATAATCAATGGCTTTATTTAATTTTTCGCTATCAATAATCGCATCTTGGGCATAAAGAAACTGAGACAACAATAAAAATAGACCTAGTATTAAAGTTTTTCTAAACATTATTATAGATTGAAATAAAAAAATGTAATATAAATTACAATTCAATTAAAGTGCCAATACTAAAAAACAGAACACTTCAATTGCAATATTTTAAAAGAAACGAACAATTCTATCAATCAGTTGCAAATAATCCGTAAATATATTGCAAATTTCAAACTCACAAATGTTAACTACCTACCGTTCAGCTACAATAAGAAATTCTCAACATTAGTATTCATGATCACGTTATTGACCATTTTGATATAAAAACGATTGTTTTCTTTTGTCCTACTGCATAGAATATGATATTTGTAGGCATTATTTATTTTTTGAGCATTTGGTATGACAGAGATTATAGATTATCTAATTGTAGGGCAAGGAATTGCGGGTAGTATATTAACAGAAACAGTTATCAATCGAAATAAAACCTTTAAACTTATTGATAATGGAAGTTTGAAGAACTCATCAAGAGTAGCTGGTGGATTGTACAACCCCATCACTGGTAGAAAGATGGTAAAGACATGGCTTTGTGATACCATTTTTGATAAGATTGAAGACTTCTATCCTACTTTTGATCAGAAATATAATATCAAAAGTTTTATTCCTATTCCACTTTATTTCCCGTTTGATTCTCAAGAAAAACAGACGGACTGGATTGCTGCAAGTGCAGATGAAAAGTATTCCTCCTATGTAAAAGGGTTTGTAAAAGAAGGTCTTTACAATGAATATATTGACGGGTCATTTGGAGGAATGGAAGTGCAAAGAAGTGGCTACTTAGATATACCTGTTTTCTTGGATGCATTCAAAGAAAAAAACAAAGAACACATTCTTGAGGAAGAGTTTGAATACGATAAAATCCAACAAAAGGACGGTTTTATTGAATATAAAAATATCAAGGCAAAACATATCATTTTTGCAGAAGGGAATAAAGTAGAAAATAATCCTTTCTTTACAGCGTTAGACTTTAGACCGGTCAAAGGTGAATTACTGCTTATAAAGTTTAAAAATGCAAGGTTTCAGCATATCATCAACAGAAATGGTTTTATCTTACCAATTGATGATCAAGGAACTTGCAAATTAGGAGCAACCTATGAAAGAGTAGAAGAAATGGATTCTCCAACTCCTAAAGGCAAAAGACAACTGCTTGAAAAAGTGGAACCACTTGTCAATGATGAATTTGAAATTTTAGAGCATTGGTCGGGTATTCGTCCTGCTACATTTGATCGTCGTCCATTTATAGGAACACATGAAGCATATAAAAATATTCATATATTTAATGGATTAGGTGCTAAAGGCGTTTCGCTTGGACCTTATTTTTCAGAATTACTGCTAGAAAGTATAGAAAATGGAAAGGCATTACCTTATGAGGTAAGACTCAATAGACTTTCCAAACAACAAAGAATTGAACAAAACTCGAAATAATGAATAATCAGCTCAATACCATTTTTTCAAAATTACAGATGAGGTCTGTATTACTTTATATTTTATCACTGGTATTAATTTTAGCTGCAACAAGTGTAAAGATTTATTATGATGTAAACCTTGAAAAACTTTTTTTACAAAAAGTTTTATCTAATTCTAAAGCATTAGTCAATTACAAACAAGCATCGACAGAAATTGAAAAAACAATTCAAGATATTAAAATGGATGCCTTTGATTTGTATAAGATTACTTTAACAGATGTCTACTATCTTAACGATAATGGAGCGGCTCTGTTTTGGCTTAATCAGGGTAAAGAAAGAAGTATCTTGAACCGTAGTCAAGCAAGTGAAATCCCTGCTTCATTAAAAGCTTTTTTTAGAGCTGATAACAACCTTACAAATCAATCCGTCGGAGAATGGTATGTAATCAAAAAGAAAGTGAATCAGACAACAAATCAGTCCATTGCAATTGTAATTAATGAGTTTGATTTATGGCTTAAAGTCAGCATTCAATCACTACCATTAATTGCTTTATGCATTTTGCTTCTGAGTATTATTTTTATAGCTCAAATTTCGAGTACAAATACCTGGTTAAAACGTCCCCTTTCAAAATTCTTTAAACATCTCGAATATGAAAGCCAAGGAATTAGTAGTGAACTAGAACGAGATGTTCCAAACGAATGGCAGGAGCTTTTCTTAGAATATGACATTTCTTCCGAAAGTCAATTGAATAATAAAGGTCTGTCGAAAGAGTCTGAAAAGGAAGCCACACAAAGGCATCATGCCCAATTGCAAGAACTCAGATGGGCCAAAGAACAACTCGCAGAATATCAGAAAAAATCTTCAGAACAACAGACTTCCGGCGTGGATTCCAAAATCCAAAGTTTCTTTGATACTTTTCAAAAAGCAACTATCGGTGTAATGGTGACGGATGCTGATAGTATTCCTATTTTCTTAAATAATAAAGGAAAAGAATTATTAGGTAAAGGCACAATGCCCGAAAATGAGGAAGATTTAATCGATATTCGAAAAATATTTATTTCTGACACCAATACTGAAATGCCTAATGATCAACACCCAATCATTAAGGTTAAACTTGAAAATAAACCTCAGATAGTCAAATACATCGATAGTTACAACCCCAACACCAAAGAGAGAAAGAAAATTCAGATGTATGCCACACCAATAACGGCCTACACATCAATGAACGAATATTACCTAATATTAATAGCTGAAGAAAAGTAATTTTTCTTATTTTTATCAAAATAATTTGTAGATATCGACGGAGTAAAACTAAATCTCGTTTACTCCAAAAGTTCACTTAAAAGAAAACATGCCAATATTTCAGCTAGAAGATGACAACGTGATGTTCCCTCCTGCCCGCTTGACGGATGAGAGTGGTATTCTTGCAGTCGGAGGAGATTTAACTCCTAAAAGAATTATTGAAGCTTATGCAAATGGTGTTTTCCCATGGTTTAATCCAGAAGACCCTTTGCTTTGGTGGTCTCCCGATCCCCGTTGTGTTTTATTTCCTGAAAATATTTATGTTTCCAAAAGTATGCGTCAACTCTTAAGGCGTGATACTTTTAAGGTGACATTTGATCAAAATTTTGAAGGTGTAATTGCCGCATGCAAAGAGATCTACAGGCCTGATCAAGGTGGGACTTGGATTACTGATGAGATGGAAGAAGCCTATAATCAACTTCACAAAATCGGTTTTATGCATTCTGTAGAAGTTTGGGAAAATGATGAGCTTGTCGGTGGCTTATATGGCGGTGCGATGCAAAAAGCTTTTTTTGGGGAATCAATGTTTTCAAAACGTAGTAATGCCTCTAAATATGGCTTTATTATGCTTTGTAAAAATCTGATTGAACAAGGTTATGAAATTATTGACTGTCAGATGCATACTCCACACCTTGAAAGCTTAGGGGCTGAAGAAATCCCACGGGATGCATTCCTTTTGTATACCGATAGAAATCAGCAAAGAGAGTTCGACAGACAAAATTGGAATGAAATCTTTAGAACTGATTTTTATACAAATCTGTAAGTTTATATTATTTTTGAATTGAATTTGAATAGAAAGTTAACAAAGATGTTAATTTTCAACATACTAACATATACAAAACATGAACAAAGAAGTAGCTCAATTGAATCCCGTTGATATTTGGGAAAACTTTGAGAAAATGAACGAGGTTCCAAGAGGATCTAAGAAAGAAGAAAGAATTATTGCATTCACTAAAAAGTTCGGAGAAGATTTAGGATTACCCACTTTTGTTGATAAAACAGGCAATGTGATCATCAAAAAACCTGCAACACCGGGTATGGAAGACCGAAAAGGAATTATCATTCAATCACATATTGATATGGTACACCAGAAAAATGCGGATACTGATTTCGATTTCGATGAAGATGGAATTCAGTCTTACATTGATGGTGATTGGGTAAAAGCAAAAGGAACAACACTAGGTGCCGACAACGGTATTGGAGCTGCTACTATGATGGGTATTTTGGCTTCTAAAGAATTAGTCCATGGCCCAATTGAAGCATTATTTACAATTGATGAAGAAACAGGCATGACTGGTGCTTTCGGTTTGGAAGGCGGCATGCTTGATGGAGATATTTTATTAAACCTAGACACCGAAGACGAACACGAATTGTGTATCGGATGTGCAGGTGGTATTGACACCAACGTCAATTACAACTACGAGGAAGTAACAGCTGAAGGTGCTGCTTTCAAAATTGAATTGAAAGGTTTGAAAGGTGGTCACTCAGGGTGTGAAATTCACTTAGGACGTGGTAACGCTAATAAACTAATGAACCGTTTACTTTGGAGAACAAACCAAAAATTCGGTTTAGAAGTTGCTGAAATTGATGGCGGAAGTTTAAGAAATGCTATCCCTCGTGAATCATTTGCAACAGTCGTAATTGCTGAGGATAAAGTAGAAGAATTTAAGGCTTATATTGCCGAATTCGAAGCTACTATCAAGCAAGAGTTACACGCTACTGAGCCTAATTTAGTAGTTCTTCTTGATGCTGTTGAATTGCCCTCAAAAGTAATGGAGGTAAAAGTACAAGAAGCTCTTTTAAGTGCAGTGTATGCCTCTCCATGTGGTGTTATCAGAATGTCAGATGATTTGGAAGGATTGGTAGAGACTTCTACTTCACTTTCAAGAGTACTAGTAAAAGATGGAAAAGTAACGGTTCAATTCCTTACAAGAAGTTCAGTAGATTCTGCCAAGTATGATGTTACCCATCAAATTGAAGGTGCATTTGCAATCACCAAAGGAGATGTAGAACACGGTGGAGCTTATCCGGGATGGACACCAAATGCTAATTCTGAAATCTTGGAAGAGATGAAAGAGATTCATCAAGAGTTATTCAATAAACCTGCAATCGTTAATGCTGTTCACGCAGGATTAGAATGTGGTATTATTGGTAGCCACTACCCTCATTTAGATATGATTTCATTTGGTCCTACAATTAAAAACCCTCACTCACCAGATGAGATGTGTGAGATCAATACAGTGCGTAGATTCTGGGACTTTATCAAAATCACTTTAGAAAGAGTAGCAAAGAAATAACCTTTTGCTTACCATAAAAATGGTGAATTAGAAACAAGTAATTGATTTCTAATTCACCATTTTGTGTAAATGTTTATTTTGATTTTGGATAAGGTGAAGTATACTTTTCTTTATAGTCATTGAATGACACATTTTCAAAAGCTCCTTCCTCTATGAAGGAAAGAATCAAATGCATACTCTTTTTATCTTGAAAACCTGGTACAGGAACAGGCTCAGCTAAAAGCTGCTCTTTTTTATTGACCATTATAAAAACAGTGGTAGGAAAACTCATTTTTCCATTTAATAAAGTAGCAGCCAACTCATGATACCCTTTTCCTCCTTGACTGATAAAATCATAGGTGGTTCCTTGAAATTGAATAGCCTTACGTGACTCCGCATTAAGTTTCACTGCATAATAGTTTTCATTGACATATTTTACAATGGAAGGATCTGAAAAAGTGGAACGATCCATTTTCTTACACCAACCACACCAATCCGTATAAACATCAATAAATATTTTTCGAGGTTCTTTTTTACTTTTTGTTACTGCTTCCTCAAAACTCATCCAGTGAATTTTCTCTTGTGCTTGTAGGCTTTGAGAAAGTAGCAATACAAAAAATGCTGATAATAGAAATCGCATATAAATCATAATATTCAAAATGAAACGACTTTATAGTTTAGCAACCCTTTGTCTTTTAATCCTTAGTGCTTTAAGTAGTCAAGCACAGAATAAGACCTTAACATTAGAACAATCCATCGTTGAAAGATGGTCGACTTTTTACCCTGAAAGAATAAGCGTTCAATGGCAACCTAATGCTAAAGGTTATTACACCATTATTGAAGATAATGCATTAATTGCAACTTACGCTAAAAAAGGCAGTAAGAAAACGTTGATTTCATTAGAAGAAGTCAAAAAGTCTAATGAAAACTTAGAGGATTTAAAAAGGTTCCCTCGCTACAAATGGGTATCTCAAAATGAATTTATTTTCAATTACCATAATCAGTTTTTCAAAACGAACATCGCATCAAAGGAATCTATCCAATTAGGTTCTTGGAATGAAGAAGGTGCAAATGCTGATTTCACTTCTGATTACTCCAAAGCAGCCTATACCATCGAAAACAATCTTTTCATTACAGTTGATGGAAAAGAAACTCAAATTTCTAAAGAAGACAATAAAGAAATTGTATTTGGTCAAGTTGTTCATAGAAATGAGTTTGGTGTGCACAAGGGTACTTACTGGTCACCAAATGGTAATGCCATCGCTTACTATAGAAATGATCAAACTATGGTCACTGACTACCCTCTAGTCAACCTAGCGACAACACCAGCTTCTTCCAACCCTACAAAATACCCAATGGCAGGAATGAAGAGTGAAGAAGTTACCTTACACATTTACAATATCAAAACACAAAAGAGTGTTCAGGTAAAAACAGAAGGACCAAAAGAGCAATACTTAACGAATATTGTTTGGAGCCCAGATGAGCAATTTATCTACATCGGTATTTTAAATAGAGATCAAAATCATTTGGCACTTAATCAATACAATGCGGCAAACGGTGCGTTTATCAAAACACTTTTCGAAGAGAAAGATGATAAATACTTATCTATTACTCACCCAATGGAATTCCTTCCAAACAGCAATGATCAATTTATCTGGAGAACAGAAAAAGATGGCTTTGAGCATGTTTACTTATACAACACTGAAGGAAAAGAGTTAGCACAGCTAACGTCTGGCGAATGGGTTGTCATGGATGTAATTGGTTTTGACAAAAAGAAACAAAACCTTTTCGTTTTAGGAACTGATAATAATGGTTTAGATAGACAAGTTTATAAAGCCAACTTAAAGTCGAAGAAAGTCAGTAAAATCACAACAGAATCGGGAGTGTATAGCCAAGTTCAATATGATGCATCAAGTAATCTTTTCTTGTCTGCTTTTACGAACTTAACAACACCTAACAAAGAAGTTATTTTTGATGGAAATGGTAAAATGATCAGTACCATTCTTGATGCAGAAGATCCATTAAAAGATTATACTGTTTCGCCTATTGAGCTTTCTACAATCAAAGCTGCAGATGGTACTTCAGTTTTGAATACAAGAATGATCAAGCCTGTTGATTTTGATCCAAATAAAAAATACCCGGTCATTGTCTATGTATATGGTGGCCCAGGAGTTCAATTGATCACCAACAGATGGCAAGCCGGTGCAGCACTTTGGATGCAGAAGGCAGCACAAGATGGTTATATTATCTATACTGTAGACAGTAGAGGTACTGAAAACAGAGGTAAAGACTTTGAACAAGCTACTCACTTGAAATTAGGTACTGAAGAAGTAAAGGATCAACTATTAGGAGTAGAATACCTCAAATCATTGCCTTACATTGATGCAGACAGAATGGCTATTCACGGATGGAGTTTTGGTGGATTTATGACCACTTCATTAATGACAAAAGCTGCTGATACATTTAAAGTTGGTGTAGCAGGTGGACCAGTAATGGATTGGGAGTTGTATGAAGTAATGTACACTGAAAGATATATGTCTACTCCACAACTGAATGCAGAAGGCTACGAAGAGGCTAAATTATTAAACAAAACAACTTTATTAAAAGATAAACTATTGATTATTCATGGTTTAATTGATGATGTTGTTGTACCTCAACACTCTTTCTTATTCTTAGAAAACTGTGTGAAGAATGGTGTTCAAGTAGATTTCTTTACTTATCCAGGACACCCTCACAATGTTAGAGGAAAAGACAGAGTACACTTAATGCGAAAAGTATTAATGTACATTGATGATGCATTAGGAAAATAATATTTGACTCCCTCATTTCACGGTGAGGGAGTTTTCCATTTTGAAACCTTAATATTTTCAAAAAAGAAAGTTTTTTTGGCTTCACTGCATTATCTTGTGGCGTTTTTGAAATGATAACTTCCAAAACGCTCTTTATTTTCTTATGACCAGAAAACAAAGTTCGCTATTTTCAAAAGCAATATTTTATTTTTTTGTCGAAAAATGTGTAAAAGCAACTTGGCAATTCAATTGAGGTCAACTACCTTCTATTCCTTAAGCACACGGAATAGAGAATTTTACTTATAACATTAACAAGAGTAGGTTTATCTTACTCGCAGATCCTATCTTTACGAAACAACAATAATGAAAAAAATTGCATTGCATTGGAAAATAATCATCGGGATGGTATTAGGACTCCTCCTAGGATTATTGATAAGCTATACAGGAAACGCTCAATTCTCTAATGATTGGATCAAACCCTTTGGTACTATCTTTATTCGATTACTTAAATTAATTGCTGTACCTCTTGTTCTTATTTCTTTGGTCAATGGTGTGGCATCAATGACCGATCTTTCAAAGCTTTCAAAAATGGGAGGTCGTGCTGTCGGAATCTATTTAATTACCACTATTATAGCTGTTACTATTGGCCTTCTCTTAGTAAATGTCTTCCAACCTGGAGCAGGTTTTTCGGAAGAAATGAGAGCTAGTTTCTTAGAACGTTTTGCTGATAGTGCTTCTTCAAGAGTCGCACAAGCCTCTGAAGTACAACAAAGAAGTCCTTTACAACCTTTATTGGATATGGTGCCTGGCAATATTTTCAATGCCATGAGCAGTAATAGTAATATGCTACAAGTGATCTTTTTTGCTATTCTATTTGGAGTGTCATTAGTGGCAATACCAGCAGAACATGGAAAAGCAGTAAAAGAACTCTTCAAAAGTCTCGATAAAATTATATTAAAGATGGTGGATCTGATCATGAAATTTGCTCCTTATGGCGTATTTGCATTGATCACATCACTTATCACTGATTTTACGGGTGATGATCCATCAAAAGCAACTGAATTGTTGTTGACACTTGGTTTTTACTCTCTTGTAGTGATCATTGGCTTATTAATCATGGTTGCAGTAATCTATCCATCTATCTTAAAAATATTCGCTAAAGTTAATTTCTCTAGATTTATCAGAGGTATTTTCCCAGCACAAATGATGGCTTTTTCTACGAGTAGTAGTGCAGCTGCATTACCTGTTACGATGAAGCAAGTAGAAGAAGAACTAGGCGTTTCTGAAGAAACAACAAGTTTTGTACTTCCTTTAGGAGCTACAGTGAACATGGATGGTACAAGTTTATATCAAGGAGTTGCAGCTGTATTTATTGCACAGGTATTTGGTCAAGACTTAACACTTGCGGATCAAATCTCAATTGTAATTACGGCTACCTTAGCCTCTATCGGTTCTGCAGCTGTACCGGGTGCAGGTATCATTATGCTGATCATCGTATTAGAACAAGTTGGCTTGCCTACAGAAGGTATTGCTTTGATTCTTGCTCCAGATAGAATTCTAGATATGTTCAGAACTGTTGTGAATGTTACTGGCGATTCTACGGTGGCCATTCTAGTCGACAAAGCCGTTGGTAATAAACCTTCAATTGAAGGAACGGAATAGAAAAGAAAAAAACTACTACTCAAAAAGTAGTCTCGAAATATTAAAAAAAAGCTGATTCATTGACTTGGATCAGCTTTTTTTCCAAATAAAACATTCCAATTCACATTTCATTTCAAAAACACTCCTAAATTTGCACCATGAAAAAATCTCTAGAATTATTAGCACCCGCAAAAAACATTGAAATTGGATTCTCAGCGATCAATCACGGCGCTGATGCAGTTTATATTGGTCCAAAAGCTTTTGGAGCAAGAGACGGTGTAGGCAACACTATTCAAGAAATAGAAAAGTTAACAAAACATGCACACCGTTTTAATGCAAAGATTTTTGCAACGATGAACACTTTGTTGTTCGATCATGAATTAGATCAAGCACATCAACAAGCGTGGGATTTATATCATGCAGGTGTGGATTCTTTGATTATTCAGGATATGGGTCTTTTAGAGATGGACCTTCCTCCTATTCCACTTCACGCCAGTACTCAAACGCACAACTATGACCTTGAAAAAGTAATGTTCTTGGAAAAAGTGGGCTTTGATAGAGTGGTATTGGCAAGAGAGCTTTCTATTAAACAAATCCAAGAGATTGGTGAAAAAACAAATGTGGAGTTAGAAGCTTTTGTGGCTGGCGCACTTTGCGTAAGTTTAAGTGGACAATGCTATATGAGTAATAACGTGGGTGATCGTTCTGCTAACAGAGGTGCATGTGGTCAACCTTGCCGTCTTCCTTACGATTTGGTAGACAATGCTGGACAAAAATTGGCCAGTCAAAAGCACTTGCTTTCACTAAAAGATCTTAACCTAAGTGACTATGTATTACCATTGGCAAGAGCCGGTGTGAAGTCTTTCAAGATTGAGGGAAGACTCAAAGATGAAGCCTACGTTAAAAACATGGTCGGCAACTTTAGAAAACGCATCGATTTTGTTTTAAATAAATATGGTGATGAGTTTGTTTCTGACGCTCAAGGTAAGGTCACTTTAGGATTTGAACCTGCCCCTGAGAAAACTTATAATAGAGAATTTACAACTTATTTCTACGAGAAGAGAAAAGATACAATAGCCAACTTTGATACGCCAAAAGCGATTGGTGATCGAATTGGTGTCGTAAAACAGATAAAGGGCAATCAATACCTTATTGAAACGGACAAAAAACTTATACCAGGAGATGGTTTGTGTTTCTTAGACAAGCATGAGAAACTTCAAGGTATGAAAGTAGAGCATGTTGACGATAAAGGTTGGATCAAAACTTCATTGGTAATGGGAGTTCGCGTTGGTGCTGAGATTTTCAGAAACTTTGATCAGCAATACAATAAAGAACTTAAAAGTGAAAAAACGGTTCGTAAGATTGATACTAACATTCGTTTAGATTGGCAAAATCATCAGGTAGACTTATCAATCGAAGATATTTATGGTAATAAAATAACCCACCATTATAAAGAGCCTTTTGAATTAGCTTCTAATAAGGAAAAAGCAGCTCAGAATTTAACCAAGTCATTAAAAAAGTCGGGTAATACTATTTTTGATGTATTGGATGTTCAACTCCCCGAAGGTGATCTTCCTTTTATTCCAGGTGGAAAAGTGAACCAATGGAGAAGAGATCTTATTGAAGCACTTGAAGAAAAGAGAAACAAAAGCTACAAGCAGCCTTCAAGAATCAATACTGATATTGATGACACTTATCCTTTCTACCAAAAGAAATTTGATCATCATGGTAATGTATTGAACGAAAAAGCGAGAGCGTTTTATACTCGTCATGGTGTAGAAGAAATTGGTGAAGGTTTTGAAGGACGTGAAGACAAGAGTAAACTTCGATTGATGACAACCAAGCACTGCCTTCGTTATCAAATTGGTATGTGTGATGAACACGAAACCTTCGTTACTCCTCCTGACAACGTTCAGTTTCCTCTTTTCCTTAAATACAAAGATGTTCGCTATAAGCTGAAATTCAACTGTAAGGATTGTGTGATGCTTATTGATGATGCACCTGAAGAAGAGGTCGCTAAGTAAAAAATAATAAGGATTAAAATCCCAAGCTTCAATGGTAAAAATTAAAGCTTGGGATTTTTTATTTATCAACTCTTCGCAAAAGAGTTAAACATTTACTCTTTAGATAAGTTGGTCTCCAATCACTTCAATATTACCTCTTACAGCTTCTGAAGGTTTTTCGCTGAAATCCACAAAATAAATTGTAAACTAAATTATCATTAACTTTTAATCGACCTTTCTACAAGCATTTATAGGATCAACTTTCAAGATTCTTTCCTCTTCGTTTTTGTCTTAAAACAAAAAGAAGCAAAAAATTCAAGGCTTAGAAGTCAAAAGCTAAATTCCATTCCTTGGGCCTATTGAAAGGATAACTCGATCAAAACTTCATCGCTTTGAGATGCTCAAACAGCAAAATCATTTTTAACGGCTCATTCCATGAAATTCTTTACGCTTTTCCCTTCAAGGCCGATTTAGATACTACTTAATGATGGTCTGATTACATGTCAAAAGACAAAGATAACCTTCTAAAATGCAGTGAGTGCTGTAGGGGCGTTGCATTGCAACGTCCTCACGAGCCACAAAACACTACCACTTACCCTTCATAAGGGTAATCATATTAATTAACCATCATTTCGTCTGCAATGCACCAAATCTTGGAACCATTTCATAATACGCTTATTTTAATTTTGGATTATTTGGTGATCCTATTACATCAATTATTACTTTTCTTCAATTTTTCACCACATTTTATTAAATTATAAATGTACTAAATAGAAATGGTACAAAAAGTCTACAACATATATTTCAATTATCCGCTATTTCAATCAACTCAAAAGGTTCCTAATGGAACAAACTACTATTTTACTCATAAACGTATGTCTACTATTAATCCAGAAGGATTCAAAAAGGAATCCTACACCCAAATGTTAGAAGAAAAAGATAAAATTCTTTCATTGATTTACGATACTGTTGGGGATGTAATTTTTGCCTTAAATGTCAATAAGGCAGGAGAATACATTTTTAGTTCGGTCAACCAAACTTTTCTAAACGCTACAGGCTTAAAGCGTGAGCAAGTCATAGGCAAAAATGTCAAAGATGTTATTCCTGAACCTTCTTTAACAGTTGTTTTAGGTCATTATAGAACAGCCATCAAAACTAAATCTAGCGTTAGCTGGGAAGAAATCACACCCTATCCCACCGGAACGAAAATTGGAGAGGTTAGAATTGCTCCCGTCTTTGACAAAAATGAAAAATGTAAAATGCTTATTGGTAGTGTCCATGATATTACTGAAAGTAGGAATTACGCCAAGAAACTAGAAGAGTCAATGGAAAAAATTGCTCAGAAAAACTACGAACTTGAACAAATGGGCTACGTCACTTCACATGACTTAAGTGAGCCATTGAACACCATTCAAAGTTTCTCAATGCTATTGAAAGAAGAAATGAATAACAAGACAGGTGACGAAGCAAAAGCATTTAAATATCTTGATTTCATTTTTTCTGCAACCAACAGAATGAAAACACTCTTAAGAGGAATGTTAAACTATAACATCATTGGAAAAGAGTTAGAACTAAAGGAGGTTGATCTTAATCTACTCGTTGATAGTGTTTTGCAAGATATAGCGGGAACTATCATGAAAGAAAATGCTGAAATTAATGTTTCTACTCTACCATCCATCAAAATCTATGAATCTGAGCTTAAAATTTTATTTCAAAATTTAATTAGCAACGCTATTAAATACAAACACCCCGATAGAGGTGTACAAATTGATATAAAAGTTTCGAACGAGAAAGAAAAAGTAAAGATTGAAATCATTGATAACGGGATCGGAATTGATGAAGTATATTTTGAAAAAATCTTCCACGTTTTTCAACGGCTACATAAACAAAACGAATATGAAGGTTCAGGAATCGGCCTTTCAATTTGTAAGAAAGTAATAGACTTACACGATGGTCAAATTTGGGTAGAAAAAAACACCCCACATGGAAGTAAATTTTGTTTTACACTTAGTAAGAAGTTGGTATGAGTAAGATGTTAGATTGCATAATATGCATTGACGATGATGAGGCTACAAATTATTTTAATGAAACTGTAATTAAGGGAATGAATATCGTCAAAAACCCCTTGTTCTATGAAGATGCAGATATTGCATTAGATTATCTATCAAAACCTGTAGAAGAGCTTAAGATTCCTGATTTAATTTTATTGGATCTTAATATGCCCAAAACAAATGGTTGGGATTTTTTAGATAAATACGTAGCAAATGGTTTCGCTCAAAAATTTAAAGAAACAAAAATTGTAATTTTAACGACATCTATTAATCCTTTAGATAAGATAAAAGCAGATTCTTATGAATGTGTGTCTGAACTTGTCAATAAAATTTTAGATACTGAGAAAGTTCAAGGGATATTAAAAAATCAATTTGGATTTCAATTTGAAAATGCCAATAATTAATTAAAAAAAGAGCAGTATCTCAAAAGCCACCAATTGAAATACTGCTCTTCTCTATTAAAAGTTCAACGTCTTAGTTTTTAATCACTTGCTTTGTAATTGATTTACCTTCACCAATCAATTTTAATAGGTATACTCCATTGCTTTGACTTCTTAAATCAATGCTAGAAATCAATGAAGTAGAAGAAAATTCCTGATCCAAAATAATTTGTCCCATCATATTGTAAACTACCACTCTTGGTTGAAGGGGTACTTTATTCCATTTAATATTAAAAACACCTTTAGAAGGATTAGGATATACCACTACTTGATTTGCTTGTATCTCTTCATTTGACGAAATAATTTCTATTACTTCAAATGAATAAGTATCAGAAGCTAAATAGTTATCATCGCTTGCATCAGGAATTCTAAGATCCACTTCTACTTTATAATCTTCACCCACTTCCCAGTCCGTTACCTGCAGTAGAGTAATCGTTGTTATTCCTTCCCCTGCTGTCACATTTTGTCTTCCTTCAGTAATTTTTGTGCCTGACGGTGAAACTACTTTAGCCACTAACTCATGGTCAGAAGTTGACGAGTAGTTGATTTTAATTTCAATTGCAGCACCCACATCTAGTGTTGATTTTGGGTTTAGAATCTCGATATTATTTTCAGAAGGAATATCTGCAACAGGTACCCAATCAGCTCCTGGCACCCACATTTCGCCACCTCTCTCATAGGCTCCGATATCTGGTGCATCTCCCAGAAAGCCATCAGTAAAACCTGAAATTTCTTTTCCTGCATCGATTAAGGGCGAACCTTCTTTGGGTACAAAATTAAGATTTGCGGCATCCTCAAAAGGATCATTTGCATCAATAATATTTTCAGGCTGAACATCTGTTCCGTACCATGGAGCCTTGTCAGCATAATTATTTATAATTACAACATCATCAAGCGTGAAACCATTTTCCCAACGTCCCATTCCTTCAGAAGCTTTTAAGATGGAATTATTGTAGATATCCAAACCCCAGTTATCCCAGTTGATTTGAATACCCGTCCATGATACATTGTATACTACATTGTTGTAAACCTTATATCCTTTACTGTGATTGTCTAAATAAATGCCAGCCACTTTATAACCTGCATGAGGTGCTGCAGTAGAGTTATGAAACCAGTTATGGTGTATTTCAGTGTTCTTATAATCTGAATTTCCAACAGTATAAAAAACGCCACCATCGGCATTCATCTTCATCACATCAAAAACATTATTGTAAGCAATAACTGCATCTCCACCACTTACATAAATTCCACTTCTACCACTACCTGACACTGTATTATTTTCGATAATTGTTCCAGGACAATTGGAGCGAATAGGCTCTGAATGAATACCAATCGTATTAAAATTTCTTACAATGTTATTTCTAATTGTCGTATTTCTTGAACCTTTCCAAGATGCCAACATCGAAATACCATTAGCAGTGCCATATTCAATCAGATTTCGTTCAATCAAAGTATTTTGTCCCTCTACAGTAATTGCACCTGAACCAATTTGAGCATCTGTATTGTCTAATTCATCTAAAATTGGAATACCATGACGAATCGTCGAATTCCTAATTACATTATTATTTCCACTTGTCAATAAGATTCCTCCAAATGTCTCAATTCCATCCACTACAATATAATTTTTCGTTAAACGAAAAGTGTATTCTCGTGCTCTAAATTCACATTGACCATTGGCAGGGTTTTCACCATTTGGAGCTTTAAAGTATACTTCTTGGTTTGAGGCATCATAATAATACTCTCTTTCAAAATCCAAGGCATCTAAACTATTGAATAAATAAAAGATACCTCTATGTCCGTTTCTCTCAACGGTTGGATTGTGAACTCCAAAAGGCCACTTAGAAATATTTACAGCATTAAATTCAACTTTTGAATTAGAATAGGATTGTATTTTTCTAGTCCAACTTGCGCCAGAGTGTCCCCCTAAATACCACATATAACCTTGGCTCCAATCGAAATTTGGAACTCCATCATATTCAATATGAGACCCCGAACCTCCTTTGATGTATTTGGCATCAGGCGTGTAAGGGTCATTATCTACATTATTAGGCCAACGAGCGATATCCATCATATTACCATCATAGAACAATGCATTGTGCTCCATACCTAACGGCATTGTAATACTTGCTTTATAGATATTGTCCTTTGTCAACGTCCAGGTTTTAATTTCTTCTACTGCGGATACGATTACTTTCTCATCATCAGCCGCTTTAAAAGTAATAGGGTTTCCTGCATTTCCGCTTCTTGATGGGACTACTGTTTCACGATACGTACCTTCATGAATGATAATTACATCACCAGCAACCGCAACGCTCGCTGCCTTCTGTATGGTTAAATAGGGATTGGAAGAGGTTCCATCATTGTTATCATTTCCATCTTTTGCCACATGTATTTCAGTAGCGAATGAGAGTGTGTTAAAACACATCCACAAGAAGAGTGTAAAAATTTGTTTATTCATAGTTCTTTATAAGTAATTTAAATCGGCTACTATTGCCATTCATTTCATCATTCAGGTCATTGATAATCCTGATGCTTATTTATCAGTTTTTATTGTGTATACTTTGGTTTAAAAATAGGTTTTAGAATACCGTGATAAAGGAAGATATTTAAAGTATACAGGGGGTTGTTCAAAATATACCGTTAAAAAGAGGACGATTCTCCCCCTTTCTACCATAAAAAAAAGTAGTAATATTCAAGATATTACTACTCTTCTATTGGGATGGAATTCAACCGTTATTTCATTCTAGATTTTTGGAGTTTACAAATTATAACTCAACTTCATCCAATACGCTCTACCAGGCTTCATCATTTTATGATAATCATAATGTTCTGCATCTAATAAATTTGTCACATCAAATGCAATACCTACCTTAAATGGGAATGTATAGCTGACCCCCACATTAAAGTTATTATTTGTTGGTACCCAAAAATCATCGTCACTACCAATAGCTGTAAAATAGGTAATAGGATAACTATTAACATATTTGTACTGCACATAGGATTGTAAATTAGCTCCTTTTAAAAATACATTTTCCTGATGAAAAGATAATGTTGCACTTGTCATCATGGTTGGCATATTTGGTATTTGTTGTTCATCAAATACTTGTCTATTTGATGACTGATCCTCCTCATTATGAACCAAACTTAGGGAAGAAGTATTTATATTAAAAGATATCATTTTCTTGAAGTTATAATTAAAATCAAGCTCCCAACCTTTTCCAATCATAGCACGATTATTAAAAGGTAATACACCATTAAAATAAGATCTATAATCTATAAGATCTTTTATATTTCGGTGAAAACCCTTTAGACGTAATGCAAATTCATGATCTTCATTGATACTTAAATTATCAAAGCTTAAACCAAGATTAAAATTTGTACTATTTTCTGGTTTCAAGTCAGGGTTTCTCATTAAAATAATGTCACTCCCTAATACTTCACTAGCTAACGGCAACCTCACTGTCTTTTCTATTGAGGTAAGAACTTGCAACCATTTTAATGCTCTAAATGAAGCTGTAAATCCTCCTCCCCAAGAAGTATTATCATAAGCTACTTCTTCTTGTTCATCTGGGTTTCCGCCATAAGGAGCACTAGTTTTTGTATCTGCAGTATATCCATAGTATTTACCAAAAGTGGTGGTTTGTAGGCGTTGATCAAACCAATTACTAGTCCATGATAAACCTATAATTGTTTCGGCAGTATTAGTAGGTTCTCCTGAAATAGTCTCATTTGTTTTGATGAGCCTTGGTGTTGATTTTGTTCCTTGTCTTATAAAGTTTAATTCAAGTAAATGATGATCACTTATCTCATATTGAGTATTAAATCGGGTAATTAAAGTATTATTTTCAAACTCATACCATCCAAGTGGTAACTCACCAGGTATTATCATGTCTGTTTCATAAGCATTTCCATACCAATCGTATCGGTACATAGATGTATCAATTAAAGCGTCCGTATTCATCGAATAGGCCGCATAAATATCTAGAGACAAACCGTCTACAATGAGATTTTCCTTTTTATACTCCAGAGAAGGCATTACAAATTTGTTCTCACTCCTCACTTTTCCAAATGGCATTCTCATATCATTATCATTTGGTAGTCCTTTATCAGACATAGAAGTAGTTAAACCTACAAATAATGCATCTGCCCACTTTTTATTGGTTACTCCAACCTCAACTTTTGCATGTGCTATATTCACATCATTGTTAAACCTCTGAGCAGCATTACCTTTGGTAATTTCTATTATTTTTCCTGTATCCCTATCAATATCGTCCATACCCCATATATAATAGTTATTTTCTGAGGCCGTATAATAAGAAGCCAATTTAGCAGTTAGACCATTTTTTTGATTCACCCATTGCCCTTGAATATGTGCCTGATGTGTATTAAAAGAACCCATAGAATAAGATGCATCGATGAACGAGGTCTTAGACTTTTTTGTAATAATATTGATGGTTCCGCCTAAAGCATCTGTCCCCAAACCAACAGGATTAATGCCTTTGTAAATTTCAATTTTCTCTACAAAAGCTGGATTAAGCGTACTTATTGCCAAACTTCTACCCATATTATTGGTAGGAATACCATCAATACAAAATGCTATAGAATTATCTGATACACCGTTGAGCATGTAAGAAAAATCACCTCCAATGCTACCATCTTCACGAATATGCACTCCTGAAGTTTGGTTTAAGATCCTATTTAAAGACATACTATAAGAATGCCATTTTGTAACATCTACGGTATCATATACTGCATTGGATTGAGTAGATAGTTCTTGGTTTTGATGATTTTGAGAAAATAGATCAACAGTAAAAATGATCAATAAAAATTGAAGGAAGAGTATTTGTTTCATCTTTAATTTTAATAAAAAATTTAGTAGTAATGTTCCAATTATCTCGAATTGTTATTGTTCTTAATTCGATAATTCAGCATTATGGCTTATTGAAGTTTTACAATAGTTTGAAGCACTTAAAATTAATCGTTAGGAATTTCATTTTGAACTAGTTTCTACAGAAAATTTCTTTTTTCGTAAAAAACCAGCAGCAAATTTCCCTTTTCGTACTTTATAAAGTATGACATTATATTTTTTAAGACGAAAATAAGTAATATTGATTTTGTATCAAAAAATAATAGACTACTCGATTTCACAAGAAGTCTATTTTGAATACAATTCATCAATCACATTATAAGTTATAGCTCAATTTCATCCAATACGCCCTACCCGATTCTTATACGGAATTATTAGGTTTAGTTCTTAATCCAGAAGCATAAATGTTTCCTACAAAAAAGTTGGTGCTACCTTCCGAAGAAAGAGCACCAACATTGACATTACCGAAACATTAAATACTCATTAATGTGCCTTTTTAGGTTTAACAATTAAAGCATTAATCATCCATTTTCCTGAGAGGGTTAGTGTAAGTAGTTCTTCATCACTCACTTCTACTTCTACTGTCTTTATTTTTTGTTTTCCGGTATAAACATCTTCATTATCCATGAAGAGTTGGTCATTTATACTAAAGGACATTTTATAGTCAACACCCTTATTGTAGATCATTTCTTCTTTAATTCGAGCATCTCCCATATAAAATGTCACATCATAAGTGCCTTTCTTTAATTTGATATAAAATTTAGCTTCTTTCTTTCCTTTTAAGCCATCTCTTTGCCAAAACGGTATACGTTCAGAGGATTCATTATGTGAAAATCCAACATATTGAGCGTCTTTTTCATCCCACCCTAACTGATTCGTATTTTCATTATAGATATGTCTTTGATTGACAGGGAAGAAACCATGTGCTTCGATCATAGCATACATTGCAAAATTCACACTAATCTCTGTCAATGGATCTGGTTTAGGATAAGGCAATACCTGTGCATATTGAGGTGCTATTTTAGGTGTTGAAACTAAATTCTTTGTATTGTAATCCAAACTACTGTTATAGCTTTCAGAACTACCTATCAATGATCTTTTTTGAATCATTTCAGCTTGTTGATCTGTACAAATTACTATACGGTCAATCCCAATTCCATTATCTACTTGATATACTTTTATGGTATGGTAGCCAGGCTGATCCACTTTTATTTTAAAAGGCATCTTCTCCATTTGCAAAAGTACATTTCTATGCCATGTCAATGTCTCTTTTGTACCATCTGACATAGTTATACTAATCTTTTGCCCTTTGTGTCTTATTCCATTTAAGATCTGAGGTTCGTTATCGTCCAAACCGATGGCTATTTCACATGTCTTGTCCTTTCCTTCATTAAGCGTTGGAATACGGTATAATTGTCCATAGAAAGTTCCAGTACTCGAAAAGTAGACAGAATATTCCAATCGGGCGGCTTTATCCTTTATATCATCAGTGACTTTTTCACCTCCTTTTACAAACATAGAAGAACCTGAAAAACCAAAGTCTTGATACTTCTCCCATGTCCCATTTCCATTTTTTAAGGTTGTATAATTTTCAGCTTCAATAGCCATAAAACCATTCCCTTCAACATAGGTATTTTCCCTTAACTTAAAGTCATACTTAGTGGCTTTGATAGGAAATGAAGTAACCTCTCCATCCTTTCCTATTACTCTCAACTGAGCATGATGAGCTCCTGAGGCTAAATTGTTCCAATCGATACTGACAAAAATACGTTCTTCCACCTCTAATGTGCCTGAACTCTTGGTCAGTTTAATCCAATCCACATCACTTTGGATTTCCCAATTCATCGGTATAAAACCTTTATTAAATACATCAATAAAGCGTTGATTTTTTTCGAAGGATGAAAACCTTAATTCTACATCTTCTGTTCCCGTCACTTGGCCTTCACAAACTGCACCGATTCCTGTTTTGGCTTCCTCAAGAAATCGCTCATCATAAACCAAATTATTTGGAATATTAGCCACATCAAAAACCCTTTCCTTAAAGTTGTACAGTGCATAAGGATCCATTATTCCATTCCATTTCCCTTCTTTCAGTTGCTCATTATAATACTTTAAATCTGCTTGTATATTGGCTTCTGCCTGTTCCGAAAGGAATTTGTAAGCATTGACACTTCCAAATCGTCCTTGCTTGGCATAAGCAATATTTTTTCGATAATATTCAATTTTTTGTAGCATTAAATGGGTCGATCGTATAGGATAATACGCCAAGTGCCAAAAAGGAGCTTTATCTTTTTCATCTAAACGATCATAAATTGATTTTGCTTTCTTTTCCAATTCCCCTGCCCAATGAATTTGTCGCTGAGCCTCGTCTCCAAAATCAAAAGCACTGTAATATTGATATACCCAATTGTTGTTATAAGTCCAATCCCAAAAAGGTGTCATTGCTTCTGGTCTTTTTGATCGACATAGATTATGAAAATCAGTAATTAGATCTGCAACTTCTCCTGCTTCCTTTTTGTCCATCCCAAATTGTTGTTGCGCAGTTTTTTGGAGAAATGATTTTGTGGTGTTTTTAGGATACGATTCAATATCATAGGCCAATTCCATAAAAAATTGTGCTCCTATTTCAGCAGGTTTGATGTCACCTACATTTACAATCCAGAATGCTCTTGCATTCGCATCGTATACTTTTCGTAGTTCTTCTTGCATCAATGGAAGTGAAGTAGTGTACAACCAATCATAGGTCGTTGGGTAGCCTTGGTAAGCGATATGATAATAGATACCATTTCCGCCTTTTCTTTGTTGTTCATGCGGTCTTGGCAATTGTCGAGCATATCCAAAGTTGTCTTCTGTCCAAACCATCATCACATCCTCTGGAATTTTCACCCCTTCGCATTTCTCTTTCCCGTCACGACTTTCTCCATTATATAATTCTCCAGTTTCTTCATAAGGCACAAAAACTTGGGGTACTGCATCTTCTGCCCCGAAAGTCTCCTTGATCATTTGACGTTGACGGTTGATGACCGTTTGCAATAACTTTACTTTATTTTCTAAAGTGGGATTTTCAAGATTTTCATATAAAAAAGGAGAGTCATGCACACCTCTAATACCCAAAGTGTAAATCATATTGTACTCCTTAGATTCCTCTAAACGCTCTTGCCAATAAGCCTCAATTGTTTTTGGATTGACAGTATAATCCCAAACAGGAACTCCCTTGGCATCATACTTATTTGCGTGAGCTTCTGCCCAATCCTGCCACTCATCATAATTGTTCCTCGCCATGTTTTCACAATGGGATGTTCCAACGTAAATACCATATTCTTTCGCATTCATGGGATTGATAGGTTGACCATTTTTATCTTTGGCTTCAAAAAAGTAACTACTCCTTTTCATCATTCCCGGCCATATCGTATTGGCTTTTAAACGTAATAAAAGTTCAAAAACTCTTTGGTATACCTCCGGACTTGGATTGCCATGAAGCTTATCTTTTGATGTATTTTCACTCCATTGTGTAAGTGCTTCCTCATCATTTATAAAAATACCTCTAAACTTTACAGAAGGCTCACGAGGTAATACCAATACATCTTTGAAAATGACTTTCTCTTTCTTATTTGGAGTCACATCACACCACCAATAAAGTGGGGAAACACCAATACGTTCTGATAATTCATAAATACCATATACAGTACCCAAAGCATCACTACCCATCACTACGAAAGCATTCTTTTTACCTTTTGGAAATATGAGAGTTTTTAAGAGAAATGACTCTCTCATTTGCTTCATTTTGGAAGCTTCTTGAAGTTGTTTTTTCTTTTGTAATAGTTGAAGGTTTGTATCCTGTAACGTCCCTATAATAATCACTTGATCTCCTGCATTCTTTAAGGAATGAATGACTTTTGGTTGGAGACCCGTTACCATTTCGACATCATTTTGTAAGTCTTTTACTGCTCGAAGTATTTGAGGTGCTTCATTTTCTGCTACATAAATCTCTGCCACTTTTCCACCTTCAAATAATTGGAAAGTAGTTTGCCCTGTAGAATCGATACTTAACATCATTAGTAACATTACACCAATGAATGTATTTAGTATTTTTGCCATATTTATTACCTTTTTTACATCAAAAAAATTGTCCCGTCAATCATGAAAGCTTATGACCAAAATTATGTTAGGATGGTATACACGAACAATATTTAGAGCAAGAATTACGTTTTTTAACCGTTTAAAATTAAACGTAAATAATTGACTATCATTATTTTAACAATGTTTAGGTATAATAAAATGTACAAGAGCTTAATTTGGTGAATTAGAAATAGTTCTTTATTTTCGAGGTCAAATACAAGCAAATGAAATTGAAAAAAGAGGAATTTACGAGGGAAGAGATACTAACCCAACTTGATAAACTGGAGGCAAACAAAGCATTTTCTAGATCAAAAATTAACTTAAGACTTTTAAAGTTTTTGGTGGAGTCAACTTTGAATGGAGATGACATCAAGGAGGTGACAATAGGTACTGAATTTTTTGGAGTAAACTATGATCCCATAAAATCTGATAATAAGGTAAGGGTTTACATTTATCATTTGCGTAAAAAGCTGGAAGAGTATTACAGCAGTGCCGCTTCACCTGATGAAATTATCTTTAATATCACCAAAGGACAGTACCGCGTAAAATTTGAAAGCTATCAAAAACCTAAAACAGAAAAATCATCAAAAAATAAGGTGTTACTTAGTGCAGGAGGCATATTCCTATTCGGTATTATTCTTTTAATTGGTCTTCAAGAAAAAGCAAGTGATTTCTGGATTACATTAATGCAAAATGAGCTACCCACAACCGTCATTTTTGGGGATTATTTTACGATTGAAGGACCCATTCAAACAGGAAGAAAGGGAATTGTCCGGGATTACGAAATTAATTCCGAAGAAGATCTTCAAACTTTTATTGAGCAAAATCCTGACAAAGATGCTATGACTGACTTTCAAGCTAGTCGTCATCACTATTTTAACTGGGGTGCCCCCTATTGCAGCAAAACAATCACTCAATTTTGGAGTCAATATGAATACCCTTTTGATATTATTCAAGTTTCAGAATGGAGTATCAGTCAGATTGAAAATAAGAACCTTGTCTATTTTGGACAATCAAAATCAATGGGTGTCTTAAAAAAGATTCTGAAGGAAAACTTCCCCCAATATTCTTTTAAAAGTCAACGCTTGAACAGAAGGGATCTTATTACAAATGAAGATGTATTATACAATGATTATGTCACCAAAGAGGGTAAAATAATTGACTATACGGTAGTGGCAAAAATAGAAATGCCTGCGGGTAATGAATTACGATTTTTCCTTTCGGATCAAGACTGTGGAGTTATCAGTACACTGAATTATTTTACAAACTCCGATTCTGTAACAGCATTTTACGAACGTCACCAACTTTCCAAAGAGCATGATTTTTTAGCATTATTCAAAGTGACAGGTTGGGACCGAAAAACTTACGATATGGAGTTTATTTTATTGGATAAGAAATAGATGTAATTTATAACTGATTATCTAATCACACGACTTTTAAATTGGGGAATTCTTTCCATCTCTTGCATCTGTTCTTTTAATACTTCAGACTCTTTTGCATTCGATAAATAAAAATTATATTTCAATCTATCTCCCTCAAGTGTTTTAATTCGTATGGTGTTTTCACATCCTCTAAATTGATGGCTTGCAGAACTTCCCAATTCACCTGCTACTGGCTTATCTCCACCGAATTCTGTCTGTCCGAAATGACCCAAGATTATTATTTTGAAACTTTCCAGTTCGTATAAATTAAAGTGATACTCTTTATCTAGATATTGAATTGAAATATGGTCTTTGGTTATCATCACTTTCCCCAAGAAGAAAACCTTTTTTGTATTTAGAACTCTCAGAATATTTAAAAAAATGAAATAGATAAATGTAAAGGAAAAAAACACTTTATCTTCTGAAAAGAACTCGTCCATTAAATCGATTTTGAAAACAAATAATGCAATCAAAATACCCACAATAAATAATGCTATAAATGAGATGAATAAGAAATTGATCCATCTACTTCTTCTATATGTTACAATATTTAATTTCACTTTAATGAGTTTTTAAAATCAGTCAAAGCTTACATAATTCCCGAAAGGAATGAAGCTTTATGACACAATAATTTGCTTGTTTTGCTTTAAATAGAAACTTTTGAAAAGTTATAAAATTTAGGTTCTTCTGTCTAATTTCTCAACACATATTATAACATCAAGGCTTAATTTGTACTGATTAAAACTAAGCCTTGACCTTTCAATATCAATTAGAATGCCATTGACAATGCAATACCAGTTCCTTTTGACTTAATTTCAAACTCAGGTTTGAACTTGTATTGAGACGTTTTTTCAAGCCTTGGAGCAGAGTCAAAATCAGCGTTGTACAAGTCCACAGCTTTTTTTGCTTTTTTACCGGCACTTGTTGCTATAGGAATAGAGGTCACAATAAGACCAGCACCCACTCCAGCTAATGCCCAAGTAGGTTCTCCTCCACCTACGGCACCGCCTAAGGTCCAACCTACCATAAATCCACCAGCACCACCAAGGATTCCTGCTAGAATATTATTTGACCTTGCTTGCTTCATGAGTGTGTAGGCTTCTTTATTGGACTCCATTGTTTGCACAAGTGCCTTCATTGTAACGTATTCGCCATTTTGAGTGAATTTGTAACCGCCAAATTTTTTCTCGGCTTCAATGCGTTGCGCATGACTAAACGTCAATGCTGTTAAAATAAGAGTAATTGTTAAAAGTAAACTTTTCATTTTTAAGGATTAAGGGGGGCTGTTTTACGCCTTTAAACTTGAAACATTTTAGAGTGCACACTACTCCATTATGAATTTTCAAGTTTTAGTATCTTACAATCTCACTTTTAAGATTATAACTTACACTTGATTTATAACATAGATTTAGATGAATAAAGCGAAGATTGTAGATAGAGCGAAGTTGGTCATGCCCGTTATTTAAAATAGCTTGTTTGATTTAAAAGAGTATTAATATTTAATACTTGAGTACTATGACAAATTTATTGAATGCTAATTCATTTTTTGACTTAGCACTTACCTGAAAAAATTTCAGCCTTTTTCTCCAGTTACACAATCAGTACTACAAATTGTTATTTGCTTTTGTAAAAGAGAGTCTGAATGCTTTTTCGAGAAGCAAATTAAAGATTAAAATCTTATTCTCAAAGACAGAATTTACATCATTTCTAGAAAATCCAATTCGATTTTAGTCCATGCAATCAGGCTCTATTAAAACAAATAGCCAATTATCATTTATCTGTTCTTTTTTACCGCAATTACGAAATTGTTCATAACATTGGAGAACACTTAATGTCTCTTTATCCTCACCAAAAATCAAAATAGAGTAGCTTTCTCTTTGAGAATTTTTATCTCCAAAATAATATACTAAGCCTCTCCCTTGAATCTCTTTCTGAGTCTGAATATTTTGGTAATATTCAATATCAGTAAGATTTACATTTGAGCTCAAATTTTGAATAAGATTCCTGCTGTTCTCTACACGTTCCGAAAGAAGTTCAAGACTTAGCGTGTCTAACAATTGCTCTTGATGGGTAAGTAAAAGAGTATTCAACTGTTTTATCTCTAAGAAATGATTTAGAATTTTTTGCTTATTAGAGCATGAAAAGATGATAATAATGAAAACCGATATCAAGGGTAGTTTATTCATATACTTTATGCCTTCCAGAGCTTAAAAATGCAATCGAAGGTAGAGATTTCGATTTATTAAAAATATCATACCCTTTTTTGAGGTCTTCCCACAATCCAACTTTATCACTACTCCCTTTATATTGATCCATCAATTGTTTATAATTTTCATCAGTAAGCTTTGTTGGGAAGATTGTAACAGGAATGGTTGATTGCCCACTATTTTTAGCTTCAATACAAAAGATATATAATTCTTTAATTTGATCATCCGTTATGGGTAAGCATCCGATTGTCACACAATTTCCGTGAATAAAAATATCACCTCCAAGTCTATTTTTTACACCTAGGATCTCATCTGATCTATTGGGATAATTAATGCCTAATGATAAATAAAAATTGCTGTTGGGATTAAAACGATCAATATGATAATATCCTTCAGGCACTTGTAAATCACCTTGCTGACGTTTGGGGCCTATTTCTCCCGAAGAACTACATACGTCATAAGACTTTATTAAAGTGTATTTTGATTGATGCTTATCCTTCCCCCACAATTCAATGAGACCTTCTTTTTTAAAAGCTCGAATATAAATTTTCAATGAATTCTTATCCAATGTTTTACTTTCAAGAAGTGTAAGCATACTGTTTTCTTTATCCTTGTAGGCCTGCCGAACTCTCGTGTATTTTAACTGACTCTCCTTAAAAGAATCTGACAGAAAATGAGTGAGAGAAAGAATGATGATTAAAAGTGAGGTTTTATATAGTTACCCCATCAAAACGGA
>NZ_JTAM01000001.1 GCF_000812565.1 Flammeovirga sp. OC4 | reverse complement strand
TGACGATAATTTAGTTTACAATGTACTAAGTCTCCACTATCAATTTTTAATTATTGTTTTTTCTTTGTTAATTTCGACTTTCAATTTTTTGATGAATTAAATAAGAAGTGGGTGAACTTCAGCCACTATTTTTTTAATAATATATTGCGCACTCTCAACTACTCTAAAATTATGAAATACTTCCTACTTTTAGCTTTCTCCTTATTGCTAATAAACATCTCTAGTTTTGCTCAAAAAGTAAAGAATGAGAAAGTAAAATTCAGTTATTTACAATACCCGTCAAAACCTTTTCCTAAAGCAGAAAGAAAAGTCAAGTTTACTACAGAATCATCAAATAAAGAGACTGTAGCTAAAATGAAAAAAGATTATGAAACAATCGTCGCTAATATTGACAAAAAGTATGCTGAGGATCTTGCCGATTTAAAAAGAAGACAAGCAGCTTATGATTCTTCATCAACAGGAAGTAAAATCATGTCTAATATCATATTGGGTGATGGTAGACCTTCAGATACTTTAGTTAAAAAGCAACCTTACCCGCTAACTCCTGTTTATCCAAAAGTGATAGATGGCTCAGCACAAGTACATTCTCGTATTTCTTTAAAAGGGATATCAGTAGATGAAAGTGCAGCAACGACTATTAAGTTTACTTTTCTTGGAATGGAACACACTGATCGTCAATTAGTGGTTGAAAATGATACTGTATATCATGGTTATGTGTATACGATTAAAAACCCTGTAAAAGTAACAGCAACTACTAAAGACGGAAATATTTTATACGATGGCTTTGTCAATGACTCTAATAACTTTACACGTGTAATTCGTGATGAAGAAAAAGATTCGGTACAGTTGGAAGAAATTTGGTTAAGAGAAAGAGTAACTGACATTCGTAAAAATGAAGATATGTTGCTAATGCTGACGATGAACAAGGCCAATGATTTATTGAACGATTTGTTTGGTTATGTTGTAAAGGAAAAAAGCATTAAAGTGTTTATGGGAGCGGAAAAAAAGAATATTTATCCAGAACATGCCGAAGCGTATAACAATGCAATATTAGGTTATCATTTATTGGAAAATGAATCAGATTTTAATAAAGCAAAAGAGTACTTGGATTTAGCAATTGCTGTTTGGGAGAAATCTTTGGAAGAAAAAAATACAGGAGATAAGAAAGCAAAGATTAATGCAAAAGTAGCGGGAGGTTTACATTTTAATATAGTAGCAGCAGCCTTATTCACTAGAGATTTTAAAAAGGTAGCAATACATTCTGCACAGTTAAAGGTGCTTGGAGAAGGCAAATACAAAAGACAACTTGCTTCAATAGATAAATTTATTGATGACTATAAAGCAAGATATACTGCTTACGTTACAGAAGCAGGAATGACAGAGTAAATTACTTTTCGCCTATACGTTTGAGTTCATGGACTCAAACAACCAAAGAAACCTCATGAAACGATACTTCGTTTTGATGAGGTTTTCTTTTTTATTGAACAAGTTTTTTGGGGGTAGTATTTCTTAAATTCTTCTCCAAAAATTGCAAAGCATTTAAGCGAAAAATCTTATCGATCGCAACTGAAGGAGCAATCTTATTTTGAGGTTGAAGAGGACATGTTGGTGAAGTAAAATAGTTTTTTGCATGCGTCACCAGATTACTATATAAACTTTCTGTCTCTTTCGCTGTCCAAAAGCCATTAAGAGGGTTAATAATACCATCATAATCACTTCCAATAGCCATATTATCCCAGATATTCGAAAGGTATGCTCGATCTAAAACTTCTACAAAATGTTGAATCTGATTCCAAAGTAATCTCGACCTGTTTCTCAACATTCCTCTTTTGGTGAAACTTTTAGGGACATTTTTGATATCCTTTATGAGCCTTCGTTCATCTAGTTGGAAACAAAAGAGCCCTTTGCTTTTGGCGATCTTGACCACTTCATCATCATAAAAATTGATTTCACCTCCCATAAAAGACCTCCCAACAGGAATGGCATTGATAGGGCTTTTGTGACTTTTCAATCCATTTAAAGCACCATGGCTAACAATAATGGGAATATTCTCATCCGGAAATTTATATTCTAAATATTGATAATAAGCATTTCGAGATTTGATATTCATGTGTTTTACATCAATCAAAATTCTATTCCCATTTTGGTTGTCAAGCAGCTTATCAATGACCTCATAACCTAAGGTGGTAATTCCTCTATCTAATCCATAATCTTGATTTGTAATCCAATCTACTATCCCTCTTAAAGAGGTGGCATGCCCGCAGAGTTCGTTCCAAAAATGATGGGCTACCGTCGCGTACAAAACTTTATGTTCCCATGCTTTTATCTTGTCTACATTGGCTTTGACTTCGAGTGGATTACATTTACTTTTTTTGGCGTTTAGACCTGTATTTAAGGAATGTAACCCTTCAATAGAGAGCACAATAAAGATGGTTTTAATACCATTTTGTAAGTGAATTTCTTTTTCAATCTCTTGATAGTGATTGACAATTTTATACCTCACTTTTTTATTTCTCACCGTTACAATCTTATTGTCGAGTTCCTTGTAAAACTCATATTCCAATTCAAGATCTTTAAAGTAGTTATCATGATCTTGAATAAACCCTATTCTTCTTTTACCAACGCCCATGGCTAGACTTCCTATGGTATTGGTGATGATGCCTTTCTTAAAACGGTTGATTAAAAAGCCTTTTTCAATAGGGTACATGGATGCACTGATGATGTGCACGTTACCTTCTGCTAAAGTCATTAAATCAGTTTGGGTAAACTTCGTTAAGGATGAAATAAGATTTAATACTTTCTTAAAAACATTGGGTTTAATTTGGTGAAATATACTATTGTTCTTTTTATAATTTTGATGGTTTCTTCCAGTAATTCTATTGTCATTGAAGCTTTGTCCAAGTGGTTTTAAAGCAGGGTGACAATGGAAGTCAATGAAAAATTTACTGTTCATAAATAGTTTTTGGTGTTGAAATAGGTTTCTTGAATAATCAGTAGTGGGTTGCTTCAATAATTGCAAACCTACTTTTTGTTTCGGGGTTAGTCACACAAATATTTTCACTGGTCAATAATCCTATTTGTGTGTGTTTTCTAAATAAATTGCAGGTCTTTTTTTTACTTATTCAGAATGTTATATGAATATACAAAAATTAATGTGAAATCTAATGTTGTTTTTTAAATTACTGAAAATAAATGGTTTAGTGTTTTTAGGTATTATGAATGGATATCGTTTATCCAAGCTATTTTATCACTCCATTTAAATTAAAGTGATAAAATAGCTTTAGGTGGGATAATCTAGTTTACAATGTAATTTGGTATACAGTAAACCAGATTATCATCAACTTTTATTCGCTCTTTCTACAAGCATTTATAGTATCTACTTTCAAGCTTCCTTCTTCTTCATTTTTGTCTTAACACAAAAACGAAGCAAAAAAGTCAAGGCTTAGAAGTCAAAAGCTAAATTCCATTTCTTTCGCCTAAATGATTTTAAACTCGCTAAAGCTCAAACAACAAAATCATTTTTAACGGCTCAATCCATGAAATTCTTCACGCTTTTCCCTTCAAGGCCGATTTAGATACTACTAAATGATTACAGATTAAATGAAAAAGGTTTTACAAATTATCTATTAAAATGTAGTACTGTAAGGGCGTTTTATTAAAACGTCCTCACGAACCATAATGCATAACAATTCACTATTCAATAGAGGAGTTGAAAGCTAACAAAAACTTAGTTTACAATATTACTCTATCTACACCATTACACCCTCTACTTTCTGACTGAAATTCTTTTTCATAAAACGTAAAGCATTCGCACGGAATATTTTGTCAATAGCTTCTGTTGGAGTTATTCGGTTTTTACCTTTTAAAGGACAATTGTTAGATTGTAGATAACTAGAAGCGTGTTTTACCAAATACTCAGAAAGACTAGCATATTCTTCTCCTGTCCAGAAACCATTTAATGGATTGACGACTCCATCAAAATCACTACCAATCGCCATATGATCCCATACATTGGTATAACCTCTAGCTTGTAACACCTCTACAAAATGTTGAATTTGTCTCCAAAGAAGTTGTGACTGATTAAATTTCATTTTATGCCTTGTCAGACCTTTTTTAATGTTTTTGGGGTCATCGATCAATCGTCTTTCATCAAGTTGAAAACAGAATATTCCATCACTTTCCACTATTTTAATGATTTCATCATCATAGAAATTGATTTCACCATCAAGAAACTGACTTCCTGTAGCATGATCATGTACAGGATTCTCAAAGTTTCGTCGACCATTTAGAGCACCATGACTTACGATTAAAGGAATATTTTCTGATGCATATTGCGTCGAAAGATGTTTATAATAAGCCGATCTTGACTTATGATTCATGTGCTTCAGGTCGATCAACATTCGTTTCTGAGTGGAGTTATCAAGCAACTTATCGATGACTTTATAACCTAAAGGAGTAATTCCTATATCCAAACCATGTTCTTGGTCTGTAGCCCAACCCACAATTCCACTTAGGGAAGGCGCCTGCCCACATAGTTCGTTCCAGAAATGATGGGCAAGTGTCACAAAAAAGATCGGGTGTTCCCAGTTTTTAATCGTCTCCAAGTTCCGAAGTACTTCTTGCTCGTCACAATTGCTTTCTTCCCAATCTAACCCCGTGTTGAGTGCATGCATTCCTTCCATGGATAAAACAATATAAATGCTTGTATATCCCGGTGTGGTCTCCATATTTTCGAGTTCATGATAACTACTAACGATTTTGTACTTCACCTTTTTACCTCGAATATCCACAACTTGATTATCCAATTGTTTGTAGAAGTCGTATTCCATTTCAAGGTCTGCAAAGTAATCACGATGTTCCTGAACATGATCAATACGTTTTTTACCAATTCCCATCGCTAAATTGGAAAGGGCGTCAGAGATGAGGCCAGTCTTCAGCTTATTGATCAAAAAGCCTTTTTCTACCGGATATAAAGCGGCACAAATAACGTGTACATCACCCTTGGCAAGCGTCTGTAAATCGGTTTGCGTAAATTTTGTCATGGTCGTGACAATGTTGAATAGCTTACTGATAGGATTCGTTTTTTTCTTATGAAATAGGCTGTTATTTTTTTTGAAATTAGGACTATTTTTCCCTTTTGTATCTGAATTATTGAAACTTTTTCCGAAGGGTTTCATGGAAGGATGACAATGGAAGTCAATGTAGATTTTCTTATTCATTGCGAAAAGTAATATTTTGATGAAGTTTTTGTCTGTTCGAATTAGTCTGACAAAATTCATAAAAAATATTCTTTTTTTAATGATAATCCTTACCAGTGATTAAAAAAATACAAAAAAGCACCTCAAACCATTTTTAATGATCTGAGGTGCTCTTGAGATGTATAGAAAAACTGAACTAGACTATTGAGGGTTTTTAAGGTTGAAAACAAATTCACCACCTTCATGTCCAACATTCTTTAAAGGTTTTCCCTGAGGTTCCTGCATGGTGTTACTCATTACAGATTGTCTTACATAAAGTGCCAAGCTTGAGATCGTTAATTTCTCATTGGGGTTGTTGACAAGGTATTTTGTAAGATAAAGGTTAAATGGACTATGTTCCCCTGCATTACCATCAGAAACTTCTGTTAATCCACCTGAAGATAAGCCCCATCTTGATTTAAAGGATTCAACACGGTCAGCATACATCATACCTCTTGAGGTACTAGCGAACATTGAACCTGAGAAACATGCATCTGAAATCAGTAAAGTATGTTTTGTTTTTAATGCTTTGATATATTTTAAGATCGTTCCATTCGGTAAGTATTGAGACATATCATCTTGTGTCATTGCAGCGTTGACCGGAACCCAGTAACCTTCTTCTGTAAACTCATCATAGTAGCCATGTCCTGAGTAGTAAATTAGTACTTTGTCTTCTTCACCTACTTTTGTTGCTAGTTCTCTGACTAGTTTGTTGATTTCTGATTTATTCACTTGCTCATTATAAAGTTCAAAGACATTGGCTTGATCATAATGATAATGTTCCAATAAGACTTTTTTGAAATTTTGAGCATCGTTCACTGCATTGGCTAAAGGCGTCCAGCTCGTATAGTTGTTACAAGCAATTAATACGAGGTAGTTTGTACCTTTTTGTACTGTTTTGGCTACAACAGCACCTGCATCATCAGCGCCAGATTGATCCAAGCTTAACATGAATTCTTGCATGTCAGAGCGGTTTCTTAAGGAATCTTGCACCATCACTCTAAACTTGTTCTGAGGAGCCTTAATTGCTTTAAATCCTCTTGAAACGGCATTGGGTTTTGCGTAGCTTACTTCAATTTCTACATCCATTCCATCACCTGGCTCAATATTCTTTAGCTTTACAGATCTGTCGAAGTTTAGTCCAGGAACAGACATCGAAGCTAAAAGTTTAACTGTAGGAGAGAAAGAAGTTCCTTTTCCCCAGTTGTCTACACGAAGTTTTATTTTGCCAGATCCACCTTTTGAAAGCGTTGTTACACCACCATCATACACAAATTGCAGGTCAGACATTACTAATTCAGCCGGTAAAAGCTTTTCAGCAGGTTTCTTTTCTTTAGCAACGGCTACAGCAGGAGTAGGTACAACAGGCGTTGTTGGAGTGGCCACTGAAGGTGTAGTTGTAGGAACTGAGGCATCTTCTTTTTGAGGAGTTTCAGTGATGTCTACATTTCTTTCGTTACTACTTTTCTCGGGTTGAGTTGTCGTGGCAGCAAGAGATGGAGTTGAAACAATGGCACCAACTGTAGGTGTTCCTACATTGATCTCCCTTGCTTGAGGACTCACGTTATCATTAAAAGAAACAATACTATTGTCTTGTGTTTTTACAGAGGCCATCGTCTCCATCATATTTTGAATATGATCAATGAGGACTAATGTAGTTTGCAGGAATTCAAATGCATCCGTTGCATGTTTGTCACCTGAAGCTGCTTTATCAATAAAAGGTTTGGCCTTCTTTAATAAATCAAGTGCTTCTTGGTTCATAGCGGCACTTTGACTTTCAAATTCTTCCAAACTCAAGTGATTCAATCTATTGATTTCACCTACAGCCTTGTTATAATAAATAGTGCCAATATTGTAGTTGGCATCTAAATGATCTGGATCTTTTTCCAAAGCCTTATTATACATTTCTAAGGCATCATCAATTTTTTCATTTTGCTGATAAATAACCCCTAACGTATATGGAAATTCAGCATTTTCGGCTATCGGAACTAATTCTTCCAACAATTTAGTGGCCTCTTCAATTTTATTTTGTTCAAAATATATTGAAAGAAGTGGGCCACCATACATTTCAGCATTATGAGGATAATTCCTCAGTCCTTCTTTTAGCTGTTCTTCCGAAACATTTTCGCCTAAAGAGGCTTGGAACATAATTTCAGAATACTCATTGAAAGTAGGAGAGGTGTATTTGAATACCGAATTAAACTCACTTTTCAATTTTTCAAAAGAAGCATTGTCGTTGGCATAAGCTGCGGCTAAAGCTCCTTCTAAATAAGCAACAGAATCAGTCGGTAACGTTTCTTTTGCCTTAATATAATCTTGTAAAGCATTTCCAAACTCGTCAAGTTCGTACCATTCACGAGCATTCTTCATGTGCTTTTCCCATACTTGTTCAACGGTTTGTGCTTTTGCATTAAAAACACAAAAAGAGAAAAGTAGAAGTAGATGATAAAATTTAATTTTACTTTCCATTATTGAATGTTTTTTTCAACCACTTTTAGGTTGTTTATTTTTAGTGTGATAAGCATTATCTCACTTTTACTGTAGTCTTGATAATTTCTATAATCACCCTTTACCCCAATGAGGTTTAGTGTATTGTCATAATCGGTAAGAGCAAAAATAGTTTGATAGGATTCACTTGAACTAAGAACAGTACCATTAATAGGTGTTCCATAATAGTCTAGCTTCAGAATCCCTGTATTAAATGAGCCAAAATTACTTTGTGTACCGGTCAATACTCTTGATCCATCTAAATTAGAGAGCTTGTTAATATTGGCCACCACTAAATACTCATTAGGTAAAGCAATGATTTCATTGACCATTCCTTGCATCATTAAGTTGGTGTTCCAAAGTACTTCTCCATCCACTTTGATGTTTTGAATGTTCAAAGTGTCGTAAGTATTAATATTGTTTTTTGATCGGCCTTTATAGGCTACTAAATAACTTTTTTGCTCTTGCATGTATTGGAATACTCGTGGGTATTTATTGCTGAATAAAGACATCTCTCTCAACAATTTGCCTGATCTTTGTTCAAGAATCAAAACTTTATTGTTTAAAGTTAGCTGATTTTCTCCCACTTTTACCCCTTGTACAGTGACCATAAGGTGCAATGAACCACCTTTTATGTTGATATATGGAATATCAATAGTCGGTAATCCCTGATATTCACCTTTCTTATATGGATATCTTGTTACCCAAGTAATTTCATTAGCAGAGTCTAGGTCAGCCACAAAGACTTCTAAAGATTTTTCATCCTTTATGGTACCAATTAATAACTTATGATCATCTTTACTCGGGCGAACATGCAAAGTGTTGATCCTTCGTACCAAAAATTCATTACTTTCATGAATAGGTTCTAAGCTTATAGAGTCTTTTTCATAAGTTACGAAATCTGCAGAATCTGCTAGGGTAGAAGAAAAGTAATTGACAATTATTTCTTTCAATAACTTCTCCGCGTTTTGTTGTTGTTCATCGATAAACCTCTTCTCATTTGAGATGTAAAGAGGTAGATTATCATTGTATTTTGATTCGAAATACTTGGCGTGTTTTTTATATCCAACACTTTCTTTGTCTGTTGGAATACTGTTGATTCGGTCTTTCGCCTTTTCACTTTCTGTCCAAACGTCTGCCTGAGACCTGATGTATTTTAAATCTCCTTTTAGTCCTGAGTTGATCACCTTAGAATAAGCAATCTGATTTAAAAGGTTGATTTTTTGTTCTTTGTACTCGTAAATATTGACAGGGTAGGCATTAGGATCATATTTTTTGATTTTACCTACTGTGTAAAGGTCCAAATAAAAACGTTCTTCGCTTGGTGTTGCTGTATTTTGTTTTTGAAGTACTAATGCTTCTAGTTTTTCATCATAACTAGTCACCATTGAGCGCATCGAGATGATTTCATCTTTGTAGAATTGTAATACTTCATCATACCATTTTGAGTAATCCCACAAACGAATATCATCTGTTAAGAAGCTTGTTCTTGTAAGCCCATGAATTCTGTAGTCCTCAATTGGAAGAACACTGTAAGTGGTAGTATACCCTTCCATTGGGTGTACTTCTAATGCCTTTTTGTAAAGCTCAAAATAGAAAAGACTCTTTTTGTAATGCGTTTTCATCGGAGCCATTTTTTCAAAAAGAGAATCATACTCCGCCATGATATACAATTCCTTGATGGTAGGGTAGGTACCACAAACATCTCTGAAAATCTCGTTGGCAATCAAGTACTCATTAATACTAGCCTTAAAATTGAGGTAGATACTATCTACTTCTACTTTTTGTTCTGCTAACACCTCTTTTCTACGTTTCAATTCATTGTGAATGTGGTTCATATTCACTTTTTCATCCGGAAGTGAGTCATTAGCAGGGAATTTCAAAAACTCCATATAATAACGTTTCCCTTTTTTCTTTACTTCTTTTTCATCTAATCGAGCTTCAAACAACTCAATGTATCGAAGTGCGGAGTCACAAGTAGAATGAATGGCTTGGTACTCTCTGAGCACATCAAAGTCATTGATGCGTTGGAAGTAATAATCACTTACTTGAAAAACAGGGTTCAACTCTAACGGTTGATACGTTATGACTTTTTTCAAGTCTTGAAGTGTATAATCGTTGATTCTTGAATCAAATGTAGGTTTGAACAGAGGAAAAAACTTTTTATAATCTAAATCCTCATATTTTTCTCTTTCTGCTTTTGTTGCTTCGTCTTCTTCTACTTTTTGTTGAGCAAATACAACGCTATGCCAACCAAGAAGGAACAGCATCAAGAGTAAAGAAATTTCTTTCGATATATTTTTGCTAAAAGTCTTCATTACTTACTTTATTATCTTAGTTGTTGACAGAAAGAACCATTAATTCAACCCTTCTATTTTTAGCCTTATTTTCTTCAGTATCATTGGCCACTGCGGGTTGTGTTTCACCGTACCCCTTTGGTACTAGTCTTGATTTTGGAATCCCAAATTGCATCACGTACATAGCAACACTTTTTGCTCTATTTTCAGACAATTTCATGTTGTATCGATCACTTCCTACATCATCTGTATGTGCTGCCAATTCAACCGTAATATTAGGATTATCCTTCATCAGTTTTACCAAACGTTTTAACTCTCGGTAACTACTTTCAATAATTTCAGATGAATTTGATTCAAACAAGATGTCTTTTAGAGGTAGCTTTGTATTCGGTTTTAATTCGGTAAGTGCTACATCAAAATTTTTCTTAGTACCGGCTTTTAACTTTGAAGAGAAGAAAGAGTAACCTCTTGGACTTCGTACTTCTACTTGATAGTTGGCTCCATCTCTTACCTCTACTTTATACTTACCATCTTCACCTTTTTCTGCTGCGATAGCAATTCTTTCGTCTGTATCAGTATTATGAAGAATAATCATAGCTTGAAGACCTTGTGCGGTGACAGCATCTTCAATATTGAATTCCATTTCGATTTTTACAGGATTTAATTCAATTGATTTTTCAAAAGACTGATAAAGTAAGAAACCTGTTAGGTCAAATTGGAAGGATTGAGGTTTGAAGTTTTCTTTCGTAATCGTAACTTCATACTTATCGTTTAAAGGCAATGCTAATTGATAGGTCTTATTTTCCTGTTGAAAAGAAACTGAACTTAAGAATTGCTGTGTGGTAAGACTTTTTACTTTAATATCAGCCGGAATTTTATGCATGATATCTGCATCAAAAACCTCCAAATTAAGCGTTGCAGTACTAAACAATCCAAAGTCTTTTTCTTCTCTTGCATAATGATCTAAACTCATTAAGTTTTCAGAGAAAATGGTTGTGGAGTAGCCTTCTTTATTGACCGTGATTTCGTAATCAATACCTTCTGTTAACACCAGTGCAAATTGACCATCTTCGGCTACAGGTATTTCAAAAAGTTTTTCCGTTGTCGAACGATCTCTTACAATAAATGAAGCTTGAACAGGAGTATTGTTGGCTATATCGAATATTCTACCTTGGATAGTTTTGCTTTTATATTGCTTGAATTCCTCCGGAATATAAACCGTGAAAATATCTTCTTGTCCTTTCTCTTCGGGGAACTTCTTTAATACTTTTGGGTCAACAGCCCCTCTGTTTAGGAAGTAAAGGTCCTCGCCAGATGCTGAAATTGAAGCATAAAGGTCAGCCGTTTTCGTATTTACAAAGTGCATATTAATAGGTTCTGACCATTCGCCATTAAAGCCTAGTTTACTCATCCATAAATCATAATCACCTTTACCACCTGCACGAATGGAAGAAAAAATCAACGTTCTACCGTCTGAAAGTATTCTTGGTGCTTTTTCACAACCAATATTGATAGGAGCCGGTAGAGCTTCAGGTTCTCCCCACTTACCATCACTTTGTTTGTGAGAAACCATAATCTCAAAGCAATTGGAACCATTTTCAGATTGTACGGTGTCCATTCTCATAAAATACATTTGTTGACCGTCTGCAGTAACGGATGGGAAACTTTCATGAAATTTCGAGTTGATCGGAGCACCAATATTTTTAGGGGCACTCCATTTGTCCCCAATCCTTGTAGAGTAATAAATATCTTCAGCCCCAATACCATCGTCAAAGTGTGCAAAATAGTATAATGTATTACCGTCATAGGAGATGGAAGGTCCACCAATTAGATCGTTTTCTGAACCATAATTATTCACACTATCAACCCCAACAGGGTCAGACCAGGTTTTACCTTCGTCTTTAGTAATTGTTTCGTAAATACCCCATTGTCTATTCTCTCCTCTATTCGCTTGAAATATCAGTATATTACCTTCCGCATTCAAAGAAGGAGCATACTCTCTATACATTGGAGAACTAACATTGTCTGGTAATTTGATTTGTTTTTTATTCTGAGCTTGAGCGAAAGAAAAAGTACTCAGACCTAAAAGTAATGTAAGCGATAACCATATAACTTTAGTATAGCTTTTTATATACTTATATAATGGCATAGAATCGATCATAATTGATACTAGACGTTAAAGAAGTTGTTGTAATAGTTGTGCACTTAGCATGAAATCTAAATAGCAATCATGCAAATTTATTAATAATGTTAAAAATAGAATGACATCTATAAGCCTTATTTGAATTAATTCGCTGGTAGGGTAGTGATTAATACCCTTTTTTCCGCAAATGCCACTTCATTGGCTCCCTCTATTTCACTATTTTCAATAATTACTTTTCTATTTTTTGCATTGATTGTTTCAATATCATCATTAATAAAAACGTAACCTTGTTGGTTTGTAGTATTTAGAGGTTCAAAGTTTCCACCTGTTTTTGCAAAAGCTTGAAGTGTTTCAATTCCAAAAGGAGGATAGCATTGAAATTCTTGGCTTACTTTTACCATTTGATTTACTTGATGTTGACCAATGGTATAGTTATCCAATAGTAATACTTTTGTTCCATCTGCCATGTGATAAATAAACCTTACTTTACAAGGTCGGTTTGCTTTTACGTATAATGACATGATATCTCCCATAGCGAAAATGGGACTGTTGTTTCCTTTATTGGTGATGACCTCTAATGATAAACCACTATTCTCAATCACATCACTCGAGAATTGCTGTTGTACCATCATGGCCTGCTGTAGGTTTTGAGGCTTGTAAGAGAGGTTGTTTAAGGCTTCAATACTGATTTTACTTTCAGAACTACCAATAATACTTTTGGTCGCAATATCTCTTAAAATTGAAATGACTGAAAGTTGGCCTTCATTTTCCCATATCGTACCAGTAATCACATATTTGTTAGAGGGGCTTTCAGAGTTTGTTACTTTAAACATTCCTTCAGCACTCAAAGATAGTTCAAGAAGTTGATTGAGTTTTCTTGAAAATTTACTACCCATTTTAGTGTCTTCAAATGTAAAGTTTTCTAATAATAAACCTTGATTAGAAACTTTGATTTGGTCTGAAAGCGTTGATGAGATCTCATTGGCTAATTCGTTTACAGATGCAATTTCTCTATTGTTCAATTGAGCCATAAGTTGAGAAACCTCTGTTTCTAGCAATAAAAACTCTTCATAATCTAATCCAACTTTATCGCCTAAAGTGATGGAAACAGAATACAGCTCTTCAATTTCACGGAATGTAGGTAAAACACGCCTTAAAGCTTTTTTTGCTAAGGCTGAATTTCCTGCACTGATATTATTCTCAGCTTGCTGTTTGGTACTTTTGATTTTTTCGATGTAAGTCGATATTCTAGTCCTGTTGCTTTGAAGTAATTCTTTGATATTGACATAAGCAAAAACATACAGAATCAATTTTTTCTCATCATAATGTGTTTCCACTTTGACCCCTGAAAGACTTACATTTGAAAAGGAAGTACTGTTTTGTTTGAAATTTTCGTAAGACGCACCACTCGCGGAGCCAATGTCTAGTTTACTCACACTTTCAATTCGAACAGATACACTTTCTGCAAGCTCATTTTGTGCTAACTGCTTTAAGTTTTTCAGGTTTTCTTCCTTGAGTTCTACTGTTGTATTCTCAGCGACTTGAAATCCAACTAAGAATTTATCTTTCGGGAAATAAGCCTCTCTATATTCTCTTCTAATCCATGTTGGGTCTCCTTTTTTTAAGGGCGAGAAAGCAAAACTAAGTAGAGGTAATAATACACACAACGTAACATGTAACAGCTTTTTGGATGTTTGCATATAGATGATTGTATATTGAAGTTATGAACAGTAAAAAAATCTAATTGTAAATATATGAAAACGCAATATCATATAATAATTTATAATGTTATTCTATGAAAGAACTGGATATTTATTATTGTTTTCTTTTTATTTGTTGAGCATTTTATAAATGAATATTTTTTCATTTAATTAGATGTTATTTTACCAATAATAGTAGGTAAAGTCTGATCGTTCTTTTATGGAATGTAAAGATCTCCTACGCGACAACACACATAAATAAACACAATAATAATTGATGAACAAGATTTCAGTAATCGGTTCGGGAACGATGGGTAACGGAATAGCCCATGTTTTTGCTCAAAATGGGTATGATGTTTCACTTGTTGACATTAACGAACAGGCACTAGACAAGGCGATTGCCACTATTTCAAAGAATCTAGATCGCTTAATCAAAAAGGAAAAGATCACAGAAGAGGTGAAAATACAAACGTTGAATAACCTCACAACCTTTACTTCATTAGAAGAGGGTGTTGCTGATGCTGACCTAGTGGTAGAAGCAGCTACAGAAAATGTTGAAATTAAGCTTCAAATTTTTAGAGATCTAGATCGTTTCACTAAGCCTTCTGCAATTTTAGCTTCCAATACATCTTCAATTTCCATTACAAAAATTGGAGCTGTCACAAAAAGACCTGAACAAGTCATCGGTATGCACTTTATGAATCCTGTACCTATGATGAAATTGGTAGAAGTGATCAATGGCTATTTAACTTCAAAAGAGGTAACAGATCAAGTCATAGCGGTTTCCAAAAAGATCCATAAGGTACCAGTTCCTGCTAATGATTATGCAGGTTTTGTGGCAAATAGAATTTTAATGCCAATGATTAATGAGGCAATAATCTCGCTACAAAACGGAGTAGCAGGTGTGAGTGAAATTGATACCATCATGAAATTGGGAATGGCTCACCCTATGGGTCCACTTCAATTAGCCGATTTTATCGGATTGGATGTTTGCTTATCCATCATGAAGGTTTTACAAGATGGGTTAGGTGATGATAAATATGCTCCATCTCCTTTATTAGTGAATATGGTAGAAGCTGGAATCTTAGGTGTGAAATCTGGAGAAGGATTTTATGATTGGGTGAAAGGTAATAATAAAGAATTGGTGGTTAGTTCACGTTTTGAATAAAAAGGTGTTCAAACCCTATCAAATACATCAGTCTTAAGATAAAAAAAGTGGGGATTAATGACCAATCATCAATCCCCACTTTTTTTATTTGATTTTTAGCATTATTGCTGCTGCGTCTTTACATAGGTCTCAGCAAGTGGTCCAAGATTTAGTACATCATAAATTTGCCATCCGGTAGGTGTTTTTCTAAATTTTACGAGTACATCATTTGTTTCTGTAGCTCCATCAAGTTGAAGAACAAAAGTGATTTCAGCTTGATTTTCAGAGATCTTTCTATCTTTTGTGCCTTTGAAATTGGCACCATCTCCATTCGCAATGGCCATTAGACCTAACACTTCAGCACTGATACTCATTTCAGTGGGGATTTCAATCTTCCCTTGCTCAATACTGTTTCTAATTTCTTGTTTTACCATTTCAATAATAGAGGGACGCATAAAGGCAATCAGCCCTGTTGCTATATCCAATTCTCCGTTATTTTTTGTGGTCATATATTCTAAGTATTGATCGATTACACTATTGACTACTTGATCAACGTCAACACATTCATTAAACGTCTGTAAGTCCTTATTGTCAATTGATCTTTTTATCTTAATAAAGGTCATTTCAGGCGAATCGCTTTGAAAATAAAAGTAGGCTCCACCACCTATTAAAAGTACTACTAAAACACCTAAAAGTATTTGAACTGTTTTTTTATTCATTCTATTGTGATTTCATTTCTAAGCATAAATAAACAAAAACAGCACTTGAAATCATATTCCAAATGCTGTTTTATTCTTATTTAAGTTTTTTTATTTCGAAGAAAAAAGATGTAGTAATCCTGCAATTGGAGTGTAGAAAAGTACAATTCCAGGGTTGTCTAACAGTGTGTCTACTACCGTTTCTACGGTGATTTCTATGTCTTTATCATGATCAACAACAGGTTGGACAACTTCTAATTGCTCTTCTATTTTTTGAGGGTAAATTCCTCCATTATTCAAGGCAGCCTTTTCTTTTGTTTTAACAAAGTCGTCTTTATGTTTATTGAAGAGGATAGGCCAAAGTGCAGGGAAGAACTTAAACGTTCTGCCAATATTCTTAAAACTAATTTCTAAGAGATCCCATAAATCATAGGGCTTTTGTCCATAGAGATCAACTGCCTTCTGTAATTCAACTTGCATTTGATCATGTATAGTTTCACTTAGTTGTAAAATTTCCTCTTCAGAAATATCCTCAATATTCCTATTGTCAAGCATTTCATAAGGTTTAATTCTTTTACCTCTCACAAACGTAAGGTTGGCAGGGAATGCAAAATAAAATAACCAAGGTTGAATAGGAATTAATGTTGTCATAAACCCAATAGGCAGAAATGGAATACCGAGCTTTTGCACGAAATCATTCAGTAGAGAAACACTATAGCTGAAAGGGTTGATAAACTCTCCATTGACAGTGGCAAATGGAATAATATCCGTCTTATATTTAATACTCATTCTCAGCGTAGAGGTAGCCAAACGCTGTAAAGTATATTTATTATTAAAACCTTTTCCAATACCAGGTACTCCTTCAGGGTAGACCAATATATTGGAGCCATTGTAATGCATGGCCGTTTCGTAATTGAGCCAAGTAGCATCAATAGCTCCTAGTTTTTTCCAGAAGTTTTTAATTAAAAAAGGGTTCATGAATTGACTTCTTGATAATGCAGGAGCAGTGATAGCTCTTACACTATTTTTCATCTCAAAATTATTCTTCTCAAATAATCCTGAAACAAAGCTAATCGCGTCCCATGGGAAGGCCATACCAGAGTGATTACTGGCATATATTAATGGGTGATCAGGGTTATTTCTTTCTGGAATCGTGTCAAAACCAACAAACTTGACTCTAAAATAGCCACTATTAATATGCTTCAATAAAACTTGAGTGATACTGTAGGCATAGCCAGCATCAAAATAATCATCAAGAATATGTGCGTTATCCTTTATTTCCTTTGGTGCTGATTCAATGATTAGCTCCTCACTTACTGACGTTTTATTCATGTTTTTGGTGCTATTATCCAAAATGTCATTTTTTATATTTTGAAGATCAGTTTGTTGAGTGGTCATTTTTTGAATTATTAAAGGTCAATCAATTGGACTAGTAGTAAACAAATTTAAAGCTTTTCATCCAATTAATTAAAAAATAATACAGAAATAATCATTCACTTATTCTAATTCTGAGGAATGTATTGCTGTATTTCAAAATATATAATTAATAGAGTTTTTAATTCATTCGATCTTTATCCCAAAAGCCTTTCACCAAAATATAAAATACTTTCTTTTAAATCTTCATGTCCCAAAGAGTGACCACTATTTTTGATGATATTAATTTCTGAGTGAGGAAATAAGCTTTTGAGCTTCAGCGCTGACGCAGCTGGTGTGACGAGATCATTTCTGCCGTGGGTGATATAGATAGGAAAATCAAAATCTACCTTTTCAAAGGAGTGCTCTACTTCTTGTCCATTGATTAATAAAGGGACATTGAGGAAATAATGATTCTCAATTTTTGCACAGGCAATTGCTTGAGGGGAGGCTTGCCATTGATTGAAGTCTTCAAAAACAGGGTCAGGGTGCTCTGCGGTAAATGCTTCCCATAACAGCCATTTTGTAGCATATTGTTTGACAAGTTCAGGTACTTTTAGCTTTTTTTCAAAATCAGAAAATAATGCTTGAGGAGTATGGGTGGGAGAAGTGTCAAACAACTTCGAAAAGATGTCTGAATACATAACAGGAGCGGTGTCTTTATACAGCCAATTGATCTCTTGTTGATTGCCAAAGAAAATTCCCCATAAATTCAGTCCTCTAACTTGCTGAGGATGAAAATAGGAGTAAGCTAACGCTAAAGTTGAGCCCCAGCTACCGCCAAAAATATACCAAGAAGAAATGTGCAGATGTTGCCTGATTTGTTCAAGGTCTTTGACTAAAAATTCAATACTGTTGTTTTTAAGACTTCCTAAGGGTTTGCTTTTTCCTGCACCTCTTTGATCTATTCCGATAAGTCTAATATTTTGTAAAGAGGGGAGAAGTAAATGATAGTCAGTGTCTAACCCAGCACCCGGACCTCCGTGCAAATACAAAACAGGCATCCCCATAGGATGCCCAATTTGTTCATAATATATAGAATGACCGTCTTCGGTCTCATAATAACCTACATCGTAAGGATTCATTGGGTATTTAGTCTGGCTTGATTTCTTCTAATTCGTCCACTTCCATGATCCACTCTTCCCAAGTCTCTGTTACTTCTTCTAAATCCTCCTTCACTTGAGCATAAGTAGCATTCACTTCTGCTAATTTATCAGGATTTCCGAAAACTTCAGGATCTGCTAAAGAAGATTCTATTTCTTCTTTCTTTTCTTCAAGCTCCATCACTTTTTCTTCTGCCTTTTCCATTTCCTGCTTAGCTTTCTTATAGCGTTTCTGCCACTCTTTCAGCTCATTATTGGTCATTTTCTTCTTCTTGCTTTTCTTCTCTTTTGGTTGCTCTTCTGCATCCAATTGAGCTAGTAAAGCATTCTCTTCCTCCATTTTCTTCTTCCAGTCTACCCATTCAGCATAAGTACCAGGGTATTCTTTCAGTTTACCATTTTCGATGTACCAGATCTTATTGGCAACTCTAGAGATAAAGTGTCTATCATGGGATACGACTAAGTAAGTACCCAAATATTGTTGTAAAGCTTGGATAAGGATATTTACAGAAGGAATATCCAAGTGGTTGGTAGGTTCGTCAAGCATTAAGAAGTTAGCCTCAGAAATCAGCGTTTTTGCTAATGCTACTCTTGATTTCTCTCCACCCGAAAGAACTTTGATTTTTTTGAAAATTTCATCACCTCCGAATAAGAAACAGCCTAAAACACTTCTCAATTCTTGTTCTGTCTTTTCAGAACCGGCTTGTTTCAATTCATCAAGGATTTCATTTTCTACATTCAAGTCTTCCAATTGATGCTGAGCGTAGAAAGCAGTAATCACATTATGACCACCTTTTCTTTCTCCTCTGTCAGCCCCTTCACGACCACTGATCAAACGTAATAAAGTAGATTTACCTTTACCATTGGCACCAATTAAAGCGATTTTATCACCTCTCATCAGTGTCAAGTCAGCACCTTTAAAAATGACTTTATTGCCGTACGCTTTATCAAAATCTTTGATTTCGCTGATGACTTTACCCGGTTGCTGTGTGAACTTGAAATCCATATTGATTTCCGGGTTGTCATCTCTGACATCTTCAATCATCTCCATTTTATCCAGCATTTTCACTCTGGATTGCACCTGTTTGGCTTTTGTCGCTTTGGATCTGAATCGCTCAATAAAGCGTTCTGTCTCTTTTATTTTTTGTTGCTGATTTTCGTAAGCGTTTTTCTGAAGTTCAGCTCTTTCTTTCTTTGCTTCAAGATAGTATGAATAGTTACCTGGGTAAGAAGTCAATCTACCCGAAGAAACTTCCACTGTTTGATTGATAGCTCTATCCAAGAATTCTCTATCATGGGAAACGATCAATACAGCACCTTCATACGTAGAAAGATAGTTTTCAATCCACTGAATAGAAGGGAGGTCAAGGTGGTTGGTAGGCTCATCAAGCATTAGAACATCAGGTTTCATCAAAAGTAATTTACCCAACATCACTCTCATTCTCCATCCACCAGAAAAACTGTAGAGAGGTTGTTCCATTTCCTCACCCTTAAAACCTAAACCAGCAAGAATAGTTTCCGCTTTAGATTTTATAGTGTAGCCCTCCATCGATTCAAACTTCTCTTGGAGACCCGCTAATTTTTCAACTAATTCCTCTTTATAATCAGTTTCCATTTCATGAAGAATTTCATCAATCTGCTCCTGTATTTTCAGAACAGGACCAAATGCCTCCATGGCTACGTGAAGAATCGATTCTTCCGTTTGATAAGACAATAGATCTTGATTTAAGAAACCAATTGTACACTCCTTAGGCATTGAGATTTGACCTTCATCAGGAGCAAAATCACCATTAATAAGCTTCAGTAGCGTTGTTTTACCCGCACCATTATGCCCAACTATACCTATTCTGTTTTTAGGATAAACAGTCAAGGAAGCATTTTTATACATTGTACGACTTCCGAAATAGAAGGAAACATTACTTATCGATAACATATTATTTTGGAGGTAATTTTATAAAGATTCAGAAAAGTAGGCATAGTATACATTTTACATTTCTGAAGTTTAATAATCTTGGTTGTTGAAAAAATATTCTTTTCATTGAAAGTGAACCCTTTAGAGCTTCACCTCAAAAACTTAATTACAATATAAAAAAAAGACCTATAACACTGACGGCTATAGGTCTTCTTTAGTCTTACAAGAAGTAAATTATTTTACTTTCTCGATTACTGCTTTGAATGCTTCAGGGTGGTTCATAGCAAGGTCTGCAAGAACTTTACGGTTCAATTCAACACCTGACTTGTTCACTTTACCCATGAATACAGAGTAAGACATATCACCGTACATACGAGTCGCAGCGTTGATACGCTGGATCCATAGAGCACGGAAGTTTCTTTTCTTTTGTTTACGACCAACGTAAGCGTAGCTCCATCCTTTTTCAACGGCATTTTTTGCTACTGTCCAAACGTTTTTACGAGCACCATAATATCCTTTTGAGAATTTTAAGATGTTCTTTCTTCTAGCGCGAGACGCGACGTGGTTGACCGATCTAGGCATTTTTTTCTAATTTTAATAAGTTTTGTAATACAATTTGGTTGATTTGATAAATGTGACTGCTTGGTATTATAACCAAAGCATTTTCTTCACGTTTACTGTATCAGCCTTGTCTACCTCACCCATTAAAGTTAGGTTACGCTTTTGCTTAGTAGTCTTTTTCGTTAAGATGTGAGACTTGTAAGCGTGCTTTCTTCTGATTTTGCCAGTACCTGACAACTTGAAACGTTTTTTCGCTCCAGATTTTGTTTTAACCTTTGGCATTTTACCTTTCAGTTATTTAGAGCCTGAACCCTAAAGGTGAAACATTTATTTAATTACCTGATTACCTACGGCAGCCAATCGCCTCGGTATCTCAGTTGCATTTTCTATGAAAAATCATAAAAAAATGCATGCCTGAATAAATTCAAGCATGCAAATGTATAAATAATTATTGTAAGTTCAATGCTTCAATAACTTATATTTACTTTTTAGGGACATTTGGAGAGATGAACATGATCATTCTTCTTCCTTCTACACGCATTCCGCCTTCTACTTTACCATGTTCTTTGATGTTCTCTGCAAAGTCTTTCAATAGTTGCTTTCCTCTATCTTTATAGATAATAGTACGGCCATGGAAGTGAACATAAGCCTTCACCTTATTCCCTTCACCAAGGAATTTGATGGCGTGCTTTGTTTTGAAGTCTAAATCGTGTTTGTCGGTGTTAGGACCAAAACGAATTTCTTTTACGACCGTTTTGGAAGCTTTAGCTTTTAATTCTTTTTCACGCTTCTTTTGTTCGTATTTGAACTTCGAGTAATCTATGATTTTACAAACTGGGGGTTTCGCGTTCGGAGAGATCTCTACTAAGTCTAATCCTAAGCTTTCTGCTTTACGGAATGCCTCGTCTCTTGAGTATACTCCATTTTCTACATTGTCACCCACTAATCGTACTTCTTTGACTCTGATTTGGTGGTTTGTTCTGTGCGAGTCTTTTGCCATCTAGGTCGTAATTATGTTAAAATTTTATCAAAAATTAGGTTAATTAGTGTAACTTTACACCCATAACCGTTATCAATTAAAAGAGAATAATTTTTTCTCGATGCTAAGGTAACAACTTTATTACTTCTATGTTATAAAAATTAATAGAAAAGTTAGAAAACATCTATTTTTTGTATAAACACACAAACATTAACAGAATATGTTGACCAATTTAATGAAAAAAACAATCCTGCTATCAATTATTATTGCTCTCTTTGGGTGTGAGAAAACATCTGATCCTGTTGGCTCTACCCCAATCTCGGATATGGCTTTTCTTGAGGGCTTAATGAAGGAGTGGTATTTATGGAATGATGAACTTCCAACAATCGATATTGAGAATTATAGCTCTCAAGATGAGATGCTTGTGGCTTTGAGAAACCCACAAGATAAGTGGAGCTTGATACAAGATAGAGCAGAATATGAAGCCTATTACAGTTCAGGTCAACTGACAGATGGAAATGAAGGAGTACATGGTATATATCTGTATTATGCTACTTCAGATGATTTATTCATCCGTTTTTCTTATCCAGGCTCGAATGCTTTTGAAGCAGGTTTGACAAGAGGCACTCGTATCAATAAAATCAATGGCCAAACTGTAGGTGATATCACTTCAGAGGAAATTAGCAATTTATTGGGTGAAAACTTGAAAGGCGTGGAAAACACTTTTCAGATTACAATCCCTTCGGTAACGAAATACATCAACGGGCAAAAAGTGCAAGTAAGTTCGGAAAGAGATACTACTATTACAATTGCTAAAGAAGAGCTTATTGTGAAGCCTGTTTTACTTTCAGAAGTCATCGAATTACCAAACGGCAAAAAAGTAGGACACTTGGTGTTTAAGTCTTTTATTGAAACTGCTGAGGAAGCTTTAGCTAATGCATTTGCTGAATTTAAAAGTGCTGGAGTTTCTGAATTGATTCTCGATCTTAGATATAATGGTGGTGGTAGAGTAAATATTGCAGGGCAAATTGCAGGATTTGTGCTTCCAAGTTCAGCGAATGGAAAAGAGCTTTTTAAATACCAGCATAATTCACTTCAAGAAGACAGTAATTTGAGTCAGGAAGTGGAGCTATTGGAATCTAACTTAAACTTGAGCAGAATCTTTATTTTTGGAGAAGGAGGAACGGCATCATCTTCAGAGTTGGTGATCAATAGTTTAAAGCCTTATATGGATGTGCAATTACTAGGACAAAACACTTATGGTAAGCCAGTAGGTAGTTATGCATTTACCAATGAACAAAATGATGCTTATATATACTCTATTATTTCTTTAAGAATTTTGAATGCAAATGGAGAAGGGAATTATTTTGATGGTATTCCAGTAGATTTTGCAGTGGAAGATAATATGATGTACGATTGGGGAGACATCAACGAACCAATGTTGCATCAAGCTCTTTATAAAATCCAGAATGGAGCTTACGATCAACAGCCTATTAGTAGTGCTAGAATGAATGCAACTAGTTTGGAATATAAGAATAAGGCATTTAAGATAGCAGAACCTAAAGAAGAGCAATTCAATACCATAATGGAGTTTAAGAAATAGAACTCAATATATAAAGGAAGGGCTTCTGATAACGTAATTTCAGAAGCCCTTTTTTCATCCCCTTAAATAATAGTAAGATGAAATTGTATCTTTAAATAATAAATAACCTAAGGATCTTTTAGGCAAAAGTTGATATTGTAAACCTTAATAGCTCATCCTTAAATTCCATGTAATCGTTGGTAAGATTGTCTAACTTTTCTTTGAAATAATGGTACTTTTCAAATGTTTCCTCATTCATTTCTTTATCGTTGTCTTTCCCGATTAATGAATTATCAAACTCCTCTATTTCTTGAATGATTTCTAGAGCATTTGAATTAAGATTTGAATTTAAAGTTTTAAAGTTTCTTAGTTTATTTTCTTGATAGTCATTGATATCTCTTTCCAATAAACTGTCTAATCTAATGTGCAATAACTTGATCTCATTGAGGTAGAAATTAATTTCATTTTCCCAAAATTGTATTTCATTTTTCACATCAGAAATGTATTGTAGCAAACTAATGGTCATCTTTCTGAAGGTTTTGATTAATAATTTTATTCTATACAACGCAATAAATTTCGGGAAGTTGTCTTTATTAATTTTTATTGTTTTAAAAGTCTGAGACCTGGTTTTATAGTGTTAAGATTGAAAAAGTAATTTTCTATTTAATTGTTTTCTGAGAAAAACTCCAAGATTGATGTCATTGTCAGTGGATCTACTTTTGTTGCCATTAATTGTGAATCCGAATTGATTCCTACTTGAGGCGAATGCAAGGGAATTTAGCTTTTACGTTCAAAGCCCTGATTTCGTTGCTTCGTTTTTGTGTTAAGTCAAAAATGAAGAAGAAGGAAGTTTGAGAGTAGATGCTATAAATACTTGTTGAAAGATTGACTGAAAGTTTAAGAAAACTTAGTTTACAAAATATGAATATTAAGAAGTGAAATTCTTTAAAATATTGATTCTGAATAATCAAAAATTGTATCTAAAAACTAAGATTTATAAAATCAGTAATGATCACTTTTTCTTCCTATAATTTTTATTATTTTGCTTCAGCATTGCAACTAAATGCTTGAATTTTTTTATTAAAATACCCATCAAAATAGAAATACATATGAGCAAGATCGTCACTTTAGAAAATGCTATACTACAAGTACAAATATCAAAGAACGGAGCGGAATTACATTCCATTTATCATAAACAACACCAGCATGAATACCTATGGCAAGCAGACAAAGAGGTATGGGGAAGGCATGCACCAGTTTTATTCCCAATTGTTGGGCAAGTAGAAGATGGATTCTATGAGGTGGACGATGTGAAATACAAACTTCCTCAACATGGATTTGCAAGAGATATGGAGCACAAAGTGGTCACGCAAGATGAATTAAGCTGCATTTTTGAATTGCGTTTTGATCATGACACCATGACAAAGTTTCCTTATAAGTTTGTATTCAGAACTATCTATGAGATCAAAAGAAATAAGCTTTCCATCACCTACCAAGTAGATAATTTAGATACAGAAGAAATCTATTTTTCAGTGGGTGCACACCCTGGCTTTAATACCGATTTTATTAAGAATACTTCTTTTGAAGATTATACGATCGAGTTTTCAGAAAAAGAAAAATTCCAACGTTTATTATTGGACAATGGCTTGAGAAGTGGTGCCATTCAGGAAGATGCATTGAATGGTGCACAATCTTTAGACTTAAAATTTGATACTTTTAAAGATGATGCCATCATTTTTGATCACTTTAAATCGGAATCATTAGATATTGTTTGTCGTCATGATGATTCAAGAAAGTTAAGAGTAGCCTTTAAAGATTGGCCTTTATTGGGTATTTGGACTCCAGTAGGTAAAAGAGCCAACTTTGTGTGTATTGAACCATGGTATGGGGTTGCAGATTTAAGAGATGAAAATCATAACTTCAAAGAGAAGTATGCGAATCAAAAACTTCCAAAAGAAGAGACATTCAGTTGTACCTTCTCTGTAGAAATCATTGATAAAGATGAATAAAGAAATTGAGGGGATTTGGTACGAAGAACAGGTTGTGAAATCGTACCAAATCGGCCCTAATTATACCCTAAAGCCTACAGCTATTTCAGAGCTTTTCCAAGAAGCTGCCGGTAATCATTCCAACGCTAAGCAATTTGGATTAAGGGAGATGATGAAAGTCGGTAAAGCTTGGGTACTGGGAACTTATAAATATGAAGTTTTTCATTGGCCCAAATGGACTGATCAACTGAATATAGAAACTTGGGTTTTTGACATTCAAAAATTTTCCTCACAAAGGAATTTTAAAATTCTTGACAAAGAAGGGAAATTGATGATTCAAGGTTCTTCAAACTGGTTTGGGTTGGACTTGAAAAAAAGACGCCCGACGACCATTCATGAATTTGAGGATTGTGTGCATGTTAGAGGTGATCTAACGACTTCCGGCCCTCCAAAGAAATTGAAAGGAGTGGAAAAAGTTGATTTCTCCTCAGAAAGAGAAGCATCTTACAGTGATTTGGATCCGGTGAACCATGTCAATAATATCCGTTATTTCGAATGGATGTTGGATAGTCTGACGACTGATATCACTCAAAAGAAAATACTGAAAGCGGTAGAAATTAATTACATCGCTGAAGTTGTTTTGAGTGAGAAAGTAAAAATCGTACATGAAGTGACCGATGATGGAGACATCAAGGTGATTTCAGCAATAATGAAAGCAAATAAACCGGCGTGTATTATTCATTCGGTTTGGAAATAATGAATATCCCATCACAGATTATGTCTTTGATGGGATGTTTTTTTACTAATTTCTACTATTTTTGAACTTCTTTTATCGCAAACTAAACTTAAAGCATTTATTACTATGAGAGAATATAGAATAGCAAAAGGGTGGGCTATTTTTATCTATGTTACAGCCACTTTAATGAACATTGTTTTTTTATTTGTATTAGGGTATGGAATATTACATCCTGATGAAGATGCAATGTTGTTTTTGGGAGTGGTCTCAGTACCTATGATCATTTTAATGACAGTGGGAATTATTGATACGGCTAAAAGTAAACTAATTATTACGAATACGAGTATCGGTAAACGTTCCTTTTTGTCCAATCGTGATATTCCCATTTCAGAAGTTTTGGGATTTAGATCTGATGACAAATACACTTACATCGAGCCAAAAGATAAAACGTATAAGAAAATCCGTTTCGGAAAATCTCTTGAAAAACGACAAGAAATATTTGAGTGGCTTTATTCTAATTTTAAAGATTTGGATGAGCTGAACAAAGAAATTGAAACACAGGAGATTCTATCAAGTGATGACTTCGGAAGAAATGTTGAAGAAAGAGAAGAACAACTAGGCTTGGCTAAGAAGGTAGCTACTGGAATTAATATTTTTGGTGGTGGAGTTGCGGTGTACACCTTATTTGTTTCAGAACCGTACGAGTTGTGTATTATTTTCTCAATTTTGACCCCATTAATAGCATTTGCAATTCTTCCTTTCTTTAAAGGTTTAATCAGAATTAATGAACAAAAAGGGAGTGCTTATCCGACTATTTATTATGCTATTTTAGGACCATCAATAGCATTGATGGGGAGGGCCTATTTTGATTTTAATATCTATGATTATAGTAATTTTTGGGTGCCATTCGTAGTCATAGCATTACTATTATTAGGTGTTAGTTTAGCAGTTTCTAATGAATTTAATTTAAAAGAGAATAAGCATATTGGAGCTTTATTTGGTCTTGTACTGTTCTTTTTGATGTATACTGGAGGAGCCATCGTTACAACGAATTGTTATTTTGATGAGAGTGAAGCGATCAATTATAAAGCTGAAATAATACAAAAGACCGTCCATACAGGTAAAACAACAACGTATAAATTTGAGTTGACTCCATGGGGAGATCAAATAGAACCAGAAACTGTCACTGTTTCGGAAGAATTTTACGAACAGATGGAATCTGGAAACACAGTCAATGTTTATTACCTGAAAGGGTATTTTAATATTCCTTGGCTGGTTGTCACAGAATAGCAAATTAAAACTGTAAGGGAGACTTTACAGTTTTTTTTATAATTTTTCTATAACAATTGAACCTTTCATTTTCCCATGTGTACTAAGACAAATCAACATTAATTTTTTACACATGAAAAAGAATTTTATAGCACTCTTCACTTTCATTTTGATCTCCTCACTTTCGTTTGCTCAGGAAGCTCAAGAAATACTTGGTATTGCAAAGGAAACAAAGACAAGAGAATATTATGAGCAACAATCCAAACTTTGGGAGGCGAAAACATCTTCAGACCCTCAAAATGCTGCTGCTTGGTACAATTATTACAAAGCAATGCGTGCATTTTACCAAAGAAGCGATGAGCAATCATGGAACAACGATAGAGCAATAACTTTCAAAAAACTTCAGCCTATCATCAATAAATCAAAATCTTATATTGGTCAGAAATATGAGTACTTTTTGATGGAAAGCGTCAATACAGATGATAAAGAGAAGTCCTTTAATTACCTCAAAAAAGCATACGTTATTAATCCTAACCGAATAGAAACCTATGAGGGGCTTTTGACAAGGTATATTATCGATCAAGAATGGGATGATGCAAAAGAAGTGGCCTTGAAAATCTATGAAAATAACGTGTATTCTAACCAAGCCTACCTTTGGAATCATAATGTATTGGTATCAACGAGAGGGAAGTCGATTGTTTTTTCTCATGGTGATATGGATACATTGCCAAGACATGTATTACAATTGGTGAAAAATGTAGGGGAAAATGCAATGATTATCAACGAATGGTTATTGGGTTATCATAAAAACTATAGAGATAAAGTATGTCAGCATTTAGGGATTAAAAAGTATACTAAAGAATTGGATGAATTTTCGGATATGGCAGAGTTTAAGAATGCTATCATAGGTCATATCATTGAAGAGTCTAAAAGTGATTATCAAATCTATTTTGGTTGCGGCACTGATATACAACTTTTTGAGAAAATGGGAATCAAAGAGAATATGTATTTGACAGGAGTAGTTTTTCAATACAGTGAAGAAGCATTGGATAATTTATCATTGGCTATTGATAATTTTGAAAATAGATATAATCTTGATTATTTGAATACCAACTTTCAGTATCATCCACATGATGCTATCATTCAGAAGTACCTTAATGCAACCTATATCCCAGGAATGAACAAGTTGAAAAAACATTTTAGTACAATTGAGCAGAGTGAAAAATCAGAGAAATATGCTCATCTGATGCATCAGATTGCGGTGAAAAGTGGTAGACAAGCTGAAATTGAGTCTTGGTATAAATAACCCTCTAGCCAATGAATCACTTGACAGATGAAGAGTTAATGACTCAATTTTTAGATAGAAATAACACCAAAGCATTCGAAGTTTTATATCACAAATACTTTGTAATGCTGGCTAAATATCTTGGTTGGCTGTCTGGCAATATGGAACTGGGTAAAGATATTGCTCAAAGTACCTTTTTGAAAGTTTTGCATAAGTCTTACGTTTTCAATACAAAGAAGAGTTTTAAAGTATGGCTTTATGTGATAGCCAAAAATAATTGGTTGAATGAACAAAGGAAGTTGGATCGCTATACTAATGAGGAGAATACAGAACCTTCTATAGAGGAAGATGTTTTTGATACCAACAATGAAGCAGATCAACTCCAAAGAATGAATGTAGTATTAAATACATTGAGCGAGTTGCATAGAGAAACGTTTGTATTAAAATACTTGGACAATTTGAGCATTCAAGAAATTGCAGAAACAATGGATTGTAGTGAAGGTACAGTGAAATCAAGACTATTCTATGCCATGAAAAATATGAGATCTAAAATGAAGGAATTTAAAACGGAATACAATGGGAAATTTTGAAGATAGATTATTTGAACTTTTTTCTCATAAAAGCTTTGAGGAACTGACTTTAGAGGAGAAACAGGAGGTACTCAAGGTTATGACACAACAGGAGTACCAAGAGAATTATCAAATGGTACATGAATTCAAAAATGTAAATGATGGTATTTCGATGGCTATACCTCCATTGGAACTTAAATCAGAGAAAAAAGTGCTGTTTTTGGAGCAATCTATTCCTATCTATAAAGCCGCTGCTGCAATTGTGATAGGTGTGTTATTAAGTATTTCTGTTCAGTTTTTTATTACTCAAAATTCAAAAGAGATTCCCATAAAACAGGAAGTTACAAAACAAAGTATCCCCCTTTCTGAAGAGAATTATCCTAAGGGGCTTGTGGTGAATTTGTAGTGCAAGACATTTATAAATGCCATGAATATAATAATGCGAGTTAAGAGTAGGCTGAAGATCTTACTCTTAACTTTTCCTTTTATATTTTATCCTGTTTTAAGGGTTGAAATAATGCACATTTACCAAAAAAAGATTAGATTCAAGGTGTATTTAGCATTTTTCATTTTAATCTCATCTCATTTTGAGTAAATCAACGGTTTTACTGCCTTTAATTGGTTTTGAGCATAAAAATACCCTTTCTATAGAAGGGCAGCTACTTATTTTTAAAACAGGACTACTTGATCTTTCTAAAAAGCCTGAAGGTTTTAGAAGACATGTATCTCGTTTGTGGAAGTTGTATAGCCAAAATCCCATTACACAAGCACATATTTATGCAAAAATTGAAACTGAAGTTTTTGAGATTAGTTTAGATGAAAATGGGTATTTTAGATCAGAATTTACATTAGAAAAAAACTATACGGACAAGGAGCTAAATACATCATTAAAATTTTATTTAGATAAAGGTTTAACCCAAAAAATTAAATTACCTAGCATTTCAAAAGGTGGGATCAAAAGGATTTCAGAATCAAGAAAATATATGGTCATATCAGATATTGATGATACCGTATTGATTACTCATGCTACATCATTTTTAAAACGTATTCCTCAAACAATAGTGAGACATGCTTTCAAGAGAAAAGAAGTGAAAGCTATGAGTAAGTTTTATAATGAAATGAAAGCCCAGGGTGCATCATTTTTTTATGTTTCGAATAGTGAAATGAATCTATTTTGGATCATCAAACTATTTTTAACAACGAGAGAATTCCCCAAAGGTCCTATCTACTTGAGGTACCATAAAAATTGGAAAGACTTTATTTCTAATCGAAAGAAAATTGGTATTGGTTTAGAAAAATCTCAACATAAAATAGATAGAATTTCTTATTTGATCGATAAGTTTCCGAAAAGCAAATTTTTGTTGATTGGTGATAGTGGACAGAGGGATCCATACACCTACAAATTTATAGCAGAAAAATTTCCTGATAATATTTCGGGTATTATGATTCGTGATGTTTCTTCAGGGAAAAAGGATATTGAGATGTTGAAAATCAAGAAAGAGTTATTAGAATTGGACATCCCTTTCCATATTTTTCATGACCCTAAAGAAGCGATGCGATTAGAGAGACGTTGGTATAAGCGCCAAAGTCTAAAGGAAGAAAATTTCTTTTCTCATAAATAAGCAATGGCAATTTTGATGGACTCTAATTCTTCGAGTTGAAGTTTATATTCGACAAAGTCACCTTTTTGTGCCTTGATCATTGCCGTTTTTGGAGTTGAATTTTGAAAAACCGTTTTAATTTGGCTTTTAAATTCAATGTTTAACTTTCCAAAAGCCTTGTAAATAGCTTCCTTGATTGTCCAGATCTGAGTAGCATTGGTAGGGTCTTCTTCTTTATTTTGGGCAAAAGCAAGCTCTTCTTCATTCGCAAACCTTGGAATCAAGCGAAGGACTTTGGGTTGAATGTTCTCGATATCAATCCCAATGTTTTTTTGCGAGCGGTCAATAATAGCAGCGGCATATCCTTTGGAATGAGAAAGAGAAATTCCATATTCATCATTAATTAATGAGGGTTTCCCACTTTCCTCTTTTTTAATCCCTTTAAAATCTACCGGACTGTCTTCCAGTAAATGCTGTAAAGCAACCCTTGCAGCTATACTTTCCAACCTTACTTTTTGGTTTTTAATATGTTCAAAATTACAATTTGTGTTTTCAAGAAAAGCTAAAAGTTCTTCTTCACTTTCCTCAATTGCCCATACTAAATAGGAGATATTTTTTGTAAGATGTTCATGTTTTATGATACCCATTTCGCAAAGATATAGGAAGCGAATTGAATAAATGAAACAAAAAAGTAAGATATTTGTTAAGTAGCAGAGCAAAAAGAAGGTACATTTCGATAGAGTGTGTTTAATTTTGTAATGGAACTTACTACGATGTAAACTAAGTTTTCGAAGATTAATGGTATTTAGAAATCAGGAGATTTCTGCTGATCTGTAGGACACGAATGACGCTAACGCTTAATATTAGCTTCGCGCTAGTGGACTCTCTACCCAATTCGTTTGGTACTTCTTCCCTCGGCCTTGAAGGGAAAAGCGTGAAGAATTTCATGAATTGAGCCGTTAAAAATGATTTTCTTGTTTGAGCTTTAGCGAGTTTAAAATCATTTAGGCGAGAGCAATGGAATTTAGCTTTTGACTTCTAAGCCTTGAATTTTTTGCTTCGTTTTTGTTTCAAGACAAAAATGAAGAAGAAGGAAGCTTGAAAGTAGGCCCTATAAAATCTAGTAGAAATATGGATTAAAAGTTAACAGTAATTTAGTTTACATTGCACTTACTACAATTAAATTTCAAGATGAGACAGATTTTAGAAGTAGAAAAATTGGCCACATTTGGAGGTCATAAAGATGGATTATACAGTGTAGTACACTTTGATGATAAAGGAAAATTTTATACTGCTGGTGCAGATGGATTTGTGGTAGAATGGCATTTGGATGACCCTAATAAAGGTAAACTCATCGCCAAAGTACCCAATACAGTATATTCGATGTGTCCTTTAGTGGAAGAAAATTTATTGGTGGTAGGCCAAAACGGTGATGGAATTCACTTGTTGGATATTTCTTCTGGTAAAGAGTTAAAATCATTGAAGTTAACAGATCAGGCTGTATTTGGAATAGAACGTTTCGAAAACGAGTTGTTTGTGGGGACTGGTGATGGATGGTTATATGTTGTTGATTTACCCACTTGGACTATTACAAAGAAAGTGAAGGCCTCAGAAAAGTCAATTCGTTCTGTAGCTGTTGATACGAAAAGGAAAAATGTTTGGGTAGGGTGCAGTGATCATACCATTAAAGGGTATACTATGCAAAACTTATCAGAGGTAAGAGAATTGATAGGGCATTCCAATAGTGTATTTGCACTTACAGTCACACCTGACCAACAATTTTTAGTGAGTGGGAGTAGAGATGCACATTTAAGGGTGTGGAATTTAGATGGCTTTGTCGAAACACAACAGGATATTGTTGCACACATGTATACCATCAATGATGTCGTATTCAGAAAAGACGGGAAATACTTTGCAACTTGTAGTAAAGATAAATCCGTTAAAATCTGGAGAACTGAAGATTGGAGATTACTTAAAGTTGTAGATAAGGCGAGACATGCAGGTCATGGCACTTCTGTCAATCGTCTTTCTTGGGTCGGAGAAGACACTGTAATTTCAGTTTCAGACGATCATTCGGCTTCAGCATGGAAAATTAAAGGATTATAAGGTGAATTTTTGTGAAAAATACCTCTTTATGGGTATTGACTCCTTTGCCTAGAGTCTCTACTTTTACGTAACAATATTCTAAATTATAGAAATAGCAAAAAACAAATATGTTACGACATATATTGTCATAAAGACTTTTAATTAAAAGTAAAGCTTTTAATTATTTTGAGCGAAAAATAATAAACGCCTTGGTATTGCCGAGGCGTTTTTTTATTGCTATTAAGTCACATCATCTAATTCTGACATCGATATTGGCCCGATCTATTCAGAAAAGTCAAGTTGTCTAAACTGATAAAAGAAGCGATCCAACAAATTGTAATCTTTTGTGATTTTTAAAATAAAAAAAGTCACACCCTAAATACTTAGTGATGTGACTCTTCATTAATACTTTAAAAGGTTGATACTAAAAATCCAAATCCATTTTAATACCACCTCTGAACCATCTACCTGGCATTGGGATATTACCAATATCATGATACTCTACATCAAATAGGTTGGAAGCTTCTACATAAAAATTAAATTTATTTCTGTAGTAATTTACTTTAAGATCCATTGTGTAGAAAGGTTCATATTTGACTTCGCCTAACTCGTAATCATTGTATCCACCATTTCTATCCTGATGAATAAATTGCCAGTTAGCAGTCAGTCCTTTTACAAATAATGAATGTGTTACTCCAATAGTTTCTTTACGATTCAAATAATCCAATACGTATTGAGAACCTAAATCCTCATCACTTTTGTCAGAAGTAAGGTAAGCCGCAGAAAAATGTACAGCATGCAAAAATGCTTCAGGATGAAGAATACGTCTAAAGTCGAATGAGGCATTAAGTGAAATACCACTCATTATTAAACTGTTGTAGTTTTGAGGTTGGAAGATGTCTTTACCGTCATCAGTTGTATCTACTTTTACCCAATCAATGATATCTTCACCCCATCTTCTAAAGCCTGAAATACTAGCATTGATACCATTTTTTTCATACTTAGCACCTATTTCAAGTGTCATTGCCTTTTCTTCTTTAAGGTCTGGGTTTCCAATATTATTACGGCCCGCATAGTACAAGTCAGTATAAGTAGGAAGACGCATTGAAGTATTAAGCGTAGTGAACAATCTCAATGATTTATTGATTTCGTATGAAACGTCAATACCTGGGAAGACATTGAATCCATTGTTTGAAGGAGAAGTGGCAACTTGAGTGTTGTAGTTCAACATAATACCAGCCGATGCGGTAAACTTTTTAAAGAATACATTGTGCTCTACAAAAAGACTGTAGTTGAATCTTTCAGCTCCTTTTTTATAGAAAATATCATCTTCATAAGGTACTTTAATAGGAGTGATATCTGTTCCTAAACTTGTACTTAGTATACCTTCATATCTTACATCAAATCCCACTGAAGTTTTACCTAACACCGAAGGAATAATTGTGTTGATGTTAAAGCCTGCGGCATCGACTTGATGGTGATTGTCTGCCACTGGATTATCTTTCCACCATTCATAATGATCAAAGGTCTTATTCCAGTAGATCATAGGAGTCACTTTAATCTTTCCTTCATTGGTATATCTTAATGAACCATGCATCAATCGAGTTCTTTCATGTTGTGTGTCAGAGTTACCGTAAAACCCATTTGCATCATAGTCTTTCTCAGTAAAACCGGCTGTTAAATCAAAAGTACCTCCTTTTACATCATAGCTACCATGATAATAGGCGTTGACATGATCGAATGCCGTGTTTTTAGTATATCCATCACTTTTGTTGTAGGAAGCAGTAATTAAATGTCTCGTTTTATCAGTGGCCAGGTTGACCTTACCAACATACTTTTGAAGGTTGTAATCTCCATGCATTACATGGGCGTAGATATTATTTTTATCCAAAGGCTTTGTCTGAACGTTGATGGCTCCAGTAAAGGCGTTGGCACCAAATACTCTAGAGGCAGGACCTTCCAAAACTTCAATAGCATTTACAGCTTCCATATCGACAGGTAAAAATAGATTAAGGTGACCTGTCTGAGGGTTATTCATATTGACACCGTTCAATAAAATCAATGATTGATCAAAGGTACCACCACGGATAATGACATCACCTTGTACATCCATTGGTCCTCTCGATTTTAAATCGACTGAAGCAATATATTTTAGAACCTGATCAAAACTTTGAGCTGGCATTTTTTGGATGTCTTCTGAACCGATATAAGTGATAATTCTAGCTTGTTCAGAGTAAACTTGAGGTACACGTCCTGAGTTTACGGATACTTCTTCTAAATAGTAAGATGAAATCTTAGTGCTGTCTTCTTCAACTTTTTTTTGAGCCCAGACTAAGGTTCCAATTGAATAGAAAAGTAAGAATGCAATTAACTTTGAGTAGTGTTTTTTCATGCTTAAAAATAGAAAAAGCACTGATATTTAGATTATTAAATCTAAAAATCAGTGCTTTGTTGTATTAAAATAATAGAAGACTCTTGTCAAAGGTCCCAAATTGGGAGTTTTGTTCACAAAAGCTTCATTGAAAACTAATATTGAATTCAAATCAGGAGCAGTGATTGAAGCAGCTTTCTGGCATTCTTCATCCTCATTCATCATAATTAAAGCACTAATACAATGACTTTCTTTTATAATTTGAGGGAAGTGAAAATGAAGTTGAATATCAAGCATACCAATTCTGATCTCTTTTTTCAAAGAGTTAAAAACGGCATAGCCTTTTCTGGTCCATCTACTAAAAAATACTTCTTCTCCCATGATCTTGAATTACATTACAAAGTAAGGAGAAAAAAGTGTTATAGTTATATAATTTTAATCAACTGATAACACATATTAACAGTGACTTTGAAACACCTTCTAGGGTGTATAAAGTCAATTTATTTGAAATATTTGTTAAGATATGAGGCAACAAAGTTTTCTATTTTGAAGCTGTTATTCTTGATAAGTTCCACGGTTTCAACGCCATCACATATTGATTTTTGAGCACCATGGAATTTGATATTTTTAAAGTCTTGTTCACCCTCAGCATTGAGAAGGTTTTGCATTTGCGAAACGATAGTTTTGATGTTGGACTCCTGTTTTCGGTCTTGTTTGTTCAAACTGAGTACAGAAAGGTCACCAATACGGCTCATTGCTTTTTCTGAGGTCCCATCAAAAAGAGATATGATATTTGTTTGTGCTTTAGTTCTGAAGTTTTTGTACGATTCAGAGTTTGCAATTGATGTTTCTTGGGCAAAAGCACCCGAACATAGTAGGCTAAAAATTGAAAATAAAATTAGGCGATTCATTGTATTAGGTAAAATAAGTTTTTTCATTTAGTTTCGATAATCAAAATTAAGAAATATAGACCACTTGACATGACATGTTTTGACTTGTTATGTTAAAAGTTGGAACTTATACAAATAGAAAGTATTTAAAATCAGATTATTATGATCGTTGTAACCGGAGGGACAAAAGGTATTGGTAGAGCAATCATTGAGAAATTTGCTCAAGAAGGAAAAAATATAGTAGTATGTGCTAGAAACAAAGAAGACTTGTCAGCTTTAAAGGAAGCAGTAGAAAATGAATACAATGTTAAAGTGGCAACATTTTCTGCAGATGTTTCCAAAAAAGAAGACTGTAAAGCTTTTGTTGACTTTGTAAATGCACAATCAGAAGATATAGAAGTATTAGTCAATAATGCAGGTGTATTTGTACCGGGCTCAATTCATGATGAAGATGAAGGGGCATTTGAAATGATGATGCAAACCAATATGTACTCTACTTATTATATCACAAGAGGGTTGATCAAAACAATGATAGATAATAAGAAAGGATATATCTTCAACATTGCCTCAGTAGCTTCTTTTATGGCTTATGCCAATGGGGGTTCTTACTCTATCTCAAAACATGCCATGTTAGGGTTTTCGAAGTGTTTGAGAGAAGAAATGAAGCCTCATAATGTAAAAGTAACTTCTGTAATGCCTGGTGCTACTTATACGAATAGCTGGGCAGGGGTAGACCTTCCTGAAGACCGCTTTATGAAATCAGAAGATATTGCAGATCTAGTGATGTCAGCTTACAAACTTTCTGACAGTGCGGTAGTAGAAGACCTTGTAGTGAGACCTCAATTGGGAGATATCTAATGAATAGAGCGTATTACTCTGTAGACTAATGTTAGCGATTCCATTGACCCTTAAAGTTATCAATAGGAAGTATATAGTGTAATATACTAAAGGTAGACTTCATTCTTACAATAAGACAACTTTGGAGATTATCCTAAAAAAGGGTAATCTCTTTTTTTGCTAAAAAGTTTTAGCGAATAAACGTAAAGACAATCAACCAAAAATGATAAAAATAGTATTTGATCTATGGCATTAATAGAAGTCAAAAGAGAATTGAAATAAAAATATTGTATTTCGATAAAAAATTACAATCTACACGAAGACAATTACTGTATTTTAATGCACTCCGAAATATTGATGTCTTGTTACTTTTATTGTTTTACTATGATGAAAGCTGTACTATTTTTATTAGCAGTAGTGTGTTCATTACAAGTGGCTTATACTCAAACAGGACCAGGCGGTATAGGTTCTGCAGACGGTTCCTCTAACTTGAAATATTGGTTAAATGCGAGTGTAGGAATAATAAGCGAAAATAAAATTATTTCAATTGAGGATTTATCGGGTAACTCGGTAAAAAATACCATTACAGGAGGAATTAAAATCAACCCTTCTTCAATCAATGGCTACGATGCAATAACTTTTGATGGTGTTAGATCAGGTAATAAAAAGTATGATCAGATCGCGACAGATCTGTCTATAAATAATGGTCTTCATCCAAACATAACAATTATTGCTGTTTACAAACCTACAAGTGCTACTCCGGGTGGTGTATGGGGTGATAAAAAGGTGAATGGTGGACGCTATATCATGGATAATGGTGGTTACTATAGTAATGTGGTTGGAACAGGTGCTGGAACATTAATAGGTGTGGGAGATATTTTCCCAGAAAATAAACCCGTGATTACTTCAGTGGCTTTTCAAAATAGCAGTTCCTCACTTTCTTATGTTTTTAAGAATGGGGGAGTAGAAACAACATTTACTGCTTTTTCAAGTGGGGTGGCCTCTTCTAATTTTACAATAGGTACAATTGGTCTTGGGCACAATGATAATACCTTTCATGGAGATATAGCGGAAGTTATTGTCTATGAGGAAGTAAGTGCATTCAATCTTTATTTTGTCCATAACTACCTTTCTGCTAAATACGACATTGAGATTTCATCATTCTTTGATTTATACGAGCATGATACACCGTTAAATGGAAACTATGATCATGATGTAGCTGGAATAGGACAACTTCTTTCAGATGTCAATAGCAGTGCAAGAGGTTCGGGTATTGTTACGATCTCCAATCCTACCAATTTAAGTAACAATAAATTTATGTTTTGGGGGCACGATAATGGAGGTCTCGAAATGAATAAAAACTTTGATAAACCTACTGATTTACACGCTAGAATAGAAAGGGTATGGAGAGTAAGTGAGGTTGACATTATCAAGAGGTCTATTGATGTAGGAAATGTGGATCTTCAGTTTGAACTTCCTGAACTAGAAGCTTTAGATGTTGAAAGCCTAAGACTTTTAGTTGACACAGATAATGATGGTTCATTTGAGAATGCTACAAGTATTGATGGTGCGATTGAAGTAGAAAATGGCATTTTCCAATTTAATGCAGTAGGAGTAATTACCGACCATGCTCGATTTACGATTGGTACAGTGCAGAACTTAGACGATTTACCGATTGTATTAAATTACTTTGAAGCAGAAGTAGCATCGAGTGGGGAAGTTTATTTGGAATGGGAAACTTCTACAGAAATCAATAACGATTATTTTACGGTGTACCGTTCAAAGACTGGACAAGATTGGGAGACCCTCGGAACAATTGATGGCGCAGGTAACTCCTCTGTTACCTTAAGATATTCGATGATGGATCATAATCCTTACCAAGGGACCTCTTTCTATCGATTAAAACAAACTGATTTTGATGGAAAATTTGAATACAGTGACATCGTAAGAGTGGTAGTTTTCGATGATTTGGAAGTAGATATAAAAGTTTACCCAAACCCTGTCATTACTGAAATAAAAGTTGAAGCTTCCGTAGCTGAGAGAAGTCAACTAAGAGTTTATAATGCAATGGGGCAAGAAATGACTTTTAAGGTGCCATTCATCAAACAAAATGATTATTTCTCGGTTTTAGATTTTTCTAACCTAGAACATGGGATGTACTACATTAAAACTAGGAGTACAACCAAAAGAATTTTAAAACTGTAAAATAGGACAATAACATGTATAAACGCTAGCTTGTTTCAGGCTAGTGTTTTTTGTTTTTGATAAAAGGTCAAACCTAAGTAGTAGTTGAATTAAGATTCAACTTGTTATAGCTTTAAGTATATTAGGTACAGAGAGTTAGAGTTCTACTTGTGCGAATGTTAAGCGAAAATTGTCTTTATCGGAAGATAGAGAAAAAGCGACCAATATTGTTTGCGTTGAAATTAATTTCTCAATTGGATTTATATTTGATAAATATTTCGTTGCACAAATTTTTTTTAAGAATGAAGAACCCATTGCGAATAGTGAAGAGAGTGTATTACATCTTGAAGTTTCATGTAATGTATCTTAACGCTATCAATTTAAAAAAAGGAGATATTATAGATTCTCGCCAATTACTTGAAGAAGCTATAAGTCTAATACATAAATACGATTTGCCTTTTGAGAAAGAGAAGCCTGAAATCTATTACAATGCATATAACTTTCATTTGCATTGTAATAATAGAGTTAAAGCTCTTCAGTACATAGAATCATGCCTTAAAATTGATGCCTCAAAAGCAGAATATTTTCTAGCTAGAGGAATAATACATTACTTTGATAAAAACTACATAAAAGCAGAAAGCGATTTTCTTCATTCTTTATCCCTGCAAAAAGATAACAGTTTAGCACTCTATCATTTATCAAGAACCTTATTGAAATTAGAAAAATACGGTAAAGCTCTAAATAGTATAAATAGAAGTATTGAGCTAAACCCAAATTATCCTATGGCTAAGTTAATAAGGTCGTTTTGTTTATTTCATGATAATAAATTTAACAAAGCCGAGGAGTTGTATAAAGATTTAATAACCACCAATAGCTTAAAATGGATTAAACTAATGAAAAACCTAAAAGGAGAAGAGCAGTTTAATAAAGAGTTTTGGATTGAAAATCTTGTTCAAGAGACAAATCAGAATAGATTTCTTGAGATAATCAATAAGATTGAAAATATTATGGTTATTCAGCCATTTTTATTGAAAGGGTTTCATTATACAGCAAAACAGGAATATGATAGTGCTTTAACCGAGTTAAACAGTGTAGTTAATTTAGATTCTAATATACGTTCAATTTATACTCTTATGGGCTATATTAAGCATTTACAGGAAGATTTTGAGTCCAGTGAATCTTTTCTCACAAAGGCTTTTGAAATGGGGTGTACTGATGCAAAGAGTGCCTTAATAGAAATGAAAATTGAGGAATTTTATAAAAAAATAAATTATACGCAGACCTTATTTTAAAAAGTCAAAACCAAATTGTTATTTTTAAAAAAGAAACTAAAGCAACAATAAAATCAATAATATTATGCACAGTCATCCCCCTGCTCTTCAGCAATTTTTTTTCGGTTCAGGCCTTTTTTATACCATCTTGATATTGGTCATTGTAGGATTAATAGGAGGAGTGATTAATTACTTTCATGAGTTTCCAAGTCAGGAAGATAAACAGCAGACTTTATTACAATGCCTATTCCTTGGAGTGGGAGCTTCCTTAATGATTCCCTTATTTTTAAAATTCACCTCCTTCAATTTTGTACCCGAAACAGCCACTACAGAAGAGTTTTTAGAATTGATTGGCTTGTGTCTAATTGCAAGTATTTTTGCCAGACGATTTATAACTTCTATTGGAGATAAGGTTTTAATGGAACAATTGAAGAATAAGATCAATAGTATAGAGGAAGGAGTGGAAGAGATTGTTACCGAAGGTTATGAAGAGAAGTTTATAGAATTTGATAAGACAGATTTGAAAGAGATAAGCGGCAATGAATTTTCAGTGCTGGAAGCTATGAAAAATAAACTTCCTCAAAAACGTAGAAAGGTGGAAGGTTTGATGGAAGATACCAACCTTTGTGAAGAAGACGTTAAAAATAGTCTGGAAGCCTTAAAGAAAGAGGCTTACGTTGATCACCTTGTCGTCAATGATATGGATCGATGGGAAATCACTAAAAAGGGAAGAAGCTACTTTCATTTTTACTAATTAATAATTCCTATTATACTTATTACGCTGTAAACTAAATTTTCGAGTATTTATGATATTTAGAAATCAGGAGATTTCTGATGATCTGAAGGACATGAATGCCGCTATCGCTTAACATTCGCGCCAGTGGTCTTTCTGCTCAATTCGTAAGGTAGTACTTCCTTCGGCCTTGAAGGGAAAAGCGTTAAGAATCTCATGAATTGAACCGTTAAAAATGATTTTCTTGTTTGAGCATCTCAAAACGATGAAGTTTTGATCGAGTTATCCTTTCAATTGGTAAAATGAATGGAATTTAGCTTTTGACTTCTAAGCCTAGATTTTTTGCTTCGTTTTTCATCAATGGAAAAATGAAGAAGAAAGAAGCTTGAAAGTAGAGCCTATAAATGTTTGTAGAAATGTTGATTAAAAGTTAACGAAAGCATAGTTTACAATGTGCTTATATTGTGGGAACCTTGATCTTGTTCACCTATTCTCTTAAAGAGAATATAATTCAATAGTTATCCATCACTTTGGACGAAATGTAGATGTATACCAAAAGAACACCTCGGTAAAATCTAAGAACACAAAAGTAAAAGCAAACTAAATTTAGGACCGTTTATTCTAACACATATCAGGAACACTGATAACGTATTTGTTTACAAATTGTAGAATAGATGAAAAAGATTTCCTTACTTATTTTAGCAACTTTGATTTCTTTCGGAGGTTTTGCTCAGAAAAAAAAATCAAGCAAAAAGCAACCTAACATCTTAGTGATTTGGGGTGATGATATAGGGTTCTGGAATATCTCTGCTTATAACAGAGGTATGATGGGTTATAGAACGCCAAACATTGATAGAATTGCCAATGAAGGAGCAATTTTTACTGACCAATATGCTCAACAGTCATGTACTGCAGGCCGTTCGGCTTTTGCATTAGGACAACATCCTTTCCGTACAGGTCTTTTAACGATCGGTATGCCAGGTACTGATCATGGTATTCCGGATTGGGCTCCAACAATTGGTGATGTATTAAAAGAAAAAGGATATACAACAGGTCAATTCGGTAAAAACCACTTAGGAGACCAAGACAAACACCTTCCAACCAATCACGGATTTGATGAGTTCTTCGGAAATTTATATCATTTAAATGCTGAGGAAGAGCCAGAAACAGAGTCTTATCCTAAAGACCCTGAGTTCAGAAAGAAATGGGGACCAAGAGGTGTAATTCACTCTTATGCTGACGGTAGAATTTCAGATACAGGCCCATTAACACGTAAGCGTATGGAAACGGTAGATGATGAATTTTTAGCGGCTTCTGTAAAGTTTATCGAAAATGCAGTTGAAAAGGATGAACCTTTCTTTGTTTGGTTCAACTCTTCAAGAATGCACTTGCATACAAGATTGAAACCTGAATCTGTTGGTGTAACAGGAAAAGGTCTATACCCTGATGGTATGGCTGAACACGATCTTCAAGTTGGTACTTTATTGGATCTTTTGGATGAATTGGGTATTGATGACAACACTATTGTGATTTACTCTACAGATAATGGAGCTGAGAAATTTACATGGCCTGACGGTGGTACTTCACCATTCCATGGAGAGAAAGGTACAACATACGAAGGAGGTATGAGAGTACCACAAGTTGTAAAATGGCCAGGTGTGATTGAAGCAGGTTCAGAAATCAATGACATCATGTCTCATGAAGATTGGCTGCCAACTTTAGCTGCTGCGGCAGGCTATGATGATGTTGTAGCTGATGCAAAGAAAGGCTTTGAGGCCAATGGAAAAGAATGGAGAGTACATTTAGATGGTTACAATTTCATGCCTTATTTCCAAGGTAAAGAGGAAGAAGGACCTCGTCATGAGATCTATTACTTTGCCCAAAACGGTAAATTTGATGCAATCAGAATCGATGACTTGAAAATCTCATTTACGCAATCAGAAGGTAACTTCAGGACTGCTATACGCCAAAGTACACCGTGGCCTACAGTATCAAACTTAAGATCAGATCCTTTTGAAACCGCAAAGTTTGAGTCTGAAATGTATTTCCGTTGGTTAGTGGATCAAATGTGGGTAATGGTACCTGCTGGTTCAAAAGTAAAGGAATTCTTAGGCACTATTGAAGGTTATCCATTCCAAATGGGCTTCCAGATCGATGTTTCAAACCTTGGTTATGAAACATTCAGAATGAAAAAGTTCATGACTGATTTAGAAGAAATGAAAAAGCAATTCGATAAGTAATAGTCTTTTTTATTAAATTCGTTAGTACATATACACTAAACCTACTGCCAATTTTGGTAGTAGGTTTTCATAATTAAACAAAAAAATGAATATTCCCCATATAGAATTACAAGAAGGAAGTATCCATGATTTAATTCTTCAATTACAAGAGAAGTATGGTGGAGAGATAAAAGACCAACATTACCGACTCTCTCATGATTTAATGGATTTGGATGTCAGGTATTTTAGAATGACAGACGGTATTGAAATTACACTAAATACGGTTACTTTTCATCAAGATCATAAGTTGACAATTTATGGCAATAATGGTGATAATAGACATTTATGCTTCCGTTTTTCTTATCAAGGTGACCTCATGAGGGGACACCATAAGGGCGAAACTAAAGTAGAATTGTCTGAAGGAATGGCCATTTTTGATACCGCTTTGACTTTTGATGTGTTGATGAGAAAAGGACAAGCCCATCAATGGTTGGGCGTAAGAACCTCAACGGAAGTGATGGCGAGTAGTTTCTTGATGTTTTCAGATTATTTCGGGGATGTTTTTAATACTGAAAAGACATGGATGATTTACGATCACATGCCCTTGGAAGTCAATTTACTATTAAAAGAACTCTTTGACCTCAAAAAATTAAATAAACCTGTTCCTGTTGAAAATTCCCTTATTATAGCAAGGGCGAGTGAAATCATAGGTGTTTTTTATGAAAGAATTTTAAATAGGAATATCACAAAGGAGAAGTCCCTACATCAAAATGATTTAGAGGCTTTGTTTAAAATTAAGGATGATATCTTGAGTACTTACGAAATGCCCCCTTCATTAGAAGAAATTGCAGATCAATATGGCTTTTCTGTTTCTAAGTTGAGAAGAGATTTTAATAATGTATTTGGAACATCAATACATCGTTTCCATCAAAATTATAGGCTAGAACAAGCTAAAATGAGTCTTTCAGCCAACAACCAAACAATCACTGAGATCTCAAGAAAATACGGTTATAAATCTATTTCAAAGTTTTCCTATGCCTTTAAAAAGAAATTCGGGAAGTCACCAAGTGAGTATCAAAGTTTGTAAATGATAATGAGGCTACTTTTTTATACCAAAAGGAACTTCACACTCCATAATGAAATGCATACCTAAAGGTGCTATTCTCATTTCTTCATGAGAAGGCGAAATTTCGATTAATCGTTTCATCAAGAGGTTTTCAAGAATGATTTCGATATCAATTCCAGAACAGTCTAGTTCACGGATCGCCCATTGTTCCATCCCTAAAACAGGTACCCAAATTCTAGAGGTTTCAAACTCTATAAATGAATGCTTTTTGAGGTAATGCAATATTTCTACTTCTTCCAAAGAAGCATCTCTAAGGATTTTTACAAGTGTGAGGTGTTGTTGGCAGGGGTTATTGAAAGTGACAGCATTAGCAAAAAGTATTGCCCAACGTTGTTGTTGTATTTTTAGCGATTCGAGAGCAGAATCTGTGATAAAAGCATGAATGGTTTTCAAAGGGATTTTTCGGACGGAGATTTGATGTTCCACCAAAAATTTCCTTGCCATAGTAATAATAGTATGTGAGTTAATTTGTTGCCAATTCTCAAAAGATTGTACTTTTTGTTGAGAGTCGGCTACATGTTCAAGAAATTTGAAATTGTCTTGTATGCTCATCTAGTCTTCTTCGTGATTATGTTGATTTGAAAAGTAATCATTGTCAAACTCTTCATTTTGGCGAATGTAATGACTTATTTTCAATAATGCCATTTCTGGCGTACATAATCCGAAAGGAGAAACCCACCTGTTTTGCATAAATTTAAAAGTGAGTGGATGATAAAAATATTGTTGACGATCTTCATCCCAGAAAGGCATGATCATCCATTGTTGATTCCCTTTTTTACATGAAACCCATTTGAAATTAGGGTGTCTTGAAGCATTACCCATTACGGCCACTTCATCAAACTTAATTTGGCTGATATCAATGATATGTTCTAAATCACCGATGGCTTGATTAATCCTAGTTTCTATTAATTGTACATGGGCAAAATACGCATTGATAAACTCAGCAATATCTTTTGGTGAATTGGTTTTTATTTCACCCGGAATACCATTTTTTAAATCAAATAAATGAGGTTTAGTAAGGAACGTACCTTCATCAGGTAAATAAATAACTGTGATTTGATGGTATTGACCGATAGGATAAGAACCATAAATTGGAGCTTCAACAGCCTGAGTATAATCAAACATATTATGCCAAAGACTTCCAAAGAATTGTTGCTCTTCGGTGGTATGTCCTTTCACTAAGCAAGATTTATTGACTTCATTTACCATTCTTTCAAGGTGAAGAACAGTTTTGAACCTTTTAGTACCTTCAAGGTCTACAGTTCCCCAATCGTGCCATTTACTTTCCCAATCGTAAAATGCAACGTTTGGTAACCTTAATTTGTAATCAAAACATGAGGGAAGGTCAAGGGTGTAGCCTGGATAATAGAATTCATGATTATTTTCAATCGCCCAGTTCATCTCCAAAAGCATAGAAATAAAACCTAATCCGTCTTTTTTGAAATTATAATCATAAATAGCCATCAAGCTTGAAATTGCTTTTTCTCCTACATCAAAAAAGGAGGCGGCTATCAATTGATTCTCTTTCCAAAAGCTGACTTGCCATGTGTTATACGGAAGAGAACTTAACTCATCTAAGGCATTAACACCAAAGTATTCTATTAAAGACTTGTCTTCCTCCTCAAAACGATTGAGTCTATACTCTTTGTAAAGTTGTATATGCTTTGGTGTGATATTCAGAGGAGTGATTTCTACATTGAATTTCCTGAATGTCTGATTGATTTTCTTTCGCTGTGATTTGGTAAACATTTGGGGGGTGAGGGCACATCGGAGTGGAAGCACTCCATTCATTTGGTCTTCAAAATACATCATTTCGTATGATGCCATATTACGGGCATGTCTGAAATATCCCTCAGCTAAAAGCTCATCAATTCTAGTTGGAGTAATTTGCTCATCATCCGGAGAAATCACACCAAATGCAATATCATAATACATTGTAAGAAAAAAACAGAAATCACACTGAATTCGTTCCCTAAATTAGGTAAAGTATAGGAAGTTTGGACAAAAAAGAGGTTTTTTATTACAAAAGAAGCATGATTTAAGACGGTTTTACATAAAAACATCATTAAATCGTGCTTCTTACATTGTACAGAAATAATGGTATTCCTCAAAACCACAAAAAAGCCTCGAAGAGAATCATATCACATTCTTCGAGGCTTTTTATGGAATTAATTAAATCTTTGAGATTATTTTCCCCACTCAGATGGAGCAGATCTCCAAGACTTAAGAGATTCAATATCTTCAGATTTGATGTAATCTTTTTCAAGTGCTAATTCCAACATGGCATTGTAGTTAGAAAGTGTTACTAAAGGAATACCTGCATTTTCAAAGTTTTCAACTGATAGGTCGAACCCGTAAGTGAAAATAGCAGCCATACCCAATACTTCAATACCTGCCTCTTTTAAAGCTTCAGATGCTTTCAAAGAACTACCACCAGTAGAGATTAGGTCTTCGATAACCACTACTTTAGCACCTTCTTTTAATTCACCTTCAATCATGTTGGTCATACCGTGTCCTTTAGGTTTTGATCTTACATAGGCAAATGGAAGACCTAAAGCATCAGCAATCAATGCACCTTGAGGAATACCCGCAGTAGCAACACCTACAATTGCTTCGGCATCTTCAAATTGTTCTTGGATCTTTGCACAAAGTGCATTTTTGATATAAGTTCTGGCATGAGGATGAGATAATGACAAACGGTTGTCACAGTAAATTGGAGATTTCCAACCCGAAGCCCAAGTGAATGGTGCATTAGGACGGATTTTGATGGCATTAATTTCCAATAAAAGTGAAGCAACTTTTTTTGCAATCGTATTTTCCATGGTTATTGCTGATGTTGAATTAAAGTGAAAGGCGGACCAAAGCCCACTTTTAAATTTTTGCAAAAATAAGAGAGAAATTCGTAAAATAAATTTCTGATATTTGATTTCTGATAAAATATATGTCAATTGAGCGAAATGAGAGAGGGATTCTTACAAATATTGAAGAAGTTTTGGGGATATGATGCATTCAGACCCTTACAAGGTGATATAATTGAAAATGCTTATCAAGGAAAAGATACGTTAGCACTTCTGCCTACAGGAGGAGGAAAATCGATTTGTTTCCAAGTGCCGGGTATTGCCAGAAAAGGAGTCTGTATTGTGATCACTCCTTTGATTGCTTTAATGAAGGATCAAGTAGAACAATTGACTAGAAGAGGGATTCCAGCCAAGGCATTGTATTCGGGATTGAACAACAGAGAGATTGATATCTTATTGGAAAATGTGGTGCAAGGTGCCGTTAAATTTCTATATGTTTCTCCTGAAAGGTTGAAGACGCCTATGTTTTTGGAGCGTCTGAAAAGAATGTCTGTAGGACTTTTGGTGGTGGATGAGGCACACTGTATTTCTCAGTGGGGTTTTGACTTTAGACCTCAGTACTTAAAAATTAAAGAGGTTCGTAAAATCATCCCTGAGGTTCCTTGTATGGCTCTAACGGCAACAGCTACTGCAAAAGCTCAAGAAGATATCATTGAACATTTAAACCTTCAAAAATATACGGTATTTAAAGGTAGTTTTGATCGTCCTAATTTATCTTTCTCTATCTTCAAACAAGATGAACCTTTTCGTAAATTATTGGATATACTCAATAAAGTACAGGGTTCGGGTATAGTGTATGTACGTACCAGAAAGCAAGCTATGCAGTATGCGGAGTGGCTGAACAATCAATACATCAAAGCGGATTTTTATCATGCAGGATTACCCACTGAGACGAGGGAACTAAAGCAATCGGCATGGATTAAAGGTCAAGTCAGAATTATCGTTTCCACGAATGCTTTTGGAATGGGAATCGACAAGCCAGATGTAAGAGTTGTAGTCAATGTTGGTGCTCCAGAAAGCTTAGAAGCGTACTATCAAGAAGCCGGGAGAGGAGGAAGAGATGGAGAGAAGGCTTATGCCGTATTGTTGGCAAGTAATGACCAAAGAAAAAAACTATTAGAATGGGTTGAGCAGAGGCATCCTTCTATTGATTTTCTGAGACGAGTGTATCAATGTTTAGGGAACCATTATCGATTGGCTGTAGGAAGCGGTGAGATGACTTCCTTTAATTTTTATATCAAACCATTTATCAAAAAATATGACCTTCCTCCAACAGAAACCTATTATGCATTAAAAAGATTGGAAGAACAGGAGGTTTTATTATTCAATGAAAGTGTGTTTCATGATCCAACAGTAATGATCAAATCTACTCCTGAAGATTTTTATGCATACCTCATCCGTCATCCGCATTTTGAGTTGATGATGAAAGGAATGTTGAGAATGTATGGAGGAGATCTCTTTAATAGTTTTGTGAGAATTGAAGAGAGAGACATAGCCTTTAAAAATGGTATTCCTCTCGATAGGGTGACTTCGATGTTGAATGAATTGCATAAACTAGAAGTGATCAATTATCAACCTAAAAAAGATAGACCACAGGTAACTTTTATTTTACCAAGATACCTGCATAACCAATTACCACTCAATAAAAAATTACTTTCTCAACGAAAAAATCAAGATTACTCCAAAGCAAAATCAATGATTAATTTCATTGAGAATCAAGATAAATGTAGAAGTATTGCCTTAAGAGAATACTTTGGAGATTATGAAGGGGAGAATTGTGGAATCTGTGATAATTGCCTTCAGAAGAAAAAAAATAATCAATGGAATAAGAATGTAAAATCTTATGATGAAGATATATTAGAGGCCCTAAAAGAAGATAGCTATTCACTGCATGAACTTGAAAGCACTTTGCTGCCTGTTGATTTGGAAGGATTCACAAAATCGTTGAATGAATTATTTGAAAGAAAAAAAGTGAAATGGTCTGAGGATAAGAAGATTATATTGTCTGATTCCTAGAAAGTAGATATAAAAAGAAAGCACCAAAATATTTTGGTGCTCTCTCCTCGACAATTTCATTAACTACAACAATCTTTCTTTACATGTATTAACGAACAACTGTGAATAAGGTTGCGAAAAATGTAAAAATTTATTGAAGTTTTTTAATTACTGCCTTATTTATGTTTTTGACTATAGCAGGACCTTCATAAATAAAGCCTGTATATACTTGTACAAGCTTGGCACCTGCCTCTAGTTTTTCAATAGCATCTTCAGCAGAGTGAATACCACCCACGCCAATAATATCAAGTGTTTTGCCTGATTTCTCATAAAGGTATTTGATGACCTCAGTGGATCTATTCTTTACAGGAACACCACTTAATCCTCCCATGCCGATGGCTTCCACTCTTTCCTTAGGTGTACTTAAGCCTTCACGACTAATGGTAGTGTTGGTTGCAATCACACCATCAATTTTCGTTGCTTGAACTACTTCGAGAATATCATCCAATTGCTCATTTGTTAGATCGGGAGCAATTTTTAGAAGGATTGGTTTAGGATTACTCTTCTCAGCGTTTAAGGCTTTCAAAGTACCTAATAATTCTTTTAAAGGCTCTTTATCTTGTAAAGCTCTTAAGTTAGGTGTATTCGGAGAAGAAATATTTACTGTGAAATAATCCACATGATCAAAAAGAGCATGGAATCCTTTTTTGTAGTCTTCAACAGCTTCTTCGTTAGGTGTAACTTTATTTTTTCCGATGTTACCACCTACAATCACCTTTGATTTTCTATTTTTCAGACGTTCTACAGCAGCTTCCACACCTTCGTTGTTAAAGCCCATTCTGTTGATCAAACCTTGATCAGGAGGAAGTCTGAAAATTCTAGGTTTTTCATTTCCAGGTTGCCCTACAGGAGTCAACGTTCCAATTTCGATAAAACCAAAACCAAAACATTCAAACTCATCAATTAACTTTGCATCCTTATCAAAACCTGCTGCTAAACCTACTGGAGATGGGAATTTAATACCGAAAACTTCTCTTTCAAGTCGAGTATCATTGACTTTATACATTCCTTTAGCAATGCTTTTTGCAAAAGGTAATGAGAAGGCTGTTTTTAAATAACCAACTGTAAAATGGTGGATTTTCTCAGGGTCAACCTTAAATAAGAAAGGTCTGACAACAGATTTGTAGAAACTCATTTCGATACAAAATTTTAGACAAAAATGAAAACTAACGATCAGTTTTCGCACAAAACGGTGCAAAGGTAGTTAGAATTAAGCAGATTATGATATGAAATTGTAATTTTTAATGAGGAGGGGATGCGGAATACTCAAAAGATGAAAACATAAAGTTCCTACTTCGAATGAATTATCAACTATTAATCGAGAGTGTTTTGTTCATTTGGATGAAATACCGACATTTGCAGTCTTGAAAAATAGAAAGCATGGAAAACGATATTAAATTACCTCAAATCGACCTGGCAGAATACCAGTATGAACTGCCAACAGAAAGAATTGCAAAGCATCCTCATTCACCAAGAGATGAATCCAAGTTGATGCTTTACAAAGGTGGAAACATTGAGCATAAAATATTCAAAGACATCGTAAATGAATTCGATGATTCTTATACTTTGTTTTTTAATAACACAAAGGTTTTACCTGCTAGACTTTATTTCAAAAAAGAAACAGGTGCTCAAATAGAAGTTTTCCTTTTAAATCCAGTAGCTCCTACCAAAGATATTTCTGCTGCAATGTTAGCAGAAAGTGGCACAGTTTGGGAATGTGCCATCGGTAATTTCAAACGTTGGAAAGATCAAAAGCTTGAAGCTGCTGTTGAGGTAGAAGGGAAGATTGAGAAGTTGACGGTGAGTCACGAAGACCGTACCAAAAGGTATGTAAAGTTTGAATGGGAAAATGCTGATCTGAAATTTGTAGATATTATTTCGGCTGCGGGTAATACTCCACTTCCTCCTTATATCAAAAGAGAAGCTACTGAAGAAGATAAGGATACTTATCAAACGGTTTACTCTAAAAATGAAGGAGCTGTTGCTGCACCAACTGCCGGTTTACACTTTACTGAAGCAGTTTTAAAACAATTAGCAGACAAGGGTGTAAGAGAAGAAGAAGTGACACTTCATGTAAGTGCAGGTACATTCAAACCTATTTCATCTGATATTGTAACGGATCATGATATGCACAATGAGCAAATCATTGTTACAAAAGAGAATATAAAAGCACTAATCCATGCCAAAAAAGTAGCTTGCGTAGGCACAACTTCAATGAGGACTCTGGAAAGTACATATTGGTATGGTGTACGAGTATTAGAAGATAAAAATGCTAGTTTTGATGTGAAAAAATTGGAGCCTTATGAGAAAGCGAACCAAGATTTACCTTCAAGAAAAGAAGCTTTCCAGGCTGTTTTAGATTTAATGGAAGAAAGAGGAGTAGACACTTTAAGTGGTGAAACTTCAATTTTCATTATGCCAGGTTATGATTTTAAAGTAATTGATGCATTGGTGACTAATTTCCATTTGCCAAGTACAACATTAGTATTATTGATCGCTGCGTTTATTGGTGAGGATTGGAGAAAAGTATATAACGCTGCTTTGGACAATGATTACCGTTTCCTGAGTTACGGTGATTCTTCTTTATTATTCAGAAGTTAGTATAATAAAAGAAAATATATTTAAAAGGTTGTGATCATTGTATCATAGCCTTTTTTTATTGTCTTCATTATCAATGTGTAATGAAACTATATTTAGTTTTTATTGCATTATTCTAACATGGTTGTTAAATTGGTGTTGCAGGTACACTTATTTTAAGTGATCTATGCTTATGAAAATGAATTGAACTACACTCTCTTATTTATTAGAAGTCAACATGTACAAAACTGGGCAATTACTGTTAATTACAATTTACCTGATCATATTCGTCACACCATTGAAAATATATGGTCAATTTCCAGAAAAAACGTCATACAATTTTGAACGTTTAAGTATCCAAGATGGATTATCTCATGTTCATGTGAGAGATATATATCAAGATCAAAAAGGCTTTATGTGGTTTGCAACCGAAAGTGGTTTAAACCGGTATGATGGTTATAACTTTAGAAACTATAAAAAGTCAAGTAAAAATGAGAATACCCTAAATTCGGATTACATAAATTGTATCATTGAAGATGATAATGGAATCCTTTGGGTCGGAAATTCTGGAGGAATAGATTACTACAATAGGGAAAAGGACTGTTTTCAGCGAGTGATTCACCAAAAGTTAGTGGATATTAAAGATATAAAACTTCTCAAGCCAGGCTATTTTTTGATAGGTGGTTTAAAAGGATTGTACTTATTTGATATCCAGAAAAAAGAAGTAGTAAAGAGTTTGTTTGGTAAACATGTTACTAATCTATTGATTTCTAAAGAAAATGAGATCTGGGTAGGGACTAAGAATGATGGGGTATATGTTCTCAATACTTCAGGAATAACGCAAAGGGTTTATAAGTCATCTAACCTGGGAGGACTTACAAATGATCATATTGAAGTTATACACCAAGATCAAAATGGCAAAATAAGAGTAGGAACAGATGGTGGAGGGTTATTTGAGTTAAATCATAACACAAAGAAATTTCAACATGTTTCTTTAGCAACAAATGTAATTTGGGATATTTTAGAAGTCAATGATAGAATTTGGTTAGGCTCTTCTTCACATGGAGTGATTGTACTCAACCCTCAAAATAATGCACACGATTATATTCAGAACAAAGTGAATGACCCGAATAGCCTTTCTGAAAACCACATACTTCGGTTTTTCAAGGATAATTCAAGTAATATATGGATAGGAGGTTTTCGTAAAGGGTTAAATTATTGTGATGCTCAAACGAATGCTTTTAGCTTGATTTCAAAAGATAGAGGAGGTTATGAATTATTGACAAACAACAGTGTAATGTCTTTTTATGAGGATCAACAAAAAATTTATTTTGGTACTGATGGTGGAGGATTAAATGTTTTTGATAAGCGGTCTAAGAGAATGTCTGTTTTGAACTATGACGCTGGCAATCCCAAAAGCGTAAGCTCAAATTCTATTTTATCCATTACAAAAGGAAAAGATAAAAGATTATGGCTAGGGACATGGGCAGGAGGGTTAAGTGTGTTTGATCCAATAAAAGAGACTTTTAAAAACTATCTACATGACCCTTCACAAATCGCTTCTATACCTAATAATAATATATGGAAAGTGTATGAAGATAGTAAGGGCAATTTCTGGATGATAGCTCACGATGAAGGATTGGTTATGTTTAATCCTAAAACCAACACCACCTCTAAAAGTATTCTTCCAATAACTGGCAATCAGTCGTCAAATGTGTTCTTTAACATCTTCGAAAGTAGCCAACAAGAATTATACTTTAATAGTTACTATGGTTTATATGTGTATAATTTGAATACAAAGGAATTAAGGTTTTTTGTACCCAATGATGCAGATTCAACTTCAATTGGTGGAGCGGTGCCTACTCAAGTTATTGAAACAAAAGAGGGTGAAATATGGGTGAGTACTTCCAATGGATTATCAAACTTTGATTCTAAAAAAGGAGTTTTTAAAACCTATGGAACAAAGGAAGGTTTAGTTAGTCCTGAAATTAGAGCACTGGTTCAAGACGAAGAAGGCTATATTTGGGTGTCCGCTAAAAATAATATTGCTAGGTTTGACCCTAAGACAAAAACATTTGTAAATTATTTGGGAACAAGTCTTTCGCAAGACGGAGAATTCAATAAAGGAAGTGTATTCAAATTAACTAACGGTAAACTACTTTTTGGTAATAGTAGCGGAGCGACTTTATTCGATCCACTTGATGTGAAAAAAAATACAATTGCACCTCCTGTCGTTTTCACCAACTTTCAACTGTTTAATGAAAAAGTAAACCTAGAAGAAGAGGGTTCTCCTCTAACAGATGTCATTGAAGAAACTGAACAAATTATTCTTACTTATGAGCAATCAGTTTTTAGTATCGATTTTGCGGCATTGAATTATACTCACTCTGAAAGAAATCAATATAAGTATAAGTTAGAAGGTTTCGATAATCAATGGAGAGATGGGAATAGAAGGACAGCAACTTACACCAATTTAGATGCGGGGAGTTATACATTTAAGGTGATTGCATCCAATAATCATAACGTTTGGAATGAAGAGGGAACGAGTATTAGAATTATAATATTACCACCATGGTGGAAAACGATTTGGTTTCGACTTTTTGTCTTATTTTCTATGATTGGTGCGTTTATTTCTTTTTATAAATACAGAACCAAGAAACTGATCAAAGAACAAAGAAAGTTGGAACTGATTGTTCAAGAACGTACCGAGGAAGTTGTTGCTCAAAATGAAGAGCTTTCAGAACAACAAAAAGAAATCACAAAACAAAATGAAGCCCTTCAACTTCAAAAAAATGAAATTACCGTTCAGAATGAGGAGTTAGTGCAACAGCAAGAAGAAATTCTTGCTCAAAGAAATTATATCGAAGAAAAAAATGAGGTATTACAAACTCAAAATGAAACCTTAAAGTCGCAACATAATCACATTACTAATAGTGTTAGATATGCTCAGACTATTCAGACGGCAGTACTTCCAAGTGATGATTATTTAGCAACCGTTTTTGATGAGTATTTTTTAATTTACAAAGCGAAAGACATTGTTGCAGGTGATTTTTATTGGGTAGGACAAAGTAATGGTAGTTTATTGATTGCGGTAATTGATTGTACAGGTCACGGTGTTCCTGGTGCATTTATGAGTATGATAGGGAGTGCGTCTTTCAATTATATTATTAATGAATTGAAAATTGATGATCCAAAAGAAATTTTAGAGAGGTTACATCAAAGAGTGAGAAAAGCACTAAAACAAGATACATCTGCCAACACTGATGGTATGGATATTTGTTTATGTAAGATTACTCCTCAAGGAAATAAGAATAAAATAGTTTTTGCTGGAGCTAAACGTCCTCTGTACTATTTCTCAAGAGCCGATGAAGAACTTCATATAATTAATGGAAGTAAAAAAGCAATTGGAGGAGTACAGCGTAAAGGTCGAGAATTTGAAAATAATGAAATAATGTTAGATAAGAATACCGTGATTTATTTAACAACTGATGGTTACATTGACCAAAATAATACTCAAAGGAAAAAAATAGGGAGAATAATGTTCGAGAACCTATTAAAAAGTGTAGGAAGGTTACCTCTGAAAACTCAAAAAGAGCAACTAAATCAACTTTTAGAACTGCATCAAGGTAAAGAAGATCAAAGAGATGATATTACCATAATGGGTATTTTAATATAAAGAAAAGGGGTTTGACTCAGATAAGTCAAACCCCTTAAGTTTTAAAGAAGTGAGGTGGATTAAATTCCTGTATAGTTATAAGGAGTAATTTTCTTCAATTCTTCTTTGATATTTTCTGGTACGTCTAAACCACCGATGAATACAGAAATACTTTCAGCAGTAATTTTTTCATTCTTACGCGTTAAGTCTTTCAACATTTCATAAGGGTTAGGAATACCTTCTCTTCTTAATACTGTTTGAATTGCTTCGGCAACTACTGCCCAGTTGTCTTCTAAATCAGCTTGAAGTTGGTCAGCGTTTAATTCTAACTTATTCAAACCTTTTTGAAGTGACTGTAAAGCAATAAGAATATGTCCTAATGGTACACCGATGTTTCTCAATACAGTAGAGTCAGTAAGGTCTCTTTGTAATCTTGAGATAGGTAATTTTACTGCTAAGTGTTCTAAAATAGCAGAAGCAATACCCAAGTTACCCTCAGCGTTTTCAAAATCGATAGGGTTTACTTTGTGAGGCATGGCAGAAGAACCTACTTCGTTCTTATTGATTTTTTGCTTGAAGTAACGCATTGAAACGTACTGCCAGATATCTCTCGATAAATCAATTAAGATCGTGTTGATTCTTTTGAAACCGTCAAATAAAGCGGCAAGGTTGTCGTAGTTTTCAATTTGAGTAGTGAATTGAGAACGGTCTAAACCTAATTGCTCGTTCACGAAGTCATTACCAAATTCTACCCAGTCAATAGTAGGGTATGCTACGTGGTGGGCATTGAAGTTACCTGTAGCACCACCAAATTTAGCAGAGTAAGGAATTTGCTTTAATGCTTCCAATTGTTTTTTAGCTCTGTAGCTAAATACTTTGAATTCTTTACCCAAACGAGAAGGTGAAGCAGGTTGACCGTGAGTTAAAGCAAGAATAGGTTGCTTTTCCCACTCATTAGCCAATACGTCAATCATTGAGATTACTTCTTCGATCATTGGGATAACAACATCCTCGTTAGCTTTCTTTAAAGAAAGAGGAATTGCAGTGTTGTTTACATCTTGAGAAGTTAAACCGAAGTGAACAAATTCTTTTTGCTCTTTGATACCTAAATCGTCAAATTTTTCTTTGATGAAATATTCAACAGACTTAACATCATGGTTTGTTACTTTCTCAAACTCCTTTACTTTTTCAGCGTCTTCTAAGCTGAATTCTTGATAGATTTTTCTGATTGGAGCGTATAAAGATTTATCAAAACCTTCTAGTTGTGGAAGTGGTGACTCACATAAAGCAATGAAGTATTCAATTTCTACCCAAACTCTATATCTTATCAACGCATATTCAGAGAAATATTCTGATAAAGATGAGGTTTTACTTCTGTATCTGCCATCAATAGGTGATACCGCACTTAGTTGATTTAGCTCCATTTTTGTTATAGGAAAATTGTGAAAAACTTTTCAAGTCGCAAATATAATCACTTGTTCAAAATTCTTGATAAATATTAAGTAGAATTTTTGAGCTTTCCATTGATCCCTATTTAAGGCTAAGCTTTAATCAGAAGAAGTATTTGTTTTCTCTACAGGTTTTAAATCTACAGAAGCCCACTTGATCAACGCACCACAAAGAGCAGAAAGGCCTCCTGTTAACCCACCAATAAGAGCACTGATAATTCCCACAAAGTCATTAGAAGGAAGTCTAAACATTTCAGCTACTCTATGGCTTAACTCTGAACCTGTATAGATTTGGATCATTGCGGCATAAACTCCCCAAAGCAAAGCAATGCTAATGAAACCTGTAAGGAAGATAGGAAGAAAGTTTTGCTTTTGTTTTAAAACACCCAAAGCAAAACAAGGAAAAGCAATAATCCACCAAGGAAAAAACAACTGTAATAAGCTACATCCTATGGCAATACTTGCACCGTATATTATATAATTATTATACATGTTAAATTTTTATTCTTTCTGATTTAAGTAATTCTTGAGGTGGCTCTTTTAAGTAATCGTCTTTTTCAAAGAATATGACTTTGTACAATTCACCTTTCTCAAATTTTGAAATCATATTGTCATAATAAGGACTTCCAGCGTTGCCAGATTGACCACCCGGCATCACTTGGTAGGCTTCAGGTCCTTGAGGTGTCATTTCCACGAGCATTCTAAAACTAGGACCGTGTTTTTCTTTTGTAGCATTGACAATCCCTCTATAGCCACCATTTTGAACATTTTCTATATTAAATCCAGGAAGGCGACCTAAGTGTTGAACCATGGTATTTTTATAATTCGCCCAAGTTAGGTCAAGCGTAGGGTTTTTAGTATTCCATTGATCCACTTTTTTTACTGCTGCTAGAAAAGCTTCTGTCATAATATCTTCAATATTTTCTTTCTTGGCAGTTTCTAATTCATCAATAAAAATCAGATCTGGTTTATGTTGTAATAAATAGAAAGTGTTCACTCTTGTAGGAATAGCATATTCCTTAGAGGGGTGATTGTGGAATTCATCCCAAATAATATCACTGACAGATTTGGCCCATTCTTCAAAGTAAATAGAAACACTATTTTGTGGTGAATAGCAATAATCCCAAGTTCTTAATTCCTCAGAAATGCTTTTTTGACCATCAGACAAATCCGTGTTTTTAAGGTGATCAAGCATGAAGGTTAAATTTTCTTCAGCAAATAAGCTATAGTTGTCATTCATCATACCAGACAACTCTTCAATAGTTAAATCCTTGGCACTGTCTAATAATTGATGAATACGTCTGTTTCTGTAGTATTCAAAATATTGTCCATAGTGATAATAAGGATAGTTATTGTTGGCAGGGTGTTCGTTTGCAGAACTAACATATCCACTTTTTGGATTGATGACTCTTATATTGTGCTCGTTAGGAATGAAGCCTTGCCATTTTGTATCCAACCTAGTACCGTCTAATACAAACTTACCCTGGTTTTTCCATCGGTTTGGAAATCTACCTTGGATGTTCATGGCTATTGTACTGTCTTTAGAGGCGAAGGCAAAATTAAGAGCAGGACCAGAGAAATAACTCAGTCCCTTATCAAAATCTTTATAATCCTTTGCATGATTGATAAGGTAAAGCGATCTCAATTCTCTAGAACCATCATGTGCTGTCCAACGTAAGGCATAACCTTCTTTTTGGTCCGAGTTTCCAAAATTTTGATCATAAACAATAGGTCCCCATCGAGTATAACGGACAGTATCAAGTAGTGCTTCCTTATCTCTGATTTTGATTTCTTCGATTCTTAAATCAGCTTTTGACCAATAGTTATCAATCAAATAATGTGTTCTTGATTTGTCTTGAAACAAAATTTTATACCAGTCTCTATCATCCCTTCTCGCACTGGTAACGCCCCAAGCTATATCTTCGTTGAAACCTACAACAACACAAGGAATACCAGGAATAGACATTCCCATTACATTTCCTTTAGGATGAGTAAGTTGATTAGAAAACCAGATAGAAGGCATTGTTAAACTAAGGTGAGGATCATTACATAAGATCGGATTCCCACTTTTTGTCTTTGATCCGCTCACTACCCAGTTATTACTTCCATTATCAGGGTCATCTTTCTCTACGGCATGTTTTCTTAATCCAGAGAGTAGTTTCATATTTTGAGGAGCTTTTACCTCAATCACTTCCAAGTTGTCCCAAATCGAATCATTGTTTGCAATAGGTTCTTGGAAGGGTAAAATTTCTGGAAACAGAAGGTCAAAGTTCTTCTTGCCTAAATGTTGTAAGGAGTTGGTATTTTCGAAATCATAATCCGGTCCAGAGAGTGAATATTGAATGAACTTAAAAATTAATGCAGTTTTAAGCGGAGTCCAATATTCAGGTTTATAATTAAAGAATTTATATTCAACAGGGTAGTCAGCATAAGAAAGTTGATCAATATATGCATTGACACCATTAGTATAAGCATTCAATACAGACATCATTTTCTTGTCATTTTTAATACTCTTGATGAACTGTTCTGCACCATATTGCAGTCCTTGTCTTCTCATCCCTTTATCGTACTTTACGGTAAGATTACCAAACACTTCTGACAATCTTCCCGCAGCTGCCATGGCTTGGAAATCCATTTGCCAAAGCCTATGCCTTGCCGTTACATATCCTTGTAAATAGTAAAGGTCATGTTCATTTTCAGAATAAATATGTGGTATTAATAAAGAGTCATAATAAATAACTCCTTCAGAAATCATTTTAGGTAATTGGATGGATTCTGGAAGTTTTTCATTCTTCACTTCATTTTGCCAAAAACCTTGAAAAGGATCGAGGAAACGTCCTAATGGAGGAATATTGTTAATTTTTGAGTCTAAGGCGACAATACAAAAAAAAGTAAATGCTGAAATAATACCTGCTATAGAGGATCTCATTGTATTTAGATTAGTAAGTGTCAAAACAAATGAAACAGAATCTGTACTCTAGCAAATGTTTTGTGACTTAAAATGAAAAAAGTAAAGTAAAAATACATAAACTTAGATCCGATACAAATCGGAATTTAGCTTGAAGTATTTTTACTCTTGAATTTCAGAAAAATAGTGATGAATCTTATGATAGAGATTTTTCTGATGGTCTATTAAATCCAAGATTGGAGATTTACTCAAAACCTTTGGGGAGTTGTAACCCCAACTTACGGCAATCATTGGGATTTGTGCAATTTTGCAGGCATCAGCATCTCGCACTTCATCACCTATGTACATCAAATGTGGACCAAGCTGCTGTTTTAGTTCAATTAGTTTTTTATGTTTCCCGAAAAGTTTGGAAGAAGCATGAATCGTTGAAAAAGTATCTTCTAAACCTTCTTTTTGGAGGATTTTCTCTATTGTATTTGATGCATTTGAACTTAAAATCTGTAGTTCATATCCTTTTTCCCTCAGTAGGTTTAATTGGTTTTTAATTTCAGGGAAAAGTACAATGGAAGATTTCTGTAGATATAATCTGAATTTCATTTCCAAAACAAAAAAAGGAATCAACCACTTTTTAAGTTTGATCTTATGAAGAATTTCTTTAGCGGGTAAATCTTTATACACACTTATTCTTTGTTCAGAAAGATCTAATCGATACCTGGGGCCAATTTTTTGGATGATACTTTCTACAAGCGGTAATGTATCCGCAATTGTACCATCAAAATCAAAAAGTATAATTTTTTTTATCATCTAAAAAAGGTAAATCATTCCAAAAAGAGTGACTAAAATTAATACAAAAATCATTTTATGTAGCCATATTGCAAACCGCAATTTAAGGATTACAGAATTTTATGAATAAAAAATATATTGATATTAAATTGATAGGATTGAGCCTTACTATTATACCTCTGTTTTTCATTGATATAAGTATTGGCTCTTCGAATATTTCAATATCAGAGATTATACAAACCCTTTTTGGAGGGGAAGAGGAAAGTAGTATTGCAACAATATTGTGGTTGATTAGAATACCAAAAGCATTGGTCGCTATTTTGGTAGGAATTGCATTGTCAATAAGTGGCTTGTTGATGCAGGCTCTTTTCAGAAATCCCATGGCAGGCCCTTCTGTTTTAGGTATTAACTCGGGGGCTTCATTAGGAGTGGCCTTGGTTTCTTTATCATCAGGAATAGGTTTGGGTATTAATTCAATTTCATACTTGGAAAACTTTGGAATTTGGCTCACTGTCATCGCAGCTTCGGCTGGAGCAGGTATAGTGATGTTTATAATTTTGTTGGTGGCGCACAAGGTGAATGATAATGTAGCTTTGTTAATTGTGGGAATGATGCTTGGGGCATTGACGGCGTCACTTGTTGGAATTGCTCAATATTTTAGTCACCCAGATCAATTACAAGAATACATATTGTGGACATTTGGTAGCTTGGGAGGTATAGTTTATGAGCAAATTACGATCCTAACCCTATTTGTGATTTTAGGTTTTATCATTGCTTTAACACTCTGCAGGTCTATGAATTTAATGCTTTTAGGAGAGCAATATGCTAAAAGCATGGGGTTATCTGTTCAAAAATATAGAATACTCAGTATACTATCCGCAAGCTTGCTGGCAGGAAGTGTCACGGGTTTTTGTGGCCCGATTGGATTTGTGGGTATAGCAGCACCACATATAGCAAGAGTAGTAGCAAAATCTTCTGATCACTTTAAATTATTGCCTTTAAGTGCAGTGATTGGAGCTATCGGGATGCTTATTTGTGACACCATATCACACATTAGTGATTCAGGAGTCGTCATTCCAATCAACTCAATTACATCCTTGATAGGAGCACCAATTGTGATTATAGCCATGTTAAAAGGAAGAAAGTAATGAATGAAAGTGTATTATCAACTCAAAACCTGATTACAGGCTATCAAGATAAAGGTGAGGCACCAAAGGTAGTAGGACAATACGGGGAATTACATTTGAGGAGAGGAGAATTCAACGTACTGATTGGTGTCAATGGAGTGGGGAAATCTACTCTATTGAAAACGCTTTCGGGTGAGATTGTTCCATTAGAAGGACAGGTAACCATCAATGATCAAATATTAGGTGCTCTGAACAATACACAAAGGTCATTGCTCATCAGTTTTGTGTTTTCTAATACTTCAATAGTAGGTAAATTGACTGTTTTTGAAACAGTATTGATGGGACGATACCCTTATGTGAATTGGTGGGGTAAATTAAAAGATTCGGATCACACAATTGCGCTAGATGCTTTAAAAGATGTGGGAGCTAATCACCTACAAGACCGTTATATAAATACACTCTCAGATGGAGAAAGACAGAAGGTGATGATTGCAAGGGCAATTGCACAAAATACAGATGTGATTTTTTTGGATGAACCTTCAGCCCACCTTGATTTGATCAATAGAATTGAAATTTTTCAACTTTTAAAGAGTATTGCGAGGAAAAAGAAAAAGGCGATTTTGTTGAGTACGCATGAAATAGAAATGTCATTGCAGGTGGCTGATAACCTTTGGATTTTGTATGATGATAAGGTGAAAATAGGTTCACCCTCAGCGATTGTAGCAAGCAATTTTATTAATCAGACCTTCTCATCTCCATCAATCGCATTTAATGCGAAAAGTGGCGTATTTAATTTTTGTGCACCTGAAAGGTTATTCTCTTTTACGATTTCATATTCTGATACCGTTCATCAATATGATGGGACAATTGATCCTGTCGTATACCTCGAATGGGAATGTAAAAAAATGATTTCAGAAGGTGCATTCAACGATGAAAACCCTCAATTTGAAGTTATTTTAACTCTTTCAGAGGATAAAAAATCACTGATTTGGAAGGTAAATAATAATGGTAAAAAGTATACTTATGATTTATATAAATGCAATCTATTCAGTGAGTTATTGAAATTATATCAGGTGGATTGAAATAATATTAATTAATTATTGTGGTTTTGCTTCGTTTTCATTTATATTTGGTTATAATTACAATTGGCATGAAGTCAAATTTTTTTATCATTCATCCTTACTAATGATGAAGCAAATAAGCAAAAGTTACATATTAACTCTATTTTTACTATTAACAACAACCTTCGGTCTAACAGCTCAAGATAAGTTAGTAAAAGGAGTTGTTATTGATGAAGACCAGCAACCAGTGTACAGCGCTGTTGTGTATCTTGAAGGGAAGCAAGTGGCTACTACTAACTCTGAAGGAAAATTTACATTTCCAGCTGAAAACCCATCCAAAATTAGGAATCTTAATGTTATAAAGAGGGGGTATAAGATGCAAACATGGGCGTTTGAAGGTGCTGATGTCATTAAAGTACTTCTTACTTTTGCTCCTGTATATATTGATGGAGTAGTCTATAAAGATGGAAATCCTGTAAGTGGCAAATATGTTAAGATCTCTGGTCAGAAGTTTTCAGCAGTGAAAACAAATGATAAAGGAGCATTCCAACTTATTGTAGATAGAAATTACAAAATTCAGAACTCTACGATTTTTTTAGTGGATGGAGACCCAATCAAGAAAAATTTTACGAAATATAATCCTACTGTAAATAAAGTAACGATTACTTTACCGTCAGAAGGTCTTCAAAAAGAGGTGAAAGTAGCCAAGAAAACTACTTCTGCACCAAAGAAAGTTCAGGCTAAACCTTTAGAGGATGAAATTTATGTTGATCCAATATTAGTCGTTGTTGTATATGATGAGGATATTTCTCCTGCTGATTCTTTAAACGTAAGAATCAATGAGAAAAACTTTATCACAGACAAAAACGGTGAATTTGAAGTATATGCTGACTCTTTAAGTGAAGCTAACTTTGAAATTGATGATTATTCTATCATAAAAACAAAGTATGATTATGAGGATAATTATATGTTTGTTTATATCTCAGATGGTTCTGAAGATGGAGGACAAGGTGTAACGAATATGGAGTATTCTGAAAACTTCCAAGCAGTATTCAATTCACTAGAGGCAGAGAAGCAATTATTACAAGAAAATGGTTCTAACCTTAGAAAAGAAATTCAGAAGATTTCTGAAAAGTTAGACAAAGATATTAATCCTAAGAATAAAAAATCTTTAGAGAGCTACCTTGAAAGATTAACAAACTCATTGATTGAGAATGAATTGAGATATGAGGAAGCACAATATAAAACATCACAGATGTTGGATAGAATGCGTAATCAAATCTCTAATCAAGAGACAACAATCGTTCAAATTGAGGAGGAAAAAGAAGAAGTAGAAACGGAAAGAATGCTCTATTTCGTAGTAGCAGCAATTTCATTAATCTTAATTTTCTTCTTCTATAAAAACTCTCAGAAGTTAAAAGAACAACGTGATGATCTACAAGAAATCACTGGCCGTTTAGAAAAGGCAAATGAGGAAGTTGTAAAATCACACGAGGAAATGTTATCTGTAAAAGATATCGGTCAGAAATTTACCGCAACGCTAGATTTCGATAAACACATGCTCGATTTACAAGAGAGTGTAATGGAACTAGTTCCTGCGAATACATTTGGTATTGGTATTTATAATAAGTTTGAAAAACGCCTTGAGTTTAGAAATCAAGTTTCTGATGTTGGCCTAGAAAACTATTATAGTGTATCTGTTTCAGATGCTTACAGCTTAGCATCTTGGTGTTTCAATAATGAGGTAGAATTGATCATCAATAATTTTGATGAAGAAAGCCCTCTTTATATTCCTCAAGGAAGAAAAATGCCAACAAGAATTAATCAATCTATTATCTATATGCCACTAATTGTGGAGACAAAGGTATTAGGTGTGATTACAATGCAGGCAAAAGAGATTGATCAATACAAAGATATCAATATCTCTAACTTAAAAGCTTTAGCATCTTATGCGTCAATTGCAGTAGCGAATTACATTTCTTATAAAGAATTGTCAGAGAAGAACAAGAGTATTACAGATAGTATGCGTTATGCAAAAACTATTCAGAATGCGATCTTACCTTCTGAGTCATTACTGAAAGAAAACTTTAAAGACCACTTTATTTTATATCGTTCTAAAGACATCGTTTCTGGTGATTTCTACTGGTTCAAACGTAAAGAAGTGAATGGAACTGTAATGAAATTTATTGCAGTTGTAGACTGTACAGGCCATGGTGTTCCTGGTGCATTCATGTCTATGATTGGTAATACTCTATTGAATGATATTGTCAATGTAAAAGGAGTGACGGATACAGTAGAGATCTTGAATGCCTTGAATGTAGGGGTGAAAGAATCTTTACAACAGGAGAACTCAATGAATGACGATGGAATGGACGTTGCACTAATTGCGATGAAAGAAGAAGCTGATGGTGTGCATGTTCAATTCTCAGGTGCTAAGAGACCAATTTTTGTTTACACTCAAGAAAAGCAAGAGTTAGAAGTAATTCAGGGTGATATTAAGTCCATTGGTTACTCAAGTAGAAAAAATAAAGTATTCTCAGCACATACAATCGTATTACAGAAAGAAGATATTATTTATCTTTCTACAGATGGATATGTTGATCAAAATAATGCGAATAGAGAGAAGATTGGTTCGCTTAAATTGAAAGATATTATTGCTTCAAATGCTACTAAATCTATGGCAGAACAAGAAGAAGCTCTTGAAGAGATTCTTGATCAGCACTTAGTAGGCGAAATTGAGCAACGTGATGATATTACGGTAATGGGTGTGAAGGTCTAAACTGAGCCCATTCTAAAATTAAAAAGGTAGTCCATCTAAATTTAGATGGACTACCTTTTTTTTTGTTTATAAAGACTGTTTTAATTTTCAAAAAATTGTACAACGACATCTCTAAAACTTTTACTGACTGGAAGTTCTTCGCCAGCTATTTCCACAAGTTCCCTATTGAATGCTTTTACGTGTTCCATATTCACAATAAAAGAACGGTGAATTCTTATAAAAGTAGAAGGGAGTTTAGTTTCTATTGCAGAAAGAGTTTCTTTAGTTTTCCACTTTGTATCGTTGTTGCCATAGATAATCAGATAGTCAGCTTGACTCTCGATATATAAAATCTCAGTAAAGCTGATTTTATGGTGCTTTCGGTCTGCTCTGATAAATAAATTGTCACTCATGACCTTTTTGAAATCAATGGAATTAGTTGTTTTCAATGCTTCATATTTCTCTACCGCAGACTTGAACCTTTCCATTGAAACGGGTTTTAATAAATAATCAACTACATTCAAATCAAAACCCTCAATAGCATATTCACGGTGAGCACTGATAATAATCACCTTAGGAGGTTTCGCTAAAGACCTTAGAAAATCTAGCCCGGAAATTTCAGGCATTTCAATATCAAGAAAAATAAGGTCTACTTCTTTTTGTACAATTTCAGTAAATCCAACTTTTGCATCGGCTGCTTCACCAACCACCTCATAGCCTTCCATTTGCGATAAAAAGTTTTTAGTTATTCTTCTAGAGATGGGTTCGTCGTCTATGATTAATACTTTAATACTCATAATTGAATGGAAAGAATGGCTTTATAATAAGCCTCATTTTGAATAATTTTAAATTGATGTTGATTAGGGTAATATAAATTTAGCCTTCTTTTTAAGTTTTCTAAACCAGTTCCGCCAGATTTATAATATTCAACTTGTTGAGGTTTACTATTTTCAACTTCAAAGATAAATTCGTTTTCATGAAAAGCAGTAATGATATTAAGATAGGCAGATTGACTGGTTTTTTTTATACCATGTTTGAAGGCATTTTCTACCATTGGAAATAATAAAAATGGAGTGATTTGTATTTCAGGATTAATTCCTTCAAAATGCATGTTCAGTTGAAAACGATCGTCAAGTCTGAGTTGTTCCAAAGCAATGTATTCCTGTAATAATTTAACCTCCTTAGCCAAAGCTACTTTATCCTCTTTCGATTGATACACCAAATAATCTAATAGACCACTCAATTGTAATAGCACCTTCGGAAGATCATCACTTTTTTCAATAGCCAAACCGTAGATATTGTTCAGTGTATTAAATAGAAAATGAGGGTGTATTTGTTCCTTTAGGGTATTTAGCTCCAATTCTTTTAGCTGATAACCTATTTCAAGTTTTTCTTTTTCGAGTTGATGTATGGTTTCTTTTCTTTCTTGTTCGTCTCTGATTTGAACTAGAGAGGTATACATGGCAGAAATAAATAACTGGACAAACCAAAGTACAGAAAAATCATTTAAGATGGGGTTCATCTGATTGTATTGGAGATCAGCAAACACAATGAGGCAGCCAATTACAAGTATCATCTGAACATAGGTGTTAACTAAAATAGCATAAATCAAGTAAAGGATAAACTTGAAGTATTTTTTTTGGATGAGAAACTTCTTTACTAATGTATTGCTTAAATATAATGTGAATCCAATTGTAAAAGGAAACCAGCATAAACAAAATATAAATGTATTAAAATAGTCTTGATGGAAATGTCCTAAGAATAAGAAATTTATTAAAAAGGAACACCCCCAAAACATCACTTCAAAAGTTGTACGGTGCGATATGAAATTCCTGAGTTGTGTCATATTATAAATATTCGGAATTTTTTTGAGATATTATTTTAATGTCGATATTATTTCCCTTTTTGTAGACTAATAGACAAAGTACGTAGATAAATAGAGGTGTAGCAATTAGTAATCTACAGTTTTAGATTATCCTTCGATAAAACAGGGTCATTGAACGACACTTTGTATTTAAGACATAAAAGCAGTATAAGTTTGGGTATTCTTTAACTTTTTAATCATTAGACTTATGAATGCAATAGCAGAGTTTTTCTACATAGGTGGTATTGAAGCCATGACAACAATAACAATCTCAGGAGTTGTAATGTTACTATTACTTTTGGTTCGAATTTTCAATATAAAATCAAGAAGAATCACTCCAGAGAGAGCACTCTCAGCAGCAGGCGAACTAGCAACATTTTCTCTTGTATTAGGAGTGTTTTTTCAATTGATCGGTTTGTACAGTGCATTTATACATATTGAAGCTGTAGGAAGCGTTTCAATGGGAATGTTAGCAGCTGGCCTCAAGGTATCATCTCATGCAACTTTATATGGATTCTTTTATTTTCTTGTTGGCAAATTGATGGTGATCATTATACGATTGAATGAGAAGTAAGGAGATCGTTTGATAAATGAAAACATGAGTCGTCCCAATTTATAAGACTATAATAATAGAGGGCTGACTCATGTTTTATATTTCTAATAAAGCACAAAGATTAAACTATATCGCTTTATATAAAGTGATATCCATGGGCTTATCTTTAGCAACAATATCTTTTGAAAAAGGATTTCCTTTACTGTCCATGTAGGTCAGTGTATATTTTTCACCTTTGTCAAGGTAGAATTCAAGAATGTCGTTCATGTCTTTTGTAGGCCCAGCGGTAGTGCCATTTTCTATAACTTTATTTCCTTTTGAAAGAGTAACCTGTGTTTCTACTCTGTTATCGCTTATTAGTGTACATTCTTTATTTTTGAACATTTTGATGCGAACAGTAATTTTATCGCCTAATGAAGCTCTTTTTGCCTCTTCAGCTTTCCAAAGACCTATATATCTGTTTGTAACATTATGAGCATGTACATATTTGATGTCATAATCCCATACTAATGGGAAAGCATGTTCCGCAGGTTTCCATGAGGAAGCATAGATCCAATTTTCAGGTTTGTTGACATCTGCTACACCTGCATCAGGTAGGAACCATCCTTGATCTAATCCAGAAGGGTAGTACTCCGTGAAATACCAACGTCCGTTTACCCAAACCTCATTCCAGTTGTGGTTTCCTTGCTTTAGGGTCCAGTTTGGGGTGCCTGCTAAACGTGCAGGAATACCTACTGCTCTAAAAGCATCGGCCAATAATACTGATAAACCAGAACAAGAAGCTAAACCTTGATCAATAGATTCATAAGGTGATTGGTCAGGCTTTTCCCTTTCTGTTGAGTACTTTACTTTTACTACATCAATAATTGTATCGTTCACGATTTTGATCGCTTCATTTATAGTCTTGCAATCTTTGACAATAGGGGCAAAGCGGTTGTAGAAATCTTGTCGCCAATCGTCTCTTCTTTCATTCATTAATGCGTAAGGCAAAACATCATTATAGAAGATCGAATCAGGGAGGTTTTGGGCCCATGGAAACTCTGATTTGGCTTTATATGCTAATTCAACATTGTTGATAAGGTAAGATGCCGTAAGACTTTTGAGATCTCTTTCAGGCATATAAGCAACAAGGTAGGCCATGCCATTTTTCTGTTCTTTTGATACGTTGTTGATTGCCTTTTCGATTTCTACTTTATTGTCTCCGGCTTTATGAATAGCATTTTCTAATAAAGAGTGATATTGTGTATCAATACCATCAAATTTTGATTCAGAACAACTCCATAAAACAAGAGTACTAAGAAGTATAGTAATAATTTTTTTCATGTCATTCAATTAGATTTAACTTGTGTTATTTTATCGGCAGTCAAAATACAAAAACGGCATCATTATGAATAATGATGCCGTTTATTTCTTATTAATATTTGTTTATGCGTATTTTACTCAATACTTTCAAGCTCTTGAAGGATTGTGTGCGCTAACATTGCATGAACGTGTTCTTTCTTTTCTAATTGAATAGCCTGTTCTGCTAGGATTTTAGCTTCTTTATAATCTTTATTTTTAAATAATAAACCTGCCTTTGTTTCGAGGTTCATACAAGTTGGATGCACTTTGATGGCTTCATTAATCCAATCTAAGCCTGTCTTAACTTTATCTGATTCATCATAATAATAGTAGATATTCCAAGCCCAATTTCGGTAAAGATATGCCTTGATCTCCTGATTTCGATCTTTTAATATATCAACCCCTTGAAGCATTTTAGAATAAGCAGTGTTATAATCTTCAATATTAAGATAAAACGTAGGGTTGTAGGCACAATTTAAAGTTTGACCTTGTTTCCCCAGTTCTTTTTCTAAATAAGTCATTAAATCCTGCCATCCTTTAATATCTTTCTTTTCAACGAAAGGTTGCATAGATACTTTTGCTGCACCATTTATAGTTTGAATGATTTCTTTAGGGCCATATTGTTTCTCTATTTCTCTAGCATGTTTTATGACATAAGTTAATGCCTTCGAATGTAAACCATTATGGATGGTCACTTCTTTGAGAGCAAACCAGGTCCTTTTTACTTCAATATGGTCTTGTTCTATTTTATTTAGGAATGCTGTCAAGATTTCAGGGTCTTCCATTGATGCTTTATAGGTCACATAAATATATTCACTTAGATCTTGAATTGACGAGTTTTTATTTATGGTCTTTTTTAAAGTATACAACTGTTGATTGGGATCTTTAGCTTCTTTGGTGCTTTTCATAAACTCGTTCTCAGACATATTGCCTACGAATAAATGTAGAGGTTGTTTATCATGATCGATAAATAGGAAAGAAGGGTAGTCATGAAGCTTATATTCATCCACTAACTTTTTTCCTTCTTGACTGTTCGCGTCGATAAGTAGTGAGATGTAGTTTTGGTTGTAATAGTTTCCTACTTTTCTTTCTTCAAATATTTCTTCCTGCATCATATTACAGGCTTCACAATAAGTGGTGTAGACAGTAATAAATACATCTTTATTTTCAGTCTTTGCTTTTTTAAAAGCGTCATCTAGTGATAAGTTTTTGAACTGAATAGCTTGAGCCAAAACTACCGAAGGAAGTAGAAATAAAAATAGTACAAGTGAGCGCATGAACATTAATAATTGGTATACTAAAGTAAAATAAAAAACTTCTTTTATAATCTGTGTATAAAAGTGATGAGAGAAACATAATCAAACGTTTGTAGAAAATTCACTGTCCCGAATGTTAAAATTTAGCATCATTCGTGTCCTTAAGATCATCAGAAATCTTCTGATTTCTAAAAACTACAAATTATGTTTCTCCTTATTCTTATTTATAATTTAATAATAAAAATGCAATTATTGACTATCTCGCTAATCTTTTTCTTTGTGGAGTGGGTTTAGTCTTTTTATTTGAAATTGAGAGAATTAATGCAAATAATATTAATTGGATAGGAGCTATGGCTAGCTGTGGTCCCATGAACATCCACATTACATGCTCCATATTTGTGTAATGTTCCCAGTTCCACCAAGACTTCGTAAATTCTGATCCGGCAAACCAAACAGGAATAAATAGAAAAATACTAAGTAAAATTATTTGCTTCTTTTTTAAGGCGTTTTTACCCATGTTGGGAATAAAACTTAATGCACCACCTACACTAATAGTTATCATAAGGGCCGTAAAAGCTAGTGCATAATAGATCCAAGAAAAATCCATTCCGTACTCCATCCATAGTGTATTGGAGACTTTTAGAATACTATGCATATTGTTCAAGGCTACTTTTGTGAGTAATGTCATTACTGTTAGTAATATGCCTATGTAGATTAATGCATTTTGAATACTCGGAATCTTAAAAAATCCACCCAATAACCTGAACGGGGCGTTTAATAAACGGTATAATGCGGTTTTAAATTTAAACCCAAAATTATTGCTTCCTTGAAAGGGGGGAGGAGAAGGAAGAATATTGTTTTTTCGCTCACCAATACGGTCACTTAATACCTCATGATAAGCATTTTTATTACCATCTGTTGTCCATACATATTTTGCTAAAGTGGCACTCGCATAAGAAAAACCTTGGTCAATTGCTCCTTGGAAGACGCTTTCTGGAACTCCTTTTTTTTTGCATTCTACAATCATGTAAGGCTGGTATCCTTCGGGATCGTTATAAGTGATAATATCTGCTTCCTTGGTAGCAGAGCCCATTTTTACCGGAACACAAACTCTTACATTTTCAGCTGGATAACCATGTTCATAAATTAATGATAAATAGGTTTCTAACTGTACCTGTTCTTCAGGGTTATTCAATGACCTTGTTTTTGTGTGAGGCAAATAGGTGACTTCGTTCGTTTTATTATTGATAAAAACGACTCTGTCCTTTTTTGCTTTAGACAGCCACTTCATGATAGTATATAATCTTAGATAAAAAAGTTTGATTTAATTGCAATGTTAAATATAAGAGTAAAAATTATTATTTTAAACATTTAGTTCTTGATTTTAGCTTGTTTATAGTAACTTCTAGTTATTTTAAGTTTATATATTTAACAATAGTCTGATGGTCAATAATTTGAATTAAAAGAACTTAATAAACTTCAACTTAGCTCTTTTTAAGAATTCACTTCATTACTTTTGATCTCATTTTAAACTAGGAACAATTATTTATGAGATTTTTATTAGTATTTGCTTTACTGCTAACTTTATTTCTTAACGAATCATCAGCTCAAAACTCAAACCAAGGAAATATTGAATTATCAGGAAGTATTGGTCCTGCATTTAGTAATGGAAAGACAACTTTTTATGGCAATGCAGAAATGAATTACTTTATGAGTAGTAATATGTCACTAACTGCCGGATATGAGTTTTTGAATGAACGTCACTCACTGATCTTGGGAAATAGAATCTACTTTGTACCTGACTTCCATTTCAGCATGAAGGGAGTTTTGGTCAGTCAAACGGATTTTGCCCTTGGTGGGGGATACTCTAGGGGAATTGCTGACAATATTGCCCTTCAAATCAATGGGGATTGGTATTTTGCAAGAAGGATGTTTGCTTTGTCATTTGGCTTGGCTTTTAGGATATAAAAAAAGGTGACCATTGTGTCACCTTTATTTTTAGAGATCTTCTTCCGGTTCTGGGTAATCATCCAGAGATGTAATGACTGGAGGTTCGTCTTCAAAAACCTCTACTTTTAGGCCATCTTCTTCCGAAAGTCTTATTTTTAGTTGATTTTCATTTTCAAAAACAAGAATCATTTCATCATTTAGGTAGAAGTCTTCTTTAATTTTTGAAAGTTTTACTTCTGTGATCGTTTCATGAAGAACATCAGCCCAAAGATCCATTTTGATGACTCTAAAGCTTTTGATATCAATTTTACCTTGGAATTGCTCTAACAGTTTTTTTCGCTCTTCAATAATATCAAAGATTACAATTTTGATCCCGTCACTTTCTTCACCTGCAGTAAAAGTCAATCTAGTTTTATCCTCAAAACGAAGTTCTAACCAATCCAAACATTGGTACTCTTCATTGTCTTTGGCAATGTTACTCCATACATGATAAATTACATCATTGATTTTTGCACCTGCCAATCCTTTTAAAGTGTTGATTTCACTAGCCTGAAATTTTTGAATTTCTCCTTCCATAATGCAAAGAAAAAGCCCTCTATTTTGATAACCAAATAGAGGGCGTATATTTTATTAAAATTGAGATCTATTAGTAGAAATCTACTGTTACATTTGGCATGCTGCTTTTAAACGCATTTACCTTTTTCTCATTCAATTTTGTTTTATAACATTTCAAACTCTTCAGTTTTGGAAGTCCGACCAAATACTTCAAGTTGTTGACACTTGTGTTGTAACATTCAAAAGAAGTTAACTCTTTCATGTTAGAAACATATGAGATGTTCTTCACTTTTACAATACCTGAAACTTTCAGTTTTTGAATCTGGTTTAGGCCATCCAGAGCGTCAAATTTTGTGACAATAGTATTTGAGATATTCAATTCCTTGATACCTTTTAGATTAGCAACAGGGGAAATATCTGAAATAGGAGTATTATCACAAGATAGTTTCTCCAAAGTAGAGATATTCTTGATCGGGTGAAGATCAGTAATCCTAGTAAAAGAAATATCTAGCGCTCTCAATTTGTATAACATTGTTAATGGAGAAAGATCTTTAATCACCTTATGATTACTTAAATCAATTTCCTCAATGATATTTATTTTATGAAGCTCATATTTTGTAGGAACATCTCCTTTAATTTTTGCTTGTTGATCAAAAACTTTTTGCCATTCAGCATTTAAGCCACCCCACCAAGTCGTTAATTTGTCAGTTCTAAAGATAATTTGAGCAGAACTCTCCTTTGAAAAATTGATAACAGTTGCGTCACTACATTGAGTATTATCCGCTTCTAAAGTTTTCAATGAGCTCAAGTTTCTTAAAGAGGAAATTGAGCTAATAGGAGTGTGATTAATTTTTAGACGAGACAATTTAGACAATGAAGCCAACGGATCAAGATCAGTTACTTTTGTATTGTCTAAAGTTACTTTCTTTAATAATTTTAATTCTGCTAAAACTTCAACAGAACTCACATTGGTATTACTCACATTTAGAACTGATAAGTTTGGACAGTTTTTTAATGGATCTAATGAATTAATACCAGTATTTGAAGCGTTTAATTTTTCGAGGTTGACAAGGAAACTTAAAGGCTCAAGATTTTGGATGCCGTTTGTAGTTGAAAGATCAATCTCCTTGATGTTGGCCAATTGTTGTAATTGTTCTTTCTCAGGATTACCTGATAAACCTGCTTGTGCTAATAAAACTTTCTTCCATACATCAGACATTCCGTTCCACCATTCCTTAAGCTGGTTAGAACCGTAAATCACTAATGTGTTAGGATGTTTACGCATAAATGATTGTGCAATTGAAGTATTGATCCCCGTTTCATCACAATAAACTCTATCTAAGTTTTCAAGAGCGTTTAAAGGAGAAAGACTATTGATTTGAGTCTTATCAGCAGATAAAGTTTTTAAAGCTTTAGTACTACCCAATGCAGAGAGATCACTTACATTTGTTTTATCAATGGTTAACTGTTCTAAGTTCGTTAGTCCCATTAAAGCGTCAATTGATGTAATAGGAGTGTTTGAAATATCCAATGAACGAAGTGACTTACATGAATTTAAAGCATCAATTGAAGCGATCTGCGTGTCATTGGCCCAAACTACTTTTAATTTTTCAAGTCCTTCAAGCGATGAAATATCTGAAATAGTAGTGTTGAAGCAATATAATTCCTCAAGATTCTCAAAGTTTTCAACAACAGTAAGATCTTCCACTTGTGTGTCATTGATCATTAATACTTCAATGTTTGTACAATAAATCAATGGATCCAATGAGTTAATGCCTGTCATCTCACATTTTAATGACTTTAAGTTGGTCAATGTTCTAATAGGAGACAGGTCATTGACACCAGTACCAGAAATATTTAATTCCTCTAGACTTCTTAATTTGCTCAGCGGAGCCAAATCAATGATGACTGGGTTTAAAGAAACGTCTAATTCTGTTTTTTGCAGGAAGTTTTCAAGATGTTTGAAAATACTTTCGTCCAATGCTACCGTACTATCATTTTCTGTAATCATTACAGTGTCAATCACAGAAATCACTTCTCTTAATGGAATGTTGTTTTCAAGCATAATGCCATTACCAACAATTCCTCTCCATGTGTCGTCAAGTTTGTTCCACCATAAAGCCATATCTTCTTTTTGGCTTAATTTGGTAGTGTAAATGGAAGCAATCTTAAGATCTAATTCTTCAGGATCAAGATTAATTTCCACAAAGCGTTCCATTGAGTTTTCAAGCGTATCACCACTTACAGTGATACCTTCTAGCTTTCTAGTGAGTGTTACTGTAAAATAAAGAACACCTTCATTAGTAACACTATGGCTAATATTTTCGATGATAAACTCAAAATTAGCTTGTTTAAAAAAGAAGTCAACATCTTTCAAATAAGCCTGAGCATCTTTGTTGGATACTACTTGACGATTAGGATCTAAATCATCTTCGATTTGAGTTTTGTCAGAAGCAAAAACCTTCAAATAAGTATCATTGATAATAATACCTTTTTCTTGGTTAGTATAGTCTTCACCTGCAATATCATTGAGCATCCCCTCAAAATACATCACCAAATCTTTGGCTTCAGATTTATATTGATTGAGTTTCTCGGCAGGAATATCATTTTCTTGACCATCTTGAGCATTTACTTGTGCAGAAATACCAAAGAGCAAGAGCATTAGAAAAATAAGATACCCGTTTCGCATCTTTAATTATGGTTTACTTACTAAAAATCAACATTTAAATAATTCAGATATAGATTAGTTCTTATGCAGAACATACTTTTTCATAGTTTCTATATCTTCTTCTTTTAGAGGCATTAATTGTGAAATCAACCATCCAGAGTTATAAGAATCTCTTTCAAATTTTTCAACAGTAAAATACCACCCATGAATTTGGAAAATATGAAATTTGATACTTTCAACAGTTACAAACTTCAAGTCGCCCGTTTTTATTAAATAGAAAAGAATACTGGTATAGTCTACTTCATATCCTTTTGAGGCATAGTCTTGTACTTCTTTCTTATCTCCAAACGCCCTATGTAAGTTCATAAAGTCAATCTCATGACTCATGGGGTGAAGAAAGTTTCTTTTAGGGTCATTATCGCTGAATAGTGCATTCCAGTTTTCAGAGTGAACTTTTGAAATAGCCCATTTAAAACCTAAACTGTCGAGTTCTTTGACCATATACAAAGTAACGTTGACATTACGTCCATTGTATAAAAACCTTGAATTTACTTCTGCAAAATACTCACCATTATATTTCTCAATGTATTTTGGAGATTTTGAATTGGTTACATCATCAATGAAATCATTTTTCATTTGACGAGAAATACCAGTGTTTTGCCCATCAAACAATATTTCAAGATAACTTTTTCGGTAGGTGTTTTCTCTAAATTTATAAGAGCCTGTAGGGTAGGGTTGTCCGTTTTTATCTTCTTCGTTGTTGAATCGTTTCATAAACTGCGTAAACTGTTTGGTCTCCGCATATAATTTGGACTCATCCCCTTTATAATTCCCTATAGTTTGGGAAAAACTCATTTGACAACAAACGAGTAAAAAAAATAGTGTAAATAACTTTTTCATGTATATGAATAGAGCTTGATTGCTATGTTATTGTATTGACAATATCATACCAACCAAGCTTTACTAATGGTAATTTTTATTAACCTTTTTTCGTTTCTGATACTCTGATGTCACCTAATAGTACATCCCAGAAACCAATTTCTCTACCACCAATTTGTGTTGTTTTACGCTCCACATAGACAGTGATGTCTTTTTTAGTGATATCTTTGTACACTAAACCGTCTTCAGTTACACCTGTAAACTTTTGGTAGATAGTGATTACACCTACATAACGACCATCAGGCTGTTTTTCAAGATCTGAAATATACTGAATGTCAAACCAATCGATATTGACAGACTTGTAGTTTAATTTATTTAAACGCTCTAAGTACTTACGGATTCCAAAGTATCTCACTTGTTTCTTTCCTAACGTAGAAACACCCATTTGAGCATCTTCTACAAAAAGTTCCAAAGCTCTTTCGATGACTCTATTCGCTTCCGAGAAAGAAGTTTCTTTGTCACCAATTTTACTGATGTATTTACTTAAATCGTGTACTTTTTCAAGAGATAAAGAGTCAATGGCTGCTTTTCTTGCAGGAGGCATTGGAGGTTCCTCTTTTGGTGCATCTTGAGCAAAAGCTTGAAGTCCGATCAAGCAGAAAAATAGGATACTTAATTTTTTTATAGTATTCATAATTATATGATTTCAATAATTTTTAAACCTGTAATCCGACCTTTGTGGTCAATGCCTTCAATATCTTTCGCTTTGATAATGATGCCATGTTCAGGCATTTTACTGACCCTGATCAAATATTTTCGAGGGCTGTATAATTTATCGTCTAAATTCGTTCCCATATAGTCTACTTCCACTTTTGCTTTTGGAGCAAAAAGACTATTAGCATAATCAATCAGACGTCCAACCTCTTTTGGAGGGGTTTTTCTATCTGAAATATCCTCAAATATTGTATTGAGTTTAGAGGCTAATACTTCTTTTGCACTACTTTGCGCATTACAGTAGCTAGAGATAGAGAATAGAAAAACGAAGAAAAAAAGATACTGAAGAGATTTCATAGATTATCTTTTCTTTAAGATTAATTCAGTGATTTTACCGTTGGCATCCTTTTTAAATTCTTTGATTTTGTCAGGGTTACGGTTAACGTCCTTAAGGTATTCTAAGTACTTTTGAGCAGTTGTAGGTTTGTCATAGTCCACAATGTCACCATCATTATAAATTTCAATTAAAACAGGAACGTCAGGAGAAGCAAACATAGCCATTGCTTCAGTGATCATTAAGTTTCCTTCTTGAGTAGAACCTGATCCTGCAATGTTATCTAATAAGTAGTAAATGTCTCTTTTTTGAGCTTCTTCTACAACTGTTTTTTGAGCTTCCTCTTTTGCTTTTTGTTCCGCTGCTAATTTCTTTTCTAAAGCTTCGCGAGACAATTGAAGATTTTTCTCCACCTGTCCAATTAATTCTTTTACTTCAGCATCTTCTAAGTTGTAAGATTTAATTTCTTCCAAACGAGCTTCATCGGCAGTCACTTCATCTAGAGTAGCATACTCTTTACCGACCATTGCTTTTAAATCAGCTTGTGCTTTGTTTGTTTTGGCTAGTAACTCTGCTTGTGCTTTCTCCTCCGCAATCTTCTTTTGACTTTTACATCCTGTAAAAGAAATAGACACAATCAATGCCATGATTAAGGCTGTAAAAATTGATGTTTTGTTCATTTTAGATAATTGTTAATTAATCCTTCATTGAAATTTCAGCACAATTTATGGCTTAATTATAAATAAAAAATGATTCTGCAGAAGAAGCCATTATATTTTTCAATGATTTACAAATTTTAAGATCTTTCATTGCAAAAATTGAAAATTATAACTTATCCTATAATCGATGTCAGACATTGATTTTACCTTATTTTTAAGTTTTGATTCGTGATGACGATCAAATATGAATTTTCAATCATTCATTAGCTCAAAATAAAATGATTATCTATATCCAAAAAATACAAACCAATTGGACGAAAAGAAGTCGAGGATTCCCTCACTCCACCTTGAGAAATAGTGTTCCAGAAATATTGCCAATTGAGCCAATTGATTCTACTGATGCTATCGTGTTTCAGGAAACAACTTTTGAAGAGGGATGTTTTGAATCTCCAATTATTAAAAAGGCAATTGTATTGAATGAACATCAGTTAAGAGAACAACAGTTGGAAATCAATAAAACAGCAGACAATACACTTGAAATTAGTTTTTGGAATCAATTGAAAATTAAAAAGAAGGTAGGGACATTAAATTACAATTCTTGGTGCCAAATTAAATCCAATTGGAGGTTTCCAATGGAATATACTTGGGGGTATAAAAAGGTGGTTTATAATATTTTTTATGGAGACCCGAATAACCTTTATGCTATTCAAAAAGCAACTATCGAGAAAGATTATCAGTCGTTATTGAGGTAAGCTTATTTCTAACCTTTTTCAAACCATTCAACCTAATTCACTGTCAGAATAATAGATAAGCAAATAAATGTATAAAACTAAACCCTATTTTACTCTTAAATGAAATACCTATTTATTCTGACGTTTACTTTAATTTCTTTTCAGTTGTTCGCTCAAAAAGAGATTAAAGAGTATGTGAAAAACAATACGAAAGAGATCAAATCCATTGATATCAATTATGATGGAAATGAAGATTTAAAAGCCGTCAAAAAAGCCATTGGTGATGCAAAAATAGTCCTGCTTGGGGAACAAGATCATGGTGATGCTTCGACTTTTTTGATGAAGGCTAGGCTTGTCAAATATTTACATGAAGAGTGTGGATTTGATGTAATCGCTTTTGAAAGTAACTTTTATCAGCTTCATGGCGCCTTTGAAAAAGATGCTCTCAATTTTGAGGATGCCTATGAGGATATTTTCCCCATATGGACGAGGTGTGGAGAGTGTGAGCCAATTTTTTCTTACTTGGAAAATACACTAAAAACGGAAAATCCACTTTTCATTTCGGGATTTGATATGCAAACCTATTTTACCAAAGATTACGCTTCTGAATTCAGGGAGTTTTTGAAAATAAATAATTTAAAAGTTTCGGATGAAGAACAGTTCTTTGGCGTTTTTGATGTATTGGTTGAAAACAACAATGCCAATAATCTAGAAAAAGAGGAATTAGAATTTTATTTTAAAGAACTGGATCAATTGTATTCTTCTTACCCTAGAGATGATTTTTGGAGGCAAGAATTACATAGCCTAATTGGTTACTCAAAAATGAGAGTGGCACCCAATATGCAAGAAACACTAAATACACGTGATAAGTACATGGCCGATAATTTACTATGGTTATCGAACAAGCGTTTTAAGGACAAAAAAATTATAGTTTGGGCTCATAATTTTCATATTGCTAGAAATATATCAAAGAAAACAGTCACGCTTGGAGGTGAGACATACAAAGCACTCGGTGATCAAATTTACAGTATAGGTTTTACTTCATTTAGTGGAAGTACAGGTTGGACTAATCAAACGAGTAAAAGGTTTAATTATGAAATCAAAAAGCCATATAAGAAGAGTATTGAAAATGACTTTCAAACATTGGGTTACAAACAGGCTTTCTTAGATTTTAAATCTTATTCTGGTAAAAAATCAATCTTTTCTATGAAGGGATTAAAACATGGTGCTGAAAGAAGAGATTGGTTAAACATCTTTGATGGCGTGATTTATATTGAAGAAATGACTCCTTGTACCAAGAAAAAAGAACGGTTAGTGATCAAGTAGTTAAAATGTAGATGTTAAGTTAAAAAAACACAAAGGAACTTTTCATTTTTTTTACAGTACTATCTTTGTAATACTTTTAAAATACCAATATTTAAATAGAATGAGAAATGATAGCTGTACTTTTTGAAGTATTACCTAAGGAAGAACAGAAACAAGAGTACTTAGAAATTGCATCGAAATTAAGACCAATGTTGGAGGAAATGGAAGGTTTTATATCTATTGAACGATTTCAGAGTTTACAAAATCCAAAGAAGATGCTTTCACTTTCTTATTGGAAAGACGAAAAGTCCATAGAAACTTGGAGAAAGAATATACTGCATCGAGAAGAGCAAGCAGCTGGAAAAAATTCTATTTTCTCAAAGTATACAATTCGAGTAGGGCAAATCATTCGAGAATATACCAATGAGAGCAGAAAAGAAGCCCCTGAGGATAGTAATAGGTATCATCAATAGAAAAATATTTTGACACAATTATGGTATTCATTCCATAATTGTGTCATTTTTTTAGTTAAGAATTTAATACTAACTCTATGGATTTAACATTGTGTAGTTGTTGTTATCTAAAAATTAACCAATTAAGATTTATTATATAAAGTTGAGATTGCAAACTGACGCCCGTCATTTTTAATACTTTATAAGCCTTCTACTTTTACGACGCTTTGAACAGGGAATCTGGTGAGAATCCAGAACTGTACCCGCAACTGTAAAAGCTCAAAATGCTTGAATTACAAAGCCATTGTTTAAACGAGAAGGCAATTCAGGAAAAGAGCAAAGTCAGGAGACCTACTTAGCGTAAATAAAAAAGGATGAAACTTCGGGAGTTAAGTATCATATTATTGCCACACGGGCAAGTTATGCCTATAGTATTCCTAGAAGTTCATCACGCATACTAAAATTTTAAAATGATGAACAAACAATCCACATTCTTCAATCAAATCCTTTTATGTACTCTTCTTTTATTCGCAGGCTGTACTTCAAAAGATGACGTAGAACTAAATATTTTTACAGTTTCGTTTGAAACAAACGGAGGGACTGAAATTCAGGCACAAGAGATCATTAAAGGCGATAAAGTAAAAGAACCAATCAATCCAGAACTTGCAGGACACGAATTTCTTCATTGGACAAAAGACAATGAAAAATATGATTTTGAAGTAGAGGTAGAAAGTGATTTTACATTAACAGCTCAATGGGAAAAAATCAAGGTGACGTATAGTGTTTCTTTTGATAATGGAAATGAGATGACTAAAGTTACAGTAGAGGAAGCTCAAAGCGTCACATCTCCAGAAACTCCCACAAAAGAAGGTTTTGTATTTGACGGTTGGTATTTAGAGGATCAATTATTTGACTTTGAAAGTATAGTCACTCAAGATTTAGTCTTAAAAGCGAAGTGGGTAAGCCTTTATGAAACGGTAAATCTAAATGATGGAACACTGACAACTGAAAATTCTTTTTGGTGGGGTAAAGGAGGAAATTATTTTGAGACCTTCAATGAAATGGACTGTTATGACGAGAAAATTATTGATGGGAAAGTGAAAATTAGTAATCTTAACTTCTTGGATATGATGACTATCGTTGGATTGGGATTGTCGAACTACGATGCTTCATCGGTTGATCCTGATAACTATCCCGCAAATCAATTGGACGTTCAATATGCAGCATATCCTGCACCGGTCAAAGATGGAGAGCAATATATTGTAATGTATAAAGCACCGAAATCTTTTGGACCAACATGGAATCCAGATAGTTTATCTTTTGTAGAACCTGTACAAGTGCATACAATCTCTTTCACCAATAACGCTTACGGTTATTTAAGCATGACAAAAGGAGATTATATCGCCAAAAAATTTGAAGAAGGGGACTGGTTTAAAATTATTGTAAAAGGATGGGATGTGAATGGGCAAGAAACTGGAACCATTGAAGTTTTCTTAGCCGAAGGGGAAGATATTTTAGATACATGGAAGAAAGTAGATTTATCTTCGCTTGGAGTGATTCAAAAACTAACGTTTGATATGGCTTCTTCTGACCCCGCAGATAGACCACAAGGTGATTTTAAGACACCTATGTATTTTTGTATGAAAGATATTAGTCTCTTCAAGAACCTATCAGCTGAGGTAGAATAGCATTAAAAAGATTTTAGCCTATTTTACAATTAAGGTCTGAAAGTTGTGTTTTTTTTGAAGTACTTCTTTCAGGCTTTTTTATTGAAGGGAATTATAAGTATTTTAATATTCAATCCACTAACTTTGAAACCAAAATACCATTACACTATCGATTGATAATAATAGTTTCTATTCAAACTCAAACAATCTAGAAAATGAAAAACAAACAAATCATTCTCACTTTTCTATCAATTATAATTCTTATTGCAGCCTGTAATGATATCAATAATGACTCAACTCAAAACGAAGCTATAAGTTCGAAAGAGAAGTGGCTTCATTTTCATCATATTACAGCAGATGTGTTTGATGTAAAAGGAACCTCATTACAAATCAAACCAAGAGAAGTGAGATATGGATTATTTGAGGAGCAAGAAAGAATGTTTTCTAGAACTTTTATGTATTCCCCTGATTCTACTTATTATGTAGATATGGATAGTTATGGATTGGAAATTTATGAAAGTGAAGATGGAAGCTTAGAATACCTAGGGAGAGAGATTGATATAAAGGTTCAATTAGTAAATGTTTTAACATCGGATTCTTCAGCGATTGAATTGATGATGTGTGGTACAACATGTTTCCCTGAAGAGGCATATTGGGAAAATAATACAACGGTTTCAATTTTAGGTTTATCTACTGATACTGCTGAAAAAGTATACCCTACTATTTGGACTTATGATTTGACAAATGGAGCATTTGTCAAATACATTTCTGAAAGTGAAGTCATACCAAATGATGAAAACTATTTCGAAAAACATAGATTAAACAAGATACTCTCTCATGCAATGTAGATTGAAAATAGAGCAAAAATGATCAAAAGCATTTCCAGTATTGAAGAGCTGTACCAGTTTATTGGTTTAAACAGAACACCAATTGATAAGGGCTTCGATGTTTTTACGCATGAGGAGACTTATCCTGGGACCCATAAAATGGTTTCTGCTCATCGGCGTAATTTTTATTCTATCATTTTTTTGGAAACTCAGCAAGATGGTGAAATGCACATTGATCAAAATGTACATTCAAGTCAACGCGATATATTGTTTTTCCAATCTCCTCAGCATGTTTTTAGTTTTGTAAGAGGTGAGGCCATGAAAGGTTTTCTGATTTTCTTTACTCCTGAAATTTTATTACCACATGTATCTGATATTGTGTCAGAGTTTTCTTTTTTTAGTACGCTTCAAAATAATCTTGTACATCTCAATAGAGAAGAAAAAAAGGAAATAGTTACTCTTTTTAAACTCATTTTGAAAGAGAAGGAAAATGATAAACTAGTAAAATACTTGTTATTGTCTTTATTAGAAAAAAGCAAAACTATTTTTAGTAAACAGATCGATAGCATAGAGAAAACATCTGAGCAACAATTTGTTGGAAAATTTAAGCGTTTAGTGGAGAATAATTTTATCGAACAAAAGTCAGTAACCTTTTATGCCGAACAACTCAATTTAACTGCAAACTATCTGAATGATAAAATAAAAGGTTATACAGGTTCAAATGCAAAAGAACATATTACCAATAGAATTCTTTTGGAAGCTAAAAACATGTTGACCTATACAGATATGGATATTGCAGAAGTAAGTTATACTCTTCAATTTAGTCAGCCTTCTTATTTTGGTCGCTTTTTTAGAAAACATACCAATATTACTCCTAAAGCATATAGAGAGAATCGGTAAAAAGTGACAGCACTTCCTTTTTTTGTATTACTCCTTATGGCCTTTTGTAGGGTACTTTTGTATTGTCAAATAAATATAAAATAGAGCCATGAAAGCAGTTCAAATCACTGAAACAGGAGGTGCAGAAGTGTTAACCCTCAAAGAAGTCAATCGACCTACACCAAAAGCAGGTCAAGTTTTAATAAAAGTACATACCGCCCCGGTTAACTTTATCGATACGATTATCAGGGAAGGTAATATGCCTCCTGGTATGATGCCAAATTTGCCGTTTATACCAGGAGTAGAAGGTGCTGGTATTATTGAAGATGCAAATAATACAGGACTTGAAAAGGGGAGTAAGGTAGCTTTTCTTGGGGTAATAGGTTCTTCAGTTTATGCAGAATATGCCTTAGTAGATGCGGATAAATTGGTCGTTTTAAATGATGATATCGATTTATTGAAAGCAGCCGTTTTACCAGTGAATTATTTTACGGCTTATCATATGCTTAAAAATGTAGCAAGAGTTGAAGAAGGGAAAACTGCTTTGATCTATGCTGCTTCAGGTGGAGTAGGAACGGCATTAGTACAAATTTCAAAGCTTTTCAAACTTAACATTATTGCCTTAGAGCGTAAAGAAGAGAAAGTTCAGAATGCTTTAAATAGGGGGGCAAATTATGCGTTCAATACCTCCGATGATAACTGGAAACAAAAAGTAAAGGAAGCAATAGGAGAAAATAGTATTGATTATGTGTTCAATCCAGTGGTAGGCAATTCAGTGAAAGATGATCTAGAGTTATTAGCACCATTAGGACATATCGTCATTTTTGGCTTTTTGGCAGGGTTTGGAGATTTCTCTTTAATGGAAGAGAGTATTAAACATTTCGGAAAGGCTCCAACTATTTCTTTTTCTGAATTATATGCGACTTATCATCATCAATATGAATTAGTAGAAAGTGGTTTAAAAGAATTATTCCAATGGTTAGAAGAGGGTAAGATTAATCCAATTTATGAAACAATGCCATTGGATGAGGTGAAGGCAGCTCATGAAAAATTACAAGCTGGTAAAGTGAAAGGAAAACTACTATTGACAGTTTAAAAATCATCAAATATTAGGTCAGTGGCGTAAATTGGGATCAAGTGTTTCTATTATTTGGGAACCTTGATCCTTTTTTATTTTATTTCTTTTTTGAGGGGTAATTATATGAAATTCAGACTTTGAATGCAGGAGGTAATTAACTATTTTAGAAAGCAAAATTTAGTGCCAAGGCAAGAATTAAATATGATCTATTTATGGCTTAGTACTTATTAGATAAATGTGTGCCCTGTTTTTGTGCTACCATTCGGTAGGATTAAAAAATCGACCTGCAGAATTCAGCTTTAATAATTACATTTTCGATTACCTAATTATTTTACAGATGAAACTATTGTCAATTACTATATTACTATTCACCATTTTTGAAAATATACTAATAGAAACCAATGATGATTTATCAAACAAACTCATCAAAGAAATAAGAAGTGCAAATCTCAATCATGAATTTGGTCAAGACGACTTTTTCCGCATTGATCATCTTTTGAAAGATTACCCTATTTCAAACGGTTTAAGACTTTTGAGAAATAGTCCAGATTACAAAAACTCAATTTGTATTTTTTTAAATTCTCCTAATGAGAATAAAAGAGCATTTGCATATCGATTGATTGGTGTGGCTAAAGATCATAATTTTGATGATGTTTTAATTGAAAGACTCCATTCTGATGAATCTTCTCTGCTTAAAACTTGTTGTGCGACTACTTTAATGACAAATGAAGTTCAAGAGGCTTCCGATGATTTATTTCAACTTTTGTCATCATCATCCAGCGGTTTACCCCTAGATATTTTGATTGATAGATATGTAGAATATGATACAAATGCTGTCAAAAAATCTTGTTGGAAGTACATGCATTCCACTTCCAGAAGCGAACAGATAATGTCAATCCAGATTTTAGCGAATTTTGGGTGTGATCAACAATTGCAATCTAAATTAATCGATTTTTTAGAGGAGTGGGAAGATGAATATAAAGGTTGGGTGATTTCTTCAATAGCTCTCCAAAAAATGACTCAATTAAAACCAATGCTGTCTAAGTATTACGAAATTGAATACTTAAAAGGAATAATTATTGAAGCATTAGAGATTAGTCCTTCAAAAGAAGATAATATTTATGCTCAGGAGCTGAAAAGGCTGAATTGATGTATTCTCCAAAGAAGGATAAAAAGATTACTTAAAGATGTAATACAAAAACTTTGATTTGAAATGAAAAAACTATTATCTCTCCTTCAATTGATTTTAATATCCAATTTCTTATTGGCTCAAAGTCCAACCTCTTTGACGTTCCAAGCAATAGATTCACCTGATGGATCGAAGTATAACAAAGTGACTGAACTAGTTTTTAAAAAAAACAAAAAAGGTAATTATGAAGCTTATGATTACACTATAAAAGGTGAAAAAGAAGAACGATTGAAATTAGAGGAAGGTCTTATTATTTCTCAATCTCTAGTAGAGAGAATGCTCTTAACCAAAAGAACCAAAGAGTATTATTGGACTGATTTAGAAAAAGGAAATCAACAATGGGACAAGGAATTAATGACAAGAGAAATAACTACCCATCATCCAATTTTAATTGATTCTATAAAGTTCTGTAATAAATGGGATGCTCTCTCATTGAAAGGGGAGTGGATTGGGAGTCAAAGTATTATTATAAAAGCGGATACAACTGTCATTTTTGAATACGGTTATGGAGACCGTAAAAATAGAACATTTGATTTAGAAGGTTACCTTTTAACTTACCCTTTATTCAATGAACAATTGTCATGTATTATTTCAACAGAAAGGTTTGGTTTTACATTTACAAGTTTGATCAGTATTTTAGAATATTACAATAAAACACTAGAATGTGAAGAGTACTATTACGCTGAATTTATGAAGGAAAACCCTAAACGTACAAGAGCTGAAAATAGAATGAGAATAGGGTGGGACTTTCACCAATATTTAAGTCAAAGAGAAAAGAAATAAGAGAATTGAGAATGTATTTGCCAAGAATTGAATCAACATACCGTATTGGGAAATATCAAATCTGATTGTGTTGATATTATTTAGTTGTCATCTGCTTCCTTGGTATATTCAAGAGGTATATGTAGAGTTTATCAAAAGATAAAGGAGAGTAAACAACAAATGAGTTTGTTTCTGAAAAAGAATATCAGATCTCAACAGTAATTAAGCGATAAAGAATAAAATTCCTGTTTTAGGTATACACTCTATTAAAATTCTAAATTGAATTGTTTAAATTAATTCTTCATTTTTCTATTTTGGTTGATATAATCCCAATTCAAAAATGGGTTTATCATTATTTACAATAACAGAGTTGCTAATGAATACAATGAAAATATTCCTTTTTGTAGTCACATTCATCATGATAGGATTTTCTTGTGCAAAAAACGATGTAAATTCAAATACAATTGAAATTACGGGTGTCATCAAAGAGCAAGGAGTTACTACTTACCAATATGGCACTCATACCTTATCTGGGTATGCATTGAGAAGTAGTTCAGTAAATCTAGATAATTATATTGATCAGGAGGTGACAATTGTTGGGCAAAAAGTAGAAGGGTACCCTGTAGATGGAGGGCCTGATTATATAGAAGTTGAAAAAGTAAAGTAGATAAAAAAACATCTCTAATGTTTGATTTTACCACACATTAGAGATGTTTTTTGTTGAATTATAATTCCAATTCAATCGAAGGATCCCAATAAATCTGATCCATATTTTGAATTTTATTGTCTATGACAACAATACCTTCTTCTTCCAAACGAACTTGCATGGGATTTTTTACATCGAAATGATGTTTTCCTGTAAGTAACCCTTGTTTATTGACTACTCGATGAGCAGGAACAGTATCGTCTCCGTGAGAAGCATTCATAGCCCAACCCACCATACGTGCACTTCCTTTTCTACCCAAATAAGCACCTATAGCACCATAAGAAGTGACTCTCCCAGGAGGGATGAGGCGTACAACCTCCCAAACATCTTGGAAGAAAGATGATTTGTCTTTATTCTCTTTTTGGGGCATTATTTTCTATGATTCGATTGTAAGTAGTGGTATAGATCTTTTGACCATACATTTTTATTCTTGATAAAACCTCTTCTCCATTTTCAGAAGCAATTCCTTGGTAATCAATATTAAGTTCTTGAGTTTTAATTTTTAAGAGATCTTCAATCAAAAGAAGGTTCTTCTTAGTGTTTTGAGAAAGTGATTTTAATTCAGCTACACTTGCTTCAGCAGCTGATTTAGCGGTTTGTTCTAACTCTATTTCTTGTTTTAAAAGATCATTGGTTAGGAGTTTTGTGGCTGTTGCTTCAATGGAATCAACCTCAGCATCAAAAGCATTGGTATTGATTTCATCAAAAGAAATTTTCTCTTGCGTCAACTTCTCCTTTAGATTTTCGCTGTATCGGTTAGATAGTTCAACGCATTGTTCTTTCTCATAAATATTCATTACAGTCCATGATTTCCCCATATAGCACTCCCACATTAAAGTGTCTTTGGGGTTCAACATAAATTGTTCAATGACATTTTCTTTGTTCTTTAAATCTTGAGCAGTACTAATGAATGGTATAATTAAGAAAATTAGATAAAATGTGATTTTTAGTTTCATATGAAAAAAATATTGTATCATTCTGACTAAGTCCATTAATAAATTTAATTTGAGCATAGGTAAGAGCCTACTTAATGGTATATACGTACTTATCAAGAAATTGAACTATTTTTAGTAATAATAAGGCAGTAATTCCAACAAAATAAATGATCAACTGATTTTATTACGGACTTCATCCAATAATATTAAAAAAGTAATCGTTATAGTTTACAATCAAAAATTTGACCATTATATTCATCTTATTATCATACACATTCTTAATTTTTATATGCCTAAGCAAGATTTGATCGGAATTTGCGAAATGTGTGAAAAAAAGAAAGAATTAACCTTTCACCATCTTATTCCCAAAAGTACGCACAAGAACAAATGGTTTAAGAAAAATTTCACAAAAGAAGAAATGACCTTAAGTGGCATAAATATTTGTAGAAAATGCCATAACTTTATACATCATTCATATTCAGAAAAAGAATTGGGAAGGAACTTTAACACCAAAGAGAAAATTCTTTCTGATGAGAAGATTAGTAAATTTGTCGAATGGGCAAGAAAACATTGATTATGAAATACCTCTTTCTGTTTACTTTTTTTATCTATTCCTTTCACTCTTTTGGACAAGATCAATTACCTACAAAACCAAAATCTATTTTAGAATTAGGCGTAGGGTTGGGGTCTTATAAAGGTGATTTATCTCCAAGTTTTTCAAAAGTAAATGGTGGTTTTAACCTTGGGCTAATAATGAGAGCTCAAAAAAGGTTGAATTTAAAATTGGATGTAAGTTATTTATATCTTCAAGGGCAGAAATTAAATGATCCCAACGTGCTTCCACCACTAGAACCACCTTTTCCAAATAACTTTTTTCAATCTCATACCTTAAATACCAGTTTGTCTTTGATGTTTAACTTGATAAATAGTAAACACTTTAAACTGTATGTAGCTCAAGGAGTAGGGTTGTTTTATTTCAATCCATTGGATGAAGAAGGCACAGAATTAATAGAAAACTTCAAAGATGAAACGAATGGCGTCTTTGAAACCAGAAATAAAAATGAGACTTATTCAAATTTTGCAATGTCCTTACCTACAAGAGTAGGAATGACTTATTATTTTGATAATAACTTTGGGTTTGGTTTAAGTGCCACATTTGTCAATCCATTTACAGATTACCTCGATAATATTTCAGAATTGGGGACAGTTAACGGGAATGATCAAGCAATGTCAATTAATTTCTCCTGCTTTATACCGTTGTCTTATGGAAAGCTATCAAGTCCAAAAAAAGAGAATTAATGCACGAAAACATTAATTCTCCTTTATCATTTATTTGTCAAGATTGGACAATTGATCAAGTTCAATTTTTCTGTAAAAGCAAGATTTACGTGTGATTCCCTTACTGTTTTTAGTATGACAAGCTCCATTACCCACCATCTTGACTTTGTAAATAAGTGAATCTTGGTCGCAATCTGTCAAAATTTCAACGATTTCCAAATAATCACCAGAAGTGAGTCCTTTTGTCCAAAGCTCATCTCTAGAAGTACTCCAAAAAGTAGCCTTGCCTAACTCTATTGTTTTTTGTAATGCCAATTCGTTAGCCCACCCTTGCATCAGGATTTCCATATTTTCAACTTCTTGAACTATAACTGGAACGAAACCACCTCTTTTTTCAAATTGTATATCAATAGCGGTTCCTTCTTCTAAATCTTTTTTATTCATTTGGTTTATTTTGTAGTGTAAAAAATTGCTTAGGTTGTTTTTGCCTGAAAAATATTAATCCTAAATCATAGAGGTCAACTGAAATGCCAACACTAGGATGCTCGCAGATTTCATTCCATGCTTTTTTCATTCCTTTGGACCAGTAAATATCATCAAAGATGAACAAAGAATTTTCATGAATATGAGGAAGACATTGTTCAAAGTATTTCATTGTGGGCTTGTATTTATGATTTGCATCAAAATAGACCACATCCACTTTACCAAAATCGTCTAATATTGGCTGAAGCTGATTGTCTATATTTCCTTCAATCAACTTAATATTTACCCCCTTCAATTTTTTGAAATTTTCTTTTGCAATGGAAGCAATCGTACTACTTCCTTCAATGGTAACAGTTTGTATGTCTTTGCTATAAGTGGATAAATACAAAGTAGAAATACCAAAAGAAGTACCTAGTTCTAAAATCTTTTTGTATTTGTATTTTCCTATGATTTCAAACAGCAATGCACCCTCCCTAGGTGAACATAAAGAAGAGGAAGCAATTTTAGAGATTTTTCTATTTTTTTGCTTGATGACTTTTGAACCTGCCCCTAAATCTTCTACTTCTATTTTTTTATTATTGTTCAAAAGTTGCTCACGGATATTTTCAATTTCATCAAAAATATAATACCACTTTTCAGGTGCAATCACCTGCGTATAAAGCTCATATACAAATGGAGAGTGTAATCCATGAGCATTACCTGCTATAAATTTATATTTTATAAAGTCTAAAACCTGCATATACCTGTCTGTTTTTGTCTCCCTTAAAAACAGTTTCTTTTGCTTGAAGCTTGTAATTTAATTACGAATACTATTGAATTATTTTACTCTTATGTTTTCAAGGAAGTAATCGCAAATTAATCATAATAAATAGTATTAGATAATTTTGATCGTAGACTTATAGTTAAATATTCCACAGTTTACATTATCTTTGCGCGGAATTCATGCTTTTTAGCATGCAAAAATAGACAAAGAATTAATCTTCTGAAATAAGATATAGATCCATGGGATTAAAATGTGGTATTGTTGGTTTACCAAACGTAGGAAAATCAACGTTATTTAATGCTTTAACAAGCGCTGAAAATGCTGAGTCAGCAAACTTTCCATTCTGTACAATTGACCCTAACGTAGGTGTTGTAGTGGTTCCAGACCCAAGAATCAAAGTTCTTGAGCAATTGGTAAACCCTCAAAAAACATTACCTACAGTAATTGAGTTCGTTGATATTGCAGGTTTGGTAAAGGGAGCAAGTAAGGGTGAAGGTTTAGGAAATAAATTCTTAGCCAATATCCGTGAAGTAGATGCTATTATCCATGTAGTTAGATGCTTTGATGATCCAAATATTGTTCACGTTTCAGGTAAAGTAGACCCAGAGGAAGATAAAGCTGTAATTGATATGGAACTTCAGTTGAAAGACTTGGAGTCTGTAGAGAAAAAATTACAGAAAAACACTAAAATGGCAAAGACGGGTAATGCTGAAGCGAAGAAAATCGTAGCAGCATTAGAGAAGTTCCAAGCACATTTAGAAAGTGGTGAAAACGCTCGTTCTATTGATGCCACTGAAGAGGAATGGGAAGTAGTTTCAGATTTAATGCTTTTAACAGCAAAACCTGTTATCTACTTAGCAAATGTAGACGAAGAGGGAATTCATGAGGATAATGACCTCGTGAATAATATGAAAGCCATTGCTGAAAAAGAAAATGCACAATTAATCAAAGTTTGTGCAGCGATTGAAGAGCAAATTGCAGGCTTAGATGATGAAGACGAAAAAGCAATGTTCTTAGAAGAGTATGGCTTAACTGAATCAGGTCTAGATCGTTTAATTAGAGCTTCTTACGCATTATTAGATCTAATCACTTACTTTACAGCAGGTGAGAAAGAAGTAAGGGCATGGACAATCCGTAAGGGATGGAAAGCACCACAAGCAGCAGGTGTAATCCATACTGACTTTGAAAAAGGATTTATTAGAGCAGAGGTAATTCATTATGCTGATTATGTTGAATACAAATCAGAGTTAGCTTGCAAAGAAGCTGGTAAATTACAAGTTGAAGGTAAAGAATATACAGTTGAAGACGGTGATGTAATGCACTTCAGATTCAACGTATAATTAATAATATACAATAAAGACCCACTATTGGAGTAAAAACCTGATAGTGGGTTTTGTTTTGTCTGAGTACTTATACAGCAACTACCATTTCAAAAATGGAACGGTAATAGTATTAAAAGTAATTTTAGATTGAGTAATTAAAGTGAAAAAACTTATAATTCTCTTTAGTGTTGTAATCGCACTATTGTCTTTTATATTTTTTAATATAACTTTTAGAAAAAGAGTAGACTATAATGTGCATGGAATTGACATTTCCCATTATCAAAAAGATGTCGATTTCAAAGAAGTGGTCAATGATGGCTTTTCCTTTGTGTTTATGAAGGCTACGGAGGGGAAACATATTAAAGATCATCATTTTGATAAAAATTGGAAAGCAGCACATCAAGAGGGGATTATAAAGTCAGCTTATCATTTTTACAGACCAAAAGTGGACCCTTATGCACAAGTAGATTGGTTTGTAAAGCATGTGAAATTGGGGAAAGGTGATCTGCCGCCGGTTTTGGATGTTGAAACGTTTGATGGTGTTCCAATTGATACCATTAGAGAAAATGTAAGTATTTGGTTAAACTTAATTGAAAAGAAATACGGTATTAGGCCAATCATTTATACCAATCATTCTTTTTATCACGATGTTTTCTATAATCGCAAAGCATTTGAGAAATATCCTATTTGGATTGCTGCTTATGGGAAAGTTTTCAAGCCTATTTTGAAAGATGAAAGGAAGGATTGGAGTATGTGGCAATACACTGATAGAGGGAATTCACGTGGAATTGAAGGAGATGTAGATCTTAATGTTTTTCATGGGACCATTGAAGATTTAAAGCGAATGTGCATTCCAGGTAAGTATGAGGTCGAGGATTTGAAAATTCATATTCCGAAGTCATTGCCAAAAGTTGGGTATAGTAAGTAAAAAAAATATAATTTATTCGATTTACATCTATTTACTTTGTAATTTTGGCACCTAAGCGAAAAAGATAGAATTTATTTATATGGATAGTGTTCAAACGAAAAAGAGTAAACCAACAGTACTCTATGTAGATGATGAACAACAAAATTTAGTTTCTTTTAGAGCTGGATTCAGAAAGGTATATAAAGTGCTGATAGCGAATAGTGGAGATGAAGCCTTAGAAATCCTAAAAGAAGAACATCAAAATATTAGCGTAGTCATTTCAGATCAGCGTATGCCTAAAATGACGGGTGTAGAACTTTTTGAGAACGTCAGAGAGTTGTACCCTGATATCATGCGTATTGTTTTGACAGGTTACAGTGATGTTCAAGATATTATCAATGCCATTAGTAAAGGTGAAGTATACCGATACATTACAAAACCTTGGAATAGAGACGAGTTAATGGTAACGATTGATAACGCCATTGAAGCTTATAATCTTAAAGTTGAAAATAGAAGGTTATTCTACTCACTTCAAGAAGCCAATGAAAAATTGGAAGAAAAAGTGAAAAGTAGAACGAAAGCACTTCAAGTTCAAAATGAGGAACTGATTGAGTTAGATGGTGAGAAAAACCATTTGATCGGTATTGTTGCTCATGATTTAAAAAGTCCATTAAGTCAAATTGATGGATTGATTGAATTGATGAAGTTCGATATGGAAACATTCAGCTCTGAGCAGAAAGAATATATTTCCATGATTCAGGATTCTATCAAAAAGCAAGAAGAACTAATTACTCAAATATTAGATCTAAATGCTTTAGAATCTCAAGCCTCAAACTTGACTATTCGACCTCTTGATATATCAAAGCTAGTAAAAGAAGGGGTAGAACGCTTTGAGCTAACAGCTCAGAAAAAAGAGATCACGATTGAGGTGGATGCAGGAGAGAATTTATATGCAAATGTTGATGAAACTTATTTTGGACAAATATTACAAAACTTGGTTTCCAATGCAGTAAAGTTCAGTCCTAAGGGTAAAAAGATCAGTGTTTTTATCCAAGAGGTAGAAGATAATTTAGAGGTTCATATTAAAGATGAAGGACCTGGGTTGAATGAGAACGATATGAAAAAGTTATTCGGTCGATTCCAAAAATTATCAGCAAGACCTACTGGTGGAGAACATAGTACAGGGCTCGGTCTTTCTATCGTAAAGAAAATGGTGGAAGATATGAATGGTACTGTTTCTTGTGAGTCTACTTATGGAGAAGGAGCTGATTTTATTGTAGCATTCAAAAAAGTGAATGAAAATTAAAACTTTCATCACACATATAGGTTAGTTTAATAACAGTAGAATCTTTACTAAACAATATGATTTAGTAAAGATTCGTTTTTTATAGAGATTAATCCACCTTTGATGTATTGAGGTGGGGCATTTACTACATAACGACAAATGAAAAAAGGGGTATTACTAGTCAATTTGGGAACACCTGATAGCAATAATACAGGTGATGTAAGAAAGTATTTAAGAGAATTTCTAATGGACGAAAGGGTGATTGATATTCCTTTCTATAAAAGATGGCCATTAGTCAACTTAATTATTGCTCCTTTTAGAGCTCCAAAATCAGCTGCTGAATATAAAAAAGTATGGACGGAAAATGGTTCACCTTTGCTTTTTTATGGAATTGAATGTAAGAAGTTACTTCAAGAAAGACTAGGAGAGGGCTATCATGTAGCTTTGGGGATGAGATATCAAAACCCTTCGATTGAAAGTGCCTTAAATGAGTTGAGAAAGAATGATATCTCTGAAATTGTTGTTGTTCCTTTATTCCCACAATACGCATCTGCTACTACAGGTTCTGTAGCTCAAAAAGTAATGGAATTAACACAGAACTGGCAGGTCATTCCAGATGTGAGTTATGTACAACATTATCACCGTCATCCATTATATATTAAGACGTTTGCTGATATTGGAAATAAGTATTTACGTTCCCATGATTATGATCACGTAATTTTTAGTTTTCACGGTCTACCTGAGCGTCAAATTATCAAGGCCGGTATCAAAACATGTTGTAAACTAAGAGGTGAAGGAGGGAAATGTGTTCGCAAAAGTTACCCTAAAAATACCTTTTGCTACCGTTCAGCCTGCTTTGAAACAGCTGATCTAATAGCAAAAGAATTAGGTTTACCAGATGATAAATACAGTGTTTGTTTCCAATCTAGGCTAGGAAAAGATCCATGGATTCAGCCTTACACCGAAGATACTATTATCAATCTTACAAAGGAAGGTAAGAAAAGTGTCCTAGCGTTCTCACCAGCATTTGTCGCGGATTGTCTCGAAACAACGGTGGAAGTAGGCGAAGAATATAAGGAAGTATTTGAGGAAAATGGGGGAGAACACTGGCAGTTAGTTGAAAGCCTTAATGATCACCCAATGTGGATAAAGTGTCTAGAAGATTTAGTAAAAGGTAATGAAGCACACGTTCCTGAAATGTTTGATTAGGAAATATTAACCCTTCCAATCGACTTTAACTGATATATCTTTATGTTCTGATTTGAGGGCTAAAATGTGTTTTTTGACATTTTCTAATTGTTCTTCTGAAGAAAGGTCTTCTTCTACTGAATTGATTTCTTGTATTTTATCAATAAAGGATAAATCTTTCAATAATTCTTTAATGATAGATGCATTTTTATCATCTTTCACCGATACAATTAACTGTGTCATAATAATGAGGGATTTGTGAATTTTTTTTGTTAATCTTGAATTTATACGTTGTTTTTTAAACTCTGTTTAATGAAGACAATTATATTTAGTGAATAGACAGTTAAAATTCTTTAAGAAGATCTAATAAATGCCTGATAAACAGAAAATAAGATTGTTGAAGCTTGTCTTGACAATCTATAAAGTTGTTGTTGAGCAAAGGAATGTATGGATCAATAACCTACAGAACTGGTTAGAAAAGCACAATCCTAAGATTGAATTACTATTAGGAACCGCCGCATTATCAACATTAATTTATACTCAGGGCTTTAGCCTAAATAAAGCCGAACTTGTAGAAGTAGTAAAGTATGATAGATGGATTGCCACAACATATGCGATTGTCATTCTAGTAAAGCTCTTCTTTTTAAAAGACAAGAAAATATTCATAAAGGAAAATGCAATAAACCTCCTTTTTATATTTTCTATTCTTGTTATTCTAGTTGTCCGAGTATTCTTTATGGATAACTATCAAGAAGATAACGAACATTGGGGATGGTCAACATATATTGTGGTAGTTCAGGTTATTATGATTGTTGCTAGTTTAGACTCACTAGCCAATAACCGTTCAACATGGTTATTCTTTACTGCAAATAGTACATCAATGATTGTAGGTTCCCTTCTTTTTATTATTGTTATGGGAACGGGATTATTGATGTTACCCGAAGCGACTTTACAACCAATTAATTGGGTCGATGCATTATTTACCTCCACTTCAGCTGTTTGTGTGACAGGGTTAGCTCCATTTAATATCAGCGAAGTATTTACATTCAAAGGACAGTTGATCTTAATGTTCTTGTTCCAGATTGGTGGGTTGGGTATTGTGACGTTGACAACTTTTATAGCCTTAACGATTCAGAAAGGAGTTAAAATTAGAGAAGAGTTTATGATTCAAGATATGGTTGAATCGGACAGTATTAGCTCTTCTGCAGATATTCTAAAGAAGATTTTTTATATCACTTTTACGATTGAACTTATAGGTGCTGTTGCATTGTATATTGCTTGGGGTGATCTAAACCTATCAAATACAGATCGCATCTTTGTTTCCATTTTTCATTCTATCTCTGCTTTCTGTAATGCCGGCTTTTCAAATTTTCCAAATGGATTGCAAGGCAATGAATTTTCTACGGATTGGTTTTCTGGAACAATCATCATGTTGTTGATTATAGTGGGAGGTATTGGTTTCAAGACTTATAGTCAAGTTTTTAAGCGTAAAGAAAAGTTTAAAAGAAATCTCTGTTTACAATCACGTATTTCCATCAATGTAACGCTCTTTTTGATTTTTTTTGGAGCGGTAGGGCTATACATTACTGATTTTAATTTGTGGAATAGTCAATCTACATCGGATTCAATATTTCAGATATTTTTTACTAGTATTACATGTCGTACTGCAGGTTTTTCTGTAGTTGAAGTGGGAGATTTATCTGTAGGAAGTATTATGATGATGATCATGCTGATGTATGTTGGCGGAGCTCCTAACTCAACAGCGGGAGGGATTAAGGTGACGACGGCCTACATTCTTTTGAAATATTTAAAGGCTCAAATAACAGGGCATAATCATGTGCATATAGGATGGAATACCATTGAAGAGTCATCTATACGTAGAGCGGTCATTGTGTTTATGATGTCCATCTTGTTATCTTTCTTTGGTTTATTTTTGCTAGTCATTGCTGAACCTTTATTAGAAACAGAAGATTTATTTTTTGAGTTTTTCTCAGCAATGGGAACGGCAGGGCTTTCCAGAGGAATAACAGCTGAACTTTCAATATTTGGGAAGTTACTGATAGCACTTATTATGTTTTCAGGTAAAATTGGATTATTTACATTAGTGTCATTATTAGGTGAAAATCATGATAACTTTAAATATCGTTATCCTGAAACATCAATTTTAGTTGGTTAAAAATGAAAAAGGTAGAAAAACGATTTGTATTAATTGGAATGGGGGCTTTTGGTATTGAAGTCGCCCTCACCTTAAGGGACAGTGAAGAAGACTTACTAATCATTTTGCATAATGATTTTGAATCTGTAAGAGAATCAAAAGACAGTTTTATCACTTTGAAGAGGTTGAGAGAGATGGGCTTTGAATATCTTTACGAAACAGATACAACTAACCCATTAGCACTAAAAAAACACATTAAGCCTACTGATACTGTTATTTTATCACATGGTAAGAACTTTGAGACAAAATTATTGGCGATAGAGGCATTGAAGGAAATAGGTGTACATGAGATTTTTGCTCGTGCAACTCGAGATATGCATGCCAAAGTTTTGGGTAAAATGGGGATATCGAGAGTGATTTTCCCTGAAAAACAAGAAGGAAAGAGGTTTGCTTTGGAGTTGATGAATAATCAAGTGAAAGCAATGGACGAAGTGGCTCCTGGTGTATACATTGTAGAATTGGATGTTCCGAAAGTGTTTCTAGGTAAGAGTATTAGAACTTTGAAATTTAGAGATAACTATCATGTATCCGTGATCTGTTTGAAAGAGAATTCACAATCAGTACATAAAAAAATAGAGGAACAAGAAGAAAAAGTCTTCATTCAAGACTTTAGGGATATTACACTTTGTGAGAATCATACACTAGTTCTAGCAGGAGCAAAAGAACGCTTGAAGCAGGTAACAGACCTTGTGGATCAATAAAGGTTTTTATGCAAACATAAGATGATGAGTTACGGTTTTCAATGCTTCATAAAACGTTGAGAACTGTAAATCTCTATCATAATAGCTTACAGCAGCTTTTCTAGATTGGTTTGATAAAAGTTGAAATTCTTTATCTGATAACTGCTGTAAAGATTTGATATTCTTGGTTAATTGTACAAGGTCATTAGGTCTAGAAGTAAAGCCACATTGATGTTTTTGTACCAATTGCTCACCTTCCCCTTGACCATGAAATAAAATAGGCATTCCTAAACTAAGACTTTCATACAATTTGGCAGGTAAAGTTCCTTTGACATATTTCTTCTGAGAAATAAGTGCTACATCATATTGTTTTACAACCTCCGGGACTTCTTTGTAGTGGACCTTGGGATGTAAAATCACATTTTGGAGTTGATTTTTGATGATATAGTTCTTGATTTTGTTTTTCTCTATGCCATCACCATAGATGTGCAACTCGCAATTTAAAGCATCAAAAGAGACTTTTTGAATGAGATCTAATATGCCATGTGCAACACCTAAAACACCCGTATATACAATTTTTAATTTTTCACCTCTTTGTACATTTTTATGAGGATGAAAAACATTGATGTCAGCACCAATTCTATAAAGAAAAACATCATTGAAGTTTAAATCTTGGATGTAGCTCTTTGTTTCATCAGATTGAGTAATAATAAAATCAGCTTTACTGTAATAAAATTTTTCAAGCCTATGCAAAATTTGATATGCGATAGAATTGGTTTTAATACTCCCTAAATCAACCATGGCTTGTGGCCAAAGGTCTGAAACATTAAGTACAAGTTTTACTTTTTGGATTCTTTTTAAAAGAATACCTAATAGAGGTAATGTGATAGGAGGTGTTTGAACGATAACAACATCAATTTTCTTTTTCTTAAGTAGACTCATCGAAAAAAGCATACTTAACAGCATTGTTGTCATACTTAATAGGCGTAATATCGCACTATTTTGTTGAGACGGTATTAGCCAATGCCTAAAAACGTCTATACCGTTGATCTTTGTGTGACGCCTTAACTTAAAGAAATCTTTTCGTTGCAGTTTTCCTTTCGGATAATAGGGGTGAGAAGTCAAAACGGTGACGTTGTGTCCAATAGCATGAAAGCTTTCCGCCATATGAGCATACTGATGAGGTGCTGCTCCAAAATCTGGCGGATAGCAATGAGTGATAATACAAATGTTTAAGTCTGTATTATTACTAATGTATTCATTGATATTTTTAAACTTATTGGACTTTAATATCATTCTCTTTCAAAAATGACCAGTGTTAACGGTCTACTTCTCCCATAACAACATCAATTGAGCCAATTATCGCAATTAAGTCTGATAATAATACTCCTCTTGAAATTTCAGGTAAGACTGATAGATTACAAAAAGAACATGCTCTTACTTTTAAACGTTCAGGTATGTCAGATTTACCATTTGTTCTAAAGAAAAACCCTAGCTCACCTTTCGGGTTTTCAGCTCTGCTGTAAAAATCCATTGCTTTAGGACGGATTTTCTTCGGAACCAAAGCTTGAGGATCAAAAGTTCTGTCTCGTTTATGATCAGTCGTCAATTGTTTTACACATTGCTTCATGATTTTCAACGACTCCCAACACTCAAGAACCCTGACGTAAGTTCTATCCCAACAATCACCAACAGTACCCATTTTACCTTCTCCAATTGGAACTTCAAAATCCAATTCAGGGTAAACAGAATAGCCGTCTACTTTTCTCAAGTCATGGGCTAAGCCAGAACCTCTAAGAACAGGTCCTGAAGTACCATAGTTGATTGCAATATCCAAAGGAAGAACACCTACATTGGCTGTTCTTTCGATAAATATTTTGTTATCTATTACGAGCTCTTTTAGCTCTTGAAGTTTAGGTTCAAAATAATTGATAAATTCTGTACATCTTTCTTCAAAGCCAACTGGTAAATCATAATAAAGGCCACCAACCCAAATGTAATTGTATAACATTCGAGCACCAGATACCCATTCTAAAAGACGAAGGATGTGCTCTCTATCTCTCATCATCCACAAGAATGGAGTAGTAGCACCAATGTCTAAACCATAAGTACCAATTGCAATAAAGTGAGAGGCTAATCGGTTTAATTCAGCCACTAACACTCTAATATACTCAACACGTTTTGGAATTTTCTCATCTATTCCCATCATTTTTTCAACTCCCATCGCAAAAGCATGCTCAGAATTAATGGCAGCCATATAATCCATACGATCTACGTAAGGAATAATTTGTTGAAAATTGAGGTTTTCAGCGTGTTTTTCAAAACAACGATGCAAGTAGCCTAAGTGAGGGACCAAGTCAACAACATATTCTCCATCCGTTAGTACTTCAAGACGTAATACACCGTGTGTAGAAGGGTGGTGAGGACCTAGGTTGATCACCATTTCCTCCATTTTAAGTTTGGATTCATCAAATAAATTCTTTGAAGAATTAATTAAATGATCTTCTTGAAACTGATATTGAATTTGTCTTTTTTCCATATTTTGTTTGTCCTCAGATTTTCAAAATTGATAGATAAACATCAAAAATTCAAGAAAAATGAGAAGACCTTCCTTAATTCCATTAATAAAACTGTAAAATTGGGGTCAAAATGATTGAATCATTATTATAAATAGCAAAAATGTTTAATTTTGTCCGAGAAAAATCTATCCCTTTTATGGGGTAATTTTTTGGCCAATGGTCCATCCTATTCATTTATTTTGGATGGTCAGTAGTATATATTGATGCACTTTTAACCGCTTTTTAAGATGGGTACACCACAAGATGAAACTCAGGCAAACGAAATCCAAGAATCTAATGCAGTTGAGAACACTGCTCCACAATTAGACGATGTTGCTGATATGGGTGATGACGTAGCAGATTTCGGTGATGATGAGACTTCAAACACAGTTGAAGAAGAATTACAAGAAGATGTAGATTTCTCTAGCCACTCAAAAGAGGAGCTTTTAAAGGAAATCCAAAAGCTAGTAGGTAATTCTGATGTTGTTAAAGCTGAGAAAATCGCGAAGCAAATCAAAGAAGTTTTCGAACCGCTAAGAAAGGAAGAAGAAGCTAAAGCTCGTGAGGAATTTAAAGCTAGCAATGGTGATGTAGAAGGTTTTGAATATGCAGATGCTGAGGCAAAAGCATTTTACGAAGCTTTCGGTACAATTAGAACAAGCCGTCGTCAACATTTTGAGCAAATGCAAAAAATGCGTGATGATAACTTAAAGAAAAAGCGTATGATCATTGCCCAAGTGAAAGAGTTGATCGAATCAACAGATGACAAGGGGGTAATGAACAAAGTGAAGGAACTACAAGCTCAATGGAAAACTATTGGTGCGGTTCCTCAACAAAATGCTGAAGAAATCTATAAGACATATGGAGCACTTTTAGACAGATTCTATGATCAAATGAGCATTGAGTTTGAACTAAAAGAGTTGGATAGACAAAAGAACTTAAAAGCGAAAAAAGGTTTAATCGAAAGAGCTCAAAAACTTCTTGAAGTAGAAAATATTAACGATGCTGTTGTTTCATTAAACCAATATCACGAAGAGTTCAGAAACATTGGTCCAGTTCCAAAAGAGGAGAAGGATAATATTTGGAATGCATTCAAAGAAATTTCAGATAAGATCTACGACAAAAAGAGAAAGCATGCTGAAGAATTCAAGAAAGTGTTAGAAGAAAACATGAAATTGAAGCAGGCATTATGCTTGAAAGTAGAGCCATTCTCGACTTTCGATACAGATCGTATCAAAGAGTGGAACGAGGAGACAAAGAAATTATTAGCAGTTCAGAAAGAGTGGGAAGCTATTGGTCCAGTTCCAAGAGAAGTGGCCAATGGTATCAACAAGCAATTCTGGGCTAATTTCAAGCAATTCTTTGCGAATAAAAACAAGTTCTTCGAAGTACTAGAAGCTCAAAGAGCAGTGAACTTAGAGAAGAAAAAAGCTTTAGTTGAAAAGGCTGAAGAATTAAAAGAATCATCGGATTGGAATGCAACTGCTGATGCATTGATCGCTTTACAAAAAGAGTGGAAAGGTATCGGTCCAGTTCCTGAAAAATTCAGAGATTCAGTATATGCTGAATTTAAAGCTGCTTGTGATGCATTCTTCGAAAGAAAGCGTAACAAGCGTCAAGAAGAGTCTAAAGAGTTTATCGAAAACTTGAAGAAGAAAGAAGAAGTATGTTTAGAGATTTCTAAACTTGTTGCTGACAAAGCGGCTTTCGACCAAAAGTTATTAGATGAGAAAGCGGAAGCATTTTTTGCTATCGGTTTTGTACCTCGTAAAGAAAAAGATGCTATTGTTGACAAATTTGTTGCTGTAGTAGAGGAGTATGTAGGTAACTCAGAGGATCTAGACGAAAAAGGTAAGCTACAAGCGTTGGCTACAGTATTCAATCACCTTCCGGGTGGTGGTAACCGTCTAAGAAATCAAGAGCAAAATATCAGAACTCGTATCAAAAACCTTGAGGACGATATCGCTCTATGGCAAAACAACTTAGCATTCTTTGCAAATTCAAAAACAGCGAACAAGTTGTTAGAGGAATACAACGTAAAGATTGATGAGGCAAAAGTTGAGGTTGCTAAATTGAAAGATCAATTGAAAGTGATCAGAAGCATGGAGTCTTAGTCTTTAAGATAATTCATATAAAAAGGGCATTCACATTTAGTTTTGTGAATGCCCTTCTTTTTTTGAATCAAAGATTCAGCTTTCTTAATTCATACAAAGATCTTCGTATTTAGACTCGATTTTGATACCTAGAGCCTTTGCTTTTTGGAAACCATTGCAAGCTTTATATTTATCACCTTTTTGAAATAATAATGTCGCTTGAGTGTAAAATAGCTCTCCCTTGATGTTTGAATAATCATCTTTAAAGCCTTTCAGTTGGCTGAAATCATCCGATTTCGCTAAAGCAATATCGATCTGAAGTAAAGCACTACTCACTTCGTCTACCGAAGCATAAGCGATAGCTTGTTTGTTTAGTACATCGATAAATTCCTTATGGTTGCCATTAGCTTCATCAAAACTTTTAATATATAAATCATATTGTTTGATGGCCTCAAAGTAATTTTTTTCTTGAATTTGAATATCAGCGATGATCAGATAAGCTTCAGGGTTTGTATCAGTATTTTTACTATCTACAGCCACTGAACGGGTCATGTACTGACTTGCATAATTCATAGCTTCAGGTTGGTTGCTGGCAGCGGTTACTTCAGTTGTAGTATTTTTCTGGTAAGCATAAAGTTGTGCCATTTTTAAATAAGCATCTTGATTACCTAATGCAATTGCTTTTTTATAATGAACTTCAGCCTTTGATAAATCTTGTGGAGTCTGGCATTTTCCATCTTTATAAATATCACCTAAGTAAAGTTCTGCTTCCGCAGAATTTTGCCCAGCCGCTTTACTTAGCCAATGGATGGCTGATATTTTTTCTTTTTTGTAATAGTATTTACCTAACATTAATTGAGCATCTAAATTACCTTGATTTGCTAAATACGTCGCATATTCAAGGTCGCTCTTGTCTAAGTACTTTGAGATGTCATATTGTTTTAAAGCTACTTTGGCAGAATAAACGCCATGATTCGCAGCTTTCATGTACCACTTAATCGCAGTTGCTTCACTTTGTGCTACACCTTCTCCCATAGCATACATATTGCCTAATAAGTACTCAGCAGAGTCAGAACCAACGTAGGCAGCTTGCCTTCTCCATTTGAAGGCCGATGTAGTGCTTTTTTGGAGTGGAGGTGTGCCATTAAAATATAAATCAGCAAGAGATAACATAGCAGGCTGATAATCTTGTAATGCTGCTCTCTGTAGAAACTCAACCTTTTTTAATTCATCATCTTTGGTTGGATTTGCTTTGTTAGCATACAATAAATAGAGTTCATATTGAGCCTCAGCATCATTGTCTGTTAATGCTTTATACTGTACGTAATCAAGGTTATTAGGATCTACAAAAGTTTTGACATCCATTTTTGACAACAGTTGAACTGCGTCTTTATTTTTATTGTTGGCTGACTTAAGTAATAAGGCCACTGCCTTTCTAGAATCTTTACTTCCTATAAGGCCATTTTTATAAAATAAAGCCAATTCATATTGAGCTTCTGGGTGATTTTTTTCTGCAGCTTTTGTTAGTAATTCGAAGCTCTTATTAAGGTCTTTTTCTACTTCATCACCGTTTTTATAAGCTAATCCTAATGCATATTCCGATTGAGCATTACCGCTGTTTCCTAAATACTTTTGATAAAAAATGTCTTTATTTTTATTAGAATAAGCCTCAAGGTCTGTTTCTTCCAACAATTCTCCTGCATCCTTAAATTCTTGATCCCATGCTCTAAGTAAATGATAGATTGCTTGATCTTGGTCTATTCCTACGATTTGACCTTTGAGATAGTATTTTCCTAAAATATAATGGGCTTCAGCATTCTTTCCATTGGCTGCAATGTTATATAGTTTGATTACTTCAGTTGTCTCACCTTTTGCTTCTTTGATTTTAGCTAAATGTAATGCTGCGGCAGGGTGGTTTTGAACAACTGCTTTTTCATAATATTGAGTTGCTTTTTTAATGCTTTTCTTCTCCACCAAACCTTCTTCATAAGTTAGTCCTAATTGGTACCAAGCTTCTGGGTCATTATTAAATTTGGCTTGTTTTTTTAATGACTCAACGTCTTGGGCGAAGGAACTAACAAATACTAAAGAAAAGAAAATTACAAAAGTATACAGATATAGTCTACTATTATATATCATTATAGTTATGAATGTGATATTTCAGTGAATTTTGTGCTATGTAGTGAGTATAATTTGACTGACAAAAAAGTGATACTGATTACAGGACAAAAAACACAAGCAATTAACTTAAGATCGATAAAAATAATCTTATAATACTATAACACCGATTAATTGTATTTTCTTATATCAAAGACGAATATTTTTTCAATTTTTTAAAGAATATTTTTCATTCTATTTTTATAAAACGTTTTACTTACCTACTAATCTATTGATTTGCAGTTAAAATCAATACAATTTGCTCATCATGTTCCTTTTTGTAATTCTCTTATAATAAGTACACTAATTACTAACGAATATTGTTGTTTTTATTTAATTCAAAATAATCATTATTGAAGTCAAGTATTTATTGTAATTGATCCCATTAAATTTTATTTTTGCAGACTAATTAGAAATAGTATTAATACAAGGAATTCATATAATATATGTTTGATAATCTTAGTAACAGGATTGATCGTGCCATTAAAAACCTGAAAGGTGAAGGTTCGATCAGTGAAATTAACGTTGCTTCAACTGTAAAGGAGATCCGTCGTGCTTTACTTGAAGCCGATGTTAACTTTAAAGTAGCTAAAGAAATTACGAATGAGATTCGTGAGCAAGCTTTAGGACAGAACATTCTTATTGACGTAAAACCAGGTCAATTATTCACTAAAATTGTTAGTGATAAATTAACTGAGTTGATGGGTGGCGAAATGGTCGCTTTTGCTCCACAAGGTAACCCGGCAACTGTTTTGATTTCTGGTCTTCAAGGTTCTGGTAAAACTACTTTTACAGGTAAGCTTGGATTAAGATTAAAAAAACAAGGTCAACAAGTATTATTAGTTGCAGCTGACGTTTACCGTCCTGCCGCTATTGATCAGTTGGAAACATTGGGTGAGCAAATTGGTGTTGATGTTTACACAGAACGTGAAAATAAAAACCCTGTAGAGATTGCTCAAAACGCTGTTAAGTTTGCGAAACAAAACGGTAAAAGCATTGTTGTAGTCGATACAGCAGGTCGTTTAGCTGTTGATGAGCAAATGATGGCAGAGATCGAAGCTGTAAAGAAAGAATTGAACCCGTCAGAAACACTATTCGTAGTGGATTCAATGACTGGTCAAGATGCAGTAAATACAGCGAAGACCTTCAACGATCGTTTAGATTTTGATGGTGTTGTTCTTACAAAGTTAGATGGTGATACTCGTGGTGGTGCAGCCCTTTCTATTCGTAGAGTAGTAGACAAGCCTATCAAATTCATCTCAACAGGCGAGAAACTTGAAAATACTTTAGATGAGTTCTACCCAGATCGTATGGCTCAGCGTATCCTTGGTATGGGTGACGTTGTTTCATTAGTAGAAAGAGCTCAGCAAGCTTTCGATGAAGAAGAGGCGAGAAGATTAAATAAGAAGTTAAGAAAGAACCAATTCGATTTTAATGATTTATTATCTCAAATCCAACACATCAAAAAGATGGGTGATTTGAAGGATTTGATTGGTATGGTACCAGGTTTGAACAAAATGGTGAAAGATCAAGAAATTGATTCTGATGCGTTCAAACCAGTAGAAGCAATCATTCAATCAATGACTCCTTACGAAAGAATGAATCCAGATAGCTTAAACCAATCTCGTAAGAAGCGTTTAGCAAATGGTTCAGGTACTTCAGTGCAACAAGTAAATAACTTGATCAAGCAGTTTGAAGAAATGCGTAAGATGATGAAGAAAGTAAACAAAATGTCTGGTATTCCAGGTATGAGTAATAAAATGAAAGGTAAAAAGAAAGGATCTTTACGTAGCCGTTTAGGTGGAAGAAAGAGATAGTCTAAACTTTATCTTGATTTTTGAAACCACTCTAATTTAAAATTAGAGTGGTTTTTTTTAGTGAAAAAATTGTATTTCTCATTTCTTACATGAGATTTTAAAGTGCTTTAAACCTTTTTCATGTGAGGAAACAAAAGTGAAGGGGCTATTCGTTTGATTATTGTATTATTCCAATATACATCATTATTATTAATGAAATTTGAGTCATTAAATTACATTATTCTTTTTTAAGAAGTTCAAACTTACATAATTGGAATGAATAATACTTTTGAGGTGTTATGTAAATGCGTTTGTAAACATTTAAAACCTAATAGTTTAGCATAATGAATATCCAATCCTTTATTAAAATAGGTTTGATATTATCTCTTATCGGATTTACTTTTTCATGTACCAAAACAGTTGAAGAAGAAATCAATGACGATTTAAATAATGATCCAACCACCCAAACTAACAGTAGCGTAAATGACATTGAAGTACCTGCTGATTTTAACTATGATGTAACTCAGTCTTTTAATATTGAAATTTCATCTTCTGCTTTTACAGGTAAAGCATTGTATTCTATCTATATGATAGATGATCAAGGTAATTACACCAAATTAGGTAATACTATTTCAAGTGAAGAAGGTAATTCTAGTTACAGAGTAACTTTGCCATCCTATGTAGAAAGATTATATGTTGTTAAAAGACTCAAAGGTAAAGAGTGGTATAAGTTAGTAACAGTCACTAGTAATGAACTTGAAGTTGATTTTGATAAATTGGCTCAGGAAATGACTTCATCCAATAGAAGAGCTTTAGCAAGTTGTGAGGATTATGTATATGCAATGAATCATCAAGGTGCTTTCTTTAGTATTGCCATTGAAAGTGATACTTATGATCAAACCGATTATGGTACCATCAACACGGGAGGCTATGCAATGGCTTACGATCAAGAAAACGATATTTTTTACTACGATGTTAACGGAACTTTATATTCTTACAATAAAGATACAGAGACTACTTCTACCATTAAAAAGTTAACAACAGGTATAAGTGGATTAGACAACGGCTACCCAAGAATGGCTTACAATAAATGGGACGGTTTACTTTACATTGGTAATGGTTCTAATTATGCCATGATTGACCCAACCAATGGTAATGTGGTCAAAACGCTTACCGGAACAGGAATTTCAAATAGCCAAAATGGAGGAGGAGATCTTACTTTCGGGTCTGATGGTACAATTTACCAAGCATGTTCGGGTGGTTTATTCAGATTGGCTGTAAATGAAGATAGTACAAACTTGGTTGCTACTAGGGTCAGTGCTGATAACTTCCCTTATTATCTTACAGGTGTGACGATAGACCGCTTTGACTATATCTATGCTTCGACAAACGAATCAAATAGTAAGTTGATTTATATGGATGTAAAAGATGGTTCATTTATAGTAGTAGCTTCAGTGGGAAGGAAAATGAATGACCTTACGTCGTTTAGATGTAGTGAGAGTGACTTTGAAGGGGAGGATTCTGATAATGACGGTATCGTAGATGGCTTTGATGATTATCCGGACGATCCTGATAAAGCCTTTGATCAATATACTCCTGGTGAAAATGGGTTTGGGACATTTGCTTTTGAAGATTTATATCCACAAAAAGGAGATTATGACTTCAATGATATTATGGTACAATACAGACATAATTTTGTAGCAAATGGACAAAATAAAGTGGTGAAAGTGTACTCTACTTTTGTTGTGAAGTCTGTTCGTTCTGACTTGCCGTGTGGTTTTGCTTATCAATTACCAATTCATGCGGATTCGATAGCAAGTGTGACTGGTTCTAAAATATTGACAGGGGTAGTTGCTTTAGATGCTAAAGGATTAGAAACTGGAATCGACCCTGCAGCTCCTGTATTAATTGTTTTTGATAACCACTTTGGCCTAGTGAAAGGAGATGGTAATATTAAGAAAAGTGATGAATTCATTATTGAAACTACATTTGTCAATCCAGTGGACATGAGTTCGTTCCCTGTAGAGGGCTTTAATCCATTTATCTTTATCAACCAAGTGAGATCAAACGAATTACACTTGGCAAATGGAACGCCTACAGAGAAGTATGATCAATCGTTAAGAACTGCTGGAGAAGATAGTGGAAATTATAAAACGGCTGAAGGACATCCATGGGGATTACACATTGCTCACAGATTCCACCCGCCAAAAGAAAGTATAGATATTACAAATGCATATGTAAACTTTAGAGAGTTTGTTGAAAGTGCCGGTGTTAACAATAAAAATTGGTACACCGATGACGCAGGAAATCGAAAGACAAGTTTAATGTATTTTGATGAGTAACATAACCACAAGGAAGAAATTACTTCTTCAAACTCACAACTAGTTTAATAAAAAGTCACCATAATTAATTTTATGGTGACTCTCTTTTTTACAAAGTTTTTGTACAATTACTTTGAGAATTTTCTGATACCTTCCATGAGTAAGTGTCCTGAAGCTGGGTTTGTAGCTAATGGCACATCATATAAATCACAAACTCTCATCAACATCTGAACATCTGGTTCATGTGGGTGCTTTCCTAGTGGATCTCTGAAGAAGAATACCGCATCTACATCACCTTCTGCAACTAATGCAGCAATTTGAGCATCACCACCTTTTGGTCCAGAAAGTTTACAATCTACTTCTAAGCCTGCTTTTACTAAATGACTACCTGTTGTACCGGTAGCAACAATTTGCTTATTTTCTAGTACATCCATGTGATCTTTGAAAAAGCCCACCATCTCTGCTTTTTTGCCATCGTGGGCAATCATTGCTACTTTTTTGAATTCAGTATGCATATTAATAAGTATCGAGTTTATTTGATTTAGCTCAAAAAAAGAGCACGTAATGAGTACATCCTCAAAACATGCTCCAAAATACAATACAATTTTAATAAAATTGAATGATCTATATTACTAAAAGTAATTTGAAATCAAATTTGTTCAACTCTGAATTTATTTGTCTTCTTGAACTGTTTCTGTTTCCAATTTTTTGTCGGATTCGGCATCTTTTTCCTCTATCCACTCTTTATAAAATAACAATCCTTGCTCTAGTGCATACATATAGAATGACAGTACAAGAATAGTAAGGTGAATATTGAACAAGGTATAAGAGATGACTGACATTACAGCAAAATAAATCAGATAGAACAGGGAATCTTGAAGTAGCTCAACAAGGAAGTGATCTGATTCGAAGAATTTCTGCATAAATACAGTAATTGGATCTTTAAAAGTCAGTGCTTTATGGGAGATAAACGTAAAGCAGATGAATATAAATATAAAGAAGCCAATTGTGATTTTATTATAGCCTTTCTCTAATGTGATAAAAGCATTTGTAAGAATCAGAGGACCAGGCATAAATCCATAGATAGTCTTATGAATATCTCGGTCTTCAAAGTCACCCAATACAATAATTCTATCTTTAGTGAAGTCTTCTACTAAAAAAGGAGGCATACTTAGTAATTCGTGCATCTGAATGTAAGTGTAGTTATTCGCTACAAACAAGTCATAAGGTCGAATTGGGTAATCTAAAATATATCCATTGAGCATATAATTACCTCTGAACTTACTGAAAAAATATCCTCTTTCTAAGGTATCTCCATAAATTTGTTCTGCCATCAAGAGGGGGGTAGTTTTCAAAGAATCACCTTGCATCAAATGATACTTTAAAGTGATGGTTTCTTCATGGTTTAGCTCTTGCACTTGCAAATCGGATAAACCGAGGGGGACATCCACTACAGGATATTTGGGAGCATTATTGGCTCCTTTATGATAGGAGACAATGGTGTTTTTAGCTTTTTGGAATTCTGCTTCCATTAAACTATCATCGTCTGATTTATCATAAAATCGAATATCGACTAATAGGAATTCGTGATTGTCAGGCTTTTGGTTTAAAAGTGACAGGAATTGTGTAATGGATTTTCGATTGGTAATATCTACATTTCCAATCACAAAATCATTGGTGTCTACTTTAGCGGTAAGATCTTTTTCCCATGAACAGTTGACAAAAAGGAAACGGTCTTTAGAAGGTTTTTCTTCTGCTTTAAATAATGCATTTCTTGTGGCTGACATTAATTCAATCAATAGAATTTCATCAGGCATTACATATACGATGGTCATATAAAATAATAGCCCTACCATCATTATTATTGCATTAATGGAAGATAATCCCCACATCAGAGATTTATTCCTTTGCATTCTAAAGATTAAACGTTTGTCTTTTTTTTCGGAAGTCATGTTGTACTATTAAAAGTCTTAAATCATAAAAAAAGCAAGACAATAATAATGCCTTGCTTTTTTTACAGAATATATTTTTTTATTAAATGATTCCTTCTTCTTTGATCCACTCATTAAACATCTCAAAATCTGTTTGACCATAGATATCTAATACATATTGGTAAAGTTCAGCTTGAATTTCTTCTGCTTTTTCAGTCTGATTTGTAGAAAGGAATGATTTTAAAGAAATCAACTCTTCCTTTAATTGATCTTGGTTGACAAAAATAGGATTGAAACTACCAATATGATCAATTTTTCTAGTAGCTTTTATGACATAGTAAACATCTACTGTTTCAATTTCATCGAGGCTTGCACCCTCAAATAATCGTTCTTTCTCTAAAAGAAGCTTATTGTCTCCATAATTAGGAATCCATCTGTTGAAAATCTCTTCACCTGATGTAAATCTTAAAGCCATTTGTTTCTCTTCGTTGAGAGGGTATTTTTCTTGATTAATATCTAGTATGATTGAATCTGTGATGAAAACATAGGCATCTCCATTGAAGTAATCACTAATATTGGCTACTGATTCAAAAAGTACGCTACGAGTACTCATTTGCTTGTTGGATTGAATCGGAAATAAAACTTCAGAAACTAAGCTCATGAATTCGCCAGTAGGTGATTTTTTACTTTTACTTCCATCTAAAAGCATTTTACCAGTGCTTTTTCCAATAACGATGGCTTTTGCGTTGTTGGAACCAAATGAAAGAGAGGCATCTTTACTAATCATATCGCCTACTTTCAAGTTTACATTATTGGTAGTATTTAAGATGTCACCACTAACATGTAAAACGTAAAGATCTTGGGCAAGAGTAAAGTGAGAGATTAACAAAGTAATCAGTGTACTAAAAAAAAATCTTTTTGTTATAAAGTTCATCATTGTACTTGTATGTGGTTAATATTTAACCTTAAGAATTGTAAATATTTTTTTGCCGGCTGGAGTAACTACTTCTACTGCGTCACCGACAGATTGATTCAATAATGATTTTCCAATTGGAGAAGCAATACTAATACTTTGCTTTTTGATGTCAGCTTCATCAGGGCCTACTAACCTCAATGTCATCTCCCTGTTGGTTTGGTCTTTAAACGTTACATAAGCACTAAACATGGCTCTTGTGTCGTCTACCTTTTGATCAAAAACTTTTAATGTATTGATTCTTCTTCTTAAGTAAGTTAAACGTCCATCAATCTCACGGAGTTTTTTCTTACCATAGATATATTCGGCATTTTCAGAACGGTCGCCCATTGCAGCTGCGTCACTTACCGCTTGAGTAACTACTTTTCGTTCTTCCCAAATCTCCTGCACTTCGTTTTGCAGAGACTCCATTCCTTCTTTTGTAATATAAGTAGATTTATTCATTCTCTTTAAATAATTAAAAAACAAAAATATGAATAAATAAGACAATTATGATAAAGCACTTTGAATTTTTAGGGAATCCTATCATATAGAATCATATTAATTGCTTTTTAACCTTGAATACAATTATTATTCCTATTTAATTTGCTAAAGGATCAACATTAATCTATGCTTCAAAAAGTACTTTCTAATTCCTTTATCTATGGAATAGCACCTCAGTTTATAGGGGTAGTAAACATGCTTTTGCTTCCCCTGATTACACCTCATCTTACTGCTTTTGATTACGGCCTTTATGGAGTGGTTAATGCTTTTATGATGGGTATTGGGCTATTTCAGTTCTTAGGATTAACAATAGTGGTGATGAATGCCTTTTACAAGTATCCCCAAAAATATATCTGGGTTTGGAGAAAAGTGCTTGGTGTATTAATAGTATGGAATTTTCCCTTTATCATATTTCAAAGTATAGTTCTTTTTTTGGTGATTCCTGAAGATGCAGGAAATAATAAATTAACGATTATAACCTTAGCAGCATTACCCATATTATTCAATTCAACTTTTACTTTTATAGGTTCCATTTATCATCAGTTACAATTGAACCCAAAAGCATTATTTTATAGAACAATTGGAGTTGGATTATTGGTCACGTCCATGAATTATCACCTTATTGTACAACTTCAATTGGGGTATATGGGATGGTTTTATGCCAATGCCGCAGGAGCTATTGTAATGGGACTGTCTTATACATCTCTTTTTATTGAAATAAGACTTTATCCCATATTTAGATCCTTTTCTAAAATAAAGACAATGCTAAAGCTTGGTATGTCAACAATGCCTCATCATTTTTCAAATTATATTTTAGATTACTCTGACCGTGTGATGATGGAATTCATGAATATTCCAATTCATGCAATTGGTAGGTATAACTTATCTTATTCTATAGGAGATAGAGTTTTTCAACTGAGTAAAGGTGTTGGTTTTGCAGTAGTTCCGGTCATTATTGATTTATATAAAAAAGGGAATACTAATGAGATACAGAGCATCGTTCGAAAGCTTACAATAATCTTTGTTTTAAGTACAATAACAGTGAGTATTTGGACCAAAGAGATTTTTGAAATTTTGGTAAGAAATGAAAGCTTAAAGGACGTATATCCTATTGCCATTGTTGTCATATTATCGATGAATTACAGACCTTATTTCCTGCTTTGTACATCAATTCTTGAATATAAAGAAAAGACGAAATTCCTATCTAATTTATCAGTAGGAGTTACAGTATTTAATGTAATATCAAACTTAGTACTGTTACCCACTTTGGGGATTATGGGAGCAGCTATAACTACATTTATTAGTTATTTTATTTATGGTTTTGCAAGCTATTTTATTTCCCAATCCACCTTATCTGTTTTCAATAAGAAAGAAATTATTATCACAATGATAGTGATCTTACTAGCATTATATTTATCAATAAAAATTGTAGTGGTTTCTATCCTAATAAAAGCGATTATTTCACTGATTATGGCAGGGCTGATACTCGCAGTATACATATCTTCTAAGTGGACAAAACCTGAAGCAGCCACTTAATGTATGATATACCTATTAAAAAATACTGCTATGACTTCATTAAAAACTTCAACTCATCACAAGTTTTGCTAGGGACGAATTCAGTGATATCATAATCAGCGAGTTCATTCTTATGAAAAGGATCCTTTTCAAGGATGGCTAATAATTCAGTTTTTGACTCAATATTGGATAAAATTACTCCACCGGTTCTTGGGACTTTTCGGCCTGAAGCAAGGAAGTACCCTAAATTATATTGCTCATTGAGGTATTCAATGTGTTGCTCAAGGTATTGGTCAACCTGCTTTAAGTCAGTTTTATAAGTTAGATTGATGATAAACATTTTATTGTATTTTAGTTGTTTGTTTTTATTTAATTATTTCAATTTTTGAAATCAACTCGATTTGAATAACTCTGAAACTTTATGGAGGTCAGTAGATGAAGTGACTTCATAAAAATAATTGAGTTGCCATTTTTGAGTTTGTATTGCTTGTTTACTTGTTACTTCATCCCAAATTGGATAAACTCTAAATCCTCTTTTCCCTTCTTGTTTGTCAGAACCCATTATTCCTTTTTCAATAAGTGTGGATTTGGGGAAAATAAACTGTCCAAGTCTCATTTCATTTTGTACAGTAATGATATAAAAGTCTATTGCATCTGTTGAATGGAAAGGAGTAGTATTTCCTTTTTCATCTCTTTTCCAAAAAGTTACAAATTGCCCAGCTTTTTTAGGAGTTACTTTCGCTTTTCTGTAAGTGATGTCATAACTGTTAAGTTTGAAACGACTAGCATCGTATTCTTTACCTTCTACTTCTGTACTTATTTCGTTGAGTTGAAGGGAGCATTTATCATAGATTGAAGTTTTTATATTGTTTAGAGAATCATTCATTGGTCTGCAACATCATTATCTTAAAACTGAAAATAAATAAAAGGCTGAATTTCAGAAGATCGACTTTGGAAAAGAATAAATCCAATGAAGAAAAGGAAAGATGCTTTTGCGAAATCAGGCATAGCAATAAATTCAATTGCCATTTTATCTTTCCATGTCTGAGGCATCCAATGTAAAAAGAATCCCAACACCATCACGGCAAACACTTGTTTGTATGCTACTATCACTTCCCACGCTATTGATAGATCAATATTGGTTAAAATTTGATTGATCATACTCTCAGCGTGTTGCATATCCTCGGCTCTAAAATAAATCCATGCATAACACACAAAATGAAAAGTTACAAAACCACCTATGGCTTGGGTAAGAGGAGTATTTGGAATTCTTTTCTTCGTGATTTCACGCCAAAGTTTATGAACTGCAAGTCCAACACCATGTAAAATACCCCAATAAATAAAACGGAAATGGGCACCATGCCACAATCCACCCAATACCATAGTAATAATCAAATTGATGTAAGTCCGTATTTTTCCTTTTCGATTTCCTCCTAATGGAATATAAAGGTAATCTCTCAAGAAAGACGAAAGGGAAATATGCCATCTTCTCCAAAAGTCAGTAATATCAGTTGCTTTATAAGGAGAGTTGAAGTTTAGAGGAAGCTTAAAACCAAGCAAAACTGCTACTCCAATAGCAATATCGGTATAACCAGAAAAGTCACAGTAAATTTGAATGGCATAACCATAAGCAGCCATTAAGTTTTCAAATCCTGAGTAAGACCAAGGTGATTCAAAGATTCGATCTACAAAATTGATGGAGATATAATCAGAGATTAAAATCTTTTTGATTAATCCACCGGCAATCAAAAATAAAGCATGTCCAAATTCGGTTTCTCTTACTTTATATGGGTTGTAGATTTGTGGAATAAATTCGGATGCCCTTACAATAGGACCAGCGACCAATTGAGGGAAGAAACTTACAAACAATGCAAAATCCCAGATGGAATCCACCGGCTTAATATCACCTCTGTAGATATCAACGGAATAACTTATGGTTTGAAAAGTATAAAAGGAAATACCGATTGGAAGGAAAATATTGCTGGTGTCCATTGCTGTTCCAAAGACGGAGTTTAGGAATACAGCAAGGTAATTTTCTTGTTCAAGTTCTAAGTGAAATAACTCATTAATGCCCTCTGTAAAGAAAAATGTATACTTGAAATAGGCTAATAAACTCAGATTAATAAAAGCACTAAGAAAGACTAATTTTTTTCTTTTTGAAGGGTTGGTTGAATTGAAGATGGCATCACCTATATAGTAATCCACTATTGTTGAAAATATCAGTAAGACAAAATAGAAGCCACTTGACATATAATAAAAATACAAACTAGCACAAAGTAACAAGAAGTTCCTTGCTGATATATTTTTATATATAAACTGATATATGATGATGATCGCTCCAAATAGTACCCAAAAAATAACTTGTGTAAAAAGTAATGGGCTGTTTTCTGAATACGTAACCAATTCAAGCATTCGGCAGTAAGATTATTTCAAAAAAATAGAATTTAAAAAGTCAACTTCATCGAAGTTACCTCATTTAAGCACTAGGACAAAAGAAAACGATGATTTTAAATCACACTTGATTCTAATGCTTATAGAATATAAACACAAAAGTGCTCTCTTTTTTTGAAAAAAAAGAATATTGAGAATAGAATAATTCTAATAATTCCTTTTTGATAATTAACTTCGGAGGGATTAAAGTAAAAAATTAAGTAGTACGATGGCAAAGAAAGTAAAGACGGCCTATTTCTGTCAACATTGTGGTTTCGAATCACCAAAATGGCAAGGGAAGTGCCCGTCGTGTAATGAATGGAATTCATTTGTGGAAGAAGTAATTCAAGACGAAACGCCAAAGAAGGGAAGTTGGAAAATGACTTCGAGTAATGATAGAAGTGGAGGGTATGTTAATTCTAAACAGGAAACTTCGAAGCCCGTCAAAATAAATGAGGTGAAATACGAAAAAGAAGGTCGTATTGTCACTCAAGATGAAGAATTAAACAGAGTATTAGGAGGAGGTATTGTTCAAGGATCAGCCGTCATGATTGGGGGTGAACCTGGTATTGGTAAATCAACCTTAATGCTACAGATTGCACTATCTTTAAAAGATAAGCAAGTTTTATATGTGTCAGGAGAAGAAAGTGGTCAACAAATAAGACAACGAGCAGAGAGGTTACCTTTCTCTTCGGAAGAAACCTATGTGTTGACCGAAACAGATACTTCAAAGATATTCGCTCATGTTGAGAAAATGACACCTGATGTGATGGTGATCGATTCCATTCAGACGTTGGTTTCTCCATTATTAGAAGCTGCTGCTGGTAGTGTTTCTCAAGTAAAAGAATGTGCTGCAGAAATGATTCGTTTTGCTAAAGATACAGGGACGCCAGTATTGATGATTGGTCATATCACCAAAGAGGGAAGTTTGGCAGGGCCTAAAGTATTGGAACATATGGTGGACACTGTTTTACAGTTTGAAGGAGATCGACACATGAGTTACCGTATTCTAAGGACGATTAAAAATAGATTTGGTTCTACTTCAGAATTGGGGATCTATGAGATGATTGCAAGTGGTTTAAGAGAAGTAAGTAATCCTTCAGAAATATTGCTTTCTCAAAGAGATGATGGATTGAGTGGAGTGGCAATTGGTACAGTTATGGAAGGTAATAGACCATTGTTAGTAGAAATTCAGTCATTAGTCACACCGTCGGTTTATGGTAATCCTCAAAGAAGCCCTACTGGGTATGACTCTAAAAGGTTAAATATGCTTTTGGCTGTTTTAGAAAAAAGAAGTGGTTATAAACTTAATTTTTCAGACGTTTTCCTAAATGTTGCAGGCGGACTAAGGGTAGAAGATCCGGCTATTGATTTAGCAGTAGTCGCTTCTTTGATTTCTTCTTTTGAAGATATATCTATTGAATCTACTACATGTTTAGCTGCAGAAGTTGGTTTAGGAGGTGAAGTGAGAGCGGTGTCAAGAATTGAAAATAGAATAGTAGAGGCAGAGAAGTTAGGATTTAAAGAAATGTATATTTCGAAATACAATGTGAAAGGCCTCGATCTTAAAAAGTATAAAATGAAAGTGGTTCCTGTTGGAACAGTAGCCGAAATGGCAGAAAAGTTATTTACTTAGATTCGATGAAAAAAAGCTTAGTACTTATTCAATTGCTTCTTGTTTTGTCTTCGACTGTGTTTGGACAATCGTCTAAATCAGTGAAACTTTTTCAAAAAGGAGAAAAGGCAGTGGCTGAAAGAAATTTTGGTGAAGCCAAAGTTTACCTCGAAAAATCTATTGCAGAGGATAATACCAATGGCGATAGTTATTATTTATTAGCCTATTTAAATATCCTTGAAAAGGACTATGAAAGTGCCAGGCAACTGTATAGAGAGTTGATGGAATGCTGTAGTAAGAATGCAAAGTTCATGTTAGCGCACTTATCTTTGGCGGAATATGAATGGTCTCTGGGAAACTATGAAAAAGCAATTGGGTATGCTGAATCTTTTTTAGCTTTTAATCCTACTAGAAGGCAGTACAGAGAAATTAAGAGGGCCAATAAAATTCTGGCTTCATCGAATTATGCTTTACAGCACATACATATTGTATTGCCTTACTCTTATGAAAATATTGGTGATCAGGTCAATGTGAAAGATCAGCAATACTTTCCGGCAATTACCGCTGATGGAAAAGAGCTTTACTTTACAGCTCGCAATGAGAGAGAAAATGAGGACATATTTAAGTCAAACTTTTTTAATGAGGAGTGGTCTGCTCCTCAGCGAGTGGAAGAGTTAAATACACCTTTTAACGAAGGAACTTGTTCTATCTCTGCAGATGGGACAATTATGATTTTCACCTCTTGTGAATCTACAAGGGAGAGAATGGGATATGGTAGTTGTGATTTATTTATTACTCAAAAAATAGGTGATCAATGGTCTAAACCACAAAACTTAGGACCTAGTATTAATTCACGAGATTGGGAATCGCAGCCTTCTTTGTCAGCGGATGGAAGAACGCTTTATTTCGTATCTGATCGAAAAGGAGGATATGGCAAAAAAGATATATGGGTATCTCACCTGAATGCTTACAATGAATGGACACCAGCCGAGAATTTAGGAGAAACTATCAATACTTATGATGATGATATTTCACCCTATATACATTCAAATGGTCATACACTCTATTTTTCTTCAGAAGGACATTTAGGTTTTGGAGGTTTGGATCTTTTTAAATCAGAAAAAGAAGGTCCAAATTGGACTACTCCCCAAAATTTAGGTTATCCCATTAATGATCATGCAGACCAAGTTTCATTAGTGGTTTCGGCAGATGGCAAAAAGGGATACTTTTCAAAAGAACATATTGAAGGAAATAAAAGAACCAGTAAGATTGTATCCTTTGATCTTCCTGAAGAAATTATTCCTCAATCTTTAAGTACTTATTTAAAAGGGGTCGTTTATGATGCGATCACTAAGACACCCATCAAGGCTCAGTTAGAATTAAAGCTTTTAGACAAAGTAGAAACAGAATCAAAGGTGTTGTCAGATGGTGAAACAGGTAAATACCTTATCGTTTTAAATCAAAATGAAGAATACGCATTGCATGTATCAAAACCAGGGTATTTGTTTCAAAGTTTAACTTTTGACATGCACAATGCAGGAGTAGAAGGTGTCACTTTAGATATTTTCCTTCAAAGAGTAGATCATGGTACGAACATAACACTGAGTAATATCTTTTTTAATTCTAATGAATATGTATTGCAAAAGAAAAGTGATGTAGAATTGAACAAGATCAAAGACTTCTTGATTTTAAACCCAAGCTTAAGTGTAGAAATCTCTGGACACACAGATAACATCGGTTCCAACCAATATAATCTGGATCTGTCGCAGAAAAGAGCTGAAGCGGTGACAAATTATTTAATTCAAAGAGGCATTGATTCTAGTAGGCTGAAAGCAGTGGGGTATGGGGAAAAGAAACCTATAGCTGATAACAATACAGAGTTGGGGAGAAAAGAGAATAGGAGGATTGAGTTTGAGATTTTGTAAGATAACAAACAATCATAAACAGAATTCAAGTGTTAGATTGAGTGTTTTTTACTAATTTGCGAAAAAAATTAGCAGAGAAAAGATGAATTTAATATCAGTTGATAGTGCAACTAAATATTGGGGAGAAAAACCTCTATATAAAAATATAAGCTTTGGGATTCAAAAAGGACAAAAAGTAGCGTTAGTAGCGAAAAATGGTGGAGGTAAATCCACTTTGCTTAATGCCATTGTTGGAAATGAATCCTTGGATAGTGGGACGATAGCTATCAATAAAGATATTACCGTTGGTTTATTAGAACAAGAACCTCAATTTGATCCAGATCAATCTGTTTTGGATTATGTACTTTCGAGTGATTCACCAATTATCACTGCGGTACGTGATTACGAAAAAGCACTAGCAGATAGTGGTGCAGATTATTCAGATGCGACTTTAAAGCAATTGGATAAGGCGACACAAAAGATGGAGGAGTTGAAAGCGTGGGATGCGGAAGCGAGAGTGAAGCAAATTCTTACTGCTTTTAAAATTGAAGATCTTTCGGCTCCTATGAAGTCACTTTCGGGTGGTCAACAAAAAAGGGTGGCATTAAGTAAAATCTTAATTGAAGAGCCGGGTTTATTAATTCTCGATGAGCCTACCAACCACCTTGACTTAGACATGATCGAATGGCTGGAAGAATATTTGACAAGAGCTAAATTGTCGATTCTTTTAGTAACTCACGATAGATATTTCTTAGACCGTATTTGTAATGAAATTTTAGAATTAGAAGACGGTGTAATTTATAATCATAAAGGGAACTATTCTTACTACATTGAGAAGAAAGCAGAGAGGGAAGCCAATCATGCTGCAACAGTTGATAAAGCGAAGAACTTAATGCGTAAAGAACTCGATTGGGTAAGAAGAATGCCAAAGGCGAGAGGAACAAAGCAGAAATTCAGAATGGACGCTTTCCATGATTTGAAGAAAACAGCGAAGAGTGGAAAGACGGAAGAAAAAGCTGAAATTGCCGTAAACATGTCTCGTTTAGGGAAGAAAATCCTAGAGTTTGAAGGTGTCAATAAAGCATTTGGTGAAAAGAAAATCGTAGATGATTTCTCTTATATCTTCAAGCGTAAAGAGCGTGTTGGTATTGTTGGTAATAACGGAGTAGGTAAATCTACTTTCTTAAATATGTTGACAGGAAGCGAGTCGATCGATTCTGGAACTATTACAAAAGGAGAAACGATTGTCTATGGTTACTACACTCAGAAAGGACTTTCTTTTGATGAAGACGTAAAAGTGATTGATGTAGTACGTGATATTACAGAAAATCACGCGATGTCAGATGGAAGCACTTTGACACCTTTACAGTTGTTAAATCGTTTCCTTTTCACTCCAGAAAAACAACATTCTTATATCTCGACATTGAGTGGTGGAGAGCGTAAAAGATTGTACTTGTGTACCGTTTTATTGCGAAATCCTAACTTTTTAATACTTGATGAGCCTACCAATGACTTGGATATCCCTACTTTAAGTGTTTTGGAAGACTTTTTGGAAGAGTTCCAAGGATGTGTTATAGTTGTAACACACGACAGGTACTTTATGGATAAATTGGTCGATCATTTATTTGTTTTTGAAGGCAATGGAGTGATCAAAGATTTCAATGGCAAGTATTCTGAATACAGAGCTTATATGGATGAACAGGAGCGTTTGAAAAAGATTGCTGCTCGTGAGGAAAAAGAGAAAAAACAACAGCAAGAAAAGAAAGAACGTCCTAAAACAACCACTAAGAAGCTTTCATTCAAAGAAAAACAAGAATACGAAGCCTTAGAAAAGGAAATTGAAGTACTTGAAGAGGAAAAGGAAAATTTAGAAAGTAAATTATCAGATGGTTCAGTCACTGATGTTGATGAAATCAGAGAAATTTCTGAAAGACTCGGCGTGGTGATGGATGAAGCAGATGATAAGATGATGCGATGGATGGAATTAGACGAAATAGCCAATGGCTAATAATTTTTATATTATTTTTTGCAATTGATGGGTGGGCACAATCTGCCCATCAATTGTATTTTCGTGCCTCTTATCGTGATGTAGATCAAGTCATCTTTGATTCTACAAAACATTTCTTTACCCTTCCCATGGATTATGGTCAATTCGAAATAAATGAATTACCCGAAGCCAAAGAAATCAACAGTTTACAGATCGATTCTGTTCAGTTAGTATATACAGATCACCCCAAAAACTTTGACTTTTCGAAACTTAATACCAACAGAATAGAACAATTCACTCATTGGTTTGAAGGGTCTATTGATGATCCTATCATCCGTTGGAGAATTATACGTCAGACCAAAGGAGAAACCAAAGCAGACTTCGAGGCTATGTTTCATGGTATTGTTGCCTATTACAGTTTACGTCCCCGAAAACCATTATTACCTGAGCAAGAAGTCATTCGTAAAAAGAACATTGACAAAAAGTTTGAACACCTTGTTAAGAAAAAACTAAAGGTAGAAGATGAACTTATTCATATCACTTCAGAAGTCTTTGAAAAGAATAGAGACAATTGGAATAGAGCCGTGATTGTTAGTGATTGGACCGGTAGTATGTATCCTTATACCATAGATTTGTTGTCGTGGTTGATCAAAGAAAGAGCACAAGATCAGGTGATTGGTTTCGTTTTCTTTAATGATGGAGATACCAAAATCACATCACAAAAAAGCATCGGCAAAACAGGTGGTATATATTCGATAAGGGATAGTAGAGTAATTCCTGTTTTTAATTTGATGACAAAAGTAAAAAACAATGGAGATGGAGGTGATCTTCCTGAAAATGATATTGAAGCAATCATTAATGCTCAAAACGAGTTTAAAGAAGGTAATACATTTATATTAGTAGCAGATAATAATTCCGTTATCCGAGATCTTTCTTTGATTTCACAAGTCAAGCATCCCATTGAAATAATTTTGAATAGAGCTGATTTGAATTCTAAAGGCTTACCCATTGTGTTGAAGGATTATGTTGACTTAGCCTTAAAAACATCAGGAAGCATCTATGTGGAAGGTCAGGAATTTAAATCGAGAAAAGCTTTATTATCTCTTCCAACGAAAAGATTGACCAATCAATAATGAACCAAATTGTAATTAGAGAAGCCTACCAAACCGAGTACCCTCAGATTGGGGAAATGATGGTACAGGTTTATTCCTCATTAGAAGGTTTTCCGCAACAAGAAGAAATGCCAGAATACTATGAGATGCTTTTAAATGTAGGGGACCTGACTGAAAAAGAACACGTGTCAATTCATGTAGCTTTAGATGATGATCAGATTGCAGGGGCTGTAGTTTTTATAAAAGAAATGTCAGACTATGGTTCAGAAGGAGCCGCTACTTCTGTATTGAATGCTTGTGGATTTAGACTTTTAGCAGTGGATCATCAACACCAAGGAAAAGGAGTAGGTAAAAAGTTGGTTGCATATTGTTTGGAAAAAGGCAGGGTTTTAAAACGAGAACGATTAATTATACATTCCACTAAACCTATGAAGTTAGCTTGGGCCATGTATGAGAAAATGGGTTTCGTCAGAAATGAAGCATTAGATGTTAGCAAAGAAGAAATTCAAGTCTATGGCTTCAATTATTACTATTAAATAAGTGCAAAATGATATTACTCGTAGAAGGGAAGTACAAACTCGAAAAATTTCCAGGAAAAGGAGGTTGGACATATGCAGAACTACCCACTATTCCTATGGATAAAAACAATCCTTTTGGCTGGGTAAGAGTGAATGGCTTTATTGATGAATTTGAATTAAAAAGTTATAAACTAATGCCAATGGGTAATGGAAATGTTTTCTTGCCAGTGAAAGCTCAAATCCGAAAAAAAATTAAAAAAGAAGAAGGCGATGAAGTCACAATCAGACTTTATCTCGATGAAGCAAGCATAGTTGTACCAGATGAAATTAAATCTTGCTTAGAGTTGGAGTCTAACATTGTGCAAGAGAATTTTAAAGGATTATCTGACGAAAAAAAGAAGGAATATGTCAATTGGATCTATAATGCTAGGAATGAAGATATTAAAGCAGAAAGAATACTAAAAATGCTAAAAGATATGGAGAAATATTAATATTTTTTATTATTAGAGTTCAATTATAAACTATTAAGAGAAAAAATTGGTTTTTAATATATAGAAAAACAACATTTGCCTAAGAACTATATTTAAATTCCATGAAACCAATAGCTTATCTACTAATAAACTTATTTTTTATTAGTACATCATTCGCTCAACAACCAGATCAATCTACTTATGAAAATGTCTCTTCAGATCAAAATTTGAAAGGAAGTGTAAGTGGAAAAGAAGTAATGCTTACTTTCAAAAATTCTTTTACCGTTGATGATGGAAAACTTTTTATACAAGGGTCAGAAGACAATAAAGATTGGTTTAAGAAAACCGAACTTGAAACTACGAACAGTGTCAATTCTAATGTGGCAATTCGATTTTTAGACCATTATCCATCAAAATATTATAGAATAATAAAAGTAGAGCAAGACGGATTTACAGAAGTAGTTTCCACTTTAAATCTCTCAATGGAATCTTATTTGGAGGTTTTATTGTACACGAGTGAAAATAAAAATAATCCAATTAAACTGCAGTTAAAAGCGGTGAATTCAAATTCAAAGATTCAGTTCAGTATTTACGATAGACAAGGCTATTCAGTATATAATACTAATATCCAAACACCTAAAGGCGAACGTGTTATACAGAGCTTTTATTTATCTGAAATTTTGGAAAAAGGGAGTTATTGGGTCGAACTGAAGCAAGAAAAAAGGAAAGACATCAACCTTATCAACGTATTATAAAAAGTATAAAATTAAAGGAAAGAGGATCATTAGAAGAATAAATTTGATGATTTTAATCATGCACCCCGTAACGCAAACCGTTGCGAAAAAAAAAACTTAAAAATGTATGATAAACCCTTTTTAATACGAATAACATTATAGTAATTTAGCTAAGCAAAGTGGTGTTGAAAACCATTAAAACTGGAAATTCTATTAAATCGTTCTTTAATGAAAGCGACCTTTAAAATACATTATGATACTCAATTTGGTCAGCAATTACTGATTGTTGGTTCTTTACCAAGTTTGGGAAAAAACAAAAAAGATGAGGCCCTAGAAATGTCATATTTAGGGGGTGGGGTTTGGTTTGCAGAAGTTGATCTGTCAAAAACTAAAGCCAAGAGTTTTACTTACAACTACCTTTTGGTTGATAAGTCAAATGGCATTGTGTACAAAGAGGATGGAGCTCCAAGAAAAGTGGAACTAGACAAAACTTTGTATAAAAACTACATCTTACAAGATGCATGGAACCCTTATCATGAGACAGAAAATGCTTATGATACTGCAGCTTTTGATGTGATCTTCCAAACGTCTGCACCAAAGAAAAAAGCAGTCAAAAAATCAACTAAAGACGCAAAGTATACTTTTGAAGTGAACGTGCCTCGTATTAACAAGGACATGGTAGCAAAAGTAGTTGGGTCTGTAGATGAGTTAGGAAATTGGGATATCAATAATGCCCTTCCAATGAATTACGACAAAGAACGTAACCTTTGGACAGTAACAACTCCTCTAAAAAAGAATCATCACAAACTAAAATATAAATATGTATTAGTATCAACTAAAGATGCTAATCATGTAGAATTAGAAGGTGGATATGATCATGTTTTTGATATTCAAGAAAATGATCCTCAAACTTACGTTCGTTTTGCAGATCACAGATTCTCTTATGACAAAAGAGCTTGGAGAGGAATGGGTGTTGCCCTTCCTGTATTCTCATTAAGATCTGAGCAAGGTCTTGGTGTAGGAGAGTTCTTGGACATTAAAGGGTTAGTAGATTGGTCAAAAGAAACAGGAATGAGATTGGTTCAAATCTTACCTGTTAATGATACAATGGCTACTTACACTTGGGTAGATTCTTATCCATATGCTTCTGTATCAGTATACGCCTTGCATCCTCTTTATATTAACCTAGAAGCAGTAGGTGCTTTGAAGGATAAAAAGAAGATGACAAAACTTGCGAACCTTAAGAAAAAATTAAATGCATTAGATACTGTTGATTATGAAGCAGTAATGAATGCAAAAATGGATTATCTTAAGGAGATTTGGACAGAGAAAAAAGCAAGCTTCTTTAAGGATGCTAAAGTAAAAGCATTTATCAAAGAACAGGAAGAATGGTTATTACCTTATGCTGCTTTCTGTTATTTCAGAGATAAATATAAGACACCAGATTTCTCAAAATTTGAGAAGTTTGCAAAATACGATGAGAAAGAAGTTGCAAAGTTATTTGCTGCTAAGTCAAAAGTAAAAGATGACGTTAACTTCTATGTATTCGTGCAGTATCATCTTCATGCACAATTACTTGAAGCTTCTGAGTATGCTCAAGATAATGGTGTTGTCTTAAAAGGTGATATTCCAATTGGTATCTATAGATTCTCAGCTGATGCTTGGACTGCACCACATTTATACAATATGAATGGTCAAGCAGGTGCACCACCTGATGATTTCGCAGTCAATGGTCAAAACTGGGGATTCCCTACATACGACTGGGATACAATGAAGAAAGATGGTTATGCATGGTGGACAAGTAGAATGACACACTTGTCGCAGTATTTCCAAACTTTCAGAATTGACCATATTTTAGGTTTCTTCCGTATTTGGGAGATTCCAATTGACTCTGTACAAGGTCTTTTAGGACAGTTCAGACCAGCACTTCCTTTACACATCAATGAGTTTGAAAGTAGAGGTGTAAGATTTGATTTTGATCGTTTCTGTAAACCATATATTCGTGAGCATTTCTTAGGAGAAATGTTTGGAGCTGATACAGATTGGGTGAAAGAAGAGTTCTTAAAAGAAAAATATTCTGGAGCGTATGACTTCAAAGAAGAATATGATTCTCAAGTAAAAGTTCAAGCTTACTTTAATGGTCTAAAAGCTGCTGACGAGGCAGATCAAGCGAGATTAGATGCGGTAAGAGATAACTTATACAGCTTACATAATGAGGTATTGTTGATTCCTGCATTAGGTTATGATGATGGAATGCACTATGCTCCGCGTGTAACCATGGATAAGTCTAGAACTTTTAATGAGTTAGAAGGGTATCAAAAGCATACTTTATGGGACTTATATGTAGATTATTTCTTCAAACGTCAAGAGGACCTTTGGGCTTCACAAGCAATGGAGAAATTACCTGCCATTAAAGAAGCAACAAACATGTTGATTTGTGGTGAGGACTTAGGTATGGTTCCTGACTGTGTTCCTGGTGTAATGACTGAGCTTGAGATTTTAAGCTTAGAAATTCAAAGAATGCCAAAAGATCCTACTATCGCCTTTGGTCACCCTGGTAATTATCCTTACGAATCAGTAGCGTCTCCATCTTCACATGATATGTCAACTGTAAGAGGTTGGTGGACAGAAGATAGAGGTGATACTCAAAGATTCTACAACGAAATTCTAGGGAATTGGGGTGAAGCTCCTGAGCATTGTGAGCCTTGGATTGCAGAGCAGATTTTGGTACAACATTTATATGCTGATTCAATGTGGACGATCTTCCCATTACAAGACCTATTGGCCATTGATGGTGAATTAAGAAGAGAAAATCCGGAAGATGAGCGTATTAATGTGCCTGCAATTAAACATCACTATTGGAGATACAGAATGCACTTCTCTTGCGAAGAGCTTGTAAAACAAAGTGCTTTCAACTCGAAGTTGAAAGGATTAATTACAGCTTCAGGTAGAAATACAAAGTATTAATAGATACTTAAATAATATATAGAAGGCTGACTCAACATTAAATTGTGAGTCAGCCTTCTTTTGTTTAAAATAACTTATAACATGATATAGGTTATTTACTCTAAGGCTACTTTTTGTAGGTTGATAGAGGTACGGAAAGCTCTTCTTACATTATCCATGATGATTTCTACCATATGCATATCAGTGGCTAGGAGTAAAAAGAATGATTTTTCATCTATCTCATACACATAACTATCGGTGAGGGTGTACATATTTCCAATCCAAGCATCTGCTTTAGTAGAAATATAAGTTCCAATCATTGTTCCTCTCTTATACAACAAGGTATGAGCATCCCCATTTCCAATGGCAATTTCTCCTTCTTTTACAACATAAAGTCCTTCCTCTTTTAGTTTTTCAGCACTGATAATTGTTTTTCCCTTCTCAATAAACCTTAAGTTAGAAATCTCTGCTAAGTCAGAAAGTTCATCACCAGATAGGTTATGGAATTCAGTGATATTCGAGAAAAATAAAGCTTTTGAAAACGTGAATTTCGGAGTGGTCTTCCAGTCTAAGCTATCAACATCTCTTACAAGTTCTCTTAAATCTGATTCTACTTTATGTTCTAATCTATGGAAAGATTCCTCTAAAACATCAGGGAAGTTTACTTTTAAGATCCAAGCTGATAATTCAGAAATTAATTTATTTGTATCAAAAAGGAACCCAACCAACATACTTGGATTACAGATTCTAGGTTTATGTGCTAACGCATACAAAGCCGTAGCTCTCACCCAAGAAGAAAGCCAGTTTGGATCTCTTGTTGCAAGCCTGACTAAAGCATAATCACTTGTATAAGATTCTCTGTAATATAAGTCTTGAAGCTTTTTAACTCTTTCCTCGGCAGAAGCATCTTCAAACAATGGAAGTACATAGCCTTTGATATCTTCATCAATTAAAACATCAAGAAGTTCAACAGCATAACCGATACTATCAGCAGTGCCTAATTCGTAGTTTCTACGGATTAGTTTTAATGAACCTCTATCGTAAAGCATATCTAATAAAAGGAACATCTGATTATAATTGCTGATAATTTCAGATTGAATAGCTCTTTGTACTAATACATTTTCTTTATTGTCTTCGAGTTCTAAAGAGACTGCAATATTCCAATAACAGTTGTTTGCTTCTCTTTTTAAAGCTTCTTTTAAGAATAATATTTGATATTCATCCTCAGCGTTCCATCCTAAAGCACTTAAAAGCGAGAGGGCTTCGTAGGATATTCGTCTCTCTGGAGAAGTGATCTTTTCGGATAAAAGCTGAACAGATTCTTCGCTGCCAATTTTGGCATAGGCTTGAAGAATTAGTCGTTTCGTTTGTTGAATTTGGCCATTTTTGTGAAAGGCATTTTCTAATATTTTTGCACCTTCTTTACCCACTGCAATAATTGCAGATAAGGCAACCCTTTCATCACCTTTAATGGATAAACGCTCTACTAGTACTGGAATAAGGCTTGCAATTTTGTGATAGCCCACCAATGACATAGCTTCCACTCTCACATCATAATTGTAATCTCTAATGAGTTTAGAAACTGTATTTTCTAATTTTTCATCGTAAAAATTGAAAATTAGTCTTGAAGCTTTCATTCTCCTTTTAGGATCAGGAGATTTCGCTAATTCGATGATATTATCAATGTCACTTTCAAGAAGTACTTCAGCTTTTAATTCTGTAGCTAATGACTCTGCAACTTCAATCAATTCATCATCATCAAAGGTTCCATGTACAAACTCGTGTAAAGCATCAGTGCTTTCATAAATACGATACTCCTTAATTTTACTTAAAGCAATTCTCTTATTCACGAACCTTAAAAGATTTCCTTTCTCTGATAAAATTGAACGGAAAAGAAAAATATCAAGGCGTTCAATTAATTTAAAGAGTAGAGGCGATAGTTTGGTTGAAACAGAGTTCCACCTAGTCTGTAATAAGTTTTGAATTTTATTGTTTTGGAATCTTTTTCCCTGTTCATCTAAATAAGCATTCTCAGTAGAATTAGCTGCCAGTAAGTTTTGAAGGGAAATACGATATTGAGCATACATTTTAAAGGTAATGAATACCCAAAGACCTACAATAGCAAAAATGACGAAGTTATTGTACAAAATATTGTAACCTCCCATTCTGGAGATGATGATCATAAGTATACCCGCGCCTAAAGTTGACATTTGAGCTACAGTTCCTTCTACTAATGTTTGTGCTTCATATCTAATTTCCGTAGGAAGAGGGAAGAAGAATATTTTGACTGTAGGGCTTTCTAAAGAGTCCCTCAATGCATCTGTTACGAGTTTCGACATTGAAATAATGAGGAAAAACATGAGAAAGGCACCAGACTCTTTACTATGTCCAAATAAACCTCCAATTACTAAATCAATCACTCCAAAGAAGACCAATATGCCAGGTAAGAGCATTAATGAATATTGAAGTCCATAAACTTCTAAGATTTTATCATTCAAAAATGTTTGTACTAAGAAGGAAACGATAATGACGAATGCTTCAAAGAAGGCAAGAAAGTTGGCTAATTCTTGTTCTTTTAAAAAGTATTGTGGTGTAACAGTCACAAATGAATAATCTACAAATGCAGCAGAGAAACTTGAACACATCACAAAAGTACTAATGATTAAAAAGTACTTCTTATAATCACGTAGGCGTACTCTTTTATGTGGTTCCTTTTTATGTTCATCGACTGTCAATGCTTCAGCAGCATGCATTTTGAACTTTCTTAAAATGTAAATCGTTGAAACAAGACAACCTAAGTAGGAGACTGCACCTACAAGTGATAAGTAAGAAAAGGAGGGAAGTAGACTTTGAATGATTGGGACAGAGAAAAAGGCTAAAATAGTTGCTACAGCTTGACCTGTATCAATGCCACCTGACAAACGTTTACTTTGTGAAAAGTTAAAAAGACGCCCAAAAGCTCCCCAGAAAATCAATAAGGAAATGGATGCAATAGGCCCAAGAGTCGCAAACCCAAAGAATACGACCCATTGATTTTCATCTAGAAGGATTAAAGCTCCAGTGATACTTCCAATAATCGCAAAAATGATAAATGAAGTATAGTACACTAGGGTACGGAAACCTATGAGGTTTTGAAGTTTAGAGAAAAGAATTGTGAAAATGATACCCAATACACCCTGAGTAACTAATGCTAAAGGGAAATCATCCTCGTTTCCAAACTTAGATATGAATAAGGTATTGATGGCAACACTGTAGCTTGCCATGAAAATACCGGTAAAAAAACCTAACGTTAAAAGTGCTGCTATTCGAGGCCATTCTGATGAAAGGCCTCCAACCATACTGAGCAATATTTTTTTCATAGTGTGTAAAAGTAGTATTGAGCTCCTACATTGGGTATGTTTGGACTATCCTAAAAAATTAATCAATCTTTCAAATATTCAGATGATCAAAGATGATGACAATTGAAGTAGTTTAATATTTGAAGATTAGAGAAAACATACCTTTATTTCTAAAAAAATAATCGACCTTGATTTATGAAATTGGCTTTATAAGTATCAATCGTCAATTGATTGATATTCTATCTTAATACCTATTCGTGCTTTTTCATTAAGATTTCATTCATAATAAAAGCATCTCTGATTCTATTAGGGTTCTTAAATAATTGGGCCACTTTCTTCTTCTTCTTAGGTTTTTTACTTTTTGTAATGGATTTACCCTTTTCTATTTTCTCTTTGTCAAGATCAGCATTTGAAAAATCGTCTTGCCATTGATAGTCATCTTGATCATCATAATATTGATCCATTCCAGATTCATAAGTGTCTTCAGCTACATTATTGGGACTGTATTGATCAAGGTCACGTAATAATCTTTCTTCCGACTTTTGAGGGTCTAATGGATTGATATCTCTTTGTCGAGATTGAATTTTACCTGGGTCAGATAGAATATTCAATAAATCGGTAAATGAACTTGGCGCTTTAACCTCTTCTCTTTGGTAAGTTTTGGTTTCTTCGGTTTGCTCTAATTCTCCTTCATTGGTTGGAGGAATGATAGTCTCTTGATTGATATTTTTATTCTTATTTTTATCATTCTTTTTCTTTCCAAGATTTGATAAATACCAGTAAATAATTAAGCCTATAACTGAAAAAATGAGTTCTTGAATGTCCATTATTTAAATAATCTTGTGGTTAGTACTAGGATCACTATTTTCGGGGTATATAAGGAAGAAACATTTTAAGATGCAGTCACTCAAAAACGTTTTCTCTTCGTTTTAATCTATTCTTTTATCCCGTATAATTCTTGTCCTGGTGCTTATTAACCATAACAAATGCTTTTTCTACGATTAAAGATAATGATAATACAAATATTTTTTACAGAATTGTTTATAATTTGACCGATAAACATCCAATTAATTTAATTTTTTAAAGAATTATTCAATATTTATATTTTCCTATTTTTTGACATTTAATAATCTATTATTTTCGAACAAATTTAAACTAGTAAATTTATGTCGCTAACCAATTGGTCAATAATAATTGCCGTAATTATCATTTTTATTTTCTTTCTGAGGTTAAAGAATAAGTCAAAAAAGCAAGCTCTTAAAAAACAAGAAGAAGAAGCAAAGAAGAAATACCAACTTTATCTTAAGCGATTCAATGATGTTTCTAATCTTAAAAAGTTAGAACCTCAAATCACGAAAGTAGCAGGTACAAAATACGACAATGAAGACACGGGTGTTAACAGACAAGAAATAATCAAAAAAACCAAAGAGGGAGAATTATTGATGTTACTTCCAGATGAGTTGAACCGTTTTGATAGTTCTGCTATAAAAGTAGTAAGGTTGAACGATGAACAAATCGGTTTTCTTGATATGGATATTTCAGTAGAAGTTAAATCAAGATTGAAAAGTCAATCATTAGTGGAGGCAAAAATCTTGAAAATTTATAAAGAAAAAGACAACTTTGAAGTTGAAATAGCATTACAACGCTATAGTCGCAAATTAAAACAACCACTTTAAACAGTTTGTAAAACAACTAAATAATCTATAAAACAAATGAGTAAGTTAGTTAATTATCTTATCGGAGCTTTATTAATTGCAGCAGTAAGTTGCTCAGCACCTAATCAATCAAGTGAAACTTCCTCTTCATCTTCAAATGAAGAGGTGAAGTCAGAAGCAAAATACTCTTATGACCCTAATGGAACTGTTGTTTCGTTTACTGCATTTAAAACTACTGATAAAGTAGGTGTTGGAGGAAAGTTCTTAGAGTTTGATGTAACACCTAAAACAGCAGAAGTTAGTAATGCTATTGATATTTTACCAGGTTTAACTTTTTCAATTCCTGTAAGCTCTATTGAGACGAATGATAAGGGAAGAAACGGTAAAATCGTTCAATATTTCTTCGGTACTTTAGCCAATAATGAAACGATTAAAGGTGAAGTAAAGTCAGTGAGCAATGGTAAAGCTACTGTTAGCATCACAATGAATGATATGACGAAAGATGTTGAGCTTGTTGCTAAAGCGGATAAAAACGTTGTCGTGATGAAAGGTTCAATTGATGTTGCAACTTGGAATGGTCTAGATGCAATTAACGCGTTGAATAAAGTTTGTTATGACTTACACAAAGGAGCAGACGGACAATCAAAGTTATGGTCTGATGTTGAGCTTTTTGTGAAAGCAAAACTTGCACAATAGATAAAACTATTCTTCTCAAATGGGAGGGTAGGAAAGAAAGAGAAGGAGTTGGCTTTTTATTTGAAGTCAGCTCTTTTTTTTATGTTTAAAACAAAAAATAAAGGCCACTATTATTTAGTGGCCTTTTGATTAATTGAAAGTTTGTCTTTTTAAATTAGATTATTAATCTTTAAAAGTCTGATTAGTAAAGTTCTAATTTTATGTCTTTATAATTAGTTGGAAATTTGTCTCTAGTCGTTTATAAAAATTATATCTATTCGATATCAGATTCCATTTGTTGTAAAAAGTCTTAGTGAAAAGAACTTTTTGTTACAATACAAATTTAATAATTATTTTCCTTAAATAATATATCATTATAAAATATATTTAAATAGTGCAATGGAATTGGCAATTGAAGTGTTCTTCTATTAAATATTCATCAAATTGTTATACTTCGTTTGAAAAGAAAAAGTAGATAAACATTTCAACTGACTCACTTTTTTTTAACTTTGTACTCAATATTTTTAGAAACTGAAAAGGATTTTATGGATAATTTCGTTGTTTCGGCTCGTAAGTACCGTCCCAATACATTCCAAACTGTTGTTGGTCAAGAACATATCACAAACACATTAAAGAATGCTGTATTAAGTAATCACTTAGCACAAGCGTTTTTATTTTGTGGTCCCAGAGGTGTGGGTAAAACGACCAATGCCAGAATCCTTGCCAAAACTATAAATTGTGATAATCTTTCTAAAGAAGGAGATCCTTGTAATGAGTGTGCTTCATGTACAAGTTTTAATAATAATGCCTCATTAAATATTGTTGAACTTGATGCAGCTTCTAATAACTCTGTAGAAGATATTAGAAACTTAATTGAACAAGTAAGATATGCACCTCAACCTGGGAAGAAAAAAGTGTATATCATTGATGAGGTACACATGTTATCTACAGCAGCTTTTAATGCTTTTCTTAAAACATTAGAAGAACCTCCTTCTTATGCTATCTTCATTTTAGCAACAACTGAGAAGCATAAGATTTTACCTACAATCTTGTCACGTTGTCAAATTTTTGATTTCAATAGAATTACGGTGAAAGAAATAGTGGGACAGCTTTCTAAAATTGCTGGTAATGAAGGTATAAAAGCAGATGATGATGCCCTACACCTTATCGCTCAAAAAGCAGATGGAGGTATGAGAGATGCATTATCAATGTTTGATATGATTGTTACTTTCTCCAATAATAATGTGATTGATTATCAAACTACAGTAGATAACCTTCATATATTGGATTATGATTATTATTTCAAATTAACCGATTTCTTAAATAGAGGAGATGCATCCCAAGCATTGATGATTTTTGATGAGATTTTGAGAAAAGGTTTTGATGGTCATAATTTTATCAATGGATTAGCAGAACACTTCAGAAATATTTTAGTCTGTAAAGATGCAGTGACCTTGGAATTGTTGGATGTTTCTGATTCTGTTAAGCAAAGATACGATCAGCAAGCGAAAGAAGTTCCAATGTCTTTCATTATGACAGCATTAAATATAGGAAGTGACTGTGATACTAAATACAAAGAAAGTAAAAATCAGCGCTTGCATGTAGAGTTGGCGTTAATGAAAATGGCCCATGTAAACAAAGCCATTCGTTTAGCTCAGATAGAAATAAAAAAAAAAGATTAGCTGAACTTAAAGCCAAACAAAACGCATTAAATAAAGAAAAAAAGACTGTTGAGAAAAAATCTCTTGTGAGTGAACTAACAGAACAAGAGAATAAAATACATATTCAAACGACTACAAAAGTATCTGGCAATTTAGAGCAATTAAAATCAGGGCTGTCTAATAAAGCAAAGAGCATTAAAGCTTCTGAGCAACAGCAGACGGCTTCAAGTTCAATTCCAAATACACCTCAGCAACCAACACCTCCACCGGCACCATCTCGTTTTGGGAATACAAAACCTAAAAAGGGTAAGGTTATAATCGGACAATCTTTTACGTTAGAGCAGGCGAAAAAGGTTTGGACATCTTTCGCTGATCAGTATAGAGAAAATGGGAAAAGTAAATTTGCTAGCATTCTTTTAGATGAGAATGAAATTACACTCGATAGTCAACTGAATATTATTGTTGAAATTACAAATACAATCCAAAGTGAACATTTGAATATTGTTAGGCCTGAGTTGTTAAGACAGCTTAGAACTGAGTTGAAGAATGAAACGATTGAAATTTCAACAAAATTGATACAAATTGAGGAAAGTAAAGAGCCAAAACGCTTATATTCGCCTCAAGATAAATTACAATTCTTACAAGATAAATACCCTGCTTTGAAAACTTTACAGCAGAAATTAGGTCTTGATTTTGATTAATAACTAAATTCATCCCCGTCATTTTTAGACTCACAGACGTACTATTGATTGAAAACTTATGTACTCATATTAACTTTATCACTTGCAATTTGTAATAATTATTACACTGTTTATGCACAAAGTGACTCTATCCAAACCGTTTTGGATCATGACACTACGTTTTATAAATCCTACAATACTGATTTGCACTTAAGGTTGTACTCAGTTTACAAGTTTAACAGTTTAGTAGTTACAGGTAATAATAATAATTCTCAAAGGATAGTGTATTCCCCGAATGGTAACCTAAATCTAGGTTTTGGTTTTACTTATAGAGGGTTAGGAATCAATATTGGCCTAAATTTCCCTTTTATCAATGACGATAATGATAAGTTTGGGGAAACCAATAAACTAGATATGAGAACTTATGTTTATGGCAGAAAAGTGGCTATAGATGTTGGAGTACAATTTTATAATGGTTTTTATGTTTCTGAATCTCAAAATTTAGGAACACCTAACAGTAAAGAACCGACCGAATTAAGAGGTGATATGACCGTTAATACTTATGGAATGTCGACTCTTTTTGTACAGAATTATGAGAAATTCTCATTCCGAGCAGCCTTTGCTCAAACAGAAGTGCAAAAGAAAACAGCGGGTTCTCTTTTGTATGGTCCTTATCTTAATTTCGTGCAAATTAAAGCAGATTCTTCTTTGATTCCTTATGATATAAGAGATAAGTATCAATTGAAAAATAATATTGTAAAAGGTCTTTATGGCAGTGGAGGTGTTATGGGTGGTTATGCCTTTTCACTGATCATGAATAAACGATTCTTTTTTACAGGAGCTTTGGCTGTGGGATATGGTTTGAACTATGGGAATACCACGTATGAAACGCCTAATGAAAGAATAAATGAAGATATATGGAATACTGGTTTCAAGTTAAATTCCAGAGTAGCATTGGGGTATAATAACAGGAGGTATTTTGTAGGAGTTTCTGCCGTTATTGAATCTTATAATATCGCCATAGAAGATGATTCATCAGAACTCTATTGGATGGGGCAATTTCGGGTAAATATTGTGAAAAGGTTTGATTGGGATGTTCCTCCATTAGATTGGATTATGGATAGATTACCTATTCTGAAAAACTCAGCAAAGAAAACATCTGACAGATAAATTTAGGCTTTTTTGATTTGTAAAAATCTATGACCTCTAACATAGAAAAAGGCTGGTTCATATGCTTAAGTTGAACCAGCCTTTTTTAAAATATTATTTAGTCTAGAATATTCAATCCTATTGTTTCTTTTTGGTCAAAAGGCACCTTAAATGAAACACCAAGAGCTTTTGTTTTAACATAGCCAGTATATCTTACCTCAAAGTCTTCACCTGTTGCCATATTTAGGATACCGCCCAATAAATTTGAAAATAAAGCTTTTGGAGGAAACTGAACTTCGAGTGGTAAGGAGAATTCAGATTGTTTTTTTGCTTCTGAAGTAAGGTTTTGGTTCACTGAACCTATATTATTGCCATTCACTAATACATCTACATGTATTTCATCTATAGTGATGGAAACACTATTTGGATTATAAAGAACCGCTTCAGCTTTAACAACGAAATTCCCATCCTCAAGAGAGAACATCTCCATATTTTTTAATGTGACAAATTCAGGAGCTTCAGGTCCACATGAAGTAAGAGATAATAATAATAAGCTTGTTAAAAAGTATTGAAATAGACTTTTAAAGTTCATTTTTTTAGCGTTTAAAAAAGTTTAATTAATTAAGAGTTGACATGTAGGATATTGTAACATGTCCTTTTGTCAAAAATAAGGTATAATTCATAAAGCACCTAATGTGACGAAAAGTTACATTTTCCGAATGAAAACGAATGTAAGTTGTTCTTTATTTTAAATCAAAAACCTGTACTATATTATAACCTATCCAAGAAATACTATAAATTAAATACTTTAAAACAGGAATATAAACTAGTCTTTTTCTTATAAAGTAAAGTAAGAGCTAAATTGAAAAAAATATTCAGATCGTTTATAACTGCTTCAATTTAGATTATAAGTCCAATGTGAATACATGTTAACGATTTATTAATCTATTCTTTATTAAATGAATTACATTAAATTTGCAGCCAATAATAATCCAAGGTTTGCTAAGGAAAATATGACTATATCATCGATGATTCAACCTGATAAAAGAAACATTTTTTTTCAAATTATTGAATTTTCAGTTTACCGTTTTTACTCTTTGTTAAAAGAAGGAAAAGGTAATATTGGGGATGGTAAACAATGTTTTAAACTTAAGGGGAGAGGAGTAAACTTGTATTCAAAGAAAGATTTTATTGAATATAATGACCTTGATGAATTAATTTTTGACGATATTTGCCGCGAGTTGTATTCTTTGTCGAATAGAACTCCTAAATGGGACATGGATAGATTATTTGCTTACAAAAGTGAAATCGTAGATAATTATTCTAATATTTTGGAAGCAAAATCCGTTAATGATGTAACATTATTTGTCTCGGATACTAAAACAGCAAACTTTATTTTTGCTTTGATGATGAATTTACAGGAGTCTGATCATGAAGATCAGAATGAAGAAAATAGTGAGATAAATAAAGAACAACATGAGTCGAATACTCCTGTTGATGAACCTATCAAACTATTACAAGTTGAGTTTTTACAGAGGTTTCAAATTCTTGAGCAAAGAATTAATGACCTTGAGACAGAAAATAAAAGACTTGATTCTAAAGAAAAAGAAGATCAAGAGAAAATTCTGATTTTAGAATCAAGTTTAAAGAAAATTGAAAAACTAGAGGAACAGATAGATGTTTTACAAAAATCAAGAAAGAAGGAACTAACAGAAGTTTTTGATGCTCTTGAAGAAAAACTAAATGCCGTTTCTGCTCAAATTTCTGAGGTCAATGAATCTTCTTTTAATAAGGAATCCGTTCGTGAGTTTTTCTCTCGTCTGGACCAAGTAGAAAGAAATATTATTGATATCAAGGATGAATATGTTAAAGACGATGCACTTCAATCATTTTCAAAACAACTTGAGAAGTTAAATAAAGAAATTAGCTTCTTGACTGATGATCATGGTAATGAGTTGAAGAAAATTGATCTAAGATTTACAAAAATCAAAGGTGAACGTCTGGAATTAAGAGACAAGATGAATCTGATCGAAGAAAATATTTCAGAAAAGATTGATCAGCTTAATTCTAAATTCGATAACGAAGTAGTGCAAGTGAATACTGTGTCTGATGAAATGACTAGAAGACAACAGGAGTTGCAAACTATGTTGAGAGATGAGATTTCTACCAATAAATCATACATTGATAAACTTACTGATAAGATTAATAGTTCGTTTACAGAAGTAAAAGACAAACAACATGAATTGTTTATTACAGTCAATGAGATCAAAGGTAAGAAAGGGGAGTCTTCGTCGTCAGTATCTAGTAGTGTCTCAAAGCAAACAGTAGTTGCTACAGAAGAGGAAGATGAAATCACCAATAGCAATTACATTGAAATATGTTATGCAGAACCGGATGGAAATGGCTTTTTGACGAACTTATCCTCAAAGAAACTGACCTACAAGCATGTTTATAAAGTAAAAGTTATCGATGATACATCGGCAGATTTTGAGTTTGTTGATGAAGAAGATGCGAAAAAAACACTAAACATGAACTTGGCTATGATGTTTGATGAGTACATGTCAGACAATGGAACAAGTGGTCCTAAAATATCATTGTCAAGCTATGGTGAAGCTAAAAAAGTGAGAGGTTTGAATGCTTGGAGAGTACACAGAAAAGCGATCGTAAACCGCTCATAGAGATAAATTAACGTTGTGTGTGTTTTTCAAAGTGAATAGGGTCTCCTAATATCGTCACTTTGCTTAAAGGAGTTTGAAAAATAGTAGCATTCTGTTCAGCAGTAATTTCTATTTTTGAAACTCCTTTTGCTTTTGCTTTTACTTCTTGTGTGATAAAATCTTTCCCTTCAATTTGTGACCCATCATTTGCAAAAATAAATGCTTTTTGACTTTTACCGTTTAAAGTAAGGTTAGACGACCCTATTAGTGTTGTATATAAGAACTCACTTTCAATATCAACATTAGCTTCAATATTTCCATTTAGTTCTAGCTTTACGGTATCTACATTACACTTCGCAAGGTCTAAGTCGCCTTTTCCATTAAACTTTATAAATGCGATATCTTTTGGAGAGGAAATCTTCAAAGTATGCTCATCGTTATTGTCAAGTTCATTTAAAGGATAAATTTTAAGCGTTTTATTAATAGTTTTGACTAAGTATTGATCACTATTTATGTTGATATTTGTGAATTCAATATCCTCATCAAAATTTATATCTACTTTAAAGTTTCCGTAGATTTCTAATGAATCGGTAGGGGATATTTTTATGTGAAGTTTTTTCTTATCTGATGCTAAAGAAGCACTATGTTTAGTTAGAGGATTATTATTTGAACGGCGTGAAAATTTGACGCTGTTCTGAATATCATAGAGATCTTCTTTGTCAACTGAATGGCAAATGTCATCGGTGTCGAACATTAGAAATCTATTTTTATCGTAATGTTTGAATTCTATATCTTGCTCTTTTATCTTTTCTTTGATTTTATCGTCAATAGTAAACTCTTTACCATGTGGAACATAAATGAATAGTTGTAAAGATTGCATTCTGTATTTGACGCCTCTTGGAAAAGAAAAATGAGAACCTAGTGTAATGCTATTTGCCTCTACTTTTGAAGTATAGTCTATTGCTTTTGCATTTATAATTGCTCTTTCTCTCGTCTTTCCTAATGCCTCTTGTAAAAATACAAGTTTTAATTTATCACCATCATAACCATTAATGTAAACCTTTGTCTCATTCAATGGAATATTACCTAGTTTTTCCATTTTTAATTCTAAAGGCATAGGGTTAAGTGGTAGCATTACTTCTTCTTTGTGTGTTGCCTGATTGTCAAAATTATGAACTGACATGTTCAAAGCAGTTAAAAGCAAGATAGTGAAAACAATGTTTGAAGTAATTAATCCAAATAGAAAGCTGTTATTGACATTCTTTTTGAACGTAATCAAAGAGGTGCTTATGACAAATAACAAGATCGTGAATACAGTAAATTGTAAAGCACTGATAATGGCAGTGGTATTGGGTATACTGTATTGAATGGTATTGAGTAGGTTGTGATCATACTCAAATAAGACTTCATTGGCAATGTCTTCACTGATATAATCAAAGATTGAGTATAAAGGAATAATCTTTAAGCTAATACCTAATATTGGAATAGCTGTAAAAACCATTGTGATTGTTGTGATGAATAATACAGCTCCAATTAAGAAACAAACACCTCTTAGAAGCTTATAAAGTAAAGGACTCGCATTTACTTTAAAGTTGGTATTCTCAATCTTCTGATAGATACTATTAAAGTATTCACTAGAGAAGTTCGTGTTTTCGAAAGTTTTCGTAAGATATGCTTCAATTTCTGTAAGGTTGAATTGAACACCTTTACTTTGGAATTTATCTTTTAAACTTCTTGAATAAGGGGTGACAGTCCATATAACGGCATATATAAGTATTAATTCATTGAAAAAGTATGTGCAGAATATCAACCCTAACCTAATCCAATTAATATCAATGCCAAGGTAATTACTGAGACCTGCAGCAACACCACCAAAGATTTTTTTCTCTTTATCTCTAAAGAAGATTCTTACATTTTCATCTCTTTGAATATTTCTTTTTTCTGGTAGTAATAACCAGCCTACTAAATATGCAATGGCAATTGTCAACAGAGGCCCTTTAGTTGTCCCTAAGATGAAGAGAGGTAAAATCAATAAAAGTCTGATCCATAATGGATCAATTTTAAGTGAATCTGCTATACCGGCAGCAACACCACCGATTTGTTGTCTATCGATATCTCTGTAAAGATTTTTAAATTTTTGAGATAAAGAAGAAACAGTTTCATTATAAATTGACTGAGATTGAGATTCAGGTTCTTTCTGTAAATCCGGAATAGTGTATCCATCAGGAAGACCTATAATCAATATAGCTTGTTTGACATCATCTTCTTTAAGAAAGTCAAATTCACTTTCAATATAAGGTAAAAGAAGCTCAGCTAATTTGTATTCAATCTCTTTAATGATGATCTCAGAATTGTTGAAATTTTTTAAATGCTCATATAAGGCACTTCTGTAGCTATCCAAAAGTGATTTAGCATCTTCAGTGATTTTGAAGACATTATTTCCTATATGTACATTATTGTGAATCATAAAAAGTGATTAGATGATATGGTTTTCAACTTACTAGTATAAACAATCAAATCTAAAATTTGACCAATTTTGCTACTTTGTAATTTTATGATTATTAAACATCTGGTAATCAATGATTAAGCTGTTGATTATGCTTTAGTCGTGAATTAATTATAAAATTAAGAACTGTTCATTTTTGTACATTTTGAACACAATTTTCTTTAATATTTGATAGCTCTTGTATATTTGATTTAAAATATTTGAATTACGCATTAATTTAGACATGAAAAATTTTTTATTCCTAACAACAATTCTTTCGTTCATTTTTTCAGTTTCAGCTTATGCTCAATGCGATAAGTGTAATCCGGCGTCAGAAGAAGTTGATTTTTGTTATACTGACACACGTTTTGAGGGGTTGTGTGCAAAATTTAAAGAAGGTAAATCTTATTTTTATATGGATAGAAAAAAGAAAGAACTTCGAATTGATTTTGATTTCAATAAGTCATCAGACCCTCTTTCTTACAAAAAAATGGTCACTAATAAGAAATTGAAAATCTCTGCAATTGAGTTGTTATTTATACAAACTGCAATAGAGGTTTGGAATGATGAAAAAATTAAAATTGGTTATGAATTTTTACCTTCTGGTTTAGGGATAAAAGTTTTAACAAAGGGAGATGGAGAAAAGCCACAAAAAGGACAAAAAGTAACCGTACATTATACTGGTCTTTTAGAAGATGGTAAAAAGTTCGATTCTTCACGAGATAGAAACAGACCGTTTGAGTTCAATGTTGGAGTGGGTGAAGTCATCAAAGGATGGGATGAAGGTGTGATGAATTTACCTGTTGGATCGAGAGCAATGTTGTTGATTCCAGCGGAACTTGGGTATGGCTCTAGAGCAATTGGACCAATACCTGCAAACTCCACGTTATTCTTTGATATTGAGGTGATTGGAGTGAAATAGTGTTAATGCAACTTAATACTTCAATTCGAAGAAACTTTTTCATTTAAATAAGAATCTTTTTCCTTACAAATCCGTTTATATATAGTGTTAAAGGAACATTTAAAACCGGACTATTATGAAAAAGATATTTTTATTGGCTTTGTCTATTATTGTTTCACAATTTTCTGTTGCTCAATCTATAGATAGTAAAGATTATTTGACTGATGTCACAAAGGATATCATCACTACTCTTGAAAATGGAGAAGATCAAGATCCAACGGTTTCTTTTGTCGTTCCTAAAAAATCTGAAATTGAATATACTGAGTTTTTAGAAAAGCAGTTTGAACATAATAATACAGAGCATATACATCTGTCGGTTAAAGATATTGAGGATTTCACTCCAGTGGTGACAGTCAATAATTCTGGTAAATCAATAATGAAGCTAAAAAATGAAGCAATGCCGATGTCGCAGACGGATGGAACGCATGTTTTTTATGCTGGAACAGATAAAATGATTAGTTCACAAAATGCTTTAGTAGGGGTGAGAGTCGCAATAATTTCTATCAATAAAAAATAAAAACATCTAAAAATATATCGTGAGGGCACATTTTATGTGTCCTCTTTTTTTTTTAAGTGATAATTTATACTGTTGCAACATAGTTTAAATTATTTACAACACTACTGAAAAGGCAAGAGAGGAAAGCATGGTAGATTTGCATCATATTATTAGTAAAATGATGATTAACTAATTACTATTACAATGAATTCGCTCGAAACAAAAAGTCCTTTGGTTAGGGATGTTTATGCTTTACATGAAAATAATTTTTTTGCTGAACCATCTCTGGCTAGTTGTGTACTAAAAAACAAGATTTGTCTAATCGGTCATAAAGCTTTGATCGTAACGACAGTTCTATCTGCTTTACTTTTTTTGGTAAGTAACACTACAGTTACTGTTCTTATGCCATCAATTATGATTGCTGCTTTATTTTTAGATTTAAAGCTTATCAAGCATAGAAGGTATGAAATGTCAATCCAACTCAATGCGATTTTGATGACTTTTATTGGCATCTTTTTTACATTGATTGTACCATGTACGGTTTTAGAAAGTTTTATTCTACTTTCTGCAATGATTTTAATGGTCTTTCAAAAACAACAACAATTAACTGGTAAAACAATTTTTATTATTTCTTCTATGATTTTGTCTGTTGTAGTCGTTAAAATCCTTTTTCCTGTCAAATTTTATATTGATATTGAAAATTGGCAGGCCACAATTTTTCATATTGGCACAATAGGTGTAGTTTTAGGAATCATATTCTTGACAATTAGAGTTTATCAAAATCACTCTAAAACGATTGAACATGAAGCCTTCAATGAAAAGAATCAAATTCTTAAAAATACAGAGAAGGAAATGGAAGCTCGAAATAATGAGCTAAGTACCCTGAATCAAGAATTAGAAAATCAATTGTCGTTAAAACAAAATGACATTGAGAGTATCAATGCGAATGTGTTGGTTCAAATGAAGAATAAGGAGAAAGTACTCCAACAGTTGGAAGAACTTACCAGTAAAACTGAAATCAAGAAAGATCTCCAGAAAATAATCATTGAATTGAGGTCACAATTAGATACCGACAAAAAGCTACATACGCTACAAGGAAATATCAAAGACGTCAATGCTGAATTTTCAGTAAGACTGATAGAACAATATCCAGTCTTAACAAAGAATGACAGAGAATTATGTGCATACATGAAATTAGGAATGTCTTCTAAAGAAATTGCACAATTAAGAAATACAACGGCAAATGCCATCAATGTAGCGAAGTCTAGATTGAGAAAAAAAATGGGGCTTTCTCATAATAAAGAGATTGCCGAAAGACTATATCAATTATAATTTAGAGTATATTTTATTAATGCCCATCAATTTTTGATGGGTATTTTTTTTTGCTTGATTTTGATTCTATCGATGGTAAATAGTTCAAAGTCAGGTAATATTGCAATTAATACTTCTTCCAAAAAGCATTTGTTTAAAGATGTATTAGATAAGTGAGGCTTTTCTTAAGCACAAATTCCTTATCACCAATTCATAATTTAAGAATGAACAGATAATAAGGAATTAGAATAGTAAAATACTATATATAGGCCGTTACTTTTTTAGTGTTCTAAAACGGCTTTTTTTGATTTAATTTTCACGCTGTTGATTAATAGACCGATAATGACGAGTAGGCCACCAAATAATTGAGGAGTTACAACTTTTTCTCCTAGAATGAATGAGGCAGAAGCTCCAAACACAGGAACTAAGTTCATAAACAGTGCACTTGTTTCAGCGCCTATTTCTTTAATAGACACAAACCAAAAAGCACCACATAATGCCGTAGATAAAGCTCCCATGAAAAATAATGCACTTAAATATTCATAATTTGTAGGCATGATAAAATCTTCGAAGAAGATACTAAAACCAATGAAACAAATACATGCCACTACAGTGACTAATGTTGTAAGCCATAGAGGAGCGAATCCGCCTAAATATTTTTTGATATAGACATTACCAAAAGAGAAGCTAAGATTAGCACAAAGTATATAGACGTCTCCTTTTGAAAAGGAAAGATTGGTGATGACACTAATATCTCCTTTCGATAAGACAAGTAAAATACCTAAGAAACCGAAGAGCATTGCTAGAATCTGTCTTACTGTCAATCTTAACCCTAACATGGGTATGGAGATCAAAGCCGTATTTAGAGGGGTAAGGCCAATGATAAGCACGCCATTAAAAGCTGAAGTATATTTCATTCCCTCTAAAAAAAGAATATTATATACAAAAGCACCTACCACACCGACAAAGACAATACTTTTCCACTTCAGAATTGCATCTTTAATGTCTTTCTTCGTTGGTTGTTTAAAATACATAATGAGCACTAGCAAAATGGCCCCTAAAGTGTAACGGTAAGTTCCTGTTAGCATTGCAGAAGTGTATTGTAATGCTACTTGGGTAACGTGGAAATTTGTACCCCAAATGAAAGTAGTAAATACTAGAAAGAAATAATATTTATTGAATGTTCGCACTGTTAATTTGAAAGTTGATGGAAGTTTATTTTTTTCAAATATCGAAAAAATTAGCACGATTATAGTAATTATTTAGACTTTAGATACTTTTTGCCCCTTTACATAAGCTTTACAAGATAGATACTATGACTTTACATTTTCGAAAGATATTACTTTTATTGTATTTCTTGCTGTTCAACCTTCTGCTGTCTAATGCACAAACTACTCGGAGTGTTGTAATTAACCCTGCATATGAACATGAGTTTCAGGGGGAGATTACCTCTCGTAAATATGCTTTGTTTATTGGTACGGACGACTATGATTATTTTAATACCTTGAATAATCCTATTAACGATGTAGAAGAGGTAAGCAAATTATTGGCTGATAAGTATGCATTCAATACTAAAATATTAAAAAATCCTGATGCTAACCAAGTACTTTCTACAATAAAACAATACCGTACTTTACTCAAACCCAATGATCGGTTTTTACTTTACATAGCAGGTCATGGAACGTATGATAATGTCTATTATAAGGAAGGTTTTTTGGTGATGAAAGAAACCAAAAATGAAGCACTGGATCCCAACCTTTTGACTTATTTACCATTTCAGTATATCAAAAATATTACGGATAATCTTCCTTCTCGACAAGTCATGTTAGTGGTTGATGTTTGTTTTGGAGGAGCTTTCAATGATCAGATTCAACGGAATAGAAGCGGTGCTTCACGAAATTATCATTGGAATGCTAATGTCTTTTTGAGTAATCAATTAAAAGAAAAAGGAAGATTTGTAATGAGTTCGGGAAGGTTAAACCCGGTTCCTGATGGAGATTATGGGCAACATTCTCCCTTTGCAGCTGATTTTATTAAAGCTCTGGAAATTAATGCGAACGATAGTATTGTTACTGCTCAGAAAATTCAATTAGAGCTACAAACTTTAGCTTCAAATCCCATTTTTGGGTATTATGGAGAAACCAAAGGGATTACCGATTTTGTCTTTAAAGCAAGGAGTTCTACATCCAAAGTTAATGAACAAGAAAGGATAGATATCTTGGTCAATATGTATTACGCATATTTAAAAGGCTTGTCATTAGAATTTTCAAAAAAAGTCTTTTTGAACTCTGTTCAGCTCCAAAAAATTGCAAATGAGTTTTATACTATGGCTCGCAATGGAAATGTAGAGGCGTCATTTTGGGTGACCTATATGAATCATTGCAGGCATGGAATACAATTGACTCAAACAGAGGTGAAGAATTTCTCCACATTGGCATATAACACTTTCAAAAAAGAACATACTGAGATGATGAATGATGAGCATATTTTTCAGCTGACGATCTTACAGTCAGAAGGGATCGTTCCTATTGAAAATCATCAAATATTACAAGAACAGATCACATCAGCTGTAAATATTGGAAGTTCAATGAGTAGTTTTTATGCAGGAAGATATTGTAAAAAACACTCTAATCTAAAACGTGCTTACTTTTATTTCCTAAATGGTGCCAAGGAGGGTAATGCTTTTTGTCAGTATGAACTTTCTTCATTGATTTACAGGCAAAAGGAGGAGTTAGAAGAATTAGGTTATGTCGATTTAGACTATAAAAAATGGCTACTCAAAGCAAGTCAAAATGGACTGAGACGAGCTAAAGATGTTATCATATCTCAGGGATTGACAGAATAAAAAATAGCATGTTTGATCATTATTTGAGTCAAACATGCTATTTTATTTTAACGTTTTTCCTCTAATACATTAACTCAAAAGCACTTCTATAAGCACCAATTTCTTGTGTGTAATCCACAAACGCTTTGTAAAATTTATGTCGACAGATTGTACTTGAATCTCCAATCACAACAAGTTTCTTTCGAGCTCTAGTCATTGCCACATTCATTCTTTTTGTATTTTGAAGGAAACCTATTGTCCCTTCTTCATTTGAACGAACTAAACTAATGTAGATAATGTCTCTTTCTTGTCCCTGAAAGGAATCTACAGTGTTAATATTAATCTTGTTTTTGATATCCTCAGAGAAGTCTAGATGATAAAGTGTACTTTTTAATTCCTTTACTTGAGCTTTGTAGGGGGTGATTACTCCAATATTTTGTACCTCCTCGAATTTATTCATTTGCTGAATTTCATCGAAATAAACACTCATGTGTTTTTGCAAAATATCGGCTTCTTCACGATTACTAGTACTTAGAGATTCAGGATCGGTATAATCATTGAATCCTGTTCCAGCCGTATCGATAAACTCTAGTGGTAAATCTCCTTCAAAAATGAGATGCTCTTTTACATTTTCATTGGCAAAAAGGTTGTTGTTGTAAAAATAGGTAGATGAAAAATTCATGATCTTTTCATGCATCCTATATTGTTCTTGGAGCATCACATCTACCTTTTTGGTTGTAATCAGCTGCTCAAACAATGTCATTTCTAATCCTTCTTTTGCCGCCTTTATAGACTTAATAGTAGGAGGTAACTGTTGGTGGTCGCCAGCGAGAATAATTCTGTCGGCTCTTTGAATAGGAATCCAAGTAGCCGCTTCTAAGCCTTGTCCAGCTTCGTCTATATATACAGTTGAGAATCTTTTTCCTCTTAAAACTTGGGTTGATGACCCAACAAGCGTACATGCAATGACTTGTGCCTTTTCGATAATATCATTAGCAATATATTCAGAAAGTGACCTTACTTCTTTTCTTAGCTTATTGGCCTCTGTCCATAGCATTCTTCTTTCTTCTCTTTCCTCTCTACCAAAATTACGTTTATATTTTTGAGCAGCATTTCTATATTGGCTTTCCTGCTGTTTTACCGCTTTTAATTCTTTGTAGCGAATGTGTTTTGTTGTTTTTACATCAATAGTTTGTTGAAGGATTGTATCTGTAATTCTTGCAGGGTGCCCCAAACGTACCACATTTACTTTTTTATCAACAAGCTTTTCAGTTAAAAGGTCGACAGCAGCGTTACTTGGAGCGCAAACTAGTACTTGATCAGTATCCTTGAGGTTTTGAATGATACATTGAATAATTGTAGTTGTTTTACCAGTACCAGGAGGTCCGTGGATGATGGCTACATCTTCAGCTTCTAATACATTCATTAAAGCTTTGTTTTGGCTCTCATTAAGATAGGGTATGTCGTATTTGTAAATTGATTTGAATTTAGCCTGTAAATCTCCAAAGAAGATGTTTTTATGTTTTTGTAATAGTGTGTCCTCACTGTTCAAACATAATGTAATGGCTCTTTCCATTTCCTTATACGTACTTTCATCAAATAATAATTGTGCGCCAAGTTGACCATCATTTATCCATTCAGGAGCATCATCAGCATTCAGTGTTAGGGTCATTGTGTCTTTTTTCACGTAATTGACTACTGCTTTTACATTATCTTTATGTTCTTCATTTTTACCAGCAGTAGAAAATAATGATATACTTTTCCCCGATTGGAATACATGACTTTCTTTATGATTTTCATTTCGAGTAACTTCAATAATTATCCTATCTCCTGCATCAAAAGAAGTTTTTTGAAGTTGAACTGGGTGCCAGCAAATACCTCTTTTTCTTCTTTCATCAATGGAGGTATCACTCATTAATTTTTTGTATTGTTCTAAGTCTTCCTTTCTTTCTAACTGAAGTAGTTCTAGTTGTTTTTTAAAGTGTTCCTTTATTTGTTCTTTATTCATATTCTTCCTTTTGCTTCTAATCTACATAAATGATTTAATTTTTTTGAAAAAAATACGAATTCCTGCAACCCTTTGTCATAAACCCTGTCTTTAACATTGAAAACAGTTTAAATTATAATTTTCGTACGATAATGAACAAGTGTGTTCAACAGTGTTACAGAATTACCTTCTGTTTTAATGAATTTATAATTTTTACTATGATTTGTTTGTGAATTTAAAATTGAACATCTATAATTGAATTAATTATTAAAGAATGTGAAACTTAATCGACTTCCAGTTAAGTAATTAACATTCAATTAAATCTATGTAACTGTTCATGTGAGCAGCAATTAACTATTAGTGTCAAATTATTTTATACAATCTATGAAGACTTCTACACTCGTATGTGCATATATTACGTTTATATGCCTAATCTTTACGTCATTTACAACTTTAGCCAATGAGCCCCTCGCCAAAGGAATTGTGAAAGGACGTTTAATTGATCAAGATAACAATCAACCTGTCGGATATGCATCAATTGCATTATTAGATGCTTCAAAAAAATCTATTACTGGAGCCATGTCTGATGATAATGGGGAATTTTCACTTACAAAAGTACCGTTAGGAAAATACAATTTAGTGGTACAGTTTATCGGTTACGAAAAGTATATCGAAGAAATTGAATTAACAGCCAAAAAATCAAAGCTTGATTTAGGTGAAATTGTTTTGGTTTCGTCAGTGGAGCAATTAGAAGAAGTTGAAATCACTGGAGAAAAATCTTTTATCGAAAATAGAATTGATAAAAAGGTCATCAATGTAAGTGAGGCTATGATTGCTGATGGTAATTCTACTTCAGAAATTTTAAATACACTACCTGAGGTGAATGTAGGTGCTGATGGTACTATTTCTTTGAGAGGAGATAACAATGTAAGAGTGTTATTGGATGGTAAGCCATCTCAAATGGATATCAATCAAATTTTACAGTCATTACCTGCAGACGCAGTGGATAAGATTGAGGTCATCACCAACCCATCATCAAAGTATGATCCAGATGGCCTTTCTGGTATTATCAATGTGATCACAAAAAAAGATGCTCTAAAAGGTTTTAACGGTAACTTTAGTTTGAATGCAGGTTCAAATAATAAATACTCAGGGTTCCTTGGTTTGAATTACAGAGTAAAGAAATTAAACTTTTTCGGGCAGACATACATGAGCTCAAATCAATGGGATAACACTAGAACTCTAAACAGGGATTATACAGATACCACTATCAATAGTCTTCGTCAAAATGAAAAAATCAATGACGATAACAGATTTGGAAATGTACGTTTAGGAATGGATTACTTCTGGGATTCTACGAATACTTCAACTTTTGCTTTTGAGAGATGGAGATGGGAATCTGATGTGTTATCCGAGTTTACCAACGAATATGTGAATGGTGACCAAGTGGAAGATAGTAATTTTCAATTGGGTAAAAACTATAACTTAGCCCAAGGAAATAATTTCAACTTGAATCATAGAAAAGAATTTGAGAAGGGTAATTTAGAAATTGATCTATTTGCCAATATTGGAGAGGCTGATATTGTACCTCAAAATGCACAGAAAATCGGAAATGGGGAATGGCAACAAATTAATAGAAATAACAACTCTGCCAACTGGTTCTACAGCCAATTAGGTGTTGATTATGATCAGCAGATTAATGATAAATCATCTTTTGAAGTAGGCTATAAAGGTCAAATGACAGATGCTGAAATGAGAGTTCAAAGTATCAATTTTATTGACGATGACACTTTATCTTATACTTATCCTTATTTGGAACAGGTTCACGCAGCATATGGTTCTTATTCATTACAATTGGGTAAAACGCGAATTAAAGCAGGTTTAAGAGCAGAGTCAGCCTTAATGGAAGGTAAGATCACAAACTCTTCAATCGCAGATACAACTTACACTATTGACTATCAGTCACTATTCCCATCTTTGCATGTGCAACATAAATTGGATGATAAAAATACAGTCGGTATCAGCTATAGTAGAAGAATTAAGAGACCAAATGTAATGCAGTTATTGCCGATTGAGATGTCTTCAAATCCACAAAGTGTAATGAGAGGTAACCCTGGTCTACAGCCTTCATATACTAACTCAATGGAACTTTCTTACGGTTTTATGGGAGGTGCGTTTAGTGTAAATACTGCCGTATATATGAGACATTCTACTGATATCATTAGAGAGATTGTGGAATACGATAATGACAGAGATTTAACCGTAATTACCTACAGAAACTTAGGAGAGTCAATGACCGGTGGTATGTCAGTATCTTCAAATTACAATATGACGAAATGGTGGGAATGGAATGGTTCAGTTGATTTATATTACTTGGATATTCAAGATGATAATGAGGAGTTTACTATTCCAACGGATAGCAATCCAATAAACTGGTCAGCAAAATTGAGTGCTAAAGTAACACCAATCAAAACATTGACTGTACAGTTAATGGGTAGATATACTGCACAAAATTATGATGCTCAAAGAATTACAGATCCACAGTATTCAATGGATTTGGCCATTAAAAAATCAATTTTAAATCATAAAGGAAACTTGAGTTTCAAAATCAATAACCTTCTTTACAGTGGTGAGCAAAGAACTGCTTATGGTGATGGTTTTGTAGAGATGACGGATTTCCAACAAGAAAGTCCTGTATATAGATTATCATTCTCGTATGCATTTGGTGGTCAATTCCAAGGCCGTCAAAAGAGAAAGTTACAATCTAGTGGAGGAGGATTATAGCATGTATTCATAGATAATAGTATATAAAGTAATACTACCCGACATTTGTTGGGTAGCATTCTTTATGTACTATTGTTTTTACTTTAGGTTGGTCCAACCTCCAGCATTGTGTATTTCTTTTACGCCTGCTTTTTTAATTTTTGAAATGGCATTAGAAGCCCTAATTCCAGATTTACAAACCACCACCAAAGGTTCACCAAGTTTTAATATTTCTGGCATTCTTTTACTGACTTGATCCAGAGGTATATTGATGGATCCTTTATAATTACCCGAAGAAAATTCGCCTGTTGTTCTAACGTCTAAAACTTTAGCACCATTTGCTACTAATTCGTTATAGTCTACTTTAGGTCCAAGACCAAATAATTTTCTTAAAAATCCCATAGTGTGTTTTTTATATTTGATGATAGAACAAAATTAACGAAACAAAAGAATTACTCTGTGATAAATGTTACGCAAGCAATTCAACTTTATTTCTACCTAATTTTACTTTTCCTATTTTTTCTAATTGTTTTAATAATCTTGAGATCACTTCTCTTGAAGTATTTAAGTTTAAAGCAATTTCCGAATGAGAAATATGTAAAAGATTTGTGTCTTTTATATCCCTAACTTTTTGGAGATAGTTAATTAACCGCTCATCCATTTTCTTAAATGCTAATTCATCAATTGCTTTTAATAGACCATCAAAACGGATTTTATAGGCATGCATAACAAAATCTCTCCATTCAGGGAAACGAACCATCCAATCATTAATAATGGTCAGAGGAACTTTGTAAACTAAGGATTTTTCTTCAGCAGTCACTCTTACGGCACTTTCTTGGTACATCATAGAGATAGTACACGTTTCGCCGTATTCTAAATAGTAAAGAAAAAGTTCATTGCCTTCATCATCTTCTCTTGTAACCTTTAATACCCCGTTTGTAACAATCGGTACAAAAGTCATTTCTTCATTAAGATCTATCAAAAACTCACCTTCATCAATTGATATTAATTCACCTTCGGATAAGAACTCTTGCTTTAACGGGTGGTCTAATGGGAGAGTAGGGAAGCTGTTTTGAATAAATTGTTCAATATTATTTTTCATAACAAATCAATATATGATGGTTTTTACATATTTCAAATGTACTTTATTCTTTTTACTCTTAATAATGTTTTTATAAATATTATGATTAGGTAGAAATTAAGAGTATTTCAACATTTGATCAATTATTATTCATAAACCTATGTGAGGTTCGTCTATAAAATTTGTATTTTGGAGAATAGGGTAGGGAGATATATTTTTGCTCAATAATTAAATAATACAGATGAAAAAAGACGAAATCATTAAATTTTTGGATATGACTCCTCATCCTGAAGGAGGATATTTTTATGAAACATATCGTTCTCATAAGACAATTGAGGTAAATTCGGATCGATTAGAGAGAAATGCCTCTACTGCTATTTACTATTTAATGGGTAAAAATGAGTTCTCAACTTTCCATAAACTAAAATATACGGAGATTTGGCATCATTACGATGGGGCAAGAGTAAAGATCGTTGAAATCACACCCAAAGGGGAGTTGATTGAAACTATTGTGGGCAAAAACTTTAAGGAAGGAGAAGTTCCTCAATATGTCATTAAAGGCGGTAATTGGTTTGCAGCTAGAGCTTTAGTGGAGGAAGAGGATGATTATGTTCTTGTTGGATGTACTGTTGCTCCAGGATTTGAGTTTGAAGATTTCGAAATTGCTAATATCGAGCATCTTTCAGAGGAATTTCCAGATTTTAAAGAAGTAATTGAGTCTTTCAGAAGAGACTAAATAAAGTTGTTTTATTGAAGGTCAGGTAAAAGAATTTCAAGCATTTGTATTCTTTTGTTTGAATTATAATTTACCTGATATTTCCCTTTCAATTTTTCTATGATATCAGTAGTGATAAAGATACCTTTAGAAAAATCATTGTGAATATATTCAACCGCATTATTGCGATTAATAATGGAATCGAATGAGTCTTTAGGAGATACATTATCTTCAAAAGACAAATAGATTCCATTTTTAATATCCTTAAGTACTATCTTAAGGTCTACATGAATATCTCTCGATACATTTTGTAAAATTGTACTACAGATATTCTTGAACAGAAGAAGTATACGTTCTCCATCTGAGTAGATTACTCTTTTTGAAAGATTATTGGTAGAGATACAAATGTTATAACCAGAATTACTGATGAAGGAGTTGAGTTGATAGACAATTTTGTTTAAGTCGACAGGTAAAACGTTTAATTCTTTCTTTTGGTTGTAGTAAAAAGCTAGGATTTTTTGAAGATGCATGTCCTGTGTCCAAACTGTTTCCTCCAACATATTTATAAAATTTGAACCATTATCTTCAACTTTGATCAATTGTATTAATCCTTGAATTGTCGTAATAGGACCTCTTAAATCATGGGCAGCCCTGTAAACGAAGTGATCTAACTTATCTTCAATTCTTTTTTGATCTGAAATATTTAAGAAAACCACATTTAAACCAACTGTTTTACCATTCTCCAAGATAGGAGTAAAGAAAACTTCAGCCACTTTCCATTCTTTGTCATATAGAATTGTAAAGCTCCCAAACTGCGTGTTTTGTGACTTTAGCGTTTCATGCATAAGGTGATAAATATTTACACCCGATTCATTTTTTATTATTTCTTTGATGGTTAAACCATAATTGTTTTTGGATAGAAAATTAGATGTCAAAGCATCATTTGATTGTCCAGTCCAAAACAACTTAAGTTGAAGGTCAAATTGACAAATTTTTATTTTTGAGTTGTCAAGCACCCCTTCATATCTTCTTGAGTTATCTTTTAATTCTTTCCTAGCTTTTGCAAGTGCTGTCTGATCTTTTATTACACATACGATATAGGGTGAATCATTATCAGAAGTCACTACGTTAGCACTGAGTTGTACATCAAGCCTCTTCTTTTTCTTAGTGATAAGAATTGTTTGAGTAACTATGCTTTTGTTCTTCTTTAGTAATGAAAATTCGTGTTTTCCTTTCTGTTTGTCTTCTAGAGCAATTAAGTTGAAGATGGACTGGTTAAGTATTTCTTTTTCAGTGTATCCGGTTATTTTTTCAAAAGCAGGGTTGGAAAAGATGACATCTTTTGAGAAGGGATCTATCCAAATAATGGCATCTAAAGAGTGTATATAGGTGTCTTTAAACCTTCTTAAATGTAGTTCCTTCTCCTTATTTACCTCCTCAAAAGTGGCATTGACTAAGGCTTCATCAATAAAAAAAGGTGAAAGTGTAATCTTAAAAAGATGGGGTTTTGCATGAATGGAAATCGTAAATTCAAAGACAATAGAATCCTGAGTGTCCAAAGCTTCAAATACCTTTTGTTTGAACACAATTTGATTTTTTGGAGAAAGTCCTACGGCTATTGACCTATTTTCTTCAAAGGTATGTGCGCCATTTAAAAATCCCTTTGAGATGAACTTTATATTACCATTACTATTTAGGATGATGTAATGGTTTTTTGTTTTTGAAGCTGTAGAATTCTTTATTTTTTCTTTGTCATTTTGAAGAAATACATTCATATAATTTGCGAGAATAACATTTTGGGTGCTATTAGCGACAATTTAATGAATAAGAATCTAAAATGCCTTAATGGATTTGAGATTTATTGATGTTGCCAGCAAAATTTTGAGTTTTTATTCGCATTTCGTTTACATCTGTCTCCTTTTTTTGTAAATCCTTCACATTGAAGGGCTTCTTTTGAGGGAGAATGTTCGATAATGTGATTATTTTCCTTTGTGTTGTCAATAGTCCAATATGCTGAATCATAATGACTTTCAAATTTTTCTTGATTTGAAAGTCCTGCAAAGAAATCTATTGAAGTAACTTCCTCTATGGCGTCGACAGCTACATAAAATTGTGATAAAGGCAATGAAGATTTAGTGTTTTTCACGAGCATCCCTATAGCCTCAAATTCATTGTTACCTTTTTCAGATAATACAATTTTGTAAAAATAGCGAGGCACACTTACTTCATTGGGACCAATAACATTCAATCCATCTTCTAAAACAGGTCCAGTAATTACAATTACACTATCTTTTTGAAGAGCCCATTCTCTTACTTGTTCTTCCATTCTTTTCCAAACTCCTCTGTTGAAAGAAGGGGCTTGAGGACTCATATTAGAATAGTAAAAACTTTCTTCCATGGCCGTTTGATTGAAAGCCATATCAGCAGCTGGAGCCAAATGTCCTCTGTCATACCCAGACTGGTAATAATCTTTTCCATCAGCTGAAAATGTTGTGACATTAGGATCTGTCTCAAATTGATTGGATCGATCGGCACTTTTGTTGAGTTCTTTTTTGGTAAGTTTATAAATTATAAAAGCAGCTTGCTCATGTTTCTCACTGTACCCAATTGAATAGTTTTGATGGTTTATGACTTGATAGTTCTCATTGTATGAGGGGAAATATTCAGAAGGTACTTCCTGTAGTTTTTGAGCATTTAATTGTATGCTAATAAAGAAGAGTAGAAACAGAGTTGTTAATTTATGATGCATATTTAAAATTGAATTATTTTAATGATTTATGTAAAAATAAACGAAAGTTGCGCAAAAGTAAATCTGTATTTTTTGAGGTTAATGTTTTTTTGTATTATTTAATTTACTGTTGTAATACAAAAGATGACAGAATTATCGAATTACAACGTATGGCTAATAATTATTAATAACCTAAATTTTACAAACATGTCTACTCTTAATATATCGACTAAACTGATGTACGATGAAATCAGTGAGTCACTTTTTAGAAACCTAAAAAAGAGTTTTGGAAAATCAATTGCCCTTCAGGCAGGATTAAAGACCAATAAAATATTAATCCAAAAAGATTATGCACCTACTTCAGAAACCAAACTTGATGCGATTATCTATTCTAGCTCAAACAACATGATCATAGGTTTCTTAGTATTAACGGACTTTTCTTTCTTCGAGAACAATCCTAAAACATTAGAAGCATTAAAACATTGCCATAAATTATATTTGGTTACCGACCTGAAAGATAGAGATAAATTATATGATTTATTAGATATGAATGATATCGATCAAGTAGGGGTCGTAGGTAGAATGTCAAATCATCAGTTTGTATTATGTAAAACTGCAACATCACAAGCAATGCCTGAAAATGTTGTTGTAGATAAAATTACCACTTATCAATCCGAAATTATAGAAAGAAAAAAGTTGGAGGCAATTGACTAAAATGCCTTTAGAACTTGTTAATAAACTAACATCTATGTTATTCTTTTGTAAACTTGTCAAAACAAGTGTAAAGCTGGTTTAACTAGAGTATAAAAACGCCGTACTTAGGTTTATAAGGATGAACAAACATCGTTAAATGAAGACGAAACTTCCTGTTAAAACCTAATTATCGGCCGTAATTTCATCATTGGAATTACGGTTTTTCAAAAAAAAATCCCATACCAGTTTGTTGGTATGGGATTTTTTATGTCAATAAAGTTGATTAACCAATCACCTCTAAAGTTTGTTGAGCAATTTCTAATTCTTCGTTTGTAGGTACAACTAATACCTTCACTTTAGAATCTGCACCTTGAATTTCTTCAATGTCAGAAGCTCTTAATTTATGGTTCTTAGCCTCATCGACTACAACACCTAAGTGCTCTAATTCGTTGGCTGCTAAAAGACGTACTCCGTGGTCATTTTCACCTACACCTGCAGTAAATACAATAGCGTCAGCACCGTTTAAAGCAGCCATATAAGCACCAATGTATTTCTTGATTCTGTAAGTGTACATGTGAAGAGCAAGAATCGCTACTTCATCACCAGCGTTAAATCTTTCTTCGATATCTCTCATGTCACTGTCGCCAGTCACACCTAACATACCTGATTTTTTGTTTAATAGTTCGTATACTTCCTCTGATTTCATTTCTAACTTATCCATTAAGTAGAAAACTACAGCAGGATCGATGTCACCAGAACGAGTACCCATCATTAAACCATCAAGAGGAGAGAAGCCCATTGAAGTATCAATACACTCACCGTTTCTTACAGCTGCCATAGAACAACCGTTTCCTAAGTGTACTGTGATAACTTTAGAATCTTTTCCTTCAAGACCTAAATATTTGATAGTTTGCTCAGAAACATATTTGTGAGAAGTACCGTGCATGCCATAAACACGAATACCATTGTTTTCATACAATTCTGTAGGAATAGCATATCTGTATGATTTAGCAGGCATTGTTTGGTGGAATGCAGTATCAAATACAGCCACTTGTTTTGCTTTAGCAAAGATTTTAGTACAATCTAAAATACCTTGTAAGTTGGCAGGGTTATGAAGAGGTGCAAGTTGGAAACACTCCTTGATTTTAGCTTCAACATCCTCATTAATAAGTGTTGTTTTGTTGAAGAACTCACCACCATGAACTACTCTATGACCAACTGCTTGGATATCATCTGTATTTTGAATCACTCCATTGTCTGAGTCAGTTAGTAGGTTTACTACCTCATTAAGACCAACATTATGATTTGGAATAGGAAGCTCAAGTTTTGTTTTAGAAGCATTACCCTCTGCATCAAAAGTTTTGTGCGTGATAATACCATTTTCTAAACCAATTCTTTCTACAATACCCGAGCAAAGAACTTGTTCACCTTCCATCTCGAACAATTGGTATTTTAAAGAAGAACTACCTGCGTTGATTACAAGAATTTTCATTGAAATGTATGAAGTATTTATAAATTATAATTTTTTGCAAAATAATAAGAATACCCTTTACAGTCTGTAAAGGGTATTCTTAATAAGTATTATTATTAATATTTGTTTACTACTGAATACCTTGGATCGCTGTGATAATCACTGTGTTCAAGATATCCTCTACTAAACAACCTCTACTTAAATCGTTTACTGGCTTATTTAAACCTTGAAGTACAGGACCGATTGCTAGTGCACCAGTTTCTCTTTGAACCGCTTTGTAAGTGTTATTACCAGTGTTCAAGTCAGGGAAGATCAATACGTTAGCTTGACCAGCTACTTCAGATCCTGGCATCTTTTTCTGACCAACAGTTGCGTCAACTGCAGCATCGTATTGGATAGGACCTTCGATTTTTAAGTCTGGACGTTTTGCTTTTGCAATTTCTGTTGCTTTACGTACTTTCTCTACTTCCTCACCTGATCCTGAAGATCCTGAAGAGTATGAAAGCATGGCAATCTTTGGTTCAATACCAAAAGCGATTGCTGTTTCAGCAGAAGAAAGTGCAATTTCTGCCAACTGATCAGAGTTCGGGTTAGGGTTTACAGCACAGTCACCGTATACTAATACTCTGTCAGGTAAACTCATAAAGAATACTGAAGAAACTACTGATGTTCCTGGCTTAGTTTTGATTACTTGTAATGCTGGACGGATCGTAGCGGCTGTTGTATGTACTGCACCTGATACCATACCTTGTGCATCACCCATTTGAACCATCATAGTACCAAAGTAAGAAACGTCAGACATCGCATCTGTAGCCATATCTAGGTTCATACCCTTATGCTTTCTTAATTCATAAAGTGTATTTACATACTCATTGAATTTTGAGTATTCAACAGGATTGATCACTTCCACTAGATCAAAGTCAAGGTTGATGGCATTTTTTCTAGCAATATCAACTAACTCATCCTTTTTACCTAATAATACAATATCAACAATATCTTGTGTTGCAAGAATTGCAGTTGCTTCAAGAATTCTAGGATCATTACCTTCAGGTAATACAATCTTCGCTTTCTTCTTTTTAGCACGTTGGGTAAGCGTATACTGGAACATTTTTGGTGTCATACCATCAATCTTCACAGTGCTCAATAACTCTTCTAGCATTTTTGAGTCAACATGTTGTTCAAAAAGCTCTTTTGCATATGCAATACGAGTTAAGTCATTTGCTCTCATTGAAGCTGTAACATCAGCAGCAGAGTTGGCAGTATGATAAGTGTTCTCTTTTACTGATAATACAGGGAACATATCTTTCATACCTTCAATTACTCTTTTGATCGACTCATCAGGCTCCAATCCTGTTGTTAAAAGTAGACCAGCAATATTTGGATAATTTTGAGATCTGTGTGCTGAAAGTGTACCTAAAACAATGTCACCTCTATCACCAGGTGTCATTACCAAAGAATTATCTTTAATTTTTGGTAAGAAGTTTTGCATTTGCATGGCAGCAATTGTCATATTGTCAACCAATACATCAAGATTTCTTACACCGTATAAAACTTTAGCATCTAAGTGCTCGGCAATGTCTCTAATGGTAGGACTAGAAATTCTTTCATCAGCAGGAATAGTTGATAAAAGCATTTTTTTGCTAGCAAATTTTTCCGCTAACCCAGTATGTACTTCAGTGACAATATCAGGGTTTACTCTATTGACAATAGCACCAATTACTTGGCAGTCGTTTGACTTGAATTCGTCAATTGCTACTCTTAATGAATCAGAGCAGTCTTCTAGCGTTTTCTTGTGAGCATTTGTAAGAATTAGAACAGGCGTGGCTAAGTTTTTCGCAAACTCAATGTTTAAGCTATGTTCTAATGTAATACTATTTTTATAATCACTACTTTCAATTAGAATAAAGTCGAAACGCTCTTCTAATTTTTTGTATTTATCGATTACGATTTCAAGCATCTCATCTTTTTTGCCTTGAGAGATGAGCTCATTTGCTCTTTTTAAAGTAAGGCCATATGCTTCTTCGTGTGTTTGGTCTAAACCGAAATGCTCGATAACCAAAGAAATATGTTCGTCTTCTTTTCCTGAATTGAAGTCTCCAATTACAGGTTTGAAGAACCCTACTTTAGAACTTTTACGTAATGAGTTCTCAAGAATACCCAAGGCAACTAAGGCTTTGCCACTATTGGGCTCGGCAGTACTGATGTAAATCGAATTTGTCATTTGATTTGTAATGGTGGTTGATTTTATATGCGTAGGAGATAAATGATAATAGAGATCCTCCTATTCGTGAAAAGATCTCTATTTATGCACGTATTTTCAAGTTCTATGTTTCAATAAATTGTGAATTAATACTAATGCTAGAATTATAGCTAACATTTGATAAAAACATTCTATAGAACATAGTTTCTTATTGCTTATTTAATAGCGATGCAAGAGATCTCAATACCTACATCTTTAGGAAGACGTGCTACTTGAACTGTCTCTCTTGCTGGAGCAGTTTCTTCATTGAAGTAAGTAGCATATACTTCATTTATCCTCGCAAAGTCATTCATATCTCTTACAAAGATACTACATTTGACTACATTCTCATAAGTCAATCCCACCTCTTGTAAAATGTAACCAAGGTTCTTCATGACTTGGTGTGTTTCATTTTCGATCGAATCAGATACAAACTCTCCAGTAGACTGGTTGATGCCAATTTGGCCTGATACATATAGTGTATCATTCGTTAAAATAGCTTGAGAATAGGGCCCTAGTGGTGAAGGGGCAAGTTCACTAAAAATAACTTGTTTCATTAGAGTAAATTTAATTTTTCGTTTTACCCTGCAAAAATAGATAGATACTTTTACCCTCTAAGTGACTGATGTCAGTTTTTTTCTCAATTATTGGAAATTTGTTGAATCTGCATTAACAAAATGCCGCATTTTTCAAGAAAACCTTCCACTTTACTGCTGATTTCCTTTTCATCAATATTTTCTGTTTTCTGATTTTGCTCTAAGTAGATGATAGTTTCCTTTAAACTTGTTACTCCTAAAACCAACATGGAAGGTTTTAACTTATGTGCTACTTTCCCGATAGTGTTCCAATCATGTAAACGATAAGCGTCTGTTATTTCTTTGATGCCATCTTTAAGATTGCCCATAAATGAATTCAACATTTTGTCGACAAATCCTTGGTCACCTCTTGAAAGCATTTCTAATTGTGAAAGGTTATATAGTTGTGTATTTTGGACTGTACTCATACGTATAAAATTTAGGTTTTTGGTTTTGTCAATTTGCCTTCAGCAATCCACTTGTAAATTTTTGACTTGCTCATGACAAGTTTATCTGCTACAAAGTTCACCTTTCCTGAGTACTTTTTCAAAAAGTGTTCTATGATCTCAATGTTATATTCTTCTAAAGTTCGCTCTTTTTCCAGTAAATTAATGTCATTTTTTTGGTCTTCAATTAATATATCACTTGCACTTATCACATAATTAGAGGATAGCACTACACTTAAATCAATGATGGCCTTTAACTGTCTAATGTTTCCTGGGAAGTTATAGTTGAGTAATTTTTTGAGTGCACTATTCCCTAATTTCTTCTGTGGTTTGATGTTGTTTTCCTTACAAACAATTGATAGGAAATTGTCTGTCAGTTCCTCAATATCTTCTTTTCTTTCACGAAGTGGTGGAAGATGAACGGGTAGACCCAAAATTCTGTAATATAAATCTTCTCTAAACGTATTATTTCCGACTTCCGAATACAAGTCTCTATGAGTAGCAGTGATTAAACGGATATCTGTTTTGATGACCTCATTCCCTCCAAGCCGAGTTAATTCTCCTTCTTGTAGGACTCTTAGAAGTTTTGTTTGAAGATCTAGAGGAAGTTCGCCGATTTCGTCCAAAAATAAAGTGCCTCCCTTGGCTTCCTCAAACTTACCTAATCTTTGTTGAGTTGCTCCAGTAAATGCACCTTGCTCATAACCAAATAGTTCACTTTCAATTAGGTCTTTTGGAATAGACGCAATGTTAACAGCTACCATCTTTTTGTCCCTTCGTTGAGAATTTTCGTGAATTGATCGTGCTACAAGTTCTTTACCCGTTCCGGTCTCTCCTGTAATGTTCACAGTGATTTTACTGGTAGAAGCTTTTTTCATTAATTGAAAGACTTTCTGTACCACTGGAGAATTTCCCTTTATTAAATCTGAAAAAGTAAAATTGTTTTTGTCGGTATTGATATTGATGGATGAAAAATATTTCTTAATCCTGTCTTCAAAATTTTCATCATGTAAGATATAGTGAGGTATTTCATTAAAATTGTAGAGTTCTAAATTTTGAATACAATTTTTTCTTGAAATAATATATTTTAATGTTTGTTGGAAGTTGTTTTTAATAAATTTCAGGTTTTTCTCCAAGTGGTATAAAATCACTTCTTCATCAATAATTAAGATTTCTACATTCTCATCTTTATTAAGGTCTTCTACATTGGTGTAAATCTCCAACTTGGGCAAAAAAGGGAGAATTAAATCGTAATAATTTGTATTGTTGCTGAGAAGTACAGAATTCATTTTTATTTTGATCAATGATGAATTACAAATTTAAGTACAACGCTAAAAAACGTATTAATAGAGGTTCTATTGAAAGTTTTTTAAAGGAAGTAATCGCAAAATAATAAATAGAGTTAGTATTAGATAATTTTGAATTTGAACTTACAAAAAAAGGTGACCTTCAAAAGATCACCTTCATTTCATTATCATACTATGTCTATATTTTATAAGTATTGAGTTAAAGATGGGGTAGTCCACTTTAACGGGTACTTAATGCTCTATTTTGAAGAAACATAAAGATCTTCTTTTTCTACATATCTACCTTTAAGGTCTTGAATATGTCTCGCATTATTACCTTCAATCTTATTCATTATTTTGATCTGTTCTTCAGAAGCCTCAAAGATCACTTGGTTTACGTGCCATGATACTGTTTCAGTAAAAGGTGGTGTAGTCAAAGATCCGTTGTAATGGAAATAATGTTTCATTTCCTCACAATCATAGCTTCCAAATAAATCTTCAAGATTTACTTCCGCTTCATTTACCTTTACTAGACCTTCGTGATCTCTTGGTATTTTATTAAGGAACTCATTTAAGAACGCATTCTCTTTTCCCATTTTAAATAAAACACCGATTACTAAGAAGTGAGGTTTTTCAGACTCATCATTGTCTAAAACATTCACCATATGCATTTCCATTGGGTAGGTAATACCATCAATCTGATGTTCAGAAGGTGTATGGAAGTGCAGTTGTTTAAAACTATATCTATCATCTCCAAAAGTTAACTTTGATGTACTATCAAAATCAATTTGTACTGTATGACCTTTGTTTTCAACAGCATTACAATGAGCTTCGATATTGATTCTCGACTTGATTATTCCTTTCGTTCTTTGTGAAAGAATATTAATTGGGGATTGTATATCTCCAAAGTCGCATTCAGCCTCTGTATATGCAATGGTGTCACCATGGTGACTATCTTCTTTTGTTTTTGTGTTAGTACATGAAATCGAAATGAAAGTAAGATAGATAACACAAATTTTTGCTAGTATAAATTTCATAATAAAATGAACGTTACTTTAACAGTTTATTATATTTTTCAAATTTCCTCTAAATACATCTAATAAGAAGTGACCGAGAAGTCTGAAAGAAGGTAATTATTATCATCATTATTGAATAGAGGTAGTGCAGATTACATAATGTATGTTTTTAGTTGTGAATTCCTTTAAATGTTTTCGTATTAAAGCCTCTAGATTAACGTTTATGATATGTAGTTGAATTTGAAATTTTTCAGTTCATTATGTTTTATAGGTAGAAAAGCTTTTGTTTTATATATAACACATTGTGAAATTTAGGTATTTTTCATGTTTAAATTTCATGATCTAAAAAGGCTCGATCATATTTGTAACATAATATTAAGGATTTAACAAAGAAAATAGTTTTAGTGCGATGTTAGTTTATAAGTTTGGAGGTACTTCGGTGGGTTCAGCAGAACGAATGGTTCAAGTTTCAAATCTAATTGTAGATGAGAAGCCTAAAATAGTTGTATTATCAGCTGTTTCAGGTACTACAAATGCGTTAGTAGGAATTTGTGATGCCTATTATGCAGGTGATAAGCCATTAGTTGAAAAGTTAGTTGCTGATTTCAAACCAAAGTATGATCAACACATCTATGAGCTTTTAGAAGGTGAGGCAGCAAGAGAAGAAGCTCACGCACTGATGGATGAAAAATATGACTTGTTAAATTCTTACAGTGTTGAAGGATTCTCAACAGAGCAAGAAAGAGAAATTCACGCTCAAGGAGAACTAATTTCAACAAAATTAATGCATTTATACCTTACAGAAAAAGGAGTGAAGTCGGTATTATTACCAGCACTTGATTTCATGAGATCTGAAAATGGTGAGCCTGCATATCCTGAAATTGAAAAGAGATTGGAAGCAACTCTTGCTCAGCATAAAGGCGAAACTCTATTCATCACGCAAGGTTATATCTGTACGAACGAATTTGAAAAAGTTGATAATTTACAACGTGGAGGAAGTGATTATACAGCAACAATTATTGGTGCTTGTGTGAATGCTGAAGAAGTTCAGATTTGGACTGATATTGACGGTATGCACAATAACGACCCACGTTTCGTTGAAAATACAAAAGCAGTAGAACAGTTAACTTATGATGAAGCGGCAGAGCTTGCTTACTTTGGTGCTAAAATCCTTCACCCATTAGCTGTATTACCTGCTCAAACAAAAGATATTCCTGTTAGATTAAAGAATACAATGGCTCCAAAAGCTTTTGGAACTTTAATTGGACCAACTTCTGATAATGCTATTCCAGTAAAATCAGTAGCTGCTAAAAATGGTATTGTAGCCATCAAAATCAAGTCAAGCCGAATGTTAATGGCTTATGGTTTCTTGAAGCAAGTATTTGAAGTGTTTGAAAAGTACAGCACTCCAATCGATATGATTACAACATCAGAGGTAGCGGTATCTTTAACTATTGATAATGATACACATCTTGAAGAAATTGTAAGAGATTTACAATCTTTAGGTTTAGTGGAAGTTGATAAAGATATGACAATTGTTTGTGTTGTTGGACAAATGCTAGTAGAAAACGCAAATATTGTATCTTCAGTAGTAAATGCATTAAGATCATTGCCTGTAAGAATGATTTCTTACGGAGGAAGTAAGAGTAATATCTCAGTATTGATTCCTACTTTCGAGAAAAACAATGCATTAAACTTATTACATAAAGAATTATACACTGAGGAATTGGTGTAATTACCACTCCAAAATAGATAAATAGATTTCACGAACTCCAGCAATTTAGTTGTTGGAGTTTTTTTTGTACATGACAAAATTTTGACATTATTATTGTTCTTTTGTAAATTATTGATGAAAAACCCTGAAAAAGGTACTTTTTTAGTAAGATTTACCCATCTTTTCCCGTTGTTCACAAATACTACAGTATTAACTACTTAACTTTGGGGCCCTAATTAAATAATATGATGCTCAGACAATCCCTACAAATCATTCTTTTTATGTTTCTGCTTTGTTTTGAAGTAGGAGGGGGAGTTTATGCACAAATGAATCAGCAACTAGCTTATTATTATAAAAGAAGAGCCGAAAAGTACCTTGTGAAAAGCCCTCACCTATATGAGTATTTCACCATCAATCAAAAAGGAATCACTATATATGCATCTGCGTTACACCATAAGAAAGGCGTAGCAGAGTTTTTTCTACCTTGGAGCGAGTTATCTACTTTAAAAGATGTTTTTGAATTTACAGACCGTTCTTTTCAATACAATGTCTACGCGAATAAAGGCGTAAAGCCATTTTCTGACGATCTAATTCAGACCATAAGAATTTTGAAGCTGAATCATAATTTCATACCATCATCTGTGATGAAACCTCTTTCCGGAATCAGAGTAGCTATTGATCCAGGTCATATTGCTACAGATATGAAAATGGCCAAAATAGAGGGGAGATTTATCGATATGACTTTAGAAAGTGGTGAAAAGATAAATCTTAGGGAAGGAGATCTGACACTAACGACTGCTTACGTACTAAAAGATAGTCTAGAAAAGTATGGAGCAGAGGTATTTCTTACTCGTACATCAATTGGTAATAAAGGCGCATCAAATGTCTCTTATCAATCCTGGAAAAGTAAGCACCTCCCTAATAAATTAAGAGAGCATCGTAAACTGACCAAAAAACAGTTGCTTCATATTTTATATCATTCTCCTGAATCAAAGATATACAGAGACTATTATTTGCAGGATGATCTAGAAGTAAGAGCCAACAAAATCAATTACTTTAAACCTGATGTAACTGTTGTTTTACATTATAATGCTGATGAATTAAATGTGGGATGGAAAAAACCATCTCAAAGGAATTTCAGTATGGTGTTTGTTCCAGGTTCCTTTATGCGAAAAGAACTGTCTACCAAAAGAGATCGTTATGATTTTCTCAGAATATTGATCAGTGATAATACAAAAGATTCCTATTTTTTAAGTAAGTTCATCATGCAACAATTTGTGGATTATCTAAAAGTCCCTGCTGTTAACAATACTAATGAACCCCGATATCTTAAAAATGTAGCAATGCCTTTAGGAAACGGTATTTATGCAAGAAATCTAAGACTTTGCCGATTATTAAACAGCCCGATGTGCTACGGTGAACCTCTTCTTCAAGATAATATTAATGAGCTTAAAGCACTTAATGATAATGACTTAAAGTCAGGCAAGATTTCCGAAAGAGTAATTGAAGTTGCTAATAGCTATTTTTATGGCATACTTGAATATGTAAATTATCAGAAATCCAAACATACCCCTTAGTAGAACAGCTATATCTTATTTTGTGAATAGAATTGTTTTTTAATTTTTCGGAATTTTAGTTGGTGAAATTCGTAATTAACAAAATATTCTAATAAATTGCATTAATCTATCTTAGTAATAAAAAGATCTTTTATTTCTATAAACTATCGGAATAAATAATTAATCAATAGTTTTTTATAGACAGTTTATGTTTTTTTGAAGTGATACAGATTTTGAAAGCATATCAATGTTGTTTTGGTATAGTCTTCATTATTAGAGTTTTATTGCACTTAAATTTAACGTTACTAAATAATACCTATCGGTTAAATATTTATTATCACAGCACATATATTAATCATTATAATTACATTATAAATGTCAACGTTTAAAAAAGCAGTTTTAAGGCTTGATCAAACAGATAGGAGAATATTAGATATTCTCCAGAAACAAGCTAAAATAACAAACGCTCAGTTATCAAAAGAAATTGACTTATCTCCAGCTCCTACTTTGGAAAGGGTAAAAAAATTAGAGAACTCGGGGATTATTGAAAGTTATCACGCAAAATTAAATACTAAAGCTTTAGGCTTAGGAGTGACTACTTTTGTAAATGTGAAGATTGAGAAGCATAACCAAGAAAATCATACCTCTTTTTTAAAGCAAGTTGATAACATACCAGAGGTTATTGAATGCCATCACGTAACGGGTAACAGCCATTACTTACTGAAAGTAATTACTACTGATATTGAGGAATATCAAAGAGTATTGTTAAACAAGCTTAGTGAAATTAAAGAAGTGGATGATTTACAGTCTATGATCGTTCTATCTTCTCCAAAAGACGCACACACAATTCCAGTGCCTTAGGCATTGTAAAGAGATTAAAAAAATGTACCTAATAACAATTCATGTTATTAGGTACTTACATATTACCAATTCAATTAATAAGTATCCAGTCAAATAAATATTCCTTACCTAATTTACTGGTTACCTTCTTCATTATTAATATCGTTTTATGAAACAAACACTTTTATCGACATTATTATCAATTCTTATTTCATCGGCTTTTGCTCAAGATATCACTTTGGAATCAGAAAGTGAAAAAGTCAACAAGTACAAATCGACCATCACAGAAGAGGAGATGATATCTCATCTCACGATTCTAGCTTCTGATGAGTTTGAAGGAAGAGAGACTGGTGAGAGAGGACAAAAAATGGCAGCAGATTATATCGCTCAGTTTTTTATGGATCAAGGTTTAGAAGGACCGGTTCCAAATGTTCCAAACCCTTATTTTCAACAATTCGATTTATATAAACAAAAGTATACTAATTTCTCCATTCAAAAAGGAGGCGTAACACTTCAACTCATTGAAGATATTTTTCCATACGGTAACTTCTCTTTTAAAGAGGATTTAGAAGTGATATTCATCGGTTATGGTGAGGAAAATAGTATGGTTAACGATTATGACAACGTAGACGTGAAAGGTAAAGGGGTTGTCTTTTTCGAAAAAACACCAAAAAACTATGGTACATCTAAAAAAGGAACAAGTGGATTAAGACTAAAAGCAAAAGTAGCAGCTGAAAAAGGTGCCGCATTTGCGATAGTGATTGCTGAATCTGATGAGAAATACACTACTCAAGCAAAACGCTATGGTAGCTATATTTCTAAGGGAAGATTAATGTTTGATAAGCCAGAAGTAAAAAATGATAATGGTTTTGGTTTAGTCTTAGTGAAACCCTCAAGCTTCTTTAATTTAATTGGGGTTAGTGAAAGTAAGTTTGAAAAGAAAGTGGCGAAGGCTGTAGCGAAGGGGAAATCAGCAGCAAGTGGAGAAATTTTTAATTTGAATATCAATGCTCAGTTTGAGACTCGAAAAATGCCGACGGAAAACGTTTTAGGTTTTATGGAAGGTACGGACTTAAAAGATGAGGTATTGGTGGTCACATCGCACTATGATCACGTAGGTATCATCAATGGAGAAATTCACAACGGTGCCGATGATGATGGTTCTGGAACGACAGGGTTATTGGAAATTGTAAATGCTTTTACTCAAGCAAAAGAAGAGGGGAATGGCCCAAGAAGGTCGATATTGTTTATGACGGTAACAGGTGAGGAAAAAGGTTTATTAGGATCTGAATATTATTCGAGTCACCCAATTTTCCCTATTGATAACACTATTGCCAACTTGAATATTGATATGATTGGTAGAGGAGATGCCGCACATAGTGAGAATCCTGATTTTGTTTATGTGATAGGTGCAGATATGTTATCATCAGAATTGCATGATATTCACGAAAAAGTAGCTAAAAAATATGTACCTGAACTAGATCTAGATTATACTTACAATGCGAAGGATGATCCCAATAGATATTATTACAGATCTGATCATTACAACTTTGCGAAGCACGGTATTCCAGTGATTTTCTATTTTAACGGTACTCACGAAGATTATCATCAACCAACGGATACGGTTGATAAAATCACTTTTGGTCCCATGGCTAAAAGAGCAAAATTAGTTTTTGCAACCGCTTGGGAATTGGCCAATAGGGACAATGCACCAGTTGTAGATCAAAAGACAGAACAACAGAAATAAATTAAAAAAAGAAATATTTTAAACCTCGAAGTGTAAAAGATGTTACGCTTCGAGGTTTTTTCTTGTATTAATTTTTTAGATGCTTTTGTAAAGTTTATATGCCACTCTTGTGAAGATTAAATCACCGTATATATAATTAAGATTTTTATAACTTAAGTTTTCAATATGTGATTTTTACAAAAAGAATAACGCTTTAAAAGAGATTGAAAAATGAGAATTTAAACCAGTTTAAATAGCCATTAAATACTCCTCCAAGCTATCATCAATATTAAGTTCAAGTCTTTTCCTTAGTCTTTTTCGAGCCACTTTCACACTATTGAGTGATATTCCAAGAATAGCAGCGATATCCTTGCTTGACATATTGAGTTTTATGAGATTACAAAGCCTAAGATTTCCCTCGGTTAAATCGGGGTGTTTTTCCTTTAATTTTTGTGCGAAATTTTGGTGTACTTCTGAGAACAGACCATTCAACGTTTTCCAATCATTTTCAATATTTTCAGCTTGTTTAATTTCACGTCGAATACTGTTGATTTTACTTTTGGAGATAGGATCATTAGACTTCTGCAATTCCTCAAGGCTTCTGTCAATTTGATAGACCAAAGAATTCATATGTGCTAAACGTAACACATGTGTCGTCAATTCTTTCTCCCGAATTTTTAATGTCTCTTTAATCAGTTGAGCTTTTTGGTTTTCAACTTCAATAATATCTATTTCTTTGTTGAGGAGTTCTTGCGTTCGTTCTTGTACAATCCTGTTTAATGCTAATTTTTGATGCTTCAAGTTTCTGATATACATGTAATAAATCGTAAGTCCAACTACTAGAAGAAGCACTAAAATGATAAACTTAAATAGAGGCGTTTCCCAATAATAAGCTTCTAAAATAACTGGAAAACTTAAAGTAGAGCCCCAAACCTGATTTTTGTATCTACATCTTATCTCAAAGAAATAAGTACCACTAGGAAGGTTAGAATAAAGCATAGAGGAGTTAGATAAGGTTTGATTCCAGTTTTCCTCAAAATTTCGAAGTCTGTATTCGTACTCAATATTATGTTGATAATTGTATTCTAGACCAAAGTAATTAAGATAAAATGTTCTCTGTTCAGGAGTAAGCACAATCTGACGTACTTGAGAAATATCAATGTCTTGGTTCATCAATTGATTTCTAACTACAGTGATGGTATTGACTTTAATCTTTGGTATATTTTGTAAGAATGAAATTGTTTTTGTGGGGTTGAAGATATTTAAACCTTCAGTACCACCAAAGATCAAAAAGTTGTTTTTTAACATCAATGATGCTCCCACATTGAATTGTTTTCCTTGAAGACCATCTTCTTCCGTAAACATTTTTATGCTCTCATCTTTGGGATTATAAGAAGCTATACCTTGATTAGTTGATAACCACAAAGCACCATGTGAGTCGTTTTCAATAGCATAAATTACTTTATTAGGCAATTGAGCATTGATGCTTGAGGCATACAAAGAGTCCGTTTGACGATCCAACTTCCATAACCCATTCCCGAATGTACCAATCCATAAATTTAGTTTGTCGTCTTCCGCAATGGAGATGATGGCATTATTAATATTGATGTTCTGATTCTTTCTACTCTTAAAATGGATCTGTTTGAAAGTATTGGTCTCTTTATCATATCTGTTTAAACCATTAAAAGTACCTATCCAAATATCTCCCTTAATGTCCCTGTAAATTTTTCGTGTGTCATTATTAGAGATGGATGAAGTATCCAAAGGATTATTTTTAAAGCGAATAAAAGTTTTCTTGTCAAGATTTAATTTTACTACACCATTGGTGGTCGCTAGCCAAATATTCCCAAAATAATCTTCTTCAATATCCCAGACATTATCAGTAGATAAATCATCATTGAATTGATCAATGGCATCTAACGGAGATAGTATATTTTTATCATTTAATATGCGAAGCCCACTTTGGTAGGTACCCACCAAAATCTTATCCTCTACCTTTTTTAGTGAAATAACATATTGATTGGAGATTATATTTTGGATATTCCCATTTTTAATATTGAGTTTATCCACTCCTCCGCCATCAGTGCCAATAAGGATTTCATTTTGATTTAATTGCTCAAACGATGTGACACTATTATGAGATAGCCCTTTTCCATACGTTTTATCTTCGCTCAATGTAAAGAAGGGATCATTTTCATTATAAAGTTGTAATCCGTTTCCGAAAGTACCAATCCATATATTATGGTGGGCGCCATAGTACAGGAAATTAATCGTTCTATTGGTACATTTGTGATGAAGTAAAGTGTAGGGTTTAAAGTTCTCTTCCTTTTTTAGACGAACAATACCATTTCCCTCTGTACCAAGCCAAATATTTCCGATATTATCTTCCGTGATCGATTTTATTTTGTTGGTGCCAGTATAAAGCTTTTTCATCTTAAAATGCTGATCAACGCTGAATAAATCTCCCTCGGATGTACCAATGTAGATCGTATTGTCAATTGCCTTTAAAGAGAAAACGGATTTTCCATTGAGTTCATTAAAAGCTGGAACGTTAAGAGCATCATGAGTTTTTGAATTATAAATGGTTATACCTTGGTCATGACCTACTAATATGTAGCCTTGATAGGATAGAATAGCATTAATGGATACATTACTATTTGGAATCTTAAAATACTTTTCTTGATTCTTAGAGTAAAAAACGCCTAGGTTATTAACACCGACCCATTGTTCATTTTCAATGGACCATGTAATTCCTTTAACATCTTCGACCTCTTCTCTATTTTCAAGTACAATTCTTTTGACCTGCTTATTTTTCAGGTTCATTCTTTCAAGGGCACCATTGGTACCTATCCATAAATAATTTTCTTTAGGATCAATAGCCAAGCATCGAATCGTATTAAAATTTAAACCATTAGTAATGATGTCAGAAGCATTGAATGATCTAAACGTATTACCATCAAAAATATTGAGGCCATCATCAGTCCCAATCCATAGAAAACCATTTTTATCGTAAACAATTGCATTGACATTGTTCTGGGATAACCCCTGTTTGGTAGTAAATCCGGATAGTTTAACTGGTGTTAGATTGTTCGATAATACTGAAGGCGTCGTTAATAGTGTGCATAGAAGAATAGCAAAGCCACTCTTAAGCAATGTTAGCTGATGCATGTTCAGAGTTTATGTAGTAGTGTTATTATTGTTTAATATTTCTTAAATATGCATTTATTAACGTTAATAGTCAAATAATATAGGACTTACTTTAGCAAGGGCTATAGAGGTATAGATTACTTGATGCAATTGCAAATTGTTGTAATTGAGGTGTATACATTAGGAAAAGATTGATTTATACAATAAGGAAAGTATTTTATTATGTTTTCATTAAAAATACCTCAAAAATAAAAGTGTGTGATGATTATCCCTTATGATCGATCAAGAAAACAATAGCCACATCGGTGATGCTCTTATTGAAGTACAAATGATACTTGAAGTGTATTGAATATCTTTCTTTTTGCGTGATTATTGTTAATAAATATCATTTGTTTAAGCATGTTTATGCATGTTTGTGCGTTTATTTCAATTGAACGTGTATATTTAACACGTTAAATAATTACTAAATCCTCAATTTTTATTTAAAAACTATGGGTAGCAGAAGAGATTTTTTAAAAATTTCGGCATTAACTTCAGCCGCAATGATTTCACCTTCATTATCTGCTTTTTCATTTGCAGGAAAGAGAAAAGGATCTAAACCTTTAATGATATCGACTTGGAATCATGGTTTTGGATCTAATGAAGCAGGTTGGGAGATTTTAAAAGAAGGAGGCTCCGCATTGGATGCTGTGGAGGCAGGTGTGAGAGTACCCGAAGCTGACCCTAAGGAAAGAAGTGTTGGATATGGAGGATTGCCCGATCGTGATGGAAAAGTAACATTAGATGCGTGTATCATGAACCACGACTATGAATGTGGTGCGGTGGCTGCTCTTGAAAATATCATGCATCCAATTTCTGTGGCACGATTAGTAATGGAAAAAACACCTCATGCAATGTTAGTAGGTGAAGGAGCGAAAACTTTCGCATTGAAAGAAGGTTTCAAAGAGGAAAACCTATTAACAGAGCGATCGAAAAAAGACTGGGAAGAATGGTTGAAAAAATCAGAATACAAACCAGTGATTAATATTGAAAACCACGATACTATTGGAGCTTTGGCCATTGATGCAAAGGGACATATTGCAGGTGCTTGTACAACATCAGGTGCTGCTTATAAAATGCATGGAAGAGTAGGTGATTCACCTTTGATTGGTGCAGGACTTTTTGTTGATGGAGAAATTGGAGCCGCTTGTGCAACTGGTTTAGGAGAAGCAGTGATCAGAACAGCAGGTTCAGCCATGGTAGTGGAACATATGAGAATGGGCAAATCACCTGTAGAAGCATGTGAGATTGCAGTAAAAAGAATTATGGATACGCACAAAACGCGTATGGAAAACCTCCAAGTTGGATTCTTGGCCATCAATAAAAATGGTGAATACGGAGGTTACAGTATTAGAAATGGATTCAACTACGCGATTGTAGATACGGAAAATGGAAATAGAATGGAAGATGCTCAATTCAAAATGGAATGGTAGCATTGACTTATTCTCACTAAAATCAAAATTACTTATAACAATAACTACCCTTATCGATGATTAAATTAAGGTCAGCCTTACTAGCTTTATTAATCCTACCTTTCTTAGGTGCTTGTACTTCTTCTGAGAAGGAACAGACATCTTCAAAAAAAGTAAGATATACAGATTACGTTAATCCTTTTGTTGGGACAGATGGTCCAGGTAATACTTATCCAGGAGCTACTGTTCCTCATGGTATGGTACAACTTTCGCCAGACAACGGTTATGGTGGATGGGATAGAATCGCAGGATATTTCTGGCCAGATTCAACAATTGCAGGTTTTTCTCATACTCACTTGTCAGGTACAGGTGCAGGAGATTTATACGATATTTTGGTGATGCCTTTCAATAGTAAATCTGACAGAACCATCACTGAAAATGGTAACGTTCGTCCTGTATCTTTGTTTTCACATGATCAAGAAGAGGCAGAACCAGGTTATTATGCAGTAGATCTATTGGATTATGATATCCACGCTGAAATGACAGCCACATCTAGAACTGGTTTTCATAAATATACTTTCCCGAAGGACGATAAATCTCAAATTTATATCAACTTAGGTTATGCCTTGAACTGGGATGGTCCTACAGATACATATTTGAAAGTAATCGACAATCAAACAGTAGTTGGTTATAGATTTTCGTCAGGATGGGCACCTGTCCAAAAAGAATATTTTGTAGCGAAATTCAGTGTTCCATTCACTTCTTATCAATTAGTGAATTCTGTAAAAGGAAATGATATGAAAGTAGTGGAAGGTAATGAGATCCAGGCTTTGAAAACAAGAGGTTATTTCAATTTTGATACACCAAATGATAAAAATGAAGTCTTAGTAAAGGTGGCTCTTTCATCATCAAGTATTGAAGGAGCTCAAAAGAACTTAGCGGCTGAAAATACAACTTGGGATTTTGATCAAGTAAGAAAAGATGCATCGGATACTTGGGAAACAGAATTAGAAAAAATCAAAGTTTCTTCTATGAATGAGGAGCATTTGAAAGTATTCTATACAGCAATGTATCAATCATTATTGGCTCCAACTTTACATTCAGATGTTGATGGTGCTTACAAAGGTGCGGATCAAAAAAATCACGTCGCAAAAGGTTATAAAAAATACGATACCTTCTCTTTATGGGATACTTATAGAGCTGTACACCCGCTGTATACTATGATCCATACGCAGAGAGTACCAGATATGATTAACTCATTCCTTTCTCAATATGACGAAACAGGTTTATTGCCTGTATGGTCAATGAAAGGTAATGAAACAAACATGATGATTGGGTACCACGCTGTTCCTGTAATTACTGATGCTTATTTCAAAGGAATCAAAGGTTTTGATGTTGAAAAAGCATATGAAGCATGTAAAGCTTCAGCAATGAATGAGAAAGGAGATGCAATGGCGGATTATATCAAATTAGGTTATGTGCCGTTAAATTTTGATCACGAAAACTGGTCAGTTTCAAAAACTTTAGAATACGCTTATGATGACTGGTGTATAGCTGAATTTGCGAAAGCACTAGGAAAAGAGGACGATTATAAATACTTCGCGAAACGTGCCGAAAACTGGAGACATGTATATGATGAGGAATCTTCATTTATGCGTCCAAAAGATAGAAAAGGTGACTTTATCAAAGATTTCCTTCCTAAAGATTATACAGATCATTTCTGCGAAAGTAACGCATGGCAATATTTCTTCTATGTACCACAAAACATCGAAGGATTGATTGACGCAATGGGTGGAGCAGATCGTTTTGAGCAAAGATTAGATTCAATGTTCACTTACTACCCAGCCCCAGAAGATGAGTTACCAATTTTCTCAACAGGTATGATTGGTCAATACGCACACGGTAACGAGCCAAGTCACCACGTAGCTTATTTATACAACTACATCAACAAGCCTGAAAAAGGACAGAAATTGATCCGTGAAATCATGAATACGCAATACAAGTCAACACCTGACGGCGTATGTGGTAATGAGGATTGCGGTCAGATGTCATCATGGTTTATCTTAAGTTCAATTGGTATTTACCCCGTAAACCCAGGTAATGCAATGTATGACTTAGGAACGCCTTTATTCAATAACGCTACGGTTCAATTGGGTAATGGTAATACATTGAAAATTGTTGCTAAAACTGTTTCTGATGCTAAGCCAACAGTGAAGAAAGTTCTTTTCAATGGAGAGGAAATCAAAGGTTGGAAGATCAGTCACAACGAATTAATGAAAGGAGGAACTTTAGAGTTCATTTAATATAAAAATTAGGGCCACCTTCAGTAAAAGTCCTATAAAATATCATCATCACCCATGGCATCAGTTGCGGGTGATGATGATTAAAAATCTACTACTAAGACTTAACTAATCCATTAAACAAATCTGAAATGAAATTAAACTTACTAGCAATATTACTTTTGGTTCAAGGTTTTGTTTTTGCACAAAACAAACCAACACTTATCCCATATCCTCAAGAGGTGAAGTGGAATGAAGGCCAATTTGAGTTATCTAACAATACCACACTATTTGTTGAGGATGAAAATTTTGATACGAATCATTTCATTAATGAAATAAAGTTTCAAACAGGCATTGTATTACAAGTGGTGCAAAATAGTGAAGAGGCTACAATTCTCTTTTCTCAAACTAATGATATAAAAGAGGAGGAAGGGTACCGATTAGCGGTAACCGAAAATTCAATTCAACTTAAAGCGAAAACTACAAAAGGTATTATCAACGGTTCTGTATCACTTTTACAACTTGTAGGAAGTACTTTAGAAGTTCCTGCAGTTGTAATTGATGATGCTCCAAAGTTTGCTTGGAGAGGAATGATGTTGGATGTAAGTAGACACTTTTTTGATGTGGAGACCATCAAGTCGTATTTAGATTTAATGGCACATTATAAAATGAACAAATTCCATTGGCACTTGACTGAGGATCAAGGTTGGAGAATTGAAGTGAAACAATACCCGCAATTAACAGAGAACTCAGCTTACAGAACTGAAAAAGACGGAACAAGATACGGTGGCTTTTACACTCAAGAAGAAATCAAAGAAGTAGTAGCATATGCAACGAAAAGAGGAATTGAAGTAATTCCTGAAATTGATATGCCAGGTCATATGGTAGCGGCATTGGCTTCTTATCCAGAATTTTCATGTACAGGAGGTCCTTTTGAGGTACAAACAGAATGGGGTGTCCATGAAGATGTTTTATGTGCTGGTAATGAAAGGACTTATGAGTTTGTTCAAAATATTCTGGATGAAATTATGCCATTGTTCCCGTCAAAATACATGCACATAGGTGGGGATGAGTGCCCTAAAGCAAGATGGAAAGAATGTCCGAAATGCCAAGGAAAGATCAAAGCAGAAGGTTTAGAAGACGAACACGAACTGCAAAGCTACTTTATTAAAAGAGTAGAGAAAATGGTGAATGCCAATGGAAAGAAAATGACAGGTTGGGATGAGATTCTTGAAGGAGGATTATCGGAAACCGCAACAGTACAGTTGTGGAGAGATTTTCATGATAAAGATGCTGTAAGAAAAATTGCTGAAATGGGGAATGATGTCATCGTATCACCTACAGGAATGTGTTATTTTGATTATGACATTGTGACGACGGATGTGAAGCAAGTGTACAACTATCAGCCTGTACCTTCAGATTTAGCAAAGGAGAAACACCATCATGTATTGGGTGGTGAATGTACAGTTTGGACGGAAAGAATTCCTGATAATGCCCGCTTGGATTTTATGGTTTTCCCAAGAATCATTGCTTTCTCTGAAGCGCTTTGGGTAGGACAAAAACAAGGCTTCGATAATTTCGCTGAAAGATTAGAAAAAGAATATACATACTTGGATTCAAAAGGAGTAGAATATGGTCCATCTTCAAAAGTGTTGGATGTTGAAATTTTGAATCATATTGGAGAATTAAAAGTACAGGCCCAAGCTTTAATAGAGGGTGTGACTTTAAAATATAAAAAGCCTTCATCAGAAGTGTTTGTTGATTATAATGAAGCAATAGAAGTGAAAGAAACAGGGAAGATTATCATTCAAGGTTTTAGAAATGGAAAAGCTTATGGTGATCCTGTTTCTTCCAACTTCGTGATGCATTTAGCCAACCAAGCCAACATTGAATTATCAACAGCACCTTCAAAACCTTATCACAAAGCAGGAGTAGAAGGTTTGATCGACGGAAGATTAGGTTTTGAATCGAAGTTCAGTGATGAAAGCTGGATAGGCTTCAATGGGGAAGATGTAACAGCCACATTGACTTTTGATGTACCAACCTCGATTTCAGCAATTCAACTTCGTGCTTATGATGAAGTGGGGTCTTGGATTATGGCTCCAAAGGAGGTGGAAGTGCTTTATTCTAAAGATGGAAAAAAGTATAAATCTGCTAATAAATTTAAAACGGACGCCATTTCCAGTGATGGTGACGTATTAATTTATAATTGGGAAGGTTTATCAAAAGCGAAAGCCATCAAATCAATCAAAATTATCTATACCAACGGCGGGCCACTTCCAAAAGGACATCTGGGGGCAGGTAAGCCAGCTTGGTTATTTATCGACGAGATTATCATACAATAAGAACTGCCTTGGTTCTTCAATATATACTTTACTATTAATAAACAATGAATCGATTCTCCATTTCTTTATTGTGGATTCCACTCCTTTTTGGGTGTGTGTCCCATCTAAATAACGTTGCAAGTAGTGCTCAAGATGAGCCAGAAATTATTTCATACACAAAATATGTTGATCCGTTTATAGGAACAGGTGGTCATGGACATACCTTCCCTGGTGCTACGGTGCCATTTGGTATGGTACAGTTAAGTCCCGATACAGGTGTTGAAGGATGGGACTGGAGTTCTGGATATCACGTTTCAGATTCTTCTGTTATGGGATTTTCACATACCCACTTGCAAGGAACAGGTGGCGGAGATTATGGAGATATTTTATTAATGCCAACAGTGGGTAAGATCAAAACTGAACCAGGCTCTAAAGCTAATCCTGATGAAGGATACCGTTCACGTTTTGAGCATGTCAAGGAACAAGCTAACCCAGGTTATTATTCAGTATTTTTAGAAGATTACAAAGTATTAGCAGAGTTAACAGCCACAACAAGAGTAGGTGTGCACCGTTACACTTTCCCAGAGTCTGATGCATCACATATCATCTTAGATCTAAAGCATGGTATTTCTGATACAGCAAGAGAGACATGGTTCCAAGTGAATGGAGATAATGAAATTGTCGGTTTAAGACGTTCATCAGGTTGGGCAAGAGATCAGTACATTTATTTTGTAGCTCAATTCTCAAAACCTTTCAAATCGATCCAGGGTGTAAAAGGTGGTGAATTGATCAATAACGCTACCAAAGTGGAAGGTGATGATGTGAAAGCCGTGATCAATTATGATACAAAATTGGATGAAGAAATTGTGGTAAAAGTAGCCATTTCTTCCGTATCAATTGACGGTGCTCGTAAAAATATGGAAGCAGAAACTCAAGGGTTCGACTTTGAGGCTGTAAAAAGACAAGCTGATTTAACTTGGAATGAGAAATTATCAAAAATTGAAGTAGAAGGTGGTGATCAAGTACAACGTACTATTTTCTATACTTCTTTATACCATTCTATGACGGTTCCAAACGTATTCATGGACGTTGATCATCAGTACAGAGGTATGGATCATAAAATTCATAAAGCGGAAGGGTTTACAAACTACACGCTATTCTCTTTATGGGATACTTTCCGTGCAACGCATCCATTATTTACGTTAACATCGCCAAAAGAAAACAATGATTTCATTAAATCAATGTTGGCAAAATATGAGCAATCAGGTCAGTTGCCGGTTTGGGAATTAGCTGCTAATGAAACAGGAACAATGATTGGATTCCACTCAGCGCCTGTAATTGTGGATGCTATGCTAAAAGGTCAAACTAATTTTGATGAACAAAAAGCATATGAGGCATTAGTAGCTGCTGCTGAAGATCCAAGAAGAGGATTGAACTGGTTTAATGCTGAAGGTTATATTCCAATGGAAAAAGAAGCGAACTCCGTTTCTAAACAAGTGGAATATGCTTATGATATGTGGACGGTAGCTCAAGTAGCAAAGCGTTTGGGTAAAACAGAAGATTACAAAAAGTATAGCAATAGAGCATTGAACTACAAATTATTGTTCAATGAAGAAACAGGTTTTATCAGAGGAAAAGATTTATATGGTAACTGGGTGACACCTTTTGACCCAATGAATATTTCTTTATTAGGAGCTGGTGAATATACTGAAGGAAATGCATGGCATTATAACTTCTTTGCTCCACAAGACGTAAACGGCCTGATTGAATTGCATGGTGGTGACGCTGGTTTTGTAGCTAAAGTAGACGAAATGTTTGAGCAAGAAGCTGTAAATGATAACCATATGGCACATGATGTAACAGGTTTGATTGGACAGTATGCACAAGGTAATGAGCCATCGCACCACGCCATTTATTTATACAACTATGCAGGTCAGCCTTCTAAAACACAAGCAAGAATCCGTCAGGTGATGGATGAAATGTACACTGCCGAAAGAGATGGTCTTTCAGGTAATGAAGATTGTGGTCAGATGTCGGCTTGGTACGTGTTCTCAGCAATGGGCTTTTATCCTGTAAACCCCGCTAACGGAGAGTATATCATTGGTAGCCCGATTTTCTCAAAAGTAACCATTCACTTAGATAATGGAAACGATTTCGTGATTGAAGCGAAAAACAACGACATCAATAATCTTTATATCCAAGGTGCAACTTTAAATGGTAACCCGTTTGATAAATCATTTATCACACATCAGCAAATTGAAGAAGGTGGAAAAATCACATTTGAAATGGGAGCCTCAAAATCAACATGGGGTGAGGCAAAAGAAAGCCGTCCAGTTTCTTATGCGATTACTCCTGCTGAAGAAGCTGAATTATTAGAAGTAAAAGAGCAAGTTTTCCGCCCGGCAATCACAAATAAATCAGTAATCTTTAATACAACTGCTACAGTTGGTTTGAAATGCATCACTCCTGAAGTGAAAATTTACTATACATTGGATGGTTCTACACCTTCAGCGTCTTCTACAGAATACAATGAAGCATTTACTTTGGACCAATCAACAATGGTAAAAGCAATTGCAATCAACGAACACGGTGCGTCAAGCAAAGTATCAGAATTTGATTTCAAAAAATCGTATTACAATACAGGTGAAGAATTCCCTAAGTTGACGATCAACTATGAGAAAAACGCTTCATATGATGCTGGTGATAAGGGTATTCTGAATGGAGAATATGCGTCAGATAACTTAAGAGACGGTAAGTGGGATGGCGTTTCAGGACAAGACTTAGAAGCTGTTGTTGATTTAGGTGAGCCAAAACAATTACACCAATTGTCTATGGGCTTCTTGGAAAACACCTCTTCATGGTTATTCTTACCTCAAAAAATCACATTCTACGTTTCAAAAGACGGCAAAGAATTTACTGAGGTAAGTCAACAAACAGTTGAAATGCCAAATGATCACCCAGTGATCAGCGTAACAAGATTCTCGGCAGAAGTGAACGGCACGTACCAATATGTAAAAGTGGTAGCAGAGCCATTCGAGAAATTACCAACTTGGCATTTAGGTGCAGGAAACACACCATGGATGTTTACAGATGAATTAGTGATTGAATAAAGCCAATTATAAAGGCCCCATGCGTATTACTTAAGCATGGGGCTTAATTTCAAAATAGATGCAATGAAAAAAATATTTTACTTATTAACTCTTTTCTTGAGCACTTCACTTTTAGCACAAGATTATACAGAGTATGTGAACCCATTTATCGGAACTTCAAATTACGGAGCAACCAACCCAGGAGCAATTGCACCAAGAGGTATGGTTTCAGTAGTTCCTTTTAATACATCAGGCAAAGGCAATAAAATGGAAAAAGACAGCGATTGGTTGTCCTTCCCATATGCTTATGAAAATACCATTTTTACAGGTTATAGCCATGTGAATTTAAGCGGTGTAGGTTGTCCTGATTTAGGAGCTGTTATAGTAATGCCAACCACAGGCGATTTGAATATTCATCCATCAGAATACGGGACAACTTATTCAAAAGAAACAGCCAAGGCAGGATATTATTCTAATTTCTTAGAGAAATATCAAGTTGCAACTGAAGTGACAGCGACACAAAGAGCAGGGATTAGCAAATATAAATTCCCAGCAGGTAAAGCCAATTTACTTTTGAACTTAGGTCAAGCCCTTTCTAATGAAAGCGGTGCAATGGTGAAAGTAGTCAACGATCAGGAGATCGAAGGAATGAGAATGATAGGGTCTTTCTGCTATAATAATCCTAAGACTATTTACCCGGTTTACTTCGTGATGAAAGTAAATAAGAAAGCTGATAGAACAGGTGTTTGGCAACAGCACAATAAAATTGATGGCATTGAAGCACAATGGATGTCTGCTTACAATGGTCAGCAAAGAATTATTGAAGATGCTTATTACCCAATAATCGGTGATTCATTAGGAGCTTATTTCTCTTATGATTTTGAAGTAGCGACTGAAGTAGAAGTGAAAATTGGTATTTCTTATGTAAGTATCGAAAACGCAAGAGAGAACTTAGAAAAAGAAGTTTCAAACGTTTCATTTGATGAAATTGCCAAAAGAGCCAAAGACAATTGGAATGAAAAATTATCAAGAATTGAAGTAGAAGGTGGTTCTGATGATGACAAAACTGTTTTTTATACAGCCCTTTATCACTCTATGATTCACCCGAACGTAATGAGTGATGTAAATGGAGAATATCCTGAAGCAAAAACGCGTAAAACAAAGAAAACAGAGGGTGAACGTTATACTGTTTTCAGTCTTTGGGATACGTACAGAAACTTGCACCAATTAATGACGCTTGTTTATCCAGAACAACAATTGAATATGGTCAATACCATGTTGGATATTTATGATGAAACAGGTTGGTTACCAAAGTGGGAATTAAACGGAACAGAAACATTTACAATGGTAGGTGACCCTGCCGCAATCGTCGTAGCAGATACTTATTTAAGAGGACTAAGAGGTTTTGATGAGCAGAAAGCATTTGAAGCCATTCTAAAATCAGCTTACCCTGTTGAAGGAGGGAACCCGGTAAGACCATGTGTAGACAATTACATCAAATACGGTTATGTTCCTGTAGAAGATGAATTAGAAGATAAACTTTGGGGTTCAGTTTCTACAACATTAGAATACACGGTGGCGGATTGGAGCATTGCTCAGTTTGCAAAAGAATTGGGTGATCAAGAAAAGTACAAAGAGTTCTATAACCGTTCAATGGGTTATAAAAAGATGTTTGACAAAGAGTCGAACTTCTTAAGACCAAAACACATGGATGGTAAATGGCACGAACCATTTGATCCAGCACACGGTGCGAATTTTGAGCACAATATTGGGTACGTAGAAGGGAATGCTTACCAATACAACCTAATGGTACAATATGATATTCCTGGTTTAGTAAAGCAGTTTGGCGGCAGCAAAGCTTTCGTCAATCGTTTAGATGAGATCTTCGAAAAAGATCAATTTGATATGGCCAATGAGCCTGATATGGCATATCCTTACGCTTACAACTACATCAAAGGAAAAGAATACAAGACACAAGACAAGGTAATTGAATTAAGAGAGAAATATTTCACCAACAAGCCTGACGGTATTGCCGGAAACGATGATACAGGAACGATGTCAGCTTGGGTAGTTTTCTCTATGATGGGCTTCTACCCAGACGCTCCATCAACACCTCAATATGCTTTAACTACTCCAGCTTTTGATAAGGTGACGATCAAACTAGATAACGATGTTTGGGGAACTGATGAGCTTGTCATTAAAAAAGAAGGTGGAAATACAAACCATATTCAATCCATCAAAGTGAATGGAAAAACGAAGAAAGGGTACTTTATTTCTCACAAAGATTTAGTGGGAGCTAAGGAAATCATCTTTACTACAAAATAGAGCACCGCTGCAAAGTGTATAAAAAAAAGTCAAGGTCATTCAGCCTTGGCTTTTTTATATGAAATAATCTCAGATCGCTATCTGTTTAATTTCAAAATAACGTCTGATATCAAATTAAAATCTATAATACTTTCAAAATATCACCTTCGATTTTTTGAGGTTCAGTATTTGGAGCAAAACGCTTTACTGGATTTCCATTTTTATCAATTAAGAACTTTGTAAAATTCCATTTGATCGCATTGATGAGCGTTCCGGGTAATTCTTTTTTCAAAAACTTGAAAATGGGGTGAGCGTCTGATCCATTGACATTCACTTTTGCTGTTAATGGGAACGTTACTCCATAGTTTAATTGACAAGTAGAAACCATGTCTTTATTCTCTACTGGTTCTTGACTTGCAAACTGATTACACGGAAAACCAATGATCACTAAACCTTGATCTTTGTATTTTTGGTAGAGTTCTTCTAGTCCATGAAACTGAGGAGTTAAACCGCATTGTGTTGCCGTATTAACGACCAATACCGTTTTTCCTTCGAAATCACTCATCGCAATATCTTCGCCCAAAGTATTCTTAGCAGAGAAGTCATAAAAAGGTGTACTCATTTTTTTAACGTTGGAATGTTGATTTAATATGTAATGTAAATTAAAGATGATTATATAAAAGTGAATAATCAATCATTTGTTTAGAATAACATATAAATGGGGGGAATGTTTTTAAAAAATGTGTATTTTCATACATGATAACGATAATTTTCATAGATTAGATTATTGTAAATAATTACTCCTTAAATAGATTCAACTTTTTTGTTTATGACAATTCAGGAACTTCAAGAACGCTATCAATTTAATCGAGAAACTCCAATTGTAATTGGTGATAGATGTAAAGTTTTCTACGGTAAATTAGAGGAAGATGCTGTACTCGTTATCTCCGATCTTTCTCCAAGAATAATAGCGAAAGAACCTGTTGATTCATTTGAAGCTGGAGCCACTTTTTCTTTTGAAGGGACTTCAGAAAATTCCGATACTTATGTTTTTGGTTCTATTCAATATACGATCCGTATGTTGGATAATTACTCCGAAGAAATTCAAGAGAAGGTAGAGCTTATTATCAATGAAAAGGATGAAGAAGCATTGAGACAGCATGAAAAAGATCTTCTTTTTGCTTTGAAATTACCAGAGCTGGATCGCACACAAAAATTACTTGATATCAAGAGTCTTTACAAGCAGGAATTGTATGACGAGACTTTTAAGGCTATTGCTTATGATTATGCAGATGATCTTCTTTTGGATGGAGAAACATTGTATCTATTAGGCGATATGTGCGAGAAAGGAATGGGTACTTTCAGAAACATTGATCAAGCAAGACAATTCTTTGCTCGTGCAGCCGAAGTAGGAGTGACCAATGCTCAAAAGAGAGTAGAATTGATTGATGAGGAATTAAAGCGTACGCAACCTACTCCTGAAAAAGAGGATAAAACGGTAGAGGTAGCTCCTTCAACCACAAGATTAAAAAGAAAGTCTGGCCCGGTTAACAGGAGAAGAGGCTTGTCGAAAAAAAATAAAATTAGATATACGATTATTGGCTCATTCTCTTTTATTTTGGGCCTATTTATATCGACCATTTTTAGCTTCATTCTTTCCTTTTCTGGAAATTCATCAGTCTTAGCTACTGACGAAACAGAGCAAACAACATCTGCTGCTGACGAGGTACTGACAGAATCGGACGTGTTTTTTAAAAAACTTGAAGCAGATGTTTTAAAGCAAATGGCTGACCTCAGAAATTACGAATACGGTATGGCCAAGCTGAAAGAAGGGGTGACGATGATTGAACAAGCTGAAAGAACAAATGAATTCACTCCTGCCCAAGAAAAAAGACTGACGCAATTGAGCGGATTTATTATGGGGCAGATTTCAGCGATGAACGATAATAAAAAAGAAGACTTTTGGATCAAACATAAAAGCAAAGCCGGAGAAACCGTAATCAGCATTGCCAACCATTATAAAGTTCCTGAGAAGAAAGTATTAGATGCTGAAGGAAAGTCAATTTCAATGGATCGTATTTTTAAAAATAATGAAACAGTGAAAGTTGGAATTCCAGCACTGTTTTTTGATCACAAGATTTTACCTGGAGAAAGTATTGGTACTATTTCCAATAAATATGATATACAACCGGAAGACATCAGAAAACTGAATGAATTGTCATCTGATGTGATTCATCCAGGACAGGAATTAAGAGTTTATATCAGACAATAAAATTATATCCATATCAATAAAAAAGAGTAGCTCAACTAATAATTTTTGAGCTACTCTTTTTTTATTGATTAGATTTGAAGAAATAGAAATAAAATTTTATCAGTCTTCTCCTTATTCCTTTGACATTGACATATCTATAAAACTTCATAAAGTATCGGTTCCCTTCCTCGATATCTTCATTATCTAATTTAGAAATTGGTATTTCGTTGGTGACTTCTGTTTTGAAAGGGTCCCAAAATAACTTTCCGCTATTGACACCACTACCATCCATTCCAATATTATTAACCAATGATTGAGAAGGGTTTAAACAAATACCATTATTTAGAAGGATACTTGTTCCCCATTTGATCGCCCAAGTTTTAATTTCCCCATTTAAATTTTGAGCCAATTGCTTCGTGCCATGGAAATACCCATTGAGGTCTAACGTTTTTTCTAATTTTCGACCCTTTAGCTTTTCAATTAAAGTTCCTGTATCAGCATTAAATAATTTCCAGGAAGTGTCCCATGTTGCCCAACCCCAACACGACATGTGTGTTGAGTAAAATGAAGTAGCAGTAAAGTTGTTCTTTTGAAAAGGGGATTTTGGAAGATAGGCGTTAATATGCATTACACGGTCATCTTCTCTATACAGTTCCAAGGCTTCATTCATAAATTTTAGAAAACCTTGAGAAGTGACAATGTCATCCTCTAAAATGATTGCTTGCCCATGCTGCTTAATCACTTTTGAAACTCCTTCAATAATCGAAGTAGCAAGACCTTTATTCTGATCACTTTCAATCACCTGCGTTTGTTTAGACCAATATCTTTGATTTTTAACAATATCCCTTGTTGCCTTAATCGCTTGTAATTCCTTTGTAGAAGCATCATTTCTTGGCCCATCACAAAAAATGTATAAAGGCGAATCCTGAAACTCAGGATTTTTATGAATAGCCATTAATACTTGTTCGGCGTGCCAAGCTCTATTATAAACAAATAATATGATAGGGGAATAAGACATTAGTATTATTAAAATATATAGATCATTAAGTACATTGTAAACTAAATTACCGTCAACGTTTAATAGGCCTTTCTGCAAGCATTTATAGGGTCTACTTTCAAACTTCCTTCTTCTTCATTTTTGTCTTGAAACAAAAACGAAGCAAAAAATTCAAGGCTTAGAAGTCAAAAGGTAAATTTCCCTTCAAGGCAGAGGGATTTACTGCTAAATGATTGCCTGATTACAGATCAAAAGATAATGGTTTTATAATTATCTTCTAAAATGCAGTTCTGTAGGGACGTTGTATTACAACGTCCTCGCGAACCACAATACATTATCCTTTATAAAGGAATTGTATAAATTAACGAAAGCTTATTTTACAATGTATTGAGTGATTTCTCTTCCTAAAAAAACGTGGTAAAAGTAGTGAAAAAAAAGAATTGAAAAGTGTAATTTTAGTTAAGATGAAAATTGCATTTCGGAAATGTGTGATTACGTTAGCTTTAAACCTTAGTTTCTTTTAAAGACTTTTCTAATGAAGTAAATCATAAAGAAAGAACGCAATTGAGCTAATCCGATTACGATCGTCTTTTTAAAGAAAAAGTTCAATACAAAAGCAGTAAAGAAGACTGTGAAAACGGATGCAAAAGCGGCACCATTCGTTCCATATTTAGGAATCAGTAAATAATTCAAAAGTACATTTAGTCCCATTGAACAGAAGCTACTGATCATAATAATGTTCCTTTTGTTCGTCAAGATAAGGTAATTTCCTCTCATGCCTCCATTGTATTGAAAAATTGCACTGATCATCAATATTTTGAGGTTTAATGCGGCTCCAGCAAATGCTTCTCCATATAAAATGTCAATTACCAAATCGGCTAAAATCCAAGTAAAAAAGACACCTACATAACTAATTCCGGTTAGCATTGAAGAGATACGTTCATAAGAAGAATTTAAAGAGTCGATCCCTTTCTTCCATTGTTTTGTAAGTTCTGGAAATAATGAACTTCCCAGGATAGTGTAAATAGCTGTCGAGATCATAAATAGTTTTACAGCTCTACTATAAACTCCTAAAGCTTCATCACCAATCATTCTTCCAATCATCACTTGATCTATCTGAGTATACACCGTGTAGGCAAATGCTGATAATAATAAAGGGAGGAAGGAGTGAAGATATTCTTGAAATAACTGTTTTGAGAAAGAAAAATAAACAGGTTTTCTTAGTTTGAAGTAGTGGTAAAGTAGTAATAGTGAACCCACAAACAATTCTAATAAGAAAGCCCCAATAAAATAAGTAAGCTCATAGTTGTAAATGATGAGATATACTTTTAATAAAGAAGCTAGAATAAACCCAGTGGTTTTTGAAATTACGGTGAACTTGGAGAGTAAATTGGCCTGGAAATCAAACGTTATCACTTCAGTTACTTGAATCAGAATACTACTTGCAACCAACCAACCAATGACTATCTTCTCAATATCATTTTCAGCATAATATTGTAATAAAAAGCCAGCACCAAGAAATGAAATGATGGATATTATTATTCTAAGAGAGAGAAGTGTAGAGAAATTTTTGATATTCTCTTCATGAGAAACCTCTACAAAGTTTTTAATAGCAACCCTTTCAATGCCTAGAGATGAAAAAATAAGGAAAAAGCTAGTAACGGAAACAGAAAAATCCCAGATACCGATGTTTTTAGGTCCCAGATATCTACTCACCCAGGCATTGATCAATAATCCTCCAACCATTCGAATGATTCGGTCCAGTACAAGCCAATTAATATTTTTCAAAATTGAACTTACACCTTCTTTCTGATACCAACCTCTAATTGTCTCTTTTATCTTCACCAGTATACTTATTTAGGTATATTTTTCAGATTACGTTTTATAATGCCTTTTTTGTGACCATATTTGTGCACAAATATAGAGATAAACCTTATTCTTTTTATGAAAATCGTCCATATCAGCACATATCCCAATGGAGGAGCCGGAAACGCAACCATCCGTATGCATAAAAGCTTATTGGAAAATGGTGTTGATTCAAAGGTCATCACACGAGACTATACCTTGGATAATGAGGGCGTAAAGGCTTTTAATGCTTCAGTGTGGTTTAGAAAGGTCTCCACACTTTGGAAGATGATTAAAATTTTACCTAATATCTATAAAGCAGATGAGGAGTGTGAAGGTTTTTCATCACCTCTGTCTTTATACCATGTTCACGAACATAAAGATGTTAAAGAGGCTGACGTGGTAATTGTACAATGGGTCAGTAACTTTTTGGATTATTCTACTTTTTTTGAAAAGATCAATAAACCCGTTTATCTGTACCTACACGATATGAATCACTTTCATGGCGGGTTTCATTATTCAGGAGATGTGAATCGGTTTACTCAGTATCAAAAGCTGGAAAGTTTATTCAAGAAGATTAAAGGAAAAGCCTATACAGGGAAAGATATAGAAGTATTGGCACCTTCTCAATGGATGATTGATCTATCTCAAAAAAGTGAATTGTTGGGGGGATTTCCTCATCATAAAATGTTTTATGGTTTAGATCCTCAAAGAGTGAAATACCATGAACAGTCAGTGGCAAGGACCTTGTTTAATTTACCAGAGCAAGGTAGAGTTCTTCTTTTTGTCAGTGAAAGAATCTCGAATAGAAGAAAAGGTGCTACTTTGTTGATTGAGGCTCTAAAAAAAGTGAAATTTAGTGAGAATATTTCCATTTTGGTGGTCGGTAACTATGATAAGTCTATCTTTGACGCCGAAAATGTTTATACAACAGGTGTACTGAAGTCAGAAAAAGAGATGTCAATGGCTTATAGTGCTTCAGATTTATTTATCTTGCCTAGCTTGGAAGATAATATGCCTAATGTGATGTTGGAAAGCTTATATTGTGGTACTCCTGTAATGTCTTTTAGTAATGGAGGCATGAAAGAAATAATAAACGAGAGAAATGGTATAATTATTTCAGAGTTAGGAGTAGATGCATTGGCTGAAGGTATACAACAATGGGTGGACCATCCGCCAGTATTTGACAGAAAGCAAATTAGAAAAGAGATCACCGAAACGTTCAATTTGAAAACAAGAGGTGAAGCTTTAAAAACTTTAATAAATAAAAGATTACAAACAATTTAGAACCATAGAGTTCTGGAATATACGTCGATTATGAGCAAAGGAAATCTTAAAAAATACAGCTGGTTACTTGTCATTCCAGTATTTTTTATCCTAACGGTGATCTATTTTAGTCCCGAGTTTTTTGATAACAAATCACTACAACAAAGCGATTTAGTCCATTTTGAAGGTATGTCACATGCTTCTCAAGTAGAAGCAGAGAAAACAGGTGAATCGCCACTTTGGAATTCAGCCATGTTTTCAGGAATGCCTGAGTTGTTGACTTCAAGTTTAAAAGGAGATCCAACCCACTTCCTGTATTCATTATCAATGTTGTTTATGTATGACAGCTTTGAAACACCAATGACGGTGATGCTTTTGATGTTAGGAGTTTGGATTGGATTGATGTGTTTTAGAGTGAACCCGTGGGTAGCGGCTTTCATAGCGGCAGCATTCTCTCTGAATACATTCTATATTACTTCTTTAGAAGCAGGACACGTTACAAAATTATGGGCCATTGGTTACGGAGGACTGATTTTAGGATCTATGCGACTAATATTTGATCGTAAATTCCTTCTTGGAGGGGCGTTGATGGCATCTTCTGTAGCTTTAGAATTAAGAGCAGGTCACTACCAAATTACGTATTATTTATGTTTTGTGGTATTGATTTACGGCCTATCTGAATTGTACTTTGCTTTCAAAAATGGAGAGCTCAATACTTTCTTGATGAAAGTTGTTCCAATCGGTATTTTAGCCGCAAGTTTAGGGGCATCAACTCAACTATGGAGAGTGTGGACTACTCAAGAATATGCTACTTATTCAATTCGTGGTCAAAAAGAACTATCCGCATTGCCAGGTCAGGAGAATAATCATACAGAGGAAGGTTTAGATAAAGATTATGCTTTTAGTTGGAGTGAAGGTAAAATGGAATCTTTGACATTACTTGCTCCTAATTTCTATGGTGGAAGTAGCCAAGAAAGAGTTTCTGAAGATGGTCCTTTAGCAAAACAATTAGAAAAAGTAGCTGGTAAACAACAAGCTAAAAATATTGTTCAAAACCCTAATTTTAAATTGCCTCTTTATTTTGGAGAACAACCCTACACAGGTGGTCCAATTTATCAAGGTATATTAATATCTTTCTTCTTTATTCTGGGATTATTTGTACTGGATGCAAGACAAAGATCTTGGTTAATTGGAGGAACATTAATTACGTTGATGTTTGCTTGGGGTAAACATTTGCAGTGGTTCAATTACACTTTGTTTGATATTCTTCCAGGAATGAACAAGTTCAGAACACCTGCGATGGCGTTGGGTGTAGGATGTATTGTGATGGCATTAGGTGCTGCACTTGGTTTGAGTAAGGTAATTGAAGAAGGTTGGAATGAAAAAACACAAAAAGCATTTCTAAAAGCAGGAGGAACTACACTAGGTCTTTTGATTTTGATGTGGATTGGTGCAGGAATGATGGATGTAAGTGGTCCAAGAGATGCTGCGATTTTCCAACAAATGTTTGGTTTGAATGATCAAAATATGATTCGTCAGTTTACAAATGCTTTAGATGAAGAAAGAATTTCATTGATGAGGGCAGATGTAATGCGTTCTATTTTCTTCTTACTAGCGGGCTTAGGAGCAATTTTCGCTTTTTCAAAGAAGAAATTGGGCACTTCGCTAGTAATTGTTGTATTGGGCGTATTGACTTTAGGAGATGTTTGGGTAGTGGCTAAACGCTATGTCAACGAAGCATCTTTTCAAAAGAAAACCAACAAGACATTCCATGCCGCAAATGCAGCGGATAAGGAGATCTTAAAGGACAAAGACCCAAATTACAGAGTACTTAATTTGACAACAAATTCTTTTAATGAATCAACTACCTCTTATTTCCACAAATCAATTGGAGGTTATTCAGCTATCAAATTAAGAAGGTATCAAGATCTAATTGAAAGAGCCATTTCAAGAGAAATGCAAGTTTTAGCCAATGGTATTCAAAAAGGAGATACTTTATCTGTAAAGGCAACTCCTGCATTGAATATGTTGAATATGAAATATGCTATTTTAGGTCCATCTGCTCAAGCAGTATTCAGAAACCCTAATGCTTTAGGAAATGCTTGGTTTGTAGATAAGGTGATAAAAGTAAATTCTGCTGATGAGGAAATGGAGACATTGCCGACAATTGATCCAAGTTTCCAAGCGATTGTAGATGTCAACAAATATCCAAATGCTAATATTACCACAAGCTTCAATGAGGGTGATAATATTAAATTGACATCATTTAATCAAAGACGATTGAAATATACAGCAGAAAGTAAAAACGGTGGTTTTGCAGTATTCTCTGAAGTTTGGTACCCTGCAGGATGGGTTGCCAAAATTGATGGCGAACCTGTAGATATCGTTTGTACAAATTATATTCTAAGAGGTATTCATATTCCTGCTGGAAAACATGAAATCACTTTTGATTTTGACCCGAACTCATTTGTAGTTGGTGGTTTGATTTCTAAAATAGCAAGTTACATCACACTATTGCTTCTTTTTGCAGCAGTGGGGTTGATTGTTTACAACGAAACAAAAAAATAGGTTTACTCTAAATAGAGATAAACAAATTAAAGAGCGAAGTCATAACCGGCTTCGCTTTTTTTGTAGTTGATCGAATTAGTTACCTTTGCTCAAAATAGAGAAAAATGAAAATAGGAGTTATAGGAGGAGGAGCTGCAGGTTTTTTTGCAGCCATACATTCAGCGGAAAATAATCCAGAAGCTGAAGTACATATCATTGAGAAAACAAGTAAGGTATTAGGAAAAGTAAAAATATCCGGTGGTGGAAGGTGTAATGTCACGAATGTGATCTATCAGCCCGTTCCCTTATCAAAGCATTACCCTAGAGGAGAGAAATTCCTTAAAAAAGCATTTGGCCATTTTAATAGTCAAGATACCGTAAAATGGTTTGAAGAAAGAGGAGTGAAAATTAAGGCGGAAGAGGATGGAAGAATGTTTCCTGATACGGACGATTCTCAGACTATCATTGATTGTTTGATGAATGAGGTGAGAAGATTAGGGATACAATTAAGGTACAGCACTACGGTGCAAAGTCTTACAGCATTAGAGGAGGAGACTATTGGTTTAGAGATTGAAGGAAAACAAGAGGTTTTTCATAAAGTGATCGTTTGTACAGGAGGACAACCTAAAATAGAAGGTTTTAATTGGTTAAAATCATTAGGTCATAAAATTGAAAGTCCAGTACCTTCATTATTTACCTTTAAGATCAATCATAAACCACTCACTGCTTTAATGGGGTTATCTGTTCCGAATGCTAAGATAAGAGTGATTGGTGAGAAAAAATTAGTTGAAGAAGGGCCATTATTGATCACACACTGGGGAATTAGTGGTCCAGTTGTATTAAGAACTTCTGCTTGGGGTGCTAGAGTATTATCTGATAAAAATTATCAATTTTCAATTCTGGTTTCATGGCTAAATAATTATACGGAAGAGGAATTAAGACAGTACGTCTATGAGCAAAAGGAGGCATTAAAGAAAAAACAGATAAAAAATAAGAACCCTTTCCAACTCCCACAAAGGTTATGGGATTATTGTCTGAAAAGAATTGAAATACCTGAGACCAAACTTTGGTTAGATCTTAGTAAAAAAGAACTGAATAAGCTGATCAATTTCTTACTTTCTGACCAATATGATGTGGTGGGGCAGACGAAGTTTAAAGAGGAGTTTGTGACTTGTGGAGGAATTAGCCTTTCAGATATTGATGTGAAAACAATGGAAAGCAAGAAAGTAAAGAACTTACATTTTGCTGGTGAAATCATGGATATTGATGGAATTACAGGAGGGTTTAATTTTCAAGCTGCATGGACAACGTCATTTATTGCATCAAAAAGTGTTTAAAATCTTAGAATAGTACAATTATTAAGTGCTTTTACTGTACTATTTTAATATAAACTAAATGTTCAAAATTTAACACATAAGTAATGGTGTTAAATTTTGAACATTGCTCTTTTATCTAAAACCAACAATTAAGGGAATATTATTAATAAGATTTAATACGTCTCATAACAAAGTTCATGATTTGTTTTTGTGATCTTAATCCCTACAACTTTGATTCATCTCAAACAGAGAAAAGAAGAAAAGTACAATAATTACATGAAACAAATCTTACCTAATTTATTTTTATTACTACTCATATCTTTCACGAGCTTGAATGCTCAGACTACACTAATCTCAGGTATTATCAATGATCAAAATGGAGATCCGTTGCCTGGAGCTGTAATATATGAGAAATCAAATCCTTCACACGGTACAGCTGCTGATTTTGAAGGACAGTTTCAAATTGAAGTGAAAGAAAACGCTACTTTAATAGTTCGTTTGATGGGCTTTCAAGAGCAAGAAGTTGTAGCCACCCAAAACATGAAAGTGAGCTTAAAAGAAGATGCTACTGAATTAGAAGCCATTGAGATTGTAGGTTCAAGAAGCCAAAACAGAACGGTTACTGAAACTCCGGTGGCTATTGATGTTATCAATTTGGAAGAAGTAACTGCTGCAACAGGACAATTGGACATGAATCAGTTATTACAATACGTAGCACCTTCCTTCAATGCCAACCGTCAGTCGGGTGCGGATGGAGCGGATCACGTTGACCCTGCGACTTTGAGAGGTTTAGGTCCTGACCAAACATTAGTTTTAATTAATGGTAAAAGAAGACATCAATCTTCATTAGTCAATATTTACGGTACAAGAGGTAGAGGTAATACTGGTACTGACTTGAATGCAATTCCTATGGCTGCAATCGAAAGAATTGAGATTCTTAGAGATGGTGCTTCGGCTCAATATGGTTCAGATGCCATTGCTGGTGTGATTAATATCGTATTAAAGAAAAACAGTGAAGGTGTAAATGTCAATATTGGAACAGGTGTGACTTCAGAAGGTGATGGAGCGACTGCAAATATGGACGTAAACTATGGAACTAAATTAGGTAATGATGGTGGATATTTGAATCTTACCGGTCAATATCAGTTCAGAGATAGAACCAACAGGGTGCCAGAAAACCAAGAGGTATTTAGAAACTATGTTGGTGATGCTTTGGCTCAAAGTGGTGGAGCGTTTTTTAATGCTGGTTTACCGTTATCAGAAAATACTGAAATCTATGCTTTTGGTGGTGCAAACTACCGTCATGGTGAATCTTATGCATGGACACGTACAGCAGATGATGATAGAAATGTTCCAGGTATTTTCCCTGACGGTTTCGATCCAAATATTATTTCAGACATTACTGACTTCTCAATCAGTGCTGGTGTAAAGACAAGTTATAAAGACTGGAAAATTGATTTCAACAACACTTTCGGTCACAACGAATTCAAGTATTCATTGAACAATACAGTGAATGCATCAATGGGAATGATGTCACCTACAAGTTTTTATGCAGGTAAACATTATTTATCTCAAAATGTAACAGGTGTAGATGTTTCAAAATACTATGATGGAGTTTTAGAAGGAATGAACATCGCATTTGGTTCTGAATTTAGAATTGATACTTACGGAATTGGTGCAGGTGAATATGACTCTTATGCTCAATATCCAGGCGGAACAGGTGGAGCTCCAGAAGGTGCACCGGGTGGATCTCAAGGTTTCCCAGGTTTTAGACCTGAAAATGAAGTAAATGCTCACAGAACAAACGTTGCTTTCTATTTGGATATTGAAACTGATATTACTGAAAAATGGATGGTAGCTATTGCTGGCCGTTATGAAAATTACAGTGATTTTGGTTCAACATTGAATGGTAAAATTGCAACGAGATATGAGTTTTCTCCCGCCTTTGCGATGAGAGGTTCAGTAAGTACAGGTTTTAGAGCACCATCATTAGCTCAAAAGCATTATAGTTCAACGTTTACAGATGTAGAGGGTGGAGTGACAATTGATAAAGTAATTGCTCCAAACGACAGTGAATTAGCGAAAGCGTTAGGTATTCCTGAACTATCTCAAGAGAAAGCATTGAACGCAAGTTTAGGTTTTACATTAAACCCAATTGAAGGGCTATCTTTAACGGTAGATGGTTACTATGTAGCAATTGATGATAGAATTGTATTGACAGGTGCCTTTACTGACGATGATCCAGATATTGGAGATGATTTGAAAGATTTGAATGTAGGAGCAGCTCAGTTCTTCACCAATGCTTTAGATACAAGAACCTATGGTATTGATGTTGTCTTAGCTTACACTTATCAGATGGACTTACATAATTTTACTGCTTCAGTTGCGGGTAATTTCAACCATATGGAATTAGGTGAGATCAATACAAATGATAAGTTAGAAGGGAAAGAAGATATTTATTTTGGAGAAAGAGAGCAGATGTTCTTATTAGCATCCGCGCCAAGAAGTAAATTCAATTTCTCATTAAGCCATAACTATAAAAAATTATCATCAATGATCCGTCTTAACAGATACTCTGAAGTGGAGTTGATGAACTGGGATGGAGAAGTTGATCATTACGCCCCAAGGGTGACAACTGACATTGCTATTACTTATGCTGTTAGTCCAAAAGTGAACTGGACTTTAGGTGGAAATAACATTTTCAATGTTTATCCTACAAAACAAGATCCTTTAGCTACCGAATCGGGTGGTTATCATGATGCTGTTCAAATGGGATTCAATGGAGCTTATTTCTATACTAAACTAGGCTTCACTTTTTAAATATTGTGATTATTGTGTTAACCTCATTGCCGATTGGTGATGAGGTTTTTTTTGCTTAAATTCTTCTTAAAATTAGTTTTGAAAGCATATATTTTTGTGATGAAGTCTTATTTTTCAATTCTCTTATTACTCTTTTTAATGAGTTGTCAATCCCAAACTACTCCAACTTGTAAACTCCTTGATATTGGTGAGGTAGGATTGAAATGTGATTCGTTAAGATCTGTCGGAGCGAATGCAAAAGCAGCAAATTTATACTTTAATGCAGGAATACAAAATCAATCCAGTGAGCTTTTTGTCTATGCAGCTTGGCAATATGGAGAGGCTAATTTAGCAGATTCATCACTTATTGCTATAAAGAAATCGATTCAATACGGTTTAAATAATCCATATATTCTAGAGAAGACAGGCATAGAGGAAAGTACTAGAAATAGTCCTCTCAGAAATGAAATAGATCAACTTTTAAAACAGATTGAAAAACGAAATACAGAGGTTCAAAATTTTGAAATCGTCACCGCTCCAGTAGATCGTTTTTGGAATTACTTTGATAAAGCCCTCGACGATACATTAAATGCTAAAATTTACCTTTCTAATTATATATGTGAGGGTTCAAATGCGCTAAAAGACTATTACCATATTCGTTATGAAAATGTGGATAATATGTACAATGTAATGATTAAAAGGAATCCTGATTATTACCGTTATTTAAGGAAATATATTACTCCCCAAATGTTACATCAAGTAGCAGAAGAATCTACCCAAATGATGAAAAAGTTTTCTTCACTTTATCCAAAAGCCGTTTTCCCAAAAACTTATATTGTTCCTGATTTGATCAATGGTTCTGGTACCCTAACAGAATCAAGTTTGTATATAGGAGTAGATATGTTCGCAAAATCGGATAGTATGCCTTTGACGAATTTAAACGATTGGCAATTGGGAACAATTACAGAATTTGAGAATATGAAGTATGATTTGGTACATGAATTAATGCATTTTCAACAGTCTTATTCAGATTTCGAAGGAAAGGAAATCTTATTAGGGAAGTTGATCGAAGAAGGATCTTGTGATTTTTTAGTGTCTTTATTGACTAAGAATCATAAAGTAAGTCCTGGAGTGCAGAGAAACCTTGATTATTTAGCTGATAAGAATAATTATGATTTTGTGATACGTGAATTGAAAACAGACCTTTACAGCCATGATCTATCAAAATGGATGCATAACGGAGGAGGTATTAAAGATCGGCCGAGTAATCTTGGCTATACAATGGGTTTCTTGATTTGCAGATCTTTTTATGAAAATGCAGAGGATAAACAAAAAGCGATTAAAACGATACTGACGACTGATGATTTTAAAGAGGTGATCCGTAATAGTAAATTTCAAGAGCTCCTTCAATAGAAATGGATTCACTAGATAATAAAATAATCAAAAACAGGTGACAGATTTTATAACGATTAAATCTGTTTTGATGGCAAGCTTATGGATTTAAAAATATCATTAATTTAATGCTACTTTTTAAACGATCCTTGCTTTAGTATGAAATACTTACTGACTCTTTTTATTACATTTCTTCCCTTTTTCACCCCAGCACAATCCAATGGTTATTTTGAGAGAATAACGAGCAATAGTGGTTTAAGTCAAAATGATGCCTTATGTATTCACCAAGACCAAAAAGGGTTTATATGGATTGGTACGAATGATGGCCTCAATAAATATGATGGTTATAAATTTAAACGTTTCGGTATTGCTCCTAATGGAGGATTGAGTTTGAGTAGTAACCTTATTTATAAAATAGCAGAGGATCGGTTCCAAAACCTTTGGATTGGAACAACTGGACAAGGTTTAAATTATTTTGACAGAGAACAGTATAAAGTAACCGTTATAAGCTCTAAAAGCTCAGAAAATGAAGGTGTTTTGAGTAGTGATTATATCAAAGAATTACTGGTAGACCATGATACGCTTTGGGTTGGAACGAGAAAAGGATTGGATAAAGTTATATATGATCAAAAAACGGGGGAAGCTATCATTACGAATATCTTGCTGGGTGAAGGTTTAGAGGTGAATAGTATTGAAAAAAATCAAAATGGCGATGTCCTCATTGGTAGTACTCAGGGTTTTTATCTGTTGAAAAATAATCATTCTACAGCTCTAAAAGTAGAGGATGAAATAGTAATCTATGATATTATTATTCAAAATAATATAGTAATTCTCGCTACTTTGAATGGTCTATATACTTATGTAAATGGTCATGTCAAACAATTGAATCATCAAGGTTATACAGTTTTATTAGATAATGAAGATGCTACTTTTTGGGCAGGGACGAACCAAGGTTTACAACTGTTGAAATTGGATCAAGGTGAAGTAATTGTTTTGAAAAAATTCGAGCATCAAGTAAATCAGAGCCATAGCTTAAGTGCAAATGCAGTCCGATCTATTTGTAAAGATCATACAGGAATGTTGTGGGTGGGAACACATGGTGGAGGATTAAATAAATATAATGCAAGAGGGGAACAGTTTCACCATATCTCCACTTCCAATACAGCCTTAAACCTATCTAATAACTCAGTGAAATCATTTGGTTTAAGCCAAAATAATAATTTATGGATTGGAACTAGAAAGGGGATTAATATCATAAGCGTTGATGATATTGATAAAGATAAAAGCCATTTTAAACATTTAGCGATTGACTTGGCAGTTGCGATACAGTCTTGTAAAATAGGTAATACTCAAAAAATGTTTGTGGGAACGGCCAACGGTAATGGTCCTTTTTGGGTAGAGTTTGATAAGAAAAATAAGAAGTTTAATATTGAAAAGTTTCACGCCTACAAGGGAGCTGTTTTTAGTGTTGTACAAGATGAAAATGATGTACTTTGGTTGGGAACCTATTTTGATGGATTACTTCGATTTAATCCTCATACCCATCAACTTACAAAGTTTAATAAAAAGACGAAATCTCAATTTCCATCCAATACGGTCAGAAGTCTTTTAGAAGATAAGGATCATAATATTTGGGTAGGTACTGATAAAGGTTTAGTGAAAATTAGAAAAGAGGAAAAGTACCTGAACTCACCTTCATTTCGTGTATTTCAAAATGATAGAAATGACAAAACCTCTATCAGTCATGATTACATTCTGACACTTTTTGAAGATAAGGATCAACAAATATGGGCAGGTACTTTTGGAGGAGGGTTGAACAAACTTGAAAATGAAGCTCAAGGGACTTTCAAACGATATACTGAATCAGAAGGCTTACCTAATAATACCATAAAAGGTATACTTCAAGACAGTGAAAGCAATCTTTGGGTTTCAACAAATAAGGGATTATGTAAGATGAACCTCTCTGAAAATCTATTTTCCGTTTATGATGTGAGTGATGGACTACAAGCTTATGAATTTCAAGAACAAGCATGTCTACATCTAAAAGATGATAGAATGCTATTTGGAGGTATAAATGGTTTAAATAGTTTTTATCCATTAGAAATCACATCAAATACCATAGCCCCAAAAGTGAGGATTACAGCATTTTACCTTTGGAATAAAGAAGTAATGGCAGGGGAAGAAATAGAAGGTAGAGTTTTATTGCAAAAAGAGATGAATTCAACACAGCATCTAGTTTTAAATCATAACGAAAATAGTGTGTCATTTGAATTTTCAGCCTTACATTTTTTATCCCCAGCTAGTAATAAGTACCAGTACAGATTAATTGGATATCAGGATGACTGGCAGAATGAACCTGCCTCAAGACGTTTTGTGAGTTATACTAATTTACCTTCAGGGGAATACACTTTTGAAGTAAGAGGAGCCAATAATGATGGGATTTGGTCCACTGAGAATGCTCAGGTTAATTTCCAAATCAAACCTGTTTTTTGGAAAACATATTGGGCGTTTTTTATCTACTTTATCATCATAGTTTTATTGGTGGTGATCACCTATCGAGAACTGAAAAAACGTAGACAAACTAAAAATAAACGGTTATTAGATCAATTAGAGAGAGAAAAAGAAGAAGAAGTTCATAATATGAAACTCCAGTTTTTTACAAATATTTCTCATGAATTTAGAACACCATTAACCTTAATTAGTGCTCCATTGGATTATCTTGAAGAGCACGAAGAACACCTCACAAATCATGACAGATATAACCAATATGCATTAATGAAAAAGAACAGTGCATTGTTGTTGAAATTGGTCAATCAATTATTGGATTTTAGAAAAATTGAGGGTAATAAGTATGAATTAGAATTCGAAAAGAAGGATATTATTACGTTTACACAAAATATAGTAGATACATTTTATACACTCGCAAATCAGAAAAGCATTGAATTTGATGTGACATTACCTACTTATTCTGTAGCATTTCTCTTTTCGTCTGATGCTATTGAGAAAATAATTTACAATCTCCTTTCTAATGCCTTTAAGTTTAATAAAATTGGAGGTCAAGTGAAATTTTCAGTCAACGTTATTGAAGACTTTTGCACTATTGTAGTTCAGGATACAGGAAAAGGGATTCCTTCAGAAAATAAACACAAACTTTTTGATCGTTTTTTTAATACTAAAGATAAAGTATCAGATAGCGATCATAGTTCGGGTATAGGACTCTCTTTAACAAAAAGCCTTGTAGAACAACACCATGGAAGCATAGAGTTAGATGAAAGTTATACTAATGGAGCAAAATTTATTGTTAAAATTCCGATGCAAGAGGAGTATTACTTGAATGATAAGATAATAAAAAAGACATCTCAAGAAAGTACTGATTCCATCAATATAGAGCGTAAACATTTAGAAATTACAGAGTTAAAACCTTCAAATCAAAAAGATGCTAACGCAAAACCATTAGTAATGATTGTGGAAGATAGTGAAGATATGAGATTCTTTCTAAAAGAAGGGATGATGGATTGTTTTCAAGTAATAGAAGCTGAAAATGGGAAGGAAGCCATCAGTCTATTAAACACACACACACCAAGCCTAATAATTAGTGATATCATGATGCCTGTGATGGATGGGATAGAATTCGCAAAAGAATTAAGGTCCAATAAAGAATATGATCACATTCCATTTATTTTTCTCACTGCAAAAACGGCAGAAGACAGTCAAATACAAGGTCTAAAAGTGGGAGCAGATGATTATATTTGTAAGCCTTTTAGTATGAGTGTCTTACATCAGAAGGTTAATAACATCATAGCTTATAGATCCTCATTAATCAATTCCTTTCAATCGCCTGATATCATACATCCAAAAGAAATAGAGATGATTTCGTCTGATAAAGCATTCTTAGATGAAGTAACTTCAATTCTTGATGATAACCTTATGGATTCAGATTTCAATGTAGATACTTTAGTGGAAAAAATAGGTATTAGTAGAACTGGGCTTTACCATAAATTTAAAGACTTGACGGGGTTATCCGCTGGAGATTATATCAGAAGATATAGGTTAATGTGTGCACATCAATATTTAGAGAAAACGGATTGGAGCATTAAGGAAGTAATGTATCGTTCTGGGTTTAATACCACTTCCTATTTTGCCAAGTGTTTTAAAAAGCAATATGGGATTCTACCGAGTGAGTTCCGAGAAAAGTTTGAAACTCATGAAGAATAATTCTTTTGTTTACTGAAAGGAAAATGACTCTACGAAGTAAAAACTAATAGTCGGATTCTTTCTTCTTTATTTATGAACTACTTAGAAAACAAATGTTCAAAATTGGGGAACATATGTTTAAGTTCTTGATTTTGAATAAATAGTGCCATGTATATCTTCTTGCTTATAGATATTTGAGCAATACTTTAAAACACAAGGAGATGATGAAAAGAATATTACTTATATGGATGTGTGGCTTACTTTTTTTGAGCCTCTCAGTTTTAGCTCAGAACAACAGCGATGAACTTATAATTGACGGTAGCTTTGAAAATGGAAAGCTTTATAATGTGACAGAAGCTAACCGAAATAGGCTTAGCATAGATAATTATTTGAATGTCTGGTGGGGATGGCCTTATGCTTCATTTGAAATGGTGAATTCACCTGTTGCTTCAGGAACCCAAGCATTAAAACTTAATTGGAAAAACTACGGAGTAGGAGACTTTGCGGGTTTTCGTTATAATCAAGAACCTTCAGTTGAAGCAAAAGAGTACGAGTATTCATTTTACTTAAGGACAGACAGAGATAGAACAGATGAATCAGTTACAATAATTTTTCTCAGTGGAAATGATGAGGGAGGGTTTAAAGAAGTAGAAAGAGAAACAATTCAAATCACAACAAAAGCTTCCAATGACTATGAAAAATTTTCCATTAAAGTAAAATTCGAGGAACCTATTCCAATCTTAAGGATTAACCATTTGATATCTTATTTAAAAGAAGGTGATGCCATCTATTTTGATGATTTCAGTTTGCAGGAATTAGAAGATACAAATGAGGTGAAAATTACCTCTCCTAATCCTGAGGTAGGTAGTATCATAGAAGATTCGAACCTTAATGTAAGCTGGACAGGATCAGAGAACGCGGTTTCTTATAATGTTTATTTTGGCGAGGCTCCCAATGATTTAGATCTTTTGGAAGAAGGCTTAAAGACGTCTTCTACTACGTTAACGAACTTAGAATTAGGTACAACTTATTATTGGAGAGTAGAAGCAAAAAATGCTATAGGTGGAAATTATCAGAGCCCAATTTGGTCATTTAAAAGAATTGGTCACGCAAAAGACGTTCGTCCCGTAGGTGTAGCGGGAGTTTGGGAAGTTCTTCCTGATTTTTCAGATGAATTTAGTAACGAAATTGATTTAGAAAAATGGGATAACGATATCCATGATTGGGGGGCATGGAGTTGGGAACCTAAAAATGCTTATGAAAAAGAAGGGAAGTTACATTTAGTACATCGTTATGAACCTCATACTAGAAATAATATGGATTTCTTTTTCACCATGGGAGAATATAGATCTAGAAAGCAACTGAATTATGGCTATTTTGAAGCAAAAATAAAGTTTGCTGATGTATTACCAGGTAATTGCCCCGCTTTTTGGGTAAAGGGCGGAGATGCAAATAAATCAAGTGAAGTAGATTTTGTAGAAATTGATGAAAGTAATCCTTTAAGGTATGAAGGAGATAAGGTAGTTGGTTGTAACTTAAGTGGTAATTTGCATGCTAACATTGGACGAGATGAAAATGGAGAGCAAACTTGGGTTAGAGAGCATACGCAAATTATTAAAGATTGGGACCCTAGGGAGGATTATCATCTTTATGCTTGTGAGATATCTGCTGATTCTCTAAAATGGTATTTTGATGGAGAGTTAGTCCAAGAGGATATCAATGATCATTACCATATGGATATGTGGCTCTATTTGTCTATCGGATTAAGAGCACCTTACAGAGTATTCAATGCACCTGATGGGTATGCTGAGGGCGTGGAGACTTATCCTAATCCTGAAGCTTCAATAAGAGATAAAGATTTATTCCCGACAACTATGTTAGTAGATTATGTGAGGGTTTGGCAAAGAAATGAAGCATGGGTTCAACACTCAGAGGCTCAATTTATAAAAGGAGAAAATAAAGTTTCAGTAAAGTATTCAAGCGTAGGATCTAAAAAGTTACAACTACAAATTACGGATAAAGATGGAGTTATTGTTTATCAAAATCTGAAATCAGTAGAGGGGCAAGGTTTTGAAGAATTTGAAGTGGATATGTCTGATTATACAGAAGGGGATTACTCATTTATTACCACTCTATTGAAAGATCAAAATGAGGAAGTTTCAAGTCATATTAAAGTAATACCTGTCCATAACAAGAATGCTGAAATCCCAACGAGCCTTGAGGTTCAAAAACAGTTGATTCAAATATACCCTAATCCCGCTACTACCCATCTTACAATACAGTCAGAGATAGTGGATTACTACCAAATTATCACCTTAACCGGTAATGTTGTAAAGGAAGGGAAAGTGGAAATTGGTGAAAATCAAATAGAACTATATGGGTTAAATGGAAGCCTCTATTTTGTTCACCTATCCGGAGTTAATATGACATCAAAACTGTTAATCAAGGGAAATTAATCGAATTTACAGTATGCTAAACACAAATAAGCAAATGAATCAAAAAAGAGGGAGATTGATAGTTTTACTGTTATTTATGACAGTTTACCAGCAATTAATCAACGCACAAAATGGTACTCAAAACCGTCCAAATATCATTGTCATTTTAGCTGATGATTTAGGATATGGAGATGTAGGTTTTACAGGGTGTAAAGATATTAAAACACCACAAATAGATAATTTAGCCCACAACGGAGTGGTTTGTACTAATGCCTATGTCACACATCCGTATTGTGGTCCTTCTCGGGCAGGCTTATTAACGGGGCGCCATCAAGCGAGGTTTGGTATGGAAATCAATCCTACAAATTCACCATTTGATTTACATATGGGATTGCCTCTAGAGGAAAAAACTTTTGGTGAAAGATTGAAAGAAGTGGGATATACAACGGCTATTATCGGAAAATGGCATATGGGAGGAGCACCGCCTTATCACCCAAATAACAGGGGGTTTGATCATTTTTATGGTTTTCTTTCAGGAGGACATAGTTATTTTCCTTCAGGAATTAATGCTATTTCGCCTTTAGTCAACAAAAATGGACTACCAAATTATTGTGCCAATGAAGGAGATTATAAACCTTTATGGAGAAATAATGGTGCAGGAGAATTTAAGGAGTACCTCACAAGAGCCTTGAGTAGGGATGCTGCTGCATTTATAAAATCAGCAGACAAACCTTTCTTATTATACTTGGCTTATAATGCACCACATCAACCACTTCAGGCCCCAAAAGAAACAATCCAAAAATACAGTCATATTGAAAATAAATATCGCAGAACGTATGCGGCAATGATTGATGAAATGGATCAAGGTATTGGAATGGTGGTCGAAGCTTTAAAAACAGCTGGGAAATATGACAATACGATTATCTTTTTCTTATCTGATAACGGAGGTGATAGATCTATTAAACCTTGGCAACCGGTACACTATACAAGTAACTTTCCTTACAGGAAGGGTAAAGGTTCATTCTTTGAAGGAGGAATCCATGTACCTTTCTTTGTACATTGGCCTAGTGGAATTAAAAAACCAATTGAATTTGATGGCTTAGTTTCCTCATTGGATATTTCTGCTACTGCCTATGCTGTTGCAGGAGTAGATACTGTTGGTCGTCAACTTGATGGAGTAGATTTAGTTCCTTTTATGCAAAGAGAGAAAAAAGGATCTCCACATAATGCCATTTTTTGGAGAGAAAATGAAGGAAAGGCTTGGGCCGTTAGAACTGTTGATAACAAATACCTATTGACTTCACAGAAAGAAAAACCCCAGCTTTTTGATATGAAAAAGGATCCTTATGAAAGTGAAAATATTGTAGAAAGTAAACCCAAAAAGCGGGCTCAAATTGCTGCATTATGGAATAAATGGAATGAAGGTAATAAACCAGTGATTTGGTTACAGTCAGGTGATTACCAAAAACGTAGATTACAACTATATAAGGAATTACATCAGGAAATGATAGATAAGGCTTCAAAAAGAAAACCTTTAATTATTGAATAGCCATTATCTGAAATAATACATCCAAAGCCTCATGATCAATAGATCGTGAGGCTTTGGTTTTTAGGAGGTTATTCAGAAATTAGAATAGTCAAGGTTTTGTTATTTGAATCCGGTAATTCAAAAATTACTTTATATTCTCCCGTCTCATTTGGAGTGAAATTAAATGTAACCTCTCCAATCGGTGCATTAGTAGTACAAATACACCCCTCGTAAACAACCTCAACGGATAGAGTTACTGTTTTACCATCTACGCTTTGATTTAATTTATTGAATCGTCCACACCCATTTGATAGTGCATATTCAATAGTACCTTCGATCTGTTCTCCAACTTTGCCTTGAGATGGTAGGGAAACATCATTGATGTGGCTTAATTCTGTGGAACTACAATCCTCAGTAATGTTATCATTGGAACTGCACGAGAATAGAAAAGTAGCTAAAATAAATAACTGTAATACTTTTAACATTGTTTGCTTATTTTGATATTAATGAATTTAAAATTAAATATAAAAAAAACTCCTTACATTTCTGTAAGGAGTTGTAAGTTATGTTTATAATATTACTTTGCTAAGATTAATTCAGCTTGAATATTCTTTTGTTCTGCTTCACAATGCATAAACTCTTCGATGATTTCTTTTACGTCACTATGTAGTGTTTTGCTCTTGCTTGCATCAATCACTACTTGTGAGTTTTCTGGAACATTGTCTAAGGCTTTTTTAACTTGTGCTTTATTCAAGAAACTGACTTGATTAGCCAATTCAATATGAATAGGTCCGTCTTCACTTTGTTGTTGATTGTCTTGCTTAACATCCACAACGTCTTTCATAGTTTCCCAAACTATTTCTATTACAGAAACAATAAGTCCAAGAGCAATACCTTCTAATAAATCGGTAAATACTACACCTAATGCTGTTACAATAAATGGTAAAAACTGTTGAATACCTTTATTGTACATCAAAATGAAATTCTGAGGTTTTGCAAGTTTGTATCCTACTGTCAGTAAAATAGCCGCCAAACATGCCAAAGGAATCAAATCTAATAATACAGGGATAGTTAAGACACAAATAAATAGCAAAACACCATGGAAAATAGCAGATAACTTACTTTGTCCACCAGATTGAACATTTACTGAACTACGGACGATTACTTGGGTAATTGGTAAGCCTCCTATTAATCCGGAAATAATATTACCTGTTCCTTGAGCAATCAACTCTCTATTAGTAGGAGTATGTCTTTTTTGAGGATCCATTTTATCTGCAGCTTCCACAGAAAGAAGCGTTTCTAAACTAGCCACAATAGCCATTGTAAAGGCGATGGTATATACATGAGGGTTATTCCAAACACTGAAATCAGGAAACCTAAAAGTTCCCAAAAACTCATCCACATTGTGAATTACAGGAAGAGCAACTAATTGAGATTCAAGGATACCAAATGTAGGATGTCCTTCTGTACCCACATAAAAAAGAATACCAAAGAGTACTGTAGCTAACGGCCCTGGTATAATTTTAAGTATTTTATTTTTTTGTATAAACGGCTTTTCCCAGCCGATCAAAATTAATAACGATATTGCAGTAACCACTACTGCACCTACCGTAATGTTAGAAAGGCTTAATGTCAGTTCATGATCAGGTCCTGTATAGCCAATTGCATTTGGTAGTTGCTGGAGTAAAATATTGATACCTATACCTGTAAGCATACCTTTAATAACTGCATTTGGGAAATAATACCCTATTACACCTGCTTTAAAAACACCTAATAAAATTTGAATTACACCAGCCAAAACAACAGTACAAAGGAACGCTTCAAATGAACCTAAGTCTTGAATTGAATGAAAAACGATTACGGCAAGCCCAGCGGCAGGACCACTTACGCCTACAGCAGACCCACTAAATGAAGCAACAACAATTCCACCAATTATACCAGCAATAACACCAGAAAGTAAGGGTGCTCCTGAGGCTAATGCAATTCCAAGGCAGAGGGGTAATGCCACTAAGAATACAACTATACTAGCAGGAAAATCCTTCTTATAGTTGTTGAATAAATTTGATTTGTTCATCTTAAAAGTTATAGACAGAAATATCTGTTTGAATTATTATAGTATATGATTATAATACAATAATAGCGTGTACACTTTCAGAGGAACAATGCTAACAATCACCTTTTCATATTTGGATTAAAAGTGATATTAAATTATGAAAACACCCTTAATTCTCAATAACAAAGTGCAGATGGAAAATATGTTTATAGTAAAACAATTGTTATTATTTTTAAATTAAATTCTAGCTTGATATTTATAAAGTTGATGGTATCTTCCTTTCTTTTCAAGTAAGGTGTCATGGGTACCTGTTTCAATAATTTCTCCTTGATCCATTACTAATATTTGATCGGCTTGTTGAATGGTGCTAAGACGGTGAGCAATTACAATAGTTGTCCTTCCTTGCATTAATTTAGCTAATGACTCTTGAATTAAGGCTTCGCTTTCAGTGTCCAAATTTGATGTAGCCTCATCTAAGATAATGATTTGAGGATTGGCAATGATTGCTCTTGCAATAGCAATTCTTTGGCGTTGTCCACCTGATAATTTAACTCCCCTTTCGCCGATTATTGTTAGAAGTCCATCATCAAATCTATCCGTAAATTCATCGACATAAGCTCCCTTTATTGCATTTTGTAATTCTTCTTCGGATGCATCTGGATTAGAGAAAAGGATGTTTTCTCGAATACTACCTTCAAAAAGGAAATCATCTTGAAGTACAACTCCTAAATGTTGACGGAAGGAGTGAAGTTGTACAGATCTTAAGTCTTGATGGTCGAGAAAAATCTTACCTTTGGTGGGGTTTAAAAATGAAGCTGCTAAACTGGCAATCGTTGTTTTACCAGAACCTGAAGACCCCACAAGTGCCGTAATACTACCTGCTTTTGCATTGAAATTTATATTATGTAATACTTCTTTTCCTTCTTCGTATTCAAAAGATACATTTTCAAATCTGATATTCCCATCTATTGTATGAGGGACCATTTCTATTCTTAAAGGATCATCTTGTTCACCTGCTTGGTTCATGATTTCTTCCGTTCTGTCAAGCCCTGCAAAAGCCTCAGTAAGTTGACTACCAATATTACTCATCTGAACGATGGGTGCGACCATAAAACCAAGGTAAAGAGTGAAAGATAAAAAGTCTCCTACTGTTAATTCACCTTGCATTATTTTATACCCTCCAATACCCATTATACCAGCAGAGGCAAGACCTAATAAAAAGGCACTAGAACTTGTCATAATAGCAGTGGCTGTCATACTTTTCTTAATGTTATTAAAGAGCCGTATAACACCTTCTTCAAAAATGCGATTTTCTTCCCCCTCTGCATTAAAGCCTTTTATGACCCTTACACCATTCAAAGATTCTGTAAGTCGACCAGTTACTTCAGCCTTTATTTGACCTCTTTTTCTGAAAATTGGGCGTATGGATTTAAAGGCCTTCATTGATACGATACCAAATATTGAAACAGGAACCAATACAAATAAAGTCATAGATAAGCTGATCTTAATAAGTAGTATAGTAGATATGACTGCTGTTATTGTACCTCCAATTAACTGAACGAGACCTGTACCTACTAAATTTCTAACTCCTTCTACATCACTCATAATTCGTGACACCAAAACACCAGATTTTGTATTATCAAAAAAAGAAATGGGGAGTGAAATGATATGTTTCTGTACTTTTGCTCTGAGTTCAGAAATCAATCGTTGTGCTTCTATACTAAGAACTCTTGTTAGCATAAAGCTACTAAATGCTTGAATAAAGATAGAAGAAATAACGATGGTTACTAAAAGCTGAAGCTGCTCATAATCTTCATTTACAATCACATCATCCATTAAATATTTACTTGCACCTGGTAAGACAAGTCCGCTCAAGCGGTTTATTATTATGAGAACTAAACCAAAGAAAAGATATTTTCTTCTTGGCCAGATAATTTCCTTAAAAACTTTTTGAAGGGAGATTCTTTGTTTTGCCATATTAAGTAGACTAAAGTATTCTTTGATATAATACTACATCAAAAATTGGACAAAAAAAAGATCTATACATTCTAAATGTATAGATCAAATAATGATTAATTTACAGTTAGTACTTGGGTGTCAATGTTTTTAATGGGTTAATAAATTTTGCTTATTCTAAAAGTACCAAAAAAAAACTTCTAACACTGTGTAATGAAAGTAGAATCTTTAAAAGGTTCAGCGTTTTCTTACTATCCTTCTATTCGGTATTTTCCTTTAGGGAATTCCACAATTTATCATGTATTTACTTCTTTCTCTTTTTCTCTGTAAAGTAATATTTTCTTGATTTGGAGTAAATGTCTTTCTTCATGATTAATGATAAAATGAAGAGTATCTCCAAGCTGTAGTGTAATCCATTTTGAGATTGTTATAGGGCATCTTTCTCGTTCAAGGTCTTTATTTTTAGCTTGTTCAATAATTAAAAGTAAATCACTGATTTGTTGCAGACGGTGATTTATAACATCTCGATCAAGCGGTAACCCTAATGGATTCTTCTCTTTAGGAGAAGGCATTTTGTTTTTAACCTTTTGCTCTTTTGGTTTCATGCTTTTAGCAAAATAATTACCGAGCCATCCACTTTTGTAGTCTTCTTTCTCTTTTTGCTTGGCTGCTTTTAATAGCCGCTGAAAATGGGGAATATAGAATTCGCCGTATAAGTTGAGGTGATAGAGGCATTCAAGTACATTCCAGGCGTTTTCATGCCTTCTAAATTGGAGATGTGCCAAAGGTAACTCCTTTAGTATTTCAACCTGTTCTAGTTCTTGTTCTAAACTATTTTGGAGAGAGGCTAAAAAATGTTCTTGGTTGATTTTCATATGTAAAGATTTTGTTTTTACAAATATGAATGAACTTCCATTGGTAAATCTTGATTGAGATCAAGAATTTATAAAGTAACTGTCTGTAGGGGTAAAGGCATCAAAAAGAAAAGAACTACTTCTTTTTATGTACTCTGAAATAAAGTGCTTAAAAGAAAGCGTTCAGAATACTTTATAAAGAAGTAGTTCTTTTATAAAAACTTATAATAAAGCAAATAATAATAAAATACAGTCAGTACTTAAATTAACGATAAAGCAGTATTCACAAATAGTAAAATTTAATCAAGAGTTTCATCAGAATTATCAGGAGCATCTGGAGTTATCTCTTCGATGTCCTTAATTTTGTTGAGGTTTCTAGTTTTTCCAAACAATTCTATTGATTTTTTATTGTAAGCCAAAGCTGCTTCTTGTGGTGTTTTATAAGTGCCTAAAGATATAGGTTTTCGATCTTTATAAATCACGGCTCTATAGCTGTATTTGTCTTTTACTACTCCAATGTAACCTGTCTTATTATGTTTAGAGGGTGTGTTTCTTTTTATAATAGATCGGTTCGAGTACGTCAGGTTTTTAATTCGACAATCTAACTTGTTACCATTAATAATACGAATTAAGGTGTAGTCTCCCTTTGTACTTTCATCTAAATATTTTTCAGCTATAAGTTTGTGAAGATAAATGGTTTCAGTTTTGTATTTACCATCACTCTGTTTCCAAGATTTTTGGAAAACTGCTCTGCCTGAAGAATGTTCCCTAAGGTTGTAGATAAAGTCTAGGCTTTTGTAGTAAGGATTGTCTCTTAAAAATTCATAAACATGATCATCAACGATCACCTGATTTGGAGAATTCTTTAGTTGTAGTTTGACAAGCATGATAGATGAGGAGAGATATTAAAAAAAAATTAAATTGTCAGTGCTGTTGAACTTTTTTTAGCTGCTTTTTTATTTTTTTCCTTAGCGGCTTCATGTCTATCTTTTGCCTCATGCCAGTATTTGTTGGTGATTTCAATTACTTCCTCTTTTTTCTTTTGAGTAATGTCTTGATAAAGCCCTAACTTTTTCCGGCCAACTCTATTTTTTACAGTGTTCGAAGCTCGTAAACATCCAAGTTCTTTTAATTTCTCAGCAATTTTTGAAAAAATGAATCCCATACGCTGCTCTTCATTTTCTCTCATTAGTTGATTACGATAATTCATCAAGTTACCCAGGATTAAGCTGTAGTCTTTTGTCCCTACTTCTCGCTGTTCACCAGGATAGTTTTTCCTTTTTCTCATTAGTTTGTTAAGTATATTAGTATCGACGCTAATTGGTAGCTATATTCAATTAAATGTTAATTAAATCAAATACATCGAATTATACAATTTTATCTAAATTTATTTTATAAAAACATCCTCTTTCACTAAAACATAAGCTTCTTTTTTTGAAAAGTGTAAACTTATTTCTATAATTGCCTAGTAATCCACTAGAGTAAATGTGTTACTTTTAAAATTAAACTAATAACTTAATGTTTGTAGATAAAGTTTTCGAGAAAAGAATCGAAGAAAGCGACTCCGCAGTGAAGGATAAAAACAACAAACAACCAAAATGGGTGAGCGTTGCGAAATCAGTATCTTGGCGTGCTGTAGGTACTGTCGATACAATGGTGATTTCGTATTTTGTCACTGGTGAAATAACAATGGCTGTATCAATTGGCTCATTTGAAGTGTTTTCAAAAATGGTGTTATACTATTTCCACGAAAGAGTGTGGGAAAAATTCACTAAATAATATCTTTAGCAATAGATTCCTGGTTATATTTACATTGTAAATTAAACAATGTGATATGTACTTCATTGAAAATCATATAGAAAAAAGAAGGCTGATAATTTTGTTTGGCCTTCTTTTTTGCTATTCAAACTTTTTATTTTCTCAGTCTTCTAACATTACACTGACGTTTTCTCAAGGTCATCTTGGGGAAGTGACGTCTTTAGACATTAGTAAAGATGCTTCTTTAGTCATCTCTGCAGGGAAGGATAAGAAAATTAAGGTCTGGGACTTACAACAAGAACGTTTACTGAGAACTATCAATGCTCATGAAATTGGGATTACTGATATTGCTCTTTCTACTGATAAACAATACATTGTTTCCTCTGGTGCTGATCATAAAGTAAGAGTTTGGCAGACGAAGACAGGGGTGCTTTTAACTGAACTCAAAGAGTTGAATGAGCCTGTAGTAGAGGCGAAGTTTCAAAAAAATGTCATTGTTTTTATTGATGCACGTGGTAATATTTTCCATTGGGATTGGCAATCTGATGACTCAAAGGTGAATGGTTGGACAAGTGAAATGACAGGAGGTATTTCTTGTTTTATTACAAAACCGAGGTCGGGTTCGTGGACTGCTTTTGGTAAGTATAACGGTGAAGTGGAAATATGGAACTCCACTCAAAAAAAACTTAAATCTACCAAAAAGTTACATGAAGATTGGGTATCTGACTTAAGGTACATTCATGATAAAAAAATACTTATTTCTGGTAGTTATGATGGAACATTAAGGGTATGGAATCAGCAAAATAATGCTATAAATGACCCTATTCGTTTACCGGATAACAATGCTGTGCGATCGATAACTTACTCTCATTCTGTGGATCGATTGATAGTCACTTCTCATGGAAACCATGCTTATTATTACAAGGTTGTTGGAAATGATTTAGAGTTAGTATCTACCTTTGAAGACCGTGAGATCGTAACAAATGCTTTTAATCGAAAAGGAGAGTTAGCAGTGATTGCCTATAAAAATGGAGAAATTGCTCTATGGGAAATTAAAGGACGTCGATTGAAAGCAGCATGGAAACCAATATTAGATAAAGCAATTGGGTTTTCAGCGTCTCTAACTTCTAACGCAATTGCGGTTTCTTCTGAAAGTGGTAATATTAGGCTTTGGGAATCAGGAAGTAGAGGTGATTTACAGAAGTGGAAAGCACATCAAAAAGCAATTTCATCTATCTTCTTTAATTGGAAAGGACGACTTATTACAACTTCTTTAGATAGTACACTCAAAGTTTGGAATCATCAAAATAATTATAAATTGCTGTCTTCTAGGAAGTTTGATTATCCTATTATTCTTTCAAAATTACACCCTGTTGACTCATTAGCATTTTTGGTGAATAATGGAGGTGATCTTATCTTACAAAATCTCAATCAATTACAACAATCAAAAACTGTATTTAGCTCCTTCAATACTATAACTTCTTTAGACATATCATTAGATGGTACCAAAGTAGCCGTTGGGTTAAGCAATCGTTCTGTACATGTGTTGGATCTTAAAAATAATTTTAAAGTCATACAAAAGATCAGAGTGAGTGATCGACATATTAATAAATTGGCTTTTAGTCTTGATGGTCAATCTTTATTAGTTGGTGGTAATCATAAATTACTTTTGTATGATCTTAGGAATGGAGAAATAGCACAGCAAATAGAGGTTAAGCATTCTGTTAAAAGTATTGCATTTACTTTTGATGGGAAATATATATTGCTAGCAGAAGAAAGTGGAGACTTGACTTCTTATTCCAGTGATCTGAAAAATCAAGTTTATAAATACCCACAGAATAATGGAGATATTATTGAGCTTTTTGATTTTCCAGGAAAACAAGTATTTGTAACCTTGTCTAATGATTTTGCTGTTGGTATTTGGGATTTAGAATCGCCCAATCGATTTGGGGCTGTATTGTCTGATGGAGATGTAGGATGGGTAGTAGAGCATTATTCTGGTTTATTTGATGCTTCAGAAACTAATATGAGTAATTTGTATTATGTAGTGGATAACGAAATCATTGATATTGCACAGTTGCAAGGGATGTATTGGGAACCTGGTTTGGGAACAAAACTCTTCAATGGGCAACCGCTTCGTGAAGTTCCTTTCTTGAGTACGGTATCTTTATATCCAGAAGCGAATTTATACACTAAAAATGATAAGCTTTATATTGAGGTGTTTGATCGAGGTGGAGGTATTGGTAAAGTAGCCGTTATGGTTAATAACAAAGAAGTTTTGGATGACGTGACACCTTATAAAATGGCTATTGATGTTAATCACTTAAACTTAAATATACTTAAGCAAAAGAGTCAGACGATTAAATATGTGGTGCCAATGGACACCTTAAGTTATTTATTCCAAAATGGTGATGCACTCAATAATATCACAGTTAAGGTAGAAAATAAAGAAGGAACATTGTCAGGAAGAGGCTTAACGATCAGACATAAATCTAAGAATACTCAAAAGGAAATTCCTTCTTTTTATGGAATTGTAATTGGTGTATCGGATTACAGAGGAACTACTTTAGATCTAAAGTATGCCGCAGATGACGCTGAAAAAATAGCTTCATCCATCAAAGAATCTGCCTCGGAATTATTTGGGGAACATAGAGTAAGAGTTGATTTATTTTCGACTAATGCTGAAGATCCTCTTTATCAACCCACAAAGGAAAATATTAAAAACAGCTTTGATAGTCTTCAGTCTTTGGCAAATCCATCCGATGTACTTTTTGTTTTCCTTGCAGGGCATGGAATGGCATTACAAGAACAAAATGGGGAAGAAGATTTCTACTACCTTACCAAAGATATGATCACAGCAGATCTTAAAGATCAATCTATTAGAGATAATTATACTATTGCAGGGAAAGAATGGTTGGATTGGATGAAAAAAATTCCAGTCACAAGACAAGTTTTTATCATGGATGCGTGTAATGCGGGGAAGTTTGCAGAGACAATTATTGCGATGAGAAATGTTGATGATGAGTCTGTTCGATTGAGAGCCTTAGAGCGAGTGAGATCTAGGTCTGGAATGTATCTTTTAGCGGGGTCTGCAGCAGATAAAGTAAGCTATGAATCGACAATGTACGGCCAAGGGTTGTTGACTTATGCATTATTGGATTATTTAAAAAGAGGTAACCTTAGAAAAGGGGAGTTTGTAGATGTACAAATGATGTTTGGTAATGCCGTCGATGAAGTACCAAGATTGGCCGAGCGATTCGGGGCATCTCAGCAACCAGAAATGAGAATTCCTGAAGGAGGTGATAGTTTTGATATTGGAAGAGTTACGGATGATTTGAAAAGTAATATTAATATTTCAACTGCGTTATCAAGGGTGACTTCAACAGCAATTGAAGAGGATAGTTCTTGGTTGGATCATGAAGGTATATCAAAGATGATTGATGAAAGGCTTCTGAGATTGTCTGAGGGGTTGAATAGTGGCTATAATTATTTTACTTTTTCGCCTTTTGCAAAAGGAGAGGATGTTTATCGGATAAAAGGTAGATATACTGTAGTGAACGATTCTATTGCTTTGAAAATGAAAATAGTAGAAGGGAGTGAGCAAGTGTATTACAAAGAATATGCGGCGGATGAAAAGGAATCATTATTAGAACGTTGCATAATAGATATTCTAAACTTTTTTAGGGATCTATAGTTATTTATTATTTTTGAGTTTCGAAAACTGAACAACAAAGAGAATTTATACCTAAATGATAGATTTAAAAGGTAAAAAAATAATTTTAGCTTCAAAAAGTCCGCGTAGGGCTTCTCTGTTATCAGATATGGATATTCCATTTGAGATAAAAGTAAGAGAGGTTGATGAATCGTATCCTGATACCCTTCCACCCGAGGAGGTAGCTGAATATATTGCAAAGCAAAAAGCAAAGGCGTTTGATGATTTGAAAGAAAACGAAATTGCCATTTTTTCGGATACTGTGGTGGTAAACCAAAGTGATGTGTTAGGTAAACCAAAAGATTTTGAAGAGGCTAAGACAATGCTTCAAGGTCTGTCAGGGAATTCACATACTGTTTATTCTGCTGTTTGTATAAAAACAAGTACTCAAGAAGTGTCATTTACTGATCGTACTTTAGTAACGTTTCTTCCGATGAGTGAAGAAGTGCTGAATTATTATATCAATGAAAAGCAACCTTTTGATAAAGCAGGTGCATACGGTATTCAAGAATGGATAGGTATGACCATGATTCAGAAAATAGAAGGTTCTTATTTTACAGTAATGGGTTTGCCCACTGCTATTTTATATCAAAAATTAAATCAAATTCTTAAAGAAGATAATTAATGAGTTCTTATTTAATGTGGATGTTTCCAGTGATTTCTGCTGGGATTGGATGGATTACAAATTATGTAGCAATTAAAATGCTCTTCCATCCAAGGAAACCAATTAAGATATTGTTTTTTACCTTACATGGTGTCTTTCCAAGAAGAAAGAAAACTTTGGCAAGGAGACTTGGAATAATCGTTGAGAAGGATCTCTTTACACCTGATATGATTTTAGATAAGCTAAAAACAGAAGAGAATCAGGAAAAACTATTTAAGGCAATTATGGTCAGAGTCAACGAATTTGTTGATGAAAAAGCAACGCAGTTTGGACCTATGCTACAAATGTTTGGTGGTGATGCGATTATTCAGCAAATTAGAACTGGAATGGAAAATTCTGTAAAAGAGATGGTGCCGAAACTGCTGGATGATATTGGAGCAAATATTTCAAGTATTAGTATCGAGCAAGTGGTTTATGAAAAAGTCATGGATTTTTCGGATGCAAAGTTTGAAGATTTATTGATGTCAGTTATTAAGCAAGAGCTTACTTTTATAGAGATTATGGGAGCCGTTCTTGGTTTCTTTATTGGTTTGATTCAAGTGGGAATATTAATGCTAGCATAAATATTTATCCATCATTTTATACTTTCAAGGAGGGGTTGTGTTGAAAAATACAATCCCTTTTATTTTTGATTTTGTACTTATTATCTTCTAATCATTTTCAAAAAGTAACGCCATCTAAAACAAGTGAAAGTTAGAGCGTAGAAAAAAGCACCGCCAATAGCAATTCCCCAATCCCACAAGATCAATGGTGGAGGGAGAATTAGATTACGTATGAATATTATAATAATAAGTATACAAAATAATTCCAACCAAAAAGAGGGGAACCACTCACTCAGTTTCACCTTCTTCAAACTATTTTTAAAGTCAAATGCAGTAATCGCCAACCAAACACATTGTGCTGTTCCAAACAATGAAACGCTTACCCATATAATATTATGAATATTCATTTTAAAAGAAGGTGTGATGTAAACCTCGTCCATGAGATAGGGTAGGTCTTTTACAAAAAAGCCTTCTTCACCTGTGATAGCATCAAGGAAAAAATGAGTGGCAATGCCTATTGTTATTGAAACTAGAATTTGAAAAAATGAATAATTGGTTCTTATTTGACGTCTTTTGAAACGAATAGGAGTAACCCTTCTTAATACAGGTTTGAAAAATAATTTATTGATATAGTATACCAATATTCCTACAGGTAAATTAAAAAGAAAAATGCCAATAAAAGTGTGAGCTAGTTTTACACTTTGCTGAAGCTGAAGATAATGCTCAAAATCTGGAATCATGCTTCCAATGATAAGAGCTGAGACAGATAAATAATGGGAATACCTGAAAAGTGGTAGAACTGCACTAGGATGAGCAAATGTTATGGGCATATATTAAAGCAAATTTTTACTAGTTTAAGATAAAAATTTGAGAACAGATAACATACCGATCACTATATTATCTGTTTATAATGATGTAAGTAAATTAAATTAATTCAATTATTACTATAACAAATAAGGGTTAAATATGACTTTAACCCTTATTGTATAGCTATATATTATTGAACTACCTCTTGTTGAGGTGCAAACCAATTGCCATCCTCATCAATAAGTTTGATTAATTCATCTACAGCATCTGCTTCAGGAACTGATCTTTTTACGACTTCTTGTCCTCTATAAAGCGTAATTTTTCCTTTACCAGAACCAACATAACCGTAATCGGCATCAGCCATTTCACCAGGGCCATTTACAATACAACCCATAATGCCAATTTTGACACCTTTCAAGTGATCTGTTCTCTGACGAATCATTGCAGTCGTTTCTTGTAAGTCAAATAATGTTCGACCACAAGATGGACATGAAATGTACTCCGTTTTTGTCATTCGTGTTCTTGCGGCTTGCAGAATACCAAATGATAATCGATTACAAAACTCAGTAGCTTCAAGAGTGTGTGTGGTGCTAAGCATTACGCCATCTCCTAATCCATCGATTAATAAACCACCAATATCAGTAGAGCTATAAAGTTGCAGTTGATCATCCGTAAGATTTTCATAGCTTCTCTCAATCACTACTGGAATTTTAATTTCCTCACTGTAAAGCTTAAATAATAATGCTCTCAACTCAGGCATAGCATGAGCGTTTTCAGTATGAATGATAAGCACTACATTTTCTGCTTGTTTTAATGAGGTTAAGGTAGCCTCATCAATAGCTTCAAAAGAGACTCTTACAAAATTAAGCTCTTGGTGTACCTCTTCGCTATTCAAATACTGATCTAGTTCAAAAAGAGGGTAGGTGTCCTCCGTTGAATTCCATGAAGATGCATCAACGATATTTTTTAGGCCATTAGGGGCCATAAAAGGAAGTGCTTTTTTACCTGTATAGATATAGTCTGCTCCATGATCACTCATAGCCCATTTGTCTGTTGCAGGTAAATAGTGATGTCCTATCACTTTTAGGTTCTTCATGGTGATTTCCTCAATTTGAGAAAAATTAGCAATGACTCTAGGGACATTATGATCACCAAATGTAGCTACTTCTTTGGTTACTCTTCTTTCATATTTGAAAGGATTTTTTGGTGACGATGTAATTGGTGTGTTGATTGATTTGCTTTCAGTGCTTCTGTTGTCATACCTTTTGATTAAGGCTTCAGCAACAGGGGCCTCAGCCTCCGGAGCTTCCGTCAAGGATACTCTTACCGTATCACCAAGTCCATCTTCTAATAACGTTCCAATCCCTACTGCAGATTTTACTCTTCCATCTTCTCCGTCACCCGCTTCCGTTACTCCTAAATGTAGAGGATAAGGTTTTAAACCTTCTTCTTCCATTTTTTGAACCAACAATCTATAAGCTTGTACCATCACTTGTGTGTTACTAGCTTTCATAGAAAGCACAATTTCGTGATAGTCTAATTCATCACAAATTCTTAGGAATTCTAAAGCTGACTCCACCATTCCAAGTGGAGTATCTCCATATCTACTTAAGATACGATCAGAAAGTGAACCGTGGTTTGTACCAATTCTCATGGCAGTACCGTGTTCCTTACAGATTTCAACAAGTGGTATAAATTTCTCTCTAATTCTATCTAGTTCTGCTTGATAAGTAGCATCGTCGTATTCGATAAAGTCAAATTTCTTCTTATCGGCATAGTTACCAGGATTGATTCTGACTTTTTCAACAATTTTGGCCGCTACTTCGGCAGCATTTGGAGTAAAGTGAATGTCTGCCACCAAAGGCACGTTGTAACCTCTAGCTCTTAATCCGTCTTTTATTTCTTGAAGGTTTTCAGCTTCCTTTTTACTAGGAGCCGTGATTCTTACATATTCACAACCTGATTCAACCATTCTTATAATTTCTTCGATTGACCCTTCAGTGTCCATTGTGTCAACAGTAGTCATAGATTGAATTCGAATAGGGTTGTCTCCTCCCATAGGAACTCCTCCAATATTAACGATTACGGTTTGCCTTCTTTGATACGCGTTAATATTGTCGCAGTAGTTATATGTTTGAATATCTTCTTTTTTCATTGGAATGCTTGTTTGCGACAAAAATACAGATAAAATTTAGATTCAGAATAGAATAAATGTTATATGTTACCAATAACCAATTTTTTAATGTTTTGTTTATTTTGGCTTGGTGTTAAGTACGTAATAAACTATTAAACATAAAAAAGAGGTCCTTTAATGAGGACCTCCATTTTGAGAATTTCTTGTAAAAAAGAGCTTATACATTCATTAATGAATCTCTTCTTCTCATTTTTCCTGCAGGGATACCAAACATCATTTTGAATCGTCTACAGAAATAGGCGGTGTCTTTATAGCCCACCTCAGACCCGATGGCACGAATACTCTTTCTTGATGTACGAAGCAATTCAACTGCTTTTTCCATTCTTTGGTATTCAATGTAATCTTGAGGGTTAATACCAGTCAACATTTTGAAATATTGCCCTACATAATCTTCGGATACATTGGCTACGTTTGCAAGGATCTTGTTAGATAGATCACTTGATATATTATCCTTGATGAAGTTGAAAATATCAATCAATCGAGGATCTTTAAAGTAATTGCTATTTGTGGCAATTTGTTCCACAAACAATTTCTTTTCTAGTACATGTCTAAAGACTTCAATCACTGCATATTCAGTGATATTCGTCGCAATTCGGTCTCTTCCAGGTTTATCACCTAAAGATTCTTTATATATCTTGTCAATAGCTTCGCTGATCTCCTCGTGTTTTGGAATAATGAAAGGAGGGATGTCAAGAGAGTTAAAGAAATTCACTGAGTCAAAAGCTTTTGCGTCAAATGTAACTGACGTGAAACTTGTGTGAATGGTATGCAATGAAACATCATCATTAATTTTTCTCAAGTAAGAGTCTCTATCGTTGATAAAGCTCTCATTCGTAACCTCTGTAGTATTAGAATTACCAAAAGCAATCTCAATAGATTTACCTCCAGGAATAAAAACAAGGTCTCCGGCACGAGCTACTTCGTTCTCGTTCACTGTGATATCACCTGATTTAACTTGAATAAGGGTGTTTTGGACATCATAAAAGTTAGAGACTTTTACAGAACGGATAACGTTTAAACTGTTTGAACGGATAAACTTAATGTTTAACGATTCAATGATTTTGTTGTAATCTTCTATCATAGTCATTGTAATTAAAAAGGAGAAATAACTACTACCTACTTAGGCATATGGGTTTAGACATCGGTTATACAAAATGTGCAATTTTATTCTATTACTTATAATCAATTTTTTGTGTAATAATAGGAGAATAACCATGTAGTTTATAGTTATATATTAGTTCCAATACTTAAATAAAGTAATAATGGATCTTAAAATCAAGCATTTTTTTATCTTTTTTTTAATTAATGAATTAAGGTCTATCTTGATATTGTGCAAATTTGTATAAAAATTATCTTTTTTGAAAGAAATACTTAAAATTATATTAATCTAATATTGCCCATTTTTCATCAAAAAATAGGGTATAAAAAAAGCCCAATTATTATTGAGCTTTCTTTATTTTTGAAGCAGAACCTTATTCTTACTTCAATATTTCGATATCGAAAATCTAACTTTGAACCGTAGTATATTGCCCTTGACTGTACAGTAAAGGCTTATCGTCGTGATTTTCAGTTGTTTTTATATCCGTGATTTTCCCAATGAAAATACTATGTGTATAACCATCATGAGCTTCCGTTAATTCACACTCAATGTTTGCAAGTGCATTTTCCAATACACGACTTTCATCTGAGATATCCCATGTGCCAAGTTGAAATTTTTCTTCTCCTTGAAATCCTTTATAGCCTGCAAAACAATTCGAAATTTCTGACATATCTTCTCTCAAAATATGCACAGAGAATTTTTTGTTTTTCAACACTTGATCATGGAATTCTCCATTTTTGTTGACTGAAACTAATAAGCTTGGGGGAGTGTCGGAGAGCGAAGTGACAGCTGTTGCTGTAATACCATTTCTTCCTGCATCACCATCTGTAGAGATTACATTTACGGTAGCAGCAAGGTGCCTCATCGCGTCTTTAAAGAGTTGTTTGTCCATCTAATATAATAATAACTAAGAGTTCTTCTTTATTTGTTGGTGAAGCCGACCAATTTCAAGTTCAAGCTCTACGATTTTCTTTTTCGCATTATTGAGTTCTTCCTTTGTGCTGATCATAAGGCTCAAGCTTTCTTTCATTGTCTTCTCCTGTATAACTAATTGTTCGTTCTTTAGTTGTGCTTTATCTAATAAAATACGAAGTTCTTTTTCTTTTTTGTCTTGATCAGAGATGTCTTGGATGTAGGCAATTCTTCTTACCCCTTCATTATTCTTGATTTCAGTAATGAAAATTAAAGCTGTAAACACATCACCGGAAGAACGTTTAAGTTTCATTGTCCTTCTGTTGTTTATGGCTCTATCGTAGCTTTTACCAAGTAATTCTGATATATTTCTTCCGTCTGATACAATACCTATTTGAAAGATATGTGATGCGGCAGGGTTTAGTTTCAATATTTGTCCTTCTTCATCAAAAGCGATCATAGCATCCATTGCTCTTTCGAAGAATAAAAGACTTTCTTCTTCTTGTGCTTCAAGCTGTACTTGTTTGACCTCCATTTCTTTTTTAGTCTCTTCAAGTAATTTCATGTTCTCACTTAGCGTTTCCTCTTTTTCTTTCAGTTCTTGGTTGGTTTTCTGAGCGTCGTCCAAAAGCTGATTCGTTCTGAGGGTGGATCGAATTGTACGAATCGTAAGGGCGATAGAAGGTGCTATTTCTGTCAGTAATGCTTTTTCTTGAGGATTATACTCTCTCAATGATCCTAACTCAATGACACCCACCACATCGTTTTTAATGGCTAATGGAACGAGGAAGATATTTTTTGGAATTGCTTCACCTAAGCCTGATTGAATAGGAGTGTAGTCCGTAGGTATATCAGTGATGAGTGTTGGTGTGTTTTTTAGGAATACTTCACCCACTTGTCCTTCACCTTTTTTATAGACATCACCTACTTTTTTTCTTCTATGCTGACTGTAACATGCCGTAATTTCAAGGCAATCTTTTTCTTCATTATAAAGGTAAAAAGCACCAATTGCTGATTGTGTGTATTCGGTGATTTCTCGAAGTGTCTTCGTGGAAAGCCTTTTGATATCTTTAACGGAGAGTAATAACTCACTAATGGAAGATAAACCAGAAGCAATCCATCCTTGATTCTCAACATCCTCTTTTTGAATCCTAACTTGATTACGCATTGAAATCAATAAATTTCCTAGGATGTCGTTTTCATGAATATTATAATCTTCGTATAGTTTTCCGTTTTCGATGTCTTGAGCAAGCTTTGTGTTCTCATCAATATGCATCTGATCTTCAAGGAAAATAGCATAACGTGCATTTCTAAAACTTTGCTTTTTAAGTTGATTCGCAATAAAAATACAGGCTAGATAGAAACTCAAAGCTACTAATGGGATGGAAACAATACCTTTGAAAGATTTAGTAGTTAAGCTTTCTTGATAAATCTGAGTGAGCCACATGTCCGAGCCAAGTAGTACTAATGATACATACATTAGTACAGTCAGCATAAAATAGACCGTGAGCAAATTTATATTTTGATAGAGCGATAATAGTGCAAGAATCCCAAAGAAAGCAAACTGACCATAAGGTGTTTGTGGAGACACCATAAGGTACTGTACTTGAAAAAGGAAAAAGGTAAACGCTAAAATATATCGTGTTGATGATGTGTTTGTAGAACTATATAAAAAAATGAAGTAGACAAACGTACTTACAGTTGCTAAAGCTAAGGCTAGTATCCAATTTCCCGATTCAAAAGACAATCCAATAGCTAAAATAAATGACCCAATAAGGGTGTATTGCATTGCTCTATCTAATCTTTTAAAGTTTTCATAATAATAACTTTCAACTCTCTCTCGGGTAGGTGTGAATTTATCTACTTCTTGCTCTATTGACATATCAAAAAATTTTAGACTAAATAACCTCCATATATCCTTTAATCTTCATAAGGAGGTTTAGTAGTAATACGATGTCCTTTGTAAGATATTGCGGAACCACAAAAAATACCAATGATTAAACCTTCACTTTGGTCATTTGTGGGAATAATATTGGTAGGGACATTTGCTAATGGTCTAGCAAAAAGTCCTCCATTTGACATCTGAGTTCTTGATTGACTTAAAAAATCAAAAGCATTTTCAGTGATAGAGTGAATTTCACAATATACAGAATCCCCAATCTGATAAAGAGGTGCGTTGTTCTCAATTTCTTCTTCACTTCTAGAAGGATTAATGCCGCCACGAATAGGAGGGATGAAATAGGTGTCTTCTGTAAGAATATCACCAAAGTCACTTCTTCCAGGAGTGATGTCGAATGCAATTAGTAATTCATTACTCTTATTGAGGAAATCACCATTTCTAAAAGTTTTGATCCAATAACAGTCATTTGGTCCTGCATAATCTTTTGCCCATAACTCTGCAGTGATTTTTTCATCTTCTTCTTTTTCTTCTCTTGATGTTTTAAAAATTAGAGAATCAATAGGGGGTACTCTCTCCAGTGAAGTGTAAGCCTCAAAGGCTAAATCCTGTTCTTGGAAATTGACATCGACTTCTAATTTGTAATAGTTGTCGTACCTGCCATCACCATCTCTATCAAAATCAGCGGGTCTTTGTCTTACTATCAGTGTGTCAGCTTCCGTTGGAGGAGTCCAAGTATAGTAACCGTCACTTTCATAGGTAAATGTGATGGTTTTATTGTTGACCAAATCGATCACTCTTACATTTGCATTTTCAACTAATGGAGGAGTATTAGGATCAAAATAACCATTAGTGTTGATAAGTCTAATTCTTTGCTTCTCAAACTTATTATTAATGAAGCCATCTACTACAATTTGAGTTTTTCCTTGTGGAAGATCTATCGTAATGACATCCTCACATCCAAAAAGTAAGAGTGAAAGTATAGTGACGATATATAATTTATTATTTCTCATTTTTTACCATTTGAAGTTGAATGAAACAGAAGGGATGATATTTGCTAGCACAGAGAATTGAATAGCTTCATTTGGTGCCGGCTTTCCTTGTTCAGGTCTTTCATCTGAAGGTAAGAAATAAATTGAATAAGGATTTTTGCGAGCATAAGTATTGTAGACACCAAAGATCCAGTAATGTTCCCATCTTCGATTAGGTTTTTTCTTTCCTTTTAAAGTGGCAGATATATCTAGCCTGTGGTAATAAGGAATTCTCTGATTATTTCTAACATCATCTACATTATGAGGGATTCCGTAGCCTTGAATTTGTAATTGATTGGTAGGGAAAGTAGTAGGTGTTCCACTGATTAGTGAAAAATTAGCAGCAAAAGACCATCGATCATTCAGCTCATAAAAATTGCTTAGCGTTAAGTTATGTGCTTGATCAAATCTTCTAGGGTAGTATTGACTTTGATTTATCCCTTCAGTGATCTGTTCAGACCTTGCAAGGGTGTAACTAAGCCAACCCGTATATTTTCCTTTTTTCTTTCTTAAGTAAACTTCCAAACCATAAGCTCTACCTGTAGAATTCAATAAATCACCCTCTAAATATGGATTTAGAAGTAGATCGGCGCCATTGATGTAATCAATCAAATTACGCATTGGTTTATAATATACTTCTGTAGAAAACTCAAAAGTATTGTCCTTCATATTTCTAAAATACCCCAAAGCGTATTGCTCTCCTCTTTGCGGAACAATATTGTTAGTACTTGGAGACCATACATCAAGTGGTGATGCCGCAGAAGTATTTGAGATAAGATGAATGTACTGAGCCATATGAGTGAAACTGGCTTTAATAGAACTCTTCTCATTCAGCTGATATTTTATAGCGAGCCTTGGTTCAAGACTGAAGTAGGTTTCAACAGGTTCCCAATCGCCATACACTCTTTCGGAATTTTCTACAGGGTCTCTTCTCGTATTTGGAATAACAGCTTCTTCGTATTCATAGGTGGTGACAGGACCTAAATAGGTAAATGAACTCCACCTTAGGCCGTACTGTACCGTGATTTTGTCTGATAGCTTTTGGTCGTTTCCAATATAAAGTGCGTTTTCAAGTGCAAACTGATTTTGTAACTCAAAAGGAGGAAGTTCTTGCCCTCCACTCATAGCGGAAGTAGTACCAGGAGAAAAATCATAATAAATTGATTGTGCACCCATTGTAATGGTATTGTTTTTTCCTAAATACCATGTGAATTCTGGTTTGATTGAATAGGTTTTTATTTGAGATTTCCAATCAAAAGCATCTGTTGCATTTTGTCTGAAATTGAGATTATAATCATAGTTTGATAGGTAGGCCACGGTGTTCAGTACCAACTTATCATTAAACAGGTGATTCCATCTGAAAGTACTTGTTATATTTCCCCAGCCGGAGTCAAAAGATTCTGCATCTCCAAAGTTATCTCTTCCCCAATAGGCCGAAAGGTAAATCTTATTTTTTTCACTTAAGTCATAATTCACTTTAGCAGTAAGGTCCCAGAAATTGAATTTTGAGCTTCTCAAGTCTTCTTCAAGGAATGGTTTCGCCAAAATATCAATGTACGACCTTCTACCTGCAACTAAGATAGACATCTTGTCTTTGATGATCGGAGCTTCCACGCTTAAACGGCTAAAAATTACACCAATTCCACCATTTACACTCAGCTTTTCAGGATTACTATCTTTCATTCTAACATCTAAAATCGAAGAAATTCGACCTCCATATTGAGCAGGAATACCGCCTTTAATAAGTTTTACATCTTTTACAGCATCAGGGTTAAAGACAGAGAAAAAGCCAAACAGGTGAGAAGAGTTAAAAACAGGAGCTTCATCTAATAAAACTAGATTTTGTCCAATTCCACCACCTCTTACATTAAAACCTGTGGCACCTTCCCCAACAGAACTCACCCCCGGTAACAATTGAATCGATTTAATAACATCAATTTCACCAAGAAGAGCGGGAATTTTGAGCATTGTCTCAATGTCCATTTTTTGTGTACTCATTTGTACATCAGTGACATTTGCATCTTCTCTTTCTCCAGTAATTAAAACCTCATCTAATTCAGTCTTTGCTCCAATTAATTCGATGTTTAATTTTTTGTTTCCATTGAGTTTTATCTTTTTGGAAAAGCTATTGTAACCAACATAGGTTGACTTAACGGTATACTCTCCTTCGGGAAGTGTCAATGAAAAAAAACCATCATCATTCGTGACAACACCCGCTTTTAATTCAGCAGTGTAAACGGTCGCACCAATAAGAGATTCGCCAGTTGCTCCATCTTTGATATAACCACTTAAGGTGTAATTTTTTGATTGTCCATATAAAGAAGTGGCGCAGAGCAGACTGAAGAGAATAAAAGTAATTTGCCTAAATTTTGACATGTAGTTTACTGTAAGAGTGGATAAGTTAATGTAATATTACAATTACTAATTAAGGGTTAATTTGTTTAATAAAAATATAAAAATAAATCAAAAAAGAGGAGAATCTTATTAAATTACTTTTACAAAAGACTATAAAAATACACTTTAATACTAAGATATGATGAACAGGGATAAGATGCTTAGTGAGCTTAAAGCACTCGAAGAATATGATGTAATTGTTATTGGAGGAGGAGCTTCGGGCTTAGGTACAGCGCTAGATAGTTGTCTACGAGGTTATAAGACATTGTTACTCGAACAACATGACTTTGCAAAAGGCACATCTAGTAGAAGTACAAAACTAGCACATGGAGGAGTAAGATACCTTAAGCAAGGTGATGTGGCGATGGTAAGAGAGGCACTTAGAGAAAGAGGTCTAATGAAAGAAAATGCTCCTCACTTAGTTCATGATCAAAAGTTTATTGTACCTGTTTATGATTGGTGGGATGCTCCTTTATATACAACCGGACTCAAAGTATATGATGTTATGTCTGGTAAATTAGGACTAGGCCCATCAGAAATGATTTCTAAAGAAAGAACTATTGAACATATACCTAACCTCAATCAAGAAGGACTCCTTGGAGGAGTAAGGTATTATGATGGACAGTTTGATGATGCACGATATGCCATGACATTAGCATTGACTATTAGTGATTATGGTGGGACGATTCTAAACCATGTGAAGGTAACGGGATTAATCAAAAATGATGACGAGAAAGTAAGTGGAGTACATGTCAAAGACATGCTTACAGCAGAAGCTTTTGAGGTCAAGGGAAAGATAATTGTCAATGCAACAGGTGTTTTTGTCGATAAAATCCTAAAAATGGACAATGAAGAACACAAAAGAATGGTGAGTCCAAGTCAAGGTGTTCATGTTATTTTAGATAAAGAGTTTTTACAGGGAGCATCATCAATAATGGTCCCCCGAACGAGTGATGGTCGAGTACTATTTGCAGTACCGTGGTATGATAAAATAGTAGTTGGAACAACAGATACTCCTTTGAAAAAAGTATCTCATGAGCCTAGAGCCTTAGAAGATGAAATTGACTTTATACTTAAAACTGCAGCAAAATACCTCAACAAAACACCGACTAGAGCTGACGTGAAAAGTGTTTATGCTGGTTTGCGTCCTTTGGTTAAAAAGCAAAAAGCTGAAACTAAAAATATTTCAAGATCACATAAAATTGTGGTGAGTGATTCTAATCTAATTACCATAGTAGGTGGTAAATGGACTACCTATAGACAAATGGCTGAAGATGCTGTTGATACGATTGAAAGAGTAGGAAAATGGCCCGCTGTAAAATGTATCACAAAAGAAGTATTACTCCATGGCTATAAAAAAGGTTTGGACCGTTCAGATGTGAGGAGTGTTTATGGAAATGATCTTCAGAAGATCGATCAATTGACAGAAAATGTCCCTTCACTTAAAAAGAAATTACACAAAGACCTTCCTTATACTTTTGCGGATGTTTACTGGGGTACTGAATTCGAAATGGCAATGACATTAGAAGATGTTTTAGCGAGAAGAACACGTTGTTTGCTTTTAAATGCAAAAGCAAGTATAAAAGTGGCTCCAAAAGTAGCAAAGCTCATGTCAGGAATATTAGGTAAAGACGAAGAGTGGGAAAATGAACAGGTGAAAAAATATAAGAAGTTAGCCAAAGGTTACCTATTAATATGATGTCAATATAAGCTGATCCTTTTTAGGAAATTTGTGGTGCTTTTAGGGTAAACGAAGAAGAGGCAAGTTAGTTAGATAGTATACAATTGAATAATGAGTGTGTTTGGCACTTATTACATCCATTACAATGTATATTAATCTACTAACTTGTTTTACTATGAGGTGTTTCAATCTTTTTCTACTTCCATTAATGTTTCTAGTTTCGTGTGTAAACTTAGAGGAAGTACCTGTTGGTGTGAAACCTAATTTTGGGACGACTGAAATTGATATTAAAAATGATACAACAATTACTTCGGCCAATTTAATTTGGTCTTCAATTACCATTCATGAAGATGTGAGGGTTGATGTCGTTACGGCACAGTTGACATCATCTAAATTTTTAATGAAGGAAGGAGCGTCAATAATGATTCACGGCAGTGCCCATATCACAGATGTTGATTTTATTGCTGAAGGTAAAAATGCAATATGTGGGAAAGAAGGTGTAAGATTAGATGTGGATGGTGTACAGTATATCATGCCGGAAGGAGGTTCATGTTTTGATACAGGAGATGATCTTCCTGTAGAACTCCTATATTTTAAGACAACATTAAAGAATAACGAAGTTTTGATTGAGTGGTCCACTGCGACTGAGATCAATAATGAAAAGTTTATCGTAGAAAGAAGTATCGATAAAAAGAATTGGGTCGGAATTGCAACAATCGAAGGTGCTGGTAACTCAAGTGTACCTTTAAAATACGATTATTTGGATGAGCAAGTCCCAAACGCAAGTGTTATCTATTACAGACTAAAGCAAGTGGATTTTGACGGAGCCACAACAATTTACGGACCTAGTGCGATCTCAAATGCTGATGTTGTACCTGAATTGACAATTTATCCTAACCCAATCCGCTATGGTGAAAAATTAAATGTTCTGTCTAATACCAATGGATTTGATGTCAATCTATTTGATACGACAGGGAGGTTATATGGGCAATTTTCAACTGATAATAATTATTTGGAGATCCCTATGATTTATGGAGTTGGTCTTCTTTTAGTGGAAGTGAAGACATTTTCGGGTAACACAAGGACAGAGAAAGTCATAGTGAACTAAGCGAGTTTAAATAACTGATAGCGTTTTCGTGAAAAGATATTCCCTTTTTTCTTTAGTTTTGCTAAAATTTAAATCAAAATACAATGAGCAAAACAATCAAGATTCCTCAAGGCATCCAAGGTCTAATATTCGATATGGATGGTACTTTGGCTGATACAATGCCTACACATTATTTAGCATGGAAAAAGACATTAGCATCAGTAGGGTATGACTTTACTGAAGAAGAATTTTATAGTTTGGCAGGGATGTCAACAGAAAGAATCCTTGAGAAAATTGGAAAAGAGCACAACATTGAAATGGATGTGCCCAAGCTTGCAGACTTGAAAGAGAAAGAGTATCTCCAATTAATTGATGATGTAAAGCCAATTGAGCCTGTTTTCAAAATTGCAGAAGAAAACTACGGAAAAATGCCAATGGCAATTGGTACTGGAAATATTGATGAATTAATTGAACACACATTGACATCGCTAGGGGTTTACCATTGGTTTGATGTAAAAGTTGGAGCCGATCAGGTCGAAAACCCTAAACCCGATCCAGAGACATTTTTACAATGTGCGATTCGAATGGGAGTAGAGCCTCGTTTTTGCTTAGTGTTTGAAGATGGAGACCCTGGGATTCAAGCAGCCAAAGCAGCTGGCATGAAAGTCATTGACGTTAGGGAGTATTTATAAGAATACAAAACCGTAGCGGTAAATTAAGAAACGTTTTTTGATATATGTTTTTCGTCTGAAAATTATCACTTTCTAAGCGAATCTAGGAAGTATACATTTTCATGCAAAAAAATGAAATATCAGTAACCAGGTAGGTTACTGATATTTTTTTATAAAAGCATTTTACTCTATCTCTCAGTTTTATTTTTGAGATCTTGTTTATTTACAATAAGTTTGTCTTACTTTTTTTGATGGAAGTATAAAAAATACTCCTCTTTTTTAATCTTACTTTTTGTATCATGAGCAAACTATTAGCAACACTTTTATTATGTGTTTTGGTGACTTCTTATTCATTTTCTCAAGAACCTATTTTTAACAACGGGTTTGACTTAGAGTTTAATATGGCAATAACAGGGGATAGCTACTCATTACAACGTGATTATGTAGGTAAAGATAATGGTATAATTACTATTGGTTTTCAATTGGGTAATCATTGGTATGTTTATAGAAATAATAAATTAGGTATCGCAATTGATGTGAATTGGTTGGATTTCGCGTATGGAAGAAAATCGAGAGAAACATCAAATTTAAATTTTATTGAGGTAGCTCTTGTTGAAGTGGGGCCTTTAGCGACTTATGCTTTGACAAATGATATAGCCATTGAAGGGTACTGGAATATACGACCAACTTTTTTGAGCACTTTTAAAAGTGATGAGTGGGATATTGATATTTTGACCGAGCCAGCAAGTGGATTTACAAACGCTATTGGGCTAGGGGTTAAACTTAAAAAGTACTACGTTGGATTTGAAAGTACTTTTGGATCAGTAAAGGATAGAAAAAGAGCTATTATTCGAAAGTTAATGTTGACTCAGTTTCGTTTTATAGGAGGGTTTAAGTTTTAATTTACTATAAATTCATATACGTGAATACCCTTGTTCTAAAAAGCGTGTTTTTAGGTCAAGACTTGTATAATAGGTTGAAAATTAAGGTGTTAAAAGTACACTTGAATAAAAAAATTAATAATTTTTTGTTAATATTCCACTATTTAATTTCACTCTTTTGTTAGTAACACCTTCAAAAACAAAGGATTATTTGATGATCTAATTGAAACATATTGATGTCTTTTTAGTAGACTGACAATAGTCATGTTTTAAACCGTTTCCATTGCCTAGTATTGTATCGTTTTAAAAATCAATAATAAAAAAAATACGAAGACATGAGTTTAATCGTAGACGTTCACGCAAGACAAATTCTTGATTCAAGAGGTAATCCTACTGTAGAAGTTGACGTAACAACTGAAACTGGTACTATTGGCCGTGCTGCTGTTCCTTCAGGAGCATCAACTGGTGAGTACGAAGCAGTTGAATTACGTGACGGTGGTAAAGATTATCTTGGAAAAGGAGTTTTAAAAGCTGTTGAAAACGTTAATGAAATTATTGCTGAAGAATTAATCGGTGCGTCTGTATTTGAGCAAAACGCTATCGATCAAGCAATGATCGCTTTAGACGGTACTCCAAATAAAGCAAAATTAGGTGCTAACGCTATCTTGGGTGTTTCTCTTGCAGTAGCTCACGCAGCAGCAGCTGAGTTAGGTCTTCCTTTATATAGATATGTAGGTGGTGTTTCTGCAAACACAATGCCTGTTCCAATGATGAACATCATCAACGGTGGTTCTCACTCAGATGCTCCTATCGCATTCCAAGAGTTCATGATCCAACCTGTATCTGCAACTAACTTTACTGATGCTATCCGTATCGGTTGTGAAGTATTCCATGCATTAAAGAAAGTTATCCATGACCGTGGTCTTTCTACTGCAGTAGGTGACGAAGGTGGTTTCGCTCCAGCTTTCGATTCAACTGAGGATGCTTTAGATTCAGTTAAAATTGCAGTTGCAAACGCTGGTTACGAGTTCGGTAAAGACATCACTATCGCTTTAGACTGTGCTGCTTCTGAATTCTTCGTAGACGGTAAGTACAACTATGAGAAGTTTGGTGACATGAAAGGTGGTATCAAAACTTCTGAAGAGCAAGCTCAATACTTAGCTGAATTAGCTGAGAAATACTGTATCACTTCTATCGAAGACGGTATGGATGAAAACGATTGGGATGGTTTCAAGAAATTGACTGACCTTTGTGGTGATAAAGTACAATTAGTAGGTGACGATTTATTCGTGACTAACGTTGAGAAATTAGAGCGTGGTATCAACGAAGGTATTGCTAACTCTATCCTTATCAAAGTAAACCAAATCGGTTCATTAACTGAAACAATTGCTGCAGTTGAGATGGCTCACAGAGCTGGTTATACTTCAGTAATGTCACACCGTTCTGGTGAGACTGAGGACAACACTATTGCTGACTTAGCAGTAGCATTGAACTGTGGTCAAATCAAGACTGGTTCTGCTTCTCGTTCAGACCGTATGGCTAAGTACAACCAATTACTTCGTATCGAAGAAAAATTAGGTTCTACTGCTAAGTACTTAGGTTTGAAAGCATTCAAGCAAGACTTCAACTTCTAATTAGAAGTTAACCATATTTTCGCACTATAACTCGTTTTATGGTCGAGTGGAGGCTATCCTTTTGGGTAGCCTCTTTTTTTGTGCTTGGTAATGTAGATTTATCTTTCGGGTTGTGTGTGAAACTTGTGATTAGAAATATAGTTCTTTCTTGTGGTCCAGTGGACGTTGCAATGTAACATCCCTACAAAAGGTTATTATAATCCTCACTGTTCGTAGTGTCAAGCGATAGCGTCACTGCGAATCTGTTTATGAATAAGTTTGTAACTTAACTTATAACCAATTTGAAATAAATAGTAAAGCCCTAGTAGGTGATGCAGTTTCTAAAAAAATATTATAACCGGAGAAAAGCATAAATAAGAAGTAGTATTACAAATAAAAACACCAAAATTTCATAACAAAATTGTTGGTTTAAGAAGCAAAAAGATAACTTTAAGTCCCGATGAAATTGGATTGAAGAGAAGACCAATTAAGTTAGGGGGTAAATAAATTAAACTAGTAACATCTGCAAATTGAAAGACGACTTAGACTGCTAAATGTAAATTTCTGGAAAACAAAATGGACGATAATAGCTTAAATAGCTTCGAGGTAGGCACTTTTGATAGATGCAAACAGATAATTTTTTTTAAAAATGAATTTAAAATTAAATAAAAAGAGTAAGGTTATATTGGGTGTGACTGTTAATATAGTGACTATAATTATTTTTTTATATTATCAGTTTTATTCTCCTAAGAGATACACAATTGGTTATGTTACAAAGAAATCTCTATTCTCTGGTAAGAATCCTAAGCGGTATAAATATAGAATCGGTAGTGAATATTATAGCACTGAATTTAATAGTAAAAATGTATCAAAAAAACTAATTATTGAATTCCAGACAATGAATCCTTCAATGAGTTCTCCTAAAAGAATAGCTCCTGACTCATTAAGAGTCCCAGTTAATGGAGGAAGTTGGTCACATGAAGAGATTATAGAAATGGGATTTGATATACCAAAACCATTTACTATATGTGATTAAGATATTGAATTTACCTGACTGTTCGTAGTGTCAAGCGATAGCGTCACTGCGAACCTGTTTATCGAATAAGTTTTTAACTTATAACGTATAGCAAAGCCTTAGTTCGAATCAAATCATATTACAAAAAAAACTGATTTGCACTATTACAGTACAAATCAGCCTTATTTATATTTTCAATTTACAGTTAAATTAATCTACTCTTTTAAGTACAACAGCACTTCTGTTTACATTGTAGATTGAAATATGTTTATCTTCATCCGTAAAGAACTTACTAGAGGTGTCTACACGACCGTGTCCTCCAAATTGTTCGTCATCAGAACATAAAACAATTTCATAAGAACCTTCATCACCTACATAAAATTTGTAATCAGGAAGTGAGTTTGTAGGAGAGAAGTTGAAAACAAAAACAAGATCACCTTTCTTAAAGCATATTGTTTTATTTTCTGTATCCATATTCAATAAGTTCACTGGAGTGTTCTCTTCTAATAAGTTGTGATCTCTTACTAAGTGAACCATTGCACCATCAAAATTATTTAGCTTTTGGTAGCGTAAGAATCCATTCTCTACCAATGACCACTGACGTCTTGCATATTGGTAACTCCAACCGTTTCCTTCTCTTGGGAAATCGATCCATTCAGGATGACCAAATTCATTACCCATAAAGTTAAGATAACCATCGCCCCCAAGAACACAAGTTAAGAAGCGAATAATTTTATGAAGGGCAACACCTCTGTCAACGACAAGGCTACCACTTGCATTGTCCATGCTTGTATACATTTCTGCATCCATTAACCACATGGCAATCGTTTTATCACCTACCAATGCTTGATCATGAGACTCTGCATAAGCAATCGCTTTCTCGTTGGCTCTTCTGTTCAGCATTACGCTCCAAAGATCCCAAACGTTCCAGTCTTCATCTTTCTGTTCTTCAAGAAGTTTTACCCAGAAGTCAGGAATACCCATGCTCAAACGGTAATCAAAGCCTACACCGCCTTCCTCAGACGCTCTACTTAAGCCTGGCATACCCGATACATCTTCCGCAATAGAAATGACGTCAGATTTGATCTCATGAGCCACTTCGTTGGCTAATTGTAAATAGCGTACTGCATCTACATCTACACCCATATTGAAGTAGTCATCATAACTACCAAAGCCAGCATGACCATGGTGATGATACATCATAGAAGTAACACCATCAAAACGGAAGCCGTCAAAATGGAACTCTTCTAACCAATATCTAACATTTGAAGCAAGGAATTGAATTACTTCCCATTTTTTGTAATCAAATAACTTTGAATCCCAATCAGGATGATCACCTTTACCACCTGTATGGAAGTATTGGTAAACTGTTCCATCAAACTCATTGATCCCTTCATTGTGGTTTTTTACAGCATGAGAATGAACAATATCCATGATCACGGCAATACCCATAGAGTGTGCCGTTTTAATCAATTGTTTCAATTCTTCAGGTGTACCAAACTTTGAAGTTGCAGCGTAGAAATTACTAACATGATAACCGAAAGACCCATAATAAGGGTGCTCTTGTACGGCCATCAATTGAATACAGTTGTATCCTAAATCTCTAACTCTTGGAAGTACATTTTCAGTAAACTCAACATAAGAACCCATTTTTTCTTCTTCTTGGGACATTCCTACGTGAGCCTCGTATATAATTGGGTTTTTGATTGATGCCGTTTCAAAATTGTCATCAGACCAATCAAAATTCGTTTCCTCACTAAACCATAATTGCCCTTTGAAGTTTGGAGAATTTGGTTCTTGTACCACTCTTGTAATGTAAGCAGGAATTCTATCATGATCACCGATCTGAGATAAAACTCTTACTTTAATAAAACTTCCGTGTACAAACGTGTCTTTGTATTCATCTTTTGGAAGGAAAATCTCCCAAACACCATCCCAATGTAGTGATCCTTCAATTTTTCTTAAAGGATGACTATCTCTATTCCAGTTGTTAAAGTCACCAGTTAGATATAAAGCATGTGCAGCGGGTGCCCACTCTCTATACCACCAACCGTTGTTTGTTGCGTCAAAGTTAAAGCCAAGGAACTTATGAGCACCAGCGAATTCATATATACTACCATATTTATCATTCAGGTCATTTTTAAGTTGCTCGAAGCTGTTTATTCTAGCATTAATCTCTTCAGTTTGCGGTTCCAACCATGGGTCGTCCTTAACTAGTTTTGGTAATTTTGTACTCATTATTTTTTAGATGTGATAAACAAATAACACGAACGAAAGTACTAACATAGTCAATGTTTCGGACTTCTCAATTTAAGTGTATAAATTACGTACTGAAAATAAGTTGTAAAACACTGTTTATCAATGTATTTCTTTGTTTTTCTGTATTGATTAACAATTCAAAAAACGAAAAATATTTTATTTTACAATAAAGAAATACCAAATCTTTTTTGTTCCACGAGCGAAGTTTATTTGTTTTGCGCTATGAAAACAAAAATTTATCAATCAATCTATCACAACCATATTTTTTATTGTAAACAACTTTTTAAAAGGAGGTCTATTCTATATTCAATTAGAAGATGACCTTTTTTTGTGGTCGCATGTAATGTTATTCTTAAACAATACATGCGATGGTTTTTATTCAACAAATGAGACTAAACGTAACATTCTACTTTAGAAAACTAAGGACTTTTGAAAAAACTGGTATGGGCGTAGTAATGGCAAATATCAGTCTAAACGGCAAACGAGCAAGTTCTGGTTATCATACAGGTGTAAAATGTAAAAAAGAACACTTTATATCTGGTAGAATTGAAGGGTGTAAAAACGCTAACCAATTAAATGAATCACTTTTTCTATGTGAGACACATATAAGGAGTGTAGCAAATAATCTATGTCTAACTAATAAGTACTTAACAGCAAATGAAATTTTAAAATATGTAAGAGGTATTAATACTGATACGAGTATTGAAAGAGTTCTTAAACTTTACATAGAAAGTAGAGAGGAATTTGTATCAAAAAATAGATTCAGGCATTTGAAATTTATGTCTAATCGAATAGAGAAATTTACGAAGCAAAATAAACTAAACAATATTGAAGAGGTGACTAAAATTCAATTGGAAAATATTTTCGTTTCATTATCCCAAAAAGGAAGGTCTACAAATTCAATAAGACAAGACATAACTTTTTTCTTGAAAGCTATAAATTATTTTAAAGCAAAATTCTCTTTTGCAGGGTTGAACTTACCAGAGCTAGGTAAATTAGATATTAAAGCAAGTTATTCTCCATCAATCATTTATTTAGAAATGGAAGAATTAGAATTAATTGAGAAATTTCAAACAACCAATGAGCAGCAAATTAAAGCGAAAAATTGGTTTTTACTTGCCTGCTATACTGGAATGCATTACAACGAAATAAAAAGCTACTCACCAGAAAAACATTTATTTGTGAATGATGGTCAGAAGTATATAAAAATACAGCGCTCAAAGACGAGTAAAACAAACAGTAGGGCGTGTATTATACCTCTTACAGATAAAGCAGTTGAATTATTAAAAAAAATCAATGGTGAGCATTCTAAGGACTTTAACAATGTGACGAATTTAAATTTTCACCTTAATAAGCTTCGTATAGGGGCAGGGATAGAAAAACCAGTCACTTGTAAAATAGGTAGGAAAACATTTGGTACAATGATGTTATTGAAAGGTATGTCATTGGAAAGCGTTTCACGTATGTTGGGGCACTCTTCAATCGTTACAACCCAAAGATATTATGTAGTTGTATTGGAGCAACGAGTATTCAACGAATTCAAATCATTAAAATTCTAAATCTTTAAAGAATTATTGATTAATAGAATAATAGATAAATGGTATGTGAAAATTACCTAGGGATGTGAAAAAAAATCTAGGGGGTATGAAAAAATTGCTAACCCCTTAGCAATTAAATATACTCTCTTACACCTTTCAGATAAGGTGTAAGAGAGTAATTATATTACTTCATCGATTATCTTATTCGGGGTATAGATTAATTTAAAACATGAAAAATATTATGAAAAAGAAGACTTATGTTTTAACTCTCTCAAAATATTTCCCCAAGACCCATAAGAGAGCAGGAGAGAGAACGGGTTTTTTAGACAACATTTTGCTTTCAAAACTTCATACAATTAGATCGAATTATGATTTATGGAATGAAAGAGCCGAAAAGATTAATGAAGGAGAAGCGATCCTTTCAATAAGATATTGGAGTGGACTTCCTTATAAATCAAAACAGGTAGAGCTTTTGAAGCTTGAAAAAATAGGGGTAGAGAAATTGGAGGAACCGGACAATTTTGTATTTGCAAAAATTGAAGGTAAATATTTCGATTGGAAAACAGTTGCAGAAAATGACGGACTGACTTTTGAAAACTTTTGCGAATGGTTTAAAAAACGTCAATCTGAACCAATGGCTATCCTCCATTTTACAAGCTTTCGATATGTTGAATGTAATAAATAATAAATCAATTATCTTTATTCTAATTAGCATTACAAAGAAATGAAAGTAATTAAAGCAAAGTCGCTTCACTTTAAAGTTGATGGGGTGGAAATACCTTATTCGACTGGATTGAATCAAATTGATTCAAATAATCATATGATTGATAGTTTTGTATATTCTTTAGGAAAAGATTTTAAAGAAGAAACTAAAGATTATGAAAAATGGCTCGATGATAAATTAAAATCACAACAAAATAAATTAAGGCCTTTATGATAAAAATAAGTACCGAAGAACTTTTGAAAGCAATTGAAAAATTGCCTAATCCAGATACCTATGAAGGTTCGGATATTAATTTGCTCATTGAAGAGCGTATTGATGATGATAGTAGTGATAAGCCTTCAGATTATCATTACAGAGAGCTAAAGTTTATCAAAGCACCTTATATGGGGATTGGTAAAAAATATGAATGGGTCATTGAAATTTAAAAAATAATTTTCTGTATAATAAAAGCCCCTCAACAAAATTGAGGGGCTTTATTTTCTCCATTTTTAATAACCCGAAAACTAAAATTATACTTTCAACAATTATATATTTCTTCTTAATAAGTTCCCTTTTTTAATGTAATTTCGTTTATAATATAAAAGGGTTGTTCTCCCAAAACAACCCCTTAATTTTAACTAATATTACTTGAATTGTTTATAACAAATATAAGCAATTCGTCATGGTTTATCAATTAAAATACACTCATTCAGTAACCTATTTTATTGAAAATGAATCTATTGATATTTTTAATAAATTCTGTAAAGTATTCACGGAAAAAGGAAATGAAATTGAACAAATAAATCGTTTAGGACTTTCAAGAAAAGATGTATTCCAAGACGTTTGTTTAGATTTCCTTTTAGCAGAATATTCAGGTTTACAATACAAAGAAATAAAAGCTCTCTTTCTTACCTCTCTAAAAAATAGAACTATTGATCAATATCGTAAAGCGGTTACATTGAAAGCTAAGAAAATACAAGCAGTGGACAATGTATATGATTTGTGTGATAATCTTATAGAATACGCAGAAGATGAACAAGAGGAAATAGTTTTGGAAGATGTAATTAAATGTCTTACTAGAACAGAAAGAAACTATTTATACGCTTACATGAATCTTGATTGTAAGTATTTACGATTAGCCAAGAAAAAGAATTGTTCTAAAACAACAGCTAGGATTAAAGTCAAAAAAATCATCAAAAAAATAATTGATAACCAATGAAAAGTATTGCACCTTTTCTTCTCTCTTTTCTATATCCATTCTTAAACATTAGTCAAACAAATTTGGCAGAATATGACAAGCTTTTTGAAAGCTTGACTCTAACTGGTGCTTTAATGTTTGCAATCTATTTTCTAAACAAAAAGTTAGAGAATACAGAAGCAAAAGCAGAAGAGGGAAGAAAGAATTTCATGAAAAAGTTTGACAATGAAGTCAAACAATTTGATGAAGAAATAAGCTATTACCGTGAAGAAGTAAAAGTAAAAGAGAAGAAAGCACAGCAATTGGTTGATGAAGTCAAAGAGGCGATCTACAAACAAGGCCAGTTACACGCACAAATAATTGAACTCACCATAAAAAACAAAAGGTTAGAAGATGAAAACACAAGATTCAGGGAAAATAAGATTCAAGGCATGGAGAATTAGAAACGTTCTTGGGATTACTTCTATAACGATGGTAATGCTTGGGTATTTCGGTGTTTCAGCGTTCTGGCAAGATACCGCAAAGAACGCCATTGAAAAAACAACACCGAAGACATTACCAGAAGATGAACGTTTTGTCATTACAGCAAAAGGGGATTCTATCTGGTATGATTCCGTAGGTAATGTAATTGAGAAGAGGAAAGCTAAATAGTTATGCCTTATCTCAAAAAAGAAAACGCTTCTCTTCCTTGGAATCCCAAAAGAGATACCAAGGTCAAGGGGAGCGGTTGGACCAGTACAGGAAATAAGAAGTACAAGTCTTACAAGTGGCAACAGTTTCGCAAAAGTATATTCGCCGAACGTGGCGGTATTTGTGAAACAGAAGGTTGTTATAAGAAAGGAAATGTACTTGACCATATACAACCAGTAAGGTTAGCACCAGAACGTTTCTTTGATGAAAGCAATGTTCAAATACTTTGTGAATCATGTCACAACTCAAAGTCTGCTAAAGAAAGATTATAATGAGCAATAAAACATTCAAAGAAATAGGAGTACCAAAAGGTGAAAGACGTTCTGGTACTACTACTAGGTTAGTTGATAGCCATATTCAGGAACTATTTTCAAAAGGTGAAGTGTATTGTAAAGATCATTACGGTTCGGCAATAGCTGATAGATTATTATTTAAAAGAGTTGAATCAAGAATGCGTTATGAACACAAGCATGTTAATATTAAGTGCGACATAAGTAAATGCTTAATAAGAATAATAGAATAATTATTAACGGGGGTATGGGTGTTTAATCACAAATTACTTTTTCCATATAGACCGCACTATCCCCGAACGTACATGACATAAAAAAAACGTGTCGCATTGGTTTTGTCGCGCGAATGCGACAGCCATAACACTATTGAAATGAAGCACTTTAAAATTTTATCATCTCCTCACAAAGAATTTATTGACCGTGCCTTGGAGCAGGGAGAATCATTACGAGAAATTGAAGAAGGTGTAAAAAGGTTAGGAGGTGACATTTCAAAAGATTCAATCAGCAGATATAAGAAAGACTACAAGAAACTTAAAAGCGTTGATGTTCCTTTTATCTCAACTGAAGAAGAAGAAATAAAAGAAGATGTATTCAATAAAGTTGATGACGTTAGGAAAGGAGAGCAAGTAAAAATTGAAGAAGGGGAAGAAACCGAAGCTGTAAAAACATTATTCAGGGAAGTATTAGGTGTTTCATTAGAAAATATTCAACTATTCAGAAATGGAACTAGGAAAATTTTCCCCTCAAAAGAAATTGGTTCTCTTAAAGTTGTCATCATGGCAATGAAGGAAACGGGAGCTTTTGAAAAAGAGGCTGAAGAAGATGCATTGGACAAACTATTAAAAGAAATGAATAGCTAATGAAAGCAATATTGATCAGATCAATAGATGACACTAAACAAACATTAGGTCATTTATTACTATTCGACAAAGAGAAAAAAGTTTTTGAATCTAAGACAATTGAATTGCCTTGGCGAAATAACCAACGAAATATTTCTTGTATACCGACAGGTTTGTATAAAGTCGTTCCTTGGAATTCTCCAAGGTTCGGCAAATGTTTCAAGATTTTTGAACTTGATGGTAAAGAAGTACGGGGAAGATCAGATATTTTGATTCATGTTGGTAACTACAACAGACAGACTAGGGGTTGCGTTCTGATTGGTCGTTTCTTTCGTGACATCGATGGAGACGGGAGTAAAGATGTTACCAGTTCAAGAAAAACTTTAGAACATTTGCAATCAAGTTTAAAAGAAGAGATTGAATTAACTATTTGTTAGTTTGAATGATTCCACAAGTACAATCTTATGTTGATGATGTACTTTCTGGAAAAGAGGTTGTATGTAGGTATAATAAATTAGCAGTTGAAAGGTTTGTTCGTGACTTGGAGCAACAAGAGGAAAAAGGATTTTACTTTTGTGAAAAGTCGGCGAAGATTGCTATTGCATTTGCTTCAATTTTCAGAATTACAAAAGGCAGGGGAGCAGGAGAAAGAATAAAGCTTCAACCTTTTCAGGCGTTTATTTTAGCAAACCTTTTCGGGTGGAAAAATAATGACGGTTCCAGACGGTTTAAATACTGTTATATCGAAATGGCCCGAAAGCAAGGGAAAACAGCTTTAATAGTTATTATTACTTTCATAGGATTGATTCTTTCTGGTGAAAAAGCACCCGAAATTTATTACACTGGAACAACAAAAGATCAAGCAAGAATCGCCTTTAAAGAAGCTAAACTTCAAATCAAAGAATGTAGAGAACTAAGAAAAAGACTAAAAAATCAAGCTCATGAAATTATTAATCCTGCAAATGGTGGTATAGCAAAACCTCTTTCAAGTGATGCAGATACACTAGATGGTCTTAATCCTTATTTTGGGGTTGTCGATGAATATCATGCTCATAAAACCGCAGAAGTTTACAATGTGATTAAATCAGGGCAGGGCCAAAGAGAAAGCCCTTTGTTGTCTGTGATTACCACCGCAGGATTTAATAAAGATGCCCCTTGTTATGAATTGAGAGATGTAATGATTTCAATTCTAGAACAGGAAAAGGAAGATGAAAAGTATTTTTCCATGATTTTCACATTAGATGAAAAAGATGACTGGCAGGACCCTGAAGCATGGAGAAAAGCAAACCCTTGTTTAGATATTACAGTACCTTTCAAATGGATAGAAGATGAATTTACATCTGCGAAGAACATGCCTTCTGAGCAGGTGAATTTTAAGACAAAAAACTTAAACATTTGGGTAGATTCTGCAAAAACATGGATTCCATCTGAAGACTGGAAAAAGAATAATAAAGAAATAAACCTTGACGATTATAAAAATGCTGTTTGGTATTGCGGGCTTGATTTATCATCAACTCGTGATATAACAGCGTTTTCGGCAATTGCAGACGATGGAAGCGGAAAACTTGCTTTGTTTACATGGTACTTTGTGCCTGAATCAACGGTATATGAAAGATCAAAAGCAACGGGTATTCCTTATGATTATTGGTCAGAATTTCATCCAAGGTTTACCGCCACCGATGGCAATGTAGTTGATCATGCATTTGTAAAAGAAAAAGTCAGGTCTTTTCATGAATCCTTTGATGTGAGGTTTACACATTATGATAGATGGCAGTCAACACAATTTTTAGATTTGATCGAGGACGGTTTACCATTGGAAGGAATAGGGCAGGGTTACGCAAGTATGTCTGAACCCACAAAGACTTTTGAAAAAATGGCAGTAGCAGGAGAAATCATTCATGATGGTGACAAAGTTTTTTCTTGGATGCTGAGAGGTGTGAAAATAAAAGCAGATGAAGCGGGAAATATAAAAGTGGTAAAGAGACAAGATAAGCACAAAGTAGACGGTGTAGTTTCTGCAATTATGGCCCTTGCAGCTTGGATGAAAGATCCAGAAAGAGGCCAAAAATCTGATGATGTTGGTATATATACATTTTAAGTAGAAAATGAATTTAGCAAAAAGAGCATACGAAAAATTAAAGAAATTTTTCATTGAAAGTAAATCTTCTTCTTGGGATGTTTTAGGCCAAGTATTTGATTATTTTAACGGGAATAGTACAAATGTTACTGAAGCTTCAGCATTAAGATTGTCAGTTGTTTTTTCTTGTGTAAGAGTGATCAGTGAAACAGTTGGAACATTACCTTTAAACACTTACAAAAGAACAGAAAAAGGTAAAGAAAAAGCTATCAATAAGAATGTCTATTTCATATTAAAAGAAGAACCTAACCCATCTACTAATATTGTAGGTTGGAAAGAGACAATGACTGCTTTATGTGCTTTGTATGGTAATTCACTTTCTGTTATTCAACGTGACGATTATGGAAGACCTATTGCAATTTGGCAGAAAGCCCCTGAAGAATGGAAGGTTATAAAGAAGCACAAAGAGAATAAATACTATTACTATATATGGAATTATAACACTGAAGCATGGGACCCAATATTGCAGGAAAATGTTATTCACTTTTCGGGCTTTGGTGGTGATGGTGTTATAGGTTTTTCACCTATTCGCATGAATGCTCAGTCAGTGGGTATGGGTTTAGCTTCACAAAATCTAGGGGTTGAATATTATGAAAACTATGGTTTTGTCTCAGATGTGATTTACTACAATGGAGCATTTAAACAAAATGAAAAAGGTGAAAATACAGTAGTAGAAAACATTCGTAAGGAATGGAATAAAAATCATACAGGGGCAGGCAAAAGGTTTAAAACCGCAATTTTTGATGAAAAGACAAAATTAGAGCGTTTAAAGATTCCGTTAGATGATTTTCAATTTATCAATACTCACAAATTAACTAGGGAGCAAATTTGCGGGATTTTCAGAATGCCACAACATATGATTCAAAGTTTGGACAATGCCAGTTATAACAATATTGAATCACTTACCCTTGGTTTTACAAAGTTTACGATTACCCCTTGGCTAGTTCGACAGGAAAAAGAATTAGATAGAAAACTATTCACTAGAAGAGAAAGAAAGACCTATTACACTAGGTACAATTTAGAAATGCTACTAAGAGGGGATCCAAAAGCAAGATCAGAATATTATAAAAACCTCTTCTATACTGCTTCAATTAGTCCAAACGAAATCAGAGAGAAAGAAGAAATGAACCCATATGAAGGGGGTTACGAATACTATGTTCCAACTAATATGACATTGGAGCCAAACCAAAATAAAAATCAAAATGAGCCTGAAATTAAATAAAAGGGTTGATGTCTTTGTACCGAATGGTTTCATAACTAGAAAGGATGAAGATAGTAACGATTACGAATTTGTAATTAGTGATCCTTCAAAAGATGTTTACAGAACTGTAATTAAATCTGATGCTTGGGATTTAACTCATTACAGAAAGAATCCCATTGTTTTATACAATCATTTAAGGGGTAATGATTGGCATGATAAACCAACGCCAGACAATATCATTGGTAAAGGTGAAGTATTCCAAGATGGCGAAAAACTTATTGGTAGAGTAGAATTTGAACCTGAAGACATTAACCCGCTTGCTGAAAAAATCAGAAAGAAAGTTGATTTCGGAACAATTAGAGGGGTGTCAGTGGGTTTTGTTCCAAAAGAAGGTCATAGAGGTGTTGAAGAACATGGAGAGGACCCCAATATTTTCTACTTCACAAGAGTAGAGTTAAAAGAATTTTCAATTGTTGATATTCCTGCAAACCCTAATGCGGTAAAGCGTTCGGCCTTTTTCAATGAAGTAGACGAATTTTTGAATTCGGGAGTACAACAAAATTTAAATACATCAAATCAAAATAATATCAATATGCCAAATACTATTGATTACAATTCGCCTGCTTCATTACGTGACGAAGCTAGACGAATTGACACAGAAGCGAAAGCACTTGTTGATTTAGCAGGTAAAGAAAATAGAGTTTTTTCACAAGAGGAAGAAACAAAGTTTGACCGTATGCATGAAGATGCAGAACGTTTTAAAAGACAAGCTGAAAGAATTGAAAAGCTGAATTCTGAAAACGGTCAAAGAGTATTAAGAGAAAACGAAAACAACGTCAATGAAGGGCGTTCTTGGAATTCTTCTTATACTCAGGATAATGCTGATGTTGAGAAAAGAGTTTTTGAAACTGTTTTAAGAGTTGGCCCTGATAATCTTGACTCACAAGAAAGAGCCATTTACAACCAAATGAAGAAAAGAGCTTTAGGTTCTGGTACTGGTTCAACTGGTGGTTTTGTAGTTCCTGAAGGTTTCCAAAGAGAGTTAGAAAAAGCCGTAATTGATGAAGGAGGTGTTATTGAGATAATGCGTAATATTCCAACAAGTGACGGTGCTGATATTCCATGGCCTAGTGTTAACGATACTGGAAACACAGGTGAAATGATTGGAGAAAACCAAGAGGTAGACGAACAAGACCCTTCTTTTGGTTCTAAGACTTTGAAGTCTTATATCTTTTCATCTAAAAAGGTGAAAGTACCTTTGTCATTGATTGAAGACAGTGCATTTGATTTGCAAAGTGAGATAACAATGATGTTAGGTGAAAGAATCTACAGAACATTAGGCGTTAAGTTAATCGATGGTACTGGTTCAGATCAGCCCGAAGGTTTGAATAAAGTACCTACTGGTTTTACAGCAGGAGCAACAGCAATTTCAGATACAGATTTACTTGATTTAATGCATTCAGTAAATTCAAAGTATCGTAAGAAATCACACTTTGCGTTTGCTGATTCAACATTGTTGGCTTTAAAGAAATTGAAAATTGGATCTAATGATGATAATCCTTTATGGGTCCCATCAATGAGAGATGGCGAACCAGACAAAATTTATGGTAAACCATATGTTATTGATGATAATATTTCCGCTATTGGAACGGGTAATTCATCAATTTATTTTGGAGACTTCAGCAAGTTTATTCTTAGAACTGTAAGAAGTGGCGTTACAATGATGCGTTTAAATGAATTATATGCTGAAAGCCTGCAAGCGGGATTCATTGCTTTTGCTCGTTATGATTCAAGATTAATTGATGCGGGGACAAATCCACTTAAAAAATTAGTTCACTCTTAGGATTATAATTCATGGAGATTAGAATATTAAAACAGTTAACAGGGCCGTTTAAATACGGTTCTGTTCATACTGTTTCTGAAAAAGAAGGTAAATCTTTTATTCGTCTTGGATATGCAGAGGACACCGAAGGAGTAGTTACAAAAGAAATTGCTCAGTCAGAGTTTCTTGAAGATCAAAAAGAAGAAGAGGAGCAAAACCAAGAAGATTCAGAAAAAGAAATCATCAAGCAATTACAAGACGAATACGAAAGCATTACTGGTAAAGATACCCGTGTTCGTACTATTGAAAAGCTTGAAAAAATGATTGAGTATGCAAAGAATAATTCTTAGTGGTGGTACTTCAATATTGACCGTTGAAAAATGCAAAAAAGAATTGCGTTTGATGGAGGATGAAACCTATGAAGATGATTTAATAGGTGAAAATATTGAAGTTGCTGAAGAGATGTTGAAAGATTTTACGGGCCAAACATTCAGGAACCAAATAGTACAATATAAATTATATGATGCTGTTTATGAATTCTTGATTGTTGATTCTCCTTTGATTTCAATTGATAGCTGTACAGTTACAAACAATGATGATTCAACATTTGACCCGACTTATTCACAAAGCATTGTTGATGGCAGGGTATTACTTTCTTTTGATGATTACGACCGAACAGAATTCAGCGAATTAAACATTACTGTAACGGTGGGTTATAATGCCAGTTCTATTCCTGCAAAAGCTTTGAAGGTTATGAAGTCATTAGTTGTTCAAATGCATTTAGACCGTGAAAATCCACCTTCAGCACATTGGCAAAACCTTATAGATAATTTACGATTACCATTCATAGAGTATGAATAAAATTGGTGAAAGAAACTGTTTTATTACGATTGAGAAAAAAGAAAATTCAATTGATGAAAACGGCAGGGAGGTTGACAACTGGGTAAAGTTTGCTGACCGTTGGGCAAAAGTGAAACCGAAACGTGTCAATGAAAGTCAGCAAGAGGGGCAAACGGTTTCTTTCTTTGTGACGGACTTCATTATTGATTATATGTTTGACAGACAAATAACAGCCGATATGAGAGTTTTATATAACGGTGGTTACTTTGTTATAGTTGGACACTATAAAGACCCTTTCCGTAAGTATGAGGTGATTACAGCCGATACAAACGACAGTAACTATGAAGATTGAGACAGACCTTCAAGGAGCTAAACAGTTAAAGAAGTTTTGGGCTAAGGTTCCTTATTCTGCAAGGGATAGATTAGAACGAAAGATTCTAAGAGATTCAGCCAATGTAATAGCCAGAGAAGCAAAGAAAAATGTAGAACCTTATGTTCCTTCACTGGCAAAAGGTTTAAAGGTTACTGTTTTAAGAAGTACTATAGAATCAAGTACTGCAAAAGTTAGTGTAAAAGGTAAAGCTAACCCACTTCAACATCTTTGGGAACTAGGAACCAAAGAACACAAACCCAAATCAAAAAAACTAATGGCTTTCACTTGGGATCTTGAAAAGGTCTTTGCAAGGAAAGTAAAAGGTATCAAAGGTATTCAATTCCTTGGCAGGGCTTTCCAGACGAAAGGAGGACAAGCAGTTGACAAGATGATTACACAATTAAAGAAATATATAGACGGAGAATTTAAGAGTTTATGATTTACGCTGAAGATGTAGTAACAAAGCTTAAAGACAATTCAGAAGTCAATAGTTGGACCAATGGCAGGGTATATGATTTTATTCGACCTCAGTTGAAAAAATGTCCTGCAATAGTAGTCCATGTCAAAAACACCCCAACAGCTATAAAAGGCAGTTATATTGATGATTCAGCAGATTTGACAATCTATTGTTTTGAAGATAATTATAAAAATGCTAGAACATTATCGGATAAAGTATTGACCGCTTTGGATGATTGGGTACAAACTATAATGAACATTACCTCAATAGATGATGAATATTTAGAAGAGGTACAGACATATGCAAAAGTTATCACATTTAAAATAATTTAATATGCCAACGGATTCAGGTAAAAAATACCGTACTCGTGTTTCGGAGGATGACGGTACAAATTGGTTGACGATCGGATATACTACTGAAGATAATATTAATGTTACACCAGAGTATGACGATACAGAAACAAAAGATTCAAATGAACAAACATTGACGGGTGTTCCTTTTTCATTGGACCTTTCTGCAATGCAGTTTACAGATGTAAACGCAAATTTGACAGGAAAAGAAAAACTGTTTGAATTGATGATTGCAGATACAAGAATCAAAATTCAGCAAGGGGTTTTTGAAGACGGTGAAAAGATCTGGGAGGGTTACGGTAAAGTAGGCGAGCTTTCAGAAACAAACAATGTTTCTTCCAAGTCTGAAAATTCATTCACATTAAACGGCGAAAAAGACACTCTTACACGAGTTACTTATTCAGCCACTTAATCTTTAAAAATAAATGGGTAAAAGATACAAACCAAAGAAAGCAACTTCAACATTTGGCGGGGTTGCTTTCCGCTTCAACAACTGGGCTTTGATGCAAGCAATGATTGACCAAGGCAAACAGAAAGCAATTGAGGCGAAAGAAGAGGGTACAGAAATTGAAATCAACATGACTGATGACGGTTCTTTTTCAAATGAAATGATTGAGAACTACATGTATTTTTCACAAAGGACCTACAAAAAGGAAGACTTTATTTTGTGGTTGCAAGATCAAGACATGATGACAATACAAAAGCTTTTTTCTGAAGCTGGTAAGTCAATCATGGATCATGACCATGTTTTGCAATCTCAAGTAAAGGAAAACAAGGAAGGTAAAAAAAAATTGAAGAAGACATCTGGATCAGTATCATTGCAAAAGCAAGAGCCAGATACGGAATAAAGAAAAAGGAGTTTCTTTTTAAAATGAATTGGGCAGAGTATACCGCAATTGTTCACGAATCAGAATTACTGAGAGAAGAAGAAAACCGTACTTTTGCCCTTTCTGCTTTTATACTAGCAAATTCTAATAGAGACGAAAAGAAACAACCTTCACCTTTTGCACTTTCTGATTTTGCACCCACACCACGACATGATTATTACACTAAAGATGATGTTGAAAGTGATCAAGGGGAAAGCAAAGGTTTTGATGAAGACGAATTCAGAGCATTACTTTATTTAGAGGGTGAACTATTGGCATTCAAAAAGACCAACGAAGAGGACGTAAACCGACTGATTGAAAAGGGTTACTTACCGAAAGACATAAAAGAAAAACATTTAAAAGAACATGGCAGGGGGTAAATTAGTTGTTCGTGTAGGAGCAAATCTAAAAGACTTTGAAAGGTCAATGCAAAGATTGTCTCGCAGGATGGAACGGATGACTCGTGACATCAAAGAGACAGGCGAAAAAATGACATTGGCTTTAAGTGTTCCAATTGTTGCTTTTGCGGCAGATACAGCAAAAGCGGCAGCGGAATTTGATACGGCTATGTCACGTGTAGGTGTTTTGTCTGCTGCTACTGGTAAAGACTTAGAATCATTGACCGCAAAAGCCCGTGAACTTGGTGGCAGTACTGTTTATTCAGCAAAAGAAGTAGCACAAGCAATGGGTTACTTGGCACAAGCAGGATTTAACGCACAACAACAATTTGACAGTGTAGCGGGTGTTCTTGATTTAGCAACAGCAGGAGCGACAGACCTTGCAAGAGCTTCTGACATTGCCAGCGATATTTTAACGGGCTTTGGAAAATCGGCTAGTGAGATAAACGATGTTAATGATGTGTTAGTAGGTACATTCACCAAAACAAACACCTCGTTAGAAACCCTTTATGAAACAATGAAATATGTTGCACCCGTGGCAACTTCAGCAGGATTGAGCATTGAAGAAATGAGTGCGGCGGCGGGTATTCTAGGGAACAATGCAATTAAGGGAAGTCAAGCAGGAACAGGACTGAGAACCATTATTTCAAGATTGATCGACCCACCAAAAGAAGCGGCGGCGGCTTTAGAAAAATTAGGGGTTGAGTTTGGAGAGAACGCCGTTAAGTCAAAAGGGTTGATAGGGATCTTTCAAGATCTTCAGAATAAAGGAGCAACAACAACCGATATTTTTAGAATCTTTGGCCGTGAAGCTTCAAGCAGTGCAACAGTACTTCTTAAGTCGGCGGATGAATATTCAAAGTTTGCAACAGAGCTTGAAAACGTTGGAGGTATAGCCAACAAAGTTGCAACAGGTTCTCTTTCTCCATTGGAAAGAGCTTGGAAAAGTATGCAATCTGCTTTCCAAGAATTTCAATTGATTGTGGCGAATAGTGGCCTTACTGAGTTTGCAACTTCACTTCTCAACAATGTTAGTGGTTTGATCAAACAAATATCAAAGCTTAATCCAGTCATTTTAAAATGGGGTTCTATCATTGCAGGAGTTACCGCATTAATGGGGCCGCTACTATTGGCTATTTCTGGTATGATCACTTTCTTACCTCAATTTTTGGCAGGAATCAGCGTATTAACAGGTGCATTCTCAACATTAAGCGGTTTATTAGTTACGGCGGCAGGTTCAATGATGGCTTTAGTTAGTTCGTTTACAATCTTAGGAACAAGTGTTGGTATTATTGCAAAATCAGTAATAGACTCTTTTTCTGTCATTGGTAATTTTATAAGAAAGACCCTTTTAGAAATAGAATTTGAGTTCTTATTATGGGAATCAAACATATTAAGAGCGTTAGACAGTTTCTTTCAAAAGATCAATAAACTATCGAGTGTTATTGGTGGCCCTCAAATAAGAGTGTTTGACGAAAACCAACAAAAAGCATTAGGAGAAGAATTAAAACAAGTGCATACAGCCCTTCAGGACATTGGAGATTTGACTTTTGATGATGTTTTGGTAAACATGGCTGATAGTGTAGATAATTCTTTTGATTATCTGTTTGGAGGTGTTGAAACAAAATTGAAATCATTGTTAGCAGATTTCAATAGAAATTTATTCAATGGAGGTTCACCAGTAGCAGAACGCCCCGAAGGTGGTGAAAGTGGAGGTTCTTTATCTCCTTCTTATTCTCAAATGAATTTACCTAGTCTTGAAGCCCCCGACAAAGTTGCATTGTTTGTTCCAGAGAAATTGACAGAGGAACAATTAAAGAACCTTCAAAAGTTAGAAGCACAGGTGCAGAAATTGGAAGAGTCAACTTTAAACTCATTTTCTGCAATGGGTAAATCAATGATTGATAATCTTGGGAAAGGTGAGGAAGGTTTTAAATCGTTCTTCAAAAGTGTTGCGAAAATAATACTTGATCTGATTGCAAACTATGCAACACAAGCAATGGCAGGTTTAGCGGCAAAAGAAATAGCGTCAAAAGGTCTTTTCGGGCTGATTACCGCAGGAACAGGTATTGGAGTTGTTCAAGGAATGTTTAGCGGGTTTTCTGGACAAATAGACTCTTTTGCCAGTGGTGGTATTTCTGGTGAAAATAGTGTGTACAGAAAAGCCGAAGGAGGTCAAAGAGAAATGTCATTACCTATCAACCGTATTACGTCAGTTCTTGGGAATACGGGTTCTAATAACGGTATCGATTTTCAACCCGTTAGTGATACGGATTTATACAGAGTTGTAAAAAAGGCAGAGGAAAGAGAAAACAGAACTTTAGGTACTTCAACATGGTAATTAATTACGAAAGAGGTTCAAGCCAATACCAGATAGAAATAACAGGTTTTGTGTTATCTGGTCAAGATATGGTATTAGCAAAGGGAGGAGCTAGAACAACCTATTCTTCAGATGATGTTTATTACCCTTATTCTGATTTAATACGGTCCTCATTTGAGGTCACTATTCATGGTAGAAACATTTCAATAATACTTCCTTATTTAGCTGAACAGAAAGATTTGAAAGTAACTCACAAAAAAGACGGTGTTGTTATCTTTCGTGGTTTTTTGGATCCAAAAGACATTAATATTGAAAGAGGGTATATCGATAAAGTGAGGTTTATTTTTGCTGATTTATTTGAACTACTGAATAATACAAAAATCATAAGGTATGATAAGCTTGTACCTTATCAGGGCACTTTTATTTGTAAGGGCAGATACTATTTAATCTATTATTTTTTGTTTTACATGTTGAAAGATGTGGGTATCGTTGATTCTGTAAATGATATGCAAAAGCACATCAATGTAAAAATAAGAACTGATAAGTATGTTGATGACACGAGTATTGGTATTGATATAAAACAGTATTGCGATCAGAATATGTCAATCACTGAAGCTTTGAAAGATATTATGAAGGGTTTGCGGGCAACATGTTTTTTAAGGGGTGATGTGATTCATATTGTAGATTTCTGCAATGATTATACAAAGTTATCATCATATGATCTTGACGGGTTAATAACAAACTATAATTCTGAAAGCTTTCTGAACAATGGATATAATGTGACAACCCAAGATAATTATAATGAAAATCTACTTTTTAACGGTGATGTGAATTGTGCTTTTAGCAGTGGTTTTTTCCCAAGTTGGAATATTAGAGTTTATGAAGAAAGTGGAGCCGTTAAAACAAAAATGATTGTTGATAATAATTTAAGTGCTTCATGGATATTTGACACTGGGGTTTCATGGACTACTAAAGAAGGGGGTAAGTATTCAGGGCTTTTTAAATTGAGCGTTAATTATGTACAGGAAATGTTACTTACTAACTACGATGCTGAATACGGTGTAAAGTTTGGTATTTACTACATTTCTGAAGTTTCAAAACACTATAGATTAAATAGTGATGGAAGTTGGACCTATTTATTCTTTTCTTCTGCAACTGGTGGAGATTACTTCAATGAAGGATTCTTGACAGTAGATGAAAATCAGCGATATACAGGTGAAATGTACACCGCTTTAAACAGAGGTGAAGATTTTATTGCGGGTGAATTTAAAAGCATGGACTTTTCACAAGAAATAGCATTTCATAAACCGATAGATTACGGAGCTGAAGAAAACGGTTATTATTATGTTATTCTCACTTCAGGAAGTTACTTTTTGAATCTAACTGATTTTGAAAAAGCTATAACAGGTTGTAAGCTTGAAATAGTTGAAAACGGAATACAATCAAAAATAAAAAGGGGTGTTTCATTTCCTGCAATCAATGACACAAAAAGAAAGGAGATTGAAAAATATGCTCATTTTGTTGCAGGAAAACACGGGGTTCATTACAAAGGATTTTTGTACACAGAGGATGAAAAAGATTATGAAAGCGACATTCTCACAAAGTATAATGAGTTCACCAATTCAAACAAGCACACAATAAAATTTAAAGGTTTTCATGACCTCGATATTAATAATGAATTTACAAAAAGTTCTCTTCGATTATTCCCAACACGATTAAGTGTTAATCATGAATCGGGGTATTGCTCAGGGGAATTTTTAGATATAATTGAATCTTAAAAATGACAGAATTACACGAAGGAAAATTTATAATCTTGTCATTGGATGGTGAAGAGTTAGCAAACCAAGATTCAATGACGTTGAATTCACAAGCAAAGGAAATTGAAGTGCTTTCCACTTTTTACGGAAGTGCACAGTTTATCATTGATACAGTTTCGCATTTCATCACATGTACTGGTTTAACCGCAAAAAATCCTGATAAGAAACTTTTCAACGCATTAAAAAACAGAACTCTTATGAATTTTGCTTCAGCATTTGAGCAATCAGAGGGGTACAGTACAATTGTAGGTGAATGTTATTGTACTAATTATCAATTGACATCTGAAGTAAAAGGTTATTCAACATTTTCAGCAACACTAAGAGTAACTGGGGATTTAGACTGGAATTAATATGAAAGCGATAGTTTGGAAAAAAAACAAAATTTACATTAATGGTGTAAGTATTGGTTCGTGTACTTCTGTAAAATGGAAAACAGAACAGCCCTCCAATGAAGTTCCTTTAAAAGCCAACAGACACAATGATATTAACGAACATCATCAAATTGATGCTTTGAATGTTGATATTAATTTAAACGGCCTTGGCAGATACAATGAAGATACTCTTTTTGATTTTGTGGAGTGGGCTAAGAACAAAACTGTAAAAACAATACGAATCACAAACGGAACCAGTATAGGCGATAGATTTATACAGGTAGATGCACGTTGTACGGTAGTAGATGAAGGAGATGAAAGCAAAACTATAAAATACAATGTAGGTCTAAAAGGTATAGCCAATTTCAAGCAGGGGAAAGTTGTACCAGAGCCCCTTTATACATTTACTTCAGCAAAAACAGGAATCATAAATATTAATGCAACTGGAGTCGGTACTGATGTGTATTTCTTGGACCAAGACGGCAACCCGCTTTCAATGCCTTATGAAGCAGCAGCAAGCAGAGAAAAACCATTGATCATAAACATGTATGACACGAATGGTAAAACCCTTGCTGATTATACGGAATTAACCGCAGTGAATTGCGGTTTAATTGGTATTTATGATTTTTCAGCATGGGTAAAACTTACCAATGCAGATTTAGAAGGGAATGCCTTTGATGAAATTATAACAATTGACGAGCAGTTTGATACTGGTACTTTATCAGTAATGAATTCTTTTGTTGATGCAACAAAGTTTTCAACATTCATTCTAGCATTTAATTCAATAATGACAACAAGTCGTTCAAGTGTTCTTGATGTTGGAACAATTGACGATCCTTTAATGCTTGAATCTGGAACCCTTGAACATAGTGCAATTACTTCGCTTAATGCTAAAGGTTGGACGGTGAGCGTTGTATCTAATAAGTTATTAACTGCAACTATTGAGGGTTCAAGAATAATCCAACCTTCAGGAGTTTTGACGGCGGAGGGTTCTTTGCTGTATACTTTAAACGGTGAGCCTATTTCTAATATTACTTATGGAGATATAAACCCTAATTCATTTGATGTTAAAACGGGTGATGTATTGGAGTGTTGGTATGCTAATGTAACTAATGATTTATTGGGGTTATCAGTTATAGAACTAAGTTCAAGTTTATTAACTAGGATCTTGTCAGAAGACTTGATTCTATCATCAACAGTAAAAATCGTACTAAAGAATAATCCTCATTTTGATTTCAATGAATTATATAATGAGTTTTTGAACTATCAAGGTGTGATTACAATGAGTATAGATGCTTTTGATCATACAAATCAAGTTGGTTTAGATATTTCACTTTTAAAATGGAGATTGATTGAAGAAAAAGGGATGAACATAATTCATGCTGATTTTTTATGTAAATATTACACTCAATTTACAGGTATAGGCTCACATTATCCTCCTAGAGTGTATGATGAAAATGGTAATGAAGCTCAAAATAATAATCGTTATCCCGTATCTGATGACAATCAAAACATTTGGTATGCAATAGCATCTATCAATTCGTCAGTATATCGAATAAGCAACCCTTGGAGAGCAACAATAGATTACTCTTATGAGAAGTGTTCTTTCAAGAATATTACTTATCCAAATCTTCAACAATTGGGCGTTACAGGTGATTATTCACAAGATGAAGATGGAGACACAAGTAATGTTGAGAATGTTATCAACAAGTATAAAAATCCACTCATTCTGAATTTTTTTAATGCTCAGAAAAATATTAACCTTCTTAATTGTGGCGTTGTAAGTTCTAGTGGTGGTAATTCGGGTTATACATATCCCGCTTCACTATTAGAAGTAACTACAACAAAAGACGGTGATTTTTCAAGATGTAATCAACTTCAAGAGCTCGTAACACCCTCTGTCGGTGGCGGTCCATTCAATGTAGTATTACCAACAGCCGGTCAAATGAAAAGAGTTGACACAAGGGGTTGGTGGCAAAATAGAGGACATAAAGTAATAAACGCTAATTTACAAACGCAAGCATCTGCAATATGGCTAAGGTTTGCAGATAATTACCGATTAACGTCTGAAAATGAGGAATTTGATTTTGGCGATAAGCCGAATCTTTTAAACTTCTACATTAATGGACTAAGTAGAGGGAAAAATGCTTCTCAAAGTAATATAAAACAGCTTTTTTGGGATGGAAGCTACAATGAATTTGACGCGAAAGAGTTTTCATTTTCAGATTTCCAGCATTTAAAAATTTTTAGAAATCGTTGGAATTGGCAGGCAAGTAACTGGGATGGTGGTTGGACACGTAAACATCAATTCTTAGATGAGCTTATTGCCCTTGGTGTTAGATCGGGTAATGATAATTTGCTAGATCTTAGTCAAGGTAATGTACATGATGAATTTGCTTCAAAAATTTCTCAATTAGAAGCGAATGGATGGACAATGACATCATTAGGTTTAAATAACCCTGATTTAACATAAAGTGAATTATGGAAAATAAATTAAATCAAATAATAGCAACTGAAGATCAAGTAAATTCAGAAGCAAAAAGAATTGATTGTGCAAAAGAATTTCAATCAAACAAAAATACAATCACAACATTAAAAGCGGACCTTGAAAAAGGTATTCAAGTAAAATCCTATAAACTTGAAGAAGACCAACAAGGCAAGCTATTTTTTGCAGTGACTTTAAAAATTGAAGGTGCTAATATCATTAGTTTCAAAACGCCTGTTACGAAAGAATTGATTGCTCAATGTGTTAAAAACGATTTAAGCATTATTGAAAGTGATATTGAAAAACAAATAGACGAATTATAATTTTAGTTGAGAAGTTTGTAATAAAAAAAAGGCAGGGTGAAATTCACCGTGCCTTTTTGTATTTAAAGCAAACTATTTTTAAGGAAAATATTTTTTGATCATATTATCTAATTGTTAGTTTTTATGATTTGCTTTACTTCTTTTATAAAGTCATCGATTGACCTTATGATTACAGTATCTACACCTTGTTTATTCCAGTCATCATGAACAGCTTTTTGGGTTGCTGAAAGAGTACCAACAGGTGTTTTCAATTCAAAAGGATAAGGTTTGCCCTTATAAATCAACATAAGGTCTGGAACCCCCGCCAATACTCCTTCATCTTTCAGTTTACGCCCTGTTACAGCATCCCTAGCACCACCGTTAGGTACAGCAAAAAGAGAGTTTTTTAAGGCAGGGTAAGAAAGACGGAACCAACGCACGCAAGCACATTGTATCTTGTGTTCTATATCAGATCGCTTTGCCATAAATATTAGTTTCTATTTCTTTACCATTTGTCCAACTGATAGAACATTGATTGGACCACTTATTTTTGTTGTAGTATTCCATTGCTTTATACCATGACCAGAAGCCAGTGTAATTGCAGACAAGAGTTTTTTTGTCTGCAATTCCAACCGTGAATTTTGATTTACTCATTTTTATCTTTTTTTATTGGGAATAACCTTAAAAGCTTTGCAGTGTCGTAGCATCCTTCTTTATCTACGTAATTATTTACGTCGTAGTCGTTAGTCAAAGATAACTGTTTTTCCTCATCCTTCAAAGGTCTGGTTTTGATCTCTAAACCATTAGCATTCACGTATATAATCCTTTGTAGATAAGGATCAATAAGCATTACACATTCATGCTTTACCTCTTCACCGCCAGCCCTCAAATTGTGGCTAACCTCATGTACTTTGTCTTTGAAATGCTTGATTTTGGAATTGAGGTGTTTGTCATACTTCTTTTTTCGATCCTCATACATTTCTTGGTTTTCAATTTCCTTTACCAATTCATCTTTTTTCACGATTGTTTGGGCAGTATCGTACTCCTCGAACCTTGTTATAATTTCGATCATTTTTAAAAATTTAATAGTTGAAGTTTTTACCCTACTGGGTATTAATTATGATACACATTAAGACAAAAGATGTCTTACTTTTTTGACTTGTAAATAGTTGGGTAATAGTCTTTCAAGTTGTAATGACCTTGTTTGATTACAGTCTTAAAGATATTTGTCATCAAATGATAATCGGAGAATTCCCCTTTATGTCTATTGAATGTTGAAAGTATGACTTTTGAAGACTGTTCAATGATATTAGCCATGTGAGCTTCTTTTTCTTCAACAGTTCTTTCATGTTCTACCTTTTCGTCTTGCTTCAGGACAATAGATTTTCTAACCCTTGAAAGTTCATCAAATAGTTTTTGAAATTCTTCAATACCTTCTTTATTCGTATTTAGTATGCCAGAAATAGTGTTGTTAAGTTCAAAAGTGCTTTTGTGTTCTTTCTTCTTTTCCTTAATCATTTTCTTTTCCACCTCGGCAAATGTGGGGAGAACCTTTTCTAACTTTTCATAATCAATCACTACCTCACGGAAATTATTATACTTGATGTGTGATTGAATCAGATTCAATTGATTCAGCTTTTTGATTGTATTTGATACGGTCCTAACGGAAACGCAAACGGCTTTAGCCAAGGAGCTGTTAAAGACTCTTACACATTTGTGTTTTACAATCTTCACTAATTTAATCAGAATGTCTTTTTCTGATTTTGATAAATAGAACTCTTTAAATTTCCTGTTACAAAGCTTCTCAATACCAGAGTAAATTTTACTCCAGTACTGGGAATCTTTGAATTCAATCTCCTTATCTGTTCTATTTCTCAAAGAGTAATCAAACCCTTCCTTCATTTCAATTGTTTCAGAATACATGTTAGACTTGTTTAGTTGTTTTTATGCTGTTTGTTGTTTGTGCTTTAAATAACTTGCAATTTTTTGTGCATTGTGAAATTTGCACATTTCCCCTGCCAATTGCATTGACTTTCTAATTGATTGACCTTGCTTAATCAGATTGGTTGTTTCTGGATATTCTTTGATCAATCTTTCAGCTTTGAAATCTTTATTTACAGTAACCTTCAAAGTTGCTGATTGCGTTGATTTTCGTTGATTAATCACATTTAAGGGCTGATTACCGACAATTGTATCAATATTATAATCAAAGCTAGAATCATTATGATCATCATCAACATATCCAACAGTTGGCTTTTTCTTTTTGTCCGTTGGTGGCGTGGGATTGGTGGGTAATTCATTGATTTTATTATTTGTATTAATCAATGATTCATTCTTAGATTTTCTTTGTGAATCAACCAACCCATAGTTAGAAAGAATGAGAAGTAGATAAGCAATAAGAACACCACCAGAAAGACTTTCACTTTTCTTGTTTGCTTTGTTAGCAGCTTTCTTTATTTCTGTTTTTGCTTCAGATTTTAAAGCATCCAGTTCAGATCTAGCCGTTTTTAATTCAGCCTTCACATTTTCAAATTGTGCTTGCTTGGCCCAGTTGACTTTTCCAATACTCCAATCTGAATTTTTCTTTTTCTGTTCGAGTAGGGAAGTAATATAAACTTGCTTGACATTGACTAAACTATCATAGTGATTTTCAATAATACTCACTTCAGCTTTTTCGGTGTGAATATCAATACCATTAAAGTCAATGTATACCCCAGAGCCAAGAATGATCAAGAACATAAGCAGGGCAGGGGAAGTATAATTTTTATCTTCAATAAATTCCTGAATGGCTTGTTTGCTTAATGCGTGCCCTGCAACACCAAAAACAAATACAGCAATGATCCAAGAATAAACGACTGGTACTAATGAAGCAAAAAAGATTTGCGACCAATACGCCGACCATGCCGACGCAGAAAAACCGATGATTAAAAATATTATATCTGAAAATTTTGTTACCTTTATCATATTCAAGAGAATTTTTTTGAATTCGCAATAATTGAACAGGCCTTGTAATGCGTTACAGGGCTTTTTTTATTTGTAATTTTTAGAAAAAGACTTCTTTGCAATACCCGTTTGTATTTTTGTGCTAATACTTTGATGGTCCCTTGCTTCAGATTCAATTTCGCTTTTCATTTCGTTGTACTCTTCTGTACCTTCAAACTTTTCAAGGTGTTCAAATTCTCCTTGAAGTTCTTTCTTCTCTTTACTAAGTAATGTCAACAGGTAAGCAACTTCATTATTGCTTAATTCAATGTTTATCATGAGGTTATTTATTTTGATGGTTTCTTTCTTTTACTATTTGCCCATAAAGTTCTTTCATTGCTTCATTACAATCCTTTATGTAACCAATGAAAAAGCCTAATGAATTATTGAAATTCTTTTTTTGTAATTCATCTTCCAAAGTGACTTTTTGAAGTTTTTCAATGATTTCTGGAAACTTACAAGATGAAACCAATTCCAATTTTTGAACGGTTGTCATTGTAATAATATGATCAACTAGAGCACTTTGTATTAATGTAGCCTCTTTGCGGTCTAAATCACTCATTGTAACAGCTTCGACCAGTATCTTAATATTATTTACTGTTTCAATAATTCTTACGTCCATAGCTAATTATCTTATGAAAGGGGTGAATTTGATATTTTTCTTAGTGAAAGAAATTCGTCCTTCACCAGCTTGCACAATAAGATTGTGTCTGCATTCAATAGAACAGAAATGGATTTGCTTTGGAGCCCAACCGTAATTATGCCAGAGTGAACGACGATCTTTCATCGAAAATGACTTACCACAGCAAGGGCATTCTTTCACCTCATAAGCTCTATCATGTTTCTTTTCGACAATGAATGCATATTGTTCTGGTGATTGTATAAGAGTATCACTTTTCCCGTCAGTGATTCTTTTATGTTCTTTGAGGTAAGCTTTTAATAATTCCTCACTCACAATTTTATATTCCTCAATTGTGGTAAGGTTATCTGGTATGGTAATAGACTTTAAGATTCTCATGATTAAAAAGGAAAATGTGTGTAATCAATTAATATTTTACCGATCCATATCGACCAACCGCAGCCTTTTTGAAAGTGGAATTGAAATAAAGGTCTGAAGCTCGAATAAGTAACCGTGAAAGATTTTAATTCATTGAATTGTACATCAATGATTGTTTTTATATCACTCATAGGTTTATCGCTTAATTTGTTCAATTACATAATCAGAGTAGGTGATAGTACATTGAGCAAAACTTTTATGAAACATAAGATTTGTTTCAAACTCCATTTCATCTTTAATATTCTTTCTGTATTTATCGATTGAAGATTTACTTAATTGTAATACATCGGCAGTCTCAGAGATTGAATAACCCATTTTCCACATCTCTAATATTCTGTGCTTAATTTCAATAATGATAAACTCATTATTGCATATCCTTTGTGGTTTAGTCATATCTATTTGTTGTTAGGAATTAAAACAATTTGCCCTGCCTTTAATTCATTTGGCTTTGCCACATCGTTAAGGAGTAGGAGTGTACACAAATCAGTGTCATACTTTTTAGAAAGAGAATACCAGGTTATTACATTGTTTGCATCATATTCAGGGATTTGCACTGGGTAATAATTATGAACTTCTCTTAGTTCAATGACATAAGAGATTTGTTCAAAAGTGAAATCACACATTTGAATAGTTTCTTTTTCCTTTTCAAACCCTGCCTTAATAGGATTTACAGGAAATACATTTTGTGAGGTGATAAATATCACTGACAGGATTGCAATTGTTGTTTTTAAATGTTTCATTTGTAATTGAATTAAGATTAAAAAAACATCTTTAAAGCCTTTAGTAAGTCGCATTACTGAAGGCTTTCTTTTTGAATGAAAGAAAAAGTTGTATATTTGTGGATATGAAACCTTTTCTTAATACAAACGTATGAAAGAAAAAATTTCAAAGCAAGAAAAACTTTTGTAAAATTAAATTATAAAATAAAATATTTCGTTCATGGAGAATATAGCTGATAGAATTATTGAGCTTTACAAGCTTGATGAAAGGGGAAATATTAAGAAACTAGCTGAAAGAATGGGGGTTAGCCATACCTCTGTTCAAAACTACCGTTTTTGTGAAACTCCCCCTAAAAACTTGCTGGTACAAATTTCAAAAGACTTTGACGGCAAAGAGGGCAGACCACTTATAAATTGGAATTGGCTTTTTACTGGGATGGAACCTATGTTTAAAAACATGGAAGACTTACCACCAGAGCCACCAACCCCACCAAAGAAAGAAATTACTTTAGAAGCTTTGAAAGATATGATTGTCAAACTTGATAATAAATTATCAAGTGAGATTAGAGATATAAAAAACCAAGCTCAAAAAGATTCTTTTGTAATGTCTGGTTTGATGCACAGAGTTTCTAGTATTGAAACAGGAAACTTGGGAAAGCATAAAGATAATTTTAGAACCTTAGATAGTAACAAAAGAAAAAATGTTGCTTAATAAGGTGATCAATCAACCCTGACTTTTTGTAGTCACGGTTTAAAATTATCTTGTAATAGATTGATTTAAAATATTTTAAACTAAATTTTGGTTTTCGCTATGAAAACACTAATTGCACCTTCAGTATTGGCAGCAGACTTTGCAAATTTGCAGAGAGATGCTGAAATGCTTAATGAAAGCCAAGCGGATTGGTTTCACATTGACATTATGGATGGAATGTTTGTTCCTAACATTTCTTTTGGATTGCCAGTATGTGCAGCCATTAGCAAGCATGCTAAAAAGCCTATGGATGTTCACTTGATGATTGAACAACCTGATCGTTACCTTGAGGATTTTAAGAAAGCAGGAGCTGATATGATTTCAGTACATGCAGAAGCTTGTCCTCATTTACACCGTACAATTCAAAAAATCAAAGAGTTAGGGTTAAAGGCTGGAGTAGCACTTAATCCTCATACTTCTATTGACTGCTTGAGATACTTATTGCATGAAATTGATTATGTATGTATCATGTCAGTTAACCCTGGTTTTGGAGGTCAAAAATTCATTCCAACAACTTACCAAAAAGTAAGAGATTTGAAAGACATGATCGATGAAGCTGGAGCAGAGGTTTTAATTCAGATTGACGGAGGTGTTGATGCTTCCAATGCAGCGAAGTTGAAAGAGGCAGGTGCTACAGTTTTAGTAGCAGGAAGCTATGTTTTTGGGGCTGAAGATCCAAAAGCAGCCATCGAGAAAATTAAATTGTAATATTAGGAAAGAGGTATGGGGAAGAATCGAGTAGATCAATTCTTACCTCTTACCTCTTACCTCTTACCTCAAACAAATGCGTGTATTTAAGTTTGGAGGAGCCTCCGTTAAAAGCGCTGATGCTGTCAGAAATGTCCAAAAGATCATTGGGCAATATTCTGAACAGAAGAATCTAGTGGTGGTCGTCTCTGCCATGGGTAAAACCACAAACCTAATTGAAAAGATAGTTCTGGATGTCATCAAAGGTGAGCCTTTTGAGCATCATATAGATGAATTGAAAAATTTTCACCTGACTATTGCAAAAGAACTGTTTCAAAACCCTCAAGCCAATATTTTTCAGCAAATTGAAAAACTAATTATTGATCTAGAAGGGAAGTTGAACCTTCGCTATTTTTCCGAAGAGGAATTATATGATCAAACCGTTTGTTATGGGGAGTTGCTGTCGACTCACATCGTGTCTGCTTATCTCAATCAAGAGAAAATACCTACTCAATTTCTGGATGCAAGAATCTACATTCAAACGGATGATAATTGGAGAGAAGGTAACGTGGATTGGACTTGGACAGAACGGATGATGAAGGCTGATGTTCCAAAACTTATTGAGGAAAACGTAGTAGTGACACAAGGTTTTATTGGCGGGACGATTAACAATAAGACAACAACACTAGGGAGAGAAGGATCTGACTTTACGGCAGCAATTTTTGGTTACTGTTTGAATGCTGAAAACGTTTGTATTTGGAAAGATGTTCCAGGCATCATGAGTAGCGATCCAAGAAGAGTAGAGGATGTGACACTTTTTTATAAATTACCTTACAAGTATGCTGCTGAGTTAACTTATTACGGAGCATCGGTGATTCACCCTAAAACAATTCGTCCTCTAGCACTTAAAAATATACCTTTACACGTCAACAGCTTCTTAAACCCTGAAGCAAAAGGGACAGTGATTGGTGATTTTGAAACTTCACCTTCCTTGCCTTCCATTATTTTCAAATCAAATCAAACGCTTATCCGATTTGAGGAAAAGGATTTCTTAAATGTAAGTAAGGGAGATTTAGGGTTGGTATTCAGCGAGTTTTCAAAAATGAATATGAAGGTAAATCTCATCAAAAATAGTGCATTGTCATTGTCAATATGTACGAACAATGAGCCTAAGAAAATACAAAAGCTGGAAGAATTATTTCAAGATAAATTTAATATTGAGATCATAGACCAAATGGAATTGGTGACGGTTAAAAACTATAAGGAAGACATCATTCAGCAACTTGGAATAGATTTATCAAAAGTATATATGAGACAAATTTCTTTTGATACTTTACAGATTGTTTTAAAGAAGGAAGATTTGGAGTTGTAGACTAAATTTTCATTTCAACTTATTAATAATAATAGGCTTTTAGAAACTATTTGAAAAAGAGTTTTTTATCACAAACATTACTTTGTATTAACAAAAACTATTACCTATTTTTAATTCATAGACGAAATAATTCTTTTATCTTTAACGTCGAATAAGTAATACATTTACATTTTTATATTTAATCAGATACATGGATACAACTGCAATTGATAAAGCACTAATTGAAATTATTGAGAAGCGTAATCAGTTAAACGCATTATCTTATGAAGATGAGTCTTATGATGATATTGAGGATGAACTTCATGATTTAGAGGATGACTTTATTGACGAGCATGGGGAGACTTTAGAAGACATTATTGGTGACGTCCATGAGGATTTTTCAGTAGATACTGATGTATTATCTCCATTAAGCTATATTGCTCAGAGTTACACAAAAACAGGAGAGAATGAAGTCGGAGCACAATTTGATTGTGACCACGGTCAAGGCGTACCAGTAGAGGTTGACGATCTAGAAAGAAAGCCAACTAAATTGGTGATGATTCCTAACCCATTGAGAATCATTCTTAATATTGATAGCAGAAATAGAAAAATTGTTTGGCAGAACAGCTAGACTTTTTCATTATAACAAAAGATCCCATGGTTAATCGTTAACTATGGGATTTTTTTTGTGATGAAATTTGGGGCAAAAAAAACACCTCAACAAAATGTTAAAGGTGCTATAGATGTGATTGAGTAATTTTTGAATTACTAGTATTGAGCTAGTAAATTATATCGCATATTTTGCATCAAAATTTGATACAAAAATTGATTTTCTACTTGAAATCTTAATGGCTTCATACATAGAAGAAAGTTTTTGTTCCAAATCTTCAGAACCTTCTACTAATGGAAGTCTAACTCTCTTACCGCAGATTCCTGCAATTTCTAATGCTAACTTGATTCCAACAGGATTGCCTTCTTCAAATAATGCATCAGTAAAGTCTAACATTTCAGACATTTGCTTCGTTGCTAATTTTACATCACCATTTAATGCATTCTTAACTGTTGAACCAAACTCCTGAGGTAAAACGTTACCTAATACAGTAATAACACCATTACCACCAACACCAAGGATCGGTACTGTTAGTGCATCATCTCCGGAAATATAAAGGAAATCATCAGCAGTACTGCTAATTACACGCATTGCTTGTGCTAAGTCTCCGCCGGCATCTTTCACACCAAAAATGTTTTTGTGTTGTGAAAGTGTAACGATAGTTTCTACTGTCATATTAACACCTGTTCTACCTGGTACATTGTATAAAAGTACTGGAAGAGGAGAAGCATCAGCAATAGCCGTATAATGTGCCACAATACCTGCTTGCGTAGGCTTCACATAGTAAGGACAAACTGATAAAATAGCATCAACTCCAGAAAGGTCCCAAGTTGTTAATTGCTCCACTACTTCAGCAGTATTATTACTACCAATACCAAACATGATTGGCTTATCAGTAGGGTTGTTTGACTTTACAAAATTTAAAACAGCACGTTTTTCTGACTTGGATAAATTTGCACTTTCAGCAGTAGTTCCGTTGACTACCCAATAGTCCGCATCTTTAGTATGCTCTAAAAGCTTCTTTAAAGCTGGAAAATCTATCGTGTTTTCTGATGTGAATGGTGTCACTAATGCAATACCTTGTCCAATAAACGCTTCCATGTTTTTAAATTTATATGAATTAGATGGTGTTTCTCTTTATATTTTACGAGAACAAAAATAAATAGATCTATTAATTGCTCAAATTTACAATAAAAAGAAAACCTTTTCGTAACAAGTTGTTATATTTATAACTTTAAAGATTTAAATATTAGAAAATGATAACAATTGCAGAGGCTGTAGAAGAGATTGTACGCAAATCTCCGTTTCTAGAAGAGGCTATTGTGGACGGCATTGTCAACTATACAGGATTGGCCAGACAGATTATGCCCGAAGTGGAAGATAAATTGATGAAAGATGTTCAGATTGGTGGAGTAGTAATGGCCATTCAGCGTTTGAGGCCTAAGCTTTCGAAGTTGGATATTGAACATGAAGTTCTCAATTATTTGAAGAAAATGGGGGAAATAATTGTAAGATCTGACTTGGTCGATTATACTTTTAAAAACTCACCTTCTTTAATCGGAAAGCAACAAGAATTATTAAGGTCTATTCAAGGAGAGAAAGATGTTTTTCAAGCTTCTTCAAAAGGTGTTTACGAAACCAATATTGTGACCAGTAAAAAAATGCTGGATCAATTACTCGTCATTTTTGAAGGAGAAGAAATCATTAGTAAAAAAGAAAACCTTGCTTCTTTAACCATGAGACTACCACAAGACAATACATCCGTTCCAGGTATCTATTATTATTTATTGAAGAAAATCGCTTGGGAAGGGATCAATATTGTTGAGGTGATTTCTACAACCAATGAATTTACTTTAATCTTAGCGAAGAGAGATGTGAATAGAACATTTAGCCTTCTTCATAACCTTGTCAACGATTAATAGTTATATTATTGATAGACGTTTGATTTTACACCAAAACTAGAGCATCAAGCTATGAGAAAATTAACACCCTTTGAAGAATGGGTTATTGTCAATAAAGGAACGGAAAGACCCAATACTGGCAAATATAATTTACATTCTGAACCGGGAACCTATACTTGCAAAAGATGTGGATCACCTTTATTTAAATCAGAACATAAATTTGAATCCTCTTGTGGATGGCCAAGTTTTGATGATGAAATAGAAGGAGCTATTAAAAGAGTACCTGATGCAGACGGTCAAAGAGTAGAAATCCTTTGTTCAAATTGTGATGGTCATTTAGGACATGTTTTCGAAGGTGAACAACTTACGCCTAAGAATATGAGACACTGCGTAAATTCTGTCTCACTAGATTTTGAAGGTAATGAAGTGAAGAATCCTAAAACCGCCATTTTTGCTTCGGGTTGTTTCTGGGGTACACAATTCTATTTTTTAAGATGGAAAGGCGTGATCTCTTGTGATGTTGGATACATTGGTGGAACAGTAGATAATCCAACTTATAAAGAGGTTTGTACTGGAACAACAGGGCATGCGGAAGCTGTAAAAGTAGTATATGATTCAGATCGAGTTAGCTTTGAATCCCTAACCAAATTATTTTTTGAAACACATGATCCTTCTCAAGTGGATCGACAAGGTCCAGATATTGGAACTCAGTACCGAACAGAAATATTTTATATGGATGAAAAGCAAAAAGAAGAGGCCATTCTTCTTATTGCTCAACTAAAAGCGAAGGGTTATGAAGTGGTAACAAAACTGACACCCGCAGAAGGTTTAACTTTTTGGAAAGCCGAAGAATATCACCAAGATTATTATGAGAAAACTGCAGGTCTACCTTACTGTCATATTTATAAGGAAAAGTTTTAATGTTTAATTGAAGATTCATTTAATTAAACCGTAATTTTGTGCCCTAGTATTAAATAGATACTAGGGTTTTATTATATCCATTAGACAACATGACAAAATCACCATTATTACTACTGCTTTTCATCTTTTTACTTTTTTCGTGTGAATCATCAACGAGCGAACAAGGTCCAATAGAGGATAAAGATGAATTTATTCGTGGGATAGATATTTCTAGATTTCCTGAAATCAAGAATTACAATCATCAGTTTTACAATAATGATGGCGAAGAAGTAGAATTCCTTGATCATTTGAAGGCGAAAGGTGTAAATGCTGTTAGACTTCGGTTGTGGGTTAACCCTGCTAATGAACATTCCGGTTTAGATGAGGTTGTTGCATTTTCCAATGAATTGAGAAGCAAAGGCTTCAAGATTTGGTTGACAGTGCATTATTCTGATACATGGGCCGACCCTGGTCAACAGGAAAAACCAAAAGCATGGGCAGACTTAAGTTTTGAGGAACTAAACACTACTGTATACCAATACACAAAAGACGTCGTTCAGAAAGTCCAACCTGATTATATACAAATCGGGAATGAAATTAATAATGGATTACTTCACCCTGAAGGTAATTTACATTCGAATGAGACGCAATGTCTCACATTATTACAATCAGGTATAGAAGCTACTCGTGAGGTGAAGAGTGACACAAAGATCATGTTGCATTTTGCAGGTCATGAAGGTGCGGATTGGTTTTTTGATAAAATGAAATCATTGAACTACGATTATATTGGTTTGTCCTATTACCCAAAATGGCATGGTAAATCATTAACTGACTTAGAAAATACAATAAAGGCCCTGTCAACAAAATATCAAAAAGAGGTGTTAGTAGCAGAAACAGCCTATCCTTTTACTTTGGAATGGAATGATTGGACCAACAATATAATTGGATCTGACGATCAAATTATACCATCAGAATATCCATCTACCGAAGAGGGACAGAAAAATTTCATCTCTAAAATAAGAGCAATAAGTGAGCAAAAAAGAGTCACCAAAGGGTTTTGTTATTGGGGAGGAGAGTTGATTGCTTGGAAAGGTCCTGAGGCTACAGATGCTTCACCTTGGGAGAATCAAGCCGTGTTTGATTTTAAAAACCAAGCATTACCAGTATTAGACGCTTTTAAATAAACCGTAAATACTGTTATAAGCATGAAACTAAAAAAGACAAGTTCTCTTGAGTACTTGCCTTTTTTGTTTCATGTAGTTTATAGAATTATCGAGAGTTTTTACTCTCAAGCTTTTGATTAATTTCTTTTTCCTCGAATATCTTGTTGAGTTCTCCATTTACCCAATACCCGATTATTACGGAGTCTGAAGTGGTAAGAGTGCCTTTCCCATTTTTCAAGTCTTTCTTGAAAGATCCACTAAATACATTACCGTTGACGTATTGTATAATACCAAGACCTTTTTTCTTTCCTTTTTTAAACTCTCCGGTATAAATATCACCGTTTTTATAGGTATAAACACCATAACCCTCAGCTTTTCCATCATAAAAGTTTCCTTGATAATGGTCTCCGTTAGAGTAATCAAATTGACCTTTACCATGGATAGCATCTTGATAGAAGTGCCCTTCATAGCGATTGCCATTTTCCCATAACATTACACCTTCACCATGTAAAGCATTGGATTTAAAATCGCCAAGGTAAACTGTTCCGTTTGCCCAAGTCAACTTTCCTTTTCCTTCAAAGTTGCCGTTTTTGAATTCACCCACGTACACACTTTCACCAAAAGTAAAAGTTCCTTTACCATTAGGATAGCCATTGGTCCAATGACCTTCGTAAGTATCCTGATTTTTGTAAATCATTTTCCCATCTCCGTTTTTACAGTCTCCTGTAATACATTGGGCATTTAGGTTTAACGAGATGGTAAGCAGTGCATTTAAGACAAATGTTGTCTGTAAAAATCTTTTCATAATCTATTTAGAATGCACAATTATACCTAAATTTTACAATATGTCAATATAATAATTGTAATTAATCAATATAATGTAATGATTTTCAAAGAATTACTGAAAAAGGAAGATATATTGAGAAATTCCGGCACATCCGCCTAAAATTGCACCTACTACAATCAGTATCCATTCATCTTCTTGAAAAGCGGGTCTCAAAAGACCTTCAAAATCCTCGTATGGGAGTTCTTCAATTTTCTTTTGAATATTATTTTTGAGGTCAAAAACACGGTCTGCATAAGGGAAAGCATCTCTAAGGCAAATATGGAATTCAGCCATAAATGTAAAGTGAGCTATATTTTTAATGATGTTGAGGTGCTTCTCAGTAATCTCTTTGTCCGCAAATTTTGATACAAACTCATGTACTTCTTCATACGCTTCATCCACAACTTGCCCAATCCTATTTCTAAAAATATCAGATAGGATCTTTTTTCCAGTATTTTGTAAGGTATATCTAAAAAGTCTTTCAGTGGTTAAAATTTCTGATGTGATCAGTGTGGCATACTCTTCTGCAACAGTAATTTGTCTTTTCAAGAAAAGCCCTTGAAAACGCATCCCTAAAAAGTGGATAGGTTCTTTGGGTTCGAAAATTAATTTTAAAGCAAGCCAGTTGGTTGCATAGCCCACAAGTAAGCCAAAGCAGGGAAGCAGCCACCATGGGTTATAAAAATAGGCGACTACCATTTGTATTAATCCAAAAAGAAAACCGAAATACAATCCAGACCTTTCGATAAACTTAAATTCATCTTTACCACATTTCATAAATATGGTATTCAACAAGGCTGGATGCGTGGAGACAGTATCTAAAGTGAGCTTTTTTAAATCAAGCATGTCTCTAATATTGGCCCCAATGTCGATCAATACGTTTTCAGTGGCTTTAGGAATTCTTTTTTCTATGTTTTCATAGATTTTTCCTTTGATGACATCAGGTATCTTCTCCCATATATAAGGGATTTCAGATTGCATCACTAGGTCTACTGTTTTTTTTGAAACCGCATTTATGGAATCTTTCATTTCCATATTCACGATATCAGGGTCTAACATTGCAAATTGCTCCTCAATACGGATAAGTTTAGCAGTTAGCAAGTCTACAGACTTTGAGGCAATTTTAGTCGATTTGGCAGGGATAATACCTTGCCAACCAAATGGTTTTATCCCCATAAACTTAATGGGATAAAACATCATCTTAATAGCAGCCCAGTTTGTAAACCACCCTACAAAACCACTAATAAAAGGAATTGATATATATAAAAAGAAGTCGTTTAATGTTAGATCCATAACACAAAAATAAAAAAATCTTTGAAAGATAGATTTTTTATAAAGTCTGATTTCGATAAGTGAACAAAATTAAATATATTCAAATATAGAAATGAAGAATTATTCAGTCATTAATGTTTAGTCTACATTTTTGACTTGATGATTGAATAAACAAAGTAGAAAACAAACAGTTTATCAGTTAGTTACCTTGGGTTATTCTAAAAATTACACAACACTCAATACCAATATACAACACAATGGAAAATAAAGTTTATGATTATATCGTAATTGGATCGGGCTTCGGGGGGAGTGTTTCAGCCATGCGTTTGGCTGAAAAAGGATATAATGTATTGGTGATAGAAAAGGGGAAAAGACTCAATGAGAAGAAGCTTCCCAAGACAGATTGGAATATTAAAAAGTTCTTATGGGCTCCCATTTTAAAATGCTTTGGTCCTCAAAGTCTCACTTTCTTTAAAGAAGTCTTTATCCTAGGTGGTGTTGGTGTTGGAGGTGGAAGTAATGTTTACGGCAATACACATATGTATCCCCAAGATCATTTTTTTGAAAACAAGGCATGGAGCCATTTGAATAAGGATTGGAAAACGACATTGAAGCCTTTTTATGATAAAGCAAAGTTTATGCTGGGGACCATTCCTTTTAAAGATCTCCATGAGGAAGATTATCTCTTAAAAGAGATTGCCAAAGACATGGGAAAGGAGGATTCTTTTGGGGGTGTCAATGTGGGCGTGTATTATGAAGGAGAAAATGGGGTGGACCCTTATTTTAAAGGATTAGGACCCAAACGGGATGCTTGTCAGAAATGTGCAGGTTGTATGTTGGGTTGTCAATTTAATTCCAAAAATACATTAGAGAAAAACTACCTTTTCTTCGCAGAAAAATTTGGAGCGAAAATACTTCCTGAAACGAAGGTGACGGCTATTGAAAAAGTAGACGGAGAATATCATATAGGAGTCGAAAACAGTACTTCAATTTTTAATAAAAATAGAAAAATACTTAAGGCCAAAGGGGTAGTGGTGAGTGCAGGTGTTATTGGTACTATGAAGTTGCTTTTGAAAGAGAAATTTGAAACAGGTCGCTTGAAAAATTTATCCAAGAAATTAGGCTTTAATATTCGAACCAACTCCGAGATGCTTTGTGGTATTTCCAATGCCGATAGAAAACTGAATAATAGTATAGCTATAAGCTCTTACTTCAATCCTGATGAGAATACGCACATTGAAGTAGTGAAATATAATACCGATTCAGGGGCAATGGGTAGGATGTCAGCGTTAGCAACAGGTCCTGCTAAAACAGGAGTGAGGTTTGCAAAACTTATAGGCAATATTGTAACACAACCCATTCAGTTTTTGAAAAGTACTTTTAGCATCAGAAAGTGGGGAAGAAGTTCTTTGATTTTACTGGTGATGCAATCTTTGGAAGAAAGCATGACTTTAAAATGGTCTAAGGGACTTTTTGGAGGAAAACTAAAATTCGATCCTAAAAATAGCTTTGCAGTCCCGGCTTATATTGATATAGGACAAAAAGTAATGCATGCTTTTGCAAAAAAAGTAAATGGTATACCACTAAATGCAGGATCTGAAATTTTGCTGAATACGCCAATGACAGCTCATATTTTAGGAGGATGTAATATGGGGAAAGATGCTGAAGAAGGTGTAGTAAATGAGAAATTTGAAGTACATAACTACCCTAATCTTTATGTATTAGATGGATCAATTATCCCTTGCAATTTAGGAGTGAACCCAAGTTTAACGATTACATCATTGAGTGAATATGCAATGTCACATATTCCAGAAAAAGAAGGGAATAGTAATATTTCGTTAGAAGAACAAATGAAGGCGGTTGTAAACGCAAACACGCAGGATAGAACACAGATCTTAAAATAAGTACCACTTTTTAGGTTAAATTTTTTATTACCCTTAGCGACTAAATAACTTATATTTACAGCAATAAGATAGTATGTTTTCATTTTGGCATCTATCGTTTGTAAACTATTGTTATTTGTAGACTATTATGCGTAATTTTTTACTGTTTACTATTGTCATTTTTTTAGGCAATATTATCTCTTCATTTGCTCAAGTTGAGATTGGTTATGGTGTAGACGATCAGGGTTTTCCTCTTGATGGATACTCAAATCCATTTAAACCTGTTCATTCTAATACATTGAGTTTGCCCAAACCAGAGAAATATCTTAAGGGGATACCAAGTGAATATATAAAAGGGAGTGTTACTTCATTAGATGGAAAACGACATGACGGCCATTTAATTATTAATAAGAAACAAGTTTATTTCAGAGAGAAACCTGGTGTAGATTATAAATTTTTTTCATACAAAGATATCAAACATCTCAATGTTGCTTTAGATTCATTTATTGTGGTGGATAAAAAGATTGTGAATTATGTAATGAGATACGATTCATTAGAGTTTGCGGAGTATTATGATGTAGCTCAAAATGGGTATGTTATTCAAAAAATATATATAAAGACGCCTTCAAAAGATTGGGAACAGATAGATCTGCAAAATGTAAATGTTCGAGAGAAAATATTAAATACTTCGAATCTGAAAGAGAATGAATTTAATGATTTAATGAAAAGTGACACTTATAAGAACTATAAAATCGGAAAGGTAGTTTACCTCGATAATACAACAGAAAATGTCTATTATAAATATGATAAAGTTTTGATGTGTTCGAAGAACATGAAAGCCTACCCTTCACCACTTAAGCCGAGTAAGGTAAAGTATTTTGTGAGTGATACAGATTCTGTGATAAGTATTCATGGGTATGTTGAGGATAACAAGAAGCTTTCTAAAAAAGTACTTGCAAAAATAAAATGCACCAATTCTGATGGAACAATAATAGCTGAAATAGTCTCTAAAAAGAGTTCAGATTTGCTTGTTTTAGAGAAAGGAGAAAAAGATTGGATGAAAATATCAGAAAAGACTTTTGAAAGGAAATATCTAAAAAATGATACTAAAAAATATTTCAGAACGGATAATGATAATTTGAATGTCTTTAGTGAAGTCTCAACTATTGATGAGTTTTTTAATTATTTGGAATTAAGAAAGATAACAGACACCAAGTTTTCTGGTGAAGAACTGTATTTTAATAAATCATGGTTAAGGGTAGATCATAAAACAGCTTATGTGGGAAAGTTGACAGACCTTACGAGTGTAACGTATTCTATTTCTTATTATGATCATGGAGAAAAAGTAGCAGATGTGACATATGAGAGAAGTGCAACACTTTTCGGTGTAAAAACGGATCAGTTGAAGTTGTATCAAAATGGTCATCTCTTTTATGAGGCAACTTTTTCAAAGGCAAATAAACTGATGAATGTAAAGGTTTATTATCCGAATTCTCATCAAGAGTTTTATTCATACATTATTGCAAAAGAGAAAGAGAATAAAAAAGTATATTTTCAGACTTTTTATAGAGAGGATGGAACGGAAGAGAAGGTTGTCAATAATTCCATCAGTTTCCAAGACCCTCAGTCAGGTGTAAATTATACTTTTTCGTTTATGGGAAAAACCTTTAAACAGGTTATAAGAAGTACAAATGATGAAGATGTTACCTATCTATTTTCATCCAAATTTGTTGAATCGGAAAACAATACGACTAAAGAAAAATTAAGGAAAGCTATAAATAAGAAGTTTTCTTTCGAAGGGTTAGATGAATCATTAGGTAAACAAATCTCGGGTTCGCTTTATTTAACCATTTTAGTTTCAAATAAAGGCAAAGTGGAAGATGTTAAATATAAAGGGAATGTCAATGAGGATTTTGATAGAGTATTCGAAAAAAACTTACCATTATTATTGAAAATGAAATTACCACCCATATCAGAAGATGATATAGTGAAACTGAATACAGAATATCATTTTACATTAAAATATGATGCTTGTCAATTGAGCAGAAGTAAGACTAATCGACAGGTACATATGGATAGAGGTCATGATAATTACTTATTATTTCATCAACAAATGATGAATGCCGAACGGACACGTATGAAGAATCAAAGTATGATAAATCACATGCATATGACGAATCCAGCTTTCTAAAATTGATAATTTGAGCTATAAAAAAGAGGTAAAAGTCATTCAACTTTTACCTCTTTTTTTTGTGCTACCAAATGCGATTCTTATAAACCGTCAATTGCAGTTTCTAAAGCGATCTCCATCATGTCAGTGAAAGTATTTTGGCGATCATCTGAGCTAAGCTCTTCACCTGTTACTAAACTATCACTTACAGTAAGGATCGTTAAAGCATGAGCGTTGAATTGAGCTGCAATAGTGTAAAGAGCAGTTGTTTCCATTTCAACAGCTAAAACACCATACTTTGCCCATTTTTTCCACTCATCAGCATCATCACCGTAGAAAGTGTCTGATGATAAAACGTTCCCGTTGAATGGAGTGATACCTTTCTCTTTTGCCACTTGATTGGCTTTTGCAATCATATCAAAGTCAGCGGCAGGAGAGTAGTCTTTACCACCAAAACGGTTTTGGTTGAAAGATGAATCAGTAGAAGCTGACATCGCAAATACTAAATCTCTTGGCTTGATGTGTGGTTGCATTGAACCGCAGCTTCCTACACGGATTAATTTTCTAACACCGAATTCAGTTACTAATTCGTGTGCATAGATCCCGATAGATGGAATACCCATACCTGAACCTTGTACTGAAATTTTATGACCTTTGTAAGTACCTGTGTAACCTAACATTCCACGAACGTTGTTGTATTGTACAGGGTTTTCTAAGTAGTTTTCAGCGATGAATTTTGCACGAAGCGGATCGCCAGGCATTAAAACTACTTCTGCTATATCTCCAGGTTTTGCACCAATATGAATACTCATTTTTTCTAATTTTTTTGATTATAAAATCATTGAAGCAAAACTACCATTTGCAGTAGTTTCTCCAAGTAAAACATCCTCAATTGTAGTTCCGATATCTGCGAAAGTAGAGCGGAAACCAATATTGACAGGTTTTACTTTTTTACCATAAATAAGGATTGGAATATGTTCTCTTGTATGATCCGTTCCCTTGAAAATAGGGTCGTTACCATGATCGGCAGTGATGATCAATAAGTCATCATCATTCATTGCCGCCGTGATTTCAGGTAATCTTTGATCGAAATATTCCAATGCATCTCTGTAACCAATAAGATCTCTTCTATGCCCAAAAAGCATATCAAAATCTACCAGGTTAGTGAAGATCAAACCTTCATTGTCTTGCTTCAAGAATTCGATTGTTTTGTCGATTCCCTCCGCATTACTTTTTGTATAAGTATGCTCTGTAAATCCTTTACCTGCATAGATGTCGAAGATTTTACCGACACCAATACTATCTTTTCCAGCCGCTTTAATTCTTGTGAGCATGTTATCAGAAGGCTCCAAAGAATAATCATGACGGTTAGAAGTACGTTGGTAATCTCCATTACTTCCCACGAAAGGTCTAGCAATCACACGTCCCACGTTCAATTGCTCACGAGCAATCTTACAGTATTTATAAAGGTCTTCCAATGGAACCACCTCTTCATGTGCTGCAATTTGGAATACAGAATCCGCAGAAGTATAAATAATCAGCTTACCTGTAGCGACATGCTCATCACCCAATTCATTGATGATAGCAGTACCTGAAGCTACTTTATTACCGATTGTTCCTTTTCCTGTTGCTTTCTCAAAAGCTTCCATGATATCGACAGGGAAACCATCGGGATAAGTAGGGAAGGGCTCTGCTAAAATCTGTCCAGCAATTTCCCAGTGACCTGTAGTGGTATCTTTTCCTTTAGAAACCTCTTTGGCTTTACCATACGCCGCTGATGTAGTTCCCATTGGAGGAAGACCATACAAAGGAGCAATATTTCCAAGTCCCATTTCATGCATATTGGGGATATCCAAACCTGCACTGTCAGCAATGTGACCTAAAGTATTAGCACCTCTATCACCGTATTCGTCAGCGTCGGCACTAAAACCGATGCCTACACTATCTAAAACGATTAAGGCAACTCTTTTTACCATAGTAATAGTAGTTATTTATTAGTAGCTACCTTCGTCGGCAGTACCACCTGAAATAATTTTAATTCCGCTAGATGTACCCAAACGAGTAACACCCATGTCAATATATTTTTGAGCCGTTTCATAATCACGAACACCACCAGAAGCTTTTAGTTGAGCTTTTCCTGCTACAGCGTCTTTCATGATTTGAATGTCTTCGTAAGTTGCTCCACCTGTTCCAAAACCAGTAGAAGTTTTCACAAAGTCAGCATTAGCGTTAATAGAAAGTTTAGAAGCTTCAGCAATTTGCTCTTTGGATAAGTAACATGTTTCAATGATTACTTTTAATACTCTATCTCCAACAACTTTCTTTAATTCGCTGATTTCATTTTGTACGTATTCGTGGTCACCATCTAACATTTTACCAACGTTAATGACCATATCTATTTCATCAGCACCGTTTTCGATAGCTGTTTTTGTTTCAAAAATTTTGGATGCAGTGTCCATTTGACCCAAAGGGAAACCAACAACAGAACATACAGCCACATCTGAACCTTCAGTTTCTTTTTTGGCTAACGGTACATAACCAGAATTAACACAAACAGAGAAAAAGTGATGTTCCTTTGCTTCTTTACAAAGTTGAACAATTTGGTCTTGTGTAGCATTTGCTGCTAACAATGTGTGGTCAATATATTTTGCAATACTCATAAGAAATTATTTAGTGTTTATATGCAAGTTCAATACTAGGACAGTAGTAAACGGTGAAATATAGATTAATATTTATGTTCTAGTATTCAAACTTTGCAAATTAATAATATGGTTGTATTATTTATGGTCCTTGAACTGATAATTATTCCTGTTTCATACTTATTAAGAATCTTAATCAATATAATACAATAACATGTGTTCAAAAGTCAAAATTTATTGAATATCAAGAATGATATTTGGCTTCTGAATGGATTCAGTCGAAAACTTATAAGCACTCTCCAAAAGTGAAACAGCTTCTGTCAGCTTTTGATTATCTTCTCTGTAATGAAGCGTAGCAAGTGTATCACCTTCAAAAACCTGATCACCAATTTTCTTGTTTAATACAATTCCGACTGCATGGTCAATGGAATCTTCTTTTGTTTCTCTACCTGCACCTAACATCATAGCTGCAATTCCTACTTTTTCAGCCATCAATTCCGAAATGCAACCCGCTTCTTTCGCTTTTAATTCCAATTGATGAGGAGCTGTAAGGAATTTGTCAGGGTTTTCGATATAAGAAGCATCACCTCCGCAATCGGCTACAAAATCTCTTAATACATTGACTGCTTCGCCTGTTTTCAATTTCGCTTCAGCAAGTGCAATTCCTTCTTCAATGGTTTTAACATCACCTTTTTGAACCAAAGCTTGACCAGTAATAGTCGTGATTAATTCTTCAAAATCTTTTGGTCCTTCACCTTTCAATGATTGAATCGCTTCGTAAACTTCTAAGCCATTACCGACAGCATCACCCAACGGTTGTTCCATGCCACTCAATACCACTTTTACAGTTCTTCCGAACATTTCGCCAATATTTTTCATAATATTCGCTAATTTTTGAGCATCCTCAAGCGTTTTCATGAAGGCACCGTCACCTACTTTTACGTCAAGTATAATCCCATCACTTCTTACGGCCAATTTCTTACTCATAATGCTGGAAGCAATTAGTGGTAAGCTACTTACAGTTCCTGTTACATCACGAAGTGCATACAGTTTTTTATCCAAAGGCACAATGTTATCCGTTTGGCCCATGATGCCAACCCCCGTTCTTTCAATGGTCTTTACCATGGCTTGTTCAGAGTCAGGAAAGGCAAATCCTGGTATAGCCTGGAATTTATCCAACGTACCACCTGTATGTCCCAAACCTTTACCAGACATTTTAGCGGTTCCAATACCGAAAGTAGCAAGAAGAGGAGCTAATGCGATTGAAGTTTTATCACCTACACCACCCGTACTATGCTTGTCAATTAAAAAGCGTGTAACTCCTTCTAATTCTATGAGTTGACCTGATTCTCTCATGGTCTTTGTGAGGGTTTTTAATTCCCCTTCAGAAAGTCCATTAAGATACACGGCCATCAAAAAGGCGGACATTTGATAGTCGGTTACTTTTCCGTCTAAATAGCTAGATAGAAAATCCTGTAGTTCTTGATCTGATAAGAGAACTCCATCTCTTTTTTTAATAATGATATCTACTGCTCTCATTCAATTCTTATTTTGATATCAAACTTTATTTTGGTTAATTTATTAGTAATAAATTGATTTATATATATGACAAAGCAAATATTACTTTTTCACTTAATTGTATTTAATCTTACAATTTTAAGTTGTACACAAAATGAGAACCATCAGGAAGAAAAAATAATTCACTTTGATAATAAGTTTGAAGATAAGCAAATTCGTGCAATTTATGATTTAAGAGACCAAAGAAATGCCGCAGATCTGATCAAATTGTTGCCTCAAGTTTCTAATCAATACAAAATAGAAATATTGACTGCTTTGGGGTCAGTTCAAGATACAATAGCACTAGCCTCTTGCAAAGAAATTATTGTAGGGGAATATCCTTTAGAGGTGAAGTTAGCCGCTGATTTTGCCATTGGTCAAATTGGTGATCCTAGATTAAATGATCTTTTGATCGAATTGATCATTAATTATGAGGAAAAAAGCAGAGGTTTAGAGATCCTTTTCGAAACACTGGGAGAATGTGCCAATGATAGGGCTGTATATGTGATGTCCCATTTCAATACGAATGATGAATTGGTAAAAAGAGGCATTGTCAAAGGGTTGTATCGAGCTTTGACTCGAAAAGGGATTCAATCTTTCGATGCGGCCAATCAGGTCATGAGAATTTTTAATACGACGAATGATACCGAAACCAGAGAATGGTGTAGTGCTTATTTTAGTCGTATGGATTCCAAGCAAATGGTTGAAGCTTTTAATTACACTATTTTTTCTCAAGCAAGAGAAGATTCATCCGCATTAGTAAGAGCGAATTTTACTTATGCTATTGGTGTTTTTTCAAAAGGTAATGGAAGTGTAGCCGCTTTGAAGAAGATATTACACAACGAGAAAGATCCTTCTGTTTTAGTCAATGCCATTAATGCAACTAAAAAAGTGAAGTATAATGGTGTGGTAGAGGAAGTAATTCCGTTTTTAAATCATGAAAACTCCAAAGTGTCAAGCAGTGCAGCTAAAGTTTTGTATGGTAAGTTGGGATGGAAGACATCGGGTGACTTGTACAAAGTAGCTCAAGGAATTGAGAATAAAAATACAAAAGCATTGACCTTGAAGGCCGTCATGCATGAGAGGAAAAAGCAAAAGAATGTTTTTGAGTACACCAAAGGTCTTTTTGAAAATAGCATTTCCGTGTACGAAAAATGCCTACTCTTAGAAGCGATGAATGAGTCTAATTTTGGGAAACCTTTTGTTTATGAAGTGTGGAACAGTACCAACGAAAAGCCTTTGAAAACAAAAGCGATTGAATTATTAACGCATCAATATGGTGGGAAAAAGCACCTAAAGAAATCGGATGCTGAAAAGTTAAATCAAATTTTGACAGGTGCGTTGAGAACCAAAGATGTAGGACAGCTCTATACAATTGGAGCTTTTATGCAAAACAATGAGCCGCTTCAATCCGCTTTTCCCCCTGTAGCGTTGATTGATAGTGTGAAAAATAGTTTACAATTGCCACTACAAATTGAGGGATATATTGAACTGGAAAAAACAATCGCTAAAATTCAAGGTTATGATTACAACCCTTCAAGTATTCCTAAAGAGAATAAAGGAGTGAATTGGGAGATGATTCAAAATATAAAACAAAACCAAAATGCTGTTTTATCTACCTCTAAAGGTGATATCACTGTTCAGCTAAAGGTGGAAGAAGCTCCTGCGACAGTGGCGATGTTTGTGGAGTTGGTAGATCAAAAGTTTTATGATAGTCTCTATTTCCATCGTGTTATTCCAAATTTTGTTGCTCAAGGAGGAGATCCGGGAGGAGATGGATTTGGAGGGTTAGAGAACACAATTCCATCAGAATTTTCTTACTTGGAATACAAAGTGGGGTCTTTGGGCATTGCATCCGCCGGTAAAGATACAGAGTCATGTCAATTTTTTATCACTGAAGTGCCTACACATCATTTAGATGGTCGTTACACCATATTTGCTGAAGTAGTGGATGGAATGGAAGTAATGAAAGCTTTAGAGTATGGCGATCAGATTGTTAAGGTCAACTTGATAAAAGATAATCTCGCTGAGGTACAATAATATCAGCTAAAAATGATAAATTTACCAATGTGTATATATTCCACTAGATAATTTACAGACAAATGAAGTATAGGTTTAGCTATTTTTTTATTCTACTAATCAGTTCATTAACTTTTTTCAGCTGTAGTGTAGAGCAATTTGATGAAGAAAAACCTTTCTCTATCAAAATATCCTCTTTTAGAGAATATGATGATGCTGAAAGAGCATTTGATAGAATTAAAGATCTAGGAATAAAACCGTATATGATCACGCAAAATTCCTCTGAAAATGGGAAGTGGTTCCATATTATGGCGGGTACAGAAAAATCACTAGAAGATATTTTATCCTTGAAGATGAATATTGAAGATGATTTCCGTTTAACTGGCCTTGAAATCCAAAATTACAATAAGATTGCAAAAGAGTTATATCCGGTTAAAGATGATGGAGATATAGAAAACTATCCTGTCACTTGGCCAAGTCTTGATCTCATCGCTCAATTACCCTTTTCTTCGAGTCATGTATTGACCGATGTAAAGTCGCTACATTATTATAAGGACATTAGCCATAGGCATAATAAAATCAGTAAGAATATTGACTTTGATTTACCTCGTGGTCTTTCCATCAAGATGTTCAATAAAAATGTAGAGGAAATTGCTGAAGCACGTTACCTCGATCCTGTTTATAAAGATGAGGTGGTAGTTCATATCATTAAACTTCATGAGAAACATAAAATGGGAGAAGAGGTTGCTAAAATGATTGCAGAGAAAATCATGAACTCCAAAAAGTACAATGTCCAAAAAATGGATTTTTACGAAAGTAATAACAATTGGGGCATGAAAGGTTATGCAGTCACAATCAATCCCAAAGGGTTAAAATCGTACCTAGTACAAGAAAGTGGTTCAGGACTTTTGATTGCATTGTTTCAATCCACCAATAATGATATCAACCTTTTAAAAGGGTTGTCATCTAAGATTGGAGAAGATAAATCGATTGAAAATTACCACTCCATTGGAAGGATATTAGGGGCATTACCCGATAATGTTGGCTCAACAGAGCGATTAGTTGCTTTTAAATTTGAAACCAAGAAAAGCTTAAGAGGGAAAACGGCACTTTTGGAAGTGAAAGAAACAAATGCTGATTTCTTATTCAATGATTCTGCAAAACGAACTATTGTTTACCAATTTGAAAATTTCAATGATCAATCCGTAACGGATCGTATTTTTAAGAAAAGGTATTCGACTTATATCAATGATAGTAAAGTTGAAAAGTTTTTAGTGGGAAGTCGTGATGCTTTTATTTATAAAATAAGAAGACGTAACCCTGAGACAAGACGAATTGCTTACATGGCAGAGTCCATCATTTTTCAGAATGATAGATTGATCGGTAAAGTATCTAATTACAGAGATGGATTATATTCTGATGCTGAATTAGTAAATAAATTATCTTCATTACGTTTGGGAGAGGATTTCCAGTTGAATGAATCAAATAATGTTCTTTAAGAATGTTGAAATTCGAATATACTAAAAGGGAATTAAGGTTTAATTTTCCTGCAAAAACGTCCAGAGGGGCGATTGAAGCTAAAGACTGTTTTCTAATAAAAGTATATCATTCAGAACGCCCTGATGTAGTGGGTTGGGGTGAATGTAATATTTTAAAAGGTTTGAGTATTGATGCTTTCCCAGATTATGAGGAGCGTTTAAAAGCAGTACTTCATGTGTGTAACACTTCTTTGGAGACACTAGCATCTTTAGGTGATTTTGTAGATCGTGAGGAATATCCTAGTATCTACTTTGGATTAGAAACAGCCTTATTAGATCTTCAAAATGGAGGAAAAAAGATAATCTATCAAAACAGTTTTGTAGAAGGTACTCCCATTCCGATTAATGGTTTAGTTTGGATGGGTGATAAATCTTTTATGAAAGAACAGATTGACAAAAAGCTTCAAATGGGTTTTGATTGCATCAAAATAAAAGTGGGTGCATTGAATTTCCAAGATGAACTGGACTTGTTGAAATATATCAGACAAGAGTTTTCATCCGATAAAATTACATTAAGAGTCGATGCAAATGGTGCTTTTAAAGTTGAAGAAGCACTTGAGAAGTTAAACCGATTGTCTGAATTTGACTTGCATTCCATTGAACAACCTATATGGGCAGGGCAAGTAGAAGAAATGGCCAATTTGTGTGAAAAGACACCTATTCCTATTGCCTTGGATGAAGAGCTGATAGGAGTTAAAAAAGACGCTCAGTTTGATTTATTAAAAGTAATTCAACCTCAATATATCATTTTAAAACCTGCTTTAGTTGGAGGTTTGGAGGCATCACAAGAGTGGATTTATTACGCTGAGTCATTGAATATACCATGGTGGATGACTTCCGCATTAGAATCTAACGTTGGACTAAATGCTATTGCTCAGTTTACAGCGAAGTATGTAGTTGATAAACCTCACGGCTTAGGGACAGGGCAGCTATATCATAACAACTACGATTCTCCCCTTACAGTTAGTGACGGTACCCTCTATTATGATAAAAATAAGGGGTGGGAAATAAGTTAATTTTATAACAATAAATACAATTAGTGTAATTATAAATGACATTTTATTACAGTGAACCAAAGGATTGATACCTTTTGGAATGTTATCCTTTACTTTGCAGTATAAATTAAATTACTTTCTTACTGCTATACCAAACTTTTCTTTTACTCAAGGTAGCAGGTGACTTAACTATGTATTAAAATGTTTTACTCAAGGCTGTTCTTAATAGTTATATTACTATTAGGAGCAAAACGACTAATTGCTCAAGACTTTTCAACCGCAAAAGAATTGAAAAAGTATTACAAGGAAAATTGTAATCAATTTAAAAACCCTAAGGATGGATGGAATGAAGCATGGGTAATATTACCTAGCGAAACGGAATTTATTACTGATCTTAAAGGAGAAGTTGTCAATGCAAGAGTTTTCGTAGATGATGGAACTATTCAACAGGTGTATTACCAAGGAGATAGTTACGGTCGTCATGTTTACGCTCTTGGAGCAATGAAAAAGGGTAAGACTACTTTTCAAAAAGTAATCTTAGATATCAATGATAACCTGACGGAAGTATACACGGCTTATACGCATACAGTTATATTTAAACCGAAGACTTCCGTAGTTGCATCTCCCTTAAAAGAAATGGAAAAGGTAGGGGGAATCACTTTCTTTTCGAAAGAGAACAAAATTGAAAAGCATGGTTTTTATGTTTTTGTCGAGAATACAAAAACAAATGATTATGATTTCTTGGGGTTTGTCAATAAGAAATGTAAAAATGCAACGAACTGCACTCCAGAAAATAGCTTACAATTACAACTAGGTAGTAAGGAGTATGATATTGTTTCGGTGCAAGATAGAATTTTATTTAATAGACAAATGCCTACACAAAAATATTCAATTACGGTAGATAGTGAGCATTCTGAAACGATTGAGCTCACTACGGCAAAAGAAAATTAGTACTTTTCATTTATTTCAACAACACATCAATGTATTAGCACTAAACTATCATAGTGATATGTTTAATGAGCCTATTATTAAATTCTGACTTTCAATAAGGAAAGGGTTTATGAAATAGGCTCTTTTTTTTGATATCTTCAGTAGATCTTACAAGAGTAATAAAGGATGTAAATTCAGTGTTTGTGTTCTTCTTAAAATAGTGATATTTGTATAAACCTAATTTTACTATCATGTATCACTCAAGAATTTCACTTTTAATAGCCTTTATTATAGGGGCTGTACAATTATTGAACGCTCAGAATTTCACTACCCAGAAAGAGCTAAAAAAATATTACAAAGAGAATAGTAATAAACTACCAAGTCCTCAAGAAGGATGGCATAAAGTATGGATTATTATGCCTTCTGAGTCCAGTTTTCTTTCAGGTTTTGAAGATGAAGTAGTAAATGCAAAAGTCTTTGTGAAAGATGGAGAAGTTCATAAAGTATTCTATGAAGATTACCAATATGCACAAACGGTCTATGCACATTGTTCAGTCAAAAATGGAAAAGCCGTATTTAAGAAGGTAATTTTTAATGTCAATAATAATTTGACAGAAGTATATACGGCATACAATCATACCGTGATTTTTAAAGAAGAAAGTAATGAAAAAAGTGTTCCTCTAGAAGCCGTTGAAAAAGCGGGAAAAATGACCTTTTTTAGTTCAGAAAAGAAAGTTGAAAAACAAGGTTTCTTTGTCTTTGTGAAAAATGAAAAAACTCAAAGGTATGATTTTGTAGGTTACCTCAATAAAAAATGCAGTGAGGTACAGGAATGTAACGAGGATAATGGATTACATTTCTATATTAAATCTGGTAATTATGAAATGCTAGCCGTTCAAAATAAGATTCAGTTTAATCGTCATATGCCTATCAATACGTATGATGTATTGATTGAAGATCATGAACAACGAACGCAGGAGATTATTGCAAAGAAGTAGTTATACGTAAAAGATTAAAAATAAAAACCCCTTATGGACTTTTTAAGAACCATAAGGGGTTGATTTATGTAGAAGGTATACTCTTAGTGAATACCTTTCATCATCTTGTTTAAGATTGGTGATACAGCAAACGCTACAGCTGCCGCAATTAATGCGTATACTGTAATGAAGTAGAATGTATCAAAACCATAGCTTTGAGAAATAGCTGTCATTTGTGCAGCTAAATAGTTACCCAAAGCAATAGAACCCATCCAAAGACCCATCATTACTGATACGATTTTGGCTGGAGATAATTTTGTAATCATTGATAATCCAATTGGTGACATGAATAGTTCACCAACAGTGTGGAAAAAGTATACCATCACTAACCACAATGGAGAGATTAGCATTTTTGATTCTGTGTAAGTATCATTAGCTAATGCCATAATACCAAAACCAACACCTAAGAATACTAATGATAAAGCAAATTTAACTGGAGTTCTAGGGTTTAACTTAGCTTCAGAAAGCCTTGTCCACATGATTGTGAAAATTGGAGCTAAGATAATGATAAATACTGCGTTGATGGATTGGAACCATGATGCGGGAATCTTAGCTGAAGCCAAATCAACTTCTGAGTTAAATATAGAATTAATTGAATCTGATAAAGATCCTAAAATTGAAGCTGAAAAACCTAAGTTTACAAGTGCTCTTTCTGTATATTCATTGGCAAAAGTATTGAAAGAAGTACCTGCTTGTTCAAAACCTGACCAGAAAATTACATTGAAAACGGCAAGTGCTAAAATAACACCTACACGGCTCCATTCAGTACCACCAGAAGTATTTTGAAAAATAGTTATGGCTAAGTATCCAATGCCACCTGCTGCAATAATTTGAACAATAGTGTTTATGATATCAGCATCTACATTTACTAATGCCCAAACAGTAGCGTATGTAATTACCGCTAAAACACCAACATAAACTAGGATTTGCATCCAGTCTTTTTGATTTAATTTGAATTTAGATGCAGGGTCATCTTTAGGAGCCATACCAACAGCATGACCTGTTTCACCACTTACAATAGAAGTTTCTCTAAAGAAGAACCAAATTGTCGAAGCAATCATACCGACACCTGCTGCAATAAACCCATATTCCCAACCTACGTTTTCAGCTAATGAACCACCTACGAAGTTTGTTACGAATGCACCTAAGTTGATACCCATATAGAAGATTGTGAAACCCCCGTCTTTATTAGGGTCATCTGAACTATATAAACCACCAACCATTGTAGAAATGTTTGGCTTGAAGAAACCATTACCGATAATAAGTAAACCAAGTCCTAAGTATAAAGAAAGTTGTCTAGCTGTTACTAATTCACCTAATCCATAACGAACTGAAGCTGCCATAGTAAACTGGCCTAATGCCATAAGTAGTGCACCAATGTAGATTGATTTCCTTTGACCAATAAGTTTGTCAGCAAGAATACCACCTAAGATAGGAGTGACGTATACAAGAGCAGTAAAAATACCATAGATTTCGTAAGCTCCAGTTTTTTCAAGCCCGAAACCGCCATTCATTAAGGTTGCAGTTAGGTAAAGGACGAAGAAACCACGCATTCCGTAGTAGCTAAAGCGCTCCCAGAATTCTGTGGCGAACAAAGTGTAAAGCCCTTTAGGGTGGCCTGTTGAAGTTGCCTTATTCACAATTTTAAATTTTGGTTAGTAATAAATTTATTTTAGACGTAAAAAATCTCCGATGGAAGTCGAAGTTTTAAAAACATATTAATCATTAAGTCTTTTTTTACGTTTAAATGTTTAATCCACAAATATGCAAAATATTCTAGAAAGAAAAAGTTGATATTTAGCATAAAAACACTCATTTTTTTGTATTATCTTTCCAATAAGTATTAATTTTTTCATTTATATAAACATTAAATAATTAATGAACTTAACTATTATCGCAGGATTATTGGTTTTAGGGATAGCAGGTTTCTTTACGTTATTGTACTTTGTTCCTGTAAACCTTTGGATTACAGCCATATTCTCAAATGTTAGAATAAGCTTAATAAGTTTAGTCACGATGAGAATTAGAAAAGTGCCACCAAAAGTTATCGTCAACTCATTAATTACTGCAACTAAAGCTGGATTAGATTTAAATACTTCGGATTTAGAAACACATTATCTAGCAGGTGGTCATGTGCCTTCTGTAATCAAAGCATTAATTTCTGCTGACAAAGCCAACATTCCATTATCATTCAAACAAGCTGCTGCTGTTGATTTAGCAGGTAGAGATGTATTTGAAGCGGTTCAAATTTCAGTAAACCCACAAGTTATCAATACACCTAACGTTTCTGCTGTAGCTCAAGATGGTATACAATTGGTCGCTAAAGCAAGAGTTACAGTAAGAGCTAATATTGCTCAGTTAGTTGGTGGTGCAGGTGAGGAAACGATCTTAGCCAGAGTAGGTGAAGGTATTGTAACATCAATTGGTTCGTCATTATCTCATAAAGAGGTATTAGAAAATCCAGATAAAATTTCAAGATTAGTATTAGAAAAAGGTTTGGACTCAGGGACAGCCTTCGAAATCTTATCGATTGATATTGCTGACGTTGATGTTGGAGACAACATTGGGGCAAAACTTCAAATCGATCAAGCAGATGCCGACTTAAAAGTAGCAGAAGCAAAAGCAGAGGAAAGAAGAGCAATGGCCGTTGCTGTAGAGCAAGAAATGAAAGCGAAGACACAACAGTCAAGAGCAAAAGTAATTGAAGCAGAAGCAGAGGTGCCATTAGCAATTGCAGAGGCATTCAGAAGTGGTAATCTTGGAATTATGGATTATTACAAGTTGAAAAACCTTCAAGCTGATACAACGATGAGAGACTCTATTGCTGAAGCAAGTAGAGATGATCAAGTTCAAGATAAAAAATCAGATGATGAGGAAGAGGATGAAGATTAATCTTTAGATTCATTTTGATCAAAAGGGATACAAGACATTAATTGGTTTTGTATCCTTTTTTTGTGACAAGGTTTTTAATTGATCCGTAATTAGAGAATCGTTTAGTAGTATCACCATTAGCCTTGAAGGGAAAAGTGTGAAGAATTTCATGAAGTGAGCCGTTAGAAATGATTTTGCTGTTTGAGCATCTCAAAACGATGAAGTTTTGATCGAGTTATCCTTTCAATAGGCGAGAGAAATGGAATTTAGCTTTTAACTTCTAAGCCTTGAATTATTTTTGTTTTTGTTTCAAAACAAAAATAAAGAAGAAGGAAATTTGAAAATAGATCCTATAATTACTTGTAGAAAGTTCTATTGAAAGTTGATGGTCATTGATTTTACAATGTAGTTGTAACACCGTAAAATAAATTGGTGAATAAAAAAAGCCCAAAACAGAAGTTCTGGACTTTCAATGATATATAATTAAGTTTTCAGTTATAACATATAATAAACCTGAGCTACCACAAAACAAACTATAAATCCTAAGATCACTGGCCCGATAGAAGCTAGAGTAGTCCATCGAACACTGTTGGTTTCTTTGTAAATAGTGTAAATAGTAGTACTACAAGGATTGTGAATCAGAGAGAATAGCATCACATTAATGGCAGTGAGAAGTGTCCACCCTCCGGCGACTAGTACCTCGTGTGTGTTACCCAATGAATCTAATTCAAACATTACTCCATCACCAGAACCATATCCTGTAATTGGAGCGGTCATCACCGTCAGCATTAAAATAGTAGGGATTACAATTTCATTGGCAGGAATTGCTAAGACATAAGCCAAAAGAATAACACCATTTAAACCTATCAATAACCCAAAATTATCCATCAAGTAAATAAGATGATTGGCAATAGAAGTGTCACCGATTGTGATATTACATACTAACCAAATTACCGCACCAGCAGGAGCCGCAAATACACATGCCCTCCAAAGTACAATTAATGTTCTATCGATTAGTGAAGTGTAGATGGTTTGTAGAATTCTTGGTTTTCTGTAGGGCGGTAATTCTAAAGTAAATGAAGAAACCTCACCTTTTAAAAATGTTTTAGAAAGTGCCCATGAAGAAGCAAATGTAAGTCCTATTCCAAGTAACGCAACTCCAATAACACTTGCAGTAGACACTAAACTCTGATACGAATCAGGAACCATTTGTCCAATAAAGATGGTGCCTAAAAGTATTTGTGTAGGCCAACGTCCATTACAAAGGGAAAAGTTGTTGGTGATAATCGCAATTAATCTTTCTCTTGGACTGTCAATGATCCTTGTGGCAATTACGCCAGCTGCATTACACCCAAAACCCATACTCATGGTCAAAGCTTGTTTACCATGTGCTCCTGACTTTCTGAAAAGTGCATCTAAGTTAAATGCTATACGAGGCAAATACCCCAAATCCTCTAGAATTGTAAAAAGAGGAAAGAAGATTGCCATAGGAGGGAGCATTACTGAAATCACCCACGCTAATGAAAGAAAAACGCCATCAATTAGAAATCCGTTTAACCACCAAGGTGTACCAAGATCAATAGCAAACGCTCTTAACCATTCATAGGCATTATCGAGTAGTAAAAAAGCTAAAAATTGAGAAGGGTAGTTAGACCCAATAATTGTAAGCCATAGTACTACTGCCAAAACACAAAACATAATGGGAAAGCCCCAAATAGGACTCGTCACAATACTGTCTATGGTTCTATCTATATTGAAATTCTCTTTCTGTCCTTCTTTTATAACAGTTCTATCAGCAATATGTGCTGCATTTTGATAGATACTTTCAGAAAGCTTATCATGAAACTCTTGCCCAATTTCCCATCTTGTTTCAGCAGCCTCTTCTAAAAGTGATTTAATGGCACTATCCTTATCCATCGTTGCTTTATTTGTCGTTTATAAATTCCCCTTCTTCAATTGCTTTTATTATATCTTCATCACCGTCTAACAGTCGAAATGCAATCCATCTTGCATTCGGTAATCCCGGATAAAGGCTTTCAATCGAAGCTTGAATCTTAGATACTTTTTTGTCTATCTCTTTAGGGACATTTTTAATTCTGTGGGGAGTACATTTGATTTTCCCTTTCGCCACATCGTCCACTGTTTTTAGCAGTTCTTGTATTCCTACATTTCTAATAGCAGAAGTAGCCACCACTGGTATACCCAAATCTTTTGAAAGCGTACGTTCGTCTACAGTAATATCATGACGCTTTGCTTCATCAATTAAATTAAGACAGAGTACAGCCTTGTCTGTAATTTCTAAGATTTGCAATACAAGGTTCAGGTTTCTTTCCAAACGTCCAGCATCCACTACAATGATGGTAACATCTGGCTTACCAAAGAGAATAAAATTTCTTGCAATTTCTTCATCTTCAGAAGTAGACATCAAGGAATATGTACCAGGAAGGTCAATGATCTTATAACTGTTGTCATTGAACATAAAACCGCCTTCAGCTCTTCCTACTGTTTTCCCTGGCCAGTTACCTGTATGTTGTTTTAAACCTGTTAGATTATTAAAAACAGTACTTTTTCCTGTATTCGGATTTCCCGCGAGTGCGATTACATAATCTGTATTTTCAACCTCAACTCCCAAACGTTTTAAGCTTGTATTGGGATTATGAGCACATGATTCGCAGGCACTTGGTGTATTATTCTGCATCATTATTAATCTTTTTAATTAATATCATGTCTGTTTGTTCTTTTCGAAGTGCAATTAGCGTTTCTCTAATTAAATAAGCGGTAGGATCTGACAGAGGACTTACCATGTTGATGCTGATCTTTGAGCCTTTTACAAACCCAAGATCTAATAATCTCCTTCTGTTGATACCTCTACATTCAGAAGAAAGCCCTGTAATGACTGCTTTCTCTCCTTTTTTGAGGAGGGATAGCCTAACAATTCCTTTTGGTATTTCTTCTTCTTCTTTCAGCACTTGTACCGTAATGTTTTCAAGGTCTTTTTTATTGAAATTCAATGCATGCCCTTCAGTAGCGTAAACAGAAGATGTAAAATTGATGGTCATGATGGAACCAATATGCAGTCCTTGTTTGATGATAGATTTATAAACTCTTTTGGGTTCATCCTCTATATGTAAAACTTTTACAGTGCAATTATGTTCTATTTTTGATAGGGTAATTCCTTTTAATTTAGGTAGTTGACCGTCTTTTGTTGGAATTGGGTCGCCATGTGGATCAAATTGAGGGTTTCCTAATTCCTTAGACATTAAGTTCACTTCCTCGTCGGTAAGGGCATGTTCCATTTCTTCAGCTTTATGGTGCCATGAACTTTTTGAGAAACCTGTCTTTTCAGAGAGGTATTTTTCATAAATTCTATGTCTACGTATCAGTTTGATGGCAGTAGTTCTCCCTTTCTCTTCTAATAAAAGTGATTGATTTGAATTGACAATAGATTGATTTTTAATTAATTGCTGAATACTCTTGTCAATTTGTTCTTCAGAAAATACGAGCTCATTATTAATGCTTTGGAAATTAGAGGTTTTATTTTTTTCCTCGTTTTTATACAAGTATTTCAAAACATCTTCTTCTATTATACTTTGGTCCACTCTTTTTAGAAGGAGTGTATTTAACCAATTCTTTATACCCATCGCAACCTTAAACCTTTTGATTTTATGTTCTTCAGTTGAAGACTCGAATGTCCAGTTTCAACTTCTTGGTGTAAATATAACTTTATTTTTAGGCTTGTCTAAAAATTTTCACTTTTTATTCATTAAAATATAAAAATTAATGCATGAAGCCGTCTGAGAGTAGACCGTATTAACTTCCAATTAAATACTATAAAGGAGAGGTATTTCGTATTAGGATTTAGAAAAGAGAAAAGGCCGATAAAATGAATTATCGACCTTTTAGTATTTATGAGTTGCTAACGTTCTTATAAATCAAAAGCAAAACCTATATTAAGGCTCCAGTATTGTTGTGAAGGCAGTCCATTTGCCTCAGCAGCATAATTGTATTTGACATTACTTGTAAAGTAAGTGCTGTGTCCGATGGGTACCAAAACACCCACTTCTGGAGCAATATTGAAGTGCCATTGCTTATCTACCCAAGCCAGTGATCCAATCTGATCAGTGTACTCGTAGTGTGCGGCACCAATTCCACCACCAACATAAGGTCTCACACCACCTTCTAGTCCAAAGTAGTAGTGATAAGTTAGCATCAATGGAATTTCATTAATATAGCTATAATTGTTTCCAGAGATATGACCATCTCCTAAAGGTTGGGTTGTAAACCCTTTGTTTTCATAGAAGCGGTGATAGCCTACTGAAAAACCAACACTCATATTAGGATTAATAAAGTGTCTGTAATCAAAGTTTCCACCTCTAAAACTTGCATCTCCAGTAAAACCAGCTGTATTGCCAGCAGGTGCCGACATACTGTAGGTTAAACTAAAAATATTTTCTTGTGCTAAAACTGATCCACTTGAAATAACTACAAGTGTGACCAAAATTGAAAAAATCTTTTTCATAATGATTTATTATTGTAATTATTTATCCAAATAAGGAGATTGTTCAAACATTTGTCTAATATTCTTTTCAGCTCTTCTTTGTTCATCTTTGTCATTGGTTGTAAAACCATTTGTCAAGCCTTCCCAAAGAATTGGTATAGCAACACTGTCATTTTCACTTAAAGTAGCAGGTAATTGTGTAGGGGTGTTATCAGCCAATTCTACAGTAATAGTACCTTTCTGATAAGCACTCACGCCTTGTATTGGATAAGGATACCATGGGTAACCCCATCCTGGACCCCATCCCCAGCCAGGGTAACCACCCCACCAGTTCCACCAAGTATATACTGTGGTTTTTGTTACAGAGTAGCAAAGAGCAACAACATCAGGTTGTTCTGAAGCACCTTCTTCAATAAACTCCCAATTTTTATTAAGCATTTCTTCCTTGACTGTATTAAGAATAACCAAATCCATCTCAGTTAGTTCGTTTTCAGTAGTATCACCAACGTGTGTTACTTTCCAGGGCATTCCAAAGGTCTTTCTATTTTCGAAATCAGCTTCAGGTGATACATTCGTGATGACGATGTCATAGTCGTCTGCTGATTGAGGACCTTGAGGATCACAAGCTGTCAAAAATGCCATAATTGACATTAATGAGAGCATTTTAAGTCTCAAGAATTTCATCTTTCTGATTGTTTAGTTGTATTAATAAAATTAAGTTTTGCTATACCTATGTATACCTTACTGACAAAAAACGGTTGGATATAGACATTGAATTTAATTTTAATTAGGATAGATTAAGACTTTTAAAATATTGATTTATATTGAAAAATAATTCTATATGAATTGAAGTAAACAGTGTTGTTATGTATATTCAAATAAGACACAACTAAATACAGACCAAATGAGCTTAATATTTGATTTAATTAGAGAGCGTAAGATCAATACTACGGAAGCTATAATTTTACAATTTTATACATTGAACAATTCTTTTACTGAACCTAACGCAATTGTAGCTGAAGAACTCAATGTCTCCCTCTCTGTTGTCAGTAGGGCAAAAAGGAAGTTGATACAGTTAGGATTAATTGAAATACAAAAGAATTATACAAACGGTTTAGCAAGAGATGCGGATACTATCACCACTAATCAAAATATATTAGAACTTTTTGGTTTGAATCACGAAGCTTCAATTAAAGTTCAAGAAACACCTGAACAAGTAACGAATGATGATGAGGTGGTACTCATACAGCAACTGATCAAAAAACACCTTCGAAAATCGTCACGACCTTGTACGATAAGTAATATTGCCACTCAAATCTCCAAAATTAATGGAAAGATAAAACCTAAATCAGTAGAGAAATACAAAGAGGTAATTATGAGTGAAATTACGAAACAAGGTTATCAATGGTACAATAATGGAGTATTTGCTACATTACTTTAAGAAGTATGAAGCCAAAAAAAAAATTGGTATTATTATGTACATTTAAGAGCTATACGAAATCAAAGTTAATAATGAATTACAAAGGAATAATAAAATACGCAGGAGAGGAGATCATAAAATTTTCTTCTCATTTTACTGAAAAAGGTTTTTGGGAGAAACTAGGGAAGTTTTCACAAAAGGCAGGGATGAAGTTGTCGTTTTATGCCTTAACTCTTTTTTATACAATGATGGACGAAGATACTCCTAACTCATCAAAACTTATGATTATGGGGGCTTTGGGTTATTTTATTTTCCCAGTGGATCTTATTCCAGATATAGCACCTGGAGTGGGTTTTACAGATGACTTAGTGGCACTTACTGGGGCATTTGTCAATGTTGCTATGCATGTGAAACCTGAACATAAAGAGAATGCGTTGAATAAAATGAGACAATTTTTTGGAGATACAATTACATTGGAAGAAGTGGAATTGTAATTTTGTAGTAAAATAAATAATTATTCCAAGTATTGTAGAGCTCTTATTCGTGTTGGTTAAACACTTGTGTTTCAAAGTTGTATATTTGATGTAACTTTTTAAAGATACATTCTTATTCGTTTAGTAACCATTTTAATAACTACCATGACTAGAGAGCAAAAAATCCAAAAATTTTTGATGGGTCTCTGCTTAAATGCAGGAGAATCAATGGAAGACATCGCAAAACATTTAGGCGTTTCATCAAATAGTGCTGAAATCAAAGAGATCATGCATTATTTAGAACAAGAAGGTTTTATCAAGAATACTCGAGTGGAGTACAAAAGCACAAAAACATCATTAACGAAAAAAGGAGATAGACAAGCAAGTTCATTGTTGGAGGTTTCTAACTAGAACGGTTTTTTATCTTGTGAAAGAAATTAAGGGCATCCATTTAGTTTAAATGAATGCCCTTTTTATGTATCACTGTATTGAAATAAAACTATCCTTTGTAGAATGGAAGTTTACTTACAACAGCTTTCAGTTTTCTATTTCTTACTTCAATGATCACTTCAGTACCTGCTTTTGTATGAGGTCTGTTGATGTATCCTAATGCCACACCTTTACCTAACATTGGAGACATTGTACCTGAAGTTAAATGACCAATTTCTTCTCCTTCTAATGTAGTTACTTTGTAACCACCTCTAGGAACACCTCTGTCAATTAACTCAATACCCACTAAGCGGCGAGTTACTCCTTCTTCTTTTTGTTTGGCAAGGTTTTCAGAGTTTGTGAAGTCTTTAGTGAATTTAGTCACCCAACCTAAACCTGCTTCAAGAGGAGAGGTAGTGTCATCAATGTCATTACCATACAAGCAGTATCCCATTTCAAGGCGTAGAGTATCTCTTGCACCTAGTCCAATAGGCTTGATGTCATAGTCTGCACCTGCTTCGAAAATTTTCTTCCAAACTTCTTCAGCATCTTTATTAGGAACATACAATTCAAACCCTCCAGCACCAGTGTAGCCAGTAGCAGAGATAATCACATTGTCAACACCTGCAAACATACCTTTTTCAAAAGTATAGAAAGTCATATCTGATAAATTGACATCAGTCAATGATTGCATTGCTTCAGCCGCTTTTGGACCTTGTACTGCAAATAAAGAAATTTCATCAGAAGCGTTTGTCATTTCAACACCTTCAGTATTTCTTTCTGCAATCCAATTCCAGTCCTTTTCAATGTTGGAAGCATTGACTACTAACATGTATTCTTCATCTTTGATTTTGTAGATAATTAAATCATCTACAATACCACCATCCTCATTCGGAAGACATGAATACTGTGCTTTTCCATCAAATAATTTTGAAGCATCATTTGATGAAACTTTTTGGATTAGATCTAATGCTTTAGGGCCTTTCAAAAAGAATTCACCCATGTGTGAAACATCAAAAACACCAACACCATTACGTACTGTTTTGTGCTCCTCAAGGTCAGACGAGTATCTTACAGGCATGTTGTAACCTGCAAAAGGAACCATTTTAGCACCTAATGATTCATGAACATCATTTAGGGCAATTTTCTTTAGTGTTTCTTGATCACTCATGATTTAGTATGTGTTTTTTCGGTTAAAAAACGCGGTATTCAATGACAGTTAAATACCTCTTAGCAAAATTTTGTCAAATGTATAAAATATGATTCAAATAAGAGCAGGATTAGATTATATATTTTGAAGTGGAATTAGGGTTCTGAGTTTTTTAGGTAAAAGTACTTGGAAAATGAAAGTTATTAAGCGATGAAAAAATGCATAAAAAAAGCCCAAGGTAATTTTACCTTGAGCTTTAGTAGCGAGAACGAGAGTTGAACTCGTGACCTCCGGGTTATGAATCCGACGCTCTAACCAACTGAGCTACCTCGCCATTTCGGAGTGCAAATATGGGGTGTATGCTTTTAAAGTGCAAATCCTATAGCGGTAATTTTCGTAAAAAAATGTAAAGGGAAGAGTAAGTCTTTATTATTGAATGAAATAAAAAGTGTAGTTTTTTAATGTATAATTCAAAATAAAATTTTAAATCCCCTTCTCATATCATCATTTCCTGAAGAATAGGATGTTTTCTACTTATTTCTTTTAAAACCATTAAAGATTTTTTTGTCGATTTTGATAGATTATATCCAAAGACCATTTCCCTCCACCATTGACAAAAAGAAAAATACTTCCCAATAACATTGACCAATCTGTTCTACTTGCATGCATCATGCTCCAAAAGCCATCATTGTCTAAAATGACAAGCTTAGTAGTAAGGATTGCGGTTGTCATAATAATAGTTGTGACTAAACTACTAAGTCGTGTAAATAATCCAAAAAGAAGAAATATACCACATATAATTTCCCATAAACCAACAAATGAACCTAAAAACTCATGATGTGGAAGTCCAATTTTTTCAAACCGACCAGCACCTCTAATAGCGGGATATAAAAATTTTTGTATTCCTTCTGAAAGAAAAACGACTCCCAGCATAACGCGAATTAATATAAATGATGGATTGGGAGTCGTTTGATTGATTTTTGATAACATTTCGGATGTATTTAAATAAGTGCCTGTTCAAATTATCTATAGCTTAAATGTATTTTAACCAAACCTAAGTTTAGATTCATTCTACATTTATAATCTATATTTAATTATGATCAGCTACTTAATTGATTTTAAGTAAGGGCAAAAATACATTAGTAGATTTAGTATTGAATGGTCTATTTGAAAATTAAATAGACCTTAAAGAGATAGGTTTGAGTTTTTATATCTTCTTATTTTTTCTATTTTTGCAATCATGTTGCAAAAATACTTTTTAACCATCTCATTTCTTTTAATTTCTTTAATAATTTCAGCTCAAAATAATAACTACAACGGGGTTGTAATCGATTCAGAATCAAGGACTCCATTAGAAGGGGTTTCAATTAAAGACGTTGAAAATGAGGAAATACTAGCCTTAACGGATAAAGGCGGTAAATTTAGTTTTACAAGACAAAAGAAAAGCTTAGTCTTGAGTTTTCACTTTTTAGGTTTCGATGAAAAAGAAGTAAAAGTGAATGCAGGTAAAAAAATAACCATCTCATTAGAGCCCTCTTTACAGGAGTTAGATGAAGTAGATGTGCATAGCCACGGTCATGATGAGTTGTCTCTTTCTGGACTTAATACCACAAGTGTGAGTTCGTATGATTTAGAAGTACAAAGAGCAACAACAATTTCTGAAACGCTTTCAAAAACAGCAGGTGTTTCTTATATCAGTACAGGTGTGGGTATTTCTAAACCTACAGTGAGAGGAATGGCAGGGTCAAGAGTTGTTGTGAGTGTGGACGGAGTGAAACTTGAAGACCAACAATGGGGTATGGATCATGGTTTGTCTGTTGGACAGTCAACCGTAGATGAAGTGGAAATCGCTAAAGGTGCTGCAACATTAAAATATGGATCAGATGGATTAGGAGGTGTGATCAGAATGAAATCACCAGAACCTCTTGGTGAAAATAAAGTAGAAGGAAGTGCCATATTAAACTACAAAAGTAATAATGACTATTTCGGTGGAGAGTTTAAAGTCAACGCACAAAAGAATAAAGTCTTTTATCAACTTTCTGGAGGATATGATGATTTTGGAAATTACCAAGTTCCAGCAACACGATTTGATTATTTAGGAGGAGTCTATCAAATTACAAATGGCTTCTTAGCGAATACAGGAGGTAATATTGGTTCTATTAAAGGAACCGTTGGTTTCAGTGGTAAAAAATGGGTGACAAGCGTATCATATAGTATGTTTGATCAAACGGTAGGTCTATTTCCTGGTGCAACAGGTATACCTACGCAATCATGGATTGATAGCTTTGGGAATGCAAGGAACCCCGAAATTCCAAGACAAGAAATCATTCATCAGATGGTTACTTTAAATTCTCATGTGGATACATGGGGAGGTGTACTTTGGATGGATATAGGTTATCAGAACAATGACAGAAGAGAACTTTCCGATCCTTCTCGTCATGGAAGACCTGTAGGTGAGGAAGGGTTTGTGGCTAATGCTCTTGATCTTCAAACCGTTTCAACAAACATCCATTTCGACAAAGAAAATGAGAAGAATAAATGGGAGGTAGGTGTCTCTTATGAACTACAAGAAAATTCAAGAAGTGGTTATGACTTTTTAATACCTGATTACCTTCAAAATACGTTTGGAGCTTACGGTATTGTAGGTTATAAATTAGCCTCAAATTTAGATTTAATTGGTGGACTAAGGTTTGATTATATATCTTTTGCATCTGAACAATTTACAGATACATTCTTCAAGGACCCTCCCGGTAGTGACAATCCTTGGGTGAGAGCAGAACCAATCAACAAAGACTATTTTAATTTCGCTGGGTCTTTTGGTTTACAATGGACGATGTTTAACGTAATCAATGCAAATACTAATGTGGCCAAAACGTTTAGAGCACCAACGGCAAACGAGTTAGCGGCAAACGGTGTACATCACGGTACCTTCAGGCATGAACAAGGAGATCCGGATCTAAACCCTGAAGAAGGGTATCAGTGGGATATTAACCTTTCCTATTCTTCCAAAAAATTAAATGTATCTTTTAGTCCTTATTTTAACTATTACACGAATTATATCTACCTAGCAGCTAGCGGAGATGCATCAACGCTTCCAGATGCAGGGCAGATTTATCGTTATACTGAAAGTGCAGGCTACTTCTTTGGTCATGAATTTATGTTGGATTGGGAAATTTCTCCATCATTTAAGTTCTCAAATGCAACCGAATATGTATATGCTGTAAATACTGATTTAAATAGGTCATTTCCATTTATACCACCGTTGGCGACCTTAAATGAAATTACTTATACAGCGAATATCAATCACAGTTTCTTCTCAAAACCTTTTGTAGCTTTCAATGCTGAATTAGTACAGGCCCAAAATAGGGTAGATCGTAACGAGAAAAGGACGGAAGGATATGCTGCATTTGGTTTCAAAATGGGGACAGGTTTTTCAATCAATAATGTTTACGGTAATTTATTATTCAGAATAGATAACCTGACCGATAATGTATATATGAGACACCTTTCTCGATACAGAATTTTGAATATCCCAGAACCTGGTAGAAACTTCTCTGTAAGTCTTAGTGCTTGGTTTTAATCATGATTTATTTTGACTATATTGTATGAGTCAAATTATCAAAGTATTTCGGAAATAATCTTGACCCAAAGTTGAAGCTTTGGGTTTTGTTTTATCTAAAAAAATACATTCTTGAAATCAAACTATACTTACCTATGAAAAAAATTACGCTAACATTTCTTTTTTCTCTTCTGATACCCTTTTTCTTTGCTCAAGCTCAAGGTATTGAGTTTTTTGAAGGCTCATGGAAAGACGCTAAAATTGAAGCAAAAAAGACGAATAAATATATTTTTGTTGATGCCTATACTACTTGGTGTGGCCCTTGTAAATACCTTAAAAAGAATGTTTTTACAGATAAAGATGTTGGGGAGTTTTACAATGCTCAATACATTTCTGTAGCCATTGATATGGAAAAAGGAGAAGGAGTTCAATTTGCAAAAAAGTTTGAAGTAAAAGCGTTTCCAACTTTGCTATATTTAAATCCTAATGGTGAATTAGTGCATAAGATGGTAGGAGCCGCTGAGCCAAGAGATTTTATTCAATATGGAAAAGATGCATTAGATCCCTCGAAACAGTTTTATACTTTAGAACGAAAAGTTAAATCAACTCCCAATCCATCCAAAGATGAGTTGAGAAGTTATTTACAATTAGCCTATGCTGCAGCTTCATCAGAAAAAATGTTGCTGGATAAGTGGCTAGCAATGCTTAAGGAGGAAGACTTTAATGACAAAGAGAATTTAAAATTAATTGCTCATGCCACTTCAGTTGCAGAAGTATCAGATGAAGTAGTGAAAGTATTTCGAAAAAATGAAGAGAAGATCATGTCTCAGTTTGATAATTTCACTGCAAAGGATATGTATCAAGAAATAGCAAGTAATACGCTTTATGATATTCAAGAAACCGCATCACTGACCGAATGGAATTCTGAGAAAAATCGATTGATTAAAGCCTTAGGTAATGAAAATGTCGAAGAAGTCTTCCCTTCATTAGATGCAGTATTTTATATCTCCAAAAAAGATTGGCAAAATGCTAGTTTAAGTATTGATAAAGTGATTATGATTTATGAACAAGCAAATGATCCTTATTTATCTCAGCGATTGAATACTTATGCATGGGAATTTTTTAAATCGAGGGTTGGGGAGAAATATTTGAAAAAAGCACTGACTTGGGCCAATCGATCTGTAGAATTAAAAGAAGGGTACGCTAATTTGGATACGCAAGCACACTTATATTATAAGTTGAAAAAGTACGATCAAGCAAAATTTTCAGCTGAAAAATCTATTGTATATGCAAAAGAGAATGGACAAAATTACACCTCAACACAAACTTTATTAGATAAGATAAATGCGATGTTGTAAGTGTCACAACAATAAAAACTCATCATGAACTCAAAAAGCTCATTGGAACTGAAGATATCAGTATCAATGAGCTCTTTTGTTTGCTGTTTTGTGATAGGAAACTCTGAAAAGCAACATGCATAACGTCTTGTTGGATTTAACAATGGTTTTTGTAATTAAAGTAGAGAACCAGAGTGGTGAAATTATCTTTTTTGTGGGTGTTAATATGTTATTGCAGAATAAAATTTTGTTTTTATGAAACAGGGTTCTGTTTTTTATTCTATTTTTACGGCAATTAAAGCAACAATGGAAAGCTGACTACTATTCATTAGTATGCCTATTTTGACAAACTATTTTACGTTCTCTAAAAAAGTAAGAAATGAAAAAAACTATTCTAACACTAATTATTAGTGTTATTGCTTTCACAACAAATGCACAAGGGATTAACTTTTTCGAAGGCAGTTGGGAGCAAGCTAAAGCAGAAGCTAAAAGAACCAATAAACTAATTTTTGTGGATGCTTATACTACATGGTGTGGTCCGTGCAAGATGTTGAAAAGAGATGTTTTTCCTAAAAAAGAAGTGGGGGATCTATACAATGAAAATTTTATCTCAGTAGCACTGGACATGGAAAGTTCTAGAGGGATGGACTTTAAAAACGAATTTACAATTACCTCTTTTCCAACATTGATGTATTTTTTACCTGATGGTAAGTTAGTTTACAGGAAATCAGGGGCTCCTAATCTTAGGGGATTTATTGAACAGAGTAAAAAAGTGGTGAATTTATCAGAGGAAATTATCACATTGAAAGGTGAGCTGAAAAAGACAAATTATTCAAAAGAGCTTCTGACACAATATTTATCTATTGTTTACAAAGGAAATTCTTCAGATAAAGAAATGCTTGACTTATGGTTTTCGAAGTTGGAAGAGTCAGACTTTAAAGAAAAGGATGTCTTAGAGACTATCGGGCATGTAGCATCCCAACAAAGCATTACTTCAAAATATGTCTTGATGTTTACCAACCTAGAAGAATATTATTTACAATCTCATAGCGTTAATGAAGTTGATAAAATATATAACTCAATTATCTCGAATACGTTGTACCCATTATTTAGAAGAGGATCAATAGGTGATTGGGAAGCACAAAAGAATGTTATAGAAAAAATATTAGGCAAAGACAAAGCGGAGTATTATTATTTATCACTTGACGTTCAGTATTATCTTAGCAAAGGGAATTGGAAAACGGCATCCTACAGTGCCGACAAATTTATAGCACTTTGTGAAGTAAAAAACCAAAGGAAACTATTTATCGAATTAAATAAATTTGCATGGAGTTTTTACAGGGCGGAGGTAAGTAAAAAGTATTTAAATAAAGCATTACTTTGGGCTAATAGGTCGGTAGTACTTCAAGAGCAAGCTTTTAATTTAGATACCCAGGCAAATATACTTTATAAGCTAAAAATGTATGAGGAAGCTAAGGTAGCAGCAGAAAAGTCAATAGAGTTAGCCAAAAGTAGAGGAAGGAATCCTGCGGGTACTCAAAAGCTTTTAGATAAAATTACTAAAGCAATATAGATTTAATATAGCATCAAAATAAAAAGTAGCCTTGCAGTATTCAGAACTACAAGGCTACTTTTTTTAATTTATATCGTTAAATTAGTTACGGACACCATGAGCTTTTGACTCATAAAGTCCTGAAGTTGTCATTTCAACAAACTCCACTTCACCTTTCATCTGATCAATAGAAGTAGCACCTTGGTAAGTCATACCAGATGCTAAACCACCCAAGTATTTTTTAATGATAGGCTCAACTGGCCCTTTGTAAGGGACTAACGTTTTTTCACCTTCAACAGAAATTACTTCCCTTGATTTTTTATTGTCTTTTTTCAACTTACTGATCGCAGCATCAAATGAAGCCATACCTCTGTAAGTTTTGAATTTTCCCTCAGTCGTTGTAATCAATTCACCAGGAGCTTCATCAGTACCAGAAACAATCGAACCAACCATTACATTGTCAGCACCAACACCAATCGCTTTTACCACATCACCAGGTTGTTTAATACCACCGTCAGCACAAATTGGAATTCGGTTACCTACCGCTTGATATACATCGTCAATCGCAGTTAATTGAGGCACACCAGAACCTGTCATGATACGAGTTGTACACATTGAACCAGGACCGATACCTACTTTTAGTGCATCAGCACCCCATTCCAAGAAATCTACCGCAGCATCTCTAGTAGCAATATTACCTACCATAACGTCAATTTGAGGGTAGTTTTTCTTGATGAAGAGCAATGTTTCTTTCGTCATTTCAGAGTGACCGTGAGCAATATCGAGAACGATAATATCAACTTTTGCCTCCGCAAGAGCAGCTAATCTTTCCTCATAATCTTTAATTCCTAAAGCGGCAGCACAAAGTAAATTTTCAGCTTTCACTTTTCTCACTTCGTTAGCTTGTTCTTCGATCGTTAAGAAACGGTGAAGTACACCTAAACCACCCAATCTACCTACTGCAATACACATTTCGCTTTCACAAACTGTGTCCATATTTGCAATTAAAACAGGTATGTCAATAGTATGATTTTTAGTAACTTTAGTCTTAAAACTAACATCTCTTCTCGATTTGATGGTATTGTACTTCGGTACGATTAATACGTCATCAAAACTATAGGCTTTTCTGATTTTCATAATGGAAGATTATACTCTGATTTTATATTCACAAAACATACAAATATACGGAATTGAATCATTTTATAAGTACACTTGGAATCCTTTTTTTGTGAAGAAAACATAATGTTATGAAAGGAGTATTCTAATATGATTTCAATTTGTATGAATGCTTATTAACTTTGCATCCACAAAATTTTCTGGAAAAAAACACTATGATAAAAGTAACATTAATAACAGGCTTCTTAGGAGCAGGGAAGACAACATTTTTAAATAATCTTATTCAAAAATATCCTGATACAAAATTTGCTATCATTGAAAATGAATTTGGTGAAGTAGGAATTGATGGTTGCTTAGTCGTAGATACCGAGCAAGATGTTTTTGAATTGTCGAATGGATGTATTTGCTGTAGTTTAAATGGAGAACTTAGAGAGGTCTTAAGAAACTTACTTAAATCTGGTAAAGAAATAGATCACTTATTAGTTGAAACTACAGGTATAGCGGAGCCTTCATCAATCGCAGCAGCTTTTGTAGGAGATCCGGCTATTTCTAAGTTATTTGAATTAAACGCATGTATTTGTATTGCGGATACCTTAAATTTTGAGCAATCTCTAAAAGATCATGAAGTAGCATCAAAGCAAATTGCCTTCAGTGATTACATAGTTTTATCAAAATGCGACCTTTCTACAGAGGAACAAGTAAAGAAAATGGCTTTCTACTTGAAACTCATGAACCCACTAGCTTTGGTGGAGAAAAATTACAATGGAGAAGTAATTGAAAAAGATATTCTTAACCTCAATTCCTTTAATGTAGATAAAGTAGAAGAAAGGGCTAGTTTTATTGGAGCTGCACACGAACATGCTCATGGAGAGGTGGTTTCTCATGCGTTTACTTTTGAAGGTGAGGTTGATCCCGTAAAATTAGAAATGTGGTTGTCTGTCTTATTTCAATTGCAATTTGAGGTGATTTTCAGATTCAAAGGTATTTTTAATATTAAAGGAGAAGAGAATAGGGTTGTCATCCAAGGAGTTCGAAATGAGTCAAAAATCAATATAGGCTCCGCTTGGAAAGAAGGTGAAAAGCGTGAGAATAAGATGGTGATTATCGGTAAAGGTATTAAAAGAGCACCGATTGAGAAGAAAATCAAGTCATTACTACGCTAAATCTGTAAATTCTTGTTAAGTCCTCAATACCTTTTGAAAAAATATTGGCTTTGAAATAATAAATTATTACTTTTGCACACCCGAATTATGTTCGGGGATTGAAATTTTTGATTATTTCAAAATTTATTTTAAAAAATGGCATTAAAGCATTACGAAGTAGTCTTCATCGTGACACCTGTGTTGTCCGATTCCGAAACCACGGAGGCTATTGCTAAATTCGAAAGTCATCTGAAAGAGGCAGGTGCAGACGTGTACTCATCAGAGGACATGGGACTTAAAAAGTTGGCGTACCCAATTGCAAAGAAAACTTCTGGGCACTACCACTTGTTTGAATTCAAAGCAGATCCTTCGATCATCGCTAAATTCGAAATTGAATTAAAGCGTGACGAAAACATTTTACGTTTCTTAACTGTGTCTTTAGACAAGCACGGTGTGAACTTCAACGAAAGAAGAAGAAACGGTGAGTGGTCAAAAAAATCTGAAACTGAAGAAAAAACAGCATAATGAGTCTCCAAAACGAACCAATCAACAGAAAGCAAGAGCGTACTAAGAAGTACTGCCGCTTCACAAAGTACGGTGTGAAATACATCGACTATAAGGATCCTGAATTCTTATTGAAATTCTTAAACGAGCAAGGTAAAATTTTACCTCGTCGTATCACTGGTAACTCGCAAAAATTCCAAAAGAAAATTGCTACATCAGTTAAGCGTGCTCGTCAATTAGCTCTTCTACCTTACGTAGCAGACGGTTTAAAGTAATCTTAATTAGATATTAAAAAATTTTTCTAAAATGGAAGTAATTTTAACAACAGATATCAAAGGTTTAGGTTACAAAAACGATATTGTAAACGTTAAGCCTGGATACGGTAGAAACTACTTGATCCCTCAAAACTTTGCTAAATTAGCTACTGAAGCTAACATCAGCATGAGAAACGAAGAGATCAAGCAAGCAGCTCACAAACTTGAAAAAGTGAAGCAAGATGCTGAAGATTTAGCTGCTAAAATTGGTGAATTGACACTTTCTCTTACTGCTAAAGCTGGTGAGAGTGGTAAAATATTCGGTGCAGTAACACCTTTACAGGTGGCTGACGCTTTAAAAGAGCAAGGTTTTGATGTTGACCGTAAGCGTATCGGTTTCTCTTCTGAGATCCGTATGTTAGGTGAATACAAAGCAGTCCTTGATCTTCACAAAGAAGTTCAGCACGAAATTACATTAGAAGTAGTTTCTGCATAATTAAAGTTTAAGAATTTACTGCCGTTAGGCAGCAATCTTATCACTTTGAGTTTTTTCCTTAAAAGGCTTTTCTAATTTCGATTAGGAAAGCCTTTTTTGGTTGTTTAGAAAAAAATGTAGTAATATTAAAGTTTGCAATTAAATTTCTCATTTTAAATTCAAAGTACTGGGACTAACTACTAAAAAACAATTTGTAACATTTTCTCCTAGTACTTTCATCTAAGTACAAAGTCAGAAATAAATTGTGGTTAATTCTAATTTATTTTTTGAGAGTGCAACGCTAAAAAACGTATTAATAGTGGTTCTATTGAAAGTTTTTTGAAGGAAGTAATCGCAAAATTATAAATGGAATTAGTATTAGATAATTTTGAAATTGTACTTATATATTATTAGAATCATATGTTAATTAAAAATGATGCTGACTTAGCAGGAATGAAAAAAGTCAGTGAAGCAGTAGCAGAGACATTAAGACAAATGGTGGAATTTACTGCTGTTGGTAAGTCTACAAAAGAGATTGATGACTTCGGTGCTGAAATTCTTAAAAATTATGGAGCAAAGTCAGCTCCTTATGAAACATATAAGTTTCCAGGTTTTACTTGTATTGGTGTAAATGAAGTGGCGGCGCATGGTATCCCTTCTGAAGACGTAATCATCAAAGAAGGGGATTTGATTAATATTGATGTGTCAGCAGAATTGGATGGCTATTGGGCCGATAATGGCAAGTCATTTATTGTCGGTCAAGATACGCAAGGTTTACAATCTTTGGTAGATGCTTCGACTGAAATACTTAAAGATGTCATTTACAGAATCAAAAAGGGAGTAAAGGTTTCAGAAGTAGGTAGAATTATTGAATCAGAGTCGAGGAAGAGAGGGTTTAAAGTAATTAAAAATTTGGCAGGGCATGGAGTAGGAAAAAGCCTTCATGAAGCACCTGATGATATTTTAAACTATCAAGTGAAAACTAATAAAAACCGATTCAAAGCAAATACAACTGTAGCAATTGAAACTTTTATTTCAACACAATCTAATCTTGCAGTTGAAAGAGGTGGTGATGGTTGGACACTCGTAGGTAATAGAGGTGGTTTTGTAGCACAACATGAACATACTATATTAATTACCGAAGATAAACCCGAAATTTTGACCGAAATGAATGGAGTATTTTAATACTCCATTTATCTTCAACCTAGAAACTATACTCCCATTATCATAACCACCAAAAACTACACATAAAAATGAGAATAAAAGAAACTATTCTGATCCTGTTACTAGGTTTGTTGATTTCATGTGCCCAAAAAAACAAGGAAGTAAAAAAAGCTACTATTCGAACTGAAAACCCTACCAAGAAGGTATTCTTATATAAAGATATTCAATGGGGAAAACTAAACCCAGCGAGAGGTGATAATAGCCCTTTAGCTGCAACAATATGGGGAGATAGAAACGCTGAGGTGCCGACAGGCTTCCTAGCAAAATTTAAAGACGGATTTTCATCACCTCCACATATACACAATGTAACGTATAGAGCAGTGGTCATCAAGGGGACGATTCATAATGATGATCCTAAAGCAGAATTCATGTGGATGAAACCTGGGAGTTTCTGGACACAACCTGTTGGGGAACCACATATTACAGCGGCGAAAGGAAATGTAAATATAGCATTGGTGGAAATCGATAAAGGGCCTTATTTAGTCAAGCCATTGAGTGAAGCAAAATCAACCTATGAGCGACCTATAAATATAGACTACTCAAATATTGTTTGGTTAGGTCATGAGCAAACTAATTGGATCTCTAAAAGTAGCAAAGCAGAAATCAGCTTTCTTTGGGAAAAGAAAAACGACAACGCAATGGGACTATTCGTGAAAATTCCTTCTAGATCAAAAATTAAACTCCTTTCAACTGGCGAGGTATTTCATGCCGTGACTATCAAAGGAGAATTGGAATGCTATATTGGTAAGATGATGAATACCTTAGTAGCTGGGAGTTATTTTACATCAAAATTCAATGCTTTTCACCGCTTAGAAAATAAAAAGGATAAAGATGTGGTACTTTATATCAATACGAATAGTAAAGTGATGATTGATGCTTTTGAATAAGATCAATTAAATCTTGGTGAAAATTTTTTATTAAAAGAGCAAATAAAAAAAGCAGTCAATCGGTGAAGATGGACTGCTTTTATTTTATAATTAAGCTGCTTTTTTCGCTGCTTTTAATTTCTCATAAGTGCTATTTCTTAGCGGGAATTTCTTCTTATAAGTAAGACATTTCCAACCCCATTCTAGTGGGCCGAATTTGAAGTACTTCAGCCAGAAGTAGCTATAAGCCACTTGGAATGCATACATTAATACGGCAATTATGAAGATTGGAGCAAGGTTCAATTGACCTCCTAATCCAAATCCTATTCCGTAGAATAACACAATACCAAAGAATGTATGTGAAAGGTAATTGGTGAATGACATTTTACCTACAGCTGTTAATGGGAAGAAGATCGTCTCACCCCATTTAGTATAATAGATAATTGACAGTAGTGAGGCATACGATAATGCCAAACAGATTTGACCAAATACCATGCCATGATCCCTTTATATGCTAAATCACTTGGAGTTGAGGCAAACAAGGCCATCGAACCTCCGATTTGGTATCCAATAAAGTGGGCCAAAGCACCTACTGTAAAGAAACCACCAAATACTTTCCATGATCTCCCTTTATCTGTAAAGAAATTTTGAGATTGTAAGTAGAAACCTAAAAGGAATAATCCCAATACTTTAAAAGGTCTTCCTGAAGGAAGGAAATCAAACCATCTCCACATTACATTGTGTAAGTTTTGTTTGATAGTAACCAGTAAGTTACCACTTTCAAACGCTGCAACTACAGATGCAGGATCTTGATCAATATATGTTTTCTTTGCTAGTGAAACCTCAGGAGACATCCAGCCTGGAGACACAAGCATAACAATTAAATCTGTAATTAATGGGAACGCTAATAAAATTACGGCCCAGTTTAAGATCTTTTTTGGTGGAAGGTTTCTGAACTCAATGAAGATAAATGCCATCATACCATAGAGCATCAAAATATCACCTGACCAGATAATCATATGGATAAAACCAAATAATATCAGGAAAGATAGCCTTCTTTTATATACTTTTAGAAATGCTTCTTGATTATTTCTTTGTCTATCGTATTGGATGAAAAAACCTACTCCAAATAGAATTGAGAAGATACTATAGAATTTAGTATCTATAAAGAAACTTAAAAGCGAATATAAAGTGTCATTTAATTCATAGTAAGGTAGTTGTTCAAGAGTTGTAAATGGAGTAAACTTAAATAAACTCCAACTCAATATGTTTGCGAATAAGATACCTAATATTGCAAAACCCCTCAAGGCATCAATGACACCCAGTCGTTGTTTTCCAGTAGCAGGTCCGATAGTAGATGTTGTGCTATTACTCATATATGCTTTAGTTAATGATGTATCAATTTAGCAGAGTTTTTGTATTTCTTTTTAAAGAACTCTTTGTTAGTTTACCCAAAGTTGCCGTTATTGGTTACATAACTCGATGTTAATAAATCTTTCTGAACTTAATGAAACCTATTTGGAAACCTTCAATTTTATTTTTTAAAGGTATAATATTTTTTTACATTTTATCTCAATCCTATCTAGTTAATGCACAAGAAACAAGAAAAAGATATGAAGATACGTCTTATTGGACTTTTTGGAATATAGATTATGAATTACCAAATAATGATAGTCTATTTTTTGAAATAAATACAAGGTCTTCTTCTTTTAATGATTATATCATTGAGGATTTAAGTATGAATAGAGCACACTTTATGGTGGGATATGCTCACAAATTCAAAGATCCTAATTTAATAGTGGGAGCCTCAATTCGCTCGGTTTTTGAACAGAACTGGAACATTTGGTATTGGAGAGCTTTCTTTCAGCATAATGGTATCATTGGTGACAATTTGCTGGAATTTCAAAAACGCCTTTCTTATGAATACATCACCTACAACAAAACGGTTGATACACCTGGTAGTCGTGATGATATTGGCAGATTCGGTTTGTGGTTAATGTTGGGGAAAAACTTTAATGTCTCAAAGGCAAAATTTAGAGGAGAGTTCTCTTATGAACTATTTATCAATCAAGACAATGAAAATGAGAATGATAGGCTGGTAGATCTTACAAGGTTAAGATTTGATTTGTATTGGCTAGCTTCTGAGAGGATAAGGTTGGGACTTTTTGCTATGAGAAATACTGTATTTGTTTATCGTATTGCATCTGGACCTAGCTTTGATGGTGATGGTAACCTCATTTCTGAGGGCGTTCCTGAACACAATTTGAATAAAATTACACCAACCTATGGATTGACTTTCAAATACAGTATCAGACAAAAAGAAGAGTGTAACTGTCCAGGGGAAAAAAGAAGAAAAAAAAGACGTTAGAAAAATTCTAACGTCATAGTTAAATTGATAATTAATTTGAACTAGTATTTTATTGTAATGATCTTCCGAAACAAAGTACTTTACGTTGTATTCGTTCAAGATCAGCCTTTTCTAATTTAAATAAGCCCATTTCAAATGCTTTATAATAATGGTCAAAAGCCTTTTGTGCATCTCCTTTTCTTAGGTAATAATCACCTAAAATTTCAAAAGCTTCTGCATTATTGCTAATCTCTATTGATGCATTGAGTCATTGCTTAGCAAGTTCAAGATCTGCATTCCAGTTGATAGACAAACGAGCTGCTCTATTGAGTGTTTGCCAATCATTTTTGTCTGCATTATTCACCATTCGAATTAATTTAGAGTTCTTTTCATTTGCAGGGCTCAATACGCCAGCATAAGCGAATGTTGAAAATAGAGTAGCTAGAGAAACCAAGAGAGTAACAAATTGCTTTTTCATTGTTTAAGTTATTTGGATGATAGTAAATTAATTTGACACACTATCTTTAATTCTATATTTATGCCTAAAAAACTTAAACTATTGATTTTAAGTGTTTTAAGTATATGTCATCTAAAATAACATTTGTAAATAATGTTCAAAGACGTACGCTTTGTTCATCTTTGTTCGTATTTTAGAGAAAACTCAAAACTATAAAAATGATGTTGAGATTAGACAAGCTCACTTATGTGGCAATTTTAATACTGATTATTATTGCCTCTTTAATTTTCTTGAAAAGTATCTTGGTCCCTTTTGTACTAGCAGTAATAGCATGGCTTATTGTTGCGGAGGTAAGGACAGTAATAGGTAGAGTGATTAATTCAAAGAAACATAGAATCCCGATGTGGTTGCAAAATATCTTAGCATCGATCACAATTTTTGTTTTCATTTTCCTTGAAGTAAAAGTGCTAAGTGTGAGTATGCAAAACCTTTCATCGTCTATGGTGAAATATGATGACAACCTCATGATGATAGAAAAACAAATCAATAACTTCTTTAATATTGATATCACTTCTCATTTTAATAAGATGATCGGTGATTTTAATTTTACCACGCTTCTCAAAAATGTTCTTTCTTCTATAACAGGTTTGTTTGGAAATACTTTCACAATCGTCCTTTATATGATTTTTATACTGTTTGAAGAGGCTGCCTTTGGAAAGAAGATTGAGCAGATCTACCCGAACAAGGAGGAATACAATAATGCAATGAAAATGATTACTAGAATAGGGAAGACGGTGAGTAGTTATCTTACATTAAAAACAATGGTCAGCCTTTTAACAGGAGGTTTGAGCTATATAGTTTTACTGATTATGGGAGTAGAGGCACCCTTTTTCTGGGCGTCAATTATCATTTACCTCAATTTTATACCTACAATTGGTTCATTGATTGCCACGCTTTTTCCAGCCTTTTTTACCATTATTCAATTTGGAGATTTTTCGGCAGGTTTAATTGTATTAGTAGCTGTAGGAACAATACAAGTAATTGTTGGAAATATCATCGAACCAAAGATCATGGGGAATACCTTAAACATCAGTGGTTTGGTCGTACTGCTAGCCTTGTCGTTTTGGGGATCAATATGGGGAGTTTGGGGAATGATCCTTAGCGTTCCTATTACTGTTCTGATGATTATTATATTCGCAGAGTTTGATTCTACTAAGGCGATTGCAATATTGCTTTCTGAGAATGGGATAGTTGAAACAAAGCAGAAAGATTGTTAATCAAAAAAAGTGTGATCATGTACGAAATGATCACACTTTTTTACTTATTCTTATTGAGAAGCAATTTGCATTAAATAAGCACAAAACATCGCACCGTAAGTCCCTAAAGCATATCCAAGAACAGCTAATAAAACACCCACTGGAGCTAGTGAAGGGTGAAATGCTGATGCAATCACTGGAGCTGAAGCAGCACCACCTACATTGGCTTTACTCCCAACGGCTAAAAAGAAGAAAGGAGCTCGGATAATTTTAGCAGTAACAATCATGATCACCACATGAATAAACATCCACACACCACCTACAGCCAATAATCCGGGATTATCCATTGTTTTGGTCACATCCATCTTCATGCCTATTGTTGCTACGAGAATATAAATACAAACACTTCCGAATTTTGATGCTCCATATCCTTCTAGCTTTCTTGCCTTCGTGAAGCTCAATACTACACCGACCGTTGTTGCAATTAATACCAACCAGAAAAACTTACTACTCATAACACTTGTAGAAGGATCTTCAACCATGTTAGAGATAGTAGAACTTAGTGTAGAAGCAGCAAAGTGAGAGAAGCCTACAATACCAAAAGCAACACCAAGAACAATCATTAATTCAGTCAGTGAAGGGTTTTTAGTCACGCTGTTTTGAAAAGCGGCAACTTTTTCTTTTAAATCTTCAATGGCAGTTACATCTGCTTTTAGCCATTTATCAATGGCTTGCGTTTTACCGATACCCATCAATAAAATAGCCATCCAAACATTGGCAACAATAATATCTACTGCTACCATTCCAGAGTATAAAGATTGGTCATATTGGTAAATTTCCAACATTGCAGCTTGATTAGCCCCACCGCCAATCCAACTACCAGCTAAAGTTGCTAAACCCCTCCAGACTTCTTGGAAGCCAACACCATTGAATGTTTCAGGAGAAATCGCCGATACAATTAAAATAGCAATTGGGCCACCGATTACAATTCCAACTGTACCAGAAAGGAACATTATGATACTTTTCGAACCTAAGTTGACAATCCCTTTCATATCTACCGAAATGGTCATCAAAATTAAACTGGCTGGAAGAAGGTAATTCTTCGCCATTCCATACAACTGAGAGTGTTCTGGAGAAATGACATTGAAAGTTGAAAGTAGAGAAGGGATAAGATAACACATCAATAGTGGTGGGAATATCTTGTAAAACTTAACAAAAAATCCACTCTTCAGATTTGAAGTGTAAAAAACAAAAGCCAATGAGGACATTAGTAATCCAAATACTATAGCATCATTGGTAAATAGGGGAGTGACTTGTGATTCCAAATCTATGTTTATATAGTTAATAAAATATGAATTGCAAGATCATCAAAAATGAAGGTTTTACAAAAAATCTTAGATTGATTTACCTGTTTATTAAAACTTCATAAGGTTTGTATGGTTTTTTGATTCTTAATCTTAATGAAACAAAAAATAGTATTTGAATTTATTAATCATTTAGAAGTTGGAACTTAAACCTATTGATTCTACATTTGCGTTAAATAAATAGTGAATGAAGATTCATTCATGTAAATATCATTCTAATAATTCATACCAATCTGGGTAAAAAAAGAAATGCTGACCACATCAATAAATAGTTGGAAATACTTACTGATAAGTATTTTTGGCTTAAGTGCTTCATTGAGTTATGCTCAAGAGGATGCATTGAAAATTACTAGGAAAGAACTTATTCACCAGGCTATTGAAAACTCGCATAGCTTGAAAATTAAGAGAAATGAAGTTTCGGCTTCTCAATTGGACCGCCAAAGAGCTTTATACACCTATATCCCTAAAGTAGGGGTAAAAGCTGGTTATGCTCATTTGCTGAATGATTTGACCATTAGCAGAGATATTTCTACTGAGAAAAACTCATTGTTACATGGGTTAGAACAAAGCAAGCAACAGAGTTTAAGTAACCTGATGAATTCAGGTATGCCTCCTGAAATGATTGCAATTGGTACACCATTGATTGAAGGTGTCTATAATAATGTAAGTGGAATGGTCAATCAAGTGCCTAACAACGCATCTATTACATTAGAAGATAATAACCTTTGGTTTTATGATGCTTATGTAGAAATGGTCATTTTCTCAGGTCTCCAAGCACCTACCTATGCAAAAGCAGCAGCGTCAAAAGCTGAAGCTCAAATGGCTATGGTAGAAAAGGAAGAACATCAATTGATTATTGAGGTGTTGGACTATTATGATAAGATTGCAGTTGTCAATCAATCTTTGAAGGTTTTAGAAGAAAGTCAGAAAAGATTGGACAAACAAAAAGAGTTTGGCGTAAAGGCGAAGGAAGTTGGTTTGGCAACGGAATATGATTTGAATAAAATCAGAATCGCCGAAAAAGACATTAAGGCAAAAAGAATTGAACTAGAAAGTAGCAAACAGCTAGTGATACAAAAACTACATCAATTAACAGGCATAGAGAAATCTACACTTGCACAAATTAACCCAAGCCTTGACTTGTGGATGGTTGATGACAAAGAAATCAATTTACAAAACAGAGCAGAGTTAAAAGCATTAGGTTCTTCCATAGAAGCACTAGAATATAAGCATAAAGCAGAGCAATATGGAGCCTTACCCAAAGCGAAAGCTTTTGCTCATGTAATTCAAGGTGGATCAAATTTGACGAATGTTGATCCTGTTCCTTTTGTTGGAGTTGGAGTACAATGGGAAATTTTTGATGGCTTACAACGTAAAAGGGAAGTTCAAAAATCAGCTTTACAAGTTGAATCAATGAAAGAAAAAAGGGCTTATGCGGAAGAACTCATTTCTTTAGAGTTTGAAAAGAAAAAAATGGAATGGGAAGTTTCTACTCAATTAGTCACTGTTGCTGAAGAAAAAGTTGAAGATGCAAAAGAGGGTTTAAGAATTAAAGCTGAAGAAGTGAAAAACGGTCTCGCCGATATTCCTGAATTATTAAAGGAGATCTCAGATTATGAAATGCTTCAATTAGACTATATCCAAAAAATTGCCTCTCAAAGACATGAAGCGGTTGCTTTTTTAGATGCGATGGGAGCCTTAACAATCGAACATATCCAAAATTAAAATCATGAAAAATCAATATATATTTATCGCCTTAGTTGCTCTTCTATTTTCATGTGAAGAAGCTCAACAAACTGAATTATTAAAAGGAAAAGTCAAACGTGAAGTGGTTTATGTTTCTTCGAAAATTCCTGGGAGAATTAACCAACTTTATGTAGAAGAAGGAGAAAAAGTACAAAAGGGAGATACTTTGGCTACAATAGATATGCCGGAGTTGGGCGCAAAAGAAATGCAAGCTCAAGGTGCAATCAAAGCCGCGAAAGCTCAATACGAAATGGCTTTTAATGGAGCTACTTCTGACCAATTGGATCAAGTGGTAGCCGCTTTTAATGCAGCGAAAGAGCAATATACTTTTGCAGAAAAAAGCTATCAGCGTATCAAGGCAATGCATGATGAAGAACTAATCTCTGATCAGAAATACGATGAGGTTTTTACTAAGTATCAGATGGCAAAAGCGAAATATGAAGGTACTGAAGCAAAGAAAAGAGAGGTAGAGAAAGGCGTCAGAAATGAGAAACAAAGAATGGCACTTGGGCAACTTGAAAGAGCTAGAGGAGCAATGAAGGAAGTTGAAATTGCTATGAAAGAACAATTTTTAATTGCTCCAAAGGACATGAGTATTACATCTATTGCTTTGCAAGAAGGTGAGTTAGCACTACCTGGCTATAATATTTTCTCTGGTTATGAGATCAACTCTACTTATTTCAGATTTGTATTGTCAGAAGAAGATGTATTGAATTACAAGGTCAATCAAAAAGTACAAGTGACGTCTCCTTTTGATGCAAGTATTCAGTTAGAAGGAAAGATTCTATCGATCAAAGAAGAATTATCTTATGCCAATAGAAAAAGCATGAACCCTAATTATAAAATTGATCAATCACTTTATGTATTAAAAGTGAAACCTTTAAACGCATCAAAGGCGGAAGGCTTGTTGACAAATACAACACTAGTGATCAAAAAATAGGTAGTCATGAAAGAAGGAATAAAAGCATTTATTGCATTATCAAAAAGGGAATTGAAGCTCTTTTTCTCCAATGACGTCTTGATTGCTGTTTTCTTTGGAGCGCCTATTTTCTTTGGAGTACTTATAGGTTTTACCTATCAGCAAGCAAGTGTGAAAGACTTGTCCATTGTTGTTATTGATCAAGATGGTACACCATTGAGCCATAAAATAATTGATGCATTGGATGAGAACTTTTATCTGTCAGTGAAAAAAGTAACTTCAAAAGATGCAGATATTCAGCAGGAAATTTATGATTACGAGGCGATCGTTAGAATACCTGCTGGTTTTGAGGGAGACATCAATTATAAAAGACACCCACATATACAAGTGGAAGTGAATGGAGCGAATATGATCACTGGTAATTACGCTAATATTGGTATTCGTACTGTTTTGGGAACTTTGAATGCAGGTATTGAGATTATCGGCCTTCAGAAAAAAGGGATTCCCATCGAAGTAGCTAAAGAGCAATGGGAGGCATTTGCGATTGATGATACAAGATATTTCAATGCCACTTCTAATTATCTGTTGTTTATGTTACCGGGTATTTTAGGAGCAGTAATGCAGCAGGTTTACCTTTTAGCGATGGCATTGACTTTTAGTGCTGAACATGAGAGAAACACTTTCCATGAGATAAAAGCGATCACCAAGAATCCTCTAATAATTTTCCTTTCAAAATCAATCCCTTATTGGGTAATTGGTGTTGCATTATGGGCTGGTATTCAGTTTATCTTACTTCCATTCTTCAAGATCGACATTCCAATTCACCAAGGGACTGTTTTCTTGTTGACGTGTGCATTTATTCTTGCTCTAACAGGATTAGGTATAATGGTGAGTTGGCTTTTACCTTCTCAGCTAAAAGCTACTGAAGTTTTGATGGTTGTTTCAACCCCAAGCTTCATACTGTCAGGTTTTACATGGCCTTTAGAAGCGATGCCCATATGGATTCAAAATATAGCAAGTTGTATTCCATTGACCCATTTCTTAAAAGCAATACGAAAAGTATTACATTTTGAGGCCAATCCAGGAGCTATTTCAACAGAATTACAGCCCTTGTTCATCATTTCGTTCATCACATGTTTGGCTAGTTTAATTTTAATTTTCCAAAAAATAAGAGTAGAAGAAAATTAGAATGATACTTTTATGATGTAGGACACTTTGGTAAGCTTCTTATCAAGGTGTTTTTTTATTTTAAAAATTGAGATAAATGATTTGTTTAAACTAAATATCTAACGAAGTTTGTGTCTTCAATATATTTTTTAAATATGATCTTCATGAAATACCGTTTATCATACCACTTACTATTTATTATCCTCTTTTTTTTAACCTCATGTGATTCAGAAAACGAAGGAACCAATCAATTGACCAAAGACCAATTAAGGCATTTGGTGGGTATTGATATTGCATATGAATACAGTTTCCCTGAGACTTTCACGACCGATTTAATCTATAAAGAGAACGGTACGAATGATATTACACTAACGGTCAATTCTTCAACTAGTGCGGAAGGAGATAATAGATACCGTCCCCAAAACCAAACCGATATAGCTGGAACTTCACTAATTGATCTATCAGGAAGATCTACACTTCAAGAAGCAACAGTAAAGATGCAGGGTGATGCTATTATTCCGCAGGCTGAGTTTTCAATCACAACATCAGGAGATGCCTCTTTTTATGTTAATTTAAATGGACTTTATAATAAACACTATTCTCAGTTTACGACTTTACAGTCTAAAACGGTCAACGAGGGTACAGTTCATGAAATAGTTTATAATAACGTCTATGTTTTTACTCCAGACGATGCTACAGTGAGAGGCTACGATCTCACAGGTTTCAAAGAAATCTGCTTTGCAAAAGATTATGGTTTTGTGCAGATCATTATGGAAGATGCTACTAGTGCTACAGGTGAATACAAATTGTCATTAGTGACTACGTTTGAAATTCCTGGTTTTGAAAATGGCCCAATTTCAAGTACAGGTGTAGCTGGATTTAGACATGAAGATCAACCTTCAGGTGCACCACTTTTGACAAATCAGCAATTGCATATTTTGACAAACTTGAAGGAGTTGGATGTTGAGTCAACGGCATGGGGGCTTACATTTACCGAAAATCTAAATAGTGCAAGGTTCGCATTTAGTGGTGGAGAGGTTTCATGGAGTAACTATTTACTAAACACTCTAGGCCTTCAAGCAGCACAAATTACTGCTTCAGAATTAGAGTATGAAAAGGTGAAACAACAGATTACAGATGTTACCGGTTCTACGATTAATCCAGAACCTATGGCAAATAGTGATTCTTTAAACATTGGAGCCTATAAATGGAGTATTTTCTATTTATCTCATGTCAATGCTTTAAGTTCAGATGAAGTTTATGCTACAAAGTTAGGCGGACCGTTTACAGTGGAAGACTCATTAAGTCTTCATGGAGATTTTGAAGATTTGTTAGGTTTTGAATTAAGTACTACTGGCCAAAAAGGTAACGCGGAGATCAGTACGCCTAAAAATAGTAGTTATTCAGTGCCTATTGATGCTATAAGACAGTGGATTTTAGATGAAGAAAATGCCCCTTCAAAAGGCGGAAAATATGAAAATAGAGTTTTCCTACTCAACCCCAATTACAGAGAAGTAGGAGCATATGCCTACCCTGAGTTAGGTGGTGCGGTAGTCAGATGCAAAAACTAAAGACACATGATATTAAGGGAATACAATAAAAAGTATTCCCTTAATTTTTTATCAAATAAACTAAAAATAACAAACCATGAAAAGCTTACTATTTTACTTTATAACTATTTTGCTATTGCTTGTTTGTCAGCAAGTAATTTTATTACCAGTCCTATCTCTTTTCAAAAACTTCGATTTGTCATTTACCATTACTCAATTGATAGTTACTATTTTAACGATCCTCATTATTATTAAGAACCAATGGCAAAAGTATATTTTTATCGAGAATGTCAACTTGAAAAAACTATTTTTCTACGGACTCCTAACACTTATTTATGTGTTATCATCTCATTATTTGTCTCACGGTAACATTAATATTTTCAACTCTGAAAATAGATTTTCTCGTTTAATTGGAGCAGTGCTCTTAGCTCCTGTTTTTGAAGAAATTATATTTAGAGGGGCAGGGATTGAATACTTAAAGGAGAAAGGGCATAGTAAGATTACAAGAGTGATTTTTACTTCCATTTGCTTTGGGCTAGTGCATACACCTTTTACTAGCATAGGAGATATTCATTTTTTCGTAACGGGTTTAATATCAGCATTAATTTATGAGAAGGAAAGAAACCTTTCTTATTGTATATTCTTTCATGCTTTTTATAATCTTCTTCTCTTATTGTGATAAAATAAAAAACTCCCACCTCAACTTTACATTTTGAAGTGGGAACAATCTATTATTGTTTGATGGAATCTAGTTCTTTAATCAATACTTCTTCTCTAAAGCCAGACATTCTTTTGATGAGCTTACCGTCTTTGATGATCAGAACAAGTGGGATACCTCTCACACCAAACTTCTTTTTAAAATGATTGATCTCTTGGTCATTTATTTTGATGTGATGGTTTTTGTAATCTGCAGCAAATTTTTCTACCGATTTCAACCATTTGTTATTGCCTTTGTCAATTGATACAAAATGAAATTTAACGCCTTCTTTTTCATATTTTTGAAGCATAGTAGGGTAATGATCTCTAATCGAAATCACACAGGGTCCACACCATGAAGCCCAAATGTCTATCACGTGTATCCCTTCAGTACAATCAAAAAGGGTTGAATTAAATTGAACATCAAGGCCTTTTATCGACTTCACTTTCTCATTTTGATTAAAACCTCCTCTTTGTGGAATAAGTTGATCTAGGTCCGCTTGATATTCGGATTGAGGGAATTGAGATTGAAAGTAAGTGACAGCATTAGAGAATGTAGCATTTTGAACGGTATCATTATAAAAATAATATTCCTTAAGGTAAGTACTCAAAACCTTTTCATTCAGTGCTTTATTTTTGATGTATTTATTATTGATGTCTTGAAAACGTTCTACTGTATTTTTGTTTTCATAAAAAGGGGCTTCATCAGCAAACAAACGGTTTTCATTCTCAATAAAAGTAAGATGAATATCTATATGTTCTGCAATAAGATAGTGTAAGTCACTTTTATTCATTTCGGGGTCATCTAAATCAAAATAATTCAAAGCGTTTAACAATAGGTGAGGAGCTTGTGTTTTTACAATTTCTGGGTTGGCTTCCGCATAAATTGCATTTATATTAAGCCATAAACCCAATATGTTACCTTTCATCGTTTTAGCATATTGATCAGATAAGAGAGGCTTATAAACCATTAAGGTGTCCACAAATTGTTTCATGTAGTTTGTACTTAACTCTTGAAACTCTTGGAGAGATAACCCTTCTTTTTGATGATGAAAGTCTTTAGACATACTATTGAGCTGAGTATGAAAAGAAATAGAATACCTTAAACTATCCATAACCTCTTTTGTTACCTTCCTTTGTTCATACTCAGACAATTTGGTCATTTTGTTGAATTCATCTTTCAAAATACTCTTATTCTCTTTGTTTTCAGTAATTATCAGATCATCATAAGCACTTCTATGCAATAGATTTCTGGAAGTATAGTAATGAAATAACTTTTGGTCTTCAATCTGTTTCTCCATCTCAGGCGTTAATTGTTGATGCCTTTTTTTGTTGTGACCATAAAGTGTAAAACTTTTCCTGATTTTCTGTTCTCTTTGATATAGAGTGGAATCCATCAGAATATTTTTGGAGTCAATGATATTCGATAGCTCCGATGAAATGTTTGTATTATATCCCCAATATGAACAGCTATATCCAACATAAGGGAAACTTTCAGCCTGAAGTAAAAACCCTTTGTCGGAAAACCTGAATATAGTAGCGTTTCTTAGATTATAGCATTCGATAGTACTGAAATTAGGTATGTTAAGTTTCCCGACATATTTGATCACATCAATAGTATCTTTATACGTCATTTCAAAATCAATATGATCCGTATAAAGTGTTTCTCCAACTTTCGTAAAAGTGATTTCACCTTTAGAAGAAAGACGGTTTTTGAAAATTGGTACATTATCATAAGTGAAGTCTCCATACTTTTGAATTGGTCTTAAATCTTCAGACACAACCTTTAAAAGCTCATATTCTTCAGTAATATAAAGTAAGCCTTTACCACCGTTTTTCTTTTGATCTAAGAAACTTAAAACATAAACGAGTTGATCATCATTGACAAGCATTTCTTCCAGTACAAACTTATAATTGGAAGGATTGACCAAAGGACCATTTTTTATAAATGTTTGCTGGTAATGAAAGATGTTTTGATTGCCCATAAAATTGAGATTGCGGAGGTGTCTTTCAGCGGTATTGTGACCTTCAGCATATTTATTATTAAGTCTGTTTTCTGATTTACTTTCTTGATGGTCCCAATTGTTATAGTTCCAATTATACTCTTTATTTCTTTTAATATGGTCAAACATCAAAATGTGATAGCTCCATTTGTGTGCATCGTCAACTTTTATCTGATTGTAATTTTCAAAATAGATTTCTCCCGTTGACTCCATACCTCCTTGGAAATCATCATTGGTATATTTCGCTTCCGCATAATAAAACTCACCTAAATACTGTTTCTTTCGGATACCCTTTTTGAATGATTGACTGCTGTATTTTACAATTTCTTTGAGTGTAGGCATTTTTGCTTTAATGGTAAGCATATCAAGTTCTTCAGTTGCAGGAAGCAGTACCAATTCATTTTCCAGATACTTAGAAAGTTTTCGAATGGGAACTTCAAGTTTTGTAAATCCAATAGAAGAGATACGCAGTGTATCAGAATGGAATGAAGACTTAATGGGAATATTAAAGTACCCATTTGAATTGGTTGTACCCCCAATTGTTTTTCCTTTGACCACTATGTTTGCATAGGGGATAGCCTCTTGTGTCTCGGCATTTCTCAAATATCCCTTAATAAAGTTTTGAGCAGACAATAGTGAAGCATTAAGTAAGAGTAGTACTAGTAGTAAAGTCAGTTTTTTCATTTTCTAATAGTTTTTATTTATGGACCAGCAGAGTAGTAATAGGTTTTTATAGATTAAAAATAGAGTTAGTTTGATCATCAAAAAGAACCTCATTACTACCAATGAATATTTAAAGTCGGGTTAAATATAGCTCAAATTGTAATACAATAGAAATGATAACAGAAAAAGAAAACCCCATTGAAAATACGGGTATTACAAAGGGGTTTCAATCGTTTATGTATTTCTATTTAATAGAAAAGTGCAAGAATACCTGGAGTCACCAACGTGGTAAATACACCCATTAAACCAATGGATAAACCACTGATAGCACCTTCTACCATTCCCATTTGAATAGCTTGTGCAGTACCGATACCATGAGCACAACTTCCCATAGCCAAACCTTTTGCTATGGCAGTTTTAAAGACTCTAGGAACAATCAATGGTCCAATTGATGCACCAAGCACACCAACAATAATTACAAAAACAGCGGTCATAGATGGAATACCTCCGTTTTGTGCAGAGACGGCCATAGCAATAGGAGTAGTGACCGATTTTGGTACCATTGAGATGATAAGATCTTCACCGCCGCCAAATAACTTACCAATTAAAATGACAGATAAAACGCCCATCACACTACCTAAGAATGTAGCGGAAAGAATGGCAACAGCATTTTTACCAATCGTTTTTAATTGTTCATATAACAATACACCTAAAGCCACAACAGATGGTCCAAGCATAAAGTGAATCATTCGTGTATTGGCCTGATAAGTTTCGTATTGAACATCCGATAATTTTAAAATAACAATCAGTGTAATGATGGTCATTAAGACCGGATTAAGAAGTGGTGTTTTAACTTTTTGATAGATTGCTTCAAAAATTAAGAATAAACCCAAAGTTGCAGCTAATGCAAACGTTTCGCTTTCGAATAAATGATTAATTACTTCCATTACTTGTCTTCTTTTTTACCTAAAAATTCTCCTGCAAAACCAGCAGATAACATTACGGCAAACATTGACCCTACAATGGTTACACCTATCATTAACCAGTTATTTTGAATCATGTCTAAATACTCCATCATACCTACACCGGCAGGAATAAAGAACAATGACATTCTTCTTGTTAAAGATTGAGCAGCATCTTTGACCCACTCGTATGGAATAATTTTAAAATAAAGACATAAGAATAAGATAATCATCCCGATTACATTGCCAGGGATGGGCAAGTCTATAATTTCATTAATAAAGGTTCCTAACGACAGCATCGCTAGAATTAACATAAATCCTCGTATCATATTCGGTTATATAGTAGTTTGTGATATAAAGATAATACATGATTGAATGAGTATTAATAGCCTTAGGAAAGAGATAAGATTTATTTAAATAGTGACAAAATAACACTTCAAAATTTTGTATATTGTACTAGAAGCTTATTGTACCACTTGAGCACATTGTTACTTTAATTCTATTATTATATTTGATCTTTAATTATGTCAATAAAAGACCTAGGAAACCTATTTGACGACAAAAAATACGACGAAATTATCAGCTTTTTCAATCAAAGAATTGATACTTTCGAGCATCTGTCTTTAGATGAATTTTTGTTATGGTCAAAGTGCTATGAAAATCAAGGTGATTTTGAGTCTGCATTGTATATTTTGTCGCTTTGTTATATTGAAGAGATCAATGATCTTCAGTTAGATACGGAGTTTGAACGACTGACTGTTTTGCAGGATAGAGTTTTTCAAGCCATTCTTCAATTAAAATCAGGTATTGAAGAGTCGGAGGACATTGACTTCCTAATTGAGACCATGCACGCTTTAGTAGAAAATAATGTTGAAGACGTTTTGGTAGCATATTTAGAAGATATATTAAGAGTAACGAAACATCATAGCATAAAGAACCTTTGGTTAGGAAAATTATCAGAGGAGATCTTTTTTAAATTAGACAATCAATTAGTATTAACCTCTAATCAAAAAAATGCAATTTTAGATGCTATCATCTACTACTATATTTCCTCCTCCAAGGTCTATGATGGTAGATATGCTTACATCAGATCCATCAGAAATAATACCATTCATTGAGAATAAAAAATAAACGCCTTTCTACAAACTGTAAGAAAGGCGTTAAACAATGTGAGTTGTCTATATTTTAGTCTAATGAAGCTTCTTCTTTTACAGGGATAGAGGAGAATATATCCACTTGCCCTCTTGTAAGATCTTCTAACGTTTCTCTTTGTCTAATTAAATGAGGTACTCCATTGAATACCAACACTTCTGCTGGACGTAATCTTGAGTTGTAATTAGAACTCATAGAATAAGAATAAGCACCAGCATTTTCGATAGATAATAAATCACCAACTCGAACTTCATTCAGTTTTCTATCATAACCAAATGTATCTGTTTCACAAATGTACCCCACTACATCATACACACGTTTTGGTCCTTCAGGATTAGAAACGTTTTTGATATGATGATATGCATCGTACATCATTGGACGAATAAGGTGGTTTAAACCAGAGTCCACACCAACAAAAACTGCGGCAGGGCTATGTTTTAACACATTTACTTTTGTCAATAAATGACCGGATTCAGAAACTAAATATTTTCCTGGCTCAAACCAAAGTTCTAAATCTCTTCCATAAGAAGCACAGAAGTCTTGGAATGCTTTAGACATCTTTTTGCCCAATTCAGGAATATTAGTTACAATATCTTCCTCTTTGTAAGCGACTTTAAATCCAGAACCTAAGTCAATGAATTGCAGATTAGGGAAGTCTTTTGCACAATCAAACATTACGTTGGCAGCCATCAAGAATACTTCAGAATCTAAAATGTCAGAACCTGAGTGCATGTGCAGACCTACAACATTAATGTTATGGCTTTCTACAACTTTCTTTACATGAGACATTTGAAAGATAGAGATACCAAATTTAGACCCAATATGTCCTACTTGAATTTTTGCATTACCACCTGCAGTGATATGTGGATTGATTCTAATAGCACAAGGCACTGTATCTTGGTAAAGATCACCAAATTGCTCAAGGATAGCAATATTATCAATATTGATTACTACACCCAAAGCAACAGCTTCTTGGATTTCTTCAAAAGAAACCGAATTAGGAGTGAATAATATTCTTTCTTTTGGAAATCCAGCTTGAATACCTAATAGTACTTCTTGGATAGAAACACAATCCAAATCCACACCGTGCTCTTTTACTAACTTCAAAATACTCAAGTTAGATAAAGATTTCATTGCATATTTTATTCTTAAGTTTACACCATTAAATGCATTTCTTAATGTTGAGATCTGACTAATGATCTTATCCGCATCATATACATATAAAGGGGTTTGAAACTCGTTTGCAATATCCGTTACCGGTACACCTTGGATCTGATATTCTGAATTTTTTAATTCCATTCTCGGAAGAAGATTATAATTGATAATTTTACTATGAGACAAAAGTAATTTAAAAAAAAAGATAGTCCATACAAATCTCTTTTATTTACAAAAATAACAATAAGTGTTTCAGATAAAACTTTGTGTTATATAATTATTATTTTAATTAAAGCGACTACACTTCTTAATCTATTTAATCTATTAAGAGAAGATTTACCCTTACATTCACCTGAAATATGTTATAAATAAAATTCTTGGTTTAGGTTTATAGGTTTTATAAAAGTAAATATTTGAGGTTAACTTTTAGAAATACTACAATGTTATACTTTTCACCTCTTCAATAGTCAAACCTGAATAAAGAACTACTTTATCTATACTAAGCCCGTCCAGAAGCATTGATTTGGCAGCTTCGAAAGCTTTTCTTTTTTCACCTCTCTTTTCACCTATTTCGATACCTTCTTCTTTTGCTTGGTCCAATGTGTTCACATAATCTCTAAAAGTTTTGAGGGATTCCTCATAATTCACTTTGTCGGTTTCGTTCATAGCAGAATACTCAGAAATTTTGAATAATTTTTTAAAGGTTCTTTCTTGTAAAAGGGAAGGGATTTCATCTAGATTGGGCATGTTTTTGATGGCGAAAATCCATTTTTCAAAGATTGTACTATCTACAGTGAGAGGTTTGGAAAATTTTGGAAGTTCAAGGTATACAAAAGAGAGTTTATCATAGAAAGTATTCCCTTTCTCATCTCTTAGTTTGATGTTATGATGAAATTCATCTGAGTTATCAAAAGTAAAATTCATTAGTCCAATGACATAAACACCTTTTAGCTCATATTTCCAATCTGTCCCTTTTTCTGCTTGTTCTTGAATAGGGAAAGTAGCGTAATACAACGTTCTGTCTTTAAAAAATTCCTGTTTAGCTCTCTGTAGTTCAACAATGAATTTTTCGCCCATTTCATTTTCACAATAGAGATCATAGATGGCTTTTCTATCTATATCTCTCCTGGCAAGCTGTTCTTGTTGCTTGTATTCTAAAGTTTTAATCTGATCTTCTTTAGGTAAAATAGCATTTAGGAAATCAATTAAAATATCTTTATTTGCTTCCTCGCCAAATATTTTTTTAAAACCAAAATCAGTAAAAGGATTGATATATTTAGAATGTGCCATGCCCGAATCTTTTTTGTAAAGATGCTTTATAAAAAAGTAAATACCAAGGTTTACTTTTTTATGAATTCATGAAGAAATGGTAACAATCTTGCTCTAATGTGGAAAACACTTTTTTATGTACAGATTAATATTACTATTTACTTTTGCCTTTTTTTTGCAACCTCATCTATATGCTCAGAAAGAATACCAGTTAGTTGAAGTTGGGTTAAAGGAAGCGGAAAAGCTGAGCCAAGAGCAACAGAAGAATGTATTCTACTCTCCAGTCAGTCTTTATGTGCTCAATAGTATGTTGGCGAATATGGCCAAACATGAGACGAAAAAAGAACTGATGCATCATTTGGGTTATTCTAAGGATGAAATCGTCCTATTAAATTCTTATATAATTGATTTACAAAAAAGGCTAGGGAATAGTTGTATTTTGAAGAATGCAGTTAGATATCCTAAAGGTTATTCATTAAATAATGCTTTTAAAAAGATTTTAGCTGATGATTATAGTGGTGAAATAAAATCAAGTGATTTTGCTAGAAAAGGTGAGAGGGTGAAGACAGAGATTAATAATTGGTTTTATCAAAATACAGATTTTAAAATAAAGGATATGATAGAGTCCGTATCTCCAATGGATAAATTAATTCTGATGAATGCACTTTATTTCAAAGCGGAATGGGAGAGTCCTTTTGATGAGAAAAAGACCTATAAAAGATCTTTTGAGTTGGAAGGTGATCAATCCGTTGAGGTCGACTTTCTATCAAAAACGGAAGCTGTGAAATGCTTTTCTTCAAATAATGTAAAGGCTTTAGTGCTTCCTTACCAAGGAGATCATGAATTGTTACTGATTCAAACTCCCGTCTTTTCATATGATAAGATTACAAATCTTGAGAAGAGATTGAGAGAGAAGAAGATCCACTTTGAGTTTCCAAAGTTTGTGTTAAGTTCTTCTTTAGATTGTATAACTCTGATGCAATCCATGAATGTGACTTCCCCTTTTCAAAGCGGAGCAGATTTCTCAATGCTTTTCAAACAATCAGAGAACGATTTGTTTGTAAGTAAAATGTTTCAAAAGTCTTATTTGAAAGTGGATGAGATAGGTACAGTAGCAATAGCTGCTTCTGTAGCAAAAGTATCTCGAAGCTTGGATATGGAAGATTATGAAGAATATATCTTTAATAGCCCTTTTTACTTTATTATCCGTCACAAAGAGACAAAAGAACCATTGTTTATTGGTAAAATGAATAACCCCATATTGAATTGATTGAGGAAGAAACTAAAATTAGTAAATCACAATTTTTTCATTATTTTAAATGACATATTTAGAGAAGGAATAATCTATTATTTGCTAGAATAAACGAACCATTACAACTATGAAAAGGTATGCAACTGTTGAAGATTATATAGTATCTTCAGAAACATGGAAAGAAGAATTGATTTACCTCAGATCAATACTGAATGAAACGGAGCTGGAAGAAGGAATGAAGTGGGGGGCGCCTATTTATATGGTTAAAGGTAAAAATGTAGTAGGTATTGCTGCTTTTAAAAACTATGTTGGCTTATGGTTTCATCAAGGTGCATTATTACAAGATGAAGGTCAACACCTCATCAATGCTCAAGAAAACAAGACAAAAGCATTAAGACAGTGGCGATTTAATTCTTATGAAGAACTCAAACAGCATACTGATTTACTGAAAATATATATTCAAGAAGCTATTGAGAATCAGAAGGCAGGGAAAGTGGTAGAAACGGACCGTACTCCAAAACCATTGATATTACCCAATGAATTGGTAGATGCTTTTACAAAAGATAAGAATTTAGAGTCTGGCTTTAAAAGTCTTTCTCTCTCGAAAAAAAGAGAATATGGAGAGTACATCGCATCTGCTAAAAGAGAGGCTACCAAAATTTCGCGACTTGAAAAAGTAATTCCGATGATTAAAGATGGAGTAGGTCTCAATGATAAATACAAATAAACGCTTATTTATATTCATTCTTAAAAATATGTTAAATACTTTTGCCTCGTAAAATTTAAAAAAATATGAAATACATCAGCTTACATATCGACACTCCTCAAGGATTTTCTCTTTGCGAAAGCAGAGTGAGGGAGATGCTGTATGAAGCGATGTAGGAATATCTATATATTTATGAAATAGGTCCTGATGCTTCGGTATCAGGACCTTTTTTTATGTTTCACTTTTTAAACCACGAGTTGATATGACTTCAATTCCAAAACAAAATTTCCTTGCCTACGGGAAGGATTGGTCACAATTTTTAATCAAGAAAAAATTTCAAAAACAAAGACATCAAAAATTAAAACAATGAAAAAGAACACACTATTTTTTGGATTGATCACTTTGATCGTGATCGGATCGACATGTGCAATAAACCTAGCAATGTTTGTTGCCTTAGCTAAAACAGCTTTATACTTAGGAGGTACCACATTTTTTGTGTTAATGCCCTTTTTCCTTTTCAAAGGAGAAAAGAAAACCAATGAAAATACAAACAAAGACGTGCCTCACCCAATGTTGAAAAGAAATATCAATTCTGTAAAAACAACATTGTTGGAAAAAGGAGAAAAAGAAAACACCTATATGTCAATCTATAGAGTGAATAATTCTCCATGAGTGTAACGCTGTGGTTATTCTAAAAATGAAGTTCATAATAAAAAAAAATACATTTTTTAGAAAAAAGAAACGAAAGTCATTACTTTTGTGCTTCGATAAATTTTTTAGGATAACCACAAATATTCCATGCAACTAATTGACGGAAAAGCGACTTCAAATGCAATCAAGCAAGAAATTGCTGAGGAAGTAAGAAAACTGACTGCCGCAGGAGGCAAGAAACCACATTTAGCCGCTATTTTAGTTGGTGAAGACGGTGCAAGTAGAACATATGTGAATCATAAAGTAAAATCTTGCGAGCAAGTAGGATTTGATTCAACATTATGTAAATTCGACGCCGACATAACAGAAGAGAAATTACTTCAAGCCATCGAAGACCTTAACAATAATGATGATATTGACGGATTTATTGTTCAACTTCCATTACCAAAACACATCGATGAGACTAAAGTAACAGAGGCAATTGATCCTAAAAAAGATGTGGATGGTTTTCACCCGGCAAACCTAGGCAAAATGATGTTAGGTTTACCAACATTCCTTCCCGCAACACCTTACGGTATCGTTCAACTGTTAGATAGATACAACATTGAAACTTCAGGAAAGAAATGTGTGATTGTTGGTCGTTCTCATATTGTAGGTACACCAATGAGTTTACTAATGTCTCGTAACAGTAAAGTAGGAAACTGTACAGTGACTTTAACACATAGTAGAACACAAAACTTAAAAGAAGAGTGTCTATCGGCTGATATCTTGATCGTAGCATTAGGAAGAGCAGAGTTTGTGACTGCTGATATGGTCAAAGAAGGAGCTACTGTAATCGATGTTGGTATTACAAGAATTGAAGACCCTTCAAAAAAATCAGGTTTCTCATTGAAAGGTGATGTGAAATTTGATGAAGTAAGCGAAAAAGCAAGTTGGATTACTCCAGTTCCAGGTGGAGTTGGACCAATGACAGTAGTTTCTTTACTGATGAATACTTTAGAGTCAGTAAAAAGAAAATCTGTTAAGGAAACAATATAAGTTATAATAAATCGCATTTTTTTACGAAATTTGCGATCTGAGTCCTTCAAGGGTTCCCTCACCCCTTGAAGGGCTTTTTAATCTCACATAAATAAAAAGGATTTTTAATGGTTAAGCATTTAGAATATACTACGAAGGAACGCGTGCAGTTGGGCCTTTCGCTTCCCGTTATGGAAGCATTTTACACGATTCAAGGAGAAGGAGCATATACAGGGCAGGCAGCCTATTTTATCAGATTAGCAGGTTGTGATGTTGGATGTGTTTGGTGTGATGTTAAAGAATCTTGGGAACAAGACAAACATCCCGTTTTAGCAGTAGAGGAAATTGTTCAAAATGCAAAAAAATACCCAGGACGTTTAGCCATCATCACTGGAGGAGAACCATTAATGCATGATCTTGGTCCACTGACTGAGAAATTGAAAGAAGAAGGCTTCCATATCAATATTGAAACTTCAGGAGCTCACCCGTTAAGTGGAGAATTGGATTATATCACTTTATCTCCTAAAAAATTTAAGCAACCTGTCGAAGAAGTTTATCAAAAAGCCAGTGAATTTAAAGTAGTCGTTTATAACAAAGCCGATTTAAAATGGGCTGTTGAGTTATCTGAAAAATTATCAGACGATTGTAAACTTTATATTCAACCTGAATGGTCGAAAAGAGAGAAAATCACACCTTTGTTAGTAGAGTTTGTAAAGAGCAATCCAGAGTGGTATTTGTCGTTACAAACACACAAGTATATCGATATTCCATAGAAATTTTTTGTTTTTCAATTTAACATTGAATGAATGTTATTATATTTGACCCTTATAACTATTAATCTTCTATGGGTTCAAACACAAATGACTTCATAAATCAATGGTTGCTTAAGTATCAACTACCAGTCTTTAAATATGAACGAATAGCTTCTGTTATTAATACATTTGTTGCTGTAGTTATACTGATTTACAATTATGGGTTTTATCTATCGGAGGATGACATAAGAGTATTACTATCTGTTCTTGATGTTATCGTCTTTGTATACTGTATTTCTTACTTACTACGAATTATTTTTTCCACCAATCGTTTTAAGTTTTTTAAGTCAACCTTCATAGAAGGTACTTTTCTTTTGTATATCGCCTTCAATGGCCTTTTTCACTATTTTTTTGGTGTACGATTAGTCGAAGAGTTTCTAAAAAGTTTCTGGATTGAAAATCCGTTTTTACAATACGTTAATTACCTGTTTTTCTGTTTATTCATTCTGATTTGTATTGAGATCACAAAAAGCTCATCCGCATTATCAGAATTTAAGATTAAACCTTCTACTACTTTCATTTTCAGTTTTATATTATTGATTTTGTTAGGAACGTTTGGTTTAATGCTTCCTGCATGTTCAGTAGGAGTTGATGAAAGCATGTCATTTCTAGATGCACTTTTTACTTCCGTAAGTGCTTCTTGCGTAACAGGATTGGCAGTAGTTGATACAGGTCAGTTTTTTACATTCAAAGGGAAAATTGTGATCCTTTTACTCGCTCAGCTTGGAGGTATTGGTATCGTTTCTTTTGCAACTTTCTTTGCTACATTCTTATCTAAAGGGGTAAGTTTAAAACATAAAACCATTATACAAGACGTATTAAGTAGTGAGGATTTGTCGTCAGCAACAGGCCTTTTGAGGAAAGTTATCTTTTTGACCTTATTGATTGAAGCGTTAGGTTCTATTTTTATATTCTTTTCATGGGATAGTAACCTTGTCTTTAATAACCTCTTTCAGAAAATATTCTATTCAATCTTTCACTCTATTTCAGCCTTCTGTAATGCAGGTTTTAGTTTGTTCCCAGATAGTTTAAATACCTATATCGTCTCCGATGAAACGACAGAATTTAATGCTTCAGGAATGGTCATAGACCTAAGGCACATGTATGGATTACATATTGTGATTGGTTTTATTATCATCTTCGGAAGTTTTGGTTTTACTACAATTGAAGAGATTTTTTCACCAAAGAAAATTGCTGATCGATTTAGAAATCCTTGGAAGAAATATTCTATTGGTACATCGATATCCTTATACTCTACCGTAATCCTGATACTAATTGGTATGGTGGCCGTTTTCTTTTTGGAAATTGATGAATTAAGAGAAGATAGAACATTATTCGAATCATTAGTGGCTTCCTTTTTCCAATCTGTAACTACAAGGACAGCTGGATTTAACTCCATGGATTTTGGAAGTATGAAACCTTCTACGATTATAGTGATGATCTTTTTAATGTTTATTGGTGCAGCACCGGGTTCAACAGGTGGTGGTATTAAGAGTAGTACTTTTTATGTATTACTGCTTTCGTCAATTGGTATTATTAGAGGTCAGGAAAGAATTGTAGTGCGTAAAAGAACGATCAGTGATGATAATATAAAGAGGTCTTATTCCATCTTTATGTTCGCTGCCATTTATAATTTAGTGGCTATTTTTGTCTTGACAATAACAGAACTCGATAACCCTAATATAGATATTCTGCCTTTAGTCTTTGAGCAAATTTCAGCTTTTGGTACGGCAGGCTTAAGTATGGGAATTACCGGTGAACTCTCTTCGATTGGAAAAGTGATCATTATTTTATCCATGTATATTGGAAGGGTAGGAACACTGACACTGGCTTTAGCATTAAGTTCAACAGTTCAAACGAATAAGTTCCAATATCCAGAAGCCCATGTGATGGTAGGGTAAAGGATCAATTGCAAAATCATCAAATTATAAATTTGCCTCCTTGTACTTTCTCTTTTGAAAGAAGTATCAAGGAGGTTTTCTTTTTTTACGCTTTTTCAATTTGGTATTTAATTATATTTTCACTTAATTTGTTTGAACAAATAATGTATAAACAATATATAAAAATATGAAAGAGCAAAAAATATATTCAGTGCAATCAATAGGTAATCAATGGCCAACGTTAGATCCATTTTTATTTACCGCACACCATAAAGAAATATATCCCAAAGGAAATGAAGACATGAGTATTTCTGTACCATTAGAAGGAAGAAATATTGGATCTGATTTTTCAGGGAAAGATGGTTTTAGTATGTATCATGGAAGAAAGATTCCGGGTTTTCCATATCATCCACACAGAGGTTTTGAAACGGTAACGATAGTGGAGGAAGGGTTAGCAGATCATTCTGATTCATTAGGTTCAGCAGGTAGATTTGGAGAAGGTGATGTACAATGGATGACTGCAGGAGCAGGTGTACAGCATTCTGAAATGTTTCCTTTATTGAATACTGAGGAGGAGAATCCATTAGAGTTATTTCAAATTTGGTTGAACCTTCCTAAAAAGGATAAAATGGCGTTACCGAGTTATAAAATGCTTTGGCATGAAGACATTCCAATCGTCAATGAAAAAGATGAAGAAGGAAATGAAATTAACGTTAAAGTGATTGCTGGAGATTATTTAAAACAACAACCATTGTCTCCAACGCCTGACTCTTGGGCTTCAGAAGCATCAAATAAAGTAGCGATTTGGAGAGTAAAGCTTTCTCCTAATGCAGTTTGGAATATTCCTAAAGATTCAGCCGAGGTCAATAGAGTTATTTATTTTTATAGAGGTAATTCTATTGAAGTGGAAGATAAAACCGTTGATAAAAATAGTCTCTTTCATATTAATCCAACAGAGAGTATATCAGTAAAGGCAGGTGATACGGATACGTATGTTCTTCTATTACAGGGAATACCTATCAATGAACCTGTAGCACAACACGGTCCATTTGTAATGAATACAAAAGAAGAATTACAAGAAGCTTTTGCGGATTACCAAAGAACTGAATTTGGAGGTTGGCCTTGGGATAAAAAAGAGATGGTTCATGATAAAAGTAAAGGGCGTTTTGCTTTGCATGCAGATGGTGCATTAGAGGAGAAGTAAAGAATACCTTTTTGGCTTAGTACTTATAAAAAAACAGACAATCGAATTGATTAAGATTGTCTGTTTTTTCTTGTCTATAAGCAGTTGCACATTTGAAATTGGTAGAAGTTGGATTATTATTTTTTCAGTCTAATCAAGGCAGAATAGAAGAGCATAGCCGAAGCTACGTGATGATATTCTAACGTAGAGAAGGCTAAAAAAGAAAATTCAAAACTTCCGATTTTAATTGTACAACTGTTTAATTTATTGTTCGATTGAAAAATAAATTACTTTTTCCTGAAACCCTTTCTTATTTGTTTTTTGTAAAGAAAGCCATTCTTGAAAACCTTCAGGTGAGATTGTTTTGATTCCACCTTCCTCTGTTTTCAATATAGGTTTATCGTATTCAGTGGGACAATAAATAACATATAAACGATTAAAGATTCTTTTAGGCCCCATAGTAGAAAGCACCAACTCATCGACTTGTCTGCTACTGATTCCTTCAAAACTTTCGGCTTTTTTAGGATCAAAGAAAATATACTCTTGATCTGCCTTTACTTTATAAGGATTAGCATGATCTCCATGCATAGTAGAATATGGAAATAATCGGTATACCTTGTCGTTTTCTCTCATATAAATACTCACAAACCCACTTTTAGGAGATTGAAAGTAAGTATAAAAATGAGACATTTCTTTAAACATTGTTGTTTCGCAATTGGCCCCTGAACAATTTAAAGTTGATGCCTTAAAATTCAATTCTGGTGCATCAATCGCTCTGCCTTTACCTTCTACTTCGCACTCTAAATAAATCACTTGTTTGTCGTTTTCAGTGGTAAGGTGCCAAGTGTATTCTACATCCTCTGTTTTAATCCATTCTCCTTTTACGGTAGCAGTATTAAGAGATTGAAGTTCCATGGCAGTATTTCCTAACCGTAGATCAGATGCAGAAGAGAGGTTGGTGCCGAATGCATCTGCCAAAGCCATAATTTGAGCTTTTCGTAATAACGTCTCCTTAAATTCACCAACGGTATGCGTATCTTCCAATTGTTCAGTGACTTTGCCTTTAATCTTTTTTGCTTTTTGGGCATAACTGTACATTGTTAGGCTAATAAAAAAGGTAATGAAAACAATCTTTTTCATATTAATTTACTAGTATTAGTTGTTCTTTTTAATTTGATCTGTCAATTTAAATTATATTATTTATATATTTAAGTTCGTAACTGACAATTACTTTTTTAATTTATTAAACTATGAGAAATAAATTCACTTTAAGTTTTTTACTTGTTTTAGCTTCAATGTTTTTTATTGCAAATGAGAATCATGCCCAAACCAAAAAAGAAAAAAAAGCTACTCTTAAAGAATTAAAAGGCAAGGCAGTTAAAGATGCTAGAAAAGCTGCAAAAGGTCTTAGGAAACAAGGATATTCTGAAATTCCTGGTGACTTACCGATGGATATGCAAATTGAAAATTCATATTTAGCACGTTTGTCAACTGATGATATGGGTAACCCTAAGTTTTTTGTAACTACTCAGGAGTCAAAAGCAGAATCATTTGCTGCGGCAAAACAAGCAGCTATGCAATTATGTTTGACTGATATTGCTTCACAAATAGGATCTGAGATTGTAGGTAGAATTAAATCAAACGTGGCGAACTCAGAAGGGATGTCTGATGCAGCTTCTGTCACTGAGGTGATTGGTGCTTACCAAAACAATGTTTCAGCACGTTTAGGTAGAACAACCCCAATTGTAATGTTAAAAAAGGTAGACGGTTTGACATATATCACAATGTCAATCAAATATCCAATTGCTGAGGCTGAAAGAATTGTAAAAGAAGATTTGAGAAAAGAATTAGCAAGTAAAGCGGATATGAATCAGGATGAAATCAATGGTTTATTAGATATTCGTTAAGCAAAATATATTTATAAAAATTATAAAGCCACATTTTCATTTTTTGAGAATGTGGCTTTTTTATGTCGAGTTATTTTTATGGCTTACTCTAATAAACTGATGAATGCTTTTCCTAGGGAATCAATCACATCTGAAGTAATCAAACTTTCATAACCTTTATCTTGAACCGCAATATCGGCAGCTTTACCATGTAAATAAACGCCAAGTAATGCCGCTTCTTTTGGTGAATATTGTTGGGAGAGTAAACCCGTAATGATCCCCAATAGTGCATCTCCACTTCCTCCTTTTGCTAATCCAGGGTTGCCAGATGAATTAAAATGAACTTCTCCATTTGGAAGGCAAACAGCAGTATTAGCACCTTTCAAAACAATAATAATTTGACGATGTATTGCCATTTTACGTGCTGCTTCAACTCGATCAAAAGACTGAACATAATGTACTCCCGTTAGTCTTTCAAATTCACCAACGTGAGGAGTAAGAATAGAATTTTCAGGAATAAAATCCCACCATTCTTCGTTTTGAGCTAGAAGGTTTAATGCATCTGCGTCTAGCACAATTGGCTTTTCAAAGTCTTCAATTATAGATCGAATAGCAATTCTCGTTTGATCATGCTGACCTAGTCCGGGGCCAATTCCTATAGCCGTGAAATTTTTAAGTAACGTAGAAGCAACAATATGATTTTTTGAAGGGTCTGCAATACACATTGCTTCCGGGAGGGTAGCTTGCATAATTTCATAACCGCAAGATGGAACTAGGGAAGTGGTTTTTCCAGTACCTGATCTTAATGCAGCTCTTGTAGCTAATTGAATAGCACCAATCATTCCTTTTGAACCACCGACTAACAGGGTATTTCCAAATTTCCCCTTATGATCAAATTTATTTCTTGGTTTATAAATTTGTTTGATGACATCATCCGTAGAAAAGAAATGATTAGAATTTGTATCGTTAATGTATTCCTGATGAAGATGAATTGGAATTACGATCATTTCACCTACATTTTTAGCATTTTCTACAAAAAGCATGGAAAGTTTAGGTGTTTCTAAAGTGAGCGTAATATCTGCTTCTATGATCCCTTGAAAGTGGCTAGAGTAGTGATCCGCATATAAACCTGAGGCAATATCAATAGATATGACGGGCGAATTAGATTGATTTATTGTGATAATTGTTTTTTGAGTGATTCCTTTTGGTGCTCTTGATAAACCAGAACCAAAAATACAATCAATAATTACTGTGTCCTTCGACAAAGACGGTACATCATCTTCATTTTTAATGGAATAGCATGCTACTCTTTGAGGTAATCGCTCTAAATTTTCACTGAAATCTTTCGAAGGATTATCAGAAAAATGGACGATATAACAAGTGACATTGAAACCTTCGTTACTGAGCAATCGAGCCATCACGAGACCATCGCCACCATTGTTTCCCACACCACAAAAGAGAGTAACGTCCTTGAAGTTACTACAGTTTTCCAAATACCAGTCTGTCAGTTTTGTGGCCGCTCGCTCCATAAGGTCGAGGCTTGATATGGGCTCATTTTCAATAGTGTATTTATCCCAAGCTCTGATTTGTTCAGCTGTAAAAAGTTTCATATTTATGAGTAACAGTGTTGTGTTATACTTAAAAGCATGTTTCAAGAGAATACTCAAAACATGCTTAGAATATTAATTTACAACATAAATGGATTAATTACCCATTTATTAATTGATTTTTGGCTGTATTAAATTCCTCCATCATTTCAGAGACCACTTCACCAGCTGACTTAATAGAATCAATCTGTGAGGAAACTTGTCCAATTTCAATTTCACCTTCATCTAAATCTCCTTCAAAAATACCTTTTTTAGATCTTCTTTTACCAAGAATTTCGACTAACTCTTCTTTCGAGGCACCTCTTGCTTCCGCTTCCGCAACTCTCTCATAGAATTTATTTTTGATTAATCTTACAGCGGTTAAGTCTTTTAATGTTAAGACCGTTTCACCTTCACCGACTTCAACTACTTTATTTTTAAAGTTATCATGAGCAGATGATTCTTTGGTAATCGCAAAACGAGACCCTACTTGTACACCTTCAGCACCTAAAGCAAAACAAGCCAACATTGCTTTTCCAGAGCCAATACCACCTGCGGCAATGACAGGTATTTCCAATTGTTCAGCAATCGGTGGAATCAAACAAAGTGTTGTCGTTTCTTCTTTACCGTTGTGACCTCCTGCCTCAAATCCTTCTGCTACAATCGCATCTACGCCTGCATCCTGAGATTTCAAGGCAAACTTCAGTGATGACACAACTTGTACTACTTTGATGCCATGTGACTTTAAAAATGCTGTATATTTTTTAGGGCTTCCTGCCGATGTAAATACAATAGGAACTTTCTCGTCAATAATAATTTCCATTAGTTTATCCACTTCAGGATAGAATAAAGGAATATTTACACCGTAAGGTTTATCAGTTGCTTTTTTACATTGTTGAACGTGCTCCAAAAAAGTTTCAGGATGCATTGATCCTGCTCCAATTAATCCTAAGCCACCTGCATTACTCACTGCAGAAGCTAATTTCCAGCCACTACACCATACCATTCCACCTGAAATAATTGGATATTGAATATCAAAAAGTTCACAAATTCTGTTTTTCATTTGATGTTTATGATTTTAGTGATACATGTTTTAAACATGTTCTTTGATTTCTTTGGAGGTGAAAGTAATTAAAATAGTGTGAATAATTTGGGAACAAACGTCATCAAAGAAGTAATTTTTTATTGATAATTCCCTCTCTTTTTTGGTATAGAAGTAATTGTGTAACTACGTCAAATACTCTGGATATTCGATTAAAACGTATTATATACGTCTAAAAAAGCCCTTTTTCTCATGTAGCTCCATTTTTAAACTACTCAATCTGATTTGAAGTAATTGAAATTTTTAAGTGACGTTGTGTAAAAAGGATGTGTTTTTTCAAGTGTACTATTAACGTATTATTATCAGTAGATTTGTAGTACATCAACATAATTCGAAAAGGATTCTCGTATGCTACCTTTCAGCAACACTTAACTATGAATAGTGGTATGGAATCTTTTTTAATGAATTAAAAATCAGTTATGTTGATGAAAAACTTTATAGGATATTGTTCCATGTTGGTTCAATATTCTTTACTCAAACTTTTAAAGCAGTTTTCTCTTTGCACTGTTTTACTATTACTCTCTTTCAACATCTCAAGCTTTGCCCAAGGTTATGGAATAGAAGTGAAAGCATCTGGCGATGCCGTGATCTATTTTGAACATCAACCCGAATGGACCGGTGGGTGGAATTACATTTGCTTGGGGGCAGATTGTAGGAGCGGTGAAAAAATTGGAAATAGATGGGAAAGACCCACTTCCAATATTACAGCAGGTAATACGTATGATATTCAAATTAAAATTGCAGCGTCTAACGGTCAATTCATCTCGCCCGTCTATACTGTAGTGGCTACAGAAGAGGGGGCTTCTACACCAACTTGTGATGATGGCATTCAAAATGGTGATGAAACAGGAATTGATTGTGGTGGATCATGTACACCTTGTCAAACCGAACCTTTACCAACTTGTGACGATGGCATTCAAAATGGTGATGAAACGGGAATTGATTGTGGCGGATCATGTACACCTTGCCAAACTGAACCTTTACCGACTTGTGATGATGGTATTCAGAATGGTGATGAAACAGGTATTGATTGTGGCGGGTCTTGTACACCTTGTCAGGTCGATTCAGGTACTGAGGTGATTATTGAAGCCGAAGCAGCGACAATTTTAGGAGGAGCAAGTTTATATAGTGACTTGTCAGCATCAGGAGGTCAAGGTGTGGCTTATATTTCATCACAAGGAGCTGGTTTTGAAATTAAAAATACGCCTAATGCTATTTCAGTAGAAATCGTTTATGCATCAGAACAAAGCGGAGCAATTTCTTATTTTATCAATGGTATTGACAAAGGAAATGCAACTTTTACAGCGACAGGAGCATGGGTCAATAGTTATCAGAGTATTGTGATCCAAGAGGTGATGAATGCTGGTGATGATTTCTCTATTGTATATCAAACAGGAGATAATGCACTTAATATTGATCAAGTGAAGTTTGTAGTAGGGGAACCCCAACCATGTACAGGTTTAAATGACCTTTCGAATGTTTTTAGAAGTGTATCAACGATCAATGAAACTTCTAATGGAGCTTTAGATGGTAGTGTATCTATCAATTTTGATAATGTAAATAATGATTATGACTCCATTACATTTAATTTAGATAATACAGATTATACTGTGGCTTTGACAGAACAATCTTTGACAATTGATAATAAAGCATCCGGTGCTTATAATCTGACTGCACGTTGGTCAAATGATGAATGTGAAATCCAATTGGGAACAGTTGCCGTAGGATCATGTGAAAATGGTTTGAAAGATGGAAATGAAGTTGGTATTGATTGTGGTGGAGTTTGTTTGGAATGTGTAAACCCTGAACCAACAAAAGAACTTGTTATTTCTATTGCAACTTCACCTGAATACGGTGAATATTTAATTGCCAAATATGATGATCAGCCTGCCAAGACGATTTATACATGGACAAGTGATAATAGTGAATTTACGAACTGTACAGGAGGATGTGCTCAAAGCTGGCCTTATGTTGTGACAGATGCTAAACTGAATCTAAACTTACCATCACGTTTACCAAATGGAGTAACTGGTGAATTTGGTTTAAGTGGTACTTGTGATGGTCAATTACAATTGACACTCAATGGACAACCCCTTTATTATTATTCAGGAGATAATAACGAAGGAGATATCAATGGTGAAGGAGCCAATGGTTCTTGGTGGATAGTGAAAGAGGAAGTAGTAGATACTTGTTCAGATGGTATTCAAAATGGTGATGAAACAGGCGTAGATTGTGGAGGTTCATGTACACCTTGTCAATCAGGTGGAACTGGAGAAGGAACATGTAGTGAATTTGGTCTTACCATCGTGGATGGACAAGGCATTTTATATTTTAGTGAAGAAGCAGGAACTGCGTTGTACTTGTGTTTGAATGGAGGTTGTTACCCTCCAGATGTTCAAGAAGATGGATATTATAAAAGAAATGTGACTGTAAGTGCAGGAGTGGACTATACTATTAAAGTACAAGGTAGTAATGAGCAAGAAAAAGTAGCTCAAGTGACACAATGTTATTTTGTTCCAACCTGTAATGATGGTATTCAGAATGGAGACGAGACGGGTGTTGACTGTGGTGGATTGAGTTGTGCGCCATGTCCAACTTGTGACGATGGTATTCAGAATGGAGATGAGACGGGTGTCGATTGTGGTGGTAGTGAATGTATCTCATGTGATCTAGTCTGTAATGGCACACCCAATCCAAATGCTACCATTTCAAGTACAAATGAGTCATTTGAAAACGAGAATGATGGTACGATCACTTTTGCTTTTGATGATGTAGAGGGAAGAGCTGTATTGGAATTCTCTTTAGATGGAGGTGTAACTTATCCTCACATAAAACAAGATGATTCCCAATGGTTTACTTTAGCAGATATGTCACCAGGTACCTATGATATAGTTGTACGTTGGGGTGATGGAGGAGAATGTCCAATTAACTTGGGAGAAGTTACCATTAAAGAAGGTGGACCTTTACCAACTTGTTATGATGGTATTAGAAATCAAGGAGAAACAAGAGTAGATTGTGGAGGACCTTGTGCACCTTGTGAAGAAGACCCTTGTGGAGATATACCATTGGTGGTTTATCCTGCACCAGCATTACCGACTCCAACCATTGGAAGCCCTGCTAGGGAACATGGATGGTCTTTTGATTTGAGTGAAGATTTAACAGAGGTTTCAGTAAATGTTGGCCCAGGTGTTTTGGATCAGATGCAAACTAATGCAGGTTCTTTTGAAATGCATTGCTCATGTAACCAAGTAACATTTTACACCGCTGAATTGGGAGATGATTTCCAAGCAAAAGTACCAGAAGAATGTGTAGGAGCAGGAGATTATTACTACTTCTTCCGTTATAAGCGTAATACACAGATGAATACGTATGATCCAGCTGATATTTGGCATTACTCAGGTTTATTTACAACTAAAGGAGAAAGAGTAGACCCTGATAATCGACCAACAATCACTTCAAAGGGAGCAAGTTGGATGCGTTTTAGACACCCTCATCCTCAGGATGGTATTACAGAGGCTATTTTTGATGCCTCACACAATGGCTCATTATTAAGAACATTGGATCGATACGAAACAGTGGTAACAGACGGTTCAGATAATGTCCGTTTTGAGCAGTTCTTATATTCTACAAAAGATTATACCATCCGTCACAAAGATCAAGACAACCTACCTGATAAAGATAAACTGATTTGGGAAGGAGGAAACAGAATCCCTGTCCGAAGAATGGAGTTTTTGGCGAAAGGTGGTGCTTCAACACCTTCTTATTCTGCATATATAGCACCAGGTGGTCCAACTTTGGATGAAGGAGGAGATCTTTACCCTTGGTCAGATATTAATACCGTGAATTATGGTAATATCATTTCTTATGAAATTACCGCAGTTACTGCTTTGGTAGACGGAGTGCCATGGAGTAAAGGAGCACAACACTACAATACATTCCAGAACTATGTGGTAGGACAAGGTTTCAATACATTTGGAGATCCTCGTTTATCTATGGCAGGGAAAGCCTCTAGTAATATGATTTTATCAGGTTCTGGACAGTTTACGAAAGAGGAACAGGATGCAGTATTTACTCAACATCTAATCACTTTAGAGGACGATGATGATGTAGATGATTTCTTGGAAGGGCATCACTTATTCCATGGTGTACGACATAGAGGACAAGGTGATGGTCAGCAAGACAATAGAGTACTGGGAGAGGTGAAAATTGGATCTACAACTTGTGGAACATGTCACTTTAGAGATGGTAGAGGTTCAGAATTAGTCAGCACACCAAAAGGAATGTTACTTCCACCACCAGTGTATGGGGTTGGTTTACTCCAATGGATTGCAGGTGCAGAGGTAGGATTAACTTGGGATGGTTCTCAACCTACGGTAGAAAGTCAGACAGTAGCAGCATTGTTAAATGATCATGGTATTGATGCGAGTGATCCAAATCAGATTACACAAGAGGATGTCGATTTAATTGTGGCCTACACGAAATTCTTAACTGTACCGACAAGATCCAAAGGTGTTTATGATGATCCTGCAGTAGGATTAGGTCATATTAAATTCTTAGAAGCGGGTTGTGCAGGCTGTCATACTGAAACTCAGAAAACGAGAAATGATGCTCCAAAAGAGTTAAGAGACTTAGTGATTCGTCCTTACACTGATATGAAATTACACGATGTTGGTACAGGTGGATCTTACAGAACACCTGCTCTTTGGGGATTGTATTACAACTTACAACTTCTAGAACGAAATGGTAGAAACCTCTTGTTTATGCACAATGGATCAGCTACCACAACAGATCAAGCGATTATGCAACATGGAGGTGAAGCAGCAGGAGCTAGAGCAGCTTATGAGGCTTTGACAACTGAAGAAAAACAAGCGGTAGTAAAATTTGTAGAATCTCTTTAATCGATATCAATAATGAAAATAATAATATATCTCTCCATTTTCTTGATGAGCACTATTGGAACTGTTGTTGCCCAAGATGTTGTCTCAATCACAGTGAAATGCCCTCCTTGTAGACCAATACAAGGGTGCGATCAATGTTTTGAAACACAAGCGGAAGCTGATTTAGCTTGTGCCTCTTCTTCTGCTCGAATAAAGAGTAGTGGTGAATCAGAAGACCTAAATGCTTTTGATTTAAATATTTACCCTAATCCCAATCGATTTGGTAAGTTTAATGTTGAATCATTATCCGCACTGAGTGGAAACGTAAAACTTTATTCTCCTTTGGGTACGTTAATTTCATCTTTTGAAATCAATGAAAAGAGAAGTTTTATGATTGGGGATAAAATGACATTGCCTTCCGGTGTTTATGTCATGACCTTCACCAGTGTAACAGGCAAAACAATCACCAAAAGGTTAATAGTGAGCTATTAATCAAGTTGACAATAATTAAGCTTGTAAAGTATCAATTATTCTAAACAGTAGAACACTAACGTTAAACAGAATTTTGATATAACAAATCAATAAGTTTCATCTTTTACTCTCATCACTTTATAAGTGGTGGGAGTTTGAAAGGTGGTGTAATAAAAAGAGCCTAGGAATAAAACCCCTAGGCTCTTATACACTTAATATTTGACAAAATATCTTTTAGTAGAAAATAAAGTGGAAAGGAGCAAGACCAACTTCCATTGATGCTTTTTCAGCTCCAGTTTCAGAATATACTTTCACTAAACCACTATTTTCATAATCAGGCGTGATTGCAACATATATATCTTTTGAAGCAGGGTTTTGTCCCACTCCTTTAAAGCCTTCACCTGAAATAATTGTATCATATTTTTTTCCTGATAAATCAAACTCAACAACTTCTGTTGTTGAAGATGGCCATGGTTCTGCACCAATACCAAAGATTGTTGATCCGTCAGTAGAAGCTTTGATGTAACCATCTCCACCAATACCAGTGTAGTTGATTAAAGTCTCTAAAGAATTATCAGTTGTGTTCAATTTTGCTAAACCAATGTTTTCACTCTCAACTGGGAAGCTCCAAGCACTTACAGCTGATACCCATAAGTTATTATCTGCATCAAATGCAAAGTGTTGAGGAGAAGCGTCAATAGTGATTAATTCAGGAGCTGCAGTTAAATCAGAAAGGTTATAAACTTCTACATTTGGAGTATAAGAAGCGGCTACGTAGATTTTTCCATCTTTAATAGCAATGCCTTCAGGATTTGAACCAACAGAAAACCAATTTTCTAGTTCACCAGTAGTAAGATTGATTACCAATACTTTTGGTCTAATATAGCTATAGTCAGGTTGAATAGGACCCCAAACTGTAACATAAGCTCTATTACCATCAAATGCAGTATATCTTGGGTTGTCAACACTATCTGTTACAACAAATTTCTTTTCTAAAGTTTTCGTGTCACATACAATGATTTGACTTGTTGAGGCAGTTGTGATCACCGTAAGTTGACCATTTGAATCAAAACCTTCAATGTTACCGCCTAATTCTTCACCATTTGCACTCATATAGGCTAAGTGTGAAAATGTCGTATCACTATCACTCATTGAAACTGCAGATACTGATGATGTTTTTGGTTTACCAAAAGCACCTGAGTGTCCTACATGGAATCCTTCTGAACCAGGTACATAAGGAGTTGTTTCCTTATCTTCAATACATGATGTGAAAAGGATAGCGATAAACGCAAAGACGAGTTGAAATTTGTAATTGTTTTTCATATTCTTTCTTTATTAAAAAGTGATATTTGCTTTTAACATATAATTGATCCCCGGCATTGGGTACTCTTCGTAATTCTGATAAGTCTCGTTCATGAGATTGTTGACCTTTAATGTCAACATTAAATTATTGTCTTGTAGTTGAATTAACTTACTGAATCCAAGATTGATAAGGTGATAGGCATCTAAATTATGAAAATCACTTGATGTCGTTCTTTTTCCAACATAATTGTGATCAACATTTAATCCCCATCCATGATAATTGAGGCTAACAAAGGCTTTAAAAAGGTGTTTAGGGACATAGATTAATTGCTTGTTTTTATCAGTATTCTGAGCATCCGTAAACGTATAAGCTATTCCAGCTTTCCATTTTAACAATTCATCTGTATTTTGATTACTTACATTTACATTAGATTCGACACCAAATGACCTTGTATTTTTAATATTCTTGGCATAGGTAGGGTTAGCCGGTACCCAAAGAATTTTATTATAAGTTCTAAGATAAAAACCAGTAACATTAGCATTCAACGTAACTCCGGGGAAATCTTGTGAATAATCAATACCTAAGTCAATATTAAAGCCATCCTCAGGTTCAATGTCAGGATTAGAATTTTCTCCCCAATATCTCTCGTTCATAGTTGGCACTCTATAACTTCTACCTACAGAACCCTTTAATGTTAGAGATTTACCATATACGTTCAATAACGAATATGAAAGATCAAGGGATGGCGTAAATGGAGGAGTTAAACTCGATACGAATGTTTGTCTTAAGACCGTAGATACTGTAAATCGATTAGTGATGTCAAAACGCAAGGCTAAAAATACTGAAGCTCTGAATTCTTCAGTCTTGGAATCATATTTGTATACATCGGGCCATATATTCATCACATAAAAGCCTGTTTGCAATGAAATAGAATTACTCAATGAAGTTTCTCCTCTATAATCTGCTTGTATACGTTCTGTTGCTATGATATCATCACTTCCGCTGAAAAGCTTATCTTTTATATAGGCTACACTACTTACATGTGTCCACTTTTCAGTATGTAATTGATGATTGATGAGCCCTCTAAATGCCGTGTTTTCCGTAAAACCGTCATTAGGCGACATATTCTCATTCATTATAGGTTGAATACTTCTATCATCTTTGGTATACCAAAGGTTTATAGACCACTCTTGATTTTCAGTCGGCTTAAAATGTGTTTCATGTAAGATACCGTAATGTTCAAAATCAGCATTGTTTACGTTTTGATATTCTTTATCATGTTCATTATAAAAACGATAATCATTGTCTGATTTTTGGTAGAGTCCTACAGTTTTGTGACGCCACTTTTTCCCTCCGTATTCTCCTTTAAAACCATAAAATTGTTGATTAAAACTTCCGTAAGCTGATTGTACCTCAAAATGATTTTTTTGAGCGTCCCAATGAATGTTATCTTTTAAAATAATAGAACCACCGACTGCACCAGTACCATATTGAGCAGAACTAGCACCGTATTGAAGATCAACATTATCAAAGTAGAATGTATTGATTGTTGACATGTCTGTTTGCCCCAATGTCATGGAATTCAAATTGATACCGTTCCACATTATTGCAGTATTTGTGGGAGACATACCACGCATAGAGATTGTTGTCAATTGCCCAGGAGCACCATATTCTCTGATATATACTGAAGCTTTATCTCTCAATAGAGCAGCAAGAGTTCCTTCATTGTGAAATTGAATCTCTGTACTATCAATGGTTTGAATATTCGAACCCTGACTGTAATATTTCATGGATTTCGATACAATTTCAACTTCTTTTAACTCCCTATCTGGCAATTTATAGGTCTGACTATAGCTTTGAGAAAAGCATAGCAGAAGGAATGTCATGAAAATATAGAATTTCATTTTCTACTTTAATTTATGATAGAAGAAAAGTTGGTGATCCGGGAGAAGATCAGGGTGGAGGATTTTAATAAGGTCGGCAATGATCAATTCAGGGTGTACCATACCTGTACCCCAATAATCGTTAGCCATTCCGTTTCTTAACCTTTTATTGTTATTATAAACATTTTTCTCTTTAAAGGCATTGAATTTCAAATACCTTGAGTCACTATTTTGAAGTGCTTCTAACGTAGTGAGTTGACCTACATTTAACCAATAATCAGCATGTCCGCCTTTGGCATAAACACCTTCTAAATCAAGTTGAATACTTCCTGTTTGTGTAGTTGCAGCCCAAGGATAATCTGCTGAAGCTTGATCAAAAGCAATGGCTAAATAAGATTTTCCTCCAGGCACTGACCACATTCCTTTGTAAGGTAAGCCAGAAATAACAGAAGGATGTGTTTTAGCCGTTTTTGCAACTTCTAAATAAGACTTGTATTGACGCTCTACTTTTTCAAAAATCGCATTGGCCTCTTTTTCTTTATTCAAAAGTGCACCAAATACCTTAATCCATTCTGCTCTGCCCAATAAATGGTTTTCCTGCCAATCCGTATTGGCTAATACTGGAATATTGACTTTGTTTAGGATAGGGAAGGAAGAAGAATTAGTAGTGCTACTGCCTACTACCATTACCAAATCAGCACTTGAAGCAATGATTTTCTCGGTGTTATTCGCAATGTCGTAGCCCACTGTGATGATTTCTCCACTTTCCATACGGTCTACAACGGTTTGACTATACATGTAGTCTTTTGAAATGTAACCTTTGATGCAGTCAATACTACCTAACTCTTCCATCATTGAGGTTTGAGCAGTGGTAGTCGTGATTACCTTCTTGACAGGAACTCTTATGATTTGATTTTTCTTAAATCCTTGTGGAGTTTTTGCACCGTGAGGAAGCAAAACAAACGTACTTGTTTTTTTATATTCAGAGAAGGGGTCAATGAGTTGAAGGAGTTTGTAACCTTCTTTATATTCTAGGTTGAATGTTTTTGCATATTGTACAGGACTACTGATAGTAGACGCTGTCTCTTGTTGTTGCTTAGCAGAATTAGTGTTGCCTTGTTCGGTAGTATTACAACTTAATGTAAATAAGAAGGCGATTATAACAACTAATTTATTGGATAACTGACTCATTGTAAAAAATACTTTGCACCCGAAGATAAAACAGTAAAAAAGGTATCCTGACTCTTCTTTTACAATGTGCCTTCCCATCAAAAATGAAAGTGGCCAATCATCAACCTAACCCAATAGGTAAGAATTACAGTAGCGGGGACTGTCTTGGATTTACACCAAATTCCCTTTGTTTACATGTGCAAATATGAAAGATAGATTTTTAGTTTCCTATCTGTAACTATTATTATTTGGAGTGATTTTGATCAATAATTATTAATAAAAATATATTAATGAATATTAAATTAGGGGTTGAGCCTAGCAACAGTTATACCTGTATTTAGCTTACTATTTTTTAACCATTCTGCTAGTGGTTTATTGGTAATGACTACTTTACCAGAGGATTGTGAGGCATGGAGCAGGTGAATTCTGTCTAACTTCTTCACTGCAATTCCAACGTGAGAGACATCCAAACCATTAATTTTAGTGACCAAAGCAATGATGTCACCTTCTTTAATTTTAGCCTCAACTGAAGCAATATTTTTAATGTAAATTTGAGATAGTGGGTGTTGGTTAATCGTGGTTTCGGCAACTTTTATCGTATTGAGGGCAGAGTCATTATCAATTAATCGTTTATAAGAGGAAATATGAGTACTCATAAAATTGATTTTTTTATCATAAGTTTGACCACCAATCTCCAGTGTCATATCCTTCAAAATGCCTTTTTTCTGATTGTCTAATACCCATTCTGTAAAGTAATGCAATCGACTGCCATATCCTGTCAATTGACCATTTCTATACCTTAAACGTTCTAGGATAGAAGCATAATGATTTAAGTTTCTTAATGAAGGTGCATGATTAAAAAGTAAGTTCATTGCTGTGACACTTTCAACAAAAGTTGTACAATCAAAACCTACAAAATTGATCACCAATTCCTCCTTTTTTCCTATTTCGAGTGTCTTCTCTAAATAAGGAGTGTCTAAAAAAATACGGGCAATATTACCTTCCCTTAGAGGAATATTAAAAGTGTCTACTTTCATTTTATTAAGTTCCTCAATTCTTTTATCCAAAGCGATTTTGCTGGCATTTGAGCAAACAATTTGAGCTTGAAGTGAAAAAGTGATAAATAATGTAATAATAAAGGAGAAGAAATATCTGAACATATTATTTTTTTAGCATTTTAGCAGAATGAAATATTTTGATTTCAATCGTCATTAAATATCGATCAATACTAAATTATGACAATCTTTAATAAACAAAGAACCTCTTTAGATTTTATTTTTACAAATAGAAAATCGATTTTCCCTTTACTTCTATCAATATTATTTACGCTACAATTCTCTAATGTTGAAGCTCAGATTAGTGAGAATCCAGATAAAGATAAGTATGTGGGGCAGTTTAATGGTGATGGCAAGAGACACGGATACGGCACGTATACATGGGAAGACGGCACTGTCTATCAAGGAAAGTGGAGAAATGATATGATGGAGGGGAAAGGAAAACTTGTTTTCGCAAACGGTAATAGTTACGAAGGTAATTTTGATAAAGGAGTACCGTATGGATTGGGTGTTTACCTTTGGGCAAATGGAGATATCTATCAAGGTGGTTTCTTAGATGGAAAAATGCATGGTAGAGGTGTTTTAGTTACTAAGTCAGGTGAAAGACACGAAGGAACTTGGATCCAAAATGAAGTGAGTGGTGAAGGTATTCACTACTACGCTAATGGATCTCAATACATAGGAAACTGGTCCAAAGGAAAGCGAAACGGAAAAGGTATCATGCTTTACATTAATGGTGATACTGAACAAGGACAATGGGTAGATGATAAATTTATTCCTTGTGATTGTATAAGAGAAAGTGTCTCAATTGAGCAAGCATACAAGGAATCTGAAGCCGTTTTTGTAGGAAAAGTATTTGAAGTACAAGCCATGGAAGAAGGTTACGATCGAATAGGTATGGTCGTTTCAGAATATTGGAAAGGCTCTTTATACCCATCAAGAAAAGTATACCTGAGGGCTGAATACTCCTCATGTGATTTTGTTTATTTTGAGGGTGATGAGTTCCTGGTTTACGCCCATGCTTATCAATTTGATAAAACAGTCTATTACCCAACGAAGTGTACTCGTACAATGAAAACGTCTCTTCCTTTAGCTCAGAAAGACATTGAGACATTGAGAAGCTTTAATTGTGAAATACCAGAAGGGGAAGATAGAAAAGTAACGTACAACTTCTCTGAAGATCCAGTTTGTGGTTGTGATGGAGAAGATTACAAAAACCCTTACAATGCTAATAAGGCCAAAGTGGGACATTGGTATGCAGGTACATGCGAGGAGAAGAAAAAAAGAGATGCAGAATTAGCTAAACAGAAGAGTGAAATTCGTTATCAGCTTGAAGAAGAGAAAGAGAAGTTAGAATTGCTTAAAAAAGAGCAAATGACTGCACCGGCAACACCATCTTACAATTATGTAGAGGAAGACTAAGATATTTTCTTTAAAATATTGAAGCCAGTTCTGAAATAGGACTGGCTTTTTTTTATGCTCTTGTTAAGAAAAATAGTTTGTCACTGTAGTCGAATTAGAGTTTAATACTCTTTACTTCTTCTATAGATAAACCAGAATATAGTGCTACTTTATCAATATCAAGCCCATCTAGAAGCATTGATTTTGCTGATTCAATAGCTTTTCTTTTTTCTCCGATTTCAATTCCTCTTTTCTCTCCAATCTCAATTCCTTCTTTAATTCCTTCCTCAATACCTTCTTCCTTAGCCGTATCCAACGAATTATGTAAATCTCTATAATATTTTAAAGAATCTTCATAACTCATCAATTCTTTTCTAGTCATTTTAGCAACTTCAGCCGTCTCAAAAAAAGCATCAAATATTTTACCTTTTAGTTCTTTAGGTCGTTCATCTAATTTGGAGAGGTTTTTAATGACATAAAGCCATTTATCAAATTTGGTTTCTAATTCAGATAAACCTTTATTAAAATTAGGCATAGCCAAATACGTAAAAGTTAACTTATCATAGAAGATTTTTTGGGTTTCTATATCGGTTAGCTTCACATCGTATCTGTATTTATTTTTACCCTTATCTTCTTCAAAGACAAAATCTAAAATAGCAACAGTATAAACAGCTTTCAGTTCATAGTTCCATTCTGCTCCCTTTCTAGCTTGTTCCTGAATCGGAAAAGTAGAATAATACAAGGCCCTGTCTTTAAAGAAATTTTGCTTTGTTTTTTGCAGTTCAACAATAAATTTCTCGCCTCTTTCATTCTCACAATACAAGTCAAATATAGCTTTTCTGTCAATTTCACCACTTCCTAAATGTTCATTTTTCAAATACGTCATCGACTTAATTTCCCCTTCATGTTCACGAAGAAGCTCATTTAAAAAATCCATAAGAATAGCTTTACTTGGCTCTTGTCCAAATAAGCGCTTAAAGCCGAAATCGGTAAAAGGATTAATATATTTTTCTTGTAGCATCTTTGTAACTTTCTTTTGAACAAATGTACGAATTAAAAGAATGAAAATGGAATAGGGAAATGTGAAAATGTACTTTGCTTTTGCCGTGATTTATTTAGATCAAATCACAAAATAGCCATCAAAAAAGGCTCAAGAGCAAACCCTTGAACCTTTTCTTTAAAAATTTTTATAAATCCAATACCAATGAAGGAGGCCTACCGATAACTGCTTTGTTATCCTTAATAACGATAGGTCTTTCGATCAATTTTGGATATTCTACCATGGCATTGATGTATTCCTCGTCAGTAAGTTCTTTGCCTTTGAAATTTTCTTTATAAATGGCTTCTCCTTTACGGATAAGTGCTAAAGGTGAGATGTTAAGCATCGAAAGAATTTCTTCAATTTCAGCTTTAGAAGGAGTATCTTTTAAATATTCTCTTACTTCCACTTCATCACCATTTTCCTTCAATAAATTCAAAGATTCTCTACTTTTCGAGCATCTTGGATTATGCCATATCTTTATCATCTTCTGTTCTCGTTTGGTTAAATAATTCCAATAATTTTCTTGCACCTGCAATGGCCGGCAATTTATTTTGAATTACTTGATTCTCCAAATGATTTAGATTGCCTTCCACTGACTCGTTGGTATAGAAAGCTCTTTTTAGGTGGTTATCGATAGTTTCGTGCATCCAATGTAAGTTTTGACTCTGACGGTTGGATTGGAAGAAGCCTTTCTCTTTCATTTCTTTCTCAAACTTCAAGATATTCTCTAGTATTTCATCCAAACCTTCATTCTGTACAGAAGAACAGGTCATTACTTTTGGAGCCCAGCCTGATTCAGCAGGAGGGAATAAGTGCAATGCATTCTGATAACTCGCTCTTGCCATTTTACCACGATGTACGTTGTCTCCATCACATTTAGTAATGGCAATCGCATCAGCCATTTCCATAATACCTCTCTTGATGCCTTGCAGTTCATCACCTGCACCGGCAAGCATTAACAGCAAGAAGAAATCAACAATTCCTTTTACAGTAGTTTCTGACTGACCAACACCTACTGTTTCAATAAGAATAACATCAAAACCTGCCGCCTCACAAAGCAACATCGTTTCTCTTGTTTTATGATTTACGCCTCCTAAAGCACTTCCTGCAGCAGAAGGACGAACATAGGCTAATGGATCATTGGATAATTCTTCCATTCGGGTTTTATCCCCCAAAATACTACCTCCACTGATTTGTGAACTTGGGTCTATGGTCAATACCGCCAATTGCATATCTTTTGAAGTGATATATTTCCCAAAAGATTCAATAAAGGTACTTTTACCAACACCAGGAACTCCCGTAATACCCACTCTAAGTGTATTACCAGTATGAGGAAGAATGAGTTCAAGTATTTCCTCTGCCAAAATAACATCAGCAGGTAATTTACTTTCAATAATTGTAATGGCTCTACTTAATATTATTCTGTTACCATTTATAATGCCATCAGCATATTCCTGTGCACTAAGTCTTTTTTTTCTTTTATATCTCATGGTAAAAGAAGAACGGTTTTATGTTGAATAATTCATTTAAGTACAAAGTCAAAAATAAATCATAGTTAATTCTAATTTATTTTTTGTGAGTACAACGCTAAAAAACGTATTAATAGTGGTTCTATTGAAAGTTTTTTGAAGGAAGTAATCGCAAAACAATAAATAGAATTAGATAATTTTGATTTTGTACTTAACCCAATCTATTTATATGTTATAAATTAGGAACTGGGTATTTATTTTTTTTATAATAAATGAGAAGAAGCCTATCACTGTTTTTACCTTTACAAAGCTACATACAATTCTTCTAAAAAGGTATTAATTGTGTTCATAATACAATTTCTAATATTTTTTAATTTTTTTTACTATTTCTAAATAAGCCGAAAGATGATATTTGTCTCTAGTGTAATTAGTTGATATTCAGATTTATAAATATGTTTAAATCGTTTGTTTTTTTGAGAGAAAACAGTTTTTATGATTTTAATCTTTATTTAGATGATGAATGTTATCACAAACAATTTCTTTTTGTATGACTTTTACGATACATAATAAAGGTCAACAAGCTTATCACGCCTTTTTTATTACTTACTATTAAAAGCAACAAGAAATGAATATATCACACATTGAGCACATTGGTGTAGCAGTAGAAAACTTAGAAGAGTCAATTAAGTATTACGAAGAAGTATTAGGGCTTAAATGTTATGCTATTGAAGAAGTAGAAGAGCAAAAAGTGAAAACTGCTTTCTTTAAAGTAGGAGATACTAAAATTGAGCTTTTAGAGTCTACATCAGAAGATGGTCCAATCGGAAAATTCGTCGCTAAAAAAGGGCCAGGTATGCACCACTTAGCATTTGCAGTAAAAGATATCGAAAAGAATCTTGAAGATGCTGAAGAAAAAGGCGTTCGTTTATTAGATAAAACACCAAGAAAAGGAGCAGAGGGATTAGATATTGCTTTCTTGCATCCAAAATCAACTCATGGAGTTCTTACTGAACTTTGCGAGAAGAAATAAGCTATTACTTTTGAATACCTACCAAGTACATAAAGTAGTGTAACCAAATGGGTGACCTCTTACAAATAAAAGAAAGTTACCCAAACCTCAGTAGTTAAATGATACGACTACTAAAAGTAAGAAAAAGAGGCTAAGGCACGTCATGAGCAGTAATCGTTCTCCCATAAAGGCTTAACGATGCTATCTTAACAGTAGATTAAAATTGATTTTTCTAAACCTGTAAAAATACAGGGCTGGACGGTTATTGCCTTGACTTTCTTACATCACAGTAAAATGAATTAGATACACTGTAAAAAGTGTAGTTAAATATTTGACAAATACCCGCTGGGAATTATCAATGGGAACTAACAGAGATAAGGTTAGAGAACTTGTAGAAAAAAGATCACAAGCCCGCTTAGGTGGTGGTGAAAAAAGAATTGACAAGCAACATAGTCAAGGTAAGTTAACAGCCAGAGAGAGAATTGACCTTCTTTTAGATGAAGGTAGTTTTGAGGAGTACGATATGTTTGTAACGCACCGTACGAAATCTTTCGGCTTGGAAAAACAACAATATTTATCAGATGGTGTAGTGACAGGTCACGGTACTATTGACGGTAGAGTTGTTTATGTATTCGCACAAGACTTCACAGTATTCGGAGGTTCACTTTCAGAAACATTTGCACAAAAGATCTGTAAAGTAATGGATCAAGCAATGAAAGTAGGAGCACCGGTTATTGGTTTGAATGATTCAGGTGGAGCTCGTATACAAGAAGGCGTTAGGTCTCTTGCGGGTTACGCTGAAATCTTCCAAAGAAACATCATGGCATCAGGTGTAGTACCTCAGATTTCTGCAATCTTAGGACCTTGTGCAGGTGGTGCGGTATACTCTCCAGCGCTTACGGATTTTATTCTTATGACAGACCAAACATCATACATGTTTGTAACTGGTCCTAAAGTAGTGAAATCAGTGACAGGTGAGGTGATCTCTGTAGAAGATTTGGGTGGTGCTAACATGCACGCTTCTAAATCAGGTGTAGCTCATATGATGACTGAAAACGATGAGGAGACATTATTGTTAATCCGTAAGTTGATGAGTTTCTTACCTTCAAATAACCTTGAAGAGCCACCACAAATCCCTTGTAATGACCCAATCGAAAGAATTGAGGATAAACTGAATGAGGTAATTCCTGATGATCCTAACAAGCCATATAACATGCTAGATGTTATTCACTTACTTGTTGATAATGAGGAATTCTTAGAAACGCACAGAGCTTATGCGAAAAACATTATTACAGGTTTTGCTCGTTTCAACGGTCGTCCAGTAGGTATTATTGCCAACCAACCTTCATTCTTAGCGGGTGTACTTGATATTGAAGCATCGAAAAAAGCTGCACGTTTCGTTCGTTTCTGTGATGCATTCAATATTCCAATCGTAACATTAGTAGACGTACCAGGTTTCTTACCAGGTTCAGGTCAAGAATATGGCGGTATTATCCTTCACGGTGCCAAATTATTATTCGCTTACGGTGAAGCAACAGTTCCAAAAATCACTATTACACTTAGAAAATCATACGGTGGAGCACACGACGTAATGAGTTCTAAACAATTAAGAGGTGATATCAACTACGCATGGCCAACTGCCGAAATTGCAGTAATGGGTGCTAAAGGTGCTGTAGAGGTATTAGAAGGAAGAGCAATTCGTTCAATCGAAGATAAAGCTGAGAGAGCGAAATTCATGCAAGATAAAGAGGAAGAATACGTTGAGAAATTCGCTAATCCTTATCAAGCAGCTAAGTACGGATTTATTGATGATGTAATCGAGCCAAGAAATACAAGATTCAGAATCTGTAGAGGTTTAGAAGTATTAGCGACGAAGAAAGAAGTTAATCCTCCTAAGAAGCACTCTAATATTCCACTTTAATCAAATAATAATATGGAAGATCAAGTAACACAATTCGGCTTGACCGAAGGATTAGTGATCACATTGGTTGGAGTAGGACTAGTATTCTTTACATTAACCTTATTATTCCTTCTTTTTATCTCATTCACCTATTTGGTGCCGATCGTTATGGAAAAGATCAACAAGCCAAAGCAGATTGTGATCAAAAAGGATGATGAAGAAATGCTTATCAATGCCACTAAAGTTTCTGGTGAAGTCAATGCAGCAATTGCTGCAGCAGTTTACCACTATATGGCAGAAGCACATGATGAAGAGTCAACGATCCTAACAATCCAAAAAGTGAAGAAAGCTTACTCACCATGGAGTTCGAAAATCTATTCAGTTCATGGCAGTCAGCTCAACCGTTAATACCGAATAAAATGAAAAACTATAATTTTACAGTTAACGGTAACAACTATGCCGTTACAATAAAAGGAGTTGAAGGACAGGCGATTGAGCTAGAAGTCAATGGTACTCCTTATAAAGTAGAGATGGATAAAGAAGTGAAAACTTCTAAAACTCCAAAACTAATGCGTTCTGAAGCTCCAAGAACAGCAGCACCAAAAGCAATTACTCGTTCAGCGAAGAAATCAAATATCGTAGCACCACTTCCTGGTACTGTGATGACGATCAACTTCAAAGAGGGTGATGCTGTGAAGCAAGGTGATGTCTTGATGACAATGGAAGCAATGAAGATGGAAAACAATGTATTGGCTGAGGCAGACGGTACTATTGCAAGCATTAAAGTAGAAGAAGGAACGTCAGTATTACAAGGAGAGGTTCTTGTAGAAATGGCGTAAGTGGTTTCATTCTAAACAATAATTATTATGAATACGAAACGCTTATTTATCGTCTTTGGAGCCATTGCAACCATTATGATTTCATGGGCAGCTGCATCAGCGGCAGGCTTATCAAATCAGACAATTGGTGAAGTGACTCAAGCAGCAGTCGCAACAGGTGCACCACAAGATTTTAATGCATTGGCAATGAACGGTCTGATGAACTTCATGTCAATGACGGGTTTTGCAAACTTGACTTTGCCAAACTTTGTAATGATCTGTGTGGGGTTATTATTTATATTTTTAGCTATTAAATTTGATTACGAACCACTTTTACTGATTCCAATTGGAGCAGGTGTTATCATTGGTAACATACCATTTGTAGCAGGTAACCAAATTGGTATTTATGAAGAAGGTTCAGTATTAAGTTACTTATATTTTGGTGTTGAAAAGGGTATTTATCCACCGCTTATTTTCTTAGGAATTGGAGCGATGACCGATTTTACTTCTTTGATCGCCAATCCGAAATTGATGCTTTTAGGAGCTGCCGCTCAAGTAGGTGTGTTCTTAACATTCATCGGTGCTATTTCATTAGGATTTGATTTAAGTGAAGCAGCAGCCATCGGTATTATTGGTGGAGCTGACGGTCCTACGGCCATCTTCCTTTCTTCTAAATCAGCACCGCACTTACTAGGAGCAATTGCCATTGCAGCATACTCTTACATGGCACTTGTACCTGTGATACAGCCACCAATCATGCGTTTGATGACAACGCCAGAGGAAAGAAAAATCCGTATGAAGCCACCAAGAACGGTGACAAAAACAGAGAAGATTCTATTCCCATTGGTAGGTTTAATTTTAACTACATTTATCTCACCAAGTGCACTACCACTTTTAGGTATGTTATTCTTCGGTAACTTATTGAAAGAGTCAGGTCACACTGAACGTTTAGCAAACACTGCTAGAACTTCTATGATCGACATCATTACAATCTTACTAGGAGTAACAGTAGGTGCCTCTACTCAAGCAAGTGTTTTCATTACTACAGATTCATTGAAAATCTTCGCTTTAGGTGCCGTTGCCTTCGCTATTGCAACATTCTCAGGGTTAGCTTTCGCCAAAATGATGAACTTATTCTTAAAAGGTGATAACAAAATCAACCCATTGATTGGAGCAGCCGGAGTTTCTGCAGTACCTGACTCAGCAAGAGTAGTACAGCAGGAAGGACTAAAAGCCGATTCAAATAACCACTTATTGATGCATGCCATGGCACCTAACGTAGCAGGTGTAATTGGTTCAGCAGTAGCAGCGGGTATTTTGATTAGCTTCCTGTCTTACTTCCAGCAAGTTGGAGGGATGTAATTCTCCAATAGCGATAAGAGTATGTTTGGAGCCAATACTTTAGCCGGACATGGACTTCAAACATGCTCAACTATACCAAAATTGGTATAGTCCAAGAGATTTGTTTTATTATTGTATCACCAATACACACAAAATTACATAAATATGGCTGAAAAATTATTTTCAGACTTCGAGCCGATCAGTAAAGAGACTTGGAAAGAAAAAGTTATCACTGACCTAAAAGGAGCTGACTTCGACAAAAAGCTAGTATGGAAAACTGAAAACGGAATGACAATTCCTCCATACTTTAACTCTGAGGATAGAGAAAATAAATCCGAAATTTTAAGTGAACTAAAGAATATCTTACCGTCAAACGAAAACGAAGGAATGGATTGGAAATCATTCCAGAGAGTAGTTGGTAAAGATAATGCTGAAGTAAACACTAACGCTTTATATTTATTAGACCGCGGTGTTGAAGGTCTAGTGTTTGATGTAGATAGTATTCAAGACTTCGACATCGAGCAAGCATTAAAAGGAATCAGTATTGAGATGATCAGTATTGGTTTTGAAAATGTAAAACACCCAAGAACATTAATGAGAGATTATGTAGGTTACCTACACATCCATGGTGTTTCTTTAGACAAAGTAGCAGGTTACATTAACTTCGATCCAATTCATGACTTCACTACAACTGGAGCGATGGATGAGGAAGGATTCCAGCGTTTATCAAGATTAATTTCTTACACTGCTGAAATGCCTAACTTCAAAGTGATCTCAGTAGCTTCTGATGCTTTTGTTAATGCTGGTGCAAACCACGTTCAAGAGTTAGCATTCTCTTTAAATACATTAGTTGAGTACATCGATCAATTATCTAAATTTGACGTTGAGCCAACTGAAGTATTAAGCAATGTAATTTTCCAAGCGACAGTAGGAGGTGACTACTTCCACGAAATCGCGAAATTCAGAGCATTTAGATTATTAGTTTTAGAAATCGCTAAACTTTACGATGCGTCTTTTGATGCAAGCAATATCGTAATCGTTGGTAACTCTTCACTTTGGTCTAAATCATTGTATGATCCAAACGTAAACATGCTTCGTAACACTACAGAGGCAATGTCTGCGGTATTAGGTGGTGTTGATGCAATCAATATCGAAGCTCACAATGCTTCTTACGAAAAGCCAACAACACAATCTCAAAGAGTGGCCTTGAACATTTCTCACTTAATGAGAGAAGAGGCTTACTTGGGTAAAGTAGCTGACCCTGCTTCAGGATCATACTACATTGATACATTAACTGAAAAGTTATTGGATGCAGCATTATTGTTATTCCAAACTATTGAATCAGAAGACGGTTTCTTAGCTTCATTCAAATCAGGTGGAATTCAAAGCTTAATCCAAAAAACAAGAGATCAAAAAGAAAAATTGATCGCTCAACGTAGAAGTGTTTACGTTGGTACGAACAGATACCCTAACCAACAAGAAGTGGTGAACCCGGAAGGTGTTTCAGTAAATCACGATACAGTGGCTGAGGTAGAATTGTTATTACCACAACGTGCAACGCTACAGTTTGAGAACCTTCGTCTTAAGACTGAGAAATATGTTCATGATGGCGGTACTCGTCCTAAAGTATTCAATACTTTGTTCGGTAACTTGGCTATGCGTAAAGCAAGATCAACTTTCGCAATGGACTTCTTCGGTACTGCAGGATTTATCTCTGAAGAGCAATTCTTTGACTCAGTAGAAGAGGCAATCCAAGGTGCTATCCAAACAGATGCAGATATCGTAGTGATGTGTTCTTCGGATCCAGAATACCAAGAGCATGTAGCGGCATTTGCTAAAGCATTCAAAGCTTCTGAAGCAAAAGGTAAGAAATTAATCTTAGCAGGATTCCCAGGTGAATTCGAAGCAGCTTATACAGAAGCAGGTGTTGATGGATTTGTTCATGTGAAAACGAATGCCATTCAAGCGTTAAGCCAATTCCAAGCTGATTTAGAGATCGCTTAATTGGTCTTCTTGAATTAATGTTTTCAATTTAAAAAACGAAGGAAATGAAACCAGATTTTTCAAAATTAAATATAAATGATATCAAAGTTGTTTCAGCAGAGAAACTTGTAGAAGAGCAAGGTAAGCTGTGGACAACTGCGGAGGGAATCGAAGTAAAGCAGAAGTTTTCAAAAGAAGATACTCAAAGTGCTGAGCATCTTGAATTCGGAGCAGGTCTTCCTCCATTCTTAAGAGGTCCTTACTCAGCAATGTACGCTTTGAGACCTTGGACTATCCGTCAGTATGCAGGTTTCTCTACAGCAGAGGAGTCAAACGCATTCTACAAAAGAAACTTAGCAGCAGGTCAAAAAGGTCTTTCAGTAGCCTTTGACTTGGCGACTCACCGTGGTTACGATTCAGATCACCCACGTGTAGTTGGTGATGTAGGTAAAGCGGGTGTTGCGATCGATTCAGTAGAAGATATGAAAGTTTTATTCAATGATATTCCATTGGATAAAATGTCAGTATCAATGACAATGAACGGTGCGGTAATTCCAGTATTGGCTTTCTACATTGTTGCAGCTGAGGAATCAGGAGTATCAAAAGAGAAATTGAGTGGTACGATCCAAAATGATATTTTGAAGGAATTCATGGTACGTAACACGTACATCTATCCTCCAAAACCATCAATGAGAATCATCTCAGATATCTTCTCTTATACTTCTAACAACATGCCGAAATACAACTCTATTTCTATTTCGGGATACCACATGCAAGAAGCAGGTGCTACAGCAGACATCGAGTTGGCTTACACACTTGCAGACGGTTTAGAATACTTAAGAGCTGGTAAAGCAGCTGGATTAGATATTGATGCATTCGCACCTCGTTTATCGTTCTTCTGGGCAATCGGTATGAACCACTTCATGGAGATTGCAAAAATGAGAGCAGGTCGTATGCTTTGGGCGAAAATTGTAAAACAATTCAACCCTAAAAATCCGAAATCAATGGCCTTGAGAACGCACTCTCAAACTTCAGGTTGGTCATTGTCGGAGCAGGATCCTTTTAACAACGTAGCTAGAACAGCAATTGAAGCAATGGGTGCAGCATTGGGTCACACTCAATCATTGCACACCAACGCACTAGATGAGGCAATTGCATTACCAACAGACTTCTCGGCTCGTATCGCTCGTAACACGCAGCTTTACATCCAAGACGAGACGAACGTTTGTAAAGTAATCGATCCATGGGCAGGTTCACACTATGTGGAGTACTTGACGAATGAGATCGCACAAAAAGCTTGGAAACTTATCGAAGAAGTAGAAGAGCATGGCGGTATTGCGAAAGCAATTGAGAAGGGTATTCCGAAAATGAGAATTGAGGAAGCTTCTGCCAGAAAACAAGCACGTATTGACTCAGGTCAGGACACAATTGTTGGTGTAAATAAGTATATTTCAGATGAGAAGACTGAAATCGACGTATTAGAAATCGACAACTCTGTAGTTCGTGAAGGTCAAATTGCTCGTTTAAAGAAAATGAGAGAAGAGCGTGACGCTGATAAAGTAAATGCAGCACTTGAAGCTATCGAAAAAGCAGCAGTAACAGGTGAAGGCAACTTATTAGAGTTAGCAGTTGAGGCAGCAAGATGCCGTGCTTCTCTTGGTGAAATTTCAGATGCTATGGAAAAAGATTTTGGTAGATACAAAGCTACAATCCGTAATATCTCAGGAGTTTACTCTCATGAGGTAGCAGGTGACAAAGCGTTTGCTGAAGCAAAAGAATTAGCGAATGAATTCGAGAAATTGGAGGGTAGACGTCCAAGAGTAATGATCGCTAAGATGGGTCAAGATGGTCACGATAGAGGTGCAAAAGTAATTGCAACTTCATTCGCAGACATCGGATTCGACGTGGATATGGGACCATTGTTCCAGACTCCAGAAGAAGTGGCTCGTCAAGCAGCTGAAAATGATGTAGACTGTGTAGGTGCATCATCATTAGCAGCAGGTCACAAAACGTTAATTCCTCAATTAATTGAAGAGTTAGCACGATTAGGTCGTGAGGATATCATGGTATTTGCAGGTGGTGTAATTCCAGAGCAAGATTACCAATTCCTTTATGACAACAAAGTAGCAGCGATCTTCGGACCTGGTACTAGAGTTCCATATTCAGCGAAGAAAGTACTTACGTTACTTTTACAAGAAGATGAAGTGGAAGGTTAAGCTGAAATTATATACCAAATATAATTTGTGAGATAATGAGGGGGTGCCGTTTGCGATTACGGCGCTCCTTTTTTTATATCGTCAGAATTTTTTAATTCTTGCCCCGTTACGCAAAACTATTTAGATTCAAGTTTTTAAAACTTAAGTACTAATCCAAAAATTGATTATCATTAACGCTTAATTATTTTTTTGTGAGTACCACACTAAAAAACGTATCAATAGTAATTCTATTTACCGTTTTTTGAAGGAAGTAACTGCAAAACAATAAAATGAATTAGTATTAAATAATTTTGTCTTGGTACGTATCAATTACAAACGAATGAATTACTACTTAAAAATATTATTAACACTATCTCTTTTGTCATTACCATTTTCACTTTTCAGCCAAACATCAAAAGTCTTTGAAACGAAAGTTGTTAAAAGTGATATTTTGGGAGTAGAGAAGAAGTATTCCATCTATTTACCAGAAGGTTATGAGACTTCAGATAGAAGTTATCCGGTGTTGTATTTGCTGCATGGTTATAGTGATAACCATACAGGTTGGGTACAGTTTGGAGAGGTTCAACGTATCACTGATCAAGCCATAAAGGAAGGTACAGCAACACCAATGATCATTGTAATGCCAGATGCTGATACAGATCGAATAGGTTATACGAACAATATTGATGGAAAGTGGAATTATGAGGATTTCTTTTTTAAAGAATTGATGCCTCATATTGAAGCGACTTACAGAACAAGGAATGAAAAGCGTTATCGTGCCATTGCAGGGTTGAGCATGGGAGGTGGAGGAACTTTCATTTATGCATTACGTCATCCTGAATTATTTGCAGCGGCTTGTCCTTTGAGTGCTTGGTTTGGAGAAGCTAATTATGAGCAAAGGAAAAAGGAAATGGCTCCTTATTATGATGGTAAATCAAAGAAAGAAATTCAAGCCCATTATGACAAAAACAATCCTTTAGTTTTGATGGAACAGCTTCCTGAAAAAATAGAGTGGAACAACAGAATCCGTTGGTATATTGACTGTGGAGATGACGACCATCTATCAATTGACAATAGTAAAATGCATATCTTGATGACGAATAAAAAGATCCCTCATGAATTTAGAATGAGAGATGGAGGACACAATTGGAGTTATTGGAGAAGTGCCTTACCAACAGTCTTAGAATTTGTCACGAAGTCTTTCCATCAGTATTAAATTTGATTATTATTTAGGTAAATAACATGTTATAATTTATTTTGTAACATGTTATTTTTTATAAACTAAAATCTATAAAATTAAACCAAAAATGACTTACAACTTTCACTCTATCAAATACCCAATGTCTGTATTTTATTTTTCTATGGCCGTGTTTTGCCCCTCATTATTTTTTCCTCTTATCTATGGATTAAATGTGTATACTTTATCAATGCTACTGGTACTCGCTCTTCTATGTATTCTCTATTACTTGAATTTTAGTAAAATACATTGGGTGGATTTAAAGATTGAGTTAGACAAAGAAAGTATCTCTATTAATGGGCAAAAGATGAGTTTTAAAGACTTGGAGCGTTATGAGTTTAGAAGGGCATCAGTAATGTCAGGAGAAAAAAATCCACTTCACCTAAAGTTCAAAAACCTAAGCTTTTTATTTCATCCACCTAAAAAGTCACCTTCAGTTCAAGAAAGCTATGATGATTTTATTCAACACTTTAATGAGGTTATAAAAGAGCTTAAATTAGGTGCCAAGCAAAAAATACTTTCAAAATTACTCGTCAATGGTATGGGGATATTTTGTTTGGCTTACTTGGTACTAATCATTTATATGTCAGTTGTATATGGGAAAGAAGTGCTGAGTAGTATGATTCCCCCATTCTTTATGTGTATATCCACTTGGGGTGCATTTGCGGGGATAAGGGCAATACAACTTCAACAAAAAAAGAATGTCTCGTAATCATTGAAGCATGAATTTCTTCGATCCAGTTCTATAGGTTCAAATTCTAAATTTTATTAGTATTGCATTCGCATAAAGTATATCAATAACCATGGTATACTTTTTTTACTTCCAATCGAATAAATATACTAATGAAAGCACTTACTTTTTCATCTTTTGGTGGACCTGAGGTATTAGAATACATGGAGGTGCCAAAACCAGAAATCAAAACCAATGAAGTGTTGGTGGAGAATAAAGCCATCGGACTGAATTTTGCTGACATCTACAGAAGAAAAGGAAACTATCATTTAAAAGGTCAACCACCATTTATTGCAGGATATGAAGGTGCTGGGATAGTGGTTGAATCAAATTCTGATAAATATAAAGTGGGAGATAGGATTGCTTACACTGATGTTCCCTTTGCAAATGCAGAATATATTGTTGTACCAGAAGATCATGTAATTCCTATTTCTGAGAAGGTTGACTATTCATTGGCCGCCTCAGTTTTATTACAAGGCCTTACAGCTCATTATTTGGCGAATGATAGTTATGCAGTGAGTGAAGGCGAGACGGTATTAATTCACGCCGCTTCGGGGGGAGTGGGACAAATTTTATCTCAAATCTGTAAATCAAAAGGGGCTAAAGTCATTGGACTCACTCGAAGTGAAAAGAAACTTCAGACTATATTGGAGATCAAAGCAGATCATGCATTGCAATTGGATGATGATTGGGTAAATAAAGTAAAAGAAATTACTGACGGAAAAGGAGTCGATGTCGTTTATGATAGTGTAGGAGCTACAATCATGGATTCTTTTGAAGTCACTAAAGATACAGGCACAGTTGTATTTTATGGCATGAGTGGAGGAGATCCAGTGGCTATTGATCCGAGAATGCTCATGGATACCAGTAAAACTCTCACAGGTGGAGATCTTTGGAGTTATTTAGTAAGTCATGAAGAGAGGGTGACAAGAGCAAATGCTCTTTTTGAATTGATAGAAAAAGGTGTTGTCAAAATCAAAGAACCTGTTACTTTTAAACTTTCTGATGGTATGAAAGCACATGAATATTTAGAGGGAGGCCAAAGCTCAAGTAAAGTTTTACTTACCCCTTAGGTGTTTATTGCAAAAATGTTTATTCATTTTAATTCTAATGATAATTTCGTTTATTGAGAATTGAAATGAATAAACAACACCTAAAATGATTACTACTGAAGAACTAAACTATGAAAATGTAAAGGGTTATCGATTTGGATATCACCCTTTCGGGAAACCCAAACTCTCTGCTTATGTCTATTTTATTGATGGTCTTTTGATTGATACAGGACAAAGTAAAGTTAGAAAAGTACTGCTCAAAAGTCTGGATGATTTGCCCATTGAACAGGTCTTTATAACGCATCACCATGAAGATCATACAGGGAATATTATACCTCTAAAAGAAAAATTTCAATGTCCTATTTACAGTTCCGAAAAGTGTGCAGCGTTAATGCATAGCCCTCCTTCGTTGAGTTTTGCCCAAAAAATAACTTGGGGTGATCGAGAAGTTTATCATGATTTGATTCCCTTGGAAGGTCATATTCAAACAAAAGAACATCACTTTGAGATTATTCCAATTCCAGGGCATGCATCTGATATGGTCGCCTTATATGAACCGGATAAAAAATGGTTGTTTTCAGCAGATCTCTATATTAACTCGTATATCGGTTATTTTTTGAATAGTGAAAGTATCGCACAACAAATAACATCAATCAAAAAAATATTGAATTATGATTTCAAGGTCATGTTTTGCAATCATAATCCACAATTGAAAAACCCGAAAGTGAAGCTTAGAGAAAAATTAAATTTCTTAGAATCTGCTTACTCTTCCGTTTATGAATTATATCAGAAAGGTTTGAATGAGAACGAAATTTTTAAGACACTTGAACTAAAGGAAAATTGGTTTGTAAAGTTTTTGTCGGGAGGGATGCTGTCTAAAATGAATTTAATACGTTCAAGCATTCGAGATATTGAGTTAGAAAAAGAAAATCACTTCTAAAGCTTGATGACTAAAAGAAGTGATTTCATGATATCTATTTGATCAAACCAACTTGGGCTCCAATCCATTCATTGATAGTTTTAAATAGGAAAGGATGATAACCTTCTATTTCTGTTAATTGGACATCTCCACGCTTTCCCCCTTTGATCAGTAAGTGGTTGACATTAGGAAGTATTCGTGTATCGAAGTGGGATTTATTTTTAAATGTTTGTACTCTGTTTTGATTCATTACGGGATCAAGCAAATTGTCTTTTGCTCCATACAAAGTCAAAACAGGTACTCTTACTTTTTCCCACGCAGGTTTTGCATCAAACTTATAATATTTTTTCCACCACTCTATGTATTCTGTTTCATCTAGAGTAGTAACATATTCGATCATTGGTGTCACCAAAATTTGATCGTGAGCCTTGGTTAACGCCTCTGTCTGTTCTCCAGAAGCAAGGTACTTGATCAATTCATCTTGGTATTCCAACGTAATTTTGATATCCTCTTCGGTAAACTCATCAGCTCTTAATCGTTTTTCTAATGCCTGTCTTTCTTGATCAACAAACTTAGACATTGCACCTGAAATATTTACGATAAACTTGATGTCGCTTTCATTTTCAATGGCCAATGGCATTACGTATCCTGCTTGATCAAAACCGACTAACCCGATTTTTTTTTCATCAATACGTTTCGCTTTCTTGAGCTTATGGATAACTTTTTTCAAGTCTGATGCAAGATCATTAAAGTCGGCACTTTTACGATCACCTGTAGAAACGCCACAACCCCTTTTATCATAGACAAAAGTTGCAATGCCATAATAAGGAAGTGTTTTTACATATTCATCAAAAATATTTCCTCTGAATTGTTCACCAGCGCCAGGTACGTAGATCACGAGAGGTACATTTTTGTCTTCCACGTTAGGGTAAGTCAATGTGCCTTCAATATCCACATTGTCATTTTTGACTGTTATATCTTTAAAATCACTAAGTTCTTGAAGCCTCTTACCTTCTTTTAGTGAAGTGCCTTCAGTGTAAGAATCATATTGTAGACGTTCGGCTTCACCATTTTCGTTTTTATAGAGTGTGATGGTGAAATCAGTAGGGAATGATGATGCCATTTTAGGTCCCGCGGCAAAAGTGATTTGATGCTCATCTTTATAAGTAGGGTAAAGTACTCTCTGTTTACCATTTTTAAAGTCCAATACTCTCAATGGATTAATAGAGCCGTCTATGTAAAAGGGCTCAATTTGTATAATTCTACCATCTTCAAAGCTAAAATACCCCAAAAGGTTGCCTAAATCTGCGATATGAATCGGAGAAAGGCGGATGAGGTTACAATCAAATTCTTTGTAGCCTACTTGAAATTTTCCCATGATTGTAGAATCATTTAAAATTTCACCTCTGTATGAAGCGGCCATTGATGGAGTGTCAATAATAAATTTTAAAGAATCAGAGGTTTCTACATAGTCATTTACTTTATCTGTTTCCTCTTGATGATAGAAAAGTTTGACCTTGATGGCTGAATCTATATCAACAAACATCAAGTCGGGGTACAGATCAAAATCTGCAGTTCCAATCCATTTTCCTTTAAGGTTTTCGTTTTTCCACTGACCATAGGCTGTATTGAATAGTGAGGTCAATAAAATTAGAGGAAATAAAAATTTTAGCATTGTTGAAGTTTATGGTTTAAGATGAAAACCAATAATTAGTATATCATCTATTTGAAGTTCTGTTTTACCTTCACCGGTCATCCATCGTTCTAAAAATTGTTCCAAAGCCATACTTTGTTTCTGCATTGGAAGTTTATGAATCATCTCTAGTAAATCCCTAAACTTCTTACCTCCAATTTTTCTGTTGATAGGACCACCAAATTGATCTTGATAACCATCTGTGGCAATATAAAAGTCTGTCGGTGAAGTAATTTTCACCTCATGTGTGGTGTATTCAAAGTTATCGGTATCTGCCGAGCCGATACTAAACTTATCACCTTTTATATGCCCGAAATTATCTTTCTCAATATAGTAAAGTGGGTTTTTTGCCCCTGCAAATGTAAGAAGAGAATCCTTTTTATCATACACACACATGCATAAATCCATTCCATCTTTCAAAGCTCCTTTTCCTTCAACCTGTTTATGTAATTCTACTCTGATATAATAATTCAAATGATCTAGAATAATACCTGGGTCTGTCGTTTTGTCGGCGATTACAATCTGCTTTAATAGACGTTCGCCAATCATAGACATAAAAGCACCCGGAACTCCATGCCCAGTACAATCAATTGCAGCAATAAAAGCGTGTGTAGGAGTATCATAATGCCAGTAAAAATCACCAGAAACAATATCTTTTGGTTTGAATAAAATAAAAGATTCTGGAAAGGAATGCTGTATTGCTTGAGTGGAAGGTAGTATGGCCTTCTGAATACGTTGAGCGTAATTTATACTAGCGGTGATTTTCTCATTTTTTTTCGAAAGCTCCTTTTTTTGGTTTTCAATTTCTTCATTTTGTTTTTCAAGTGAAGCATTCATTGATTGAATTTCTCCATAGGCGTCTTCAATTTTTCGAGTATAACGGTCCGTTTCTTGAGAAACTTTATCCAATTGTCGAGTGCGTTCTTTTACTCTTCTTTCTAATGTTTTTCGATCTCGTTCTTGCTGTTGAATCAATGAATCTTGAATACGTTCCGTATCTTCTTGAATAAATTTATATTTATCACTTAGTGCTAATGAAAGAAGCATGATCTCCATAATGGTACCAAACGCCAATGCATTTCTAGTGATAATATTAGAAGGGGTAATTCCTTCAGTGGTGAGCGTGTGGGTTAATATTCCAAGCGTAAAAAAGGCCCATGCTAATATGAAATAACGAGCAAATTTATTCCCCTTTCTGTAGATGTATATACCAGAAGAAATTAAGACTAGAGCATTAATCGAGGTGGCTTTATTAGAAAGTTCCATTACGGTTTGATAGTTCCCTAAAAAGGAGAACAAAAACAACAAACCGCCCAAAGTGATCATTCCTATTAAGGCGCCATAAACATATTTGGAGTAGTTTCTCACTTTCAAAAAGGAGAGCGTGAAAATGGAAGAAGTGACAATCCATAAACTAATGGCAATAGGGCCCACAAACTTTTGTAAACCTGGGCTCCATTGGTGAAGGTATTGATAATTATGACCACTATAGCTTGAAAAGTAAATTACATTACTTACAATTGGCAATACATACAGTAAATAATTAATGTCTTTCAATGAGAAAAAGATCATTAAATTATATAAAACCATAATTAAAATAATCCCAAAATAGATACCATATAGCATCTCAGAAAATAAACTATACTCAAGAAAAGCATCTGAACTGTAGATTTTCATGGGCAAATGTATCCCATTGCTTGAGTAGACTTTTAGATAAACATTGTATTGAGTATCTTTTTTTAATTCAAATGGGACCACAAAATTTCTATGATTAATCACTCTTGTATTGAAAGGGAAAATATCTCCCAATTCCCATGAGATATAGTTTTTTTGCCCTTCCTCTGTTAAGTAGACTTTTAAATAATCAATATTTGGATTGGCAATTTCAAAATACCAGTTTTTATTGTGCTCAACATCATGTTCGATAGGTATTTTTAGCCATAAAGTCTTTTCAAGAAAACCGAAGTTAAGGTCTTTGTCTGATTTGATAAAATAATCCTCAGGAGTTGACTTTAACTTATTGAAATCAGTATCATGATTATCAAGAAAATAGTGGATTTTGTGATCTATTTTCAATTCTTCTACTAGTTCATCTAAATTGACAGCAGGTGTAGTATTTTGAGCATAAGTCGGGTTTATAATAGCAGAAAGTAGAAAAAGTAAGATGTATAAAACTCGCATATAAAAGCTAATGTAGTGTTCGTATTGAAAAAAGGTGCTATATTGTTTTCTAATATTCTCCTATTAAGTACATGGATGAAAGTAACCTTCTGTTCTTGAGTATTTATTGCCATTTAATCAATTGATTCTAATAGAGATAATCCTCAATTGAGTTTGGATATTTTAATGGGTATTTATTTTTGGGTACTATGCATTGAAGTAATCGAAAACGAAAAATATTAGAAAATTATTTTTGAGTGGTTATTATACAAAATAGCATTTTTAAGTTACAAATTTTAATATTCAACTATATATTATTCAATAAAGAGAAAAAAATGAGAATGAAACTGAAAAATTATTTTTTGTTTTTTTGTTTGTTCACAATCTGTCATATTTCATACTCTTCTGAAAAAAAAGCATTATTGATTGGAATAGATCATTATTATGACTCAGATAAAGAACGATTTGCCGAATGGCAAGACCTTGATGGAGCTGTAAATGATGCTACTGTAATGTACAATCTACTAAAATCAAAGTATGGTTTTAGTACAAAAGATATGACATTACTAGTTTCTCCAAAATTGACTACCAAAAAATCAATAGTAAAAGCATTCAATCAATTGGTCAAGTCTGCGAGTAAAGGTGATCAAGTTTGCATTTATTATGCAGGTCATGGCGCTCAAATTCGAAATTCAAAATTTTATGAATTAGATAAAAAGCATGAAGCAATTGTCCCGTCTGATGTATTGAGAACAAATGAGTTTTTATTGGATGTTGAAATCAATGAAATTCTAAATAGAATATTAGATAAACAAGCTGAATTAACGGTCATCTTCGATAACTGCTTTAGTGGATCAGGTACCCGTGGTGCTATTGATCTTAATAGTTTGCAGTCGCGTTATGTGCCTGTAAGTGATATAGATATTGATCAAACTTATAAAAAACAAAAGTCGGCAGCAGAACGTGGTGCATTAGTAGTATCTGCTGCACAAGACTATCAGTTAGCCAAAGAATACAAAGATAATAGAGGGCAATCACATGGTGTTTTCACTTATGCTTTGATGAAAGCCATGCAAATGAGTTCTGTAAATGAATCAGCTGAAGATATTTTTAAGAGAGTAAACTCTATCATTCTTTATAATGCTGTTCCAAGACAAGATCCTGTGATTGAAGGACAAGAGGAAAGAATGAAACAACCTTTGTTTGGTGGAGTAGCAGATCCATCCATTGGTGTGCAAGTTGGTATTGTAGATGCTGAAAATAAGTATAAAATTACATTAGATGGTGGTAGTGCAGTAGGGATTGTACCTGGTACGCAACTGACACATGTTAAAAAAGAAGTCGTTATTGAAGTGACGGCTTTATTCGGTGTAAACGGCTGCTATGGAAAAGTAATTCAAGGGAGTAAAGCATTGGAAGAAGGGGATTTGGTGAAAGTCACAAAATGGGCACCTTATAATAAGAACCGTTTAAAAGTAGATTTTGGTCAAATAGGAATCTCAGATATTGAAGTCAACTCATTAAAAGAATTAAGCAGATTGTTAATCGATAAAGGTGTAATGGAATACGCTCCTTACGAAGAACATGTCGGCTTGGTAGTTCGAAAAGTAGACGACAAATGGAAGGGTTTTTACTCCTCGTCAGAATCAGTATCATTTGGGCATTCCGTTCCTACTTTTGAAAAACTAGAAAAGATTTTTTCAAAAATGGAAGCTCCTAACAACAAAGTTTATGTAGAAGTTCCTCCAACCACTGCTGTATTTCAAGAGTTGAATGGAAGTCTCTCAGGGCAGCCAAAAATAGAACCAATTAAGCCTTCTGAAAAATTTGATTACCGTTTGATTGGTAGGTTTAATGAAAAAAGTGAATTAGAATATTCTTGGGTAAGATACGGAGCCCAAAAAGATGAGGAACAAAATCCATTACCCTCATTTACGGATTGGGTCGCACCTCATAGAACATTTGCCCTGGCAAATTATGCTGAAAGATTGGGTGAATTAAAAAGTTGGTTGACTCTGGAAGTACCGCCTAATAATGCAAATTTCCCATTTAAGTTCGCTTTGAAGAAAAACTCAAATGGAGACCTTGTTAAAAATGGAGCTTTATTAGAAGGAGAAGAGTATGGTTTAGCATTGTATAAAGATGAAAACCTTTATAAAAACTGGAATTACGAAGACCGTTATCTTTATATATTCTTATTGACAAGTGATGGCTCAATGAAACTATTATTCCCAGCCACGAATTCTTCAGTAGAAAACAATACAGAGCAGATTATGAAAGATGGCAGTGGTGATTATAAAAATGAAATATTAATCGGTCATCCTGATCTCTTGAGTGTCTCGCCTCCTTACACCACTGATAATATTTTAATGTTAAGTACTGTGACCGCAATCACGGATACTTCTATTTTTAATCAAGATGGTGTTCGAGAGCGTGGAAGTGGAGAATTTGCTCTTGATGAATTAATTGATGAAGAAGAGGAAAGAAGTTCACATCAAAGCAATTGGTATTTGGAAAGACATACTTTTTTCGGAACAAATGCACAATAAGTTACTATAAAATAAAACACCTCATCAAGCTAAATGATGAGGTGTTTTTTTATGTTAGAAATGAGAATGCAGTTTATTTATTTTCTCCTTTTTCTCTATTCTTTAGATGTTTTTTCTCTGCTTCTCGTATCACTTCAATTTCAGATAACGTACTTCCTTTCTCATGTTCTTTGACTTGGTTTTTGGCAGAACCAACAATTTGTGAGGAGTAAATACTAGTATGACCAGAGAACATATAAGCTGTAATACATGCTACTGCTATGAAGACTGCGGAAGGGGCACCAAATAATTCAATACCCATCATAGTGCAAGCCATTGGTGTGTTGGTCGCACCACTAAACACACCCACAAAGCCCATTCCTGCTAATAAAGCAACTGGCAAAGAGATATGATTGGATAAGAAAGAGCCTAATGTTGAACCAATATAAAATAGAGGTGTCACTTCACCACCTTTAAATCCAGCTCCTAAAGTAAATGATGTCGTTAATGTCTTCATCAAGAAATCATACCAATGCATTTGAGTATCAAATGCAGCAACAATAGTAGGTACACCCAATCCAAAGTATTTTAAATCATAATTGCTGTAGTCGAGACCGTGATTATAGTTCACCGCTACAATCCCTAAAGCTAATACAATACCTCCAATTACAGGACGTAAAGGTGCATATGAGATCTTCGATTTAAATAAACCTCCCCAATAATGACAAGCTTTTGAAAACAACATCCCTGTCAAACCAAAAGCAATACCTGCCACTACACATAAAGATAGATTTTGTAATGTCATCTCAGGAACAATTGGAATATGATATTCGGTATGTGTAATTCCTAAGTGATGACCAAAAGTATGAGTTGCATAATTAGCGACGATGGCAGTAAAGAAAGAAGGGAAAATCGCTTCATATCTCATTCTACCAATAATATACACTTCTAAACCGAAAATAGCCCCAGCAAGTGGAGTTCCAAAAACTGAAGAAAAACCAGCTGCAATACCCGAAATAATCAAGATTTTACGATCATATTTATCCAATTTGAATATTTTGGTAAACTGATCTGCAATCGCTCCACCCATTTGTACAGCAGTGCCCTCTCGTCCGGCAGAACCACCAAAGAGGTGAGTGGCAATAGTAGCAATTGTTACAAGAGGTGCCATTTTCAAAGGAATGATTCTATTCGGTTTAGTGATCTCATCCAATAGTTGATTGTTTCCTTTTACAACATCTTGCCCTAAGTAATAATAACAAGCTCCAATTAAGAAACCACCTACGGGAAGTGCAAAAATGATCCATTTGTGAAGTTCTCTCCATTCGGTAGCCGCATGTAATCCCCATAAAAAAAGAGCTGAACCAATACCGGTTAAACCACCAACTAGTGTACCGATTAATGCCCACTTGAGTACATACAAGACCACTGGAAATTGCTCTACTTTCTTTACCCAATCAGGTAGGTCTTCATGGGTGTAACCAAGAAAAGATGCCATAAATTTTTAACTAAATTTTATTTAAATTAAACTGTCATATTATTCTATGGTCACAATTTATGTGGTATAATTGGAATATTTATCTTTTTTGAGGATTCATTAAGCAAATAAAAGTGAGAATTCAATTTGTAATTAACAATGCTAGAAGAGATTTACTCAATAGCATTTATAAAATAGGACCCTTTATCATTTCAATCATCATTGGAATAGGCACTCTTGTTGCCATGATCAACTTTTCTGAAAATGTGGTCAAAGATATTGATAGTCAAGCGAAAGAAATGTTGGGGGCCGACCTAGAATTAAGAGCAAATCATCTTATATCAGACGACCTTCTTACAATTTTTGAGAAAGAAGAAAGTGAATTAGCCAAACAATACAACTTCGCTTCCATGGCTTTTTCTCCCAAACGTCAAGCCTCAAGAATGGTAGACTTAAGAGCTTTGGAATTGGGATATCCTTTTTATGGTAATATTGAACTTTCCCCTCTATCGGCATGGCAAAGATGGGAAAACGAAGAGAAAATTGCATTGGTAGATAGTGCTGTGCTGTATCAAATGAACCTGTCTATTGGTGATTCTTTACGTTTTGGACAGACAACATTTGAAATAGCAGGAACTATAAAAAAAGGGGTAGGACAAAGTGCCATTATGGCGGCCGCTGTTCCTATTGTTTACTTTCCATTTAAATATTTGGATTCAACGGGCTTAATCCAAAAAGGAAGTAGGGTCAATTATCGTTATTTTTTAGCCTATAATGATACAACAAATATTCAAAACTTGATCAATCAGCAAGATGCCTTATTGGAGGAAGAAAGTGTGAGAGCAGTTACTTCTGAAAATAATACGGCAAGGATTGGTCGTTTCTTTAACGATATTGATGCTTTTCTCAAATTAATATCTTTTGTTTCCTTACTCTTAGGTTGTATTGGAGTTTCGAGTGGAATTTTTATTTATGTCAAAAGTAAGCTGAAATCCATAGCGATATTACGCTGCTTGGGTGCCACTGCTATGGAAACCTTTATGATATACCTACTTCAGATTCTCTTTTTAGGGTTGATTGGCGGGGTGATTGGTTCAGCTATTGGTGTTGTAGCACAATTTAGTTTTCCTGTATTATTTGGAGATTTATTGATGGTAGAATTGAGTAACTCTATCTCTTTCAAAGCTATTGCCATCGGAATATTATTGAGTGTCATCATTTCTATTTTATTTGGTTGGTATCCGTTATTGCAAATCTTAAATGTTTCACCAATCTATGTCTTGAGGTCTTTTCTTCTGGAAGGAAATACAGTGCATAATAAAAAGTTGACATTTCTCTTATTTGTCACCATTAGTGGTTTTGTCTTATTTTTCTCTTATTGGTTATTAGAGGATCTTACCAAATCATTCCTATTTTTATTTGCGATCTTGGTCGTACTTTTGATTTTGGGTGGAATCTGTTTTTCTCTAATTACCGTTTTGAAAAAGAGAGATTTAAACCAATTGTCTTTTAGCTTAAAATATGGAATTTCTCAATTGTTTAGACCCAACAATCAGACGCTTTTATTAGGAACTACCATAGGTTTAGGTGTTTTTCTGATTATTTGTATGCTTTCCATCAGAGGAATTTTAATGGATAAAGTAAGTGATGTAGGAAATGATGGAAGTGCAAACCTTATCTTATATGATGTTCAAAAATCACAGAAGGCAAAGCTGTTGGATATGATTAATAGCGAAAAACTAGCTGTAGAACAAGAAGCTCCGGTAGTGACCATGTCATTGGAATACCTTAATGGAGAAACAAAGAAGGTAGCTTTAAAAGATTCCACGAAGAATATCAAGAGATGGATTTTTGACAGGGAATATAGAGTGACTTATCGTGATCACCTAAAACCAAATGAGGTTACCGTAAAAGGCGAATTTGTAGGGAAGTCCAGTATCAATGAAGTGGTGCCTATTTCAGTGTCAGAAAGTTTTATGGAGTCTTCGGGATTGCAATTTGAAGATATCTTAATCTTTAATGTACAAGGTTTTGAATTGAAAACTAAAATTGCACATGTCAGGAAAGTGGATTTTGCTAGAATGGAAGCCAATTTTGTAGTCTTATTTCCATCAGGTGTTCTCGAAGCTGCACCAAGTATTTATGTATTTGCACTTAATATAAAAGAAAAGGCAAAAATTGCTCAAATACAGAATAGGGTAATTGCTCAATTCCCTAACGTGTCAGCCATTGATTTAGGATTGATATTTAATTCAATCAATGAAATATTGGGCAGGGTATCATTTGTGTTCCGTTGGTTGGGAGGCCTATGTATATTTACAGGCTTGCTGGTACTTTGGAGCTTTATGTCCATCGGAAAATACCAAAGAAAGAAAGAAGCCGGCGTACTGCGAGCGATAGGTGCAAAGAAAAAACACCTAATACGTATATCCCTGATTGAATACTTCTCTATTGGAAGTATATCAACCCTGACAGGAATTATATTAGGTTGGATTGGATCCTGGTGCTTAGCGTATTTTGTCTTTGATTTACCCTTTTATATTGCATTCAAGGAAAGCATAATATTGGGTGGAATTGTTATTCTTATGACGATATTGATAGGAGTATTGTTTATGCGATCACTTTCGAAAGTTCCTTCAGTAGAAGTCTTGAAAGAAGAATAAACCTACTCTTGAACAGTAGTACTGTGATCCAAAGAAATTACTTTAACATTGGCTTCACTCTGCTCGTTTTCAGAATTTTTGGCAGACATTATATGATGTGCACAGACTAAAAAAAATAAGCCGACGAAAAAAAATAGTAATTTTGCTTTCATGTTGTAAGTAGTTGTATGCGTTAATCTAATAATCATCAGCAATATATATAATTATTTATTAAAATATTAACATTGAGGTGTTTAAAAATGTAAAAAAAACTCTTAATCGGCCTAATAAGCCCATTAAGAGTTTAATTTATGTAAAGACAAGTCCAATGTGTACTCTATATGAAGGTCAAAGCTGTCGAACTTCAAAAAGTTAACGTCAACTGCCCAACACTCCAAATAAGCAATTTTAATTGTACAACTGCTTAAGAAAGTTACTATTGGTTTCTTCTTTTTATCTCGTTTGAAACTAAAGTTAATTCTCTACTAGCTTGACCAGCTACTGAAGTATTTTCTTCCGCTCTTCTGAATAAATAAGGTAACGCTTCTTTTACAGGACCGTAAGGCAAATATTTTGCAACGTTGAAACCTGCTTTAGAAAGGTTAAACGAAATGTGATCACTCATTCCAAATAACTGAGCAAAGAAGAAATTCGGATTGTTGTCACTTACATTATATTTACTCATTAGTTCTACTAATAGTTGATTACTTTTCTCGTTGTGAGAACCTGCGCATAAAGCAAAATCATTATGGTTTTCCATGATAAATTCAAGTGCTTTATCGAAATCTCTATCAGTAGCTTCCTTTGTATGTTGGATAGGAGTAGGGTAGTTCATTTTTTGAGCTCTTTCTCCCTCTTTTTCCATGTACGCACCTCTTACCAATTTAACACCAAGAATAAAACCTTCTTGTTGAGCCTTTGCCAGATCAGATTTTAATTGGCCTAATTTGCTGTGTAGGTACATTTGGTAAGTATTGTAAACAATTGCTTTTTGCTTATTGTATTTTACCATCATGTCGTAGGCTAATTGATCAACTGGACCTTGCATCCAAGTTTCTTCAGCATCAATGAAAATACGTACATCATGTTCATAAGCTGTTTTACAAAGGTTTTCAACCCTTTTGACTACTTTGGACCATTGTGTTTCTTCTTCATCTGATAACACCTCGCCTGCATGTACTTTTTCTAAAAGACTTACAGCGGCAATACCTGTTAATTTAAAAACAGAAAAAGGAACATTGTTATCTTGGCTTGCTTTTTTTATTGTTTCAATAATTTCAGCCTCAGTGGTATCAAAACTTTTGTCATTTTGAGCACCTTCTACAGAGTAATCCAAGATAGACCCAATATTATATTTACCTAATGTAGCAATAGTGTCATTACTGTCTTGGATTGTTTCTCCACCACAGAATTGTTTAAATAAGGTTTTCTTTACTATTCCTTTAATAGGTAAACTTAATTTGAAAGCAAGGTTCAACATTGTTGTGCCAACTTTCACCAAACCAGGGGAGTGCATCATTGCAAATAAAGCATACGTTTGCTTCAATTCATTGTCATTTCTCCACTCAAAAGCCGTTTTTGTATCTTCAAAATTTACGGTAGTTGTGTCTATCATTTTTTTAAGTTTAAATATATTTCGATGCAAGAAGTAGTCGGTTTTTTCCAAACCATAGTATGTGTATTGTAACAACAAAAATAGAATAATGTTAGAGTTTTTTTATACATCATTTAAATATATTTATAATATTGTATTCAATTTTAAGCTAATAATTGACAATAAAACTTAATGATGAATAAAGTTGAACTCATTTCAAATCTAATAAAAGATAGAAGATCATTTTATCCTCATGAATATATAGAGGGAGAAATACCTAATGAACACATTGATTTAATCTTAGAAAATGCAAATTGGGCTCCTAATCATGGCTTGACTGAACCTTGGCGTTTCTTTGTTTTTGAAAAAGAGGGGTTAAAGGCTTTGTCTGAGGCACAAGGGAATATATATAAAGACAATACTTCAGAAGAAGAGTTTGATCAGGCACGTTATGAAAAATTGGTCAAGTTGCCTTTACAGTCTTCACATGTGATTGCTATTATCATGAAAAGAGGAAGTAACCCCAAAATTCCTAAAGTAGAAGAAATTGAAGCAGTAGCTTGTGCGGTACAGAACATGGCATTAACGGTAACAGCTTTAGGTTATGGTGGCTATTGGAGTACAGGAGGAATGGTCAAATTCAAAGAATCGAAAGAGTTTTTCGGTTTGGGAGAAGAGGATGAGTTTTTAGGTTTATTTTATATGGGTAAGATACCTAGTGAAAATAAAATTGGTAAGAGAAAAGATATCGAGGAAAAGGTAACTTGGGTAAGATAAACCACTTACATTTCTGTATAAATAAAAACTATAAGGGTATAGATTTAATCTTTGTAACTATGCTCTTATTTTTACTACATTTGTGCAACCAAATTACGTAAGCGTCGTTTTATATATACGTAATTGAAAATATGATAATTTGTTCATACATAAAATAATATTATAATGGGAAAAGCAGTAGAAATCACAGATGCTAACTTCGAAGAAGTTGTATTAAATTCAGATAAACCAGTTTTAGTTGATTTTTGGGCAACTTGGTGTGGACCTTGTTTAATGATGGCTCCAGTAATCGACGAGCTAGCGGTAGAATTGACAGACGCAGTAATCGGTAAATTAGACGTTGATGCTAACCCTCAATCAGCTGCTAAATTCGGTATCCGTTCTATTCCTACAATGTTAGTATTCAAAGGTGGTGAGCCAGTGGATAAAATCATTGGTGCAGTAGCGAAAAAAGAACTAGAAGCAAAAGTAACTGCTCAAATCTAGTTTTAACTATATCCAAAAAAAATAGCCTTAGTTTTTAAACTAAGGCTATTTTTTTTGCTCCATTAACCGGATTTCCTAATTGAATAGAGTAGGTAGTTCACTACATCCTTTAATCGATCCATCTGCTTGCCAGATTTTTGGGAATTGGCCAAAACCTGGATCTACTCCTGGAGGTAATGAGAACTCAGGATCAACTAAACCAAGCATGAATACAATAAACTCTGCTGTAGAAATATAGTACTTCGAAGCAGAATCATCCCATTGTACAAAGTTTTCATACACATAGTCTTCTTGTACAACACCAACACCAAACCCTGGGTCTGGGTTGACATTCAAACAACCAGCAGCTAGCTGTAAACTTTGTGAATAAGTAGCACCAGAATCAGCCATGATAGTGTACTTGTAATCATCTGTCTTTGACGAACCTGTTAGGTTAAGTGTTGCATCAAAAACTACATCAACGCTTGCTTCATCAATTGTTGTTGTAAGCTGAGAGACAATACGTACTTTGTTGGTACTATGATCAAATGATACCTGGATGTTTTCAATATCTAATTCATCACTTAGTGTTAGTGATTCACCGAAAGAGAAATAGATAGGATTGACGTCTTTCCCAGATGTTGTTTCATCATCACTACAAGAAAGTACAAAGATCGAGATTCCGATCAACATTAATAGATTTAAAATTTTCATAACTAAAAATGGGTTATTAATATTTAGCAATTGAAATTTAGAGAACTGTGGTATAAAAAGTGGTATTTCTCTTCGAAAAATCCATAAGATTCTGAATATGAGAAAAGCCATCCCTTTATTTTCATAAAAAGATGGCTTTTAAGGTGTGTATAATGTGAGAGGTATGTATATACGTTACCTCTTTAATTCATACTACAAAATTATCCCATTGTATGATAAACGTGTTGTACGTCATCATCTTCCTCTAGTTTTTCGATCAGTTTGTCTACTTCTTCTTCTTGTTCAGCAGTCAACTTCTTCGTTGTAGTTGGAATTCTTTCTAAACCAGAACTGATGATTTCAATGCTCATATCTTCCAATGCTTTCTGTAATGAACCAAAGCTTTTGAATTCCCCATAGATCATGATTTTCTCAACATCCTCATCGTTTTCCGCTTCTTCAACGAAAACCTCTTCAGCACCGAAGTCGATCAATTCTAACTCAAGTTCTTCAATATCTAATTCGCCTTTGGCGATTTTGAAGTGGCATTTATGCTCAAACATAAATTCAACTGAGCCAGAAGTACCTAAGCTACCATTGCATTTGTTGAAGTAACTACGAACGTTAGCTACTGTTCTATTATTGTTGTCAGTGGCAGTTTCTACCAAAACAGCAATACCGTGAGGCGCATAACCTTCAAATAGTTTTTCATCATAACTAGAAGTATCCTTGTCTGTTGCTCTTTTGATGGCACGTTCGATATTCTCTTTCGGCATGTTTTCAGCCTTACAGTTTTGTAATACCGCACGTAGTCTTGAGTTGGAATCAGGATCGGAAGAACCACCCTCTTTAATTGCAATTACAATATCTTTACCTAGACGGGTGAAGGTCTTTGCCATATGTGCCCATCTTTTTAATTTTCTTCCTTTTCTAAATTCGAATGCTCTTCCCATTATTTTATTTTTTTATTACAATTTGGAATAATGCTGTACCAAAAAGTAAATCGTTATTTTTTTGAAAGCACTAATTTAAAACTTTCAATAGAGATACAAAATAGTGCCTTTACCTTTTATACTATCCTAGGATATTTTCAATCACTCTTGGAAAATAAAAATGCTCTAACTTTAACACCTTAGCAGCCACTTCCTCAGGAGTATCTGTAGACGCTAACTGTGTTGTAGCTTGTAAGATAAACTGTCCTTCGTCGTATTCATGATTACAATAATGAATGGTAATACCAGAAATACTTTCTTTATTCTCTACAACTGCACGATGAACGTTAATGCCATACATCCCTTTGCCACCATATTTTGGTAATAGTGCTGGGTGGATATTAATGACTTTATTAGGATAGTGATCTATAATATCTTCACTTACTAATAAAAGGAACCCTGCAAGGATAATGAGGTCAACATTGTTTTCCTTTAAAAAATTTAAAACAGTTCCATTTGAAAATTCTTTTTTCAAGAAACTATAATGAGGGATTCCCAGTGAGGCCGCTTTTTCTAATACGCCTGCATCTTTATTATTAGAAAGAACAACAAACTCAACGTTATCATTTCCTTCAAAATGTTTGATGATTTTGAAAGCATTCGATCCTGTACCTGATGCAAAAATACCTATCTTTTTCATGGTGCTAATTTAGTTTCTGCAAAGATAAACAGGTATTCAATTAAACACAGTAAATTGAGTACTATCTTTTGATAGTTTATGGTGTGAGGAGAAGGAGGAAGGGTAAATCACCTTTTTGGGGTAAATTATCGTACACCATCAATTGAAATTTCTGCAAGCCTTTGAATTCAAAAGTTAAATGCACTGTAAAATAAATTTTCGTCAACTTTCAATTGATATTTATAAAAACATTTATTGAATCTACTTTCAAGCTTCTTTCTTCTTCATTTTTCCATTGATGAAAAACGAAGCAAAAAATCTAGGCTTAGAAGTCAAAAGCTAAATTTCATTCTTCTCGCCTCAATGATTTTAAACTCGCTTTGCTCAAACAAGAAAATCATTTTTAACAGCTCAATTCATGAAATTCTTAACGCTTTTCCCTTCAAGGCCAAAGGAAGTACTACCTAACGAATTGAGTAGAAAGACCACTGGCGCGAATGTTAAGCGATAGCGTCATTCGTGTCATTCAGATCATCAGAAATCTCCTGATTTCTAAATGCCATAAATTTTCGTCAACTTTCAATTGATATTTATAAAAACATTTATAGAATCTACTTTCAAGCTTCTTTCTTCTTCATTTTTCCATTGATGAAAAACGAAGCAAAAAACCTAGGCTTAGAAGTCAAAAGCTAAATTACATTCCTCTCGCCTAAATGATTTTAAACTCGCTTTGCTCAAACAAGAAAATCATTTTTAACAGCTCAATTCATGAAATTCTTAACGCTTTTCCCTTCAAGGCCAAAGGAAGTACTACCTAACGAATTGAGTAGAAAGACCACTGGCGCGAATGTTAAGCGATAGCGTCATTCGTGTCATTCAGATCATCAGAAATCTCCTGATTTCTAAATGCCATAAATTTTCGTCAACTTTCAATTGATATTTATAAAAACATTTATAGAATCTACTTTCAAGCTTCTTTCTTCTTCATTTTTCCATTGATGAAAAACGAAGCAAAAAACCTAGGCTTAGAAGTCAAAAGCTAAATTACATTCCTCTCGCCTCAATGATTTTAAACTCGCTTTGCTCAAACAAGAAAATCATTTTTAACAGCTCAATTCATGAAATTCTTAACGCTTTTCCCTTCAAGGCCGAGGGAGATACTACTAGACGATGTCTGATTACATGTCAAAAGACAAAGGTTTTTTAATCATCTTCTAAAATGTAGTTATGTAGGGACGTTTTAGTAAAACGTCCTCGCGAACCATAATACACTACCATTTATCCTTTATAAGAGAAATTAAATGAATTGACGGAAATTTAGTTTACAGTGTATTAGCAATAGAGGTTCGAATAATAGTTATGTATAATGATGTTACATACAATGTTCAAATGAATCATTAAAACCACGATTGATTATTGAACGAAATTTATCATCAACAATCAATCGTGGTTTTTAATGTAGTAACTATTATTTTAGTTCAATTGCATTAATACCTAATGAAGCTGCACCTAAAATACCTGCATTATTGCCTAGAGTAGCCAAACGAATATCTAAAGCATTGGTATAATACTCAGGTAAGAAAGCATTGATGACTTCATACATGTTTCCTTTCAAATAATCAAAAGTTTCAGAAACACCACCACCAATAAGAATTGTTTTGATGTCTAACACTCTGACCACGGAAACAATCAACTCACCAACATATTTACCCATATCATGATAAACCTGTAAGGCAAGTTCATCGCCTTCATGAGCGGCAGTAGCGACCATTTTGGCATCAAACTCACCAGATAAAGTCGTCGAAAGTTTCCCTTCTTGTATATAATCCTGGGCCATATTGATGATGCCCGCTTTACCGATGTTTTGCTCAATTGTATGTCCTGTACTGGACATCACATGACCAATTTCAAGTCCGTTGCCATCACCACCTTTGAACACTTGTCCGTTGATTACACAACCTCCACCAACACCAGTTCCTAGTGTGATGAATAGATAAGTATCAGGGATGTTTTCCAGACCAAAGTGAAGCTCACCGAGAGCAGCTGCATTGGCATCATTGTCCATAGCAATAGGAAGTGATGGGAAATCCTTTTTCAGGATTTTCACTAAAGGTTGATTACCTAACGCAGGTACGTTGGGTAAATCAAGTGTTGAAGTTCCGTCTGCTGAGATAGTACCAGGTATACCTATACCTACAGAAGCAATATCAGGGTATTTTTTTAGTCTTTTGGCGAGTAATTTTGAGAAATTACCACAGAAGTCACCACCTTCAGAAACTTCCGCAGTAGGGTATTTTTTTTCTTAATAATGTTGCCATCGGAATCTACAACACCAAATTTGACGTTTGTACCACCGATGTCTACACCCAAAAATTGCTTCATAATCAATTACTTTTAATCACGTTAAAATTCTTTAAGGTTAATTTTAATAAATCATTTTTACTTTTCCTCGTGGATTATACAGAATTATTGATGTGTTTTCGTATTTTTGGCTGATACTCTTATTTAAAATATGTTCTTGAAGAAATTTTTGAAACAAGTAGCAGTACTACTATTTTTTTTATTCGTTCATATATGTTCTTTTGCTAAACTTGATGATAGTATACTTTTAAGTAATGACTCCACTTTTGACGAGGGACAATATATAGCAGGAAAAATTAGTGAATCTTTAACTCTAGGTAAACTAGATAGTGCCAAGGCTTGGTTGGACATAGAGTCGGACTGTGTAAAGGTTTCAAATGATCATCATCGGATTTTTGACTTTTATTCTAATCTATGTGCTTACTATGAGTATTTAGGGGCAATTGATACTGCTGAATATTATTGTGAAAAAGCCATTGATGTGGCAGAAGAAGCCTATGAACTTCAATTGATTTCATCAGGGCATACCAACCTCGCTACCGTTTATACGGCTCAAGGAAAAACAGCTACTGCACTAAACCTCTTGAAAATTGCTTATGAAATTGATAAGCAAAGAGAAGATAAGGTAGATCTAGCCTATACGTTGAATAACATTGGTTACATTTATTTGCAGCATAAAGAATATGTTCAAGCTTTTGAGGTTTTTGAAGATATATTAAAACTGGAAATCGATTCGACGAACGTTTATTTAGATAGAATAAAAGGCACTGCTTTGTTGAACATTGCTGATATACACCTTGTATTTAAAGAATACGATGAACTGTCAAAAGTATTGACAAGGATTAATGACCTGAAGTTGTTTACTAAAAATAATGACTTTGAATCCTATGTTTTATTTTCCATTCTAAAAGGACAGCTTGCAATGAGTCAGGGAGATTACTCTTTGGCTAGAAAAATATTTTTGATCACCGTAAAAGAAGCAAATAAGAAAGATTTACCATTACCGAAATTAAATTCTTATTTAGCTATTGGAGATTATTATCTCAAAAGAAAACAATTCAATAAAGCGTATGAGGTGTTTGAAAGGGCCTACAAGATCACGAAATCAAACAAATTATTGGATTTTGAATACGATGTCTCATTGAAGTTAGCCGAAACACTGAAGAGTTTAAATAAAGATCAAGCTATATATTTTTACGAGAAAAGTATAATCCTTTCTGATAGTTTATTTGATATTCAAAAGAGTGAAGCTGTCGCTGATATGCAAGCCTTTCACGAAGTGGAAGATCAGAAAGATGAAAATGATGTATTGAGAGAAATTGAACTAAAATCAAGTAATCGTTTAGATGCTCAGCAAAAGTTCATCTATTTTACCATTATTATTGTACTGATATTATTAGTTTTTCTCTACTATATTTATCTCAATCAAAGGAAAACCAAAAAGCTGAACTTTAAGCTGACTTCAGCATTGGATAAGATTGAGATGGCCAATATTGAGATCGAAAATGTGAATGAGGAATTATTAAAGAAAAATGATATTCTCAAAGAGACATTAGAACACTCTGAGGCACAAGGAAAACAATTAAATTATCAAAATCAGAAAATTTCTAATAGTATCAAAAGTGCCCTTCTGATACAGTCTTCTATATTACCGTCGCAACAAGTGATTGATCATGCCTTTCCTAATAATTTCATTTTCAATCAACCCAAAGATATTGTTAGTGGCGATTTCTATTGGTTTACAGAACAAGATGATTGGAAAATTTATGCTTGTATCGATTGTACCGGTCACGGGGTACCAGGAGCACTGATGTCCATGATGGGAGCAAGTTCACTTTATGAAATTGTCAGAGGAAAAAGGATATTTTCTCCTTCAGAAATTCTCAAGGAACTTAACAATATTGTAGTTAGAAATCTTCAACAAGAAAAAACAATGAACAATGACGGTATGGATATGTCTATCATTGCCGTTAATGGGAATCAATTGTATTGTGCAGGAGCCAAAAACCCTATCTATTTGGTACGTGACAACGAAATCCACAAGTTGAAGGCCACCCGAAAATCAATCGGAGGTGAGCTTAACCTTTCTTACGAAGAGCATCATTGGGAAATTCAAGCCGGAGATTGTTTGTATATGGCGACTGACGGTTATCAAGACCAATTCGGAGGACCAAATGCGAAAAAATTTCTAGTGAAGAAATTTAGAGAAACTTTATTGGAAGTATCCTCGAAAACTGTAGAAGAACAGAAAAGAGAATTAGGCATTACAATCAATAATTGGAGAAGTATTGGAAATTGGGAACAAGTTGATGATATGTTGATCGTTGGTATCAAGTTTTAATTTTTCTTTTTTGAAGTATTCTTATATAAATAGGACCTTTTTAAAGATTAGAACTATATAACTAAATGTAGTATAACATTATTTCAAAAATCACACCCTCCGTCATTTATAATAGAATAGTAAAATATTGTATTTGAAAGTTAGAGTATCTTTTTTATCTTTCAAGATAGTAAACTATTTTATTGTTGTACAAATGCCACTTTCACATTATTTAGAATAAAGTGGAGTATGGTGTTGATTAAATATTGGGTACAAGCATCAAGAACTAAATTTTAAAAAATATGAAAATAAAACTTATAATAATAGCTTTGATAGGAATAAGTTTTAAAATAAAAGCACAAGAAAAAATTCAGACTGAAACTGGATTAAAGAATGATTTTATCTATAAAAATGGAAATGTTGGAATCGGAACAAATAACCCAGAGGCTAAATTTCATGTTTTTGGTGGTGGAACAAATATAATTATTGGAGATAATAACAATTCATTGATGCCTGCTTTGAAATTATGGGGTGGTCATAGTACAGGGTATGCTTACATTCAATCTGGAGGTGTAGCATTGTCTAAATTAAGGATTTCAAAATATCAAACAACGTCTGGTAATCTAGACGATTTTCAAATTTATTCTACCCAAACTTATTTTAGTGGAACTATAGGAATTGGAACGACAAATTATTCAACTAAATTATCAATTAAAAATGGGAATACTAAATTTATTGGTTTTGAGAGAATTGGCTTAGAAAAAAAAGCACACATAGGATATGGGACAGCTAATGATGGAGGTATTTACTTGGGGACAGATGATAACCAATATACTTTATGGGTACAACAAAATGGAAATGTTGGAATAGGTACTTATAATCCAGGTATATGGAAACTTGCTGTAAATGGAAAAATTAGAGCTAAAGAAATTAAAGTTGAAACGGGATGGTCTGACTTTGTTTTTTATGAAAATTATAAGTTACCAACACTTCAAGAGGTTGAAAGCCATATTAAAGAAAAAGGACATTTAAAAGATATTCCGAGTGAGAGTGAAGTTAAAGAAAATGGAATTCTTTTAGGAGAGATGGATTCTAAGCTGTTACAGAAAATTGAAGAATTGACTCTATATATAATTCAACAAGACAAGAAAATTATAGAACAAGCTAAAAAAATTGAGAAGTTAGAAACATTCGAAAAAAAACTTCTTAAACTTCAAAAAAGATTAGAAAAACTAGAAAGTAGATAAAGTTAGTGCCTAACAATCTAAACCTGTTTTGATATACTACTGAATAATATAAATGCTATAGAGTCTATTTTCTTAGTATCTTTCTGTTTTTACTACTTTTATAGGAATAGCATGGGTAGATACAAAGGCTGTTTTTCAGAGTAATAACAAAGAAGCTTTAACTGAATCTGAAGAGTTGAGTTATGAGTCATTCTACAAGAAAATTCCCAAACTCTATCCCAAATACAAAGCAATACATCTGATAGCATTAGTCAAAAAGCTTGAATTGTATCGATATGCTTTAAATACCGCTCAGATTTATACTTCAATGTTACAAAAATACCTCGATCATTTATACCGTAAAGGATATCAGGATATAAGAACTATAGAAGATGGACAATTATCAAAGACACTATTAGAACAATACCTTTTTCATATTGTTTCCGTTGAAAAAAGATCTGATTCTTACCAAAATCAAGCACTGAATGCAGTAAAATTTTACTTAGAAAGGGTGCTGGAAAGGGACTATTGTTATTATAATGTGCAGCGTCCAAGGAAAAAAGAACGTTTACCCGTTGTATTGAGTACTGGAGAAATAAAATCAATTTTTACGAATACAAGAAATATTAAACACAAAGCGATATTGATGACTATTTATTCTGCAGGCCTGAGAATAGGAGAGTTAATCAATTTGGAGATAAAGGATATCGATTCAAAGAGGATGTTGATAAGGGTAGTAGAAGGAAAAGGAAATAAAGATAGAAATACACTTCTCTCTGAAAAGAACTTATTGATCTTAAGAGAGTATTTTAAAAATTATCGTCCGAAAAAGTATCTATTTGAAGGGGAAAAGGAAGGAATGAAATATAGTAGAACTTCAGTATCTAAAATCCTTAAACGTGCTGTCATAAAATCCAAAATTCAGAAACGAGTGACGGTCCATACTCTTCGTCATAGTTTTGCAACACATTTGTTAGAAAATGGAGTCGATTTAAGATACATACAATCACTATTAGGTCACAATTCATCAATGACAACACAGATTTATACTCACGTGAGTACTAAAGTAGTACGTGAAATACAAAGTCCTCTTGATAATTTGTAATATGTATTAGAATAATAATGTATTGCGTTTGATTGTTAGAATTTCTTTCCTACCTTGAAAGAAGTAAACTATTTTACTATTGTATATACGCCACTAGGTCACATTATTGGGAATAAAGTGAACAGTGGTGTTTATCAAATGTTAGCAATAATTATCATGCAAAAAACTATACAAACATTAATTTTTCTACTTATAAGTATTCAAGCATTTTCTCAAATAGAAAAACATCCATTTGGATCTATTACTGATAGATATATTTTGACTTTAAAGGGGTATTTTGACGATTGTGGAGAATTTGGGGGACATGAAGAGGTGATTGAATTATTTAGAGAGGATCAAAAATTTAAAACTAAAATAACAATATATTCAAAAAGTTGTGATGAAAATAATTATCCAAAACCAAAAGTGATTACTTCTAAAACATATATAGTATCAAAAAATAAAACACGATACTTTAAACGATATTTAAAAAAATTAATGAAAAAAAGTCTTGAATTTGATATTCCATTTCATGCGGGTCGAAAATACTCTGCAAGGTTAGGATTTAGAGATTCAAACATAAATGATAATTTTGAACGTATTAATCTTTCTTATGATGACTCATACAATACTTGGACAGAATTTCAGAAACTTAAAAACAAATTTGAAAAGTAAATATTGCTAACATCAACTAAACTCCAATCACGGTTGACGCAACCGCTCACGAGTTTAGTCATCACGTTATGCTTAATCTATGAATAAAATATTAACTATATTATTATTAATTTCATTTACTTCTACTAATGCTCAAGTTGAAGTTGAATTATCTTTTTGGGACGAATGTTTAGACTCAGTTATAAACCTTGAGTATGAGATTTATGATTTTGCAAATGATTCTACTTATAAATCCAATGAATTTAAAGTAATTCTGCCCTCAAAAGGATTTTATATGCTTGATGCTAATATTGTCAGTACCGATACTGATTATTTAAGTTATGTAATAAGTGAGTCTAATAGTTTTTTGTTTATTGAGGACACAAACTTTTACACTGATACAGTCTGTATTCCAAAAATTCGTCGAACTTTTTCTACTGCTCTACATTCTTCAAATTGGAATTATTTTAATTGTAATAATTTGAGCAATGGAAAAGAAATTAGTTATTATTTCAATGGTAACAAACATATTGAAGGTAAATTCATAGATGGAAAACCATATGAGCTAGTTGAATACAGAAGAAATGGAATTATTTATAGTAAGTATTATTATAAAGTTGGTGATTTTGATTTTCAAAAAGCAGAATATTATAATGATTCTGGAAGTCTTGAAGAATTGAAAATTAACTCACCAAGAAAACAAGAAATAGAATATTATGATTCACTTGGAAATATAGAAAAGATAGAAGTTTACCAAAGGAGGAAGAAAAGAAAAATTGTAAAATACTTTGATGAATATGGAAAATTAATTGAAAAAGAAATTAAACCATCAAATAAAAAAACTAAGCATAACAAATTGTAAAAGTCAATTAGCTACCCCGTGGGATAGCTAACTGCTTTTACATGGTTCGTTATAGCCAATAAATATAAAATGAGAAGTTATCTATTTTTTTTTAGTGCACTAATATTACTGAGTTGTAACTCAAATTCTGACAACGACAAAAATAATAATGTTTATATTCCAAGTGAAGATGATTATAAAATTATCAATTCGACTTTTGTGCATCTGACTATTCCTGCTCCTGTAACTCTTGAAGGAATTGAAAGAGAATTTGGTTATGATAACTTTTTATATGACGAGAAGGATCTACCAAAAGATGGCCGTTATAAGATATATTTCACTCAATATTTAGTAACTTTAGATAGTTTAGAGAGACATCGTAAACTAAGAATATCTGAAGAACGCTTATTAAAATTAGATGACATAGAATTTAGGAATCTTGGGAAAGAGTTCTCCTTAAAAAAGAACTTTAGTGTTAAACTAGATGTAGAAAGAATTAATAATATCGGGGATTATAAACTGATTCCAGTAGATATTAATCAAAGTGTAAAACGAAAATTTGGTGAGAAAATAATTACTTATTCAAGAATTATATATAATCAGGGTAAGGATAAAGCTTGCCTTTATTTTCAAAATAATTGTGTTGGCATGTGTGGATTTGGAAAGTTTGTATTTCTAAATAAAGTGAATGGTATTTGGGAAATTAAAAATGAGTTATATGATTCGCAAGATTAATTTAAATTTTAAAAAGGCTATAACATTAGCTAATCTCCATCCACCGGTCGACACGCCCGCTGGTCGTAGTTTAGCAATTACGTTGTAGCCAATTTAAGAAACCGAAGTGCAAATGAGATACATATTTACCATACTGATTTTTTCGATTTCATTTTTAACTTTTGGACAGGATTTGGATGGTTTTGCTGTTCGAATTACTAATGTACCACCTGATTCTTTGCCCAAGTTTGTAATCAAAATGGACAAAACAGAATATCTTTTAGATACTGTTCCAGATTCAATTAATCCAGACTGGATAGAGAAAATTGAAGTAATTAAAAGTGAGGAGCAAAAAAATATTTATGGAAACGGTAATGGAATTGTTTTGATTTATCCTAAGACAGAGCATTTCGAAGAGATTAAATTACTGCTTGAAAAATTTCCGAATAATCAAGAGCAAATTGACAAACTGACATTGGATAGTATCTATATAAAAGCTTTAAACAGCCGATTTGATTTGCTATTATCGAGCGGACAAAAATTCATTGAACCAAATGAGCAGACTGATAGGATTAAGAATGATTTTGACAAGAATAGTGTTTATAAATTTCTTTCAGACGATGAATTATTTGATTATGCCTATAAGCATGGCAAGACATTAAAGTTATATAGAGTTACACATAAACAGATTTCAAAAGATACGGTTGATATAAACTTCGGGGATTTAGCATTAAAAGTAAAAAAAGGAATTTTCTTTAAAAATGGACTGCATTTCCGAGAAGCAAATTATTCACTTGCTTGTGGTGGAACAAATGGATATAGACCTGATTTTAGATTTGTTTATGATAATCAAACTAGGAGTTGGAAAATAATTGGTGGTACCTGCAAATCACCAGATTGGACAGATAAATAAATGATTAAGAACAATAAAAACTGGCTACAATAATTAGGGCTTAGTTTGGTCTTCAG